>PBQA01000029.1 GCA_002724925.1 Oceanospirillaceae bacterium
AAACTTGCTCATAGGTGGACCCTCTTTCTTCGATGCCGGTTTGATGTTGTGCAATCTCATCATGGCACAAGGGGGACGGGTCCATCTCATTTCCCACAGGGTGTAGTAGGCTGGCTGATTCGCTCCCACAGATTTATAAAGGTCGCCCGACCTCAACAAAAACACATATCAAGGAAGATATATGTACAAAATCTCTCACCATGGCGCGGTTGATGGCGTCACGGGTTCTTGCCACCGGCTGACGCTGGATTCGGGCGATGCCATTCTTATTGATTGCGGTATGTTTCAGGGTGCTGAGGGCGAGGCCATTTCTGAAGGTCTGGCCAGGGGCGAGTCGCCCATCGATTTCGATATATCGAGGGTTAGGGCGTTAGTCGTCACTCACTGTCACATTGATCACGTCGGGCGTATTCCTTATCTGATGGCGGCGGGTTTTTCTGGCCCTATCTACGCCACTGAAGCAACAGCTCAATTGTTGCCCCTGGTGTTGGAAGATGCTCTGAAAGTCGGTGTTACCCGTGACGAGTCTCTGATTAATAATTTCTTGCGTTTGCTGGATAAGCAGTTGATTGCTGTGCCGTTCAAGGAGTGGTTTGTTCCTGCTTCTATCCCTGCGCTGCAACTCAAGTTTCAGCGCGCAGGGCATATTCTTGGTTCTGCGTATGTTGAATGCGCTGTGGGTGAGAAGTTACGTGGCTCAAAACGTGTCGTGTTTTCGGGGGATCTCGGGGCGCCGTATTCGCCACTACTGCCCGCGCCTAAGTCGCCGTATCGTTGCGATGATCTGGTGATTGAGAGTACTTACGGTGATAAGTGCCACGAGGGCAGGAGAACCCGTCGACAACGTTTGCAGAAGACGATCGAGCGCTGCCTCAAGAATCGGGGGACGGTTCTGATTCCGGCATTTTCGATTGGGCGCACGCAGGAGCTGCTGTATGAGATCGAGGAGATCATTCACCGGGCAACGCACAAGTCGACAAATGATGAGCAAGCAGCCCTGTGGGAGTCACTCGATATCATTGTCGATTCTCCATTAGCTGCTGAATTCACGGCACACTATCGTTCGTTAAAGAAGCTATGGGATGCCGAGGCAAGGCAGCGTCTTCGGTCTGGCCGCCATCCTTTGTCGTTTGAGCAGCTGACGACCATCGAATCTCACCGGGAGCATGTTCAGACCGTCGAATATCTGGCCAACACGGGAAAGCCAGCGATTGTGATTGCCGCAAGTGGCATGTGCGCAGGTGGACGGATGATGAACTACCTGAAGGCTTTGTTACCCGATAAACGCACTGATGTTGTGTTTGTGGGGTATCAGGCTCAGGGGACACCGGGCAGGGACATTCAGAAGTATGGCCCGCGAGGTGGGTATGTCTACCTGGACGGCGAGAAAACAGACATTCGGGCGGGTGTGTATACCTTGTCTGGGTACAGTGCTCATGCGGACCAGAAGGATTTGCTGAACTTTATTAAGCGTATGCGCTACCGCCCCAAAACTGTACGCATTGTTCATGGTGATGATGAGGCGAAAGCCGCGCTGAGGAGTAAGATTCAGCGCCAATTTACTGATTCTCAAGTAGTTATTCCGTGACAATTCATTTTTTTGTCATGGAATGCCTTTAATCTGCGTCGTCTGAAAATTGTGCAATTGCGACAAAGTCGTTCACGAATCGTACGAATAGAACGATTGTCACTCGCCTGACGGTAACTTTACCCATACGGGGGATGGACACTTTCGGACCCCCGTCACATAATTCACATAAAGTTACGTCACGAATCACTATGTGGCGCAAAAAAGGGAATTCGTAGTCAGAGGTAGTTATGACGAAACAAGGACTCATCCGCTCGAATGAGAACTCTTTCGGTGTTCTTTATCGCGTAATCGACCTGTCCATCATTCTGATGACCCTGTTCGTCTGTGTGATTGGCTACGAGATTACTCCGCACGTTGGCTACCTGACAGCGGGCCTTATTGCTTCAATGAGCTATCTTCTCGTGGCTGAGTCTCTGGAGGTTTACCGCTCCTGGCGCGCTGCGACGGCGCTTCGTATGATCACAGTGACTTCGTCTGCCTGGGTGCTGGTTGCCACTGGTCTTATTGTCCTGGCGTTCTTTGCCAAGGTCTCGGAGGATTTTTCTCGCCTCGTCATGGGGACCTGGATGGTAGGTGCTTTAGTTTTTCTGAGTACCTGGCGTCTGATTTTCAGGCTTTTTCTCAAAGAGATCCGGTTGCGCGGTTATAACACTCGCCGGGTTGCCATTGTCGGTGTGAATGAAGCCGCTATCGAAATGCGCAGGCAGATTGATCGGAGCCCAGAGCTTGGCTATCAGTTCTGGGGCTTCTTTGATGATCGTTGTGATGAACGGATCATGGCTGAATACGATGATGTCGAGCTGATGGGAACCATCGACGAACTGATTCATCTCACTCAGTCGGGTAAGTTTGAAGTGATCTTTATCGCTCTGCCGCTGAAAGCCCAGGTACGCATTGCTGAGATTCTGGAAAAATGCGGTGACACAACGGCATCTGTTCACCTTATTCCTGATTTCTTTACGTACAATCTGCTGCATGCCCGCCTGAGCGAGGTTGGCCACATGCAGACGCTGAGCGTGTATGACTCGCCTATCTTTGGCATCAATGACGTTCTTAAGCGGATGTTCGATATTGTCTTTTCGTTGGCTGTGCTTACTGTGATAGCTATTCCTATGCTGGTTATTGCTGGGGCTGTGAAGTTCACTTCTAAAGGGCCGGTTGTCTTTAAACAGATTCGTTATGGACTGGATGGTCGTCGGATTGAGGTCTGGAAATTCCGTAGTATGACGACCATGGATAACGGCGATAAGGTGATGCAGGCGACCAAAGGCGATGCGCGTATTACCCCAGTTGGTGCCTTTATCCGCAAGACGTCGCTGGATGAACTGCCACAATTTATTAATGTTTTGCAGGGTAGTATGTCGGTGGTTGGCCCTCGGCCTCACGCGGTTGCGCACAACGAAGAGTATCGGAAACTGATTCCGTACTACATGCTGCGCCACAAAGTGAAACCTGGTATTACCGGCTGGGCACAAATCAACGGTTATCGCGGCGAAACAGATACGCTGGATAAGATGGAAGGGCGTGTTGAGTACGACCTGGATTATATCCGTAACTGGTCGTTGTGGATGGATGTGAAAATTGTCGTGCTGACCTTCTTTAAAGGGTTTGTCGGGAAACACGTTCACTAGATAATGAAAGCAGAAGCGCAGCGGTGGCCAGCCGTGTTGTTTCTGGTCTATGCCATCGGATTGATCGTGTTAAGTGCGTGCAAGTCGGCTGAGATTGGCTTAACGCAGATACACGGGCTGGAAGCCTGGCTCGGTGGCGACAAAAGCATGCATTTTACATTGTCGGCCATCTTGGCCGTATTGGCTTGTTTTGCGTCGGAACGGGTGTTAGATTTAGCGCCAATTACGCGTACCATTGGCGTTTGCTGCGTGCTGGCAGCAGCCTTATCGCTGGATGAAGGCCTCCAGTACGTTCTGGCCTCACGGCGTTTTGAGTTGCTTGATCTTGCATTCGGATCATTGGGGCTACTGACAGGAGCATTGGGGTACTTGTCAGTAAGGTTTGTCTGGTCGAGAACTAAACCGGCCTGATTTGCTCGCAATCTGGCGAATGGATGGCAAATGGATACTGAGGCTTTGCCTGTGCAGAGTCTTGATTTTTAAGGGGAATACTATGAAGTCTGTAAAAATACCGCTCAGTGTTGCTGTAATGGCCGCCAGCTTTGGCGCACAGGCAGTTGAGCCGCAGGGCATTCTACTCGATAGTGGTATTACATTGCTGCCGTCAGTTGAGTTGTCAGTAGAAGATAATGACAACGTTTACCTGCAACCTGAAGAAACTCAGGAATCGTCAACCGTGACCCGTTTGTCACCTGCAATCGCCATTGCGGCAGATCTGGGGCAGACTCAGCTGGCATTAGGCTTTGCTGCCGAGAAAGGTACGTACTCGGCTGATGAAGACGACAACTATACGGATACTCGTATCAATGTTGGCGCTGATTTCGAAATGACTTCTCGCCATGCTCTGGCATTGAGTGCACAGGTGAACTCTCTGCACGATGCTCGTGGTGCGGGTACTACCGAGGGTTCGGCAGCTCTTGAGATCAAAGACCCTGATGAATACGACGAAAACATCTGGGATGCTGCTTTCACATACGGTAGCGCCAATGCGCTGTTCAACATGACCTTTGGTCTGAACCGTTATGAAAAAGAATATCAGAACAACCTGAACGTAGCCGCCACTGCTAACCGTGACCACGTCAAAACGACCTTGAGTGTTGATACGGCGATTTACGTGAGTGATCGAAGCAACTTCCTGATTGATTTGAGCACAGCAAATATTGACTACAACGAAGACAACATCATCACCGAAGGTCGTGAAGGTAGCCTGACCAAAGCGCTGGTGGGTATGTCTTACGATCTCACAGGTAAGCTGAGTGGTAGTGCCAAAGTGGGTGCTGCGCAACGTAACTTCGATTCAGACGACGTTGATTCTGATACGGCTCTGAGTTGGGAAGTGCAGGGCATCTGGACGCCACGTACCTACTCAACGATTACGGTGTTCACTTCTCAGGCATCGAACGAAGCGAGCAGTGTAGGTAACTATATCGACAGCAAGTACTCGATGGTTAGTTGGGAGCATGAGTTCTCAGAATTTTTTGCTCTGACTGCTGACGTCTCTCTTGCGAGCGATACCTACTATAATGAAGCAGACGATCGTGAAGATGACACTCTTACTTATGGTCTGAAGGGTACCTATTCGCCGACTACGTCACTCGATGTATATGGCAGCCTGAAACAGGCAGAGCGTGATTCTTCGACCGCTGGCCTGGACTACGACCAGCAAGTTGTCACTCTGGGTGTTGTACTGGCGATCTGATAGATCAATCGCTTGTTCGGGGCGGACATAGCCCCGAGCCTCCTCTGATGTAATAACAAAGAGTACCTCCATGCTGCGCTTTTTTGGCCTGCTTCTGATTGCAATTTCCCTCCCATCTTTCGCTAATGAAAATGCTTACCGCCTGGGTGCTGGTGACCTGATTTCTATCAGTGTCTACGATGAGCCCGATCTGAGCCTTGAGTTACGTATTGGTTTGTCGGGCACGATCTCCTATCCCTTGCTGGGTGATGTCGATGTTGAGGGCTTGAGCCCGAAGCAGCTCGAGTTGAAATTGTTGGAGAAACTCAAAGGCCCGTATCTTGTTGACCCTAGTGTGTCTGTCTCCATCATGGAGTACCGGCCTTTTTACGTCACCGGGGAAGTCGAAAAACCGGGTAGTTATTCTTTCCATCCTGGCCTTACGGTAGAGCGGGCTATATCTATCGCTGGCGGCTTGACGGAACGTGCATCTAAAAACCGCATTTATGTGGTTCGAGATAAAGCGGCTGATGAGGTAGTGACTCAGTCAATCCAGAAAGAGAAAGCGAAACTTGCCGATGTCGTGCGACCAGGCGATGTGATTACCATTGAGCAGGGCTTCTTCTAAGTAGAATTGTATGGATAACCAGATGAAGAGTGCAGGTATGAATAATCATGCAGCCGTTGAGGTCATTGATCTCTCTCATTATTGGCAGGTGATTCGCCGACAGCTGAAAAAAATTATTCTGTTCAGCGCTATTATTACTGTGATTGCGGTGCTTGTTGCTCTTGCAATAACTCCTGTATACCGCGCAACTGCGACGATTCTTATTGAAGCTGAAGAAGCTAAAGTACTTTCTATTGAGGAAGTTTACGGGCTTGGTTCTGCCTCAGATGAGTATTATCAAACTCAGTTTGAGATTCTTAAGTCCCGAGAGCTGGCTAAGCGTACGGTTCTTGAACTAGGGCTGATCGATAATCCAGAGTTTAACCCTGCTCACCCTGCCAACAAAAAGTCCTTCTCTATTAAAGAAATGATTTTGGGGGAGGCAGAGCCGCTGACAGAAGAAGAGATATTGGCTGAAACGGTCGATACCTTCTGGGAAGCAGTGTCAATTTCGCCGGTACGTAAAACTCAGCTGGTAAAGGTTTCCGTAGACAGTGAGTCTGCTGAAATGGCGCGTGTGGCCGCAAATGCCATGGCGCAACAATTTATTGAAAGTCAGCTTGACGCAAAAGTAGAAGTTACGCAGCAGGCAGCAGGCTGGCTGAGTGACCGTCTGGGTGGCTTGAAGGCTAAGCTTGAAGCATCTGAACGTAAGCTACAGCAATATCGTGAAGACAACGATCTGGTTGATGTCGAGGGTGTCGATACGCTGGTTGCCAAAGAAATTGACCAGATAACGGAAGCCTTAGTTGAGGCTCGTGCCCGCAGGTTGGAGCTTCAGGGAACTTATGAACAGCTGCAGTCATTAGGTGCACTGAATTACGATAACTTATCGAGTCTGCCAAGTATCATCAGTAACCCCGTTGTCGTTAATCTGCGTGATGCAGAAACTCAGGCCGAACTGAAAGTTTCTGAACTGAAAAAGCGCTATGGTCCGCTTCATCCTAAGATGATCGCTGCGGAATCTGATCTCGAGGCGGTTCGTGAGTCTGTTTTAACGCAGATGAAGCGGATCGCGACGTCGATTGAAAGCAACTACCTGGTTGCTCAAAGCAAAGAAAACTCTCTTGAGAAAGCACTAAGAAACTCTAAGTCCGATGTGCGTAACTTGAATAGAACTGAATTTACTCTGAGTGAATATCAGCGCGAGGTGCGGACTAACCGTCAGCTGTACGAGGCTTTCTTTAATCGCGTCAGTGAGACAAGTGCAACCGGAGACCTGCAAACGGCGAACGCCCGTGTGGTGGACCCGGCCATTAAACCTGTGGAACCGATCAAGCCGAACAAAAAATTAATTGTTCTGTTGGCTCTCGTAGTCAGCGGTATGTTCGGTGTCGCACTGGCTTTCTTACTGGATATTCTCGATTCAACCATCAAGAATCTGGACGATGTTGAGCGTAAGCTTGATGTACCTATGCTTGGACTGTTGCCTCTGGTAGGTAAAAAGCAGGATGCGGGTGATGCAGAGCAGATGGTACGGGCGTTTGTCGGCGAAGGGATGGATGGCTTCAGGGAATCTGTTCGTACCTTACGTACGGGGCTGACGCTAGCAAGTATGGAGCAGCCTGCGTCGGTTATTCTGGTGACCTCATCGGTGCCGAGCGAAGGCAAAACGACCACCTCGACGAATATTGCTGAAGCTTTTGGGCAGATGGAAAAGACTCTATTGATTGACTGCGATATGCGTCGTCCGTCGGTTGCGAAGAAGTTAGGGTTGGCTCCGCATGTTCCGGGTCTGTCTAACGCGGTTGCTTACCCGGATATGTTGGATGAATGTATTCAGTCGCGCCCAGAGCTGGGTATTGATGTGATTTCAGCCGGACCGATTCCACCTAACCCGCTTGAGTTGCTGGGTTCGAAGAATTTCCGTGACATCCTCGATACACTCCGTGGGCGTTATCAGCGCATTATTATTGACTCTGCGCCTATGCAGGCCGTGAGCGATGCCTTGTACCTGTCGACTCTGGTAGATGGCGTTGTCTATGTCGTTAAGGCGGATGCGACGAAAGACAAGCTCGCGCAGGATGGCTTGAGTAAGCTTGATAACAATAATGCCCGCGTGCTGGGCGTGGTGTTGAATCAGGTGAATATTGATCGCGAAGCCAAATACGCTGATTCCTATGCGGGCTACTACGATGTTTACGGATATTCATCGAAGTCTGTTCAGGGGTAATGGGGCGTAACTTGATAGGTGGGTCACGAGTAGCGGGTGTTATTTCTCGCTATTGGTGGCTTATTTTATTGCCCGCTTTATTCGCGGCCTACTTAGCGTTGGTTTCTTTGCTGACTGAGTTAGGTAAAGCCTCGGACACGGACTCCGGAACCAGTCCGTATTTTGAATCTGCGTTGACTCTCGCCCCCTGGCACTCTGATGCTGCTGCTTCTTACGCTTCTTATTTACGAGCTTACGCTGTGACGCTTCCATTGGATGCTGAACGTGAGGCGCTTCTTGAAAGAGTGCTCGCACTTTACGAGCGGGCGATGGAAGGTAGGCCCCTTTGGCCTTATTACCATCTGGGGGCGTTTGATGCGGAGTACCTTCTTAACCGTTCAGCGGAATCGATTCAGGCTCGCTTCGATCGGGTTACGTCGCTTGCGCCTAACGAACGAGGGTTAGACCGAAATCTACTTGAGTTGTCTCTCTACAGTTGGAACAAGTTACGTTCAGACCAGAAACAATGGGTAGTACTACGCCTCCAGAAGACCCAGGGCACGATCCGGCGGGACATGCTGGACATCATCAAAGAGCTTAAAGCCTACAACCTCAACCTGTGTACTGAGATGCCCTGGAAGCTCGTAAGGCGCGCCTGCCAGTAATCCGATAGACATGGCACACTGATTGCTGAATCTCATGGATATGATTTAAAGCGTCAGGAGTTTGACTATGTTCGATGGGAAAAGCATTCTGGTCACGGGTGGCACTGGGTCATTTGGCCATGCTTTTGTTCCGATGACGCTTGAGAAGTACAACCCGCGCCGGATCATTGTGTTTTCTCGTGATGAGATGAAGCAGTGGGAGATGGCGAAGCTCTTCGAGGGTGATCCCAGGGTTCGTTTCTTCATTGGCGATGTACGAGATAAAGACCGTTTGTATCGAGCCTTAGATGGCGTTGATTATGTGGTGCATGCTGCGGCGACTAAGATCGTTCCGATCGCTGAGTACAACCCGTTCGAGTGCGTAAAAACTAACATCAATGGCGCGATGAATGTGATTGATGCCTGTATCGATCACGGTATCGAAAGCTGTGTGGCGCTTTCTACGGATAAGGCCAGTTCTCCGGTCAATCTCTATGGTGCGACTAAGCTCGCCTCGGATAAGTTGTTTGTGTCGGGTAATGCGTATTCGGGCGAGCATGGCACCAACTTCTCGGTCGTGCGCTACGGCAATGTGATGGGCTCGCGCGGGTCTGTGATTCCGTTCTTTCAGTCGATTAAGGAGTCGGGTGTGTTACCGATTACTGATGATCGAATGACACGCTTTATGATCTCACTAGAGGATGCCGTGAAACTGGTCTGGCATGCTTTTGAAGACATGGTCGGCGGTGAAATCTACGTGAAGAAAATTCCGTCGATGAAGGTAACGGATCTTGCGCGTGTTGTGGCCCCGGAAGCCGAACAGAAGGTCGTAGGTATCCGCCCGGGCGAAAAGCTGCATGAGCAGATGATTGGCAGTGAGGATTCGTTCCACACTTACGAGTACGACGAACATTTTAAAATTCTGCCGAGTATCAACGGTTGGGACCATTGCCCTGAGCGTATAAAAGACGGCAAGCTGGTACCCGAAGGCTTTACCTATTCAAGTGATAATAACTCAGAGTGGATGACCGATGCTGAGCTTCAGCATTGGATTGAGCATAACCGGGATAGAATCGGGAAGATTTAACTATGATCCCATACGGGCGCCAGAACATTACGAGCGAGGATATCAAAGCGGTCACTGAAGCACTTCAGTCTGACTTCCTGACTCAGGGGCCGGCTGTCCCTGCCTTTGAATCCGCGGTTTGTGATGCCGTTGGTGCGGCGTTTGGTGTAGCTGTTAACAGTGCTACCTCTGCACTTCATATCGCTTGTCTGGCCTTAGGAGTAGGCAGGGGACGTCGAGTCTGGACCAGCCCGGTAACCTTTGTTGCTTCTGCTAATTGTGCTCTTTACTGCGGTGCTGACGTTGATTTTGTCGACATCGATAGCCAGACCTACAACCTCAGTATCGAGGCTCTGACCGAAAAGCTCGTTGAGGCTGAGCAGGCGGGTACTTTACCTGATGTGCTGATCCCCGTTCATTTAGCTGGCCAGTCGTGCGACATGAAGGCCATCGCTGACCTCGCAGAACGTTTTAATTTCAAAGTCATTGAAGATGCTTCTCATGCGATAGGGGCAGATTATGCCGGTTTGCCGGTAGGGAATTGCCGTTACTCTGATATTACTGTCTTCAGCTTTCATCCAGTAAAGATTATTACGACGGGTGAGGGCGGTATGACAGTGACTCAGGATGAGGAGCTGGCGAATACTATGGCGCGGTTGCGCTCGCACGGCATTACCCGTGATCCAGCTTTGATGACTCAAGAGCCCGATGGTGATTGGTATTACCAGCAGCAGGAGCTTGGTTTTAACTATCGCATGACGGACCTTCAGGCGGCCTTGGGCGTTAGTCAGATGCAGCGCCTGAGTCAGTTTATTGAGCAACGACGCGCACTGGCTGAACGATATTTTTCGCTATTGAGTAGCCTGCCGGTGACGTTGCCGTACCAGGCCGAGTGGTCAGTATCGGCCTGGCATTTGTACATATTGAGAATTAAACCTGATCTGATTAAGAAATCGCAGAAGCAGGTATTTAAGGAACTCCGTGAGGCGGGCATTGGCGTTAATCTGCATTATATTCCGGTGCATTTGCAGCCGTATTACGCTGCTCGTGGCTTTGCGATGGGGGACTTCCCTGCGGCCGAGAAATATTACACAGAAGCGATCAGTATCCCGTTATTTCACGGAATGACAGAAGAACAGCAGAACACGGTAGCTAACGTTTTGGAGGACGTTCTGATATGAGTCGGATCGCTGTGATACCCGCTCGCGGTGGCAGTAAGCGGATTCCACGAAAGAACATTAAGCATTTTGCGGGTAAACCGATGATCGCCTGGTCGATTGATGCAGCGATTCAATGTGGATTGTTCGACCGTATTATTGTCTCTACCGATGACGATGAAATTGCTGAAATAGCCCGCACACTCGGAGCTGAAGTTCCGTTTATGCGCCCGGCGTATCTGTCGGATGATCATACGGCCACGATTCCGGTCATTGCGCATGCAATCGATACTCTTATTGACGAAGGCGAGGCCCCTGTTGATGTTTGTTGTATCTACGCAACCGCCCCCTTTATTTCAGCAGACGATTTAGAGGCTTCTTATAAGCAGTTTAAGCGCACAGACAGCATGTATTGTTTTACCGCAACAGAGTTTGCGGCGCCGATCTTCCGCTCCTTTCAGGTAGAAGATGATCATTCTGTCGAGATGTTCTGGCCAGAAAACTTTGAAAAGCGCAGCCAGGATCTACCGGTGGCGTATCACGATGCAGGACAATTCTACTGGGGCCACGCCAAAGCCTGGATGGATGGCGATCTTATTTTTGCTCCGCATTCTCAGGCGTTCGTCATTCCTCGATGGCGGGTTCAGGATATTGATACTCCAGATGATTGGGCGAGAGCAGAACTGATGGCTCCGGCAATTCTGGGGTAACGCATGAAAATTGCGTTTCGTTGCGATGCATCAGAGAGAGTAGGTACAGGGCATGTAATGCGCTGCCTGACTCTGGCACGTGCAGCCATGACGCAGGGGCATGAGGTTTGCTTTTTTGTTTCTGATATCGATGCTGCTCTTGAGAAGCGAATCAATGCGACTGGTATCCGGATTATCAGGCTTCCTTCGCTGGAATATGGCTGTCAGCAATCATCGGTAGCAATTGAAGCTGAATACGAAACAAGTCAGCAGGAGACTGAGGCCCGGTACTTTTTAAGTACAGTGGCGGGCTATCAGCTTGACTGGATCGTCGTCGATCATTACGGCTACGGTGAGCCATGGATCTCGGCAATTAAACGCGCGGGCTATTGTTTGCTTTTAATCGAAGACTGGCCGCACCGGAAAGTCAGTGCTGACTTACTTCTTGACCCAAGACCAGGCGCCGTTGCTTCAGATTATCAAGAGTATATTCGTTCTGAAAAGGTACTCTCTGGCTCTGGTTTTAATCTTATCCGTGAGGAGTTTTTTGCTGAACCTTGCAGTTCTTCCAGAAGAGTTCAGCGGGTTTTACTTAATCTGGGCGGATACGACCATCGTGGTCTAAGTGCTGATATTCTCGATGCATTGGCCAGCGAAGACTTCGTCAATAAGCTAAGTTTTACCGTGCTTTTGAGTCAGTCATCTCCTGCATTTTCTCGTATTCAGTCTCGTAGTCAGAGCAGCGAATATCCATTTTCGGTGAACTTAATTGATCACTGCGACGATATGGCAGGCCTGTATCGCTCTCACGATGTTTGTATTGGTGCATCTGGAGGTTCTCTGTGGGAACGGGTCGCTATGAGATTGCCTACTGCATTGGTGATTGTTGCTGATAATCAGAAACCCCAGGCCAGTTATGCTGAAGATAATGGCCTGGTAAAAGTCGTAGCAGACTACTCTGGCACAGCTGGCAGTTTTGATACCTCCGCGTTCAGAAGTCTTGTTGAATCTGATGAGGTGCGTCAGAGTATGCAGGATAGCTCAGCCAACCTCATTGAGAAGAGTGGCAGTCGGTGTGTTATCCAGGCCGTTGAAAACACAAAGCCGGAAGGCATGACTCTGCGCTCCGCGATAGTGAGTGACATGCGGGATTTCTATCGTTGGCAGAAGCAACCCGGAGCCCGTCGTTTTTTCCGTACGCCACAACTGCCGCGCTGGTCGCAACACAGACGTTGGTATCAAGGTGTTATGTCTGACGCTTCGGTTAGCCTGTATATCGTTCTATTTAACGGAGAGAAGGCGGGCTACGTGCGAGTGGATGGCGCTGTAACTAGTTCTAAAAGTAGTTCTGTAGGTAGCTCTTTAGGTAGCTCAGAAGTATCTATCCTTATCAGCCGGAACTTTCGCGGGCGGAAGCTTGCTGTTAACGCATTGAAAGCGCTTGTAAGTCGTTATCCCGAAACACGTTTTTGCGCCGATGTTGCTCCCGGTAATTTTGCCTCGCGGAAAGTATTCAAACGAGCGGGCTTTCAGAAAACAGGAGGACGTCGCTATGAGTACTGATATTGCGTCTGCATATATTATTGCGAGCAATAAAGAGTGGCATCGAACCTCGTTTGAAACTTTGAAGGAAGAGTACGAAGGCGATTGGTACTGGGTATCGACGCCTGATGAATTGCTCGAAGCTGTCAGGGAGATCGAGTCTCCGCGTTATATATTTTTCTTGCACTGGAGTCATCATGTGCCCGAAAGCGTATGGGCGCAGCATGAGTGCGTGTGCTTCCATATGACGGACCTGCCCTACGGGCGAGGTGGCAGCCCATTGCAGAATTTGATTCTTCGCGGTCATCAGGAAACGGTGCTTACTGCGTTCCGAATGGTCGAGGCTATGGATGCCGGGCCTGTTTATGCGAAACGGGGCTTATCCCTGAGTGGCACGGCAGAACAGATCTACAGAAGAGTGGGGGAGTTATCGACGGATATCATTCGCTCAATGATTGTTGAGCAACCTGAACCTGAAGATCAGACGGGTGAAGTCGTTGTGTTTAAGCGTCGTACACCGGAGGAGAGTGAAATTCCGAACGGTGCTTCCCCTGAGATACTTTATGATTTCATACGTATGCTGGATGCCGATGGTTACCCTCATGCGTTCAGTCGTTCTGGCCAGTACATTCTGCGCTACACGGATGCCGAATTACATGAGGGCGAACTGAAAGCGAGCGTTGTTATTTCTTTAACAGGTTCAGAAAGATCAACATCCGAAGTAAAACAGAGAGAGAAGCCATGACGTTTTCTATTTCAGGCCGAAAGATAGGCGCCTCTTTCAAGCCGTATATTATTGCTGAGGTGTCTGCTAATCATAACGGCGATCTCGCAAAAGCGTTGCAGACCATTGATGCGGCCGCTGATGCAGGGGCCAGCGCAGTCAAAATTCAGACTTATACTGCAGACACCATGACCATCGACTGCGATTTACCTGATTTTCAGATTCATGGTGGTTTGTGGGATGGCTACAAGCTTTACGACCTCTATAAGTGGGCCGAAACGCCTTATGAATGGCATAAGGCCATGTTCGATCATGCAAAGGCGCGAGGTATTACTTTGTTTTCTACGCCGTTCGATGAGTCGGCTGTAGAGCTTCTGGAATCGCTAAATACGCCTGCATACAAAGTCGCGTCGTTTGAGCTGACTGATATCCCATTAATTCGCTGTATTGCAGCCACCGGTAAACCTTTGATCATGTCGACGGGAATGGCGAGCCTGGAAGAAGTGAAAGAGGCGGTAGATGCCGCGCGCGCTTCTGGTTGCAAGGATCTGGTGTTGCTGCACTGCATCAGTAGCTATCCAGCGCCGATGGAGCAGGCGAATATCCGCCAGATGGCCACCCTTGAGAAAGAGTTTGGCGTTACCGTTGGGTTGTCTGATCATACGTTAGGAACCGTCGCTTCCGTGGCTGCTGTTTCCTTAGGCGCGAGTGTGATCGAGAAACACTTTACCCTGAGCCGGGAAGACAAAGGTCCGGACAGTGAGTTCTCTATTGAGCCGCACGAGTTGAAGCAGTTAGTCGAGGACGCAAATAACGCCTGGGCTGCATTGGGTAGTGAGGCTTATACCCGACAAAAAGCTGAAGAGCCGAACCGCCGATTCCGCCGGTCTTTGTACTTTGTTAAAGATCTGCCCGCGGGCCATATTGTCAGAGAGAATGATATCCGTCGTATTCGTCCCGGTTTCGGTCTGGCGCCTAAATATTACGATGATGTCATCGGCCGTGCGCTAAGTGATTCAGTAAGCCGGGGTACACCCGTGCAATGGGAGGCGTTTGATGAGTGAGATTGTGTTGGTTGTTGCTGCCCATCCCGATGATGAAGTTCTTGGGTGTGGTGGCACTATAGCCAGGCATACTGCCGCAGGTGATCAGGTTCATGTTTTGTTTATGGCAGATGGCGAAGCCTCTCGTGAAGAGGCTGATATTACGCAACGCCGTTTGGCCGCAAACAATTGCGCCGATGCGCTCGGAATATCAGAACGGATCTTTTTAGACTGGCCTGATAATAAATTGGATTCTGTGCCATTACTGGATGTCGTACAGAGCCTTGAGCCACATATCCGTCGCTTAAACCCTTCAATTGTTTATACCCACTTTTGGGGTGATTTGAATATTGATCATCGCGTGACTGCTCAGGCGGTCATGACAGCATGTCGTCCCCAGCCGGACTCTTTGCCTGCCTTAAAACGTATTCTTTCATTTGAGGTTCTTTCCAGTACCGAATGGTCAATGAATGAAACGTTTGTGCCGAATTATTGGATAGATATAACTGCCACCATTGAGGAAAAAATGTCGGCACTCGCACCGTACGAC
Organism: Oceanospirillaceae bacterium; assembly: GCA_002724925.1. Lineage (GTDB taxonomy): Bacteria > Pseudomonadota > Gammaproteobacteria > Pseudomonadales > Oceanobacteraceae > Thalassolituus. The sequence continues at coordinate 15,135 of PBQA01000029.1, forward strand.
TCAGAGATGCGTGAGTACCCCCATACCCGCTCATATCAGAATATACGTCAGTTAGCCGGCCTTCGGGGCGCATCTGTTGGTGTGGAATATGCGGAAGCCTTTATGTTGTTGCGGGCGGTAGAGAAGTCAGTATGACGACGCCATTGTCTGTCCTTATTGTTGGATGTGGACGAATCGCAGGCGGGTTCGATGAAAAGCGCTCGACGGAAGAGCACGCGCTGTCGCATGCCGGTGCTTACAGTAAGCGATCCGATGTCGTACTCGCTGCTTGCGTCGATCCTGATATTGAGATTGCGGAGAGATTTGCAGAACGTTGGTCAGTCAGTGAAGCGTACCCGGGGTGCGAAGAAATACCAGCTGAATGTGAATTTGATATTGTCAGTATCTGTACTCCAACCGCCGTGCACAGTAGCTCAATTGAGGATGTATTTCGCTTCAGACCGAAAGTAATATTTCTTGAGAAACCTGTATCGGCTTCTGCAGATACGAGTCAGGCGTTACTGGATAAATGCAGGCAGCATAATATCGCCTTGATTGTTAATTACAGTCGCCGTTGGGATTCAGTGCTGGCTGAGCTTAAAAATGGTCTGGAAACCAAGAGTGCAGAATGGCCGGGTTCGCTTAAAGCGGTCACCGCGGTGTACAACAAGGGCATACGCAATAACGGCTCTCACCTTCTGGACTTGTTGGCGGGTGTGGTCGGCGTGCTGAGCCCAGAGTGGGCTGCGGTTCGCCCAGGCAACGCACGTAAGGATGATCCTGATATCGATATGGTCCTGATGTCTGATCGTGGAATACGCTGTTCTCTAAATAGTACGGACTCGGATGATTTCGCTCAGTTTGAGCTGACGTTTCTGACTGATAAAGGCGAATTCCGTATGCTTGATGGTGGGCTTCGCTGGAGCGAACGGAGGGTTGAAGAAAGCCCGGAGTTTGCCGGCTATAAGCGTTTGGGTAAAGAAATCGCATGTTCCGGTGGATATCTTCCAGTGATGGAAAAAGCCATATCTGAAGTGATAGATCTCGCACTGCTCAGTCAGTCTGGCCCTATTGATTATCGGGCTGCGGAGCAGGCGGTAGAAACGGAACGTTTGATAGAACAGATTCTGGAACGAGTAGATGACTAATACAAACGAATTACTGGATGCCATGCGTTCAGAAACCCTTGCTCTTGAGGGTGGCGCGCCTGTTATTACGCATGAGTTTCCGCGTTATAACAGCCTTGGCAAAGAAGAGCAGGATGCTGTGCAGAAGGTTATGGAAAGTGGTGTTCTGTCTCAGTTTCTGGGTTGCTGGCACGACGATTTTTATGGCGGCAGCAAGGTACAGGCGTTCGAGGCACAGTGCGCTGACTACTTTGGTGTTAAGCACGCTATCACGGTCAACTCCTGGACCTCAGGTCTGATCGCTGCGGTGGGTGCTCTTGATATCGAACCGGGTGATGAAATTATCGTAACGCCATGGACTATGTGTGCCAGTGCGACGGCCATCCTACATTGGAATGCCATCCCGGTATTTGCAGATATCGATCCGCAAACATTTAACCTTGATCCAGAATCGGTGCGGAGAAATATTTCAGAAAAAACCCGGGCTATCATGGCCGTCGATATTTTTGGGCAGTCGGCCGATATGGAGGCGCTTCGAGCCATTGCTGATGAGTTTAATCTGAAAATTATCTCCGATACCGCGCAGGCACCCGCCGCGAAGTACAAAGGAAAATGGGCGGGCACCCTGGGGGATATTGGTGGTTATAGTCTGAATTACCACAAACATATTCATACCGGTGAGGGGGGTGTCGTTGTTACCAACGATGATGCACTCGCGGAGCGTGTCCGCTTGATACGCAATCATGCAGAAGCCGTGTTGCCTGACCGGGAGGCTATGCCGATCAATAACATGCTTGGTTATAACTTCCGCTTGGGAGAAATTGAGTGCGCGATTGGCATGGAGCAGTTGAAGAAGCTAAATGGGCTGGTTGAGTCCCGTCGCGCTCTGGCCGAACGATTGGCGGCGGGTATTTGTGAGCTGCCGGGGCTGTCAGTGCCGTATGTTGCCGATGGGAATACCCACGTGTACTACGTATTTCCACTTCTGGTCGACCCGGATGTCGCGGGTGTCAGTAAGTTTGAAATTGCTGAAGCGCTGAAAGCCGAGGGTGTGATTCTTGCGACGCAGTATCAGAACCTGCATCTTTTGCCTATGTATCAGCAGAAAACAGCTTACGGTACGAGTGGATTTCCCTGGAGTGCTGAGTTCACCAGGCAGGATATTTCCTACGAGAAGGGAATATGTCCGGTCGCAGAGGATATGAATGACCGTACGTATCTGGGTTTCGGAATGTGTACTTATGATCTGACCGAATCGGATGTCGATCTGATTATCCGTGCTTTCCATAAGGTGTGGGCACACAAGGTCGAGATGAGTCGGTAAGGCGTAACCATGTTCAGTAATGACTTCAAATCCATACTGCCGATTGAAAAGGATGACTTGAAAGTTTGTCTTTTTACTCTGGATGATATTTCAGAGCGATATATTGGTTGGTTGAACAATAAGGAACTGGTCAGGTTCAGTAATCAGAGATTTATGAATCATGATGAAGCCAGTTGTCGTGAGTTCTTTGATTCCGTAAGCCGGAGTAACTCGGTATTTCTTGCTGTGAAGCATAAAATTCACGGCCATATCGGCACGATGACGGTTCATTTCAATCAACGTCATGGCACGGCTGATATGGGAATCCTGATCGGTGAAACATCGGCTCCCGGTGCTGGTTCTACAGCCTGGTTAATGGTGATGGATAAGGTGCTTTCGTTGCCTGGTTTGCGTAAGGTGACTGCAGGCACCCTAGGCTGTAACAAGGCCATGCTGGGGGTTATTCGTAAGAGTGATATGGTCCCGGATGGTATTCGTGTACAGCATGAATTAGTTGAAGGCGTTGCTTTCGATATGTTGCATTTCGCCAGATTCTCCTATGACTGATTTTCCTGCGGGGCGTTGTGGCATTGTCGCTCACGATGCGGGTGCGGCGAATCAGATCCTGCATTGGATTACGGCAGGCGATTTTTCTGATATTGATATCATTCTATCTCTGCATGGCCCCGCTAAAAAAATAGCAGATCGTCTTGGGCTGCTGAATCAATTCGAAAACATCGACGATACAGAGGCGCTGGCTCAGAGGGTGGACTGGATTATCTCGGGCACAGGCTGGGCAACTGAAATCGAAAAGAATGTGATGTATCTCGCCCGACAGCGTGCAATTCCTGTATTCGCTGTGCTGGATCACTGGGTGAATTATCGTCCGAGACTGAACTATCAGGCGGATGGCCAGGCAGATATTGATGAGCTTTGGGTGGTTGATAATGAGGCTCAGGCTGTGGCAGCTTCAGAGTTTCCTGGTGCTTGTATACGAATCATGCCGGGTAGGTACCTGGAGGATCAGGTCGCGGAGATCAGTTCAGTAACAGAGTCTGGCACGGTTCTGTTTTTGATGGAGCCTGTGCGGGAGCAATGGGGTGATATGCAATCCGGTTCACTAAATCCCGGCGAGTTTTCAGCCTTCGAGTTTTTTCTCTCCGCTCTTAAAAAGACCGGTGCTAATGTCGGCAACATTGTGATTCGCCCTCATCCTTCTGACCCTCCCGGTAAGTACGACGCTCTTACTGAGTGTGTAGAGTTCAGAGTTTCTGTAAACACGGAAGATTCATTGTCACATGCGATCTCAGAGGCGACGTATGTTGTCGGATTAAACAGTTACGCGATGGTGGTGGCGTTAGCCGCAGGACGAAAAGTCTACTGTGCTTTGCCACCGATTGCGCCTGCATGTGTGTTACCACACACAGGTATTATTGATCTTCGAAACGAATCATTCGGCGTATAGATGCTCGTTAGAAACGATATCGTTGCGAACCCATGGGTCTGCAGTATCCGGGTATTGCTTAGACGTAATACTGTCGTAATGAGACGGTAGATCTTCAAGAAATTTCCCAAAGTTACTCTTCCATTCAGTAATAAATTTATCCCGGCTGGCTTTATTTTCTATCGAAAGTGAGTGAGCACACCCGATATTCAGGTAATGCCATATTGAACCGCGTATGAAGTATGCGGTCAGGCCATACTTAGGGAAGACCTGTTGCAGTAGATTCAGGTTGATCGTGTGGCACACACGAAATACGTCTTCAGGTTCGGTCGATTTCAGAGAATTTAAGCACACACTGAATGAGCGGCTGATTTCTTTCAGGAAAGCACCGAGCTCGTCGATTTTCTCGCGCATCTGCTTCTGTGTGAAGGGTGTACCTTTGAGTGCCTTCAGAAATTCGGTTGAAGCGATGTCTTCACGTGTAGCGAAGAAGTCATCTACGGCATCCGGTGTAAGATATTCAGTGTTGGCGATCTTTGCGCCTTCTGAACATGCGTAGCTTTGTGTTTGCTGGTGCAGTGTGCGGTGCTTTGTCAGTTGTTCAATACTCATCCTTGAGGTGTTGTACATTGGAAAAGTGTACATAGGGTCGCCATGAACTGATTCGGTTTCGACCAATTTCTCCAGATTACGTTTAACCCCTTCTTTGATGGAGTCACTCATTTTATCGCTGAAGTAGATGCTGTTCTTCGAGTGATGCTGATTCTTCTCCGGGAAGCCGAAGTCCATGCCGTACAGGAAGACGCTTTTAAGTTGAAGGTGAGTTGCTACGGCCACGCCGGTGTTGGTGCAGGTTGGCGTCGCTCTGTGTACGATTTCTTCCTGGCTGCCGAACATATTTCCCAGCGCCGTTGAGTCTTTCAGAAAGTAGTAACCGTGTCTGAATAAGCTAAATACCTGGGGAGGCAGCTGTAGGGCGCCAACCAGCAACGTATTTTCAAAGAATTCTGGATGCTCGATTTTTGAAAGATGATCGTACGTCAACATGTGCGATTCAATTTCAACGTGTATATCGGGCATGAGTCCGGCAGCAATAATGCTGTGTACCGATGTTCCGCACGAGATCAGTAACATCTTATTGCGATGGCGCTTAATTTCTTCAACCCGCATATCAAAGGATGGTCCACCGCCGACGATAACCGCTGGTAGAGTGGTATCTATCTGGTCGTAAGACATAGGTGGCACGCCTGCGCCAATATTATGCAGAGCATTGTTAAGCTGATTTATTTCATCGTCATAGTAGCCCCACTGATTCAGGAAGAAGTGCATATCCCCCTGTATACGTTTGACTATGGGGTTATAGGGCGCACTGCTTATGTGATTATAAAAGAGAGCGCACAGCGGGAAGCTCGGGCCGTAGTTGATCAGTAGGTTCCAGAGTGCGGGAGAAGACACCTCCGGTGGAGCGACTCCGCCGTTGGCGACGAGTATGTCGATCTTATTGCCTTTCCTTTCAAACTCGCGGAATAGATCTTCCCAGTCAGTGACATAGAGGCTGGCGAAGAAGTACTCAGGATCTGGCTCGAAAATGATGACGTTAAGAATTCGGTTTTCCCGGATCATTCTTTCGATATGGATACCCAGGCCACAGCCAAAGAATACGATCATGGGATAGAAATCGGGAATGGTGTAATTCTGGGTCAGGTCTGCATCGTCCGGGATCTGATCCGTCAGAGCGTGCATACGTTTAGAGAAGAAACGATGAAAGCCAATCTCCCCCGGACTGGGTGGCAGTATGGTGGCTATTGATTGTCCGGGGCCGAAGTTGTCTTTGTATGCGTCAACTTCTCTATCTGCAAAGGCATGCGCATCACCTTGATACAAACTTTGTTTGTCGTGCCAAAGATCGACGCTACCTGTATCGCCATCAATATTCAGCGTCAGTCTACTGAAGCTTTCCTGCAACGCAGTTTGATACAGAGCAGGGTGCTTCTTCTTAAAGTACGCCAGATTTTTGTCTTTCAGCGCCATAGCACCGGCGGCTCGTGGGTGTGTCATGCCATTTCTCCTTATTGAACAGAGAAAGTAGCAGAGATCATGCCACCTGAAGGGGGGAGCAGACTTGCAGGAAGAGCACAGAAAAACATTTCGTAACAAACTTTTTTAATGCCAGATTTGGTGAGTGTCAAAAATAATTTTCTATATATATCAGTGGGTTAGCAGGGGTGTTGCGAGGGTGTCAAAAGGGTGTCGCATATGCCCCTCACTTTGTTGAAAAAAACTTCTAAAGAACTCTACGGGGGCGCCGTTAAACCCTATGACAAAGTCAGGCGGAGCCGAAAAGCGTCGAAGGTGATGCCGGTTCCAATAGAAGTAGGTACAGGAGAAACACCATGCCTCAAATTATTAATACCAACATTGCCTCGCTGAACGCTCAGCGTAACCTGGACAAATCCCAGTCGGCGAACCAGCAGGCCTTGCAGCGCCTGTCTTCTGGTCTCCGAATCAACAGCGCGAAAGACGACGCTGCTGGTCTGGCGATTTCTACCCGTTTCACTTCTCAGATCAAAGGTCTGGATGTAGCCGTACGTAACGCCGGTGACGGTATTGCTCTGGCACAGACTGCTGAAGGTGCACTGGGTTCTATTAACGAATCTCTGCAGCGTATTCGTGAGCTGGCGGTTCAGTCTGCTAACGCCACTAACTCTGACGTTGACCGTGAAGCTCTCCAGGCTGAGGTTGATCAGCTGGTTTCTGAGATTTCGCGTACTGCAGAAGAAACTGACTTCAACGGTCGTAAACTGTTGGACGGTTCTTTCTCTGCAACCTTCCAGGTTGGCGCTAACGCTGGTCAGACGGTTGATATCTCTATCGGTGAGCTGACTGCTGACAAGCTGGGTTCTTCTTCTCAGTCAGGTCTTTCAGCGCGTGGTACTGACAACGCTCTGGAAAACGGCGACCTGGTTCTTAACGGTGTTGCGATTGCCGCTTCCCGTGCAGAAGACGACACTTCTTCTGTCTCTAACAATGTCGCTTCTGCGATTTCTAAAGCAGCAGCGATTAACCGTTACAGCGACGAAACTGGCGTTACCGCTCAGGTAAATGAAAACGTTGCTGGTGGTAGTGAGATGAGCGGCACCGCGGGTTCCGGTACTTTCACTTTGAACGGCGTAGACATTTCTTTCTCTACAACGACCGATACGGCGCAATCCCGTGCAGCGATCACGCAGGCAATCAACGCGGTTGCTGAACAGACTGGTGTTCGTGCGGTTGATACTGAAAACGGTTCGACGGGTGTAAACCTGGTTGCTGAAGACGGCCGGAACATCACTCTGAGCTTCGATACCACTGAACTGACTGGCCTTGACCAGGATACCTTTGCTGCGGCAACCGGTCTGTCTGGCGGTGCGACGCTGCAGTCTGGTACCACATACAGCAACACCTACGAAGGTGGTTACACTCTGATTGCTGACGGCGACCAGAAAACCATTGAAGTATCTGGTGGTAACGGCACTGGCCGTGGCGACCTGGCAAACGCGGGTCTGACTGCGGGTACATACGACCGAGCTGAAGCAGTCTCTGTGTCTTCTAAAGTGGCTGACACTACCTCTGCCTCTACTGTGGGCGGCGGTTCGCTGGCGAACACTCTGCAGCGTGCTGACTCCGGCGGTACCTTCATTTCGCAAACCACTGGTTCTGTGACAACTACCGTAACGACTACGGCAACTGCAGCACAGATCACCGACAGTGGTGCATCTCTGACGATTGTTCAGGGTACAACTGCGGTTACTTACTCGAATGCGGGTAACCAGGACATCGCTGCATATGCAGATGCTGCTGAGACTGCGGCAACGACTGCGGGTATCGATGTTAACTTCTACGAGCAGGGCACCATGACGCTTTCGGGTCTGGATGCGGGTGACTCGTTTGACATCGGTGGCGTGACTGTAAACGTTTCTGGTACTTCTGCGATTCTCCGTGCGGAAAGCGTGGTTGATCAGCTGAACGCTGGTAACTTTGCTGCGGACCTGGGCGCAACAGGTTTCCTCAATGCTGAACTGGACGGTACTGGCGGTGATGTGACCTTCACATTCCGCAACGAAACTGCCACCCAGCTGACTGCCGATCGTACGACTGCAGGTGCAGTAACCATCGACGGTACTACGATCTCAACAGGCGCAAATGGGACCATTCTGACTGGTGAGCTGGCCTTCGCATCAACGTCTGCAACTGGTGAAGCGGTTGACGTAACTCTGACTGACGCTGGTACTGAACTGCTGGGTGCAGCGGGTACTGTGACGGATAGTTCTTCTGCTGGTGATGTACTGACAACTACCGCTGAAACGAACCTTTCTGTGAGTGTTGGCGGTGTTGATGCATCACCTGCTGCGCCTCTGCAGGCAGGCTCAACGGTTGCAGAACTGGCAAGCACCATTAACGGTGTGAGCGGTGTCAGCGCCTACGAAGAGATTAACCTGACCATTACAGACTCGGCTCTTGAATCTGGTGAGCAGCTGCGCTTCTCGGCGGGTGGTACTGATATCGATGTAACGGCTACTCCAGACAGCGATGGTAACTTCACGCTGCAAGGTCTGGCTGATGACATCAACGGTACTGACTTCTCTACAGCCAATATGGATGTATCAGCAACTTACGACGCAGACAGCGGCGAAGTATCACTGACTATCCGTAACTACAGCGCTAACACGGTTAGCCTGGAAACTGAGAACGCCAGCGGCCAGACCATTACAGTCGCTGAAGGCGGTACTACAGATATTGGAGAAAACGCTCTGAATCTGTCGGGCGAACTGAAGTTCTACTCTGACGATGGCAAAGACGTAAACGTTACTCTGTCTGATCCAACGACTGGTGGCGAGCTCTTTAGCGGTAACAGCGCTTCTGAAGACTACACAGGTGTGAACGGTCTTGAAGACGGTGACCTGCTGATCAACGGCGTAACCATCGGTGGCGCGGATGTGAATGCGGATACTTCTTCTGCAACTGTATCGTCTGATGGCTCTAAGATCCTCTCTTCTGAGAAGTCTCAGTCAGCGATCGCGATTGCAGCAGCAATCAACAAAGTATCTGACGAGACCGGCGTATCTGCTGAAGTTAACGCGACCGAAGTGGTTGGTGGCGACGGCACTAACGTTGACCTGACTCAGTTCGAAGAGGGTGATCAGGCTGGTATCTACATCAACGGTGTAGAAGTCGGTACGGTAACCCTGCAGACTGATGGTGGCGGTAACCTGGACTCTGACCGTGCACGTGCTGACGCACTGAACCTGATTAACCAGAACTCTGGTAAAACAGGTGTGGTAGCTGAAGACAACGGTGTGTCTCTGACGCTGACTGCAGCAGATGGTCGTAACGTCTCCATCGCAATCGACGATAAGTCTGGCTCAAGCGCCTCTATCGGTGCAGTGCTGGGTCTGGATGCTGGCGTCGACGGTATCGGTGAAGCAACCTTCGGTGAGGGCTCTGTAGCAGGCGGCGGTACTTCTGCGGAAGCTGCGGCTTACGAGACCACTTACGGTTCGATCTCACTGTCTTCTGCGAAAGAGTTCACTCTGGAAGGTGGTGCGAACGGTAACTCTGAACTGGATGCAATCGGTCTGGCGACAGGTACTTACGGCGGCGGTGAAGATGGTCAGTTCCTGGCTGACATCGACATCTCTACCTTCGAAGGCGCTCAGGAAGCTATCACCGCGATCGACAATGCGATCGGTCAGGTGGCGAGCCAGCGAGCCGACCTTGGTGCGATTCAGAACCGTCTCGAATCCACAGTGAGCAACCTGCAGGTGACCTCTGAGAACCTGAATGCTGCGAACTCACGGATTCAGGATGCCGACTTTGCGGCCGAAACCGCCGAGCTGTCACGTACTCAGGTACTGCAGCAGGCTGGTATCTCGGTACTGGCTCAGGCCAACGCCGCAGGTCAGCAGGTACTGTCTCTGCTGGGATAAGGTAACCGGTAAGATGGGCTGGCTATTCAGCCCATCTTTGCTGACTCAGATACCAACGAGGTGAATTATGAACGAGCTGAGAAATAACATGATGGATAAGTCCGCTGCGGCGTCCACTGTCAGCGTCACCCAGGGTCAGTCTGCTAAGGTCAACGTCAGCGCTGATATCAGCGCTACCAGCGGCAAGGAATTGCCGCAGGGTACCGAAGCCCGGGCAGAGGTGAGTTCAGACAAAGTGCGTGACGCTGTTTCCCGTATCAATGAATACGTGCAACAGACAGAACGGACTCTGGACTTCAAACTGGATGAAAACAGCGGTAAGACGGTTATCAGCGTCTATGATAAAGCTTCTGCGGAACTGATTCGTCAGATCCCCAGCGAGCTGGCCCTTGAGCTGGCGCAGAAATTGAATGATGAAGAGCCATCTTTATTGTTCAGTGCGCAAGTGTAACGGTTAAGTAAACCGCTCTAAAAAGAGACCCGCACTGGCCGATAAGGTGAGTGTGGGTTTTTTTATGTCCGCAATGTGCGGCAAGAGGATTGTATGGCATCGATAGAATCGTTAGGTTTGGGCTCAGGTGTACTGACCACCGACCTCGTCGAGCAGATCATTGGCGCTGAGAGAGAAGTCAGTGAACTTCGTCTTGACCGTCGCCAGGAGCTGATCGAAGCCAAGATTACGGCCTATGGTGAAATCAAAGGCCTGATGTCTACCATGCAGTCTTCGGTCAACAATCTCGCGTCGCCCAGTGCGGCAGGTGCGACCCTCGCCACTTCCAGCAACGAAGATATTCTGACGGTTACCACGTCGACCACGGCCGATCCGGGTAATTACAGTGTTGAAGTTCTTAACACGGCAAAGTCTCACTCGTTGGCAACGGGTACATTCAACAGTTTTGATGAAATCGTTGGAACAGGTGAGCTGACGTTCAGCTTCGGCACTAACAACTACGATGAGGTGACTGGCGATGTCACGGGCCAGGACGTCAACACGGATCGTCCAACCCGTACTATTACCATTGATGAATCAAACCGTACTCTGAGTGGTATTCGTGATGCGATTAATAACGCCGATATGGGCGTAAGAGCATCCATTATCAACGACGGTGTGGGTTTTCGTCTTCTGATGACGAGCGACGACACGGGCTCCAGCAACGCCATGCGGATTGAAGCGCGTGATGATAGTGGCAACCTGCTGACCAATGGTCTGGCGTCGATGGCGTTTAATGAACTTCAGGCTGGTCCTGATAATCTCGAGCAGACCAGTCGCGGTGAGAATGCGCAGCTCAGCGTGAATGGCCTGACGATCACTCGCGAAAGTAACAATGTCGATGAGGTCATTAAAGGCGTTACGATTAATCTGAAAAGTGCAGATGTAGGAACTCAGGTCAGTATTGGTGTGTCTCCCGATACTGATAAATTGAGTGAGAATATTCAGGGTTTTGTTGATGCCTACAACAACCTGAAACAATTTGTAGATGATCTTTCCTCGTTTGATACTGATAGTCAGCAGGCAGGCCTGCTGCTGGGTGACTCAACCATCCGCACCATGCAGAGCCAGATTCGCTCGCTGATCTCTCAGCCGATTGCAGGCCTGAGTGGTGAATACCGCTCGCTCACCGAGTTGGGCGTGAATACCGACCGGAACAACGATTATCTGCTCGAGTACGACCCATCGGTGTTCCGCAAAGCGATTAATGAAGAACGCTCATCTATTGTTGGTATTCTGGCGAAATCAGGTATCACCAGTGATAGCCAGATTACCTATGTCAACGACTCTATTAATACGAAGTCAGGCACGTATGGCGTAGAAATCACGCAATTGGCGACGCAGGCAAAATATACATCGGCGTCTCTCGGACTGCTGGATTTTGCGTCTCCTGTGACTGTCGACAGCAGTAACGACAGTTTCACTATTAATGTGAATGGCAAAGATGCAACCGTAAATCTGACGCATGGTGATTACACCTCAGGTGATGATCTGGCCGCAGAGCTGGCGTTGCAGATCAACAGTAACGATACCCTGGTTCAGTTCGGCCACTCGGTATCGGTGGATTTCAACACTAGCAGCAATAACTTCTCGATCACGTCGAATAAGTATGGAGCTGATTCTCAGGTTTACATCAAGTCAGTAAGCGGAAACACGGCTAATACACTGGGCTTCAGTGCATTGGGTAGCGGTACCTACGAAGGTGGTGAGCTGACGACTCTGAACGCAGCTGCGTTTGCAGGGCGTGGTGCCACTACTGATGCTGGAAGTCGCTTTATTAATCCCGAAACCGGTATTAATTTTCAGGCGAATAACGCGACTTTCAGTCTTGATGTGGACGGTTCTGGCCCGGTCGCTGTCACTGTCGACCAAAATGCTCAGGGACAGGATCTTAACGGCGACGGCGTGTTTGGTGATCGCAATGATACCTTGCAGGCGATTCAGACGGCGATTGATTCGACCGCTCTTAATGGTCAGGTACTGGCCACCTTCGATGATAATGGTTATCTGAAATTTGAAACGACGTCGGTCGGTGCAGCCAGCTCAATCGAGATTACTTCTGTTGGTGCATCTGTAACGGATACGCAGCTCGGTCTGGACGCGACGCAGGGCGCCCAGACCAACGGCAAAGACCCTGGTGTTGATTTTCCGGCTGCGGTTAATTTTAAGGTACAGGTGGATGGCATCGATTCGGATGGTTTCGTGTCCATCCCCGCAGGCACTTACCTTACGGGTGATGACCTGGCGACTGAAATACAGAATCAGTTAAGTGCGACTTTAAGTGCAGATCCTAATTTCGCGGGCGTAGTGCGTGGTGGCGAGACAGCGACCGGTTCACGTGATATCAGTGCCAATATCGACTTCACCACAACGAACGCCGGGTTCCGTCTGAATGTGTCGGGTGTTGAGCAGGATATTCTTGTTAATACTGATTCTGGCGACAACGTTGCTGACGTCCAGGCAGCGTTGGATGCTGCGTATGGTGCAGGCGTAGTGACTGCATCCCTGGACGGTACCGGGCTGAAACTCAGCACGGTGGCGACCGGACACGAAGAATTTATTGAAGTTGTCAGTGATGGGCGTGGCGCTCAGACATCAGCTTTTGGTGATATTTCTACTGGCTTTGATTTCTCGGCACCAGGTCAGAATGCCAGCTTTACGCTTACCGTCGGTGGAACTGCCATTAATGTGGATGTTACAGGTGACGGCACATCTGGTAGCAACGATAGCCAGTCGAATCTGGTCGCTATCCAGAGTGCGCTGGATGAAGCCTTGATCGCTACAGGTGAATACCAGGCAGCTGATGTTACGGCTGCGGTGGATGGTTCTGGTCAGCTGTACTTTGAGACGAATTCGAAAGAGGGCGTAAAAACGTCAGCCACGTTCGGCTCTGCGGCAAGCATTGAGGTCAGCAACCTCGGTGGTACAGCGGCGACGTCACTGGGACTATCTGCCGAAACCAGCACGAATGGTTTTGATGGTTTCGGTATGAGCAGCGGTCGTGAGTTCGGTTATGACCTTGATCCGGTTGTCAGCTACAACTATGACCCTGACAGCGACCTTGGCTCATTCAATATTCAGATTGGTGGTGAAGGCACTCGTGTTGGGTTCACTGAGCTTGATGCGGATGCTATTGCTTTTCTTGGCCTGCAGGATGTCAGTATCTACAGTCAGGAAATTCCGAAAGGCCAGAACGTCGCGGGCAAAATTAATGGTGTTGAAGCTTCTGGTAATGGGCAGTTTCTGCGTGCGGTGGATGGCAACGTTAAGGCGTCACCCGGTTTCTATATCGGCAACGAATCAGCAGGTTTTGATACGCCTGTCGTTCTCGATGCGGACAATAGCAGCTTCACCATTGAAGTGGATGGGGTTGAGGCTGAGATTCAGCTGAATTTTCCGGCGACCTACATCAGTGGATCGGCACTGGCATCGGCCATGCAAACAGCGATCAATGACAACGCGACTCTTCAGGCAGAAGGCGTTTCAGTGAAGGTTGAGTACACAGATGATACCTCATCGTTCGCGTTTAATAAGTTCGGTATTATTTCTAACCGTACCGGTGCTGAGTCGTCGGTCGAGATAAAAGATTTGCCAAATGATGCTGCCGATCTGTTTGGTTTTGTTCGCGGTGTTGGTGATGGTGAGCGCGGTAAAGATGCCGACGGCACTATTGATGATGCGTCGGGTATCCGCCTTAAAATCACCGGTGGTGATATTGGTGACCGCGGGGACATCACGTACATCACCGGCTTTGGTGATCAACTGAAAGATATTCTGCTGAACTTCCTCGACAACAGCAGCGGCACCATTACCAACAAGCTGTCAGCATTGGATCAGGACATTACAACCGTTGAAGAGGACCGTGCGGATCTTGAGGCCCGTATGGATGCTCAGGAAGCCCGCCTGAAGGCTAAGTTCCTGTATAACGACTCTTTGATTCAGACGCTGAATACAACGTTGGACTATGTGAAGCAGCAGTTTGATGCGCTCAATGGCAATAACAAGGATTAATTCTTCGTGAATAGCTTCCATGCGCAAACTTGTAGGAGGGGATCTTATCCCCGATAGGGGGCTCGGGTGACACGCTGCCGGGAAGAAGCTTCCCTCCTACAGGGTCGTCACACGATATTGTAGGAGCTCAACGCGAAGCTTGAGCGATACCCTGAGTCTGTCGAGCATAGCCAGGCAGGCTGGCTTAAGCGCTCCTACCCATTTCAAATAGCGCGAATAGCCTACGGCTGATTCACTCCCACAGGAACCAGTGTGTGGTTCTATGCCACACAGGATGAAACCCCGCTGTCTTTCCTGTAAAATGCCGCGTCATTTTCATACGTTAGACAGCGACAGGGGTACCCACCTTGGAAATCAATCCAATCGTCGAACAGATTAAAGACCTTCAGGCACGCACCGACGTGCTTAGGGGGTATCTTTGACTACGCCAACAAGGTTGAGCGTCTCGAAGAAGTAGAACACGAACTGGCTCAGGGCGATGTCTGGGATGACCCGGACCGCGCGCAGGAGCTGGGTCGCGAACGGTCTTCTCTGGAAGCCGTCGTTAAGACCATCGATACCCTGGATAGCGGTCTCGGCGATGCCAAAGATCTGCTTGATATGGCGGTCGAAGAAGACGATGAAGATGCCGTTGACGAAGTTAAAAGCGAATTGGATGGCCTTCAGTCCGAGCTGGAAGTTCTGGAATTCCGCCGCATGTTCTCGGGCGAGATGGACGAGAACAACTGCTACGTAGAAATTCAGGCTGGCTCGGGTGGTACCGAGGCTCAGGACTGGGCCAACATGCTGCTGCGTATGTACCTGCGCTGGATCGAAGCGCATGGCTTCAAAGGCGAGCTGATGGAAGTCTCCGAAGGTGAAGTTGCAGGCATCAAAGGTGCTACGATTCACGTTCAGGGCGAATACGCTTATGGTTGGCTGCGTACTGAAACAGGCGTCCACCGCCTGGTACGTAAGAGCCCGTTTGATTCGGGTAACCGCCGTCATACCTCATTCTCATCGGTATTCGTTTCTCCGGAAGTCGACGACAATATCGAAATCGATATTAACCCGGCCGATCTCCGCATCGACGTATACCGTGCCTCAGGTGCTGGTGGTCAGCACGTAAACCGGACAGAGTCAGCGGTACGTATTACGCACTTGCCGACCAATACCGTGACTCAGTGTCAGAATGACCGCTCCCAGCACAAGAACAAAGATCAGGCGATGAAGCAGATGAAAGCCAAGCTCTATGAGCTGGAGCTGCAGAAGCGCAGTGCTGAATCTCAGGCGCTTGAAGACAGTAAAGCTGATATCGGCTGGGGCAGCCAGATTCGTTCGTACGTTCTCGATGATGCGCGTATTAAAGATCTGCGCACCAGCGTTGAAACGCGTAATACGCAGGCTGTTCTGGATGGCGATCTGGACCAGTTTATCGAGGCGAGCTTGAAATCCGGGCTTTGACCTTTTTCGCGCATAGCCAGGCGAGCTGGCTGAAGCGCTCCTACGATAAAAGAATCCTGTAGGAGCGCAACGCGAAGCTTGCGCGATGTATATTTGCAGACCAAACAGAATTTAACATTGATCCCTAGAATACCGGGTGCCAAATGACAGATCAGAATCAAACCGCTCAGGACGAAAACAAGCTCATCGCCGAGCGCCGTGCCAAACTCGAAACGCTGCGTGAAAACAGCAAATCTAATGGCCACCCGAACGACTTCCGTCGGGAACATCTGGCGGCTGATCTGAAAGCTGAGCACGGTGAAAAGAGCAAAGAGCAGCTTGCTGAAGAAGGTCACCGCGTTGCGGTAGCAGGTCGTGTCATGCGTCGCGGCGGTCCGTTTATCGGTATTCAGGATGTCACGGGGTCCCTGCAGGTCTACATGGCGAAGCCACTGCAGAAAGAAAGCACCGCGTGGCAGTCACTGGATATCGGTGACATCGTGGCGGCAACCGGCACACTGAGCCTGTCTGGTAAAGGCGAGCTGTACGTTGATGTGGGTGATCTGAGCAACTTCCAGATTCTGACCAAGTCACTGCGCCCACTGCCGGATAAATTCCACGGCCTAGCGGATCAGGAACTGAAATATCGTCAGCGTTATGTTGATCTGATCATCAACGAAGAAACGCGTAATAATTTCCTGATGCGTTCAAAAATCATCGAAGGCATTCGCTTCTATCTGTCGCAGCGCGGCTTTATGGAAGTCGAAACGCCAATGCTGCAAACCATTCCGGGCGGTGCAACTGCGAAGCCATTTGAAACACACCACAATGCGCTGGATATCGATATGTTCCTGCGTATTGCGCCTGAGCTATACCTCAAGCGCCTCGTCGTTGGTGGTTTTGAGCGTGTGTTCGAAATTAACCGTAACTTCCGTAATGAAGGTCTGAGTACTCGCCATAACCCAGAATTCACCATGATTGAGTTCTATCAGGCATACGCCGATTACCGTGACATGATGGACCTGACCGAAGGCATGCTGCGCTTTGTTGCTGAAAATGTCGTTGGTAGCACCACCATTAAATACGGTGAGTCTGAATACGATTTTGCACAGCCATTCCAGCGCATGACCATGGTCGATGCGATTCTGAAGTACAACCCGGATATGGATGCCAATGTACTGAATAATCCGGAAGAAAATATCGATACGCTTAAAGAGTATGCGAAAAAAGTCGGTATTCCTCAGTCTGAGAAACAGTCTGCCTGGGGCCCTGGTAAGTACATCTGCGAAATCTTTGAAGAAACCGCTGAAGAAAAACTCGATCAGCCGACCTTCATTACCGAATATCCATGGGAAGTGTCACCGCTGGCACGCCGTAACGACGACAACCCATTTGTGACTGACCGCTTCGAATTTTTTGTCGGTGGCCGTGAGCTGGCAAATGGCTTCTCGGAGCTTAACGATGCCGAAGATCAGGCCGCTCGCTTCCGTAAGCAGGTTGAAGAAAAAGACGCCGGTGACGACGAAGCAATGCACTACGATGCAGATTATGTCCGTGCGCTGGAGTACGGTATGCCACCAACTGCAGGTGAAGGTATTGGTATTGACCGTCTGGTGATGTTGTTTACCGATTCGCACACCATTAAGGATGTTATTCTCTTCCCACATATGAAGCCGCTCTGAGGCTAGCTACGTTGCCCTGACGGTGGTGAAGGCTGATTCAAAGTGCTCATGTATTACAATACATTCCGCGCTTTTCACCAGCCTTCGCCTTGTCAGGTCTGCCTCGCTGACGCCTCAGCCGCAAGAGGTTAATCGCGTAGCCAGTTTGCGCGACTCTGATAGGTAGGAGGAGATCTTATCCCCAACCTCTCATTGTGGGAGCGAATCAGCCGGAGGCTATTCGCGATGATTTTCAGGCTGATTTAAGAGCACCACACCATGAATAAACCCAGCGAGTTACATCCCTCCTGGCTGGCGGTCATTGGCGATCAGTTTGATCAGCCTTATATGCAGAACCTACGCGACTTTCTCAAAGCCGAAAAAGCCGCGGGCAAAACTATGTTCCCGCCGGGTCATTTAATTTTTAATGCGTTTAATCACACGCCATTCAATAAAACTCGTGTCGTGATCATCGGGCAGGACCCATACCACGGCCCAGATCAGGCCATGGGCTTAAGTTTTTCTGTGCCGCAGGGCGTTAAAGTCCCACCTTCTCTGGTGAATATCTTCAAAGAAATTCATCAGGATCTCGGCTTGAGTATGAGTGGATCAGGTGATTTAACTCCATGGGCTGATCAAGGCGTTTTATTATTAAATGCGACCTTAACAGTCGAGCAGGCGAACGCCGGCTCACATCAGAAAAAAGGCTGGGAAGAGTTTACTGATGCGGCTATTGCTGCACTAAACGCGCAGTGTGAAGGTTTGGTGTTTGTTTTGTGGGGCAGTTACGCGCAGAAAAAGGGTGCGTTTATTGATCGCAATAAACACCTGGTTCTGCAATCACCACACCCGTCGCCTTTATCGGCGCATCGGGGTTTTTTCGGTAATCGTCAGTTTTCAACGATTAATGAATATCTGATGAAGCGTGGTGAGCAGCCGATTAACTGGCAGTTGTAACTGCTATTCGCGCATAGCCAGGTAAGCTGGCTGAAGCGCTCCTACGAGGTGAGTTACGTTGCCGATGTAGGAGGGGATCTTATCCCCGACAATGATCAGGTTAGTCAGGCTGTCGGGAAGATGCTTCCCTCCTACAGGTCTACCACGGATTTTATACCGGCTTCCTCACATAAAACTGGTACATGCCTGCGAAGAGCGCAGGCTCTATCTGTTCCAATGTATGCCAGTCATTTAACGTCAGGTTAGCCGGTGGCAAACGCAGAATTTTCTCTGCGAGCTGTTGAGCGCCCGGTGGTGGCACAATGCCAACCCATTCGAGGTCGGCACTTTCAATCATGCGACGTATTTCCTGCAGATCAAATGTGTGTTCCTGAGTATGGAATAACAGGTCCCGCACACTGCTCATGCTGTAAAAGTCGGGTGACTGCAGAATGGCGCGCCAGCGTCCTTCTCCTTGATGCAGCAGGGCTTCACGGACTGTGCGTATTTCCTGCTCGCTTTGCGGAAGATTGCCATTCAGTTCAGAGCGAAGTTCAGAGATCAGAGTTCTTGCCTGACGACTGTAGAGGGCGAGTTTCATGATGCCACCGGGTTTTAATGCATCAACAAGCGCCTTCAGGCCCGCCTCAGGCGTTTCCATATGATGCAGGACACCAGAGCTCTCAATGACATCAAACTGCTGCCCTAAGCGTTCTGAGACAAGAATATCGCCCAGGATGAAGTCTACTGGCAGGTGATGATGCTCCGCCTGCACTTGTGCGTATCCCAGAGCAGAAGCACTGAGATCCATCGCAGTCACCTGCATACGGTGGAAGTACTTAACCAGTCGCAAAGCGTGGCGGCCGGTACCGCAGCCTGCAACGAGCACACTTATCGGTCCGGACTCTGGCTGCAGATCGTCGAGACGATTCGGAAACAGCGCCTGAAGCGATGCGTAGTAGTCGGTTTTCTGGTTATATCCCAAACTCGTCCAGCGAGGATATGGATGTTCCTCGTATTGAGTTTTTACTTTACGTGATGTGGCGTTGCTGCTGAGCCCAAGTGAAGGAATTACCTTCGCTGCCTCTGCAACGTGCAGAGGTTGATCGAAGCACAGGCTCATCAACTCACTCAGATGATCAGGCCATAGCAGAGCTTTTTCTCTAAGGTCCATGTAGAAAGGTGCTGTACGCAGTGGCTGGTACATCATGGTCAGCAGCATGATCGCGCTGATGTCTTCGGCTTTTAATTCACTTATCTGCAGGATTTTTGCTGCAAGCTGGTTAAGCTGACTGACGAGCGTCTGCTCTTGCTGGCTGATAAACCAGACTGCCTCGTTAAGCTCGATTTGTCCCGACAGGGCGACAACGAAAGGCATATAGCCTGAATCAATGGCAAGATCGCGACTGCTGTTCAGGAGAATGCTCTGGCGTAAGGTAATTAACAGCCGCTCTATTAACGGATCACTGAAATGAAAGCGCATCATGGCTTTAAGCAAGAGTGGATCCGACGCAATGGTTTCCGGCTCGATCGGGCAGCCGGCTTCACTCAGATGTAGTTTGTGCTTGAGCAGTGAGGTGGTGAGGCTTCTCAACTGGTTGTAGTCGACGTCTTTAAACTCGAACCAGCGCAAAAGCTCGCTTTCCAATTCCTGGGAGTAGAAGTCTGCAACGATGTAGCTGGCAGCTTCAAATAATTTACTGCGGATCTGGACATCATCAGAGCGGGTTTTTATCAGCTCACGATACAGTTGAAAGGCCTCGAGATACTCGCCTTGCAGGAGGCGTATGTGGGCGAGGTAAATCGGAGCTTTCGTGCTCGTTTTCGAAATGCGGGTCGCATCCGCAAAGTAATCGGCCGCGAGTGTCTGCTTTCCTTCGATCAGAGCCAGGTGACCTGCGCTGTATAAGAGGCCGGTGCTTTCAGGCTTCAGGCTTAAACCGGTTTGCAGCCAGTGATGGGCTTCTCCATTAGCACCACGGCGCATAGCAATGCGGGCGAGCAGGTTAATACCGGGAATGTAATTGTTGTCAGCCTGCCATGCCTGATAAGCAAGGTCGGCAGCCTGAGACAATAACACTGGGTTGTTTTCCCGGCTGGCCTCATTGTAACAACGGCTGGCGGCAGCGAGCAGACTTCGGTGGTCTGTCTGCCGTGCTGTATTTAATTGTGCTGTCGTTTGTACGCTGGCCATGTGAATAACCTCTTAGCATTTACAGCCCTACGATCAAATTCTGTGCCATTTTTTATATCGTTGATTTTATTGGGGTTTTTAATTTATCTGAACGAGGAGGGCGGCCGCTTGCCGCTGATTGCCGGGCAAGAGCTTGCCGCTTGTGCCGTCTGAAAATTCGCTGAAACTACAAAAAGTTACTAAAGAATTCTGCTCGCAGGCCGTCAAAGAGAGTATCACTTGATTATGCTCATCAGGTTTTTCGGTGGGCTATTTCGGCAGGAGAGTTGTGTATGTATCAATCCGGCGCGTCGCAATACCAAAAGGTAAACGTTACGTCCGAGGTCCTCGATGCGGACCCACATCGTCTGATTCAGCTTCTGATGGAAGCGGCTCTGACTCGTATGGCGCAGGCGAAAGGAGCTATTCAGCGTAAGGATATGCAGGAGAAGGCAAGTTTGCTTGGCAGGGTGAATGAAATCATCCAGACGTTGAAGTCGAGCCTGGATCACACTCAGGGAGGTGAACTGGCCGGAAATCTCGATCGTCTTTATGACTACATGATACGTCGAATTCTGGAAGCGAGCGGGCAGAATAGTACAGACATGATTGATGAAGTTATGGGGCTGATGCTGGAGGTCAAGACGGGCTGGGACGGTATTCGTCAGGAATATCTTGAGTCTGTGCATGGTACTCGCCCTGAAACCGACGAATCAGCATCAGGGCGCCTGTCGAGTTCAGTATCTGCCTGAATTTCCACGACTTTTTTCACTTGTGTGAACTTCCTTGCCCTCTTTTCAGAGGGCTTTTTATTGTCCTGAGGCGCCATATTCTTAGGTATTTCAACAAATTAAGTATAGATTTGGGCTAACTGGATAAGTTTTAACGTCAGAAGTTTGACTTCGTCGCATTTTGATACTTAACTGAAAAGAGGGAAGTCAATCAGTTGGCGTTGATTACGCTGTTCCGTGTTTTATTGAGGGAAAGGGCATCTGCCATGTGGAGAGAAATCAAAATTTTACTTGTCGATGACGACGAACAACGTCGCCATGATCTTAAGGTAATTCTCGATTTCCTGGGCGAAGAAGTTATCGTGGCGGGCTCGTCAGACTGGCGCAAAGTTGCGGATGCCAGCATTGAAGAGAGCACTGAGATCAGTGCAGTAATGCTGGGCGACTGTGATAACCAGTCGCTTGAGAAAACTGTTGAGGCGATGCTTGCCTGGGATAAGGGGCTGCCATTCCTTTTTGTTGGCAGCCAGATACAGGTCGACGAATTATCTGAAAATGTCCGCCGCTGTGTATTAGCCAGCCTGGCGATGCCCCCAAGTTACAATAAAATGCTTGATAGCCTTCACCGCTGTCAGGTGTTCCGCGAACAATATACGCACAACCGCAGTCGCGGTGAGCGACGCGAAGTTCAACTTTTCCGAAGCCTTGTGGGTACCAGCCGTCAGATTCAACATGTGCGTGAGCTGATCATGCAGGTGGCCGATAAAGACGTCAGCGTTATGATTCAGGGCGAGAGCGGCACGGGTAAGGAAGTGGTTGCCCGTAACCTGCATTATCATTCGCATCGCCGTAATAAACCCTTCGTGCCTGTGAACTGCGGTGCTATTCCGGCTGAGCTGCTTGAGAGTGAGCTGTTCGGGCATGAGAAAGGCGCATTCACCGGTGCAATCAACAGCCGTCCGGGGCGTTTTGAGCTGGCAGAGGGTGGTACGCTCTTTCTGGATGAGATCGGTGACATGCCGCTCAATATGCAGGTAAAAATCCTGCGTGTGTTGCAGGAGCATACGTTTGAGCGTGTTGGCAGTAATAAAACCCTTAAAGCGAATGTCCGTGTTATTGCAGCCACGCACAAGAACCTCGAAAAAATGATTGAGGATGGTTCATTCAGGGAAGACCTGTACTACCGTCTGAATGTTTTCCCCATCGATATGCCATCGCTGCGCGAGCGTGTCGAAGATCTGCCCCTGCTGTTGAATGAACTGATTTCCCGCCTGGAAAATGAAAAGCGCGGTTCTATCCGCTTTAACTCGGCTGCAATTATGTCGCTGTGCCGTCATGAGTGGCATGGGAATGTTCGTGAGCTGGCTAACCTGGTAGAGCGTTTAGCAATTCTGCATCCGTACGGTGTTATTGGTGTAAATGAATTGCCGAAGAAGTTCCGTCACGTGGATGAAGACGATGAGCAGTACACACCACCGGTTGTTGCGGACGTCACTCAGAACGAAGGTCTGGCGGGTGTCGACAGCCCAGCCTTGTTACCGGTGAATGGTCTGGATCTGCGTGAATATCTGTCTGACCTTGAGTGTTCGTTGATTCAGCAAGCGCTTGATGATGCCAATGGCGTTGTCGCACGCGCTGCCGAGAAACTCAGTATCCGCCGTACGACACTGGTGGAGAAAATGCGTAAGTACAACATCAACCGCAAAGAAAAAGACATGGCCTGATCAGCCACAGAAGCGGCCTGCATTGGCGGGCCGTTGATTTCAATCCTACCTGACTTTCGTAACCTCTCTTTTTTAAATTATCCTCCCTCTAAGTTTATTGCAGTTGCTGGCACGCTAATTGCCCAATACCTATCAGTGACATTTTTCCGCCGCAAATGTGGTGTTCTGGTGAGGTATTTATGGCGAGTGTGGCATTAAGTTCAGTTCCTGACGATCAGCAGCCCCTGGACCCCAGTGAGCTCAAGCGCGCATTTAACATGTTCAATGAGATGTCGCAGCAGCTGACGGATTCTTACGCCTTTCTCGAAAACAAGGTTGAGCAACTCAGCGGCGAACTGGCGACGGTGTCTGCGCAGCGTATGCAGGAGCTGGGCGAAAAAGAACGTCTGGCCGATCGCCTGGAAAGCCTGCTGCAGATGCTACCTGCAGGTGTTCTGCTGCTCGATGAAAATGGCGTCATTATTCAGAGTAACCCAGCCGCTGAAGACCTTTTATTAGCAGCTTCGGGTGCTGGCACCTTGCTTGGCCAGCGCTGGCGCAACGTGATTAAGCGTTGTTTCAAACCACGCCGGGATGACGGTCATGAAATTTCACTGGTTGATGGTCGCCGCGTCAGTCTGCGCACCGCAGCCATGACCAATGAGCGTGGACAGCTGATTCTTCTTACCGACCTGACGGAAACCCGTGCGTTGCAGTCTCAGTTGGCTCAACACGAGCGCTTGTCGGCCATGGGAAAAATGGTCGCTTCTCTGGCGCATCAGATTCGGACACCTCTGGCAGCGGCGACACTCTACGCGGGCCATCTTAGTTCCGAAGATCTCGCTGAAGAACACCGTATTCGCTTTGCCGGTAAGTTGCAGGAGCGACTTCATCACCTGGAAAGCCAGGTGCGCGATATGTTGATTTTTGCCCGTGGCGAGGCGCCATTAAACGATGATGTGAAAGTAACGTCCCTGTTGGACGGTATTGCCTCGGCCATGGAGGTCGCTGTTGCGCAGAGCGGCGCTGTCTGCACGCTTGAGAATCAAGTGGGGGAAGCTTCCCTTATGTGTAATCGGGACTCTTTAATCAGCGCCGTAATGAACCTGATTAATAACGCCCTTGAGTCCTGTGAGCACCCTATCGAGATCAAATTGGTCGCCCGTCGTGACGAGCAGGGCAGGCTGTGTATCGCCGTCATGGACAACGGTCCAGGCCTGCCGGATGACAAGAAAAACCGCATGATGGAGCCTTTCTTTACAACAAAAAGCAATGGTACCGGGCTGGGTCTGGCCGTTGTGCAGGCGGTTGTTCGTGCTCATCACGGTGATTTCAGATTAACCGACAGCCCACTGGGTGGGGTGTCTGCAGAAATGTACCTGCCGCTCGCACGCGGTTAATTCAAACAGGTATCTAAGAGGAATTATTATGCGCTTACTCGTTGTTGAAGATGATCCGACTCTACGTGAAGCAGTCGTAGATACCCTGAAAATGAAAGGGTACGACGTCAAAGAAGCTCCGAACGGCATCGAGGCTGTGGCTTTGCTGAATCACCATAATTTCGACGTTGTTCTGTCGGATATTAATATGCCTGGCATGGACGGTCTTGAGTTGCTGAATCACATAAAGCAGCAGCACCCATGGTTGCCTGTATTGTTAATGACTGCCTATGGCGATGTTTCTCAGGCAGTTCAGGCGATGCAGAAAGGTGCTGATGATTACCTGATGAAGCCATTCGAATTGCGTGAACTTGAGGCTCTGTTAAAGCCCTATACGCAAGGTGAAACTGAGGTATCGGATAAAGATCAACCTGTGTGTGAATCCTTCGCGTCGCAGCAGTTATTTCAGATGGCCATGCGTGTCGCGGCAACAGATTCCACGGTGTTGATCAGTGGTGAGAGCGGTACCGGCAAAGAAGTTCTTGCCCGTTATATTCACCAGAATTCGCCAAGAAAAAGTGGCCCTTTTATCGCACTGAACTGTGCTGCTATTCCGGAAAATATGCTTGAAGCCATGTTGTTTGGCTATGAGAAGGGCGCATTTACCGGGGCTTACAGTGCTATGCCGGGCAAGTTTGAACAGGCGGATGGTGGCACCATTCTGCTTGATGAAATTACTGAAATGGACATGGGGCTTCAGGCGAAACTGCTGCGAGTGCTGCAGGAGCGTCAGGTCGAACGTCTGGGCGGTAAGAAAACCATTGATCTTGATGTTCGTATTGTTGCCACGACGAACCGTGAACTGGCGGATTACGTAGCCGAAGGTAACTTCAGAGAAGATCTGTATTACCGCCTCACCGTATTCCCTCTGCAGTGGCTACCGCTGCGCGAACGCCGCGACGACATCCTCCCTCTGGCGCGCCGCTTACTCGCGCATCATGCCGATAAAATGAAACGACCAGCACCATCACTGCATGCCGATGCTGAACGTAAGTTGGTAACGCACAGCTGGCCCGGCAACGTTCGTGAGCTGGATAACACAGTCCAGCGTGCACTGATTATGCAGACTGGAAATCAACTGAACGCAAATGACTTTATTCTGACTCCGGTGCCAAAGCATCGTCAGGTCCCGGCACCAGTGTCTGTGGATGTGGCGGATGTTACGCAGGATGAAGGCGAGTTAGGTTCTGACTTACGTACCCGTGAGGTTGAATTAATCGTTCGCGCATTGAAAGAAGAACCCAGTAGAAAAGAAGCCGCTGAACGGCTGGGTATCAGCCCTCGAACACTACGCTACAAGGTGGCGCGCTTAAGAGATGAGGGTGTTGATGTTGAATCTATGGTGCTGGCTGCGTCTTAAGCGCGAAGCTGGCAAGGGGTTTGCAACGTCAAAGAATGCATCGGAAAAATATAGAAAAAGTGTCAAAAATAAGTTGCCGATGCGTTGCAGAAGAGGGTGTAGAAAATGGTTGATCGTGTTGATGTAAGTTCAGTTCTGATGCAGATGCGACAGGTAAAAGATCAGTTGCGTTCGCAGAATGAAATGGCCAGCCAGGGAGTGCGACCAAATGCTGAAATGGACGCCGTTGCACGGATCTCTAAGCAAGCCGAGCAAGCAACCAGCATTAACGAAGTCAGTGGTGATAATACGGTTCCTGATTTCCAGTCCATGTTTAAAAATGCCATCGATAATGTGAATGAAAACCAGCAGACGGCTGCACAGCTGGCAACACGGTTTGAACAGGGCGACCCTTCCATTGATCTGCCAGAGGTCATGATTGCTCTGCAGAAATCCAGCGTTTCTTTTCAGGCGATGACACAGGTTCGTAACAAACTTGTCGAGGCCTATAAAGACATCATGAACATGCCTGTATAACGAGCTGAGCTATGGAAAACGTACCCGCACAAGCAGGCGCCGGCGCTGATGGCGCTAACGCAAACGCTCAGGAACCTCAGGCAAGTAGCACGAATACTGGTGCCGAAGGCTTAAGCGAGAATAGCGCTCCGACATCCGGACATCCTCTACTCGCTGGTTTCAGCAGCCTTCCTATGACGCGTCAGGTGATGGCGATTGGTGGTATCGCACTGGTCGTCGCCATTGGTATTGCGGTCATGATCTGGTCAGGCGAACCCACCTACAAGCCTCTGATTCACCGCATGCAGGATCACAACGCCCAGGATATTGTCGAGATCCTGAATCGTGAGGGTATTCCATTCCAGATTGATCCGACGACCCAGGTTCTGATGGTCGAAGCGGGGGATGTGCACCAGGCACGGATGAAACTCGCTGCGGCCAGCCTGATCGATGATAAAACCGTCGGGCTGGAAGTGCTTGAGCAGGACAGCGCGCTCGGTACCAGTCAGTTTATTGAAAATGCACGCTATCGCCGCGGTCTGGAAGGTGAACTTGCACGTACGGTTGCCAGTGTTAAATCGGTGCGCAATGCCCGTGTTCATCTGGCGATTCCCCGTCAGTCGGTGTTTGTACGTGATCAACGTAAGCCCCGTGCATCGGTATTTGTAGAGTTATATCCCGGCAGTAACCTGAGTAAAGATCAGGTTGAGGCTGTTGTGAATCTGGTCGCAACCAGTGTCAGTGAAATGGATCGGTCTGATGTGTCAGTGGTTGATCAGCACGGCAATCTGCTGTCGAAAATTGAAGATGACACGGAAGAAATGCTGGCAGCCCGCCAGCTGGAATATCGCGAAAAAGTTGAGTCGTCTATTTCTGACGCGGTGAATAATATTCTTCAGCCGGTGCTGGGCTCTGCGAACTACAAAGCGGAAGTGTCGGCAGACATCGACTTTACGATCAGAGAAGAAAGCTCTGAACTCTTTAATCCTGATTTGATTGCGCTGCGCAGTGAGCAGGTCATCGACGAAGAAAACATGTCAGAGGCTGGTGGCGGCATTCCTGGTGCGCTTTCTAACCAGCCTCCGCCAGAAGCAGCTGCTCCGGAAGAAGCCATTGGCACGGGGGCCGGCGGTGCGGGTGCGGCAGGTAAGCGTCGCTCAGAAGCAACTCGTAATTACGAGGTCGATCGTACACTGAGCTATCGCCAGCATTCGGTCGGAGATATCCGTCGCCTGACCGTTGCGGTAGTAATTAACGACAAAGCGGTGCTTGATGCGGATGGGAACACCACGACGCAGCCATGGACTGTGGATGACCTGCAGCGCCTCGAAACTCTGGTGAAAGATGCCGTTGGCTTTAATGCGGCTCGAGGTGACAGTGTGAACGTCATCAACTCTCCATTCATGGGTGATGATTCGCTGACGCTGGGCGAACCTGATATCTGGACTCAGCCCTGGTTCTGGGAACTGGTAAAACAGGTGCTGGCGGGATTGTTCGTTCTGATCCTCATATTCGGTGTTATCCGTCCTACTATTAAGAGCATTACAAATAAAGGTCGGGAAGAAAGTGACTTACTGCTCGATGAGCTTGAAGATGCTGAAGCCGGTCTGGATGATGATAAGGTGACACTGGCGGGCATGGATGAATATCTACTTCCCGGTGCGTCAGAAAGTTATGAGCGTCAGCTGGATGCCTTGAAAGGGCTGATCGCAGAAGATCCGGCCCGGGTCGCTCAGGTAGTTATTCAGTGGGTAAACGACGATGCCGGATAATACGATGCCCGAGGCGGGCAATGCACTAGCTAATCTCAACCGCACAGAGCGTGCTGCGATTCTGTTGATGTCTCTGGGCGAGAAAGACGCTGCCGAAATCCTGAAACACATGGGCCCGAAAGAGGTTCAGCGTGTAGGTTCGGCCATGGCCACTCTTGCGAGTGTGAACCAGACTCAGGTTGAAGGCGTGGTATCAGAGTTCCTTGATGCTGTCAGTGGTCAGACCGGCATGGGGCTTGGCGCTGATGACTACATCCGTAATATGCTGACGCAGGCTCTGGGTCAGGATAAAGCGGGCGCACTCATAGACCGGATTCTTCTTGGCGGTAACACCACAGGCCTGGATTCATTGAAATGGATGGAGCCGCGTCAGGTTGCTGACCTGATTCGTCACGAGCACCCTCAGATTCAGGCTATTGTTGTGTCATACCTGGACGCGGATCAGTCGGCGGAAGTGCTGTCTTTATTTGATGAGAAAGTCGTCCTAGACATCATCATGCGTGTTGCATCGCTCGAGGCCGTTCAGCCAGCGGCACTGCAGGAACTTAACGATATCCTTGAACGCCAGTTTTCTGGCAAGGCAGGCACACAAACCACGACCATGGGTGGTATCAAATGCGCGGCCAGTATTGTTAACTTCGTGGATAGCACGATTGCCTCTGAGCTGCTTGAGCAGATTAAAGAGGTCGATGAAGATCTGGGTACCCAGATTGAAGACCTCATGTTTGTCTTCGATAACCTCGTTGACGTTGATGACCGGGGTATTCAGACCCTGCTGCGCGAAGTGTCGACCGACCTTCTGGTGCTGGCATTAAAAGGGGCAGATCCGGGCGTTCAGGAAAAGATATTCAAGAATATGTCGAAACGCGCTGCCGAGCTGTTACGTGATGATCTGGATGCGAAAGGGCCGGTCAAACTCAGTGACGTTGAAGGCGCTCAGAAAGAGATTCTTACCATTGCCCGTCGTCTGGCTGATGCCGGTGAAATTATGCTGGGCGGTGGTGGTGAGGCCATGGTGTAACCCATGACCGAACTGAAGAAACGTGATGCGCCGATTCCTGCTGAAAGTGCGGAAGAAGCGCGTCCGTGGCGACTGCCGTTCTGGACTGAGCCTCCTGTTCATACTGTCGAGCGTGAACCCGATCCCGCAGATTCAGATGACGAGTCTACCGGTAAGGCAGACGCTGACAGTAATGAATCCCCTCCTAATTTCCCGACGGCCGAAGAACTGGAAGCGATTCGCCGGGAAGCCTACAACGCCGGTTTAGAGCAAGGCTTGGTCGAAGGGCGTCAACAGGGTCATAAAGACGGCTACGATGCTGGCTTCGCCGAAGGTCAGGCCGATGGTCAGGCTCAAGGCTTTGATGCTGGTAAAAAAGAAGGTTCGACTGCGGGCTTTCAGGAAGGCAAAGCGTTAGGCAGTCAGGAAGTCACTGACGAGGCACAGCGCCTGCGTCAGATTAGTGCCACGCTCACGGCGACACTCAAAGAGCGTGACGCTGAACTGCCTGATGTTATGCTGATGCTTCTTACCCGGCTCGCCGAACAGGTGCTAGAGCACGAATTGAATTCTGGAGCCGATAGTATCGCGCAGTTTGTCGACAAGGCCATTGCTGCTTTACCTTCAGGTGAGGCGTTGGCAAAGGTTTACGTTTCCGAAGCCGACTCTGAACTGATGGCATCCCATTCTGCAGCGAATAAATTGCTTGTCGATAAGACGTTGAATGCGGGCGAATGCCGTGTCGAAAGTGAAAATACCCTGGTTGAGTATTCAGTCAGCGAAAGCCTTCAGCAAACAATCGTCGCACTGGCGAATAAATTATTGACGGCGTCTGACGGTTATCCTGACGACTCCATTGGTGAGTTCGTTCTGGTTGATGTATCAGAGGATACAGAGGCAGATGATGAACTGGATGGCTACGATGATATTGAAGAGATCACTCAGGGCGATGTTCAGCAGCCGGCGGCATCAACATCAGAAGCTCTGGAGCCCGAAACTCAGCAGTCTGAAACTCAGCAGTCCGAAGTTGAGCAACCTGAAACTGAAAACGGCGCAGGGTTAGAACAGAGCACGGAACAAAACACACAAACAGACACGGAACCAGACACAAATCCGGATTTGACGACGGAGGAATCAGACGATGACTCTGAGCAGCCGTTGGCGTGATCTCACACCCGAGGCGGTGTATCAACCGCGTACATCCGGTCGTCTTGTGCGCATGGTCGGTCTTACGCTGGAAGCTATCGGTATCGATGTCCGTACAGGTGATCGTTGCCGGGTAGAGCGTCCGGGTGGCGGTGATGTTGAGGCAGAAGTTGTCGGCTTTGATGGACAGCGTATTTTTCTGATGCCGATTGAGCAGGTTGATGGACTGCGTCCTGGGGCACGGGTCTGGCCGTTGCAGGGCAGTGCGGATGTACCGGTTGGTTTCTCTCTTCTGGGGCGGGTTGTTGACGGTGCCGGCCGGCCATTGGATCTTGATGGCCCGCTTCTCAATACCGAATCCGGAAATCTTCAGGGGCGCTATATTAACCCGCTGCACCGCGCACCCATCCGTGAAACGCTCGATGTTGGTATTCGCGCCATTAATTCCATGCTGACAGTAGGACGCGGACAGCGTATCGGTTTGTTTGCGGGTTCGGGTGTCGGTAAAAGTGTGCTTCTCGGTATGATGACGCGCTTCACCAACGCTGATGTCGTCGTGGTTGGTCTGATTGGTGAGCGTGGCCGTGAAGTTAAAGAATTTATCGACGAGATTCTCGGGCCGGAGGGCCTTAAGCGTGCCGTTGTGATTGCATCACCTGCCGATGATTCGCCCTTGATGCGTCTGAGAGCCGCCATGTACACGACCTCGGTCGCTGAATTCTTTCGCGATCAGGGACTTAACGTTCTTATGTTGATGGATTCATTAACGCGCTATGCACAGGCGCAGCGTGAGATCGCTCTGGCTGTGGGTGAACCGCCAGCCACGAAAGGCTACCCACCTTCAGTATTTAATAAGCTTCCAAAGTTGGTCGAGCGTACGGGTAATGGTCAACAAGGTGGTGGGTCTATTACGGCGTTCTATACGGTATTGAGTGAAGGCGACGATATGCAGGACCCGATTGCCGATGCCAGTCGGGCAATTCTGGATGGTCATATCGTCCTGTCCAGGAAACTGGCGGAAGAAGGGCATTATCCAGCGATTGATGTCGAGGCTTCCGTCAGCCGTGTGATGCCTCAGGTTGTCGACGAAGGCTGGCTACAGCAATCGCAACTGTGCCGCCGTCTTATGGCGCATTATCGTCAGAATCAGGATCTCGTCGCTGTTGGGGCGTATCAGGCTGGCACGGACCAGGTGCTGGATGTCGCGATAGATCGTATGCCACAGATCAAAGCCATGCTCAGGCAAGGGCTGACCGAAGGTGCTGATATTGCGAACAGCCGTAAGGCGCTCAATGATCTGTTCCCAGGTGCAGATAAGTGACCTATCAGCATCCTCGCTCTAAACGATTGGCCGTCGTGCTTAACCTTAAGCGAAGAGAAGAAAAAGAGGCGCTTCAGCGCTGGGGTGATATTGAGCAGCGTCTGACCGCCGAGAGAGACAAACGAACGCAGCTGGACACGTACGCTCAGGAGTACCGCCGTCAGATCACCAGCCCGGCGGACCAGAGTGTCGCTGCCGGACAAATACATAACTCTCTCGAATTTATCGGTCAGATAGAGACTGCTCTGGCGCAACAGGATACGCAACTCAAGGAACTTGAGGCTCTCAGTCAGCGTGCGCGGGATGCCTATCTTGAGATTCATCATAAAGCCGATGCATTGGAGAGCATGATCGATAAGCTTGAAGACGAGCACAAGCGGACTATCAGCCGCGCTGAACAGCGTGAAGCGGACGAGTGGGCCAACCGTCGTCGCTGATTATCCAAATCGCATATTTCCTGACTTTCATACCTTCATTTAGCGATCTATAAAAAAAACACCACATTGTGTGGCAGCTCACAGATTGCCTACTAATCTTAAGGTCATGTCCATGACCGGAATAAAACCATGACCGACACCAGCCCAGTTAACTGTGGTAACCGCCTTAGCATTGATCAGGCTGAAGCTCTCCTAGAGAAGCTTGAGGCTGCAGTGCAAGCAGGTGGGGATGTTGTTCTTGATGGCAGTGAGGTGCAGTACTCGGATACAGCGGGTTACCAGCTTCTGATCAGCCTCCGGAAAACGCTGGAAACCACAGGTAACAGCATTCAATGGCATGCGGTCTCTGAAAATATCCGGGAGATAACGGGCTATCTTGGCCTCAAGCAGGCGATAAACCTGCCAGATTAATTATTCGTTTACTAAGAGGGAGTACTCCTATGACGAGTATTTTAGCGGTCGATGATTCGGCATCCATGCGTCAGATGGTGAGTTTCACACTGAAAGGTGCGGGCTTTGACGTACGCGAAGCGACTGACGGTGTGGAGGCGTTAGAAATCGCTAAAACGGAGAGTTTTGACCTGGTGCTGACCGACGTAAATATGCCAAACATGAATGGCATTGAGTTGGTGAAGAATCTTCGTCAACTCGACAATTATAAGTTTACCCCGATGCTTATGTTAACCACCGAATCGGCAGGTGACATGAAGATGCAGGGCAAACAGGCAGGTGCTACCGGCTGGATCGTGAAGCCGTTTAATCCGGATCAATTGCTGAGTACGATCAAGCGCGTTCTGGGGTAAGCACATGAGTGTCGATCTGTCGCAATTTCATCAGGTATTTTTCGAAGAAAGTTTCGAAGGCCTGGACGTTATGGAAAGTGAGCTGCTGGATATGGACCCTGCAGATGTCGATGACGAGACCGTCAATAATATCTTTCGCGCGGCTCATTCTATTAAAGGTGGCGCAGGTACATTTGGCTTTATGCCTGTGTCTGAGTTCACACACGTTCTTGAAACCTTGCTTGACGAAATACGCTCCGGAAAACGCTCCATGGAGCCCCGCTACGTCGACCTTTTTCTGCAGTCGGTCGACTGTCTGCGTGGCATGCTTTCCGATATGCAGGATGGAAACGATCCAGAGACAGAACGCCCTGCCGAGTTGCGTAAAGAATTCGAGGTGATTCTTGGAATGGAGCAGGAGAGTGCTGCTTCAGAAAATACCGACGCAGACTCTGACGAAAAAGATCATGGTTGGTTAATCGATGTACACCCTCATACCGATCTGCTGATGACCGGTAATGAACCCTTCCGTATGTTCCGTGAATTGCGCGAACTGGTCGGGGAAGACAGCTTTGATGTTACCGCCGATATCGACAATGTCCCAGAACTGAGCAGTCTGACGCCAGAAGAATGCATCATCAACTGGCAGATCAAAGTCACGACCTCAGTGCCACTCGAAGATATCAAAGCGATTTTTGAGTGGGTCGAGGATGAGTGTGATCTGACCTATTCGCCTCTAACGGGTGATGCAGATACCACTGCGGATAACAGCACAATACCGGATCAGAAAGCCCCTGAAGAGCAGGAACAGCAATCTCAAGAGACACCAGAGGTTGTTGCGGAAAAAGCACCTGTGATCGCTGAGGCTCAGAAAGCTGCGAAGCCTGCAAAAGCTCCGAAGAAGGCCGCCGAAAGCTCATCAATACGGGTGTCCATCGATAAAGTCGATAGCCTGATTAATATGGTCGGTGAGTTGGTGATTACCCAGTCGATGCTGGGGCAGCTTGGACAGGACTTTGATCTGAGCCGTCTTGCAAAATTACAGGAAGGCTTGTCTCAGCTGGAACAGAATACGCGCGAACTGCAGGAAAGCGTCATGAAAATACGCATGATGCCGATCAGTTTTGCCTTCAGTCGCTTCCCGCGTCTGGTACGGGATCTGGGTGGTCAGCTCGGTAAGAAAGTTATTCTCGAAACCATCGGTGAGCAGACGGAACTTGATAAAACGGTGATGGAAAAGATCAACGATCCTCTTGTGCACCTCGTTCGTAACTCAATGGATCACGGGCTTGAGACAACAGAAAAGCGTATCGCTGCCGGTAAATCCGAAGAGGGAACCATCACCCTGAATGCGTACCACCAGGGCGGAAATATCGTTATTGAAGTGGCAGATGACGGCGCGGGTCTGAACGAAGACCGGATTCTGTCGAAAGCCATAGAAAAAGGTCTGGTACCTGAGAACAACAACCTGACCCCAGAAGAAATTCACAACCTTATCTTCCTGCCGGGTTTCTCAACAGCAGAAGCGGTGAGCGATATTTCTGGCCGTGGTGTTGGTATGGATGTGGTGCGTCGGAATATTCAGGCGCTGAATGGCAGTATTGAAGTGAAGTCTCAGCGTAACGTGGGTTCCACTTTCATTATTCGCTTGCCACTGACACTCGCTATTCTCGATGGACAACTCGTTAAGGTCTGCGAAGAAACGTACATCTTCCCGCTGGTATCGATTGTTGAATCCATCCAGATTCACAGATCTTCACTGAATCATGTCACCGGTAGCCAGTACGTCATGCAGCTGCGCGATGAATATATTCCGATTGTAAGACTCGATCAGATCTTTGGACTGCGTGATGACAAAGATGTTGTCGATGAAATGATGCTGGTGGTTGTTGAAGGTGACAACGAGAAAATTGGCATCGTGGTCGATGATCTTCTGGGCCAGCAGCAGGTCGTTATTAAGAGTCTTGAACAGAATTATCAGAAAGTGTCCGGTATTTCGGGCGCCACAATTCTGGGTGATGGAACCGTTGCTTTAATAATCGACATTTCCAGTATCGGTAAAAATATTGTTCCTGTTAAACGAAACCAGAACCGCTCTGAACGAGCTGCATGAGGTCCGGGATGGAAGAGCTTAAGAAAGAAATAGTTTTGCCCGAAGGCGACATCGGCGACGAGCAGCAATACCTGACGTTCATCATGTCAGGTGAAGAGTACGGTGTAGATATTCTGGCTGTTCAGGAGATTCGCGGCTGGGAAGAACCCACTTTGATCCCTAATGCGCCCTCGTACATCCGCGGTGTGATCAACCTCCGGGGAACCATCGTTCCTATTATGGATTTGCGCCTGAGATTCGGTCTCGATGAGGCAGATTATACCGCAACCACTGTTGTCATTATTCTGAAATTTGACAGTGACAATGGCGAGCGCGTGATGGGTATTGTTGTCGATGCTGTATCCGATGTTTATACCATTGCCGACGAAGATACCCGTCGACCTCCAGAACTTACGGAGGACGACAACTCAGATTTTATAAAAGGTCTGGTGAACGTGAACGAGAAGATGGTCATTCTGCTCGATGTAGAAGAGCTACTGATGCTACGCATGGGTATGGCTGCAACTCCTTATTCTATTGATGAAGATTAACTGCCGTAAGGTATTTGCCTGAAGAAGGTACAGGAAGGTAACTATGAGCTTTTTCCGCAATATCATTTCCGGTGGCGCAGCCATCGACCCTAATAAAATCCGTGAAATGGAAGGGAAGCTGGCTGCGATTGAGAAAAGTCAGGCTTCTATTGAATTCAAGCCGGACGGAACGATTGTCACAGCAAATCAGAATTTTTTGGATGCGATGGGCTACCGCCTGGAGGAGATACAGGGCCAGCACCACAGTATTTTTGTGTCGGCTAAGTACGCTAAAACTCCAGAATACGCGGCCTTCTGGAATTCTTTGGCACGTGGAGATTTTCAGACGGCGGAGTTTGAGCGCTTTAATAAAGCTGGCGAGAGTATCTGGATTCAGGCGACGTATAACCCAATCTTTGATGAAACAGGCAAAGTGGTGAAGGTTATTAAGTACGCAACTGATATTACCGAGCAGAAACGCCGGAATATTGATTTCGCGGGCAAAGTAGAAGCGATCAGCCGTGCCCAGGCCATGATCGAGTTTACGCCAGAAGGTGAGATCCTGACGGCGAACGATAACTTCCTGAAGACTCTGGGATATCAGCTAAGCGAAATTCAGGGGAAGCATCATCGCATGTTCGTGAAACCAGAGTATGCAAACAGCCCTGAATACGCAGAATTCTGGAAGAAGCTGGGACAAGGTGAATTCAGTGCCGATGAGTTCGAGCGTGTAGCCAAAAATGGTAGCTCAGTCTGGATTCAGGCGACTTATAACCCTATCGTCAATGATGATGGTGATGTCGTTAAGGTCGTGAAATTTGCCTCAGATATTACCGAGCAGAAAGCCAGGGCTGTGGTCAATGAGAAGAATGCTCAGATCGCCAGTGCATTGAAGTTGTGTCAGGCAACGGTGATGATGGCAGATAATGATCTCAACATTGTTTATATGAACGATGAGATGGTGAAAATGCTTCAGAATCGTGAAGCAGACATCCAGAAGCATCTCAGTAACTTTAAAGTGTCGGAGTTGATCGGCACCAACGTCGATAGCTTCCATAAAAAGCCTTCGCATCAGCGAGGCATTCTGCAGTCTTTGGATGGGCCTATCGAAACTCAGCTGTCGTTCGATGACGTCAAGTTTGATCTGACTGCATCTCCCTGGTACGACGCCGATGGTAACCGCATTGGTACCGTGGTTGAGTGGGTTGATATGACCGATATCCTAAAAGCCCGTGAAGAAGAAAAGCGGATTGCAAACGAGAACCTTCGCGTACGTCAGGCACTCGACTCTGTCAGCACGAACGCCATGATTGCAGACACTGACGGCAATATCATTTATATGAACGAAGCCGTTGAAAATATGATGAAGGACTCTGAAGCGGATCTGCGTAAGGACCTGCCTTCATTCAATGCCTCGGCCTTGATGGGCGCGAACATCGATACATTCCATAAGAATCCTGCGCATCAGCGCTCTATGCTGGCTGCCTTAACACAGACCTATAAAACCCAGATCGAGGTTGGTGGTCGTCATTATTCGTTGATCGCTAACCCGATTATCAATGAAAGTAATGAGCGTCTGGGTACGGTTGTTGAGTGGACAGATCGTACCATTGAGGTTCGTGCTGAGCGTGAGATCGATACCATCGTTGAAGCCGCCGCGGGTGGAGATCTGTCGCGTCGGATCGACACTATCGGTAAGCAAGGTTTCTTCCTTGGTCTGGCCGAAGGCCTCAACCGTTTGCTTGGTATTGCGGATGATGTTGTTAACGATACCGTACGTATCTTCGATGCTCTGGCGCATGGCAATCTGACCCGCAAAATTGAAACAGACTACATGGGCTCATTTGGCAAGCTCAAGCAGGACGCGAACTCAACAGTTGAGCGCCTGACCGAAATCATGACCCGTATCCGTGAGTCTGCTTCGACCGTTGCTACGGGCGCGAGTGAAATTGCTCAGGGCAACGCGGATCTGAGTAAGCGTACTGAGTCTCAGGCTTCGAGTCTGGAAGAAACCGCTTCCAGCATGGAAGAAATGACCAGTGCGGTGAAACAGACCAGCGAAAATTCTGTACACGCCAACGAGCTGGCAAGTTCGGCGAAGAACAAAGCGGAAGAAGGCGGCGAAGTCGTTGAGAAAGCTGTCACTGCGATGGATGAAATTAATCAGGCCAGTAAGAAAATCTCAGACATTATCGGTGTAATTGATGAAATCGCCTTCCAGACCAACCTGCTGGCACTGAATGCCGCCGTTGAGGCAGCGAGAGCTGGAGAGCAGGGACGGGGCTTTGCGGTGGTTGCCGGTGAGGTAAGAAACCTGGCTCAGCGTTCTGCCGGAGCAGCAAAAGAGATCAAGGATCTGATCCGCGACAGCGTAGACAAAGTTGAAGCTGGCACGTCACTTGTGAATGCATCGGGTAAAACTCTGAACGAAATTATCGGTGCGGTTGATCGTGTATCGGCCATGATTCAGGAAATCAGCACTGCGGCGGCTGAGCAGTCTGCAGGTATCGATCAGGTGAACAGCGCGGTTGCCCAGATGGACGAAATGACCCAGCAGAATGCTGCTCTGGTTGAGGAGGCAACTGCGGCTGGTGAGGCAATGGCCGGACAGGCTCAGGGTATGACTCAGCTGATGGAATTCTTCACCGTTGATGCGTCGTTTGCATCGGGGTCTATGGCGATGGATGCTCCAGTCGCGGCAGCGCCTTCTCAAGCTGCGGCTCCTACAGCGACAAAAGCTCCGTCCGCACCAGCTGCTGATCAAGGTGGGCTGTCGGTCAGTAATTCTCATGATGACTGGGAAGAGTTCTGATCAGGTATGAACGCACATGTGTCTGATAAGCCCCTGTTAGCCGACAAAGAGTTTTTAATGACAGAGCGCGATTTCGATGAGATCGCAGCTCTTGCTCTTAAACATACGGGGATTGTTCTCGGTCGCCATAAAGCGAATATGGTTTACGGACGTATAGCTCGCAGGCTGCGTCAGACGGGGTATCGAAACTTTGCAGATTACCTGGCGTATCTTAAAGACAATTTTAGGGACGAATCGACAAATTTTATAAACCTAATTACAACCAATCTGACGTCTTTTTACCGGGAGCCTCATCACTTTGATTTTTTGAGGGATACGGTCATCCCGGAATTAAAGAAAAAATCAGATAAGAAGGTCAGAATCTGGTCTTCTGGTTGTTCCATCGGTCAAGAGGCGTACACAATCGCCTTTACCCTCGCTGAAGCGCATTTGGCTTCATCATTTGATGTGAAAATTCTCGCGACCGATCTTGATTCAAATGTTGTCAGTACCGGGGCTGAGGGCATTTACCCTGCGGATAGCCTGATGTCGGTGCCTGATGATACGGTTGAACGATTTTTTGAAAAGAACCGGGCTGGTAATCAGGTTCGCGTGAAGAAAAGCATGCGGGACCTGGTGCACTTTAAGCGCCTGAACCTTCTTGAAGGTTGGCCCATGAAAGGAAAATTCGACGTTATTTTTTGCCGTAATGTCGTAATCTATTTCAACAGAGAGACTCAGAAAACCCTGTTCAACCGCTATGCCGATTATTTACCGGTGGGGGGGTATCTGATTATTGGTCATTCTGAGTCGCTGAACGGTCTGACAGACCGCTTTAAGTCGGTGGGTAATACCATCTACCAGAAAATCTATTAAGGGGTCTGCCTATGCATCAGCGCCCACCCGAGCCGAAACCTCTCAGTGGTTTCGAGCATGTCGCGCGATATTGGGATGGGGTTCACAACACCTGGGCCGCAAAAATCCTTCCTGGTGAATTATACGTTTCGACACAGGGAGAGATGATTGCCACCGTGTTGGGTTCGTGCGTCTCCGCCTGCATACGCGACCGTAAGCTAGGTATTGGCGGAATGAATCACTTTATGCTGCCAGAACAGAATGAACACTCAAGCGATGTCTGGGGATCCAACCCGGTAACACAGAACTCACGCTATGGGACCTGGGCGATGGAGTTTCTGATTAACGAGATACTTAAACGCGGTGGGCGTCGACAGAATTTAGAAGTGAAGCTTTTCGGCGGCGGTCAGATGATCGCGTCTATGAGTGATATTGGTCAGCGTAATATTCTTTTTGTATACAACTATTTGCGTAATGAGGGGCTTGAAATCGCCAGTGCTGATGTTGGTGATGTTTACGCACGTAAGGTTCTTTACTTCCCCGATACTGGGTCCGTGAAAATGCGCCGTATCTCCAATGTTAAGAACGATACATTGATGAAGCGTGAAACTGAATATAGCCGCAAAGTTAAAATGGAAGATATGGAGCAGGGAGACAGCGGTATTGATCTCTTTTGAGGGGGAAGTTGTATGAGTAAAATTAAAGTCCTGATCATTGATGATTCCGCTCTCATTAGAAAAATGCTTCGCGAAGTGTTTGATAGTACAGAGGATATCGATGTCGTCGGAGTGGCCAGTGATCCATTGATCGCGCGCGACAAAATTAAACAGTTGAATCCGGATGTCATCACGCTAGACGTTGAAATGCCGAGGATGGACGGGTTGCAGTTTCTCAGTAACCTCATGCGCCTTCGACCCATGCCGGTAGTGATGGTATCGACCCTTACAGAAAAAGGGGCACCCGAGACGCTTGAGGCGCTGGAAATGGGCGCAGTTGATTACATCTGTAAACCCAAAGCGCAAAGCCCTGACGAGTTTTACGAATTTGCAGAAGCACTATGCGATAAAGTCCGGATTGCTTCGCAGGCGCGTGTCGTTGCTGTTGAAACGACAAGAAGCCAGAAAACGACACGAGTCGTGACGCGTGAAACGAACGATAACTACAAACGCATTATTGCCGTGGGGTCATCAACCGGTGGTACAGAGGCCATTTCAGAGGTCCTCTCATCATTACCGGTTAATTGTCCGCCGATAGTGATCAGTCAGCATATTCCTGAGGTCTTCAGTGCCTCACTGGCAAAACGTCTGGATAACCGCTATCCGATGGAAGTACTCGAAGCGAGGAATGATCTTGAGGTGACTCCGGGTCGGGTGATCATTGCTCAGGGCGGGCGTCATCTTCGTTTCAGGCGGAAAGGTGATCAGTTGTTCACTATCGTGGACGATGGCCCGAAACAGAATCTTCATAAACCTTCGGTTGAGGCAATGTTTGATTCATTGCTACAGGTTGCGGGTGGTAAGCGCCTGGTGGCTGTGATGCTGACGGGCATGGGCGCTGATGGCGCAGTTGCCATGAAGCGGCTTCATGACGCTGGTGCCCTGACCATGGCGCAGGATGAGGCCTCTTCCGTTGTTTGGGGCATGCCTAAATCAGCTTATGAGCTGGGTGCGGTTGACGAACTGATTCCTTTGACAGGAATTGCGTCAGAAATGATTAAAAAAGCACGATTGATATGACCACTTTTTGTGGCTTGTGCTAAACCTATTGTACGAGATTTATTTCAGGAGATAGTCGCATGTCTGTACGTGCATCATTGGCGGGTAACGGCCAGGAACTGGTCATTCAGGTTGACGGACGCTTTGACTTCAGTGCTCATCAGGAGTTTCGGGATGCCTATGAAAGTGCATCGCAGGTGCGGAAATATATTGTCGACCTGGGCGGTGCTACTTACCTCGACAGCTCAGCTTTGGGTATGCTGCTTCTGCTGCGCGATCACGCGGGCGGAGACCACTCTGAAATTTCAATTACGAACTGTAATGATGACGTTCGTAAGATTCTGGCAATTTCAAACTTCGAGCAACTTTTCACTATTCAGTAACAGGTAATCATGACCGCTTATAAGGTCCTGATAGCGGACGATAACAGCGTTGATCGCAAAGTGTTATCACGCGTTGTCCGCAACCAGGGAAACGATGTAATAGAAGCGACAAACGGATTTGAAGCGGTAGATATCTTTACGGAGCATCGCCCCGATATCGTCTTGATGGACGTTATGATGCCTGGCCTCAACGGAAAGGAGGCCACCCGCCAGATTAAGACGATCGCCGACGAAGATTTTATCCCCGTTATCTTTCTGACATCGCTATCGGATGCACAGAGCCTGGCCGATTGTCTTGAGTCAGGTGGTGATGACTTTTTAACCAAGCCTTATAACCATGTAGTTCTGCAGGCAAAAATCGCTTCTTATCACCGCATGTCGGAAATGCA
This sequence comes from Oceanospirillaceae bacterium, assembly GCA_002724925.1. Taxonomy (GTDB): domain Bacteria; phylum Pseudomonadota; class Gammaproteobacteria; order Pseudomonadales; family Oceanobacteraceae; genus Thalassolituus. The sequence continues at coordinate 56,588 of PBQA01000029.1, forward strand.
TCGCACGCTGCTAAATCAACGTGATGAAATCGCACGTGTTAACCGGCATATGCTGCAGGAGCAGTGCGTTGCTAAGGCTGTGTATGATAACGTTGCCCACGCAGGCTGTCTTACCTCCCCGAATATCCGATACGAACTGTCTCCACTTGCCGTTTTTAACGGTGATGTTCTGTTGGCCGCCCGCAAGCCGGGTGGTGGGATGCATGTATTGCTGGGCGATTTTACAGGGCATGGGCTTCCGGCTGCGATTGGTGCAATGCCGATGGCCGATATCTTTTACGGAATGACGGCGAAAGGCTTTGGTCTTCGTGAGGTACTTCGTGAGATCAACCAGAAGTTAAAAAGTATTCTGCCGGTAGGGTTTTTCTGTTGTGCTGCTGCGGTCGACCTGGCCCCGGACCGACAAGCCGCCAGCGTATGGATGGGCGGCGTGCCAGACTGTTATCTGTTGCGTAACGACGGTGAAATGATAGAAACATTATCATCACGTCATCTTCCTCTGGGTGTGATGTCCGCTGATAAGTTCAATGATCAGATGACCGAATTTCCGATGGCAAACGGAGACCGGCTATTTCTCTGGTCGGACGGAATCATCGAAGCCCGTAATTCTGACGGTGAAATGTTTGGACAAGAGAGGTTATTAAACGTAGTAAGAGATTCTGCGCATGCGAGCGAAGTGTATGAAGATATCCAGCGTGCGGTGGACGAATTTGTTGACGGTTCGGAACAGGATGATGACACTACTCTGATTGAAGTCGTCATGGATGATGCACTGCGTGAAGATAAAGAAAGCGCAGTTACTAAGGCCGGTATTTCACAGGGCCCACGAGACTGGAATATGGAGTATCGTCTCGAAGCTTCTACGCTGAAGTCATTCAACCCAGTGCCACTGATGAATCATATAATGATGGAGGTCCCCGGGCTTCGCGCGATTGGCGGTCAGCTCTATACGGTCGTCGCTGAACTTTTTTCAAATGCCTTTGAGCATGGTGTGTTGGGATTGGAGTCTTCGATGAAGCAATCGCCAGATGGTTTCGTGGAGTATTACCGTCAGCGAGAAAAGCGTGTTGCTGCTCTTGAGGAAGGTTTTGTCCGTATTAATATGCATCATACGGGGGACGGTGACAGCGGTAAGCTGACTCTGACTCTGGAAGACAGTGGTGACGGGTTCGACTATCAACAACATGATATAAGCATTGGAAATAATTACTCAGGCCGAGGTATTCCCCTGATTGAGAGCATCTGTGATTCAATTGAGTATCACGGTAAGGGGAACAAAGTGTCGGTGGTTATTCACTGGCCATTGGAGCTGGAGACATGATCGACCTTGATTCGTTGAATATGCTGAAAGACATTATGGAAGAAGAGTTTCAGCCTCTCATTGAATTGTATATACGTGATAGTGACAGACGTTTCCCCGAAATGCGTCAGGCATTGCAAGAGGGCGATTGCGAAAGTGTCCGCATGACGGTGCATAGTTTCAAAGGCGCAAGCAGTAATGTGTGCGCTGTTGAATTAGCCGAGCAGGCGTATTCGGTTGAAAAAATGGCGATCGCCGGCGATACCGCTCACCTTAGAGGTGCAATTGACGAACTTGAGCAGTCCTATCTGCGGGTTCGTCAGCAATTGAATTCTCTCCTATAGGCTCCGCGCATTCCCCTGATCTGAAAACTGGCCCACCTTTTGCGATATCACCGGTAACCCAGATAACAGGAGACCGGGATGAACCCTTCTCTTCCAAACAGCCCAATGGCATCACTGTTGATGTCACTTGGGGGCAATATTGATTTCCAGGGCCTGAAACTCAGTGGTGACGGGGCCTCTGGCTTAAGTGACTTCTCGAATTTACTTGACCAGATGCAACTTCAACCGCTCGAATCATTAGAAAAGAGCGGTATATCCCCGGCTCTGGCGGCAATGCCAGAGGGGCAAAGTCTGCCGCTGGACTTGCCGCTTAGTTTGCCGTTGGACTCTGCAACAGATGGCGCTCAGATTATTCCTGAAGGCCAGTTGTCACTCGTTGCAGTTGAAAAGCCGCTGGATGATTCTGGTCGCGAGTTGATGGGAGACACCCTGATGGCTCAGATTCAGAAAGGAAAAGATATTTCAGTACGCTACACCGATCAGGAAGGCGTGACTGATAATGCGGACCCAGATGCCGCGCTTGTGGATAGTGATACTTCTGTGGATGCGGCGGTCGAAGTAGCTTCGCCACTCGCTGTTGCGTCTGTTTCTCCTGTTGCAGCTGCTGTACGAAGTCAGAACGCAGCCGAGGGTCGTTTGCAAACTGATCAGAAAACGTCAGGTAAACCACAAGCATCAGTGCCATTAACTGATGGTGTCGATGCCGCTGCAGAAGATGCCGAAGCAGAGCTGGTCAGTGGCGTATTTAAGCCGGTCACGGCTGAAGACAGCCCGGTTGAAACGTCTGGCTACCGTGACAACCTGACGGGAATGCAGAACAACGCACCCGCTCAGTTACAGTCAGCCTCAGCGACGCCTGCCCAGTCTCAGACGGCCACTGCTATAAATGTTACTGCCGCATCTGACCTGATCAACGCCGAGAGCACCGGTGAAGAAATTGCCACGGAAGACTACAGCTTCGAGGAAGGTTTCGAGCAGAAGCTTCAGCGCCAGTTCCGCGAGCGGTTAGATTTTGGTCAGGATCGTCGCGAGTGGACGCCAGCTCTGGGCGCTCGTCTGATGACCATGGTGGCCAATGATGTGCAGCACGCTCGCATTCAGCTGGACCCTCCCGAGCTGGGCAGTCTTGAAATCCGAATGCAGGTTCAGAACGATCAGGCCAGTGTTCAGGTGTCTGCACAAAGCCATCAGGTGAAAGATGTTCTTGATAGCAGTGCGCAGCGATTGCGGGATGCGTTGGCTGCTGAAGGCATCGAATTGAATGAGTTCAGTGTTTCAGCTGACAGTGGCGGCCAGGGCCGGGACAGCGGTTCCGATGGCTCTGATGGCGGAGACAACGGCTATGCCGGCGGCTCAGGTGTTGAGGGTGATGAGCTCGTCGGGGGAAATGAGGTTCATGTTCCTGCGCCAGATTCGCTGCTGGATACGTTCGCTTAGCCTTCTGAACTCAGCTCAGACTGTAAGACCATGCTTCTGGTCTGAGTTGCTTATCTGAGGCTACGCACTCGACGCTTTTGTCCTCATTTTATTCTGAGAGCTGCCGCTCTGGTGGCTCGATTCTTTGTTTTTGTTGCTGTTCCTTCGACTGTTGGTGAAATCCGCCAGTAGCCCCAGTGATTTACTTCTACACTGAAATCAGGCTGAGCATTTAAGTTTGATGTCATTTTTTTGGCGAAAAAACGTGGCACAAGCTTTGCAAATTTGACTTCATAAAGGAGATATCCGAATGGCAAAAGAACAGGACCTGAAGCTCGAAGGTCAGGAAGGCGAAGAAGAACAGTCGGGTGGTGGTAAGAAGAAACTCATTATCATCATCGGCATTGTGGTGGTTGTCTTGCTGGCGGGTGGTGGTGCTGCGGCCTTCTTCTTACTCGGTGGAGAAGACGAAGAAGCGACCGATGAAGAAGTGGTAGAAGAGGTCGTCGAGGAACCGGAAATTCCGGCAGTGTACGTCAAACTGAAACCCGAATTTGTGATCAGTTTTCAGGTCGGTACGCGTCAGAGATACGTCCAGGCGAGTATCGAAATTATGACGCGTCAGCAGTCCATCGTTGATGCACTCGAGTTGCACGAGCCGATGGTGAGAAACGAAGTAATCAATATTGTTAGCCGCCAGGAGTTTGCGACATTACGAACAGCCGAAGGACGGGTTGCTCTGCAGAACGCTTTAAAAAGCGCAATCACGGAAATGATGGAACGGGAAGCAGGCTCTGACGGTGTCGAAGCTGTGCTGTTTACCAACTTTGTAATGCAGTAGGAATGAGTTGTGCAGGATTTACTGTCGCAAGATGAAATCGATGCCTTATTGCATGGTGTAGACGACGGCGACATTGGCCCCGAAGAAGAGGTCGATGCGGCCGGAATCAAATCCTACGATCTGACCAGTAACGACCGTATCGTCCGCGGACGTATGCCGACGCTGGAGATGATCAATGAGCGATTTGCCCGCTATACCCGCATCAGCATGTTTAATTTTCTGCGCCGAAGTGCCGATGTTGCCTCCGGTGGTGTTCAGATTATGAAATTTGGTGAGTACATACATACCTTGTATGTACCTACCAGCCTGAACCTCGTGAAGATGCGTCCTTTGCGTGGTACAGCGTTGTTTATCCTTGATGCGAAGCTGGTTTTTAAGCTGGTGGATAACTTTTTTGGTGGCGATGGTCGTCACGCTAAGATTGAAGGTCGTGAATTTACTCCGACCGAAGTACGAGTGGTGCAGTTAATTCTGACGCAGGTCTTCAACGACATGATGGAAGCCTGGTCACCGGTGATTCCTGTTGAGTTTGAATACGTCGGCTCTGAAGTAAACCCTGCGATGGCGAATATCGTCAGCCCGAGTGAAGTCGTGGTCGTCAGTACTTTTCATATTGAACTCGACGGTGGCGGGGGGGATCTTCACCTGACGATTCCTTATTCCATGATTGAACCGATGCGCGAGGTTCTGGATGCAGGTTTTCAGAGCGATGTTGACGACGTGGATGAGCGTTGGCAGCAGTCTCTTCGCGAAGATATTCTCGAAGCGCCGGTTGAGATACACGGAACGCTGGCGCAGAGAGACATTACGTTACGAGAAGTTGCCGCGCTGAAAACCGGCGATGTAATACCAATAGAAATTCCCGAAGACTTTGTATTGGAAGCGAATGGCATTCCAATTTTTACCGGGAAAATGGGCATATCCAATGAGAATCTGGCCGTCAAAATAAAAGAACAGATTTCTCACAGAAAACGCTGACAGGAGCAGGTTATGAGTGACGAAAAAGATCAGGATCAGTCACCCGAAGAAGAATTAGATCCTCAGAAACTTGCTGATGAAGTGGCGGGTGGTATCGAAGAAGCCAGTGGCGACGACAGTGCGACAGAAGGCGAGGAAGATAGTCAGGCGCTTGCAGATGAGTGGGCGGCGGCAATGGAAGAGGCTGGTGAAACTGAAGATGAAGAACCTGAGCCTGACCCCGTAAAACAGGTCGAGCTTGATGAGCTGCAGGACGAAGGTCGCCCTGGAGGTAATGGTGATAATCCCGAGCTTGAAGTCATTCTGGATATTCCGGTTCGTATATCAATGGAAGTAGGCGCGACCAAAATACCTATCCGAAACCTGTTGCAATTAAATCAGGGGTCAGTCGTTGAGCTGGATCGTTTGGCTGGTGAGCCATTGGACGTTCTGGTGAATGGAACTCTGATTGCACATGGTGAGGTGGTCATGGTTAACGATAAGTTTGGTATCCGCCTGACGGATGTGGTGAGTCAGAGTGAACGTATACACCGTCTGCGCTAGTTTATTGTTGTTTCTGCCCGGGCTGGCAGCCGCTGAAGAGCAGGTCGCGCCAATGTTGCAGGCGACACCGATGGCAAGCGCTGGAAAAGTCGTACTGTTTCTGGTGCTTATCCTCGGGCTCATCGTTGGCTTGGCCTGGCTGGTCAATAAAACCCGGGTTGGTCAGTGGACTGGCGGCGCTCAACATCTTAAGACATTGGCAGTGTTGCCTCTTGGACAGCGTGAAAAAGTAGCCATTATTCAAGCCGGTGAGCAGCAGCTGGTGATTGGTATTACACCGCATGGCATTAATACACTGGCGACCCTTGATCAACCGATTGATGTCGCTGAAAGTAAGCCTGCCGATTTTGCCGACATTCTGAAAAAGGCCGTGCGCAAATGATGACTCTGATGCGCTGGTTACCCATCCTGTTTTTTATGCCGATGGTTGCTTTCGGTGCTGATCCCGCGACGCCCGTAACTGGGCCGGGCGGCATTCCTGCTGTTGTGTACACCGCCAATGATAATGGTGGTCAGTACTCGGTGACTATTCAGATTCTTGTATTAATGACGCTGCTGACGGTGTTACCGTCGTTGCTCATTATGATGACCTCGTTTACCCGCATTATTGTTGTGTTGGCAATTCTTCGTCAGGCCATTGGTTTACAGCAGACGCCATCCAATCAGGTACTGCTGGGACTTTCTCTGTTTCTTACTTTGTTTATTATGATGCCGGTATTTCGTATCGTTAATGCCGATGCGATACAGCCATATCTTGCCGAAGAGATTGCTCCGCTGGAGGCGCTGGAGCGAGCAGCGGTTCCTATGCATGAGTTTATGCTAGCGCAGACACGGGAAACGGATCTTGATCTTTTCGTACGCATTAGCGGCCGTACTGATATTGCAGGCCCGGCAGAAACGCCGATTCATATTCTGATTCCAGCATTTATCACCAGTGAACTGAAAACGGCTTTTCAGATTGGCTTCCTGATATTTATTCCGTTCCTGATCATTGACCTTGTGGTGGCCAGTATCCTGATGGCCATGGGTATGATGATGCTGTCGCCCATCATTATATCGTTGCCATTTAAAATCATGTTGTTCGTATTGATTGATGGCTGGGCATTAATCATGGGTACTCTGGCGAACAGTTTCGGAACGATTTAGAAAGGGAAACATGGTCACAAATACGCACTCGGGAGGCCGTGATGTCTGAAGCGATAATCGGTGATATTTTTACCAGCGCGCTCTATATCGTGCTGGCCATTGTTGTGGTGATCATTGTCCCAAGTTTGATTATTGGTCTGATGGTAAGTACGTTTCAGGCGGCAACTCAGATCAATGAGCAGACGCTGAGCTTTCTTCCGCGTTTGGTGGTGACTTTGCTGGCGATGATTATGTTTGGCCCCTGGGCCGTCAGTGCTGTGCTCGATTTTACGCGTGAAATCTACCTCAATATTCCGTTTCTGATCGGGTGAGCTGTGATTGAGGTCGAAGCACTGGATATCAGCCACTGGATTACCCGCTATGTGTATCCCTTTGCGCGGATATCCGGTCTTCTAATGGTGATGCCTTTGATCGGTACTCGCATGGTCTCAATGAGGGTGCGCCTGCTTCTTGCCGTTGCAGTTACCCTGGTTGTCGTACCGCTATTACCGCCGATCCCTAAGGTCGAAGCCATCTCTCTTGCTTCTGTGATCATTATTCTGCAGCAATTGTTGATAGGAATCTTACTCGGATTCGTGACCGAATTACTCATGCAGGTGTTTGTGATTGCGGGGCAGTTGATTGCGATGCAGACCGGCCTCGGTATTGCCACCACCGTAGATCCCAGTCAGGGGGCATCTGTGGTGGTTATCTCGCAGTGGTTTTTGTTTATGGTCAGCCTCGTTTTTTTGTCGTTGAACGGGCATCTGGTACTCATCGAAATTCTGGTCGATAGCTTCCGTTCTATCCCCATTGGTATGGCGAGTTTTTCTGCGGAACAATTTGGATTGCTGGTGAATTGGAGTGGCTGGATGATTGCCGCTGCGGTGGTGATTTCTTTGCCAGCCATGACGGCCTTGCTGATCGTTAACTTAGCATTTGGTGTCATGACCCGTGCGGCCCCTCAGTTGAATATCTTTGCACTAGGTTTTCCGGTGACCATGATCGTTGGTCTGTTGATTATGTGGTTGAACATTGACGAAATGGCAACCAGCTTCCATGGCTACATGGATGTACTATTTGAGTTTCTGAAGAAACTGATCACTCTCTAGAGGTCGTTATGGCAGAGCAGGACAGTAGTCAGGAAAAAACAGAAGAACCCACCCCCCGACGCCTCCAGAAAGCGCGCGACGAGGGTCAGGTTCCCCGATCGAAAGAGCTGGGTACGACCATGGTGCTGGTCATGGGTGCCGCTGGCTTATTGATGTTCGGCCCTTTTATGTCCGAGCGTATCGCGGCAATGGCGAAGCATTCTTTCTCGTTCGATCGGGATACTGCGTTTGATACCGGTATGATGACGTCGTATCTCGATGCTTCTGCACTGGAGGCTGCGGTGGCGCTTGCTCCGTGGTTAGTTGTTGTATTGATTGCTGCGTTCGCCGGCCCGCTGTTGGTTGGCGGTTGGTTGTTTTCGGGTAAAGCGATCACCCCCAAGCTTGATCGCTTAAATCCGCTCAGTGGTCTCAAGCGGATGTTCTCCGCTAATTCTCTGGTTGAATTGTTTAAAGCCTGGGCAAAGGTTCTGGTGGTCGGTACGGTCGCGTGGTTGACACTGATGTTCTTTTTCCAGGATGCGATGCGTATTCAATATGAAAGTACCGAGTCGGCGATCGATCACGCGGTGACTATCATCATCTGGAGCGTACTAGCCTTGTGTGCTTCTACGGCATTGATCGCCATTGTCGATGTGCCGTGGCAGATATACAGCTTCACGAAAAAGATGCGTATGTCGATGCAGGAGATCAAAGACGAATACAAAGAAACCGAGGGTAAGCCCGAAGTCAAAAGCAAGGTTCGCCAGTTGCAGCGTGAGGTCGCTCAACGCCGGATGATGGCAGACGTGCCCGAGGCTGATGTTGTAATCACCAACCCGACTCACTATTCCGTTGCTCTGCGCTATGACGCTGGGGCCAGTGCAGCGCCTGTACTACTGGCAAAAGGTTCAGATCGGGTGGCGTTGAAAATACGCGAAATCGCCAAAGAAAATAACGTACCTCAGATGCAGGCTCCGCCGTTGGCCCGAGCGCTCTTCACACACACCAAAGTCGGCGATGAAATTCCGGAAGGGCTCTATGTCGCCGTGGCGCAGGTACTGGCATATATCTATCAGATGGATCAGTTCGCCAAGGGTAAAGGGCCGAAGCCTGAACGTAAGCCTGACATGCCAATTCCTCGTGACCTGAGAGTGGACCCGGACCCGTCATAACCCGAAAAAATTCGATAAAAATGCTTCCCTTAATTAAAACGGGAACACTTCTTGCGATACCCAGTCGGTAGAACATTTTTTTGACGGGTATCTAAATGGCAGCGGCCTCCGGAAGCAACGTAGTCGGACAACTGAAGAGCGGAGCCTCAATACTCTTGCAGGGCAACCTGGGCATTCCTGTGATGCTGCTGGTGTTACTGGGCATGATGACGCTGCCTTTGCCGCCCTTTCTGTTGGATACTTTTTTCACCTTTAATATCGCTTTATCCATTGTCGTACTGCTGGTCAGTGTCTATTCAAAGCGTCCCTTGGATTTCGCCATTTTCCCGACCATCCTGTTGATTGCGACGTTATTACGGCTCGCGCTGAACGTAGCCTCTACCCGTGTTGTATTACTTTATGGTCACGAGGGCGGAGACGCCGCGGGTAAGGTGATTGAAGCCTTTGGTGAAGTACTGATTGGTGGTAACTATGCCGTCGGTCTCGTGGTCTTTATGATTCTGATGATCATTAACTTTGTGGTGGTCACCAAAGGTGCTGGCCGTGTTTCAGAAGTCAGTGCGCGTTTCACCCTGGAGGCAATGCCCGGTAAACAGATGGCTATTGATGCCGACCTCAATGCGGGCCTGATCGAGGCGGAAGAGGCGAAGAAGCGTCGCTCTGATATTGCCGCAGAAGCCGACTTCTATGGTGCTATGGACGGTGCCAGTAAATTTGTAAAAGGCGATGCGATAGCCGGTATTCTCATTCTTCTGATTAACGTCATCGGTGGCTTTGCTATTGGTATGGCTCAGCACAATCTCACATTCGGTGACGCGGTATCCGCTTATACGCTTCTGGCAATTGGTGATGGTCTGGTTGCTCAGATCCCTTCGTTGCTGCTGTCGACGGCGACGGCGATTATGGTTACTCGTAATGGCGGTGACGAAGACATGGGGCAGCAGGTGTTCGGGCAGATGTTCGGCTCTTCGCGCGCACTGGCGGTGTCTGCGGGCCTGCTTTTATTGATGGGTGTTGTTCCGGGCATGCCACATACCGTGTTTATCAGTGCCGCACTGGTCGCTGGGTTGGCGGCGTATGTTATTCGCTGGAAGAAGGAAGGTGGAGAACTGGGGGATGCGGTCGTACGGCGGCTTGGTGGCAAGCCAAAGGATACGCCTGCGCTTGAGGGCGCTGGAGCCGGTGCGGGTAATGCCCTGGCAGCCCCACAGGAAAAAGCTGCCGAGGCGATGAAACAGCTTGAGGTCAAAGAGCTGGGGTGGGATGACGTAGAACCCGTCGATCGCGTTGGTCTGGAAGTGGGTTACCGTCTGATTCCGCTGGTGGATAAGAATCAGGGTGGGCAGCTGCTCAGTCGCATCAAAGGGGTTCGTCGCAAACTCTCTCAGGAACTCGGTTTTCTTATCCCGTCTGTTCATATTCGCGATAACCTCGATCTGTTGCCAAACCAGTACCGCATAACCCTGATGGGGGTGACGCTGGCTGAGGCAGAGATTCACCCTGAGCGCGAGCTAGCGATTAATCCGGGTCAGGTGTACGGCAAGATCGAGGGAATGGCGACCACCGATCCTGCCTTTGGGATGGAAGCCTACTGGATCACGGCTGATCTGAAAGATCGCGCGCAGACGCTGGGTTACACCGTGGTGGATGCCAGTACGGTGGTCGCGACGCATATGAATCAGAAATTACAGAGCCACGCCCATGAACTGATTGGTCACGAGGATGCGCAGCACCTGGTAGACATGCTGGCGAAAACATCGCCAAAACTGGCCGAAGAACTGGTGCCCAATAAAGTCAGTATCAGCCAGCTTCTTGCTGTACTGCAAAACCTGCTGCGTGAGCAGGTGCCTATTCGTGATCTGCGCTCTATCGCCGAGTCTTTGGCGAACTCACCTGCTCAGAGTCAAGATATTGCCGCTCTCGTTTCTGCTGCCCGGTTGTCTCTGGCCCGCATGATTACTCAGAATATCTTCGGAAATACCGATGAACTGCCGGTGATGACGCTCGATCCAGGGCTGGAACAATTATTGCTGAAAAGCTTACAGCAGAGTGCGCAACAGGGTAGCCAGCAAGGTCTGGTGCTTGAACCAGGTATGGCAGATACCTTGCAGCGCTCACTGAATGAATCGGTGCAGACACAAGAAGCAGCAGGCCGCCCTGCGGTGCTGCTGGTGACTTCGCAATTACGTCCGGCGATGTCGCAGTTTGTCAGGAACAGCATTCCGCAACTGCACGTACTGGCCTACCAGGAAGTGCCGGACAATAAGAGCATTACGATTGTTGCTGCCGTTGGCGGCAAGTCGTAACGAGGCTGAATTATGAAGGTAAAACGTTTCGTCGCAGACAATATGCAGCTGGCACTGAAAATGGTGTCGGCTGAGCTCGGCCCGGATGCGGTTATCGTATCCAGCCGACGCCTGGATAACGGCATGGAAGTCGTGGCCAGTAGCGAAATGCTGGGTGAGATTGATAACGCAAAACAGGGTGAGCTGAATCGCCAGTTGCGACTTCAGCGTGAGCTGGAAGCGGCCAAGCAGGCAGCGCGTGCGAGTGCAGCACAGCGTCAGGAATATGCAGCGGATACTGCTGCGCGTTATGCACCTCAGCAAAGAGATTCTCAACAAGCTTCAGCTCAGGTGAGTCGCACTGAAGCGGATGTAGCAGCCGCTACCCGACTGGCGGAGCAGGCTGCCGAAGAGCGTAAAAAATCAGACGAAACCTACCAGACCCGCCTGCAGGAAATGCAGGGTGAGCTGCGTGAACTGAAAGACTGGCTGGTCAGTCATCAGGGCAGTGCCTGGGATACGCGTCGCCCTCTGACGTGGCAACAGTCACAATTGTGGCAGCGTTGTCAGGACATCGGGCTTGAGCCAGCGTGGGCTGATCGGGTCGTCAGCATGAGTGACCAGAGTGGCGATCTCGAGCAGGCCTGGAAATCTGCGCTCGGCGTTATTCAGAATGATTTGCCGATTTTACCGCAAGGTGTGCTTGAAAAGGGTGGCACCATCGCTCTGGTCGGGCCGACAGGTGCAGGTAAAACAACAACACTCGGCAAAATAGCGGCTCGGTTTGTACAGCGCCATGGCCCGGACTCTGTGGCTTTCGTGACGCTGGATAACTATCGCATGGCCGCTCATGACCAGTTGCAGGCGTTCGCACGTATTCTCGGCGTAGAAATGAAAGTCGTGCTGCAGAATGGCGATCTGGTGAAAACGCTCAGCACCCTGCGGAAGAAGAAACTGGTATTGATCGACAGTGCCGGACTTGCCAGTCAGGACCCACATTTTTCGTCACAGTTGTCTATGCTTAAACAGACTGGTCGTGATGTTCGTAAGTTTCTCGTGCTGCCTCTGACAAGTCAGGCAAGGTGCCTTCAGGAAAACTACGAGCACTTCAAACCAGCAGGGCTGGATGGTTGTATTTTTACCAAACTGGATGAGTGTTTCAGCCTTGGTGCTGGCCTCAGTGTTGCCGCCCTGACCCGGTTGCCGCTGACTCTGATTACGGACGGGCCACACATTCCTGATGATCTGCATTACCCGGATGCGTCGAGACTGGTCAACCTGGCGGAACAGATGGCGCGGATGGCGCGAACGCGCTGGCAGGCGGCAGAAGCAATGAATATGGCAACACAACAGCAAAGCTTTCAACACGGAGTTTAATTGAAGATGGCGAGTCATCCTGTACAGGTCATAGCAGTCACTGGCGGCAAAGGCGGTGTTGGCAAAAGCAATGTCTCCGTAAATCTTGGTATTGCTCTGTCTGAAATGGGCCGGCGAGTGGTCATTCTGGACGCCGACCTCGGACTGGCAAATATCGATATTCTTCTGGGTATCAGCTCAAATAAAACGATCGAAAACGTCTTGCAGGGCGAGTGTGATCTGCGAGAAGTGATGGTTAAGGGCCCTGGTGGAATAAAGATCGTTCCCGCGTCGTCGGGAACTCAGAAGTTGTCGCAACTCAATCCGATGGAGCATGCGGGTCTTATCCAGGCCTTCAGTGACATTGGTGATGATATTGATGTGTTGATCATCGATACGGCTGCAGGTATCTCCGATACGGTATTGAGTTTCGTGCGGGCATCGCAGGAAGTGCTGGTCGTCGTGACTGACGAACCGACGTCAATCACGGATGCGTATGCACAGATTAAATTGTTGAACCGGGATTACGGCCTGTTCCGTTTCCGTGTCGTTGCCAACATGGTGAGGTCTCCGCAGGACGGTATGGCATTATTCGCCAAGCTGACCAAGGTGACCGACCGCTTCCTTGATGTGGCAATGCAGTATGTTGGCGCGGTACCTTCTGATGATGCGGTTAAGCGTGCGGTTCAGCGTCAGAAGGCGGTCATTGAAGCCTATCCACGTTCGAAGGCAGCAACGTCTTTCAGAGCATTAGCGAAGAAAGTAGACAGCTGGCCGTTGCCATCGACGCCACGCGGCCATCTTGAGTTCTTCGTGGACCGGCTGGTTGATCAGGTAGGAGCATGACGGGTGTCGACGGGAAGTTGTCTGGTGTACTCCGACGTTCAGAATACTAATTTCGACGATCTGGTCCGTGAACACGCGGGACTGGTAAAGCGGATAGCCCACCACCTGATGGGACGTTTACCGGACAGTGTTCAGGTGGATGATCTGATTCAGTCGGGCATGATTGGCTTGCTGGAAGCTGCGCGTAAATACGACGGCGGTAAAGGCGCAAGTTTCGAGACCTACGCAGGTATCCGTATCCGCGGAGCGATGCTCGACGAAATTCGCAAAGGTGACTGGGCGCCGCGCTCAGTGCATCGTAATGCACGACGTATTCAGGATGCGATTAAGCAGGTTGAAGCCGTTAAAGGTCGTGATGCTGACGACAGTGAAGTCGCTGCTGTCCTCGGTATCAGTCAGGACGAGTACCATCAGATTCTCAAAGACAGTGCCGGTTGTCGCCTCTTTAGTTATGAGGAGCTTCTGGAAAACGACAGCACTCCGGACTTTATGGATGAGTCGACGCCGGGGCCAGGTAAAGGCATGGAGCGGGATGCATTCCGTCGTCAGCTTGCGGAGGCTATTTCTGGCTTGCCAGAGCGGGAACAACTGGTGCTGGCTTTGTATTATGACGAGGAACTTAACCTCAAAGAAATTGGTGCCGTGCTCGGGGTCAGTGAGTCCCGGGTGAGTCAGCTGCATTCGCAAGCGACACACCGTTTACGTGCGCGTCTGAGCGATTGGGCCTGAATTATTCCCTTCGGCGCGGACAGCGTCATACGCTCATCTCAGACGCCATCATTATTCTTTTCTATTCTTTCTCTCTCTTTCTTTCTGGATAAACCGCTAACTGGGTCTAAACTGAATTCAGGACCGGCTTGGTTTGTAAAAGTCGTATATTGGAGGTCGTTTTGGACAAGAACATGAAAATTCTCATTGTCGATGATTTTTCAACAATGAGACGTATCGTCAAGAACCTGCTGCGTGATCTTGGTTTTACCAACACTCAGGAGGCCGACGATGGCACAACAGCGTTGCCGATGCTGCAGAATGGCGACTTCGATTTTCTGGTCACTGACTGGAATATGCCGGGGATGACAGGCCTGGATCTTCTCAAGCACGTAAGGGAAGACGAACGTCTGAAAACTCTGCCAGTACTGATGGTCACTGCAGAAGCCAAGCGCGATCAGATCGTTGCAGCGGCGCAGGCAGGGGTGAATGGTTACGTAGTTAAGCCTTTTACCGCCGCAGTACTTAAAGAAAAAATCGATAAGATTTTTGAACGCGTCGAAGGCTGAGTGAAGGTAGCACCATGGTGGATGTAAACCTGGATAATAAGGACAACCAGGTCGGCTCGGAGATTCGTTCGCTTGCCGAGAATATGCTCGAACAGCTCGAGCAAGGTGATCTCGGCAAAGCAGTCGCTCTGGTCGACGACCTCAATCAGTTGCGGGATCGCACACTGTATAACGAGATCGGACGACTGACCCGTGCATTGCATGAGTCGATTAAGAATCTGAATGTCGATACGGTAGGTGCCGCTTCTGACATCACCGAGACAACCGACAAGCTGACGTATGTCCTTGAAATGACCGATAAGTCAGCCAACCGCACGATGGATATTGCCGATGCTGGTGGTCCTCTTGCGGGTGCTATGGGAGATCGGGCTTCAGAGCTGTCGGCACGTTGGAAGCGATTTATGAAGCGCGAAATGAATACCTCCGAATTTCGCGAACTCAGTCGTGATATCGATGCCTATCTTACCAGCAGCGTTAAAGATTCATCGGAAATTAAAAAACAGTTTTCTGAAATTGTTCTGGCTCAGGACTTTCAGGATCTGACCGGCCAGGTCATCCATAAAGTGATTAATCTGATTCGTGATGTGGAAGGGAGACTGGTCACTCTGGTCTCAATGGCTGGCCAGGTCGACCAGATTACTGGCATTAATCATGAATTTGAAAAAAGCACACCGGCGCCAGACAGTGGCCCGGATATTAACCCTGAAGGCCCACAGACCGACAGCAAAGCCGATGGTGTAGTAGGTAGCCAGGATGATGTCGATGATCTGTTGTCGAGCTTAGGGTTTTAGAGGAGCGGTTGAATGAGTTTCGATGCTGATGAAGAGATTCTCCAGGACTTTCTCGTAGAGGCGGGAGAAATACTGGAACTGCTTTCAGAGCAGCTGGTGGATCTGGAAAATAGCCCAGACGATAAGGATCTCCTGAATGCAATCTTCCGTGGATTTCATACGGTAAAGGGTGGTGCTGGCTTTTTACAGTTGAACCCTTTGGTGGATTGTTGCCACGCGGCTGAGAACGTGTTCGATACGCTTCGTAATGGTAAACGTTCAGTGAATGCAGACCTGATGGACGTGGTTCTCAGTGCACTGGATACCGTGAACGAAATGTTTGATTGCGTACGTTCTGGGGATATGCCAGAGCCCGCAGAACAAAGTTTGCTCGACAATTTGCATCATCTGGCACTGCCGGAAGACGAAACTCCAGCAGTTGAAGCTCCCGCTGCAGAGGCCGTCATCGAAGCTCCAGCGCAAGAAGCTGATACGGCGTCGGAAAGCGCTTCAGATGCAGATAATGGCGACATCACCGACGATGAATTTGAGCAACTGCTGGATGCGTTAGACGACAAGGCAGGCTCTGCTCCTACTGATGAAGTTGCGCCTCAGGCCAGTGGCGATGACGATCTGTTTGGTGGCGATGATTTGTTTGATACCGACAGCGCGCCAGCTGCCTCAGCTTCCGATGATGAAATCACTGAGGATGAATTTGAAGCCTTATTGGATCAGATTCACGGCAAGGGCAAACCCGGTGCTTCCTCGGAATCGGCTAATGCGGAAACTCCCCCTCCCGCAGAGCCTGAAAAAACAGAAGCTCCAGCGGCTTCCGCTCCACCTGCGGGTGGAGGTGACAGTGATCTGATCACGGATTCTGAATTTGAGGAACTGCTTGATCGTCTGCATGGTAAGGGAAAGCCTGGTGCTACAGACAGTGTCGCACCGGCGTCAGAAGCGCCAGTCAGTACGGCTGCAGAAACAACGTCTTCAGAATCAAAAGCTCCGGAGTCTAAAGCGTCTGATTCTAAAGCAGCAGTAACGCCTGAAGATAAGAAGCCAGAACCCGCTGTCGCCAAACCGGCTGCAGCCTCCTCAGCTAAGTCAGCCGCGCCCAAACCCGCTGCGGCTCCCGCTGCAGCAAAAGCGAAACCAGAGGCGCGTAAAAACGAAAAAGAAGCGATGGCCGAAGCCACCGTGCGTGTCGATACCAAGCGTCTTGATGACATCATGAACATGGTGGGTGAGCTGGTACTTGTGCGTAACCGTCTGGTTCGTCTGGGGCTGAAGAGCAGCGATGAATCCATGGCGAAGGCCGTGGCGAATCTGGATGTTGTGACAGGTGATCTCCAGTCGTCTGTGATGAAAACGCGTATGCAGCCGATCAAGAAAGTATTCGGTCGCTTCCCTCGAGTCGTCCGGGATCTTGCCCGCCAGCTGAAGAAAGAAATTAATCTCGAGTTGCGCGGTGAAGAAACCGATCTTGATAAAAACCTGGTGGAAGCGCTCGCCGATCCTCTGGTTCACCTTGTGCGTAACTCGGTAGACCATGGCGTTGAGCAGCCAGAGGTTCGCGAAGAAAGTGGTAAGAGCCGTGTTGGTACCGTCATTCTCTCTGCAGAACAGGAAGGCGATCATATTCTGCTGCGAATCCAGGATGACGGCGCTGGAATGGACGCCGATGTACTGCGACGTAAAGCTGTAGAGAAAGGCGTCATGGATCAGGATGCTGCCGACCGCCTGACCGACAATGAGTGTTTTAATCTTATTTTTGCACCGGGTTTCTCAACCAAAGAACAGATATCTGATGTGTCTGGTCGTGGTGTCGGGATGGATGTTGTTAAGACAAAGATCACCCAGCTAAATGGCACGATATCTATCGATTCGTTCAAGGGCGAAGGCACTACGATCAGTATTAAAGTACCTTTGACGCTCGCTATTATGCCGACATTAATGGTGATGCTGAAAGATCAGGCATTTGCTTTCCCTCTCGTTAATGTGAATGAAATTTTTCATCTGGATCTTACTCAAACTAATGTGGTTGATGGGCAGGAAGTTGTGGTTGTACGCGAGCGTGCGATCCCACTGTTTCATCTGAAACGCTGGTTGGTTAAGGGCGAGCAGTTTGCCAAAGCCGACGAATCTGCTCATGTCGTAGTAGTCTCGGTCGGTACTAACAAAGTTGGATTTGTCGTAGACCAGTTGATCGGTCAGGAAGAGGTGGTGATTAAGCCGCTTGGAAAAATGCTTCACGGTACTGCTGGAATGGCAGGAGCAACAATTACAGGTGATGGCCGCATAGCGTTGATTCTTGATATTCCGAGTATGTTGACGCGCTACGCGACGCGACAATCCAGCGCAGCCTGACACAGGAAGTAATATGGCTTTAAAAGTTCTGGTGGTGGATGATTCGGGTTTTTTCCGCCGCCGGGTAACAGATATTATCAATGCTGACCCTCGTCTCGAGGTTATCGGTGTTGCTGAGAACGGACTTCAGGCTATTGAGCTGAACGAGAAACTCAAACCTGACGTCATCACCATGGATTACGAGATGCCAGTGATGGATGGCATCACGGCCGTACGTAAAATAATGGCATCAAATCCGGTGCCTGTTCTGATGTTTTCTTCTTTAACTTTCGAAGGCGCCCGGGTAACTCTGGATGCGCTGGACGCTGGCGCTGTCGACTTTTTACCTAAAAACTTTGACGCTATTGCCCGTAATGCAGCATCCATCCGTAAGCTGTTAGCTGAAAAGATTCTTGCTGTAGCGAAGGGGCAACTGAAAAGCTCATCACAGCCGGTAACACCTTCTTCGAAACCTGCTTCTAAAGCAACGTCGGCTACAGCCACCAATGAGCCGACTCCACGCCACCTTGAAATTGTTGTTATCGGCACATCTACTGGCGGCCCGGCGGCGTTGCAGAGCATCTTTAAGAGCCTGCCTGCGGGGTTTAATAAGCCCATTATTATCGTTCAGCACATGCCTGCCTCTTTTACTGCCGCGTTTGCCGAGCGACTGAATAATCTTAGCGCGTTAAGTGTGAAGGAGGCTGAAGAGGGCGACGTATTAAAGCCTGGTCATGTCTATGTAGCTCCAGGCGGAAAACAACTGATTGTTGATAAACGTCACGGTGGTTCTATACATATATTAGAAAGCGATGAGCGGGTTAGCTATCGACCTAGCGTTGATATTGCACTGGCGTCGGTGGCGAAGCATTACGGCAATAAAGCGCTCGGTATTGTACTGACAGGAATGGGGGCAGATGGGCGGGAAGGAGCCCGCTTGCTCAAGCAGTCAGGAGGACACTTGTGGGCGCAGGATGAACAGAGCTGTGTTATTTACGGAATGCCTATGGCTGTAATCAATGCGGGATTAGCTGATCGAATACTGCCGCTCAACGACGTCAGTAAACATATGAGCCAGCTCTGACTCTGCTCTGAATTCTTCCTGCCCGGCACGCTTTTGCCGCTTCCTTCTGCACTCTGCGTTTTTATTGTTTCAAAAATCGCTTTCAACGCGCTCGGCCATGGAAGATAGCCGTGTTTATGACCGTAAATACCTATTTATTTAAAAACTGACATGATATTTGCTTAGACTCAGGTATGGCATTGAGATTCATGCGATGAGTGGGTGGTCTGCTCTGAGCGGAGAGGAATACTATTGTGAAAATCTGGTCGATATCCAATCAGAAGGGTGGTGTGGGTAAAACGACATCGGTTGTTTCTCTGGGCGGCTTGCTGGCTGACCAGGGGCACCGTGTGCTTCTGGTTGACCTCGACCCCCATGGCTCTCTTACCAGTTACTTTGGCCAGGACCCTGACGGATTAGAAAGAAGTCTGTATCACTTATTTTTTGAGCAACGCTGGCGTAACGTGGATTACATCCGCGATACGCTGAAGCCAACCAGTCTCGCAAATGTCTCTATGCTGCCCGCGACCACTTCGCTTGCGACACTGGAACGGCAAGTCAGTGGGCAGGACGGAATGGGCCTTGTGCTTGCGAGAAGTCTGGCCCAACTCTGGGATGACTACGATTATGCACTGCTGGATACACCGCCTATTCTCGGCGTGTTACTGGTGAATGCACTGGCTGCTTGTCAGCAACTTGTTATTCCAACACAGACAGAACACCTTGCTCTCAAAGGATTGGAGCGCATGGTGCACACTCTTAAAATGGTAATGAAGTCGCAAAAGCGGGAGTTGCCGTACACCATCGTCCCAACACTTTTCGACCGTCGCACATCTGCATCACTCACCAGTCTCAAAGAAATGCGACGGACGTATCAGGGGGCTTTATGGGATGAAGCCATTCCGGTGGATACGCGGCTGCGGGATGCCAGCCATGAGGGAGTTTTTCCGCATCAGTTAGACCCGAACACCCGTGGTGTTCGGGCGTATCGTCATTTGCTTGCTCAACTGTGTGGAGAGAAGCGCTGATATGTCGGGTAATACTGATGTTCTGATGGGCTACTTCGACAGTCTGCTGACGACGCTTGAAGAGGACCCAAGAAAAACGATTGTCAGTGATCTGCTTGCAGGCGCTGCGGCTCAGGTGCCTGACGATGACTATACGCCGGTTGCAACAGATACCATTGCTCTGGGGATGCGGGTTATCCCGCTGAAGCCACCGGCGAAGGTCAATGGTGGTGCGATTAACCGGATCACTGCGCTGCAGTTATTAACTGTCGTTAAGACGATTCCGCCCAGTCGCCTGAAGCTTCATATTTTATCGTGTTGTGCAGGTGTTCTCGATGTCTGAAAGCCAGCTGACGGATAACAAAGTCACTGCGCAGGAAGCCAGTACGCTGACGAAAGAAAACCAGGTCGATGGTGTTCTTCAGAATTACCTTGATCAACTTTTAATCGTCGCTACAGAAGCCGCCGTCACGACCGAAGTTCCAGTGGCTACGGAAGCCCCTGCGCTTGCTGAAACCGCCATCGATGTTGTCACCGATACGATTACTGAGGTCGATACGTCGGAAATTACCGGCACTCTGATGGAAGAAGCTTCTCTGACGCTTCAGCCGGAAACAAAAACGGAAGAAATTCAGGATTGGGACCCGTACGCCCTCGATCCTCATGTTCAGGTAGTAGAAAGACCGTCTGACATGAGCACTGATAATGAACCGTTGCAGGAGGCCGATACGGCAGTGGCGCAGGTTACGCCCCTGGCGGCTGAGTCTAAAAAGCTGCTGTGGGATTCGAGTCAGGGCGTTGAGTGTCTTCTATTCAGCGTTGCTGGCCTTAAGCTTGCGATCCCTCTTTCGCAACTTGGGGGCGTTCATCCTGCTGAAAATATGAAAGTAACACCTTTGTTTGGTCAGTCTGACTGGTCACTGGGTGTATGGCAAAGTGATACGGATAAACTGACTGTCGTCGACAGCGCCCGATTGATTATGCCGGAGCGGGGGGCGTCATTACGCGACTCTGGCTACGAATACCTTATTCAGCTGGATCGGACGCCCTGGGCGCTGGCGTGTGAAGGTATTTGTGACACCATTACATTGGTTTCTGAGTCAATTAAATGGCGGGGTGACTCAAGTAAGCGCCCCTGGTTAGCCGGAACCGTCATTTCTGAGATGTGCGCCTTACTGGACGTGCCCAGCCTGGTGGATCTTCTTGAGTCACACCTTAAGCAGACACAAGCCTGATCGAACACTTTATTCCCATAGAAGCTGCAGCAGTGCGGAGTTTTTCCGCGCTATTGCCGGTCTCTTTCTAAGTTACAAAATTTCCTTCATTTCGGCTGGTACACTTTGTGCTCTGATCTATAGTTAAGAGAGGTTTGTAGTGTTTTTGACACTGTCAGGCATCGGCCTTTCTTAGCGAGGATGTTTTATGTCAGCAATTGCCGCTAAAAGTGCGGAAGATCCGGTACTCCAATGGGTAACCTTCCGGCTTGAAAACGAGAGTTACGGTATTAACGTAATGCAGGTTCAGGAAGTCTTGCGTTATACCGAAATTGCACCGGTACCCGGTGCGCCCCCTTATGTATTGGGGATCATAAATCTGCGGGGTAATGTCGTCACTGTGATCGACACCCGGCAGCGTTTTGGCTTGCCGACATCAGACACCACGGACCAGACTCGCATCGTTATTATCGAGGCAGAGAATCAGGTCGTGGGCATTCTCGTGGATGCGGTGGCTGAAGTGGTTTATCTACGTCAGTCAGAAATCGAAACCACTCCGAATGTCGGCAACGAAGAGAGCGCCAAGTTTATTCAGGGTGTCTGCCATAAGAATGATGAACTTCTTATTCTGGTAGACCTTGAGAAACTGATGACAGACGAGGAGTGGACAGAACTTCACGGTCTATAGGGGTCTGTCATGCCAACACTGACGCTGGTTCACTGGTTACTTATCGGAAATTTCACTGTTTTGCTGGCCGCAGCGGGCTTTATAGTTGCGCTGCGTAAACAGCAAAGCAGAGAAACTCAGATACTGGAGGATAAAATTCTTCAGTTACAGCAAGGGCAGGACGCGATCAGCAAAAGTGCGATTGGTCTCGGGCGTCGGATGAAGCAGGTGGAGGCGAGGGCGGCAGCGGCAGATAAGCGACCGGCAGCGGCGGCACCGGATGCGCGTTTTGAACAGGCGTCACGGCTTGCGGGCATGGGAGCGTCAGCTGAAGATCTCGTTGACTCATTGGGTGTGGCAAGAGCAGAAGCCGAGCTTCTTGTATCCATGCGTCAGAGTGTAAGCGCCTGACAGATGAGACGCCGATAACACTTCTGGCTTTTCACACTTTGAATCTGTGAACCGGTTACGAATCTCAACGTGAAAGGCCATACCAGCTCAGAAAGCTCTTCTATACTTAGTGTTACAGCCTTTTTGATAAACGGAAAGGTGTATGCGTCAGCGAGGAGGGGTATCAATGAAATACCTGCTATCGGCGATTATGGCACTGGCAATTATTGTTGTGTCTGATCAACCTGCTGTACACGAGTATGACAGTTCGGTTCAATGGCACGCACAGGTGCTGAAGAACACGATGTTTTCTGAGCACACTCCGGGATTTAATGACCTGTATATGATCGAGACGCCTGACAAAGGCCGTCAGATCGTTATCTATTGCAATCCTTCGTATTGTTACAAACTTAGGGGCCACCACCTGACTGCGTAGTACTGAATTGCCCGGCAGCCAGGCATTGCCCCGGGTTTTATGCGCCCGCAGCAAACAAAGCGATCACGCACGCCAGACCTGCTGACCAGACCAGCGTCCGCAGTGCTGCCAGATTAGCCAGATACATAGCACCGTACACGATACGGATACCGATAAATGCGATGGCCAGAGTGTTGATGTAATCCTGCTCAGCACCTGTCAGGTGAGCAATGATGACGGCTGCAGCGAACATTGGAAATGCTTCAAAGCTATTCAGCTGAGCCCAGTGGGCACGTTTGCGAAAACCTTCCTGTTTTTCCAGAAACTCACGTGGTGAGTAATTGTTGTAGCGTCCTCCGCTGAATTTAGCGATCCCGGTAAACAGAAACGGCATCAATGCGGCGGCGAGCACGCACCAGTAGGCGAGAGTCATAGTATTTCCTTGTTCAGAGAATGATTGGCTCTCAGCTAGCCGTATTCACGCAGTGTAAACAGGGTCTAGTCTGAAGCCGCGACAGGACAATTCTGGAGGGTTTCTCCAGGGGCGCCCGGATCAAAACAGTAGCCACCGAGTGGCGACGCGACAAGGTCATTTGCGGCAGAGAAGCCGTGGCGAACCGATTCCCGTCGAGGTTTGGCGTTTATGCCTTGTGTTTCTTCATAGATATCCCATATTTCCTGATGAACTGCTTCAGCTGATGCAGCGTATCGGGTCACTTCCCGGTCTGCCTGATCGAGGATGTCTGGAAAATAGTGCATTGCGGTACCCGTAAGTACGCCGCTGATAATTATTCCGGCGGTGGTCTGTAAGGTTGAAAATCCGGCAGAGGCACGAAGTGAAAAGCGCAAGTTGACCGTCCGTGAAGTGAAGTCGTTGTAATTCCAGTTATCCGACCTTAACGGATATCACACGGGTGGCCAATGGCGCATGCAGGCCGGGCGGCCTGCATGTCAGGTTAGTCAGTTTAGCGATAGTTGATACCAAGACGATCGTAGATGAAGCCTATCACCCAGGCGGGGCCTATAAGGAGAAACTGAATATCTTTAAAGAAGGACGGTTTTTTACCTTCAATGTGGTGCCCCACGAACTGCATGATCCAAAGAATGACGAAAGCGATAACACTGGAAAGCCACAGTGGGGTGTCTGTCATCTGCTCATAGACAAGAGGAAACAGAAGGCATAGCAGAGTAAATATCCCCAGGCCTTTCGCCAGCGGCTTAGACAAGCGTACATAGAAAGTCATGGTGACTGCAGCGCCGAGTACTGCCCAGTTGACCAGTGGTACAGAGGCCAGCCAGTCAGGCTGCGGAATCTCCCAGAGCAAAGAAAAAATAACCAGGTAAATAAGAGGAACACAGAACCAGTGAATCAATTTGTTCATCGGGTTTTGATGGCTCTCTCCGTATTCAGCGAACCATTGGTCAACAGTTTTACGACTCATTGCAGTCTCCGTTTGTTGTTATGATGTTCAGTCTACGTCAGCCCTCGGGTTTTATCTTGTCCTTGCAGGTCAGAGGTTTGTTCTAAGCAATCATTATGACGACAGAAAACAATACATCACACTTACGGGTATCGGCGCATTGGCTGACGGTTTTGCTTCAGGGCTTTCGCTCTCTCGGGATCAATCCAGAACAGGTATTGCAGCAGGCACGCCTGTCAGCGGGTGAATTGGCAGAGCCCGACGCACGTATCGATCTGGAGCGCACCCTGTTGCTCTGGAAAGCCGCAGCGGCAGCGACAGATCAGCCACTGGGACTGCGTTTGGGAGACTATCTGACACCGCTTCATTTTCCGCTATTGGCCATGAATCTGATGCATAGCCGGAGCTTGCTTGAAGCTCTGGGCACAGCGGAACGATATTCATCGGTGATCAGTGAGGGCGGGCGTTTCTCTGTGAGTCAGCATCACGGTTTGATGCATTTGACGTATCTGCCGGGTGACAGGTCGTTCAGTCGTGATCAGATAGATACCGTTCTTTTACTTCTGAAAAAATTTGGCGAGTGGCTTTACTGTCGCTCGGTACCGCCTGTCAGGGTGATGCTGAACTTCACTGTGGCTGATTCAGAAGTCGATGAGTATCAGCGAGCTTATGGGTGCCTCCCTGAGTTTGGTGCAGATAAGAATGTTTTGGTGTTTGAAACGGAGTGGTTTCAGAGACCTTTGCCTGGTGGGGAGCCTGCGCTTGCAGGAATGCATCAGCAGTTACTTGATGCGCAGTTAAAGCGTGTCCAGCAACCAGAAGTACGGACGCGGGTAGAGCGTTGCTTGCAGGAAGCCGTACATCTGGCAACCGATCGTGAGGACATTGCGTCACGTCTGTATATGAGTGTCAGCACCTTACAGCGACGTCTTGGTGAGGCCGGCACCAGTTTTCAGCAACTGTTGGATACTGAGCGTGAACGTCGGGCGACACAGCTACTCAGAGGGACTGATCTGCCGATTTCCGACATCAGTGGTTTGCTGGGCTTTGCAGATGGCAGTGCCTTCAGCAAAGCATTCAAACGTTGGCAGGGGATGTCTCCCCTGCAGTATCGTCAGAGTACCTGAAGTTTAGGATCAGAGAGCATCCAGTGCGGCGAGCAGGTCGTCGTGGTGGGTTTTGGTTTTCACCTTCTCCATAATGTGTACTAGCTTGCCATCTTCATCAATGATGAAGGTGATGCGATGAACGCCCATGAACTCGCGCCCCATAAACTTTTTCATGGCCCACACGCCGTATTTCTCGGCAATCGCGTGATCTTCATCTGACAGAAGGTCAAAATTAAGCTCGTCGCGATCAATGAACTTCTGCAGGCGTTTAGGTGCATCAGGGCTTAGCCCGAGTACGACGACATTTCGGTCTTCGAGCTCTTTCTGGGTATCACGCAGGCCACAGGCCTGAACAGTACAACCCGGCGTCATTGCTTTTGGGTAGAAGTAGAGAACGACTTTTTTACCTTTCAGGTCGCTTAGAGAAACATCTTCTTCGCGTTGATTCTGTGTCGTGAAGTCTGGAGCGGGTTGACCAAGTTCTGGAAAATCGAGTGCCATAATGTCCTCTGTACAAAAAGTGTATAAGAATCTTAGAAGGCTACCGGAAGGCAGCGATTGAATGCAAGACTTTGAACTATTGAAGTTTCAGGGCTGATTTCGGGATACAGCAACAGGGCAGAATTTCATCGTCATCAATCCATGCCATTGGCTCTTCAATATAGTGAACGTCGCCCTCTACAAGACGCACCCGACAACTGCCACAGTAGCCTTCGCGGCATTGGTATTCAATATGAATGTCCTGAGCTTCCAGGGATTCCAACAAGGTATTCGCGTGCTGGAAGCGCGCGTTACGACCGTCCGCGAATGCCACTTCAAAGATGGGTTTCTCCATGCCTTCGAAAATGGTTTGCGGTGTTGGCTCCGGGGATTCTGCCAGCAGATCAAACAGATCACCCTGCTCAAGCACATTATCTTCTTTGGGAGCCGGTCGGGCATAAGAGGGTAGGGGCAGTTCACCCAGGTCCATTTCCAGCTGAGTGGTGCTGCCACCGGTCAGCTCCATTTCGGTCTGAGCATCAGAATGAAATGTCTTCGAGCTAGCCCAGCGACGGCGGCCTATGCGGGCCGCCCTGCGTGCGTTGGTCATCAGGTCAGAGGTTACAGGTCAAAGTCACCGAAGTCTGCGGTATCAACTTCGCTATCAATCGCGCCGACGAGGTATGAACTGATCTCAGCTTCCTGTGGGGCTACCTGAACGTTATCACTGTTCAGCCAGGCATTGATCCATGGGAGTGGGTTGTTACGTACATCGAAGATTGGTTCGAAACCCAGAGCACCGATACGCTGGTTGGTGATGTACTCAACATACTGGCTCAGGATATCTTTGTTCAGACCAATCATAGAGCCGTCTTTGAACAGATAGTCGGCCCATTCTTTTTCCTGCTCCGCGGCTTCGTGGAAGATGGCCACAACATCATCTCGACACTCTTCAGCGATCTGAGCGAACTCAGCATCGTCTTTACCACGCGCCATGATTTGCAGCATGTGTTGGGTGCCGGTCAGGTGCAGGGCTTCATCGCGGGCGATCAATTTAATGATCTTGGCGTTGCCTTCCATTTTGGCACGCTCAGCGAACGCAAAAGAACAGGCAAAACTGACATAGAAACGAATAGCTTCGAGTACGTTCACCGAGACCATTGTCAGGTACAGACGGCGCTTCAGTTCGTGCAGGTTCACATCAATGGTTTCGCCATTCACTGTGTGCTTGCCTTCGCCGAGCTGCTGATAGTAGTTACTCAGTTCGATAAAGTCGTCGTAGTACTTGGTCACCGAAATTGCACGGCGGACGATGTATTCGTTTTTAGTGATGTCATCGAATACGACCGCTGGATTCGGAACGATATTACGCACAATGTGCGTGTACGAACGGCTGTGAATCGTCTCACTGAACGACCAGGTCTCGATCCAGGTTTCCAGCTCTGGCAGCGACACGACGGGAAGCAAAGCGACGTTAGGAGAGCGGCCCTGAACAGAATCCAGCAAGGTCTGGTATTTAAGATTAGACACGAAAATGTGCTTCTCGTGCTCAGGCAGATCCATGAAATCTTTGCGATCGTTTGTCAGGTCAACTTCTTCCGGGCGCCAGAAAAAGGACAGCTGCTTCTCGATCAGGTTCTCAAAGATCTTGTGCTTTTGCTGGTCGTAACGTGCGACGTTGACGGGCTCGCCGAAAAACATCGGCTGCTCAAAAGTATCAAACTCGTTACGGTTAAAAGTTGTGTAAGCCATTCGCTGTTTTAGTCTCGTGCTATGGGCGCAGCCCCATAGCCGCGCCCCTTAATAAATCAGATTTTACACGCACCGCCGGCGCAGTCGTCATCTTCTTGTGCAACTTCTTTCTGTGGGTCTTCCATACCGTCACGGGTGTTGTGGTAGTACAGAGTCTTAACACCGTTACGGTACGCCGTCAGCAGGTCTTTAAGCAGCTGCTGCATAGGTACCTTGTTGCCCGGGAAGCGGGAAGGGTCGTAGTTGGTATTCGCTGAGATCGCCTGATCGACGAACTTCTGCATGATACCAACCAGCTGCAGATAGCCTTGGTTATCCGGAATCTGCCACAGGAGTTCGTAGTTCTTCTTCAGGTTTTCGTAATCAGGCACAACCTGTTTGAGGATGCCGTCTTTGCTCTGCTTAACGCTGATGTAGCCACGCGGCGGTTCAATACCGTTGGTTGCGTTACTGATCTGCGATGACGTCTCTGATGGCATCAGTGCAGTCAGGGTAGAGTTACGCAGGCCGGTGTCAACGATGTCTTTACGCAGAGTTTCCCAGTCGTATTGCAGCGGCTCTTCACAGAACTTGTCGATGTCTTTCTTGTATGAGTCGATCGGGAGAATGCCCTGAGCGTAGGTAGTATCGCCGAACGCATCACACGCACCTTGCTCTTTTGCCAGTTGGTTTGACGCGCGCAGCAGCCAATACTGAATCGCTTCAAATGCACGGTGAGTCAGGCCATTGGCTGAACCGTCTGAGTACTTAACTCCGTTCTTAGCGAGGAAGTAGGCAAAGTTAATAACGCCAACACCCAGAGTACGACGCGCGATGCTGGCGCGTTGGGCTGCAGGCACCGGGTAGTCCTGATAGCTGAGCAGGCTGTCGAGTGCACGCACGATCAGGTCGGAGAGATCTTCCAGTTCGTTCAGATCGTCAATCTTACCCAGGTTGAACGCCGCGAGAGTACACAAGGCGATCTCACCACTCTCATCATTGATGTCATTCAGCGGCTTGGTTGGCAGAGCAATCTCAAGACACAGGTTTGACTGACGAACTGGTGCTTTCTTCGGGTTAAACGGGCTGTGGGTATTACAGTGGTCAACATTCTGAATGTAGATACGACCCGTGCTGGCACGCTCCTGCATCATCATTGAGAAAAGGTCGACCGCTTTGATGGTCTTTTTGCGGATGCTGTCGTCAGCTTCGTACTTGCTGTAAAGCTGCTCAAACAGTACCTGATCTTCAAAGAAGGCGTCGTACAGTCCTGGCACATCGCTTGGTGAGAACAGGGTGATATTGCCATTCTTGATCATGCGCTCGTACATCAGCTTGTTCAGCTGCACACCGTAATCCAGATGACGTACCCGGTTTTCTTCAACACCCCGGTTGTTCTTGAGAACCAGCAGGTTTTCTACTTCGTAGTGCCAGATAGGATAGAACAGAGTCGCTGCACCACCGCGCACACCGCCTTGAGAACAAGACTTCACTGCCGTCTGGAAGTGCTTATAGAACGGGATGCAGCCAGTATGAAATGCTTCACCGCCACGGATTGGACTGCCGAGTGCGCGGATGCGACCGCCATTGATGCCAATGCCAGCACGCTGCGACACGTATTTTACGATAGCGCCTGCCGTTGCGTTGATGGAGTCGAGGCTGTCGCCCGCTTCGATCAGGACACAGGAGCTGAACTGGCGGGTCGGGGTACGCACGCCTGCCATAATCGGTGTTGGCAGTGAAAGCTTGAATGTAGAGACGGCATCATAGAAGCGCTTGATGTAGTCGAGACGACGTTCTTTGTCGTACGAAGAGAACAGGCAGGCAGCGATCAGAACATAGAGGAACTGAGCACTTTCATAGACTTTGCCTGTTACACGGTTCTGAACAAGGTACTTGCCTTCGAGCTGTTTTACCGCGGCGTAGCTGAAGTTCATATCGCGAGAATGATCAATAAAGGCATCCATCGCTGCGAATTCTTCGTCGGTGTAATCCTCAAGCAGGTGCTTATCATAGCGCTCGTCTTCGACCATCGCTTTCACATGGTCCAGCAGCGCTGGTGGTTCGAAGCGGCCGTACGATTTCTTGCGCAGGTGGAAGATGTTCAGTCGGGCAGCCAGATACTGGTAATCTGGCGCCTCTTCGGAAATCAGGTCGGCTGCTGCTTTGATCAGAGTTTCGTGGATTTCTGAGGTCTGAATGCCATCGAAAAACTGGAGGTGAGCGCGAAGCTCAACTTCTGACACAGATACCTTTTCAAGCCCTTCTGCAGCCCAGGTGACAACTTTGTGGATCTTATCGAGATCAATCGGTTCCTGACTGCCGTCGCGTTTGGTGACTCTGAGGGTAGCGTTCATGTTTTCTGTGCCTGTATTCAAGGGGAATCTACTCCATCTTTCCCTGACGGCGCCGGTGTCTTAATGCTTGACATTCCGGTTGTTTTAACTGCGGAAGCGCGCTAAGTCTCTGACGTCATGTAGGTTTTTTACTTCGCCACAAGATAATGCGCCCAGTGGGTGAATTCAACCCCATATCTTGTGTTGTTTCGGCACTATTGGACAGCTCGTATTGTGGATAAGTTGTGCGTATGTGGTGGACATGAAGGGGGTAACCTACGCCAGCCCAGTCACCATCTGGTGGGCGGTTTTTCTGAGTGTGAAAACGGGGGTTCTGATATAAATGTCGACTGTTACTGTGCAACAAAGCGTAACAGCGTCTAAAGTTATCTATAGTTATGATAGAGGCGTTGCTGTGGCTGGTTCAGCTGAGCACAGGTTCCCTGAGCGGAACATTCGATTGTTAGGAATGGTAGGTCTTCATGTTAAAGCACGAAAATACACAGAGCCCCGAGGAAAACTGGCGAATCCTTATCGTTGAAGACGATGAGCGACTCGCAGCCCTGACCAAGGATTACCTTGAAAGCAATGGCCTGATTGTGACAGTAGAGGGCGATGGTAGCCGTGCTATTGACCGCATCAAGTCTGAACAACCCGACCTGGTTGTGCTTGATCTTATGTTGCCGGGTGAAGATGGCTTAGCGGTGTGTCGCATTGTCCGTCCGCATTACAAAGGACCTATCCTTATGCTGACAGCACGAACGGAGGATCTGGATCAGGTTCTGGGGCTTGAGATGGGGGCTGATGACTATGTCGCCAAGCCAGTCCGTCCACGTGTTTTGTTGGCACGTATCCGCGCTCTGTTGCGTCGTGTTGGCGATGGTGTGGAAGAGGTTGAAGAAGAGGGCAGCTCCTCCTCACGCCTGACCTTCGGCAATCTGGTCGTCGACAGCTCAATGCGGGAAGCTTGGTTGGAAGGCGAGAGTATTGATCTCACCAGTGCTGAGTTTGATCTGCTCTGGCTGCTGAGCAGCAATGCTGGGCGGGTTTTGACCCGGGAAGAGATTTTCAATCAGTTGCGTGGCATTGAGTACGATGGTCAGGATCGCTCTATCGACGTGCGTGTATCGCGCATTCGTCCTAAGGTGGGCGATGATCCTATGAACCCTAAGCGTATTAAGACGGTACGTAGCAAAGGCTATCTGTTCGTCAAAGAGCTCTGATCCGTTACAGGAGTAAACGGCTATTTTTATCCGGGTATATTTCGGGCTCCTTGGTGCTCTGCTGGCGGTTGCAGTCTTGTGCTCAGCTGCCCTGCAGCTCGTTAACCTTGTGCGTTCTGCACAGTTCTACGAAGAAGTTTCCCGCGGCAGTCTGTATTTGATTGGTGAGCGCCTTGCGACCGACAAGGGGGCTTTACAACGTCTCGAAGCCGCATTCGATGCATCTATTGCTATTCGCCCGCAAGATGAAGGGCCTGATGACGAATACGAACGTTCACGTTTGCTTCGTGGGCAGGTGATTGTGACTGTATCACCTGATGGCAAGACTGCTTCGATGCGTAGCATGATGCCCGACGGGCAATGGCTTTACGTTGACTTTAACAAGCTGTCAGAGCTCCAGGCACGCGCTACCGCTCGTTTACTGGTTGAATTATGGCAACGCAGCGGCGAGCCAATAGAGAGCTTTCTGGCGGATCTTCAGAGCCGCTTTGGCTATCCGCTTTCTGTCGAGGACATTGTTGATCTCGAGATATCGGCCACCGATCTGTCGCGCATGCAATACGGTGATGTATTGGTGCAGCTGGCTGTTGATGGTGCCGGTGCGGACGCGTATATAAAAATTCCCGGCGCAGAGCAGGTGGTTCGCCTGGGCCCAGTCGAGAAATTTAATCCGTATTCACTGCGTGCTGTCTTCGTTATCGGCACTATAGGTGTGTTACTGATTGGTCTCGGCGTCTACTGGGTAGTTAATACCTTTGAGACACGTTTGCGAAAGCTGGAGCAGGCGACCAGCCGTTTATCGCAAGGCCACCTGAATGCGCGCGTTAGCACCTCTGGTGAAGATGCCGTTGGTCGTCTTGGGCATTCATTCAATAAAATGGCTGAGCACATTCAACGTCTGATTTCTATTCAGCGTGAAATGGTAAGAGCGGTGTCTCACGAGTTACGCACGCCGGTTGCCCGCATCCGTTTTGGTGCACAGATTATTGAAGATTCAGTGTTAGATGATCCGTTTGTTTTCAAGCAACTGGCAGGCATGGATGCCGATATTCAGGAGCTTGATGAGCTGATTGATGAAATTCTGACGTATGCCCGACTCGAAGAGGGTGGGCCAATTCTCGATTTTCAAAAGATCAACGTTGCTGAGGTTGCTGAGCAGGTTGTTGGTGAAGCTCGGCCACCAGAGCATGTTGCGGTCTCTTTTGAGGGCAGCGGCCCAGAAGGTTTCCCGTTCTCTGAAGTCGAACCCAGATACGTACACAGGGCTATTCAGAACCTGGTGGGTAATGCTGGCCGTTACGCTAAAGGACGGGTTAAAGTGCGTTGCAGTGTGGCAGACGACATTTGCCGGGTAGATGTCGAGGACGATGGACCAGGGATTCCGGAAGAAGACTGGGATCGCGTATTCAGCGCATTTGCTCGCCTGGATGATAGCCGCACCCGGGCATCCGGGGGGTATGGTCTTGGCTTGTCGATTGTGCGCCGGATTATGTACTGGCACGGTGGACAGGCGATGGTGGGGCGCAGTGACGAGTTAGGTGGTGCGCGCTTCAGTTTGATTTGGCCTCGTGTTCACACAGACTGACAATGTGTCTGGTACCGACTTGCAATGCGGGACAAATAAAGCTGGTAATCGGTACGTTTTCAGACACCTGTAACATAACGTTACAAATAGTCACCTTCCAGCTATAGATTACTTACTTCATACAGGTCAGTATAAACGTACGTATCCTTTGGAGACGTGGTGAGAATGTTGCGACACACTGTGTCGCTTTGATGGGCCTCCTTTGTTGAGGCCCTTTTTTTGTCTGGCCTATCTGGCCGATATTGTTACATCAGCCTTCCGCCTTAGCGATTCCTTTTAAAGTCGCAAATGAGCTCTCTGCGGCTGTATTAACGAAATCTTTCAGATATTGTGTTCCTGACTGTTCCTTCCTGATGGCTGCGTAAAGCACCGGCCACACTCCGTTTTTCCCTAACGGTCGTACAGCTATCAACCCTGCATCGAGGTACGCCTGAAGCGCCCAATTCGGGAGGCAGGCGACGCCACGACCACTGGCTACCAATTGAATCATCATCAGCGTTAGTTCTGTTTCGCGGGTTGCTGAGGGCTCGATACCATGCGGCTGCAGGAAGCGCTCGAAAATATCCAGGCGTCGACGATCAACCGGGTAGTGAATCAGGGTTTCCTCACTCAGGTGCTCCGGGTCTATCCAGTCGTGTCGGGTTAGGGGGTGTTGATTAGCGAGTGCCAGCACGGACTGATACCTGAAAAGTGGTATGTGCGTCACTATCGGATCGTCCGCTGGGTCCGAGGTGATGACAAGGTCGATATCACCCCGCCGCAGAGCTTCAAGTGGTTGAAAATGAAAGCTCGTGGTGAGGTCAATTTCGACGTCAGGCCAGTGATCCCGGAAGTGGTTGATTGCTGGCATCAGCCACTCAAAGCAACTATGACACTCGATTGCCATGTGCAGCCGGCCATCGTGACCGGCTTCGATCTTCTTTAAGGTCTGCTCTGTGCGCTGAATCATAGGTAGAACGTTGTCAGCAAGTTGGAGTACTTCTAGGCCTGCGCGGGTGAAGCGGATAGGACGGGATTTTCGCTCGAAGAGACGTGTATTCAGACGTGACTCAAGATCTTTCAGTTGATGCGATAACGCTGATTGCGTCAGGTGAAGGCGACGTGCTGCATCGACGAGGCTACCGCTGTCTCTCAATGCGATAAGCGTTTTCAGGTGGCGTATATCAAGCATAGCGATCTTCTTGAAAATATTTCATGACATCTTAGCGCTATCCGTGAATTTATTCATATATGTTGCATTTTTTTCGACATGTCTGGAAGCCACCCGGCGCAGCAGTTAGTCTGGAGTTTTAGTTAGATTGGATCTCAGTGTATGTCGAAGTATCTGCTTAGCTTTGATCAGGGAACAACCAGTAGCCGCGCCATTCTATTCGGTCTTTCGGGCGAGGTGATTGCGCAGTCGCAAGAAGAGTTTGAGCAGCATTTTCCTCATCCCGGCTGGGTCGAGCATGCCCCGGCCGACTTGTGGCAAACGTCGCTGAAGTGCGCACGCAATGTTCTTAAAAAGGTGGGGGCTAAAGCGTCGGACATCGTCTCTATTGGGATTACTAATCAACGCGAGACGACGTTGATCTGGGACAGGCAAACAGGCGAGCCTGTACACCCTGCTATTGTCTGGCAAGACAGACGGACCGCAGATCTTTGTCGTCAGTGGGAAGAACAGAAAAACGAAATATCGGCACGTACCGGACTTCTTCTGGATCCTTATTTTTCGGCAACCAAAATCCGTTGGATTCTTGATAATGTAGAAGGCGTGAGAGCACGTGCTGAAGCAGGTGAACTTGCGTTCGGAACGGTCGACACCTGGTTGATCTGGCAGCTGACGGGAGGACGTTCGCACCTGACAGATTCAACCAATGCCTGTCGTACGATGCTATACAACATCCATGAAGAGTGTTGGGACGCAGACCTTCTTTCTTTGTTTGATATCCCGGCGTCTTTGCTCCCTGAGGTTCAGGACAGTGCCTCTGATTTTGGTAAAACGTTAAGCGGATGGCTCGGCGGAGCGGTTCAGATAGGGGGCGTTGCGGGAGATCAGCAAGCCGCACTGATCGGTCAGGGATGCTTCTCTGAAGGTATGATCAAAAGTACTTACGGAACCGGCTGTTTTATGGTGCTGAATACAGGGCGCGAGCCGGTAACTTCGAAGCACCGCCTCCTCACGACGATTGCCTACCGTATCAATGGCGAGACAACATACGCTCTTGAGGGCTCCATCTTTATGGCCGGTGCCACTATTCAGTGGATTCGTGATGGTTTGCAGCTGATTAAGGATGCGAAAGAGAGCCAGTCACTGGCGGAAAAAACCGGTTATGAGAATCCTGTCTATATGGTTCCGGCGTTCGCAGGGTTAGGTGCTCCCTATTGGGACCCGGATGCGCGGGGCGCTATTTTTGGTCTTAGTCGCGATAGCGGAATTAAGGAGTTGGTCACGGCGGGGCTGCAGGCGGTCTGCTACCAGACGCGTGATCTGCTTTCAGCCATGGAGGGCGACGGCACGAAAGCTGCTGAACTGCGGGTAGATGGCGGTATGGTGAAGAACGATTGGTTGGTTCAGTTCTTATGTGATGTGCTCGGGGTGCGTGTTACCCGACCTCAGATTACAGAGACAACCGCACTGGGTGTCGCCTATCTTGCCGGGATTCAATCCGGGGTGTATTCGGGCCTGGAAGAGGTCGCTGGCCTGTGGCAGACCGAGAGAGTTTTTGTACCTAAAATCTCGAAAGCAAAAAGGGACAAACTGTACGATGGTTGGAAAGATGCGGTAGGGCGCTTGTGTCGCCCGACCTGAACTGGCTATAACGGACAGCAGGATGGAATCGGGCCGGAATTGTTGTCCTTATGTAAAAGGGTCTGGCGGGGTGCGCCGTCACCCATTATTCTGGAAGGTAAGATACTTTAGGAAGCCTTTATGGGGCAGCTAAGAAAGGACATTTTACGCCGGCACAGCCTGGCTGCCGCGGGTGTGCTTCTATTCAGCATTTTATATTACGCTGGTTTTGGTATTGAGTACGGGACGTCGCCGAATGCGTGGTTTGGTGCCATGGTGCTTTTCTACCTGGCCGTTCATGGCGTTACTGTCTGGTATATCTATTCTGGCAGGGCGATGGAGACTGCCGATCCCAGTATGACAATGCCAGTGATGGCACTCGTTATCCTGTATATGTCTGGGCTTATGATTCTGGCACCTGAACTTCGCGGCGTAATGATTCTGGGTTATCTGAATATCATGCCATTTGGTGTATTCCGCCTATCAGGGCGGGGCTTCATTGGTATATCCCTCTTTACCGTTTTTTGTTATTCACTGGTCATCTTCTCTACGCATTACAGTGCCAGCGAACTCCTTGTACCAGAATTCGAAGTCGTTATTGGTGTGGCTCTGATGACGAGCCTGCTGGTGTATGCCTTTATTGGCCGAGAGTTTTTCATTTTGCGTAAAGCCTATGGCGAGAAGAACTCTGAATTACGTCGTGCGCTCGCCCGCATTGAGGAGTTGGCGGTTACTGATGAGTTAACCGGGTTGAACAATCGACGGTATCTCCTTAAAACTCTCGAGAAACAGAGGGCGTTGTCGATTCGACAGGAAATCCCGTTTGTGGTGGCCTTCATAGACATTGACTACTTTAAACGTGTAAATGATGAATACGGTCATAGGATTGGTGACCAGGTGCTTGCAGAGCTTGCACACCTGCTCAGAGTATCTGTCCGGGAAATTGACTTGGCAGCTCGTTACGGTGGCGAAGAGTTTGTTTTGCTGCTGTCAGGCCTGAATCTTGAGGCCGCATCGGGTGTTCTGGAGCGGATACGCGTTTCTGTCGAAAATCACAGGTTCTCTGAGGTGGAACTCGAACAACGAGTGTCCATTGGAGGAGCTGAGTATCATCCCGACGAGGCTTCTGAGGATGTTCTTAACCGGGCAGACCGGATGCTGTATGAAGCGAAGCGTCTGGGGAGAAATCGGGTGTATCTGGAGGGCGCTCAGCAGTTGTCTCTGCATTGAGCGCCACAGAGAACAGTATCAGTCCTCTTCTTCCTGACACAGCAAAAACTCTAATAGAGCTTTTTGTGCGTGCAGGCGATTCTCGGCTTCATCCCAGACGACAGCTCGTGGATCTTCCATGACTTCATCGGTCACTTCCTCACCACGGTGAGCCGGTAAACAGTGCATGAAAATAACATCACTGGCCGCTTTATCCAGCAGAGCAGGAGAGACCTGAAATGCCTGGAATTTGCGGATGCGTTCATCCTGCTCTTCTTCCTGGCCCATTGAGGCCCAGACGTCAGTTACAACCAGGTTTGCGCCTGCTACAGCTTCCTCTGGGGTTTTGAACAGCTGAATACGATCTCCGCCTTCGCTGACGATACGGGCGTCCGGTTCAAACCCTTCTGGTGTAGCGATGCGCAGATTGAACCCGAATTGCACAGCAGCCTTGATATAGGAATGACACATATTGTTGCCATCACCGACCCAGGCGACGGTCTTACCGGCGATAGAGCCGCGATGCTCAACATAGGTCTGCATGTCAGCGAGTAGCTGGCATGGGTGGAAGTCATCGGTCAGGGCGTTAATAACCGGTACGGAGGAAAACGCAGCGAAGCGCTCGATGATGTCATGGTCGAAGGTGCGAATCATCACCACATCGACCATTCGTGATAGCACTCGTGCTGAATCTTCTACGGGTTCACCGCGGCCTAGCTGAGTATCACGCGGTGACAGGAAGATCGCGCTGCCACCCAGTTGACTCATACCGGCCTCAAAAGAGACGCGGGTACGGGTGGATGACTTCTCGAAAATCATGCCCAGTACCCGGTTTTTCAGCGGCTCGTAGATCTCTCCTGCGTGCTGCTTCTTCTTGAGCTCAATAGCCCGTTCAATTATCCAGTTGAGCTCATCCGGAGAGGTGTCCGAGAGCGTCAGAAAGTGTCTCACTGTCTTTTCCATTTTTTCATTCATTGAGTTCATGGATCAGTTCCATGACTCCCTCTACGATCAGATCTGCTTCTTCTTCTGTCAGTGTCAGTGGTGGTAGAAGACGGATAACATTGCCTGAGGTAACGTTAAGCAGAAGGCCCTTCGCAGTGCCTTTCGCCATTAATTCTGTGCAGTCTTTTTTCAGAACAATCCCCATCATCAAACCACGTCCCCGAATTTCGGAGAATAGAGGGTTGTCCTGCAATCGCACGTTGAAAGCGCTGGCAAGGTAGTTGCCCATGTGCGCGGCGTTTTCGGCCAGCTTGTCATTCTCTATGGTCGTCACAACCGCATTCGCGGCGGCACATGCCAGTGGGTTGCCGCCGTAGGTTGAACCATGACTGCCTGGTTGCAGAACGTCTGCGGCTTTACCACGAGCAAGGCAGGCGCCTATAGGCACACCGTTGCCGAGCCCTTTGGCTGTTGTAACAACATCAGGCGTAATACCAAACTGTTGATAGCAGAAGTAGGTGCCTGTACGACCGTTACCAGTCTGAATCTCATCAACCAGCATCAGTAAGTCATTCTGATCACAGATATCGCGCACGGCTTTGATGTAATCTTCGCCCGCGGTGGCCAGTCCGCCTTCGCCCTGTACCGGTTCAAGCAGTACGGCGACGATATTCGGGTTGGCACGCACAACTGCCGTGATGGCATCTGCATCCATATAGGGGACACGTACAAAGCCATTAAGCAGCGGGCCGAAACCCTCCTGTGCTTTGGTGTTGCCCGTGGCTGTCAGTGTTGCCATGGTGCGACCATGAAACGCTTTTGTCATCACGACAATAACAGGCTCAGAGATGCCTTTCTGATGTCCGTATTTTCTCGCAATCTTGATAGCCGCTTCATTTGCTTCCGCGCCTGAATTAGAGAAAAACACATTGTCCATCCCGGAGATTCGGGTCAGATTTTCAGCCAGCTCTTGTTGTCGACCAATGCCGTACAGGTTCGACGTATGAACAAGTTGGCCGGCTTGCTCCTGAATCGCAGCAGTGACAGCTGGGTGTGCATGACCCAGTCCACAAACAGCGATACCGGTCAGAGCGTCCAGATACTTACGGCCTTCTGTGTCGTATAACCAGCAACCCTTACCGTGGGTAAAGGTGACAGGTAAACGGCCATAGGTATTCATGATGGCGTGCATATGTGTTTCTTCCTCAGAACGCAAAAGGGCAGCCATGGCTGCCCAGATAAATACCGCGCCCGTTTCAGCAAGGCGCAGTCGAACTATACGAGAGGGGATGCTGTTTGTAAACGCTTACCCCTTGCCCTTCGTTTTGGTGTTGTTGACGCGCGCATGTTTCTCAATGTGCAACACGATTTTGGTTGCCACATCGATACCGGTAGAAGATTCAATGCCTTCAATACCCGGTGACGAGTTTACCTCCATGACAACAGGGCCATGGTTAGAACGCAGGATGTCCACACCGGCCACGTTCAGCCCCATTGTTTTTGCAGCGCGCACGGCAGTAGCGCGCTCTTCAGGGGTGATTCTTACCACCGTTGCCGTTCCGCCACGGTGCAGGTTAGAGCGGAATTCTCCCTCTGCTGCCTGACGCTTCATGGACGCAACAACTTTATCACCGACAACCAGGCAGCGGATGTCTGCGCCAGATGCTTCTTTGATGTATTCCTGAACCATGATGTTCGCTTTGAGGCCTAGAAAGGCTTCGATGACGCTTTCTGCTGCTTTCTTGGTTTCCGCGAGTACAACACCGATGCCCTGTGTTCCTTCAAGAAGTTTAATCACGAGAGGGGCGCCGCCCACCATCTGAATCAGGTCAGGAATATCATCGGGGCTGTGAGCAAAGCCAGTCACAGGCATGCCGATACCTTTGCGTGACATCAGTTGCATTGAGCGAAGCTTGTCGCGTGAACGGCTGATGGCTACTGATTCGTTCAATGGATATACGCCCATCATCTCAAACTGGCGTAATACTGCAGTCCCATAGAACGTGATCGAGGCGCCAATACGCGGAATCACGGCATCAAAGCCCTCCAATTGCTCACCTTTGTAGTGCATTTTCGGATCAACGCTGTTGATGTTCATGTAGCAATGCAGCGTATCCAGTACATGCACTTCATGTCCGCGGGCCTCGGCAGCCTCAATCAGACGGCGGGTTGAGTAGAGGCTGGCACTGCGTGACAGTATGGCAATTTTCATAACGGGTTCCTGATGGGTTAAAGCAACGACTGAAAAATTAAAAGAATAAGATGGTTCGCTCAGCCGCGACTGACATCCACAAGGAAGCGTCCCTTGATGGCCTTGCGGCCGATCAACATGGGGTACTTCATACTGCCACGATGGCTGAGGCTGATTTCAGTTTTGAAACTCAGACCACCGACGTTCATTTCTGTGCCGATAATATATCGCTGTGAGCTGTGCCCATTCGAACTGGTGATGACTCGTTGTTCGACAACGGGCGCTTCACAGGTTTGATCAATCCGGGCTGACTGCTTGTTAAATTTGACATGAAACCGCACCCAGAGATCGCCATCGCGCTTGAACTCTTCAATATGATCAGCATGCAGGCTACTGGTTGCCGCACCGGTATCAACCTTAGCATCGCAGCCGATGCCAAGGTCCGGGAGTTCTACGGCTTCAATGAAGCCGAGTACATGATCAGTCATCTGTTTCTGTGTTCTCATAGTCTGCCTCCGATGCTGAGGAGGAGGCTGTAAAATAAATCTGCTTTCGGGCTAGCGCTTTGCAATAGGCCGCCCATGCGCGTTCGACCGCATTAATAGGCTCAAGTTTCTGCTGGCAGAAGTCAACGAAGCGGACTTCTTCATCAGTCTCTGCTTCACGAGTTCCTTCGTGCAGAGACTTCAGAGCATCGCCCATATTTTCTAGGATGTCAGCCTGCTGGCGCGTAAAGTCACCTGAGCGCTGAAAACCACGTGGAAAGTTAGCATCGTCAAAGAATTTCTTTGAAGTTTCAAAGCTTTTCGCCTGAATTTGACTCATAAAGCACCTGCCATCATCAAAGTTGTCGATCACAAAAGAAATGCCTCTTTTGTGTTGGGCGGAGTATGGTCAGGGGCGTGTCTGTGGTAAAACGAAAAAATCTTCTCGTTACGTGAAAGTTTTCTGGTTGAAATGGATACGGATCTACTAAAAACATTTATGGAAGTCTCACGCACCCGGCACTTCGGGCGTGCGGCTGAAAATCTCTATCTCACACAATCTGCGGTGAGTTTTCGCATTCGTCAGCTCGAGGGGCTGCTCGGGGTTGAGCTGTTTTCTCGTCAGCGGAATAACATTCAGTTGACGCCAGCGGGTGAGAAGCTGATTCCATTGGCAGAGAGTA
Source organism: Oceanospirillaceae bacterium (assembly GCA_002724925.1). Taxonomy (GTDB): domain Bacteria; phylum Pseudomonadota; class Gammaproteobacteria; order Pseudomonadales; family Oceanobacteraceae; genus Thalassolituus. Next base: position 97,205 of record PBQA01000029.1, read on the forward strand.
GTGTGCTTCTTGAACAACGCATCCGGCACGAAGTGGCTATCGCGGATGATCGCCATTATCAGTTTGCTCTTGGTGCGACCCCTAATCTATGGGACGCAGTGCTGCAGCAAAAGCTGCCGGCACTCCTGAGGCGACCGGGCATGGCCGTAAGTGCTATGGCCCATAGTAGCAGTGCTTTGGTTCGTCAGATTCTCGAACGCTCGCTAGATCTTGCGCTGGTCTTTGACGCGCCCAAGGCGGATGAACTGGTGACTCGCGAAGTTATGTCTGTACCTCTGGTTATGGTCGCTTCAGAAGAGTGCTCAGAGTGGGCCCAGGCAGCAGAACTTGGCTACGTCATGGTTGACTGGGGAACGTCATTCAGAATACAGCATGCCCAGGAATTCAAAGGCATGGCGGCGCCTGTGCTTAAAACCAATACTGGGCGTATTGCACTCGATAGCATCCTGATGCATGGCGGCGCTGGGTATCTGCCAGCGACGATGGTTGCTCCCTATCTGGAGAGTGGTGAGTTGCATGAGGTTTCCGATGTGCCAGAGATGACGCGCCAGGTCTTTGCAAGCTATCTGAGCACACGAAAAGATGATGAGCTGATCGGAGACATCATCAGCCAGCTATTGGGGAGCAGTAACCATGAGTAATCACAAGCAGCAGGGCAACAGTGGTTGGTACTTCCGTGAGCCTGGAGAACCTTCGGTACTGGAGGAAACTTCCCTCGATATGCCAGAAATATCTCCCGGAGACCTGCTGGTTCAAGTGACCGCGTCAGGATTTAATCCGATCGACACCAAAATCCGCGCCGGACTAGCGCCAATAGCTTCGGATAATCACGTTGTCGGTTGTGACCTCGCCGGTGAGGTCGTGGCTATCGGCGACGACGTGTCTGGTTTTGCTGTTGGCGACAGAGTATATGGCTGTGCCGGCGGCGTGAAGGGAAGCAGCGGAACGCTATGTCGTTATATTGCCGTTGATGCCGATTTGATGGCGCGAGCACCAGAAACTATCTGCCTTGAACAGGCCGGGACACTCCCACTTGTTGCAATTACTGCATTCGAAGCTCTTGAACGACTCAATCTCACGCGTGAAGACTCGCTCCTGATAATGGGAGGTTCTGGTGGTGTTGGTCAGATGGCGATACAACTCGCTAAATTGCGGGGAGTGAATATTTCAGCAACCGCAGGAACGTCATTACGTTGTGATCTGGTCGCGTCATACGGTGCGGCTCCTATGTCGCACCAAGAGGCTTCCGATCATGCTGGTGAATTCAGCAAAGTACTCGACACTTATGGGGCAGAAAGTTTGCAGACGGCTCTGGTGGCTGCGGCGCCGGGTGGGCAGGTTGCGACCATCAATGCTCGCAATACTTATGATCTCACGCAAGCTCATGCCAAAGGCCTGACGCTGCATGCGGTATTTATGTTGCTCCCTTTGTTGAGTGGCAAGGGCAGAGCGACCCATGGTCGCTTTCTCAGCTGGTTAGCAAAAGAAGTCGATGCTGGGAGTATCACAGTGTCTGAAACGGAGGTGCAACCGGCGAGTGCAGTTGCCGATGTTCACCGGCGCTATGAAGCCGGTAAACTGAAGACGAAGGTCGCCTTTACCCTGTGACGCTGAGAGGCGTTATTCTATTCCGAGGAGTTTGTGGGTCTGCAAGCTGAGTTTCCATTTTGGGTGCTTCATGCAGTAATCCACGGCTTTTCGGGTAATGGTGACAGAGAGCCCTTCTTTAGCTCCTTCCAACTTGTCACTGGCAATTACAACCGGCTCGAAATCCGCCATCGGTTGCAGGTACAAGTGATCGGCAGTGATGTAGTCGAAGCGCTCAGGTAAGGCATCAGCCTGTGGGTATACGAGTTTTAGTTCGTCGCATTCGATGACGGCAAGCTCGGATTCTCCTTTAGGGCTCAGGCAAACCCAGTCAATGCCTTCGGGTAAGGGCAAGGTCCCGTTTGTCTCAATCGCTATCTCAAAGCCAGCTTTATGTAGTTCGCCGATTAATGGTGCATCCAGCTGGAGCGCGGGTTCGCCTCCAGTACAGACAACGTAGGGTTTGCCTTGTACTGAATCGCCCGCAGTTTCGCCAGGCCATTGCTTAGCAATGATCGCCACTAACTCGTCTGCTGAATATTCGCCGCCAAGGTGTCCATCGGTACCTATGAAGTCGGTGTCGCAGAACTTACACACAGCAGCAGACCGGCTTTCTTCTCTGCCATTCCACAAATTACATTTCGCGAAGCGGCAGAATACGGCAGGGCGACCAGCCTGTGCACCCTCCCCCTGAAGTGTATAAAAGATCTCTTTAACGCGATAAGTTCCCTTAGACATCAGGCTTACTCGTAGGCCAGAGGGTCGGTTGCATGGTTAGCTGCGAACGCTTCCAGGCGCTCGACGCATGAACCGCATTTGCCACAGGCTTTGTCGCGTCCGTTATAGCAGGTCCAGGTTTTACCGTAGTCGAGCCCCATCTTCAGACCATCCGCCAGAATCTCGGTTTTATCACTATTGAGGTAGGGCGTAACAATATCAACAGGTTCGTAATTTGCGAGTTTAGCGACCCTGTTCATAGCGTGCACAAAGTCAGGTCGGCAGTCCGGATAAATAGCATGGTCGCCGGAGTGTGCGCCATAGAAAACCTTGTTGGCTCCAATATCGACGGCGTAGCCGATCGCAAGAGAAAGCAAAATCATGTTGCGGTTAGGGACGACAGTCGACTTCATGTTGGCGGCTTCGTAATGCCCTTCAGGGATGTCGATGTCTGCCGTGAGAGATGAACTCTGGAGTAACTGATTGATCGCGGTAATGTCGATGATCTTGTGGCTGATTTCCAGTTCATCGCAGACGCGCTTAGCGAACTGAATCTCTTTGCTGTGACGCTGGCCATAGTCAAAGGTAAGAGCGTATAGATCATAGCCTTCGTTTTTAGCGCGGTTAAGTATGGTGAACGAATCCATGCCACCGGAATAAATTACGACTGCCTTCTCTGTCATCACAAGACTCTCTTCTATATATAGGTACAACACATTCTGAATGGACCAGGGGGAGTATACGCGTATGCGTAACTACTTAAAATTTATTACAGAAAGTAGTTGACCCAAATCGCCGCATCTCTATAATGCGCCGCTCTTGATCGTTACCCAGCACAGCGCTGAGAACGAACAGGAAACGGGTCAAAAAAAGGTGTTGACCAAGTCTGAAAAGACTGTAGAATGCGCCGCCTGATCCAGCAGAGTCGCTCTTCGGAATACTCTGGTTTAGGTTCTTAACTTGTTGATTTTAAAAGATTTTTTAAAAATTAACGGTTGACAGCGAAAGGTTCTCTGGTAGAATGCTTCGCACTGATTGAGACGCTA
>PBQA01000030.1 GCA_002724925.1 Oceanospirillaceae bacterium
CCATTGTCCAATATTCCCCACTGCTGCCTCCCGTAGGAGTCTGGGCCGTGTCTCAGTCCCAGTGTGGCTGATCATCCTCTCAGACCAGCTAGAGATCGTCGCCTTGGTGAGCTCTTACCTCACCAACTAGCTAATCTCACGCAGGCACATCCAATAGCGAGAGCCGAAGCCCCCTTTCCTCCGTAGAGCGTATGCGGTATTAGCAGTCGTTTCCAACTGTTGTCCCCCACTACTGGGTAGTTTCCTACGCGTTACTCACCCGTCCGCCGCTCGTCAGCAGATAGCAAGCTATCTCTGTTACCGCTCGACTTGCATGTGTTAAGCCTGCCGCCAGCGTTCAATCTGAGCCATGATCAAACTCTTCAGTTTAAAGTTTTCGATCGGTGGAATATCCGATCTAATCTTACTCAAGAATAAAACTGTCAACATTCACATAAATGAATTTTCGACGAGTTCTTACTTGAAATCTTATGTCTCCACAACATCTCAGTAAGCACCCACACGAATTACTTAATGCTAATTTTTAAAGAACGTTGCTTTGGATTCGCCAGAAGCTTTCTCTCAAAGCGGGCTGCGTATTTTACAGAAGCAGCTTTCAATGTCAACAAGTTTTTTCAAACTTTCTTAAGAGGCGAACCTCTCAATTTTTGACATCCAACCAAGTCGCCGTAGCGTCTCAATCAGTGCGAAGCATTCTACCAGAGAACCTTTCGCTGTCAACCGTTAATTTTTAAAAAATCTTTTAAAATCAACAAGTTAATAACCTAAATCAGAGCATTCCGAAGAGCGACTCTGTTGGATCAGGCGGCGCATTCTACAGTCTTTTCAGACTTGGTCAACACCTTTTTTTGACCCATTTCTTGTTCGTTTTCAGCGTTGTGCTGGGTAACGATCAAGAGCGGCGCATTATAGAGATGCGGCGATTTGGGTCAACTACTTTCTGTAATAATTTTCAGGAAGTTCTGGCGCGTTTCTTCTTAGCAAAAAACCATAGTCTTAAGGCCAGTAGGAATGCAGCTATAAGAGTGTAGGCAACAGGCTCAAACCAGCTAGCCCTGATTTGTAATAAATAGTGAACGGCTGCGAGGGCTACGATTACATAAATGAGTTGGTGTAGTCGCTTCCAACGCCTTTTCAGCCTTCTCTGCCACGATTTCGTCGAGGTGACCACCAGCGGCAACAAGAGCAACCAGGACAAAGCTCCGACCATGAGATACGGACGCTCCACGACCTCACGACCTAACTCACCCCACTGCCATCCCAGAAGGAAAGCCAGGTACGCTAATGCGTGCAAAGATACATAGAAAGCCGCATAGAGGCCCAGCATCCTCCGGTGAGGCACCAGCCATTTTTGCCCCAAGTGACGACTCAGCGGCGTTATCGCCAGTGTCGCAATCAGAAAGTTGAAGCCCCAGGTTCCGGTAAAGTGGGTAATCGCTTTTCCTGGTTCAGGCCCCAACAGATCCCACTCGCCAGTCTGCACACGTACTATTGCTTGTACTATGTAGACAAGAGGCAACACCCCGGCTACCCCCACCAGCCAGCGGCGTTGGTCTACTGTCAGTACCATTTACGAAGATCCATTCCTTTGTACAAATGCGCTACCTGCTCACCATAGCCGTTGAACATTTCAGTCGGTATCCGATTAGGGCTGAAGATACTGTTTGGGAGTCTTCGTTCTGAAGCCTGACTCCAGCGTGGATGATCTACCTCTGGATTTACGTTGGCATAGAAGCCGTATTCCTGAGGAGCCAGATCATTCCAGGTCGTCGCAGGCATCGTCTCGCGGAAACGAATTTTCACAATCGACTTAATACTCTTAAAGCCGTACTTCCAAGGGACGACTAAGCGCATCGGAGCGCCATTCTGGTTAGGCAGCACGTTACCGTACATACCAACCGCCATTATGGTCAGTGGATTCATTGCTTCATCCATTCTCAGCCCCTCGCGATATGGCCAATCAATGGTAGAGAATACCGAACGCTGCCCCGGCATCTCTTTCGGGCGCTCAACGGTCACGAACTCGACGTATTTCGCCGATGACAGAGGTTTACATCGTTTAATCAGGTCAGCCAAAGGAAAGCCAACCCAAGGAATAACCATTGACCAGGCCTCGACGCAGCGTAAACGATAGATGCGCTCTTCAAGATCTATCCCTTTTATAAGGTCTTCAAGTTCAAAACTCCCTGTTACTTCGCAGTCCCCTTCTATCTCTACTTGCCAGGGGTGTGCATTGAACTTTCCTGAGTTTTCGAATGGGTCTGACTTACTCATTCCGAACTCGTAAAAGTTGTTGTACTGGGTCGCCGAACTGTACGGTGCCGTTTTCTCACCCGCACCAAATGCTGTTTCGGCAGCGTTAACAACGGCTTTCTGTAACCACTCTGGCCCCTCAGGCAAGCGGCTCCCTCCTTCGGGAGTAACTAATGCCTGCGCCTGAATAGTACTCAGGGCCGCCGCGGCCGAGAGACTGCCTTTCATGAATAAACGGCGATTCACGTACAGTTCTTCAGGCGTGATCTCAGAAGGGGCAATCTTCGGATAGCGGCGTTTGGGAATCAGCATATACACCTCTTAATATCTGAACGGCTGTGACAAAAAAGCCCGGCGATAGTGCCGGGCTTCTTTCCATATTTCTGTCTACATTCGTATAGTCGTCAATCGAACAGTTTTTCTTTCACCGCCCACGCAGGACCTGACAACGCGTAGAGCATAAAGACAGCCAGCAGGACGGTCGCCGGGTCAATCGACACGATTGCAAAGCCCATCACAATCGCCAGTAGTGCGACAAACGGAATCTTGCCGCGCAGATCCAGACCTTTGAAACTATGGTACTTAAAGTTGCTGACCATGAGCAGGCCCGCTGCGGTAACTATAATCGCCATCCACCAGGCCGCATCGGCACCCTGAGTTCCTGATTCGGTAAACACCCAGATATTACCTGCCACAATAGCCGCAGCTGATGGACTGGCAAGACCGGTAAAGTAGTTCTTATCCGCCACCGCCAACTGGGTGTTAAAACGCGCGAGACGCAAAGCGGCGCCAGCGCAATAAACAAATGCGGCCACCCAGCCTACCTTACCTAAGTCCTGCAACGCCCAACTGAAAGCGACCAACGCAGGAGCGACACCGAACGAGACCATGTCGGCGAGGCTGTCGTATTCAGCGCCAAAATCACTCTGGGTATTCGTCATACGTGCTACACGGCCATCAAGGCCATCTAGCACCATCGCAACAAAGATCGCGATCGCTGCATTTTCAAAATCACCATTCATACCTGCGACCACTGCGTAGAAACCGGAAAACAGCGCCCCAGTTGTAAACAGATTAGGCAGGAGATAGATGCCTTTTCGATCGCGCTTTGTCGCTACCGGTACCGGAGCGTCTTCGTTATCACTCACACTATGTTCCTTAATGTGTAACCCCTGCTTTATTAGAGGTGTGGGTAAAGTCAGGGCTATTATGGTCCAAAGCCGAGCATCTGGCCATGTCACCGCCCCGCTGTTTGCCATAAGGCCTGCAGGACTGGCTCATTCAGTCGTTCGGTACGGGAGCACAAACCAATCAGAAAGGGCTCCAGCTCTGGTGTAACCGACAATACGCGAACACGGCTCAACAAGGGGCTGTTCTGCAATACCACCTGAGGGACAACCCCGACCCCGACGCCCAGCGCGACCATACTGACGATGGCTTCGTGCCCTGTCACCTGAGCATAAATATTCGGAGTGAGGCTCCTTGAGGCAAACCACTGATTCACTCGGGTTCTGGCTAGCCCGGTTTCTGACAGCACCATAGGCACTTCTGCCCATGGAATCTCTGATTGCGTAAGCTGCGGAACAGTTCCCACTGCTTTCGGGGCGATAAACAGCAATGGGGACTCTGAAATTCCGCGAAAGGTCAGGTCTGGTGAGAGTTGTTCGGGACGCGCAGCAATCACAACGTCAGCATCACCGGACTCTGCTCTTGGAATGGAGGCTGCGGCATCACCGGTATGGATGCGCAAATCGACTTTGGGATACCGCTCCCGGAAACGTGCCAACAGGTCTGCCAGAAAGGAGTAGCTCGCCGTCACCGAGCAATACAGCGTCAAAGATCCTTCAAGCTCGCTGACATCCGCATTGACCGCAGAGCGCATCGACTCCCAGGCATCCAGCGTCTGCTCTGCATGTTGAAAGAACAGCTCTCCTGCCGAGGTTAGAGTCAGAGGTCCATTGTCACGAACAAGTAACTTTGCGCCCGCATCCTCTTCCATACGCGCAATCCGACGGCTCAGAGTTGAAGGGCTTATATGCAGCTGCTGTCCGGCCTGCCCCAGATGTTGAGTCGCAGCGACCGTGAGAAAAACCCGTAAGTCCTTGTAATCCATCGATTAACCCAGAGGTGTCTGTTTTCTGGCATGGCCAGCCACTGAAGCGTTGCAAAAAACGCAACACCTCGACGCAAATATAGCATTTTACGCAACGAGGTTCATACCCTAAAATTCTCACCGATTATTTCTATCTAACCCACTTATTTGAGGACGCAGAGATGAGTAACAACTACTTCAACACTCTGAACCTCCAGCAAAAGCTGGATCAACTCGGCCGCTGCCGTTTCATGGACCGTTCTGAATTCGCTTCTGAAGCTGAATTCCTGAAAGGTAAAAAAGTTGTCATCGTTGGTTGTGGTGCTCAGGGCCTGAACCAGGGCATGAACATGCGCGACTCGGGTCTGGATGTTTCTTACACCCTGCGTGCAGAAGCCATTGCAGAGAAGCGTCAGTCGTGGAAAAACGCGACTGAAAACGGCTTCAACGTAGGTACCTACGAAGAGCTGATCCCAACGGCTGACCTGGTGATGAACCTGACGCCAGACAAGCAGCACACTGCTGTTGTTACTGCCGTTATGCCGCTGATGAAAGAAGGCGCTTGCCTGGGTTACTCCCACGGTTTCAACATCGTTGAAGAAGGCATGCAAATCCGTGAAGACCTGACTGTTGTGATGGTTGCACCTAAGTGCCCAGGTTCTGAAGTACGTGAAGAATACAAGCGTGGTTTCGGTGTACCGACTCTGATCGCTGTTCACCCAGAAAACGACCCTAAAGGCGAAGGCTGGGACATCGCTAAAGCATGGGCTGCTGCCACTGGCGGTCACCGCGCTGGTTGTCTGGAATCTTCTTTCGTTGCTGAAGTTAAGTCTGACCTCATGGGCGAGCAGACCATTCTGTGCGGCATGCTGCAGACTGGCGCGATCCTGGGCTTCGAGAAAATGGTTGCCGACGGCATCGACGAAGGCTACGCCTCTAAGTTGATCCAGTACGGTTGGGAAACTGTCACTGAAGCGCTGAAGTACGGCGGCATCACTAACATGATGGACCGTCTGTCTAACCCAGCGAAAATCGTTGCGTTTGACATGGCTGAAGACCTGAAAGAACTGATGCGTCCTCTGTTCCGCAAGCACCAGGCTGACATCATGGAAGGCGAATTCTCCTCCACTATGATGGCTGACTGGGCGAACGACGATGCAAACCTGCTGAAATGGCGTGAAGAAACCGCAGAAACTGGCTTCGAAAAAGCATCAGCGTCTGACGTTGAAATCGACGAGCAGGAATACTTCGACCACGGCATCATGCTGGTTGCAATGATCAAGGCTGGTGTTGAGCTGGCGTTCGAATCTATGGTTGAAAGCGGTATCGTTGAAGAATCTGCTTACTACGAGTCTCTGCACGAAACGCCACTGATCGCGAACACGATTGCACGTCGTAAGCTGTACGAGATGAACGTGGTTATCTCTGACACAGCTGAATACGGTAACTACCTGTTCTCTCACGCTGCCGTACCTCTGCTGCGCGAGAAGTTCATGCCACACATCAGTACTGACGTGATTGGTAAAGGTCTCAACCTGAAGTCTAACTCGGTAGACAACGCTCGTCTGATTGAAGTGAACGAAGCTATCCGTAACCACCCAGTTGAGTGGGTTGGTGCTGAGCTGCGTGGCTACATGACCGACATGAAGCGTATCGTTGAAGCATCTAAGTAATACCTGCTTTAACTAGCACATAAGAAGCCCCGCCAGTGCGAACTGGCGGGGCTTTTTTGTTTACTTCACACAATCGGAATTGCGCTGTAAAAGGGCTATAATGCGCGCTTTCTGAACAACAAGACCGGAAGCGGCATGAACCCAGATCTGAGCAAACTCCAGCCTTACCCATTTGAAAAACTGGCCAAACTGAAGGGCGAAGTCACGCCTCCTGCAGATCTGGAGCATATCGCCCTGTCGATTGGCGAACCTAAGCACCCAGCGCCGGAGTTTGTTCTCGACACTCTTCGCACTGAACTGCAACGCGTAGAGAACTACCCAACGACTAAGGGCCTGCCTGAGCTGAACTCAACGATTGCCAGTTGGCTGGAGCGCCGCTTTTCACTGGCAAACGTCGACCCTGTATCTCAGGTCATTCCAGTCAATGGTACCCGTGAGGCTATTTTTGCCTTCACTCAGGCTGTGGTGAACCGTTGTCAGTACCGTCCTTTGGTTGTTTCTCCTAACCCCTTCTACCAGATCTACGAGGGCGCAGCGTACCTCTCAGGTGCTGAGCCGCACTTCCTGCCGTGTCTCGAAGAGAATGGATTTAACCCAGATTACGATGCCGTGCCGGAGGAAATCTGGCACCGCTGTCAGATGCTGTTCGTCTGCACGCCCGGTAACCCGACAGGTTCAACGCTTAAGCTGGAAGACTTTAAAAAGTTAATTGATCTCGCTGATCAGTACGATTTTGTTCTGGCCAGTGACGAGTGCTATTCAGAAATTTATGTCGATGGTGCAGATGCACCGATGGGTCTGCTGGAAGCCTGCGAACAGCTAGGCCGCAAAGACTTCAAACGCTGCGTCGTATTCCACTCGCTATCCAAGCGCTCTAACCTTCCCGGTCTGCGTTCAGGCTTCATCGCTGGTGACGAAGATCTGCTGAAACCCTTCCTGCTGTATCGAACTTATCACGGCTGCGCGATGCCGGTTCATACGCAACTGGCCAGTATTGCCGCCTGGAGCGATGAGCAGCACGTGATTAAGAATCGCCAGGAATACACACAGAAGTTCAGCTCTGTACTCGATATTCTCAGCCCAGTTCTGGATGTTAAACAAACCGAGGCCAGCTTCTATTTATGGCCAAAAACTCCGATCAACGAAGAAACGTTTGCTCAACAACTGTTTGCCCAGCAGAACGTTACCGTATTGCCAGGGTCCTATCTGTCTCGCACCGTTGATGACATTAATCCGGGCAGCAACCGTATCCGCATGGCATTGGTTGCTCCGACCGCAGAGTGCACAGAAGCAGCACTGCGCATACGCTCATTCATTGAATCTCTATAAGGAACGCATATGTCTATCGAAAGCCCGTTTGGTAAGAGCATTACCAGCGAAGATATTGTCGATACTTTAAGCTTTTTCGATGACTGGGAAGAGCGCTACAAATACATTATCGATCTCGGTAAAGAATTACCGGGCATGAGTGACGATAAAAAAACGGACGACTTTCTATTGCGCGGTTGCCAGAGTCAGGTCTGGATCGACCATGCAAGCGATGATGGAAAGCTCGTATTTGAAGCCGATTCGGACGCCCATATCGTTCGCGGGCTATTAGGAATGGTGCTCGCAGCATATAACTACAAAACGCCTGCTGAGATTCTCGCATTCGACAGCGACGAATATTTTAAGCAGGTCGACCTGGTGAAGCACCTTAGCCCAACCCGAGGCAATGGTTTACGCGCGATGGTACAGAAAATTAAAGATACGGCAGCAGCATCCTGAGCCACGAAAGGCTCAGGACTCAAACGTCGCCAATGGCTGAGGGCGTGACAATAAATATCCCTGTCCGAATCCGATAGAGAGCGTCTGCAGCTCAGCTAATTCAGCCTCTGTTTCGATCCCCTCGGCGACAACCTTATACCCTTGCACCTCGGCAAACCCTCTCAGCGCAGCGACCAGAGATTGCTTATCTCTGTCTTGATCAATATCGCGGATCAGGCTCATATCCAGCTTCAACATATCCGGGCTGAGCAAAAGAATGTGACGCATACTCGCATATCCTGCACCAGCATCGTCAATGGCCAGACGCATCCCCGCATCACGCAGAGGCTTTAAGCGCGCATTGAGAACATCATAGTCAGGAATTTCTTCATGCTCAGTGAGCTCCAGAACAATACGCCTGGCTTCTTCCGGCGTATAAATTCCAGAGATATCGCACTGTAAGAGGAAAGCAGGCGTGACGTTAATTGAAACATAGGCATTCGCTGGCAGCCTTGCTAACGCTTCCTTAGATTTCTCAACGACTCTCAAACCAATCGCAGACGACAAGCCAAGACGGTCTGCATCGATAAATAACTGAGCAGGTGACAGATCCAGGTCGGTTGACAGCCTTGCCAGAAGTTCAAACCCCTGCACTGAGCGGTCTGTAAGCGCACAGATGGGCTGAGCATGCAGAAGCAACTCATCACGTTCAAGGATATCAAGAATAACCTCCTGACGCTGACGGTTTTCTTCACTGCCTTTTCGGGCGTCCTCAATCAAGGCTGCAATCACATCAGCGAAAACCCGCACCAGCATAAGACTGCGGTTGTTGAGTTTCGGTTTTACCTGACGACTGAAAATACAGAAGGTGCCAAACGTATGCCCATCAGAAAGCACCACAGGGACGCTAACATGAGACTTTACCGGGATAGTTGTGAACTCAGGTACTAAATCTGTCTCGCCGCTGGATTCGGTATCCGGAACCAATTGCTTCAGGCGGCCATCAGCGATCATTTCACAGAAACTATCTTTTAGTGGGCCACAGCTGTCCTCAGACACCAGGTTGGCATCACTGGCGCAGTCGACGAAACGGAATACGCGCTGATCCTGACTGAACTCGGACAAAAAACCCACATCCATATCAAGCCGGTCCCGAACGGAACGTATCAGGCTGGAGATGGCTGTTTTTAGTGTTTCCGGGCTTTTGGGAGCAGGTTCATTGATCACCTCTGCGAGCTGTCTCGCGACATCCGGGCGCTTTTCCATTCAGTAATACCTTCAAACTTTTCACCATGGAACTATAGCACTCTGTCGGAATTAAACATGTCTCACAAGGCAACTCTTGGCGGCATTTTCCACTCAGGTCAAATATAAGGCATTAGTGTGAAATATTCTTGCAGAGACGAAGCGGATTGTGTGGAAAATGCAGATAAATATCGCAGTTACTGCACCAATACTCACCGGAAAGCTAACCAGAAAAGACAAAATACGCCATTTGAAAATATAATCTCAAATAGACGTACGGGTGCAAGCCCCAGGCAGAGAGCAACGGAACGAACGATCATACTGCCCAACCGATATTCCAGAGTGAAGGAGGTACTCCTCATCCCACTTATTCGAAATTCCGTCAGCTACTAACGTGCAACCCTGTGCCCTTGAAAAAATCAGCAACGCCTGCAACATGGCCTGCTGACCGCGGTCAGAAGCGATACCACAGGTGAGGCCAGCATCCAGCTTCACGAACTCAGGTTGCAGCTGCAATATATGTTGCATGGAGGCGAATCCGGCCCCGGCATTATCAATCGACAAGCGTATGCCAGATGTCCGTATAGGTTGAAGAATCCTCTTGAGATCATGATAACTCGAAACGCGATCGTGCTCTGATATCTCGAAAACGACACGCTTGCACATGTCTTTATTCAACCACTCCAGAAAATCGAACTCTGCCAGAAGCTGCGGCGTAATATTTATCGCTACGAAATGTTCATCAGGTGTTGTCGATAATGTTGAAATCACCCGCTCGATTAAATTAACACCGATTAAATTCGCCAGACCTAAGCGAATCACCTCATGCATTAGCAGCACAGGGCTTGCGATAGTCTCAGTCGCTTGAGTCAGTGTGGGCATCAATTCGACGCCCAACTGCTTGCCTGTGTTTAAATTAATCAACGCCGCAGGCGCATATTTCAACCTGCCCTCTGTCAGTAGTTCCGTTACTTCGATTTTCTTCTTCGCACAATAATGTGACTCGTACTGAGGCAGAGCACTCACCTCTTCGATCAATGCCGATGCCACATCCGCAAATACACGACACATAGCCAGACTTCGATGATTGAGCTCAGGGATGGCATAACGACTGAAGACACAAAAGGTCCCAAAAACAGTGCCATCAGAAAATACAATCGGAACGCTGATATGAGCCCCAACAGGCACCAGTTTCACAGCGGTGAGATCATTGGCACCGGCAACCGTTTGAGCATTTGCGATCAACTGCGAAGCCCGGCCATCGACAACGCGCTGGCACAGACTTTCACCCCGGTACTCTGATCCGCCAGACTGGACAATGTTGACCCCGGGCGCCGAGTCAACCAAGTAAAAAGTGCGCATATCACCATCAAAACGGGATATGAACCCAACCTCCATCCTCAGCTTCGTGCGGGCAGCATAAAGCAAGCCCAGCAAGGTTTGCTCTAGCGGCTTGTGCCCTGCCAGCACAGCGACAGGGTCGAAGGCCAAAGCCAGCTGGTCGAGAGCATCGGAATAATCAGACATACAAAAGGCCCGAAAGGAAAACCCCTACAGTATATGCCGGAATTCCGAAATGTGTTTCCGCGCTGCCTAAGACCTTTTACCAATACACGCTACAGCCAACGTCTCACCCGTTGCGAGTAATCAAGGTACTCCTGCCCGAAGAGCTTCTGCAGTGCACGCTCTTCAGGGATGATCTGAAAGCGAGTGATGTATCCCACAAATAACACGGGGCCAACAAATGCCAGCGGGGTTTGTAGCCAAACAGCGAGTGCAGTCAGCAGAAGAGCCATCCCCAGATACATCGGATTACGGGTGAATCGATAAACCCCGCCTGTGACCAACGCTGATGCGTTTTCGATTTTTACTGGGTTGATTGTGGTCTTACTGCGGATAAACGAGAGAAGTCCACCGGAATCCAGAAACAGCCCCAACAATACAAGCAGCCCAGTGATAGCCTGCGCGGTGAATCCCCACCAATTGATTGCCACAGTCTGTGTACTGATTCCCCACATGAGTAACCCACAAAGCGCACCAACCACAGGTGGCGGTATTTTATGTTCTAACCAGCTCATATCATTCCTTCTCAGTTATATTTAGATAATGCAGGAATAACAGACAAGAAAAAAGGCGCCGAAGCGCCTTTTTAACTACCAGCAAGATCGACAGATCAGCTGATTTTTGGATCAAGAGCACCGCTCTGGTACTTCTCGAACATATCGTCGAGAGAGATCGCTTTGATCTTAGAGGCGTTGCCCGCCGTACCGAACGCTTCATAACGAGCGATACAAATATCCTTCATCGCAGTGACAGACTCTTTGAAGTACTTACGCGGATCAAACTCAGCTGGGTTCGCTGCCAGGAAGCGACGAATCGCACCGGTAGATGCCAGACGCAAGTCAGTATCGATGTTTACTTTGCGCACGCCGTACTTGATGCCCTCAACGATCTGCTCAACCGGCACACCGTAAGTTTCAGGGATTTCACCACCGAACTCGTTGATGATTGCCAGCCACTCCTGAGGTACAGAAGACGAACCGTGCATTACCAGGTGAGTATCCGGGATACGCTTATGGATCTCTTTGATACGGTCGATGGCAAGAATGTCGTCTGTAGGCGGACGAGTAAACTTGTACGCGCCATGTGAGGTACCACAAGCAATCGCCAGGGCATCTACCTGAGTCTTGCGCACGAAGTCAGCCGCTTCTTCAGGGTCGGTCAACATCTGATCGTGAGACAGGGTGCCTTCTGCACCAATACCGTCTTCTTCACCCGCCTGACCGGTTTCAAGAGAACCCAGACAACCCAACTCACCTTCTACCGACACACCACAGGCGTGCGCCATTTCAACGGTGCGACGAGTCACATCAACGTTGTACTCATAGTCGGTCGGGGTTTTGCCGTCTTCGCCCAGAGAGCCATCCATCATCACCGAACTGAAGCCAAGCTGGATAGAACGCTGACATACCGCCGGAGACGTACCGTGATCCTGGTGCATGCACACCGGGATATGCGGAAATTCTTCGATGGCAGCCAGAATCAGGTGACGCAGAAACGGCGCACCCGCGTACTTACGAGCACCTGCAGAAGCCTGCACGATCACAGGAGAATCCGTTTTGTCTGCCGCTTCCATGATGGCGCGCATCTGTTCGAGGTTGTTTACGTTGAACGCTGGTACGCCGTAGCCGAACTCGGCTGCGTGGTCCAGCATCTGACGCATGCTGATCAATGCCATGTGAATACCTTCAATGGGTCTATAAAATGGGGACTAAAAAATATCCGGGTATTCTAGCGATTAAAGGGAGGGATAGAAACCTCAAGGGGAGAATGTCGGGCGGCAAGGTGGTCAATACAAAAAAACCCAGCATTGCTGGGGTTTAAATGGAGACAATCTTTCTAAGCTAAACCTTTTCTTTCGGCTAACGCCTAGTAGAACGGTGCTTGCGGTTGAGGCTGGTGATTCCTCGGCACGCCCATCGTCTCAAAATGTCTGTTCTGCTGATCCACCGATTGCTGGACCGCAGAATCTGCGTCAATTGTGTGCTGTGCGCAAGCTGTAAGCAGGCACACAGCACTCAACAAGAGCGTTTTCACTTCGCACGCTCTTCCAGAATCGCAACCGCTGGCAGTACTTTGCCTTCTACGAATTCAAGGAATGCACCGCCACCGGTAGAGATGTAAGACACCTGCTCTGCGATGTTGTACTTATCTACGGCTGCCAGGGTGTCACCGCCACCTGCGATGGAGAAAGAATCAGACGCAGCGATCGCCAGTGACAGTGCTTTGGTGCCTTCGCCGAACTGATCGAATTCGAACACACCGACCGGGCCATTCCAGATGATGGTTTTGGCTTCTTTCAGTTGCTCGGCCAGTGCTTTGGCTGAATCCGGGCCGATGTCGAAGATCATGTCGTCGGCTTCTACTTCATCTGCAGACTTCAGAGTCGCCACGGCAGTTTCAGAGAATTCTTTACCGCACACTACGTCGGTTGGTACTGGGATAGACACTTTTTCCATCAGCTTTTTCGCCGCTGGAATCAGGTCTTCTTCGTACAGTGACTTACCAACAGGCTTGCCTGCTGCCGCTAAGAAAGTGTTAGCGATACCACCACCCACGATGATCTGGTCACAGATGTCAGACAGGCTTTCGAGTACTTCAAGCTTGGTCGACACTTTAGAACCACCCACGATGGCGACCAGCGGACGTGCTGGCTTATCAAGTGCTTTGCCGAGTGCGTCGAGCTCTGCCGCCAGCAGAGGACCTGCACAGGCAACCGGTGCGAACTTAGCCACACCGTGAGTTGACGCCTGAGCACGGTGCGCGGTACCGAAGGCGTCCATGACGAAGATGTCGCACAGTTCGGCGTAGGCTTTGGCCAGTTCATCTTCGTCCTTCTTTTCGCCTTTGTTAAAGCGCACGTTGTCGAGCAGTGCCAGTTCACCGTCGGCCAGTTCGATACCAGCGCGGAAGTCTTTAACAACGTTTACGTCGCGGCCCAGCAGGCCAGCGAGGTGATCAGCCACAGGCTGCATGGAGAACTCTTCGGCGTATTCGCCTTCGGTCGGACGACCGAGGTGAGACATCACAATGACTTTGGCACCGGCTTCAAGCGCGTGCTGAATGGTTGGCAGTGACGCGCGGATACGCACATCAGAAGTCACCTTGCCGTCTTTTACCGGCACGTTCAGGTCTTCGCGGATCAGAACCCGTTTTCCTTTCAGGTCCAGGTCGGTCATTTTCAAAACAGTCATAGTCATGTCCCAGATAATGGAGTCTTTTAAATTCTTCAGCGTGATAGTGCATAGCCATGCTGAGACGCGGTGGATACATCCCTGTACGCTCGGCTGTCGCGTCCATGCGACAGACGCTCAGCCTGACTCCGCACTACCCCACTTCAAACAGACACCGCGCGGCGGTCAAAGCGGAGCGATGCCAATAAGTTGGTTAGAAATCGCGCGGAGTATACCAGCATGAACAGTGCGTTTCATCGGCCCACACATGACAATCACCGCCCAGAACTGACCTTTACCTTGTTTACCTCGGTAAGTGCCGATAGCCTGCTTAGCCTTCCATGTAATTACGGTTCAAAGGCTTTCTGATGCTGTGCTGGCTCTGGCAATTTATCCGCCCTTACAAACTGCGTTTAACCATTGCAGTGATCGCGCTGGTGACTACGGCAGGCCTGACGCTCAGCCTTGGTCAGGGCGTGCGTCTGATGATCGATCAGGGGTTCGCGGCCAGTTCAGTCGAAGGCCTGAAAGACGCGGTGATCTTTTTCGCCATATTGGTGGTTGCAGTATCCGTCGGGGCTTACTTCCGGTTTTATATGGTCTCGTGGCTGGGTGAGCGGGTAGTCGCTGATATCCGTAAAACGCTCTACCGACACTTAGTCACACTGCCTCCCTCCTTCTTCGAGGATAATCTTTCCGGCGAAATCCAGAGCCGGATCACTACAGACACCACCCTTCTGCAAACTGTAATTGGCTCGTCGTTTTCCTTTGCTCTGCGTAATGCCCTCACGTTCGTGGGCGGCATTACCCTGATGTTTATCACCAACCTCAAACTCAGCCTGATCGTTTTAGTGGCGGTGCCTCTGGTGGTATTTCCCATGGTGTTTTTCGGTCGAAAAGTGAAAAAACTCTCACGCGAAAGCCAGGACAAAGTCGCCAGCGTCGGCGCCTGGGCAGGCGAAAGTCTGCAACACATCAAAGTCGTGCAGGCCTTTACCCGTGAAGACAGTGTGAATAAACAATTTGGCGACGCGGCGGAATCTGCCTTTGATGTCGCCTTACTGCGGATTAAACAGCGCGCCCTGATGATTGCTCTGGTTATGGTTCTCGTGATGGGGTCCGTTGCGGGCATGCTGTATGTCGGTGGTCACGATGTGATTACCGGCAGTCTCAGTGGCGGCGATCTGGCCGCCTTTGTGTTTTACGCCATCATGGTCGGCGGCTCGCTGGCCGCGGTGACCGAAGTCTACGGAGAAGTTCAACGCGCGGCGGGCGCAGCAGAGCGTATTCGTGAACTGATGGCTGCGGAGTCTGATATACGATCACCCGCCGACAATGTGACTCCTGCCGTAAAGCACAGCGAGACTCAGATTGCATTTCAAGAGGTCAGTTACCACTACCCTTCGCGGCAAGACAAAGCAGCCTTAACAGAACTCAATCTCGAGGTACGCGCTGGCGAGCGCATTGCCTTGGTCGGGCCATCCGGGGCAGGCAAATCCACCCTGTTCGATATGCTGCTGCGCTTTCGTGATCCGCAACATGGGCAAATTCTGGTGGAAGGCACACCATTACCTGAATGGCAGTTACAGAGCCTGCGCAGCCAGTTTGCTCTGGTGCCTCAACAGCCGGTGCTGTTCAGCACTAACGTGCTGGAAAACCTGCGCTACGGCCGACCTGACGCCTCCGATGCGGATATTCTCGCTGCCGCCAAAGCGGCGCATGCCGATGAATTTATTCAGCAGCTGCCGGAACAATACGAGTCGTATCTGGGAGAAGGCGGCGTGAAACTATCGGGTGGTCAGAAGCAACGCTTGGCCATCGCCCGAGCGATTCTGCACGATCCGAAAATCCTTCTGCTTGATGAAGCCACCAGCGCCTTAGACGCCCAGAGCGAATACCTTGTGCAACAGGCGTTAGATAAACTGATGCAGAACCGCACCAGCTTTGTGATCGCGCATCGTCTGTCGACCATCAAACACGTCGACCGCATCGTTGTGATGGACCAGGGGCGTATAGTGGCTGTCGGCACGCACGATGAACTGCTTGAACGCTCGCCCTTGTATAAGCGGTTGGCCGAGTTACAGTTTGGGGAAGAGAAAAGCGCTTAATCAGGCCTTGATCACAATCATCTCACTGGCCGTATCCAACATACGGTTAGCAAAGCCCCACTCGTTATCAAACCAGACCAACAGTTTGAGCAAGCGTCCGCCGCTGACCCGGGTCTGAGTCGCATCCACAATGGCGGAACGCGGATCATGATTAAAATCGATAGAGGCGTGGGCTTCGCGGGTCAGGCCAAGAATCCCGTCGAAACTCTGGTTAGCCGCCGTTGCCAGTAACTGATTCACCGCTTCGGTATCTGTCGCTTTGTTGAGTTGCAACGTGATATCCAACGCCGAGACATTGATGGTAGGCACACGCACGTGCAGGCTCTCTATTTTGCCGGCCAGTTGCGGCATCAGGCGCTCGATCCCCGCGGGTAACCCGGTATCGACAGGAATAATGCTCTGCACAGATGATCGGGTACGACGCAGGTCTGAGTGGTAGGCATCAATCACTGGCTGATCATTCATCGCGGAGTGGATGGTGGTCGTGACCCCGGCTTCAATGCCATAGGCCTGATCAATCAATGTCAGTACCGGAATCAGAGCATTGGTCGAGCAGGAACCGTTAGAAACAATGCGCTGATCCGCCGCCAGTGAGTCATGGTTGTGACCATAAATGATGGTGTTATCGACTGCGCTGTCTGCCGGGTTCGAAATCAGTACTTTCTTCGCACCGCGGCTGAGGTGCAGCTCGGCATCTTCGCGTGAGCGGATCTGGCCGCTGCATTCCAGTACCAGGTCCACGTCCAGCGCAGCCCAATCCAGTTCTGCCGGATCACTGATATGACGAACACAGATACGATCGCCGTTGACCATCAGGTGCTGCTGATCAGCGATGCTGACGGTGCCATTGAAGCGACCGTGCGTACTGTCGTAACGCAGCATGTAGCTCAGCGACTCAATGTCTGCCAGCTCGTTGATCGCGACCACTTCGATGTCCTGCCGGTAACCGTTTTCATAAAGCGCACGCAGCACACAGCGGCCGATACGTCCAAAACCGTTGATGGCGATACGGGTTGTCATGGGTTTGTGCGCCTCATTACTGTCTCATGATTGCCGGGCTTCTCAGAAGCTGGATACTATGCACTCTATTGTCGCGGAATTGGTCGCCGTAGGCAAAATGCACACACCGGAATACCCGACATGACTTATCCCCCCTGCCCTTTGTGCCACGAAACAGAGCAGATTTCGGTTCTCGACAGCGCCATGCCGCGTCGTTATCTCGCCTGCGGGCAGTGTTATCTGGCGTATATGCATCCCGACGACTACCTGAGTGCAGATGAAGAGAAAGCATACTATGCAACCCACGAGAACAGCATAGATGACGAAGGCTATGTCGGGTTTCTGAATATTCTGCTGGCGCCGTTATTAGATCTCATCGAGCAGAAAGAAAAGACAATAGCGCTGGACTATGGTTGTGGTCCGGGCCCCACCCTTTCTGTGTTGCTTGAGCAGAACGGCATCCACTGTGATAACTATGACCCGTTTTTCTTTCCGAAGGCATTGTCCCCGCCGTACGATGTCATCACAGCCACTGAATGCTTTGAGCACTTTCATCACCCGGAAGATGAACTTAAAAAATTAGTATCAATGTTAAAGCCGGGAGGCCTTCTGGCTTTAATGACAAGTCGCTGGAGCAATGCCGAAAAATTCATGCACTGGCATTACAACCGTGATCCGACCCATGTAATTTTTATGCACGAAAAAACGATCAATTACATCGAAGATAGGTTTGGTTTATCCTGCATTTGTAAGGATGAAAAGCGCGTCGTTATTTTTAAAAGAAAATAAAAAATTAAAATTAATAAAAACCAAAAAATTAACGCGACGCAAATTCTCTCGGCGTCATGCCGTACTGCTGATGGAAGCGACGGGAAAAATGACTTGGATTAGAAAACCCGAGTTCATAACAGGTACTGGTAATACTTTTTCCGCTGCGGATAAGTTTGCAGGCATGTTCTAAGCGACGCTGCTGCTGGTATTGGGCTGGGCTACACCCGAGGCTGTTTTTAAATTGCTGAAAAAGCTTGGTGCGCGACATACAGGCAACACGCGCAAGCTGATCAATATCCACCGACTGTGCAAGATTCTCTTCAATATAAGCCACGGCATTCGTCAGGCCCGACTGGGTCGGGTTCTGTTGCACACAACGCAGTAAGAAATCCCGCCCCTGCTGACGTAGCATCCGCGCTACCAGCTCATTTACTCCGAAGTTCAATACCAGGTCACAATCGTCTTCTTTCTGTACGTGGCTGGCGACGATACGCTCTAGTAGCTGCTGAGTAGCATCGGTGTGAGCGAGATGCCACTGACGTGTCTCGACTTCCCACTCACCCAGATCTTTCGGTCGCTCGCTGACAGTATTCAGCTGATCGCAGACTTTCAGCAGAGTCTCACGGGGTATTTCCAGCGTCATACAGGTGGTGGGGGTGTCTAACGTGGCTTCGGGAAAGTCGATTTCAACATATTCACCGGGCGCAACAACGAAGGACTCGTGGGGAAGAAATTCTGTCGAAAAGCCATCCATACCGTGCATGACTTTCCGGCCGGTCATCATGCCGCAGTACAACAACTCACCAGCATCCAGACGGATACGATCGGCCTGTTCATAAGTGTCATACACAGATAACTCGGCTAACTGGCTGGCATATACCGTACGGTTTTCTATTAATTCGCTGGGGACGACTTTCTGGCGATGAGCACCTGCGAGTGCAGCCATACTGCCCGGTCGATGTTCTGTAGTCATAAGAAATGCGCCGTCGTCGTTACATAGAGTCGTTCTAAGAAAAAGCCTCTGTCTGCCAGTCCGCTCTCGTGTGTAATTGCGGGCCAGTTACACATCCTGACACCAGCGGGACTCAGAGAACATTCTTGCGGACTGTCGTGCAAGTCATCACCCCAATAGACCACATACTCTGGAGTCACACAACAGAAAACGCCGGCAGATTGGGCCGACTAATACTTTAGTCGAAGACCTGAAAGGACCGGTAAGAATAACAACGGAGATAACACCATGATCTATGCAAACCCAGGACAGCCGGGCGCTGTCGTATCCTATAAAGAACAGTACGGTAACTACATCAACGGTGAGTTCGTTGCTCCGGTTAATGGCAACTATATGGACAATGTCAGCCCGGTAAACGGCGAAGTGTTCTGCCGCGTTGCCCGCTCTGACGCCGACGATATCAATAAAGCACTCGATGCCGCACACGCTGCAGCGGCTGCATGGGGCAAAACCTCAGTGCAGGAGCGCTCAAACATTCTTCTCAAAATTGCAGACAGAATGGAAGCAAACCTCGAAATGCTGGCCGTTGCCGAGACCTGGGATAACGGTAAAGCCGTGCGCGAAACTCTGGCAGCAGATATTCCTCTGGCCATCGACCACTTCCGTTACTTCGCCGGCTGCCTGCGTTCACAGGAAGGCAGTATGGCTGAACTGGACGAGACCACTGTGTCGTACCACGTTCATGAACCTCTGGGCGTCGTTGGCCAGATTATTCCGTGGAACTTCCCGCTATTGATGGCCGCGTGGAAACTGGGCCCAGCGCTGGCTGCCGGAAACTGCGTAGTTCTGAAGCCTGCTGAACAAACCCCGGCGTCCATTCTTGTGCTAATGGAACTGGTCGGTGACCTGCTGCCACCGGGTGTTCTCAATATTGTTAATGGTGTCGGTGAAGAAGCCGGTCAGGCACTGGCCACCAGCGACCGTATCGCTAAGCTCGCCTTTACCGGCTCGACTCCGGTTGGCCAGCACATCCTGCGCTGCGCAGCAGAAACTCTGATCCCAAGCACCGTTGAGCTGGGTGGCAAGTCGCCGAACGTCTATTTCGAAGACGTGATGCAGATGGAAGACGACTACCTGAGCAAAGCCGTCGAAGGCACCGTGCTCGCCTTCTTTAACCAGGGCGAAGTCTGTACCTGCCCATCCCGCGCTCTGATTCAGGAAAGTATTTACGACGAATTTATCGCCAAGGTCGTTGAGCGTGCTCAGACCATCAAGCGCGGTAATCCACTGGATACGGACGTTCAGGTCGGTGCTCAGGCCTCGCAGGAACAGTACGAGCGCATCATGAAGTACATTGAAATCGGTAAACAGGAAGGCGCTGAAGTCCTGATCGGTGGCGCGCCAGAGAAACTCGAAGGCGACCTCAAGACCGGCTACTACATCCAGCCGACCGTTTTCAAAGGCCACAACAAAATGCGCGTATTCCAGGAAGAAATCTTTGGCCCGGTGATCAGCGTAACGACCTTCAAAGACGAAGCCGAGGCGCTGGAAATCGCTAACGATACTGAGTTTGGCTTGGGTGCGGGTGTCTGGACCCGTGACATGAATCGCGCTTATCGCATGGGTCGTGGCATTCAGGCAGGCCGCGTCTGGACTAACTGTTATCACGCTTACCCGGCACACGCCGCGTTCGGTGGCTACAAGAAATCCGGTATTGGTCGTGAAACCCACAAAGTGGCACTGGAGCATTATCAACAGACCAAGAACCTGCTGGTCAGCTACGCCACCAGCCCACTGGGTTTCTTTTAAACAACGCTCTCTCACCTCTCCTCTGGTATGAAATGCGCTGCATTTCTCCTCCTGGGCTGATGTCGGTTTGTTGGGAGACCCGGCATCATTAAGGCCCTTTTTAAGCACCCGTTCGCGGGTGCTCTTTTTATTGCTTTCAGAACAATCAGTTCCGATTTCTTTATTGATTGCCCCACTCTGATCACGTAGTGTTCTACAGACTTTCATTACGCGTTTCCGGGGATAATTATGGAACTTCTGATTCTCGGCCTTGTGCTATTTGTCGGTGGTCATTCAGTCAACCTGTTTGCCAACCAATGGCGCAATTCCATGGTCGAAAAAGTCGGCCTCTTACCCTGGAAAGGCCTGTACTCTCTCTTCGCCATCGTGGGTCTGGTGTGCCTCGTCTACGGATACGGCGACGCCCGTGCCGAGGGCGTTTACCTCTGGCAACCACCGGTCTGGACGCGTCATATTGCAGCGTTGCTGACCTTACCTGCCTTCTTACTGCTCTTTGCCAGCCAGATTCCGGGAAACCGTCTTCAGGTAGCAACAGGCCACCCGATGTATCTGGGCATCAAGCTCTGGGCATTTGCCCACATTATCGCCAACGGCGGCCTGCACGACGTCCTGCTGTTCGGTACCTTCCTGATCTGGGGTATCGCCGGCTTTGCTGTATCACGTCGTCGGGATAAGGCTGCCGGCAACGTGCGTGAGTATAAGGGGCTGATGCGCGATGGGATAACCCTCGTTGTCTCTCTTGGCGCCTGGGCTGGCTTCGCTTTCTGGGCGCACGCGGTACTCATTGGCGTCCCGCCATTCGGCGCCTGATTTCAGGCTCTGTAAACCAGAGGCTTGAGGTATACATAAGCCGCAATCAATAATACCCTATCAACACACTCGGTTATTATTGGTTGCACTGTTATGCCCGTCGTCTTTCCGTTCGAAAATATCTACGCGCAACTCCCTGTACAATGTTTTGAGCGGGTGATGCCGACGCCGGTAAAAACTCCGACACTGATTCGTTTCAATACGTCTTTGGCGACCGAATTAAATATCGAATTCAGCGATGCCGATGATGAAGAACTCGCTCAGGTCTTTTCCGGTAATCTGGTGCCACACAATGCCGATCCACTGGCGATGGCGTATTCGGGGCATCAGTTCGGCAACCTGAATCCACAACTTGGCGATGGCCGCGCCATCCTGCTGGGCGACCTCTATGATAGCGACGCAAAGCTGAAAGATATCCAACTCAAAGGATCTGGGCGCACCCCCTTTTCGCGCGGTGGAGACGGTCGCAGCCCTCTCGGGCCTGCGCTGCGCGAGTACATCCTGTGCGAGGCCATGCATGCCTTAGGTATTGCGACCACCCGGGCACTCGCTGTGGTCAGCTCGGGCGAACATGTGATCCGCCAACAGCGTGAACCGGGCGCCGTATTCACCCGTGTTGCCTCCAGCCATATCCGTGTCGGGACGTTTCAATATTTTGCGATGCGCAGAGATCATGTCGCCCTGAAAGCACTGGCAGACCACGTGATTGACCGGCATTTCCCCAAGCTTAAAAATAGTCCTGAAAGCGAGAATATTTATTTATCACTGTTTAAAAATATCGTTAAAAAACAGGCAGAATTAATTGCATCATGGATGAACCTTGGATTTATTCATGGCGTGATGAACACCGACAATATGACCATCAGCGGCGAGACCATTGATTACGGCCCCTGTGCATTTATTGATGCCTTTAATCGTAAAAAAGTCTTTAGCTCGATCGATCAACAAGGGCGATACGCTTACATCAACCAGCCTGCTATTGGCCAGTGGAACCTGACCCGTCTGGCGGAAGCTATGCTGCCTTTGTTTATGAATGACACAGACAGCGAAGCTGCGGAGAAACAGGCGATTGATGACGCCACTCAGATTCTCAATGACTATGTCCAGATGCATCAAGATGCCTGGGAATCGGGCATGGCGAAGAAGCTTGGCTTCAGCTCAGTCGAGACTGGCGACCGGGAGTTTTTCGAATCACTGCTCGACCTTCTTGATGAAAGCCATCTCGACTTTACTTTGTTTTTCCGACGACTGAGTGACTGTACAGACTCGGATATTGATACCGGCGCTCTGTTTACCCTATTTGATTCGCCTGATGCCCGCTCAACGGATGATATCAAGCAGCGTCTGTCAGAGTGGATTAGCAAATGGCAGGCACGACTGAGCGAACGCGATGAGCTGAAAGCGGCTGAAGAGCGAATGAAACAGAATAACCCTGGCATCATCCCCCGCAACCATCAGGTGCAAGCGGTGATCTCAGCGGCGGAAGAAGGGGACTACACTCCGTTTGACGCTTTACTGGCTGCGCTGAAGTCACCCTACGAGCAGCATGCCGAATACGCTGCATATGAAGCGCCCCCATTGCCAGCAGAGCAGGTGTTCAGGACCTTCTGCGGCACCTGAGCTACCGGTTCCGCCCGCGCCTGCAACCTATTGTTCCAGAATCCCGGTTTTTACCCGTGCTGTCCGCTGCTAATCTGAACAGAAGATGATGACCAAGAGAGGCTCAGATGGGACTGCTGGTAAAAGGTGAGTGGCACGACAAATGGTACGACACCGATAAGTCAGACGGTGCGTTCGAACGCGAAGACGCGCAACTGCGAAGCTGGGTAACGGCAGACGGCAGCGCTGGCCCTTCCGGTAATGCCGGTTTCAAGGCCGAGTCCGGCCGCTATCACCTGTATGTCTCTCTCGCCTGCCCTTGGGCACATCGCACCCTAATATTTCGTCAGCTGAAAGGACTTGCTGGGCATATTGGTGTATCTGTCGTTTCTCCCGATATGCTGGATCACGGCTGGACCTTCAATACCGAGGCAGGCAGTTCTGGCGACCCGCTTTACCACAGCGACTTTATGCACCAGATATATACCCGCAATAAATCCGATTACACGGGGCGGGTTACGGTTCCTGTGCTCTGGGATAAACAGCAGGAATGTATCGTCAGCAACGAATCTGCTGAAATTATCCGTATGCTGAACTCAGCGTTTAATGATCTCACTGGCGACACTCAGGATTTTTATCCGGAAGAACTCCGGTTTCAAATAGACGAGGTGAATGAGCGCGTCTATCACACGGTCAATAATGGTGTGTACAAAGCCGGTTTCGCTACTAAAGCAGAGAAGTATGAAGCTGCCTTCGGCGAATTATTTGACTCACTGGACTGGCTAGAGGAACGACTGACGGAGCAGCGTTACCTGGTCAGAGATGGAGACCAAAGTGTCCTGACAGAGGCTGACTGGCGCCTGTTCACAACGCTGATCCGCTTCGATCCCGTGTACTTCGGTCACTTCAAATGCAATCTGCGCCGCATCGAAGATTACCCGGCGATCAGTGGCTACGTGCGCGATCTGTATCAGCATCCGGGCGTTGCGGAGACGGTCGACTTCTCCCACATCAAGCGCCACTACTATTACAGCCACGATATGATCAACCCGACGCGCATCGTGCCGCTGGGTCCTGGGCTGGATTTTACCCAGCCTCATGATCGGAAATCGCTCAGGTGATCGACGTCAAAGGTGACAATTGAAATAATTCCGACACCCAGTTTGTGCTAGCTTAGTCGATCTTCTTACATTTTCAGCCTGCTGCTTATGCAGGCATCGCAGGGATACACTATGAGCACAATCCACTTTATCGGTGGCGAAAAAGGCGGTGTCGGTAAATCCGTATTTTCCCGTCTGCTGTCGCAGTACTTTCTTGATCACAACATGCACTACGCAGGTTTCGATGCCGACCAGTCACACGACACCCTGACCCGCTTTTACCCTGAGTTCACTCAACCTGTAAACCTGGATAAGTTCGAAAGTGCCGATCGTATTATTGAGACGGCACTGGAGAACGACGTTAATGTTGTTGTTGACCTGCCCGCTCAGAGTGAGCGTTTTCTGAAGCGCTGGATGGAAGACAACGATGTCAGCGCTCTGTGTGAAGAAACCGGTGTGAAGTGCTACTTCTGGTACGTGGTCGATGATGGTATGGACTCAGCGCGACTGGCTGCGGCTTTCCTTGATCGCTATCAGGATGAGCTGCCGTGTGTATTGGTGAAGAACTATGGCCGTGGTGGCGATTTCAGTAGCCTTGAGAAGACAATCGCTGACGCGGGAATTACCCCCAAAGCATCCATCGCCATTAATGAGCTGCACGATGGCACCATGCGAAAAATCGACAAGCTATCCCTCAACTTCTGGGCCGCTGGCAACCTGACTGAGCGCGCAGAAGGCACTCTCTCACTGATGGAGCGTCAGCGCACCCGCGTTTGGTGTAAAAAGTCGTACGCGGAAATTGAAAAAGGGCTACAGACCCAGGCAAGTAGCGTACTGGCCTGAGGGTTTCCTGATTCGCCAAACCAATCAAGTCGATTGAGTGAGCAAGAAATCACCCAAATAAAAAAGGGCGCTGAGCGCCCTTTTTTATTTCTACCATGACCGCGTGTTCTTAAAGCACTGCGGCCAGAATAACAAAGACCAGGATACCCGCTGCTGTCAGACCGATAGTAGGTTTCTTCAGCAGAGGGGATTTCAGACCAATGATCAGACCCGAAATCAGAATCAGGATCAGACCTAAAGCTGTGATCTGCTCAAGAATACGGAACAAGCCGGGGCCATGGCCTTTGTGAAGCTCCATAAGCGAGGCCACAAGGTCGGGCGAGACCGGCGTAATATTCATGCCATCAGCTGTCGGCTCCAGCTCAAAGTAATCGCGACTAGTAGGGCGGGTCTGCATCAACCTGCCACGATCTTTGACATATTCGAAATCGGTATCCAGTCCCGCCTGTTGAAGTATTTCCTTAACCTGCGACTCTTTTTCCTGATCAGCATCAATCTGAACCGCGGGCACAAATATCGTCTCGCCCTTTTCAAAAGACCCTTTGATGCCTGAAAGATAGAGGCCACCAGATACCGCCATTATCAACATAATGGGAGCAAAAAAAGCTGCCAGGTAAAGGTGAATTGTTACAAGTGTTTTACGTGACATTGTGTGCTCCGCAAGATGTGAATCAGACGCTTACTATACTGCCGTCTACGATCGCAGTGTGTAAAGAAGCGTCCCTGAGTTGCGTTAGATCAAGTTCTGAGAAAGGACTCTCAAACCATCCTCCTTACCCATCTCATACGCTTCATCCAGCACCTGCATATCCGTCGTGAACTGACCTGCAGAAAATGATTCTGGAGGGCATAACTCAATCACCTCACAGTCAGCTGGAGGGTTACGGATGAAGTCGAGCGCCTCATTGTATTCAAGGTGACGACGCTGAAGCCGCTTGGCCACCGCGGGATACTGTCGGAGAATGTACGGAAACAGATGTCTGAAGCGATATGCCTGCTTCCGATACGACGCGGGGTTAGAACGAATCACCATAATTTTCCGCGCACCGCGACGATACGCCTCTTTTACGGGTAACGAATCAGCAACACCGCCATCCAGCCAGGTCCGCCCTCGGAAAGGAACAGACCCCTTAAACGCGATAGGCATCGCAGCAGAGCATTTGATTGCCTGAAATAACTCATCACGCTCAGGCGCTATATACTCGGCCTTTCCTGTTTCAGCGTCGGTAACAACAGCCAGGAAACGCCCTTTACGTTTATCGATCTCATCCAAACCAATATCCAACTCGCGTTCGGTAATATCCCAGAGCCATTCGATATCAATCAGGTGCCCTCCTCGCAGGAAGCGTCTCAGGCTTTTAAATTCGGGCCGGCGGCAGTAGTCCGTGATTACTTTGTAATTACGACCATATTGCTTACCGATATACGCCGCAGTATTTGAAGCGCCTGCTGACACACCAAAGTACCAGTCGAACGGGTAATAATCGGCTCTTATAAACTCATCCAGAACGCCTGCACTATAAATACCCCGCATGGCGCCACCTTCGACGATCAGGGCAGATTTCACCTTCGTATTGTCAGTCATCGGAATAACCATGCCCGTAGTTATGAGATGAAGAAAAGGTGCAGGTCATAGCATCAAGGTCGTCCTCACCGACAAGACCAAGGTTCAGAAACTGCTCTTTCTCGAGCATGGCAAATTCGGATGATGAGGTAGCGAGTAGTTCTCCCTGGTCATCGTGAAGCTCACCGACCAGCAGATATTTCCGGCGATTTTTCTGCTCTTTGATCCATCCCGTCGCGACCACGGTCTGGTCAACAAACACTGGTTTCCGGAAAGTCACACTAAGATCGCGGGTCAGTGGATATTTATTCGTAAAATACATACTGGCCCACCCCATGACCTCATCCAGAATGGTTGAGGTAACACCGCCATGCGCCAGTTTTGCCCACCCACGAAGATGCTCCGGAATCGTCACAGTGGTTCTGACTTTTTCGCCATCCGTTTCGAAATTCATATTCAGACCGTGAGGGTTTTCTGTACCACAGCCAAAACAGCGGTGATCCGCTTTACTGATAGGTTGCCAGGGCATGATGCGCTCTCTTACCAGGGAATAATAATCAGGCAGCATTATGCAAAGTCAGGCGAGGTTTGTCCCGGTCTGGCCGTAATAGGCCAGCCGTTTATGTGCATCAGTGTGTTCCAGGTCTCACACACTGATACTCGATGAGGTTTACTGCAGATTAATGCGCGGCACCCGCTGCGTCAGGCGACAGTACAATTCATAACTGATAGTACCCGCAAGGCGCGCGACTTCATCAATATCGACCAGCTCGCCCCAGAGCTCGACTGGCGAGCCGATACGAGCCTCCGGTACATCTGTAATATCGACAGTAATCATATCCATGGATACCCGGCCAACCAGCTGGCAAAGTTTACCTGCGACGTTCACGGGCGTGCCAGTCGGCGCATGACGCGGATAGCCGTCACCATAGCCAATCGCAACGACGCCGATACGGCTATTGCGGGGGGCTGCCCAGGTACAACCATAGCCAACTGTGTCCCCGGCTTTCACGTCGTGCACACTGATCAAGGCGGACTGTAAGGTCATAACGGGCTTCAGGCCGGCATCCCGGGCGGTAATATCTTCACAGGGAGAACTGCCATAGAGCATGATCCCAGGTCGCATTACCTTTTCTCCTGTAACGCCACCGCGAATAACGGATGCACTGTTGCTGAGGCTCAGAGAGACAGGCCAGGCATGATCTGTCATGCGTCGCTTCTGCTCTTCGTAGAATGAGGTATCGGCTTCATCTGACGTCGCAAAGTGGCTCATAACATGCCGGAGAATCAGGCCGCGATCATTGCGGATCCGGGCGATCATCTCTGGCGCATCCTCCAGCTTCACGCCCAGGCGGTTCATTCCACTACTGACCTTAAGCCAAACCGCCACTTCGTCCGACAGCTCAGCTGCGGCGCGATCTTTCAGTTGTTGAGGATGATGTACCACAAGTTGAATATGATGCTCTGACGCCTGCTCCCACTCTTCGGCATCGTAAGCGCCTTCGAGAACAAGAATTGGCTGTCGAATGCCCGCGCCCCGTAATTTCAGAGCTTCATCGACGCACGCAACGGCAAAACCGTCTGCTTCACCACTCAGTGCATTCGCACATGCCACCATGCCATGGCCGTAGCCATCAGACTTGATGACAGCGTATACCTCATGGGATGTCACTTCTCTGGCTTTGCGATAATTGTGACGCAGATTTGACCATTTCAGCAGGGCACGTGTCGGACGGGTCATAGGCGTATGAAGATTCCTGAAAATCAGTACAATGTTGTGTTCTGCCCGGTGCGAACACCGGGAAGCTTGTGTCATTATGTCAGCCTTACTTACACCCCGGAAGTCGTTCATGCCCGTTCACCCGCTAATCAGCGATCATGCCATCAGTCTCTCTGCGACACTCGCGGCAACGATCGGGCTAGAAGAAGCCATTCTGTTATCGGTTCTGAACGATGCCGCACGGCTGCAGACCCAGCCTCAGGCACGCCTGAACAGCGATACGCTGAGACGACAGGTGCCCTTCTGGGATGACAACACCATAGTGCGGGTGATGGACTCTCTGACTGCCAAAGGGCTTCTGCAACTTCATGGCCCTGCATTTACTCAGGCAGCAGGCATCGTCTTCAGCTTTGGCAATGCGCCAGTGCCTCAGGAGCACCCGGAACGCGCGAAAGCGCCTGTGCAGCAAGCTGTGCCCGCTCCTCAACCCGCGCAGGCCAAACCTCAACCGGCCCGTCCTGCACCTATGCCTGAGCAATGGCAGCCGTCTGAAGAGGCTATGCAACGACTGGAGCAGCATGGTATCCCCCGTGCATTCTCCTTCTCGCAGCTTGATGCCTTTGTACTGCAAGGGCAGGAACAGGGCTCAAACCGTAATGACTGGAATACTCGCTTCTTCCGCTTCATAAAGAACCAGTGGGTATACGCTCAGAATGACGCTGGTCGCTTCCGTCGTCAGCAGGAGCGCACCGGCTTTCAGCCAACTCAGGAAGAAGCCCAGCCCATTACCGGAGACTGGCAACCGAGTAGCGATGCATTGCAGATCTTGCAGCGCGCGGGTATCGACCCTCAGTTTATTGAAGATGCCGTACCCGAGTTTGTTCTCTACTGGCAGGAGCGCGGCGACGTATTCAAAACCTGGAACAGCAAATTTATTCAGCACGTACGCCAGCAATGGGCGCGCTACACCGCCGCCGTTGAACATTCACCGATGCCCACCCGCATCGAGAGTAATTGGCAGCCTGCGGAAGACTGCTACGATATTCTGAGCATGGGCCATATTCCCAGAGATTTCGCCAGCGCACTCGTTGCTGAGTTTGTTTTATACTGGCGGGATTCGAATCAGGTACACAACAGTTGGAACAGCCGCTTCTTACAATACGTGAAGCAGCAATGGGCGAAGCGACACGCTCAATCCTCCGGCAATCCAACAGGAGCCAACAATGGACAGCAAGCAGGTACTCAACCGGGTTACTCAACAGCTGAAGCAAGCGTCAGCCGACTCAGTGACACCAGCTGGGCAAAATAACGCGCCAAGCGACGACCAGCTGTCTGCCATCAATCAGATTTTTGAGTTATTCCGGTTCAATTATCACAACCAGTTTTTAAAAGCGTTTCCCGACCTCGACACCATGAACATGGCGAAACGCCTGTGGTTACGACTACTCGGTGACTATAGCGGTGAAGTCATCATGCGCGCCGCCGAAAAAGCCGTAAAAGAGAATAGCTGGCTCCCAAACGTTCACGAAGTACTGGCACGCTGTGATATTTCTGAAGTGCTGGGCCTGCCATCGCCACATGCAGCCTACGTAGAAGCCTGCCGGGCGCCATCGCCAAAAAAAGAATTTAACTGGAGTCATCCTGCCGTGTATTTTGCAGGCCGCTCAACCGACTGGTTTTTTATCGCCAATGAACCAGAAGAAAAAGTATTTCCAGTGTTCAAGCGTAACTATGATCTTCTACTGAATCGTATTCAGAACGGTGAAAATCTGGAGATAGACATTCCACGCGGTCTCCCTGAAGAAACTACGACGCCTTTATCACGGGATGAGCAAAAAGATCGCTTGAAAAACCTGATGGCAGACCTCTGAAATGCTACTCGACGAACACGGCATCCACTGCCCTTATTGTGGTGAATATCAGACAGTTTTTATCGACCCCAGCGACGTCGATGAGGAAAGCTATATTCAGGACTGCCAAGTCTGCTGCCGGCCGATCACCTTTCATCTGACCGAAGGGTTTGATGGCAGCGTGTCGCTGACGGTCTCTCACGAAAATGATTCGTGAGTTTACTGCCAATTTCGCCCACCAAAATACTATTTTATCGATCAACGAGAACAACAAAAATCCGCATTAAATAAAAAAGGCCGCATCTGCGGCCTTTTTGATTCTAGTAGCGAGCATGAAATTAGATATTCAGCTCACCTTTAAGCAAAGAGTATACATCGAGGTCAATATCTTCACCTTCAAACTCCATTTGAGATGGTAGAGTTCCTTCGTGTGAAAAGCCTAACGCTGTAAGTAGCTTGCTCTGATCATCACTCCCTGTTCTCAAGCGCATTTCTAAACGGTGGAGATGCAGATCGTCTGACAGGTAGTTCACGATAACAGGAAGTACTTCCTGCAGTTCTTCAAGGCCACACTCTGCCGACAGCTCCCACTGTAACTGAGCATTCAGCATCATCCAGTTTATGTACTGAACGCCAATACGCGCAACAACCTCACCGTCAGACTTGCGCTCAATCAACCAGAATGCCGCTTCACGTGTCTCAAAGCGCATAGCGATTCTGCGTAGCTCATCAAGTGCCTGAGCCTCTACCGTCATTGGCAGGCGCGGGATATGAGCAGCAGCAGAACTCTGGCTCAGCAGCTTAAACAGTGCTGCTCCGTCCTGATCAGAAACCGGCAGGCGGATCAGGAATTGTTCAGTTTCGAAGTTCCAGCTCATCAGGACTCCCCTCTTTTATTCGCATTGAGGTTCTGGCCCAATTCGTCATCGTCACCCAGTTTTCGAGGCACCGGCTTATTCTCGCTCGAGATCCAATGATATTGCTCAACATCTGAAAACTCGGTATTCCCTGTGCGCCAGCCGTCGCGCAAGCGCGCAGCCAGCGTAAAGCCACACTCCGAGAGCGCCGCTTTAATATCGTCAGACTGACCTTCAATCCATTGGTAAGCGAAGTTACGTACATGGTACTTGGTACTGAGAAAACTGATCGCAGCTTTTAACGACGCAGTACGTTCTTCCACCGTCAGCTGCGGCAAGCCATCAACACGCATAACGATTCGCAAATTCGAAGGCTGCCAGTCAAATCCACTGACCATGCCTTTGATCTGCCCTTCTGTTTCAATCGCCC
Organism: Oceanospirillaceae bacterium; assembly: GCA_002724925.1. GTDB lineage: Bacteria > Pseudomonadota > Gammaproteobacteria > Pseudomonadales > Oceanobacteraceae > Thalassolituus. The sequence continues at coordinate 31,155 of PBQA01000030.1, forward strand.
ACATCATTCCACGCTGTGTGGCGGCCATCTGAACACTGTAATCGATCATTCGATTCAGTTGTTCTTTATCCTGCAGTGGACGCTGCCCAGGAATTTCAGGATGCTTATACAGTTCGAATAAGCCGTCTATGTCGTCGTAGTGAAGCGGTTTGATACAACCGCCGGGGATCTCCAGCTCGGGAGTAAATTTCATGGAAACTACCTACTGATGAAGACTATGAAAGTGACGGGTTAATACTCGTCATCTCCGTCATAGCCATGAGCAAGATTTTCAAATCGGGTGTATTTACCGATAAACGCAAGACGGTCGATACCAATCGGACCATTACGGTGCTTACCGGTAATAATTTCAGCAATGCCTTTATCGGGTGAGTCTTCGTTATAGACCTCATCACGATAAATAAACTGAATAATATCGGCGTCCTGCTCGATCGCACCGGATTCACGCAAGTCAGAGTTCACCGGGCGCTTGTTCGGACGCTGCTCCAGTGATCGGTTAAGCTGCGACAGAGCAATCATTGGGCAGTTAAATTCTTTAGCGATGATCTTCAGCGTCCGCGAAATTTCAGAAATTTCCTGGGTACGCCCCTCAGAAGGCCCAGACACCCGCATCAACTGAAGGTAGTCGACCATGATCATGGCCAGATCATTATTGTTCTCTCGATACACTTTGCGCGCCCGCGCTCGCATTTCCTGCGGTGTAAGTGCTGCGGTGTCATCGATATAAAGCGGCAGATCTTTCAGCATGTTGACCGCGGCTGAAAGCTTGGGCCAATCTTCATCAATCAGCTTGCCCGAGCGGATACGGGTCTGATCGATTTTTCCGATCGACGACAGCATACGCATCACGATCGATTCTGACGGCATCTCAAGACTGAATACCAGGCACGGACGCTTAGTAGCCAACAGGGCATTTTCCACCAGATTCATAGCGTAGGTGGTTTTACCCATCGAAGGACGTGCCGCCACAATCACCAGGTCGGCTTTCTGGAAGCCTGATGTCCGGTTGTCGATCTCGGTAAAGCCGGTTGTCAGCCCCGTCAGCCCTTCAGGCTGGTTGAACATCTGATCCAGCTGCTCAAGGGTATTCTTAAGAATAGGAGCGACCAACTCAGGGCCACCGTCTTTACGGTTACCCTCTGCGATCGTGGCAATCGATTTCTCAGCGTCTGAGATCAATGTGAGCGCATCATCACCACCCGGCTCATAGGCTTTTTCGATGATGTCACTGGCGGCTTCAATCAGGCTGCGCTGTTGTGAGCGCTCGGCAACAATGGTCGCATACGCAGCGCAGTTATCGATCGACGGGGTCATATCGACGAGCCGACTCAGGTATGACGCACCACCCGCCTTCTCAAGCTGCCCACGCTCTTCAAGCTCTTCAGCGACCGTGACAACGTCAATGGGTTGTTCCTGAGCAACCAGGTGCTGAATAGCCCGGAAGATGATGCGATGGTCATGACGGTAGTAGTCAGTATCCAGTAGGGTCTCTGAGACGGTCTCCCAGGCGCGCTCGTCCAGCATCAGTGAACCAAGGACTGATTGCTCAGCTTCAACTGAATGGGGTGGCATGCGGCTACTGCCGACGCTGTCTGTATCCTGTCCGAATTCTTCGTTCATATCTTCAATGCAAAAAATAAAGGCACTATCAGTGGGAACCAATAGTGCCTTAATCTGCCGCAATGAGCCATCATTGCGGCGTCTGCGCGGTAATTACTTATTCAGCAACTACGTGCAGTTTCAGTACTGCTTCGACTTCTGGGTGCAGACGGATAGTGATGTCGTATTCACCCACCTGACGTACTGGGCCTTCTGGCAGCAGTACTTCAGATTTAGCCAGCTCAACGCCAGCTGCAGTCGCGAGGTCAGCAATGTCACGGTTGCCCAGTGAACCAAACAGCTTACCTTCGTCGCCTGCTTTAACAGCAGCAGACAGTTCGATTTCGTCGATTCTTTCAGCGCGAGCCTGAGCAGCAGCCAGCTTATCAGCAGCCTGAGCTTCCAGTTCAGCGCGACGGGTTTCGAACTGTTCAACGTTTGCTTTAGTCGCAGGAACCGCTTTGCCCTGTGGGAACAGGAAGTTACGTGCGTAACCCGGACGAACAGTTACCTGATCACCCAGTGAACCCAGGTTTGCGATTTTTTCCAGCAGAATGATTTGCATGATAATTCCTCATTACAGGGTAACTTGCTTAGTGAATTAAGAAGCCACCGTGTCTTTTTGTCTCCCGACATACATCATTGGATGCCGGGCTACGAAAATTAGTAATGATACAGTGTTAACCGTATCTCTTATTTGTCGTGCTGATCAGTGTATGGCAGCAGAGCAATGTAGCGCGCACGCTTGATTGCTGTAGACAGCTGACGCTGATACTTAGCGCGGGTACCGGTGATACGGCTTGGTACGATTTTGCCAGTTTCAGTAACGTAGCCTTTCAGAGTGTCCAGATCTTTGTAATCAATCTCGGTCACACCTTCAGCGGTGAAACGGCAGAACTTACGACGACGGAAAAAACGAGCCATGATCTGATCTCCTATTACTCAGCGTTGTCTTCAGCTGAAGATTCTTCTTTTTCAGCCTTTTCTTCAGACTGTTCGGTTTTCGCTTCAGAAGCTTCGTTGCGCTCAGCGCGACGACGGTCTTCACGGCTTTCTGCCGCTTTGATTGGCGACATTTCAGTCACAGCTTCGTCACGACGGATAACCATGTTACGCAGAACAGCGTCGTTGTAACGGAAGTTAGTAGTCAGCTCATCCAGCGCTTCCTGAGTACACTCAACGTTCATCAGGATGTAGTGCGCTTTGTGCACGTCGTTGATTGGGTATGCCAGGTGACGACGGCCCCAGTCTTCGTAACGGTCGATCTTACCGCCAGTAGATTCGATGGTGTTGGTGTAACGCTCAACCATCGCAGGTACTTGCTCGCTCTGGTCCGGGTGAACCAGGAAAACGATTTCATAATGACGCATTTTCAGCTCCTTATGGGTTTATAGCCTTCCGGCCCATCCGGTAAGGCAAGGAGTCCGGATTTCTATGCCATCACGAGACACAGAAAAACGAAGGGCGGCGATTATATGTGATCATCCCGACGGTTTCAATCCCGCACTGCGACACTCTGCCGCATCCCCAGCGTCCCCCACGAGCCCTACTATAGATAAGGGCTATGAGGGTGGCCTGAATGCGCAGCTACTGGGGTCACTGTCGCCCGCTGGCGGTAGCTGCGTCCTCTTCTAAACCAAGTACCGCTTTTTCCAAACTAAGTACCTCTTTCTTCAACCCGATAAGCCTCCTACACTACTAACCTGACTTACCTACCGGATCGGGCGAGTACCCGAACAGCACCAACATATGCCATTAAAAGAGTGGATCAGTTCAAAACAGGGGAAGGAAAGACGATACCTGACCCGCTTCTCAATAGGCGCTACGCTTTTTTTTGCCGGTTCTGGCGCCATGCTGTTTGCTGATAACCGAATATCGCCATCTCTGACTCAGGAAGTCGTAACGCTGATCGGTATGACGACCGCAGCAAGCGGTGCCCTTATTTCTCTGAGCGCCTATATAATGCTCACCCTACTTCGACTGTTTTCGGATACCCGCAATGACTGAACGCTTCCCGGACCTTGAGATTTACCTGATGAAAGGCGACCCAGCCAAAGTTACCGAGTGGCTACGTTCAGTACTGGGAGAGATCAACACAATAAAGGACACTGGCACTCATCAACACTGGCGCTCAGGCGGTATGGATATCTATATGAACGCCAACGCTGAAAAGAACTTCTCCAGCCTCTGGTTCAAACAGAACGATACGCCGTGGAATACCGACCTGGAAGCAGCACGAGCTGCCTGGCAAGCCTTAGAGACCGAAGTCCGCTGTAGCGACAGTGGCTGGGAAGAATCAGAAAGCGACTCAGGAAAAGAAGGCTGGGTGAAACTGAACGCCCGGGGCGAGAAGCCTTTCAACTGGTAATTTTGCTTTTTCTATCGAATGTGGCTTTCCCTATAAAAAGTAACTTTTTCTATCTGAAAGCCACTTTTGATAAATATTTGCAATAGTCACAGCATTGCAATTGATAATAATTCGCATTAACTTATTCCTATCCGATGGAGGAAGAGCTAATGCGATCCATGCAAACTGTACCAGACGACCCAAAGCCCTGTGATACTACCCCAGGTTTGTCCCGGCACGATCAATTTACAGTGCTCGAACTGAGTATCACCAATTACCGTTCATTGAATAGCGAATTGTTGGATCATTATCTGGACACAGGTCTCGACCTTGCCATCAATGCTGGAAGCTCAGGTTTAACACGCCTGCAGGAAAGCTGGCTGCGCAGAATCTACACAACGCTACGTTCAATCAGCCTCGACCCAGAGTGCGAAGAAGCCTCGCGCACCCTCTGCTTCGATGCTCTGTATCAGGTGTTCTTCGCCCTACGCCATATGTACAAGGCCCGCCCGGGTGGTGAGCGCAGTCTTCGTAACCTTGTCCGCGAAATGCAGTTTATCAGTCACCATCTGGTGTAACCGGTATGCGCAAGCGAATCCCTCTGTACCCAACGCAAGAAAAACCAAAGAATCCAGGTGCCATGTCTTGCGCTGCGATGATCTGCACCGCGGGTTGTCCTGCTGACATTACCGAGCAACTCGCAGAGTCGCTGCCCAATATTTGCTTTGACTGTTATGCCACAGAAGTCGCCAGCGCTCAGAATATCTGCCCGTACAAAGATATTTATCTGTTAATTTCAGCGGAGGATATTATTGGTATTGAGGAAGATTGGCTGGATACCACAACGGCCTTTAAAGGTATCAGCCTGAAAGAAAGGAACGTATTTATTCAAGGATATCGGAATGAATTATTGAGCCCCGACTGGGAAGCCTTACTAAGTAGCTTCGCCAGTCGGGGAGCCCTGCCTGTGCTGCTAGGGCCCTCCTAGTCCAGCACAGGCGACGTTAACGTCTGATCTGGCCTGACCTGACAAGCAGACCAGATCTATTCAGAAATTAACGCCCAAACAGCCAGGAGAAGATCGACCGGAAGAATTCATAAACCCGGTTGAAGAAGTTCGCGGCCGGGCGCTCGTCACGAATGTCTACGACCAGCTGAATGCTTTCTCCACCATCGCTGACTTCAACCGTTGCCGACACAGGCAGCTGATTCAGAAGATCACGATCAGCCACACCTGACAACACACCCATTGAGCTCAGCGTCATGCCTTGCGGCAGTGTGACCGCCTGATAAGACAGAAGATCACCGTCGGCATCAGTCACATACGCACTGAGATCGACAGCAATATTCTGGTTACGGCGAGTCACTTCAATCGCCGGGATATCCGCTACCTGTTCTGGAGCAACGTTTGGCTCTTCGATCATCAGGCCGACCACAATCGGATCGTGATCCGATGAGCGGTAAGCATCCGGCGCTGCGTAACTATCCACCGAGCGATATGGCTGACCATTGGCTTCGGTCAGGTAATCCACCAGCGAATCTTCAACCGAGTTAATGTGCCACGCATCCACACTCACCACCTGAGCGAGCAGATCGTCAGTCGCCAGTGCGTGATCCAGTGAACCCAGCAGGCCCGAGAAGGTATAACTGTATGGCCGCTCTTCGGTGGCGGCATCGGTGTATTTCAGGTTGGTGAAACCGGCGGAGTAGAACGCCTGCATCGGATCTTCCTGGCTGTACGCATTCAGGTCGCCAAGAATCATCACCTGCTCATCGTCAGCGAGAAATTCAACTAAGGCCTGTGCCGCACGGGTACGGTTAATGTTGCAGCTGCCCTGACCATCCAACCCTTCGTCCGGTTCATTACACGCAGACCCTTTTGACTTCAGGTGGTTAACGGCAAAGGTGATTTCCTGGCCATCAACATTAAAGGTCTGAATTAATGCAGGGCGGTTTTTCGTGTCATCAAACAGCGGGATATTATTTTCATCCAGTGGTGAATTACTGGAATCAAGGACACGCGCTGCACCCACCGGTGTGACGCGATCAGCGCGATAAATCAGACCAACGGCGATTTCATCAGTGCCGATACGATTACCGCCCGGATTAATCACAGAATATTCATCACCCGGCGCCTGCACAGCGTTCAAAGCTTCTGTCAGTTCAACGATGGCGCTCTCTGCATCCCAGCCGTCGTTCTCAAGCTCCATCAAACCAATCACATCAGCGTTCATGGCATCCAGTGCTGCAACGATCTTCGCGGTCTGCATATCAAGCGCGTCAGCGCTTGGGGCGCCACGAGACGTCGGGAAGCCACCCCCCATGCCATCACCATTAAAGAAGTTAAGAACATTCATACCAACAACCACCAGGTTCGCCTGGTCAGACACCTGAGGCACCAGTGTGCGTGGGTGTGTAGGATCAATGGTGATCGCCGCTGGAATAACCGTGTAATTATCGCGGAACGCGTTCATCACACCAGCGAACGCAGGAACGGAATAACCGATACGTACCGGGTTATCTGCGGAGAAACCCGAGTCATCCGGGAAAGGAATAAATTCCGGATACGACGCCGACACACCGTCATCAATTAACAGCGTGTCCAGCACCCGGTTTGGCTCTGCCGCCAGCGCTTCGGCTGAACCCGGCAGCGCAATTTCAGTACCCTGAAAATGCAGACGTGAAGACACAGCAAACTGGCCGTAATTACCGAAGCCGTAGCCGGTACCAAACAGGTCACTGATCAGCAGCGACTGATCGCTTTCTACCAGCATGCCTTCGACCGCTTCGAATTCGGCCAGATCAGCCACCGGCAGAGTCAGCTCAATGGCTGCCGGCAATGCATTGCCTGACGAGCAGACGGCAATATCAGAAATATTGCTCAACTGAGTTACGTTGTTGTATTCGCCAACCGTTGCCTGCAAACGCACGCGATCACCAACAGAGACGTTCTCGCTGTAGTTGTAAACAAATACACCTTCCGAAGTCATCGGGTCAGTATCGGTTTCATTGTCGGCCTGCTGCAGCCAGAAACCACTGTACTGGTAAGAATATTCGCCGTTCGCCAGAGTGCCGCCCTGCAGGTCGGTAGTCACGATGGCTTCAACGATGACCTGCTGGCCATTCATTGGGCTGGCATCGTTCGCGATATCTGTAATTAATCCCTGAATTGCGCTGATCGGGGTAGCGACATCACCACAGGCACCCAGTGTTGGCTCAGGCTCACTGCCGCCACAGGCATTTGCTTCGCCCGGCGTTGGCAGATCAGCAACAAAGCCTTCGGTGTCGCGGGCACCGCCCGAACAACGTTGCAACGAATGGTGATCTTTATTGCCGCTCATGGCTTCGTTCAGTTGAGGCTGACCAGCATTCAGCAGAGGTAACAGGCCAGCGTCATCACTATCATTGGTGTCGTAAACAACCGCATCGATCAGGCCGTCCGTCGTTACAGGGGTACCATTCGGAAAGTCTGACGCCGGGCGGGAAAACAGTGCAACGGCATCTGCGCCGTTCTGAACCAGATTGCTGTCAGGCGACAGATCCAGGTCGCAATTGCTGACGTTGCTATCATCGCCGCAAACAACGAAGTACCCATCAGCGTTGGTCTGAAAGCCATTCAGTGAAATGGATTTATAGCTGGCATCACCGTTACCATTAAACAGAACTAATGACAGGCCATTCAGTGACTGAGCACCGAGACCGCCATCATAAAGCTCGATAAATTCAGCCGTGTCGGTGCTGGGGGTATCAGCATCGGTTTCATTGATCAGAATATCGGCATGCGCAGCACTCGCAGAGAGCATTGCCAGCCAGAGAAGAGAACGTTTCATTACATCACCATCCGGTAGAAAAACCAGCGGGTATTCAGTCAGAAACAGATGTCATTGCCGGGTCACTTTTCTTACGGTTTTACGGCGTATTTATTACGGTTTATTAAACGTATTTTTTATAAGGTTTCCCGGCACTCAATGATGTCTTAAGAGGTTTTCCCGTCGAGCCAGCGCTGAACGATTTTTCCGGTCGCCGAACCCCAGCCTTTCAGTTTTTCAACGGGGATGATTTTGTATTCATCCAGTTCATTCTCATCCAGTGCGATATTCCCCTCCGCGTAGATATGAAAGCCGATAATGATCTGATTATATTCATGACCATTAAAACCTTTGCCATCGAACAGCTCGAAACCAATAAAGTCAGCCTGTGTTGCTTTTAAGCCGAGTTCTTCTTCGGTTTCTCGCAGAGCACAGATCTCAGGCGTTTCTCCACGCTCCAGAAAGCCGGTAATAATACTATATTTGCCCGCGGGCCAGAGCTTGTTGTGGGCCAACACCACACCATCTGGCGTTTCGACTACGACTGCCACCACGGGTGTCGGGTTATCCCAGAAGACAAAGCCACATTGCACTGCACAAGCGCGTCGCTTTTCACCATCAATGACCTGAATATTGATATCAGCTTTGCATTGCGGGCAGTATTTCATTGTTCGCTCCGACACTTTTTCAGTGATATTTCCAATGCGTCAGCATCTGGTGTGGTTTCGGTAATAATTTCCAGCCGACTTTCTTCCAGCGCGCGGGTCGGCATTTCTGAAAGTACACCATCACGCCAATTGAGAACATAATGCCCCTGCTCGGTGTGGATTAATGCTTTCGCACGCACCACCCTCCCCTCATCCGAATCGAGCTGGTCAAACCAGTAGCGCAGCGCATCGAGAGAAAACACCCATTCGCCAGAGATCAGCCAGCCGCAGGAAAAGTGCCCCTCACCGTGGCTTTCCAGACGACGAATCTCCTCACCGGCCTGCAAGGCAACCGGCGCAGCCGGCTCTTTACTGTGGTGATGATGATGGCCGCGATCTTTCAATTGCAGGCGCTCAGGGTTGGTGGACAATTCCAGCAAGGAAGCCTCCAGCCGGCCCTGTTGCGTGCGTACAACCTCCGCCTTAGGAGGTGTTGCTGATGCCGCCAATGCATCGAATGCCGCCAGATCATCAACGGAGCAAAGATCGGTTTTATTGGCGACCAGTACATCAGCCAGTGTGATCTGATCGTTAAAGGTATCATTATCGGTGTAGCGTGAGTCCTTCAGATGACGTGGGTCGATCAGGCAGAGGTTGGCTCCAGCCGTCAGCAGATCGCGATAGTCATCGCTGCGCAGTGTGGTCAGTACTTTGCGAGGATGCCCCAGGCCGGTAGGTTCAATTAACAGAACGTCGGGTTTTTCTTTGGCGAGCAACATATTCAGCCCCATCTGAAACGGCAGCCCGGACACGCAACACAGGCAACCGCCGGGCACTTCACGCACGACAGCGCCATTGGCTTCGAGGATGGCGCCATCGACACCCACTTCGCCAAATTCATTCACTAATACGGCCCACTTCTCGTTACCGGGGGACTGTTGCAAAAGGTCCAGAATGGCAGTTGTTTTACCCACTCCCAGAAACCCAGTGATCAGATGTACTCGTGTCATACCCTTTGCTCAGACGCTAAAAAGATACAGTGTAACACTCTCTCACCTTCCCGACCCGGTCCGGCTCTCTGGTAAGCCGTGTTTTCGAAGCGCATACTCGCAAACACTGAACTCCTGTGGTGACTGGAACATGCACGAGACCAATATTCTGACATTAGCACTGCGATTAGCTAAAGAGGCAGGCGACCTGATTGCCAGCCAAAGAAAGTCACTGTCGTTGTCCTACAAAAATGGCAGCGAACTGGTTACCCAGGCTGACGTCGCGGCTGACGAGCTGATTACAGCCGCGATTCGTCGTAACTACCCGGATCATCAGATTCTGTCTGAAGAGCTGAATCCCGATGAGCTGGCAAAGGCAGGCCAACAGGAACACTTATGGATCGTCGACCCGATCGATGGCACCGTTAATTTTGCTCACAATCACCCTCAGGTCGCTGTCTCGATTGCCTACTATCACAATGGAAAAGCGCGAGTGGGTGTCGTTCACAATCCATTTCTCAATGAGACATTCCATGCACAGGCAGGAAAAGGCGCACGGCTCAACGATGTACCGATTCACTGCTCAGATAAAACGGATCTTGGCCGCTCAATCATCGCCACCGGTTTCCCATACGAGATTGATAACCTCGCTTTATTAATGCGGCGACTTGAGCACGTTCTGGCGCACTGCGCAGATATACGCCGCTTAGGTTCTGCAGCACTGGATATCTGCTGGGTAGCTTGTGGGCGTCTGGATGGTTACTACGAATCGGTCAAACCCTGGGACTTTGCCGCAGCGCAACTGATCGCCCGCGAGGCTGGAGCCTGTTTTGGACATATCCAGGCATTAAATGAAGAAATGAACCCCCAGCTGTGCGGTGACAATATTCTGATCTCAGCACCGTCGCTGTTTAAACCATTACAGGCACTTCTTGCTGATGCTGGGGATTAACACTTACGCTCTACAGAAGCTAATCTGAGCTTGCCTGTAACGCAGCATCGACACGCTTCTGCTCAACAGGAGAAAAATGCTCAGTCAGGTAGGCCTCAGTCAGATCATCAATATTTTTCTTATCTGCATTGTGTTCCAGAAAGGCTCTGTAGTCTGACAGTCGGGCATGCCACTGCTGGCGTTCAACATCCAGAGCTGCCAGCCGGTCTGCAGCGGCTTGCCCAAATCGCTCTTTCCTGGCCTCCCAGAGTGCCTGAGGGTCATCGATGGTATCCCGCAAACTCTGAGAGGTTTCGATACTTCGGGCTTTCTCCCTCGCAACACGCAGATGAAGTGGCAATGTATCTTCCAGTTGGTCCAGTGCCGCCGTGTCACCACCGTTCTTAGCAAGTCGCATTCTTTCTAGAGAATAGCGATCCAACGCCTCATCGTCGCCGAAAAATGCAGCAATCGTAGTATCAGCAAAGTAGATACGGCGCAGATCTTCTAACCACTCCATACGCGCGACCAGACCATCCAGATCGGCGCCATTCACTTTTCTTCCGCTGACTTCATCGTAGCGCGAAATATCATCAAGATACGCAAGATACTTATGTAAAAGGTCCAGTGCCTGCTGATCAGCAGGCGCTGGCAAAGTGCGCATCTCTGCTTCCATAAATTCAGTGATTTCCTGAATACTGAATTCACCCACAGAGCTGAGATAGAAATCCATCCACCGTTTGAGATCGCGATTTACCAACAGGTTTCCATTCAATACCTGCAGCCGTCCATCCGGAGTAGCACCTCTGAATGTTGCCGACTGCAGGAAACGTGAACGTAACGGGCTGTCAGCTATCGGTCTTCTGGCGTCAATAGATTGCGACGAAGAGGGTTCTGACTGGCTGATCACAACGCCTCCCTGAGGGAGCCAAAAGAAGCCAGCGACAGCCGCTGACATCACTAAAGCGACAACGACTATGCTGACTTTCATATCAGAGACCGTCGTTCTTGAGGCGGTTAGCGTGCGTGCGGAACACCGTCAAAGGATCGGTTTCGCTCAGGTCATGAATACCGAGCATCTGGTTCACCTCATCCAGATGGGTCATAGCAAAATCATTGCGGATGACCATACCCAGGTTACTCGTGCACGGGTCGACAAAACCATCGTTAGCAACCCCGTCAGGGAAGAACTGCGAGAACGCGATAGTAATCGGCTCCAGCGGGTCCAGGAGATTGGTCGCTGGCTTCGCTCCGGCCCAGGAGTAGTAGTGCACGCCGTTATATTCATAGCCCCCCTCGCCGCAATCACTTTCTGGAATTCCACCGGGGTGTGCTGCATTGAAGATAACCGATGCATCAGTTGTCATTGACCGCACAGACTCAACAGGCGCCAGTGGAAGATCACTGCCCGAAGCAAAGGATATAAACCCAGAAATCCCTGAAATAAATACATCAAAGGCCGTCCCGAACACATCAGAGTTATCGGACCATTCCATGAGTGTATCAGCCACGACTGTGCCTTTATTGACGCCAGAAATAGAGGAAACCGATGCAATAATGTCCGGTCTCACTGACCCAGCGTAGCGCGTCGTAGGACCACCATGGCTGTGCCCAATCAGATTTACCTTTTCTGCGCCTGTAATAGCCAGAATATCCTCAACCTGCTCAATTAGTTGTTCACCGCGAACTTCTGGGTAGTTAGTATTTGATACTGTTGCAACAAATACTTCTGCGCCATCCTGTTGCAGTGTTTCCGGAATGTTATACCAGTAATCAACACCGACCAGCTGATCAAATCCAAGAAAACCATGAACAAGTACGATAGGATATTTTGTTTCGGTATACCCGGTTTCTAAGGTTTCGGACATAGCCATAACCTGTGAAGACACAGTAGCTGCTGCTACTGCTGTAAGCAGATATTTTTTCATTTCCTGTTCCTCACCCTATTATTTTTATTTGGTGCTTTGGCCAGAGCGAAAAAAGTATACAAATGTTTATCTTGTATAAAATGCTTTATCCGGACATAAAAGTACTTATAAAGACAGGGTTACAAAACAACTACATTCGAGGTAAATTATCCGGACGCGCTAATACCTAAGAGTGAGAGATACCCCTTAACAGACTATTATCGAAAATTAAAAACCGAAGAAAGACAGGCTAATTTTTAATAGCCTGTCAGAAAGAATGATCAGAATCGGTTTAATTTCTCTTTTTAATTGTGGTCTATTTTATCAGGACTATAGACCGTGTCGTTTTAAACGATGAGCGTGTGTACGAAAAACAGTCAGGGGATCGGTTTCATTTAAACCATGTAATCCGAGCAACTGATTTACTTCATCAAAATGGTTCATTTTGAAATCGTTGCGGATAACCATCCCCAGGTTCGTAGAGCATGCTCCCACCAGACCATCGTTTGCTTCGCCTGCCGGGAAGAAGAGTGAGGCTGCCGCCGATACATAGTCAAAAGGATCAAGCGCATTGGTCAGTACCTGAGATCCGGTCCAGGAGTAATATCTCACTCCCTGATATTCGTATTCTCCCTCACCACATGTCGTTTCAGGAACGCCACCTGGGTGCTGTTCATTGAAACGCTCTGCTTCAGCAAAGGTCATTGAGCCCACGGATGCTGCCAGATCCTGTTCGTATCCACCGCCAGAAACAAAGTCGATGACCGTGGCCAGAGCATTGCCCAGGTTCGTTACGAGAGAGGGATTCTCCGGACTTCCACTTATTCCGTTTACACCTTCTGCAACCGGTGTGCCTTTATTCACACCACCAATAGAGGTGACGGAAGCCACTAAATCGGGGCGCACAGAGGCAACATAGCGCGTAGTCGGACCACCGTGGCTGTGTCCGATCAGGTTTACTTTCTCAGCGCCTGTAATCGCCAGAATTTCTTCAATTTGTGGAATTAACTGCTCGCCTCTGATTTCAGGACTGTTCGCCGCAGCCACTTGTGTCAGGTAGACATCTGCACCGTCTTCTTGCAGAGTTTCGGGGACTCTATTCCAGTAATCAACACCGAGAATTTCGTCAAACCCAAACAAACCATGCGCCAGAACAATGGGATATTTCGTCTCTGTATAGCCAGTTTCAACAGTTTCCGACATCGCAGAAACCTCCGCCGACATAGTGGCCGCAACCACTGCCGTAAGCAGATACTTTTTCATTTTCTGTTCCTCACCCTATTATTTTTATGTGGTGCTATGGCCAGAGCGAGAACAAGTATACAAATGTCTATCTTTTGAAGAATGCTTTATACGGACAAAGAAGGATTAATAGAGACAGGGTTACAAAAGCACTACGCGAATTCGTGCATTATCCGGACAGCCTCATACCTAGGAATGAAATTGGCCAGAAAAAACCGAGAAGGTCATTTCATGGAAGGTGTAAATGAAAAAGAGGGATATAAAAAAATAAAAACAGGCTATCCGCAGATAGCCTGTATGGCGTCATCAGGAAAAGAAGCGGTTATTGCTTTCATGCATCGCTTTGGCGTCTGCCAGAATACGATCTACCAGCTCCTGAACCGTTGGTATGTCCTCGATCAAACCCTGAGTCTGACCAATGAACTGCACGCCTTTATCAAGATCACCATTGATTGTTGCGGCCTGCAGGCGCGGCACACTGGCACCGAAGTATGCGAGCAGCTTGATTTTATCGAGCATCACCATCATGCCGAGCATGATCTTCCATACTGGCTGTTTAACGATCTTGGCTGCTTTCGTCGCTTCAATACCTGCCATGATGAGATTCATAGGGCGTTTGGTTTCTTTGACTGAGCGCGGCGTCTTCATCACTCGGGCCCAGAGGCCATCAAAGTTTTTAGAGTAGATAGTTTCCTGCTCGGACTTCTTAATCACAGTCTCTTTAACATGGTTATGCAGCGGACTGTCTGCACTGGTCGCAAATCGGGAGCCCATTGCTACCGCTTCGGCGCCGAGAGAAAGCGCTGCCATTAAGCCACGGGCATCGGCAAAGCCACCGGTGGCGATGACAGGAATATCTACTTTGCTGGCGATAGAGGGTACCAGCACCAGTGATGTCACATCACCGCCGTGGGCAGCGGCTTCATGACCAGTCACCAGCAGAGCATCCGCACCGATACTCTGAGCTGATAATGCGTGCTTTTCTGACACGACGGTAGCGATCACTTTGCCACCGTATTCATGAGCTTTTTTAACCAGCCAATCGCCTTTACCCAGCGAAAAGTTAATAACAGGTACCTTTTCTTCCAGTGCGATCATGGCATTTTCTTTCGCGCCCGGCATGAGCAGAGTCACGCCTACGCCGAAAGGTTTATCCGTCAGTTCACGGATTTCACGAATAGCGGCTCGGGGTTCTTCTGGAGTCAGAGGCCCACTGGCAAGAATACCAAGGCCGCCCGCATTCGATACGGCAGCAACAAGCTGAGGAGTAGAGATCCAGCTCATCCCCGGAAGGATCAGGGGAGCTTCGATACCTAAAAGTTCAGTGATACGTGTTTTCATGCTGGTTTCCCGAGATTAGACGGGCACCACTTTATCGGCTGGATGGGATTTGTCCATTGCCGAAATGACGCAATTCTTAAGGGAGGTATTTTTAGCGGCGACGCTCAGCATCCTGAACGAAGTTACGGAACATCTCCTGACGCTGCTCCGTCGACATATCACGCAGCTGTTCAAGATGACGCTGTCGCTCGTTGATGTCGGGATTACCCGCACCCGGCGGCATTTGTTGCAGCGCCTGATAAAAATTATCCAGTGCCTGACGTTGTTCTGGCTGGCTGTTGCTCCACTCAACCGACATGTCCGGGCGTGCGCCTGAATGCGGCGGGTTTGCCAAAGCGACCGCCGGAAGACACATCAATATCAGAGTGGGAATCAAACGCACAATACAACCTGCTTATTCTTGTAGACTTGTATTGTAACGGCAGCTCAACAATTTATTACAGCAGAGAGAAGTAAACCCAACGTAAAGAGGCCATTTCAGCCCGCTGGAGGAAGGTCAATAGTGACCATCAGGCCACCCTCACGATGGTTGCGCAATGAAATCTGCCCCCGATGATGCGACACCACCCGATGTGCAATAGCGAGGCCCAGACCAAAACCGCGATGTCCTTGCCCCAGTCGCTCCCGCGCAGACTCAGCCCGAACAAACGGGCGCAAAAGATCTTCCAGTTTATCGTCAGGCACCCCTGGCCCATGATCCCGGATCACAATCCGGATCAGGCCATTTTTCATCCGCGCTGACAGATCAACACTGGTACCCTCCTGAGTGTGTAGCAACGCATTGCGGGTGATATTTTCAAACGCAGACTTAAGCAGTTTTCGATCGCCAAATACCACCGGCAAGCCCTCTGCCAGTGTCAGATTCACTTCACTGTCCGGATGCTCAAACCGGGCATCATCGACGACTTGCTGCAATACATTATCGCAATGCACGTCGCTCCAATGGCTATGGTCCTGCTGAGCATCAAGCTTGGCCATGTTCAGGAGATCTTCAATCATCTCATTGAGCCGGTGTGTTTCCAGCTCGATACGATCCAGATGCTCCTCCTGATCAGGTACCGCATCAAGACGAGCTAGCTCCAGAGCCACAGTACTGCGAGCCAGAGGCGATCGCAACTCGTGGGAAACATCACTGACGAGCTGCTTCTGGTCATGTATCAGACGCTCAATGTAACCCGCCATATGATTAAACTCGCGGCTCAGCTCACCCAGTTCATCCCGTCGCCTTAGTGATCTTGGGTCCATTCGGGCATGCCAGTCTCCACTGGCAAAGGCCTGAACCGTTTTCTGCATGAATCGCACAGGGCGCGTGAGATAGCCAGAGAGCAGAAGGCTCCAGACAGCAAAGATCAGAAAGGACGCGAGTAACCCCCAGCCGAGATAAGCCGGCAAATTAAACACCACCAGCGGATGCATAAACTCAACCACGAGGAGATACACCCGGCCCCCAGCACTTTCGATTGGGGCTTTCACGAGAATTTCAGAGCGACTGACAGGATTTACCTGAGCCTCATAGCTTTCTGCCGATAAGGCATAGTTGACGACAGTCGCGGGAGGGTCGGGTAGCAGGCTCAGCCCCTGATCATCAAAAACATAGGCATTAACACTCGGATGCCTTTCAAACCGTAGTAACCACTCCAGCAACAAGGGTTCGCCACCCTGCTGAAGAATCAGCTCAGCCGCAGAGATGTAGCCTCCGGTCGGTGCGATCAGGTTGACCGAATCATTGGACCACTGGCGATAATAGGCTGCCAGAGTAATGGTGACAGCCGTGGTTACCAAAGCAGTCACCATAAAGGCGAGATAGATCTTGAGAAATACGCCGCGCATCAGTCTTCAGCTGATCCCTGCTCCATCTGGTACATGTAACCGACACCACGGACGGTCTTAATGCGCTGCTCTCCGCCAGGCGAAGGCCCCAGTTTCTTGCGCAGATTACTCAGATGCATATCGAGACTGCGGTCAAACAGGGTCAATGAACGTTGCATCGACTGCTCAGCGAGGCGGTTCTTGTCGACAACTTTGCCGGCTTCACGTACCAGAACACCCAGAATATTGAATTCTGTGACCGTAAGGTCGAGTTCTTCGCCGTTGCGGTGCACGATGTGCTTGTCGAAGTCGATCACCAGATCTTCTACTTCCAGCGTTGCAGAGATGACATCTGCCGAACGACCTCGTCGCAGAATGGACCGCAGCCGGGCAGACAGTTCTCGGGGGTTACACGGCTTGGGAATATAGTCGTCTGCGCCAATCTCGAGCCCTTGAATGCGATCCATTTCATCGCCCTTCGCAGTGAGCATCAGAACAGGAACGTCACTGCGGGTACGGATTTGCCCAAGAATGTCGATACCACTACCTCCGGGCAGCATAACATCAAGCACAACGGCCTGATAACGTGCACTCAGAGCCTCAGCCAAGCCTTCTTCTGCAGTGTGGACGGCGGTTACTTTAAATAGCTCACGCTCAAGGTAGCGGGTCAGCAATGCCGTCAGTTCAGTATCGTCATCCACCAATAAGATATTCATTAATTACTCCATCAGGCAGCCACTGAACCCGGCGTGCCAATCCTGTCTTATTATTCAAACCTGTCGTTACAATAATACGCCGCTCAACCGATGTCATTGCCCGCGTCGTCTTCTCGCCGGTGAGAATCAACGAAGCGTATTGCATCGGCGACGCCATCACGGACCCGTTGGCGGGTCATAATCAGCTCATCCGGGGACATATAAAACGCCATATCCACCTCGTACCGGATGTATTTCGGTGGCAACCTGTTAAGTGCAACACAAGCAATATCAGCCATAGCGCCCGTCGATACATCACGCCCCGCTGCATTCAGTTGAGTGACAATTTCTTCGGCCACCATCTGCTCGTAGTAGTTACGGATACTGTCTGAAAAACTCATGAAACCTCCCTTCCGGCGTGACTATCTGATTTCAGAATAGCAGCTCCCCGGTTAAGTGCTTTACTTTAGGTAAGGTAATGAAAGAGATCTGAAATTATGCAAACCGTCAGCGACATCATGACCCGCGACGTCAAAACCCTCGGCACCGAATCTACGTTGCGCGATGCCGAAGAATTGATGCGGGAGCACCACGTACGCCATATTCCAGTGGTCAATGAATCAGGCTCAATTAAGGGCGTGCTGAGTCAGAAAGAGTTTCTGCGTGAAGCGTTCCGGATTACCGATAAATTTGGCGCCCACCATCTGCAGGACTATCTGGCGAAAACGCCGGTACTCGACTGCCTGGACAAAGAAATCGATACCTTACCCGCAGATACGCCGCTTAAGACAACCGGAGAGCGCTTGAGAGCTGAGAAAGAAGGTTGTCTGCTGATCGCAGACGAAGAGGGAAACCTGCTCGGGATTGTCACCTCGCAGGATTTTGTCCGACTGGCGCTGGATCTTCTGGACTGATCAGCCCAGAAGAACAGCTGTAGGCTTACTGATCGCCAGTTTTTTTCCAACCGGCGATATTGCGCTGCTTACCACGCGCGACTGCCAACTCGTCTGCACCGACCTCTTTAGTGATGGTCGAGCCGGCAGCTACGGTCGCGCCACTCCCTACCTTCACTGGAGCCACCAATGACGAGTTTGAACCAATAAAAGCACCATCACCGATCTCGGTGCGGAATTTATTCACGCCATCGTAGTTACAAGTGATTGTACCGGCACCGATGTTGGCGCCCTCACCGATAATCGCATCACCTATATAGGTCAGGTGGTTCACTTTCGAGCCCTTGCCGATCTGTGATTTCTTCACTTCACAGAAGTTACCGACCCGAGCGCCGTCCGCCAATTCAGCACCAGGGCGCAGTCGCGCGTATGGGCCAAGATTACACGCCTGAGCAACAACCGCTTCTTCTATATGACAAAAGCTCTCAACCTGAACGCCCTTGCCCAGCTTACTGTTACGAATCACGTTATAGGCGCCGACCTGAACGTCATCTTCAAGGATGACATCACCCTCGAATACACAACCCACATCGATACTGACATTGCGCCCTACAGTGAGTGTGCCTCGGACATCAATACGCGCAGGGTCCGCCAGAGCGACTCCCTGTACCATCAGGCTGTCAGCCTGCTGACTTTGGAATTCCCGCTCAAGAGCTGCCAGTTGGCGACGATCGTTTACACCTTCGACCTCCGTAGCGGACTGAGGCTGCAGAGCATTCACGACCACCCCATCGGCAACCGCCATAGCAATGACGTCCGTCAGGTAGTACTCGCCCTGAGCATTATTCGACGACAACGCTGGTAGCCAGCGTTTCAGATAACGCGCAGGCATGGCCATGATGCCGGTATTGACCTCGCAGATCTGTCGCTGTTCATCGCTGGCATCTTTATGTTCAACGATCGCCTGCACTTCATTCTTATCATTACGAACAATACGGCCGTAGCCGGTTGGGTCTTCAAGTGTGACGGTCAATAACGCCAGTGCATTCTCTGCAGCCGCTACCATTGACGCTAACGTTTCTGTGCAGATAAGAGGAACATCACCATAAAGCACCAGCACAGAAGCATCGTCAGCGATATCCGGTAGCGCCTGCGCCACGGCATGCCCTGTTCCTTTTTGCTCAGTCTGTACAGCCCAGGTGAGTGAACGATCAGAGAACATATCCCGGACTAACTCAGCGCCGTGGCCAATAACAACATGCTGAGATGCGTCATCGAGGCGTTCAGCAGCATCCAGCACATGACCCAGCAGTGGCTTCCCGGCCAGACGATGTAGCACTTTTGGAAGATCAGACTTCATCCGCGAGCCTTTGCCCGCTGCCAGAGTAACAACTGCCAATATCATAGAGTTAAATCCACAGGTTTCAGAATCAGCGGCGTATTGTAGAGAGGCTCCGTCGCGTTGCAACAAAGCAACATACTTCTGTCATTGTGCCGCCTAAACTCAAGATCCCTTCAGACTTACTGAAACCGGTCAATTCCTGCAAAATAAGGGTTATGTAAAGCCATATCAAGCCAATATGGCGTACTTAAACCTCATGATGTCACAATTATGACCAGTGTCACATTAGGGAGGAATACCGCTTTGATACCTTTATCAAAACGCTGGTCACCGGCCAGCAAATATAATTAACATAAGTTCACAGATCACGAATACGAACAGTTACTCCCGGCCGCTGGCCCCGGAGCAGCTGCTTGAAGGACCCCTGATTGTGGTCAGGTTAAGACAATGGATTGCAGATTCCGCCCATCCTGTTTGGCGAGGCGGTAATAAAACAATAAGAAAAATATCGAGGCTGCAATGACTAAAAAAGCGAAACTCACCTGTCGTTTCTTCCCTATCAATGAAGTAAACATCGCTAAGCTTGTCGAAATGCACAGCATTTTCACCCGTTTCTATGAGAACGCCGATCTCACAACCTTTATTAAGGACATGAGTGAAAAGAAAGGCGTCATGATCCTGAAGAACAAAACCACCGGGAAAATAGTGGGGTTCAGTACCTACAACGAAGTCGAACTGATGCACCAGGGTAAGAAAGCCATTGGCGTATTCACGGGCGACACCATCGTTGAGCCTGAATTCTGGGGCAACAAAACACTGCATACTGCCTTTGCCATGAAAATGCTGAAAGCGAAGATGTTGCGCCCAACGACCCCTATGTTCTGGTTATTGATTTCGAAGGGTTATAAAACGTACCTGCTTATGGCGAATAATTTTCAACGCTTCTACCCAAGACATGATCGCCACGACCATGAAATGGAAGGCCTGATGCAGCAGTACTGCCAGAAACTCTACCCAACCTACTACAAAGAAGAAGAGAAGATCCTCGACTTCGGCGAGGGATATCACGCTCTGAAAGACGACGTTGCAGACATCACTCCACGCATGCGTGCCAGTAATTCAGCGATCCGCTTCTTTGAAGAGCGTAACCCCGAATGGCGCCGTGGCACTGAACTCCCGTGCATCGGTGAGATTGGCCTTTCAACTATCGGGATTTTCTTCAAGAAACTGATGCGCAGCACCTTCGGCCTGCGTCGCCCAGCCCGCAAACCCCGTCGTCTGGCGGCATAACACCGCCTGCAGCTGGCCTGAAGTGTGACATAGTACGTAATATGCGCCAAAGGCACACTCAGACCAGCCGCGGCAATTCAGTTGCCTAAGACTTTATGGTTAAATCGCTGGCCCGTTCTTACCTCCGCACCTTGCGAAGAGAGTACGGATAATAATAAACAATAGTGCCTTCATCGAATTGTCAGATTCAGAGCTTTTTATACCGGCCAACGCTGCCGGGCTCAGGGCCTGATGCAGATGAAAGTCTTCACCACACAAAGAAAGATACAGGAGCCTGTCAGATGTCCGCTCTGAAGAACCTGACCACGTCGCTGCTTCATTTTGCATCATCCACGCTGACCCGTAAGGGCGCGCGAAAATTCATTGACGCCAGTTATGACGTAGAGAGCGTTCAGCGCTCTATTCTCAGCGACACACTGAACATGGTTGTTGGCGCAGAATCTGCTGTTAAGCATGGCCTGCGTAAGGGCATGACGGTCGAAGAATTCCGTAAGCAAGTACCGATTACCGACTACAACTACTGGCACGACATGATTGTTGAACAGCAGAAGAGCGGGAAGCCTATGCTGACAACCTCCAGCTGCGACCGCTACCAGCCGACCTCTGGCTCTACCTCAAAAATCAAATGGATCCCGTACACTCGGCCATTTCTGGACCAGGCAGATGAGGCAATCAGCCCGTGGATGTCTGACCTGTACGCAAACTTTCCGGGCATAAAGAAGGGCCGCCATTATTGGTCCCTGTCTTGGGTACCAAGCGACCTGCGCGATCAGGTCAGTGAAAGCATCAACGATGATATGCAGCTGCTGCCGTGGTGGAAACGTCTGTTTATGGCGGGCACGATGGCGGTACCTGAAGGTGTCTCACTTGCAGAAAGTTCAGATGAATCCTTCTTTGCGACCTCCTGTTATCTGGTCGCCTGTACTGACCTTTCCTTTATGTCCGTCTGGAGCCCGACCTTCGCCATGAGCCTGTTGCAGGTCATGCAGGAACACCGCGAGAAAATCGCCGAAGTACTCGAAACTGGCCAATGGGTAGCTCCGTTCGACAGCCTGAAGAATATCGAACCTCCGAAGAATGAAGCTGCCGCAGCATACATGCGCAAGTGGGATGGTGAGATCAATCCGGCCTTCACCAAAGCTATCTGGCCAAACCTGGCGCTGATCAGTTCTTGGGATACGTCCTCATCTAAAGGTTGGGCTGAGAAACTGCACGCGATATTCCCGCACAGTGGTTTCCAGGGCAAAGGGCTGTTTGCAACAGAGGGTGTGGTTACTTTCCCAATGGGCGACGAGTACCCACTGGCCTTTACCAGCCACTTCTATGAGTTTGAAGATCTGGACACCAACGAGATCCTTTGCAGTTGGGAACTGAAAAAAGACATGCGCGTGCGTCCTATCATTACCACAGGGAACGGACTGCTACGCTACCAGACCAAAGATATGTTGCTGGTCACTGACTTTATTAACCAATGTCCTTGCCTGCGCTTTATCAGCCGTATTGATGGTGTGGACATGGTTGGCGAGAAGCTATCCCCGGATGCCGCCGTCAAACTGATTGACCACTTCAGTGGCAATATGGGTCTTTCACCTGTGACCCTGATCGCGATTCCACAATCTGACCTGCGTGCGAAGCCGGTTTATGGTCTGCTGTGCTCAGGCAGTGCCGACGCGATTGCAGCCCGTGATGATCTTGGCGCACAACTGGAAGAGCAACTGAACCAGCACTTCCATTACAAACTTGCCCGCGAGTTAGGCCAGTTAGGGCATGCCGAAATGCTGATCGTACCGGATGCCATGGAAGTCTATACCGAGCACAAGATCGCCGGTGGTATGGTCGCGGGCAATATTAAGATCGAACCGCTGGCACTCTGGCAAAACGACCAGATGCCGGGCGCAGTCAGTGACATTCTGAGAAACTCAAAACCGGCGGAGGCCGATGCATGAGTCAGCGTTTTATCATTCGCCCCACCATCGAAGAGGATGCACCCGGGCTGAGTGAATTGCTGTCTGATACGCCACAGGAAGGCAGTATTCAGCTGAATTTCGAACGCGAACCCAACTACTTCCATGCCACAGACGTGGGGACAACGACCCGCGACCTCTGGGTGATGGAAGATACCGAACAGCATCGGGTTGCTGGCGCGTTCAGTATGGGATTCCGGGATGTTTTTGAAAACGGCGAGCGTAAATCTATGCGCTACGGCAGTGACCTGCGTATCCACCGTGATTATCAGGGTGGACGCACGCTGCTGCGTTTTTTTAAAACCGTCAAAAGCCTTATTGGCAGTGATAATTACCAGACCGTCATTCTCGAAGAGAACAAAGCATCTCTCGATACCGTTGGCGGTAACCGCATTAAGGTACAGCCAACATACAATGCGTTTCGTCGTCATCGCACCAATATGATCGAACTGCGTCGACGCGAGAAACATGTCATCAATCTTAATATCCGTCGTGCAACGAGCGCTGATATCCCAACGATGCAGGCATTTTTTGATGCCAATGCCCCGAAAAAACAGTTCTACCCATGCTACGACTTCTCCAGAGTAGAAACCGGAGACAGTTACTACCGCGACATTAAACTAAACGACTTCTTGCTGGCGTTTGAAGGCGATGAATTGGTGGGAATGACCGGATTCTGGGATCAGAAGGCCTTTAAACAGACGCGAATCGCGGGATATTCTAAGGCGATTCAGTACGCACGTCCGTTTTACAACGCATACACAAAGATCGCGGGAGGGTTGTCACTCCCACCTGCGGGCTCATTGACCAGCTATATTTATCTGCACTGTAATGTATTTAAAGACAATCGCAGTGATATCTTTGCAGATCTTCTCGCATACGCACGCAAGGAACTGAAAGATAGTGAGTATGATGCCTTAGTCGTTGGCTTCGATACGGAAGACCCTTTGCACAAGGTAACCGATAAATACAAAAAAGAAGAATTATTCAGCCTTCACTTTATATGTGGCTACGGTGACGACCCAACGCCCGACCTGAACCCTGAAGGGCTGATGTATCTCGAAACTGCGCGCCTGTAGCAAATACATCATCAGCTTGAGTAACACTGGCTGCCCGCGCGCTCGTTATTTGCAACAGAGAGCAATATGAAACAGTTGAAATTTTTTATCATCGGTCTGGTTATTCTCGCTGCTGCCGGATACGCCGGATACACCATGTACATCAATGCACCGAAACCCCAGACACAGGAAGTTAAGGTCGCTATTCCTCAGGTACCTTACAAAGAAGTACGCATCTCCACGCAATCAATTCCTATCTTCAGTCGTGGCCGCGTCTCAGCATCGCGCGTCCATAAGATCGCCAGTCAGGTTTCAGGACTGGTGACAAATATCGCGCCTGAGCTTAAGAAGGGTGAGATCGTCAACGCAGACCAGCTACTGGTTCAGATTGATGAGCAACCGCTTATTCTTGATATTGCACAGAAAAAAGCACAACTGACACAAACCAAATTACGCCAGGAAGAAACCGAAGCCAACGCTCGTGTTGCTCGTCGTCAGGCAGGGCGAAACGCTTCTGATTATGCGCGATTTGTTCCTCAGCTGGCCTATGCCAATTCACAAGTTGAAGCCGCAGAAGCGGCTTTGCAATACGCCTATGACCAACTGGAAAATACAAAAATCAGCTCACCTATCGAAGGTAAAGTCGTTGATGTCTTCATTAACGAGGGGGATCTGGTTCAGACTGGCTCACCGGTCGCTGTACTGTACGGCATGAACCAGGCTGAAATTCGTTTACCTCTCAACGACGCTGAACTCATGATTATCGGCGTGGAAGAAAACACCAGTACCGAGACCGGCCCTAGCTTCATGCCTCAGGTCACCCTGCGTGACTACGAGAGCGGTGATGAGTGGAACGGCTACATTGTGCGCACGGATGGTGAGCGCAGTGCTAACCAGCTGCTCTACATTATCGCTCAGGTCAACGGCGATGAGATGTACAGCAATACCGGTCGCTATCTGGTTCCGGGGTCATTTCTTGAAGCCGAAATCCGCGGGCAGGAAATTGAAAATATGCGCATATTGCCTCGCGACGTCATTCTCTCTGGCGATGCTATCTGGATGATCAATGCGGATAACACTATCCAGCGTCAGCCTGTGACGATCCGCTATCGCGGTAAAGAATTCGCGTACATTGATACTGCGCTGCCACCCGGAACCCGGGTCGTTGCTGGTAACTTCAATCGTCTTGTCGAAGGCATGACCGTCGAACCGATTCGCAAGAAGTAACCTGCCGGAGGCTGACTTATGAAACAGATCATCCGCTGGTTCGCGGAGAATACCGTTGCTGCCAATCTGTTGATGTTCTGCCTGATTGCCCTTGGCTTGATGGCAGTGCCGGAAACGCGCAAAGAACTTATTCCAAACGTGACTCTGGACCGTCTGAGCATCCAGACGAAATTGCCGGGTGGCAATGTAGAGACCATTGAGAACAGTGTCTGTAAGGCCATCGAAAACCGCATCTACGACATTCAGGGTACCCAGAACCTGACGTCTTTTGCCTACGACGGCCTGTGCAGCATGACGGTCGATATCGCAGACGGCTACGAAACCGATAAAATTTCTGACGAAATCTCCCGCCGTATTAATGAAGAAGGTCTTCTCCCTGACGACGCAGAAACACCGACGTTACAGGAACTCTCCGTTAAAAACCGTGTTGCTAAGTTAATTATCTACGGCAATACCAGTTACGCCGCTCTGGCCGAAACATCCCGTGAAATTCGCAATGACCTGATGGATATGCCAGACATCAGCGTGATTGAACTGCAGGACATGTCAAAGTCAGAAATCCGCATCGAAGTACCAGCTCACAACCTCGAAAAGTACGACCTCACGTTCGATGACATCTCAGGGATGATCCGACAGCAGACTGGCTTCCTACCTGGTGGTGTACTGGAAACTCAGGACGGCGACATTCTGATCACCAGTGACGCTTACAAAGACTCTGCAGAAGCCTATCGCAATATCGTTATCTACTCAGACTCAACCGGTGCTGAGATTCTGCTGCGTGATCTCGCGATCATTACAGATACCCGTTACGTCAGCGAGACTAATGCCAGCTTCGATGGCGCACCGTCTGCTTCCATCGATATTTACCGCGTTGGCGACCAGAGCATTATGGACATCGCCGATGACCTGCATACATATGTTGATAGCCTGCGTTTGCCCGAGACCATCAAGACACACGTCTGGCAGGACGAATCGAAGCACCTGCGTGAACGCATCAGCATGCTGCTTGAAAACGCCCTTGCCGGTCTGGTGCTGCTCTTTATTACCCTGCTTCTGTTTCTGAACGGCCGCCTGTCGTTCTGGGTCAGTATGGGGATTCCTGTGTCTTTCTTCGGTGCACTGTTTGCAATGCCGATGTACGACGTCTCCATTAATGCGGTGTCATTGTTTGGCTTTATTCTTGTACTCGGGATCGTGGTCGATGATGCGGTTGTGGTTGCTGAAGCGATTCACAATCGAAACGAAAAAGGCATTTACGGCACCGAGGCTGCACTTCAGGGCGCTTTTGAAGTGTACAAGCCGATTCTGTTTGCTGTGGTGACAACCATTATCGCGTTTATTCCGTTGATCGGCTTACCCGGCCCCGAAGGAAAAATGATGCAGGCGATTCCTATCGTCGTGATTGCCACGCTTATTTTTTCAGTCATTGAATCCTTCCTGATTCTGCCGGCTCACCTGTCTCATGCACAAAAGGTCAATGTTAAAAAAGAGCCGTCCGCACTGGAGAAGGTTCAGGCGAAATTTGATGGTGCTCTTCAAAGCTTTATGCGCTCCATTTACCTGCCGTCACTGCGCGGAGCACTCCAAGCGAAGGGGATTATTATCCTGGTATTCACCATCAGCTTTACGTTGATGCTGGTGATGATGCTTACCGGATGGATCAAATCGTCGCTGTTTACTCCGGTCGAGGCTGACTCTGTTGTGGCTCGCCTGGTGCTGCCAGAAGGTTCTCCACGAGAAAAGACAGAGATGGCCGTTGAGCGTCTGACCAACGCCGCTGAGCTTTTGAAACACCGCTACGAAATGGAAGGCGTCGCAACCATTGATCATATCTATGCGGTGATCGGGCCTAACGAATCTAAAAGTAATATGAAGAGCAGCCAGGACCGTGATCACCTGGCGAATATTACGTTGGAGCTGGTCTCTGACAGAACCAGTCGTATCAGCGGCCGTGAGATCATTTCCAGCTGGCGCAACATCGCGGGAGACATCCCGGGCGTCAGCCAGTTAAGTTTCAGCGCCAGCCTCAACCCGGCAAGACCGGATATCCAGATTGAGCTGTCAGCCAACGATCAGGAAGATCTGAAAGAAGCAGCCGACCAGTTAATGGTTCAATTAAAAGGCTTTGCCGGTGCATATGATGTGCGCCACACTCAGGAAAATACCAAGCAGCAGGCCGACATTATTCTTCGTGATAATGCCAGCTCACTGGGCCTGACACAGCAGACGGTCGTTGCTCAAATCAATCAGGCTTTCCAGGGTAAGGTTGTTCAGAATGTTCAGACCCGCGACGATGAAATCGAAGTCTGGCTGGGCCTGCCGGACGACGAGCGTGATTCTTCCTGGCACCTCGAAAACATGCATGTGAAATACGCGCCGGGGCAATACGTTCCGCTATCAGCAATCGCGGATATTGTGTACCAGGACGCACCGACACACATCAAGCGCAACAACCGTAAGCGCGTGGTCACGGTAACTTCCTTTATCGATACCAGCCGTAACTCGGTACAGAATGTTCAGCGTGTGGTTGAGAATGAAATATTGCCCTCGCTGGTGCGTCAGTACCCCGGGATGGACTGGGCTCGCGGCGGTCAGCAACGCGACTTGAGTAAGTTTATGACCACCCTGTTCCAGTATTACATGGTCGCTGTTCTGGCTATGTATCTGTTACTGGCCGTGTTGTTCAAGTCGTACATGCAGCCGTTTATTATTATTTATGCCATCCCGTTTGGAATTATGGGCTCCGTTATTGGCCACCAGCTGTTTGGTATGGTGATTACGTCTTGGTCTTACATCGGCATGGTGGCCGTCAGTGGCGTTGTGGTGAACGATAACCTGGTATTGATGGATTACATTAATAACCGCAGGGAAAAAGGCGCCAGCACTTATGATGCCGTGATTGAGGCCGGCATCGCCCGTTTCCGGCCGATTCTTCTGACCTCATTGACCACGTTTGTGGGTCTGATACCGCTGATATCCGAAACCAGCCTGCAGGCCCAGTTCCTGATTCCTATGGCCATTTCACTGGCGTTCGGTGTGCTCTTTGCCACCCTGGTCAGCTTGTTACTTGTACCTTGTACCTATGTACTTCTGGACGACATTCAGGTGGCATTCCGTCGTGCCTTCAGTAGTGGTGGCGAAGAGAACGTTACCGTTGAGGATGCCTACGATGAGGGCTTTAAACAGGGCAACTCGAACGCTCGCAAGGTCAACCCTTACCGCTCAGACCTGCTTGCTGCCAGCTGGGATGCGGGCTATCAGGACGGGAGCGAAGCTCGCTGACAACCCAGGTTAGCACCACCCATAAAAAATGCCGCGTGGGGCGACCCGCGCGGCATTTTTTATAAACAGAAGAAATCAGTCAGCGTCAGAAAGGCGTATAGAGTGGTAATCGTGGCTTAGCTTCTGCAACCACACAACTTCGAACGTTATACGCGCCGTGACAATATAAAAAACCAGATAAAATGCGTACGCAGAAAAAGCCCACATCATCACAGTTTTAAAATCCGCAATCGTGATTGCTGAACTCATCATATAGACAGCGGTTAGTTTGCAGACGTTGGCTGATACAAGCGAAAGAGACCAGACCGGCAAAAGCCAGGCAGCCGGTTTATGATCATGATCAGGCGGAATACTGTCGTAGCGCATCGCATCAATCAAACGGGTAATTTTGTGCAGGCGCTTCAACAGGCTGAAAAACAATTTAAAAGATTGCTTTGTACTGCGGGTATGTTCCTCAAAGAGCGACATCATATTGCGCGATGAGAAATAGACCCAATAAGTGTAAAAAAGCACCAGCACCAGCGTCGTTATAACCTGAGCCTCACGAATCAGAGTGTCTATCTGCAACTGCTCACGCATACCCACAGTCAACGACTCCAACGCTGTGCCGCCTCCCAAAGCAGACAGCCCCTGCCAGCTCCAGAAGCCATGGACCAGACCTGCAACACATAGCGCCCCCGGAAAAATAGAGACGATATTGGTCAGCCAGGTAAAGCGGGTTAAATCATAAAAGGGATAACTCTGAGACACGTGATCTTCCTGATTACTTTATTATTCTGAAGTTTTTACAATGAAATATACCGATCTGGCCATACCTGAAAAGGCCAGATCGGACTATTTATTCACTGAGGCAATGAGCCGCACGGTCGGCCATGTCCCTGAGAAAATAGGGATAACCATCACGTGTAAGAGAGATATTTCCGCCAAGAGGATCAAGTTCGCCCTGTTTAACCGGGAGGTCTCCCACGACCTTCACCACCAGTGCAGGAGAATATTCTGGCTCACGGAATATACAGGCGACCTGGCCCGACCTGAGCTGCTCACGCATTAACTGTATCGTGCGCATCCCCGGCTTCTGTTCAGGCGTAATGGTAAATGCGCCGACCTGATTGAGGCCAAATTCGGTCACCCAGTGGTCGTAAGCGCGATGGAACACAAAGAATCCACGCTCCTTCACCGGAGCCAATACTCGCTCACTGTATGCCACGGCGCTCTCAACCTGAGCCGCAAAGTCTGTCGAGTCTGCACCAAGTACATCCGCCAGCGCTTTCTGTGCTGCAACAACTGCAGGCGGTGAGAGCCAGTAATGCGGATCTTTGATGCTCGCTTCTGAGGCAAAAGCTGAGATATCGATCCAGTGCTTGTCTGGCCAGCGACGGGCGAAGCCTGACAGATAGGGCTCAATACGAGCGCCTGACCAGAAGATGACCTCCGCCTCCTGCAAGCGGTCGATATCTGACGGACGCAAAGAAAAATCATGCGGGGTCACACCCGGCTGTAGCAGAACATCGAGTTGCTCAGCTTCAACGACCGACGAGGCAATCAGGCCAAGTGGATGAATACTGGCGAGCACCTTCGGGGAATGATCGGCCTGGGCAAACAGTGATAACATGGTGGAACTCACCATTACAGCAAATCGTCTGAACATAACTCTGGCTAAATTTATCGTCTTTCGTAAAATTGCAACATTATAACCTAAGGACTGGTCTGATGCCCGCTTCACAACAGCACGATCATAATCACTGCATAACCACCGCCATGGATACCGCACGCTCACTGTGCGAAGAGCGTGGTTTACGTATGACGCCTGTACGACGCAGAGTGCTGGAGCTGGTGTGGCAGAACCACAAGCCTACCGGAGCCTACGACCTTCTTGCTCAGCTAACCGAAGAGGGCTTCAACTCGGCACCTCCGACGGTATACCGTGCCCTGGACTTCCTGCTCGAGCTGGGCGTCGTCCACCGTATCAGCAGCCTCAATGCATTCGTTGGTTGTGATCACCCCGGCCATGAGCACGACACCGGGTTCTTTATCTGCAAAGAATGTGGCAATGCGACTGAACTCCCAGCGAGCGAGATTAAAAAACTGCATGAGACCCTGCTGAAAAAGTTCGGCTTCAGCATCGAAAGCAGTAACCACGAACTCACAGGCCTGTGTCAGAACTGCAAGGCAACTTCATGAATGAACAGCCTATCCTCAGGGCCAATAACCTGAGCCTGACGTTTGGCCAGAAAAAAGTACTGGATCAGATCAATCTGAATATTCAGCCCCGCCAGATCATTACACTGATTGGCCCTAACGGGTGCGGCAAATCGACGCTGACCAAGGTTCTGCTCGGCCTGGTACGCCCCGACGCTGGTAAAGTTATTCGTTCGCGACAGCTCCGCATTGGTTATATGCCGCAACACCTGCCGCTGGATCAACGTATGCCGCTCAATGTCGACGAATTTCTGCGACTTACCCGTCGTAGCACCCGCGCCGCCGTTGATCACTGGCTGGAGCGATTGAACATTACCAGCTTAAAGCACCAGAGTGTTCACGACTTATCGGGGGGCGAATGGCAACGTGTGCTGCTCGCTCGTGCCTTATTAGTAGAGCCTGAACTCCTTGTTCTTGATGAGCCTGTGCAAGGAGTTGATGTACAAGGCCAGCTGGAGCTATACCAGTTGATTCCTCAGCTCCGCGATGAGCTGGGCTGTGCCGTATTGATGATTTCACACGATCTGCACCTCGTTATGTCGGCCACTGATGAAGTCATCTGCCTGAATGGCCACGTCTGCTGCTCTGGCCATCCAGAGACGGTATCTGCCGACCCTGCCTATCTTGAGTTGTTCGGTCGTCGACTGGATGACGGCATTGCTTACTACACGCACCACCATGATCACGAGCACTGTGATCATGACCACAGCAACCAATCCAGCACGACAGGACACCACCACCATGATTGACGGTTTGCAGACCTGGTGGCTGATGCCTCTTGTCGCCGGATTACTTTTAGCCGTCAGCGCCGGCCCTCTGGGTAGCTTTGTGGTGTGGCGACGTATGGCGTTCTTTGGCGATACCCTTGCCCATGGTGCCTTACTCGGGATTACCTTCGGTGTTCTGACCGATCTCGATCCAACGTTAGCACTGGTGGTTGGGTCAGCATCACTGGCGCTTATCCTGCTACCGTTGCAACTCGCCAGTCGCCTGTCGGCGGATACTCTGCTGGGGATTGTTTCTCATGGCACGCTGGCAATCGGTCTGGTTGCCTTAAGCCTTGCCGACGGCATCCGGGTCGATCTGATGGGCTACCTGTTTGGTGACCTGCTGGCCATCAATGAAGGGCATGTTTACTGGTTGTTGGGCAGCACCGCCATTACGCTGACCTTAGTGCTGTGCTTCTGGAACTCATTGCTTGCGGTGACGGTCAGCCCGGAGCTGGCCAGAATCGAAGGCCGTCCGGTCATGCTACTTGATCTGATGTTGATATTGCTGCTCGCCATGACGGTGGCACTGGCGATGAAGGTTGTAGGCATTCTGCTGATCAGCGCCTTGTTGATTATGCCTCCGGCAGCCGCCCATGCGCTGAGTAAAGGGCCACGCCAGATGGCCGCTATTGCTTCAGTCGTAGGGATAATGTCTGTTCTTTTCGGAATGTGGGCGTCGTTCCGCTGGGATACACCAGCAGGGCCAAGCATCGTAGTGACTGCCATGCTCCTGTTTATCGCCAGCCTCACCTTTCGCCGCAAGCGCTAAACGAAAAACGCATCAAGGCAGAGCCAACACCGACCGGATCACAGGTAGCATGCGCTCAGGATCATGCGGGGGCTCAATATAGCCCCTGTAATTCAGATCAGAATCTAATAAAACGATATTGGCGCTGTGATCCATCAGGTAGCCGCCATCCTCCCGATCAACCCGGGCAAAAAACGCATTCAGCTGCGACGCCAGCTTTTTCATATTGTCTGGGTTGCCCGTCAGTGCCGTAAACTCCGGATTAAAGTAATCCATGTACTGGCCAAGTTGCTCTGGCTTATCGCGTTCAGGGTCTACGCTAACCAGCACCACGTTAAGCTGCTCACGCTCATCCTCAGTCAGGCGCTTCATCAGACGATTCATGTGCATCAGGGTCATTGGGCAAATATCAGGGCAATAGGTGTAACCAAAAAAGAGCAGTGACCAACGCCCCTTCAAATCCGCCAACGACACTGCATCTCCGTATTCATTGATGAATGACAGATCGCCAACCTGACCACCGGCAAACATCTCAACGCCCGCCGTTTGTGTAAGACGTTCCTGTGGAGAGGGCGGCGCACTCCACCAGCCAGCAACAAACGCCACCAGCAACACCGCAAACAGTGCTAAACACAGTACAATAGCGCTTCTTTCACCACGCATACGGCTTCCCTCAAATGACTTCAGGCGCCAGTGTAACAGGCCAGCCCTCTTCTCTGCCTGCGGCAAATCAACGCACAGTCTGGGCGCTCGCCTGGCCGATTATGCTGAGCAATATTACCGTTCCAATGCTGGGGCTGGTCGACACCGCTATTCTCGGTCACCTCAATGATGTGCAGCCGTTAGCCGCGGTCGCCATTGGCGCTCAGATATTTACCCTGCTGCTCTGGAGTTTTGGTTTTCTGCGCATGGGAACGACCTCTGTCACCGCCTATGCCGTTGGCCAGAAAGGCATAAACCATTCCCTGCCTCTGCTACAGCAAGCGATCTGGCTGGCCATCCCTGTGAGTATGTTCTGTGTGATCGCCGCACAGCTGCTCACGCCTTTGCTCCTGCCTTTATTCGGCGATGACCCGGCCCTTCACGCACTCACGGCCGAATACCTGTCGACTCGCTTCTGGGGCATTCCTGTGACCTTGTTGCAGTACTGCCTGATTGGCTGGTTTATTGGCCGCGGTGAAACCCGTATCCCCATGTTGATGCTGATCACTGCCAACCTCATCAACGCGGGGCTGGATTACTATTTTGTATGGCATCTACATATGGGCGCGGCTGGCGTTGCGCTTGGTACGGTTCTGGCGGATATCGGAGCATTAGTAATTGCACTGGTGGCAGCTATCCAGCGCGGACTGGACCTGCGCCTGCCACGCCCGGATACCATGATTCTAAAACGTATGGTTGTGATCAATCGTGATCTGTTCATCCGCACACTGACGCTGCTGATTGTATTTGCTTCGTTTGCTGCTCTTGGCGCAGCTCAAAGCACAGAAGTGCTGGCGGCAAATGCCGTGCTCATCAGCCTGCTACTTCTGATATCGAACGCCCTTGATGGTTTTGCCCACGCCGCTGAAAGTCTGGTCGGACGCTTTCTCGGTGCTGCTCAGCTGGTGCAAATGCGAAAAGCCATTCAACTCACAGGAGTAAACAGCTTAATCGCGGCATTGATATTGGTAGGGGCATTTGTGATTGCGGGCGATGATCTATTCTGGCTTCTGACCGACAACGAAGACGTACTGCCGCGTCTGCAAGAAATGCATCTGTGGCTATGGCTGCTGCCTTTATCAGGCGTTGCCAGTTACTGGCTTGATGGCATCATGGTCGGTGCTCAGGCGACGGCGTCTATGCGCAACTCGATGCTGGCGGCCGCAGCCCTGGTGTTCTTCCCTATCGCCTTGCTTCCGATCCTCTTGCCTTCCTGGACGGGCAGCAGCGAAGTAAGTGCTAACACGCTATTATGGGTCGCATTTCACTTGTTCCTTCTGGCCCGGGCTGCCTTTCTGATGCCCGCAATCACAAGGATTATCCAGACAACCTACAGGTAACGAGCCACTGTTCTGACAAGCTCGCGTCAGGGCTGAATTCGCCGGCGCAGGAAGTCCTGCAACGCTCTCACGCGCGCACTCTGACGCATATCTTTGTGATAGACCAACCACATCTGCGAGGGCTCACTGTCGAGCGGCAAGGTAATCTCCTGCAGCGGCTGATCACGACCATCCGGGAGCCGCATATTCACTAAACTCATAGGACCAATTCCCATCCCCGCCCGCACGGCCGCCTCGATATCGTTAAAGCTGTTGCTCTGGAAAGCTATCTGCCCCGGCTCTACCTGTTCAATAATCTGCCTGATCGCTGGAATACGGGTTTTATCCCCGGTCGGGAGAACCCATTGATGGTTATTTATTTCTGTCATATCAGCAGGCCGGCCGAACTGGTCGAGATAATCCTGAGACGCATAAAACGATAAGCCGACAGGCATAAGCTTTCTTGCAACCAGATCTGGCTCTGACGGCTCAGCCCCGATACGCACGGAGGCATGAACCTCACCATCAGCCAACGACAAAATGTCGTCGGTCGCGACGATCTGAACCCGGATTTGAGGATACTCCCTGCGGAAGTCGTGCAACAATGGGGCGAAAAATGGCGAAAAGTCGGTCACCGTAGAAATTCTCAGAGTACCGCTGGGCGCACTTTCAACCGTCGATAGCGTACTGCAAAGGCGCTGTACCTCAGCGGCGATCGGTCGCATCCGCTCAGTCAGTAAGCGGCCACTGTCCGTCAGCTGATAGCCACGCTGATGCCGGATAAACAGACGCGCCCCCAAAGCCTCTTCAATTCTACCCACTGCACGCTGAACTGTGCTGTGGTTCACTCCCAGAGCTTCGCCGGCGCGACTGAGACTCCCGTAAGTCGCGACCAGATAGGCAATACGAAGGTCGTCCCACCGAATACTTTTGTCCATGACATTAACCTGAAACAGCCAAGCAGAATAGTTCTGTGCATATACGCACAACTATTGTCCGCTTTTATGCCTTTTTTGCAAACCTGACACCAGCTAGAGTGATAAAAGATAATGGAGAATGAAATGAGTCTTAAAAACACGGAGCACTCGTACGGCTGGATTAGCATTGCACTGCACTGGCTGATCGCGATCGTTGTATTCGGCATGTTTGGCCTTGGCCTCTATATGGTCGAGCTGACGTACTACGACGCCTGGTATAAAGGCTCGCTCGACCTGCACAAGGGGGCAGGAATTTTACTCGCCATCGCAGTAGCAGGACGCTTCATCTGGCGCCAAATGAACGCTTCTCCCATAGGGCTGTCGAACAAGCCAATAGAAAATCTGGCTGGGCACCTCGCGCACCTCGGCTTGTATGCCCTCCTCGCTGCTCTGTTCATCACCGGATATCTCATCTCTACTGCAGATGGTCGCAGCATTGATGTCTTTGGCCTGTTTCAGGTGCCTGCCAGTCTGACGGCAGATAATCAGGAAGACATTGCTGGAGAAATTCATGAGTGGCTGGCATGGGGATTGATCGGACTCGTCACCCTACATGCGCTGGCTGCACTCAAACACCACTTTATTAACCGCGACGGCACCCTGAAACGCATGATCCGTCCACAGAAGTAAATACTCACAAAGGAGAGTAACTATGAAAAAGCTGTTAATCGCGACTGCAATCTCTGGCGCTGCACTGATGACCTCTGTCGCTCAGGCGGCGACCTACGATATCGATAACGAAGGTGCGCACGCGTCAATCAACTTCAAAATCCAGCACCTTGGCTACAGCTGGCTGACAGGTCGCTTTAACGACTTCGACGGTTCATTCGAATACGATAAAGCCGCGCCAGAAGACTCGTCGATCGAAGTCACTATCGACACCACCAGCATTGACTCAAACCATGCTGAGCGTGATAAGCACCTGAAGGGTGGTGACTTCCTGGACGTGAAGA
Organism: Oceanospirillaceae bacterium; assembly: GCA_002724925.1. Lineage (GTDB taxonomy): Bacteria > Pseudomonadota > Gammaproteobacteria > Pseudomonadales > Oceanobacteraceae > Thalassolituus. The sequence continues at coordinate 67,195 of PBQA01000030.1, forward strand.
AATACCCAACCGCTACATTCAAAAGCACCGACTTTAAATCAACCGGCGAAGGCACTGGCGAAATTACCGGCGACTTTACTCTGCACGGTGTTACCAAAAGCATTACCTTCCCGGTAGAGCGCATCGGTGAAGGCGATGATCCATGGGGCGGCTACCGCGCTGGCTTTATGGGCACAACCAAACTGAAGCTGAGTGATTACGGTATTGATTACAATCTCGGCCCTGCGTCGACTCACGTTGAGATCGAACTGCATGTCGAAGGTAAGCGTCAGTAATACACCGACGTTAAATAAAAAAACCGGCACTGTGTGCCGGTTTTTTTATGGTCGTTTAATTAAGAGTGATGACTACTTAATCACCTTAAACCGACGCCGTCTCAACTCTGCTTCTTCTGCTCGCTGCTTTACTTGCCGTTCCAACTTCAATCGTTGCTTGTCTGCTTCAGTGGGCCAGCTATCTCCCTCCGCCAGCGTATACTCAACGGCCTTCCACAGATGACCATAATCCAGTAGCAAAGGATTCTGAATAATCGGATATCGATGTTCACTGTCACACACCTTAAGCCAGCCATGAATATTATGCTTCACTTCCAGAATAGCTTTGCCCTGATGTGAACGTTGAGCCAGAAGGATAAAGGCAGATTGCAGGCGCGAACGGAAGCTCTCCCGACTCGCCATAAAGCTTTGTTCGGTACTGTTACTCGTTAACTTCAGGCTAATCAGCATTCGCTTGAAAGAACCTAGGCGTAACGTTTGGGGTCGTACTCAAGAATAGTAAGCCCGTCTTTATCGACATCCGCAGGCCACTTTAACGGAGCGCAGGTCTCAGATACTTTCGCATCAGGGTTATTCTTCTTGATTTCATCCCAATCCGCCTGGGCTTCTGGAGAAAGAGTTACTTGAATACTGCCGACGATGTTATCTACCAGCTCTTTGAAAGGTGCTGGGTCGACCTGTTTATCGACTTCTTCGCGGGTTCCTGAAGCATTTTGTACAGTATTGAAGGAGAAATGAGCGATATGGAGTTTGGAAATAGGAATAAATACATGTCTTTCAGGATCAGCACTTCCAGCCGTGCTTTCGCTATCGAACTGCACTGCAGGAATGTCTAACTGAGTTACCACCGACCAGTTTAACGGGGCAATATAGTTCATCTCGCCAGAGTCTCTATCTATGACTTCATGCCCGTAATTTGCAGTTAGATATGACAGTGAAGCAGCCTCCAGTGCTTTAGGGTGCATAAAGTTTAAGCGTGGGTTAGCCTCGGCGAGCTCGACAACCTCAAGATAGCAAGAAGTCCGCCCCATATATCCAGTAAACCAAGGTCCGCAAAAAGACCACTGCCGGAAAAAAATTTCGGTGTGGCACCAGCTTTGACTCGGTTGAACATTCCAGTTAATCGGCCTGGCAGCGTTCAACGAATACGACTTCCTCATTCGTATCTGCGGTGTTTCACCATAGGGGGAAGGATCATGTCGTGGTACTTTGAATACTACCTCTGTGCCAGCCAATATAACCGATCGAGTAGTCGCATGCTTAAAGCTCGGACCAACCGGGGTACAACTTCCGGGGCGGTCACGCAATTTAAATTTGGAATACTTAATAAAATTACGCATTAAAACTTGCCTTTCATAGCCCTGACACTGAAGCAATCAAGCGTAACGCTTCGGA
>PBQA01000031.1 GCA_002724925.1 Oceanospirillaceae bacterium
AAACGCCAGAAGAAAGCTATCGACGCCGTGCTCGATACCACGCATGTTTTGCTGGAATGGCCGGATGAACAGCCGTTGTACAAGAATGACTTATGGCAGCGTATTGACGAGAAACACTTGCTAGCCTCCATTGACGACCTGCACATTTTTAAACGCCTGGAAGAATGCGGCTACTGCGATTTGTTGCTGACCCGTTACCCCAGTTTACGAAAGTATTTTTCCGACTTTATACGGTTACCGTTTGAAGTGGCGAAAGGTTCTGGGCCACTGATAAAAGCCATCCAGTTCGTCCGGCAGTTGGATGACGGCGATCTGAAAAAACTGCCGGAGAATACACCGACTGCGTTCATTCCCCGCGAGCTGCGTCGCAGCCTTAAAGATCAAACCGGCAACATCAATCGCAATGTTTGAGAAATGGGCCTTGCTCTCGCGATGAAAGATGCGTTGCGTTCCGGCGATTTGTATTTACCACAGAGCAAACAGCATGTGTCGTTCTGGGATCTGACCTTGAACGAGCCCAACTGGGATGAAACCAAACACACCGTCTATACCGAGCTACAGCAGCCTTTGCCACACGAAGTGCGTTCCGCCATTTCAACCCAGTTCCACGAAGCGGTGTCAGCAGCGCAAAAGCGTTTTGGACTGGATAATTTCGCCGAGATACACAATGGCCGGCTGAAACTCAAGCGTGACGACAAGCTGGACGTACCAGGGGTCCTGTGGAAGAACCGACAAATTTGACAAGTTTGCATAAACGACCAATTTATCATCAATTCTGAGGCCCATCGTCACGCCAAAAATGCTGTTTCACATGATCCTCCAATATCCTTGCCATCGCGTCTACATCAATTTTCCCGCTGCTTTTCTTGAAGTTATACCGACCTGTAAATAACGTATGTGTCCAGGCAATCGGTGAAATCCGGATAAATTCATCGATGACCGCTTGAGGCGCGCCGTTGGCCAGCATCCTTTGGTACACGGCATTCAAGATCATGCTGTTGTAGGCCACGACACAGTTGGCGATTAACCTGGCAGCATGGGCACTGACCCGGTTTTCGACGATTCTTTTGCCTTGAAAGATGCCGTTATAAGTCTTCCGGATATTGCTCTGAAGCTGATGGTAGGCCTCTGTGCGATTACGGGCGCTTCGGATTGCTTTCCTGAGCTCCATATCGTCAATCAGATTGAGAACATGGATACTCTTGAAGATGGTATTATATTCAAACAGCGCGGCTTTGAGCCTGGCATAACGGGCATGTGAGTTGAGCTTACGGATGATATTGCTCTGGGTGTTCTCCTGCATGATGAGTGAAAGTAATACCCGCATGACACCTCGACGTTGTGAGCGGATACGATCAACATTGATCACGCCCTTGGGTTTGAGGATTCCGGTGTCATAGTCTAACGGTTCAGCGGTATAGATATCGTCAGCAGCGTCTCGCACATTTTTGATGCTGGGGACATAATCCACGTCGATGGAATCCAGCGTGACAAAATTCAGCTTGTTCAATGAATGGTTATCACCGGTCACCATGTGGATATCAATATCGGTTTTGTTGTTGTAGATCATATCGTACAGCGAATGTCCTTCGTACTCGTTCAGGCCGATATTTTTCGCATTAACTGCCACATAGTTGGCGAGCAGCGTGTAGAGTGAGATACCACGGCCTTTGCCAAGGTGCTTCCTGGAGTAACGGGATTGAATTGTACTGTCTGTGGTCGCAAATTTTTGTCCATCCGCATCCGCTAGTACTTTCTCATCCATCAAATTCCACTGATTAAATATGGGAAGCGAATGAATGTGGTTACTGACAATTTCATTGGCGGCGCATAGCGTATCCACCCGCACGAAATCCTCCCGCATTGCACGTAACTGGCTGATTTCCAGGTCAGACATATCAGCCATTTTCAATGTACCGAACCCAAACGCCTCTGATAACAAGCAGGCGTTGATCGCCAGAGGCAGCGGTTTTTTCCGCTTGGTGTAGCGATCTTTCATGTGGGTAAATGCGCTCCACATTCCAATCCGATCGCCGATGAACATGACAATACTGGCAATGTCCACCTTGGGCAGGTTTTTAAAGAACGCATCATCCAGCTTTTCAACACTGTCATAGAGCAAACTCCAGTGTTGTTGTCCGGTCTTGGTTTCTCGAACACTGAATCCATGATTATTATTCTCACGGATATTGTGAGTCGTTCGCTCCCAGGCGTTGTTCAGCTCCTGAAGCGCCTCCTCAAGTCGCTGATCACAGTAGATGGGTATCTTGGGATAACCAAACTCCGCCGCGATCTTCTCAACATCGTCTACCAGTGCGTCGTCCACCAGATCGGTATCGATATCACAGTAAGAGACACTGTCATTGCAATAGAGACGGCCACGGTCAATCTCATGATAAATTTTCTGGTAAACAAAGAACTCGAACAGGTACGGATCGATGTGCGTGTCATTCGGTTCCCGCTTCAAATATTGATTCATGTTTTTGGGGATGGTAAACCCCAGGTCATCACAAATTTTTAAATCCGATGGACTTTTCCCGCTGGCATAATGCGCTTTCAGTAGATTGATCAATTCGCCGATGTAGCTGTTTTCCTTGTAGTACTCCAGCTTGACTGTTGTAAATATCGGGCGAAGATACAGTGCAAATATGCGAGAAGATTTTCCATAGTACTCCCACAAGGCGGCTTTCTTATCGAAAGATTTGCCTTCCAGAAACTCTGCCATGGCAGAAAACTGCTCTTTGGGCAACATGCTGTAGGCTGCTTCATTCAGTTCATCCTGACTCATGTTGGGGTTTCGATTTGGGAACCACTTCAAAAACTTGGCCAGCTTGGGAAAGTCGGTCACCACCTTGGAGCTGTGCTCCATATGAGCCATTGAGGCGTAGGTCTTGCCGGCGTCCATAATGGCGCGGGTGTGATAGCAAAAACTAACGATCAGATTATCCATAATCTGTTGGTAGCGGTGGTAAACAAAGCACAAAGCATAGAGCCATTTTTGCGGTTTGCTCAGCCGACGTAAGCGGGATGCGGCATACTGTTCGGCAACATCGGCATAGTAGCGAACGGCATTCTTTGACAACCCCAGAGACGGAATAAAACCGTTCGCAAACTCGTACAACTCCTCAATCCGCAGGGCTTTGTCCACTTCCGATTTGACCGCCGTATACTGAAAGTCTTTTTGATCCGCGCGAATGATGTTGAGCGCCGTGATACCATCATCTCGCCGCACCAGCGTCATAAGCTGGCCACTGATTGATGACGGTATGGAAGAGATGGCGTTATTTAACCGCTGTTCCTCGGCGGCAAAGGCGCGGCTGAACATGTCCTGGAACGTTCGATAGGACGGAATGATTAAATTCTGGTGATCGAAAAACGCGAGCAACTGCCGGAAAGCACTGTGCCCTTTGGGGTAATAGCGTAATAACAGACCGATGTGGGATTCTATTTCAGCTCTAAATTGAGGCGACCAGCTTCGGTAGTCGAAAAGTGACAGTATCGCCTGGCGTTGCTTACGCGAATATTCACGAGAGAGGTTTCCGGTGAACTGTGCCGCATCTGCACCGTTGTAATAGGTTGCAACGATATATTCAACATCGGCACTGACCTCATCGAGCGAATAGTTAAAAAACTGCTGCTTGGCCTTGAAATAACCCAATTGCAGGATGAAGTGGATACGGGTCTGGGTATTGCGAAACTGCTCAAGCGCGGCGCGTTCTGTCGGACTTAATGAAAAATACAGGCTTTGTTCATGGGTATTGAATTCTGGGCGAGCATATAACTCTTCGACTTCCGTGCTGGATAACAGCTGAATACGTTCGATATTTTCCATAGCGAGTGCCGATTCAATGCGGCCCGATCGTCAGCCACATTTAAATCACCTCGCGCCCATCCAGGTGATTCACTGGCACCATCCGCTTGTGCAGGACACCAAACACCACCAACTGCTGCGCATGAACCACGTAATAAATGACATGACTGATGTGGGGGAAGCTCAACACGTCCTCCCCTACATCCGGCCTGGGCTTTCCCAGGGACGGGGTTTCAGCCAGCAGGTGAAGGGTTTGTCGGAGTTCGAACAGGTATTTCTTCGACTGCGCTTCTCCCCATCGGTCTAGGGTAAAACGACGAATGTCGATAAGATCGGATTGAGCATCCGGGGTTAAGCGGTAATTTGACATGGCGTATTGGCGGGACTAATGATCCTTGGGAACATCGACAATGCCATCGGCGATCCCCTGTGCCAGCATTTCCATGAGTTTGGCAAAACGATAAAAGCCATCGTATTGCTGACAGATGTAATCCATTTGGATGTGAGAGGTGCTATCCATCACCCGTTTGAACACATCCATGTAGTCGTAGCAGGTTTGCAATAATTGCTCATCCCCGGCTTCGGTAAGAGGAAACCGGAGGGCGTGGTCATGGATGATCTTTACCATCTGAAGTTGTTCTGCATTCAGCTCGACAGCAGACATTTTTCTTCCCCCAGAAATTTTATCGTCTAGTCGTGGTGACCTGATTCCAAATCATTAAAAAATGCTTCACCATCAACGGTGTTACCTGCTTTGATATCAGCTTTGGTCTGAGTGGCCCTCGACTGCAACAATCTCAGCTTGAGCGCTTTAATGCTCTCGTACTCATCCATTGAGATAACCACAGCAACCGGTTTTCCGTTTTTATTGATCTGGATTGGCGCACGTTGCGCTTTTAGCAGCAGGTCACCAAACTGGGTTTTGGCTTCATTGGCAGAAAGTGTGTCCATGGTCTGGTACCTCACCAAATATCGTTCGATTCGTCCATAATATTCGAAACGAGCGATCTACGTCAATGCCTTGCCTCGCCTGTCTACACGGACATAGCCTCGAGCAGTTTCCCTGGAACTGGCCAGAAACTGCGCCATGAGCCCGACCTCAGTGAAAAATCGCCGAACAAGGTGGAATGGGATATCCAGGGTAGACGTGTGACTTCCAATGATCAGAAAACCAATGTTACCGCTTCGGATTCTGACTAGGTGGTCAGATTTTGCAGTATGCCGCACTGCTCCACCGTGCGGTCGCTTGAGCAACTGCGGCGCAACGCTTTGAGTTGCCTACGCAATTGCGTCAGCTCGGCAATGCGGTCTTCCACTTGTTGAATATGGGCGTCCATCATCCGATTCACCTTATCACATTGCGCGCCAGGCGAGCGTTTGAGCGCCAATAGTTGACGGATTTCCTTCAAGCTGAGATCCAGACTGCGGCAGTGTTTAATGAACAGCAACAGGTCGACGGCCGCTTTGTCATACAAGCGAAAATTTCCCTCGGTGCGTTGGGTTGAGGGCAGCAGATTTTCTTTTTCATAATAACGGATCGTCTGTATTGAGCAGCCGGTAACGCTCGCCAATTCTCCTATTTTCATAACCACCAATTTCACTCTTGATTCTATAGTGACTATAGAATTTAAACTGCATAACCAGGAAAAAACAAGAGCGTTTTAATATGACTGAGCAATGCTGTGCTAGCTGTAACAGCGATGCACGAGACAACACACCACAGATTTCCGATGGCACAAGCGTCGTCCAAGGCGGCTATGTTAGCGAGTATCATGTCTCCAGGATGGACTGCCCTTCGGAGGAAGGCGTGATCCGCATGGCATTGGATAGTGTGGAACCCAAAGTAACGCTGGAATTTGATACCCCCAATCGCATAGTGCGTATCTTTCATGGGGATAATGCCGATGTGATTGAGGAACGGATGCACTCTGTTGGTTTGGGCGCTACGCTTGAAATCACATCACCCGTAGACAGTGATGCCATCGCCCAAGCACATGAAGATGCACAACAGGAGGCACAAAAAGAATCGGGTATTCTGAAATGGCTACTCGCCATCAACGGCATCATGTTTGTCATTGAAATCACCATCGGCTGGTGGGCGCAATCCACTGGCTTGATCGCCGATTCCCTGGACATGTTCGCTGATGCCGCCGTTTATGGCGTGGCGCTCTATGCCGTTGGGCGCAGCACTCGGTTGAAACTGCGCTCGGCACATTTTTCTGGCTGGTTGCAACTGATGTTGGCGTTTGGCGCTTTGAGTGAAGTTGTGCGGCGGTTTATGTTTGGCAGCGAGCCAGCGTCCGTCCTGATGATGAGTATGGGCCTGGCTGCTTTGGCGGCCAATGTGTTGTGCCTTGTGCTGATCGCCAAAAGCAGGAATCGTGGAGCGCATATGAAAGCCAGCTGGATATTCTCCGCCAACGACGTGATTGCCAATCTGGGGGTTATCCTGGCTGGTGGCCTGGTCGCCTGGACCGGTTCCCGCTATCCGGATCTGGTGATTGGTCTCATTATTGGCGTCGTTGTCCTAAACGGTGCACGACGTATTTTGCAGCTGAAATCCTGACCGGAAACGGTTTTGGTGAACTTTTCTATAATATGATAGTCTATGGCAGCTAGTGTTTTGAACCTGACAACATAAGGGCTCCACATTTCACATGAACATCCGCCATCATTTAACTTGTCTACTGGCTCTACTGATTGCCCTGCAATCCGTGGCTGCCATGGCGGACGTTCACCAGCTTCATCAATTCGGGACGGAGCACTTGGAATTCGACCATTCGCACCAATCCAGTGCCACTGATACTCAAAACGACAATCTGCTCGCCAAGCAGACACCCGATCAGCCCGGACAGTCTGTATATGACTGCCACCATTGCTGCCATTGTCATGGCCACGGCTCTGTCGTTCTGACCGGAGCCGCTTCACACTTGGCCAATTTATTCTCAGAAAACGGACAAGCCGACTATCAGGCCAACCTCACCTCTGGTATTCCCCCCTCTCTGTTTCGCCCTCCAATCGCCTGATCGCGCCTCAAAAGCACGTCATCAGTCGCTGTAGACTTGGGTTACAGCGAACAATTGGTATTTATTTTAGGGTGAAACATCATGAAACAGATCGCTATTGGGCTCGCGCTGAGCCGAGCGCTTGTCAATTCCGCTCAGGCCGAAAACAGCTTGCCTGAAATTGAAGTCGTCAATACCGACAACCAACGCTGGCATTTCCGCCAGGTGACCGTGAACCATACCGCCGCGGAGCTGACCGTCTTCGGACGGATGGATGCTCACCTGCGCTACGGCCTTCCCCGAGGCCATGTAGACATCGCAGCCTGGTCTGCTGATAACGAATTGATTGCGGAAACAACCACTGATTACTCACCGCGCCTTCTCACCAGACGCGCATCACGCAAGGGCGGCGTGCGTTTTTCTGCAAAGCTCCCCGCCTTGCCTGGTGATACCGTAATAAAGGTCGCCTTTCACCGGGATGAACCCCAACAACGGCAAAATCCGGTGCACGACCAAACCGTCGCACGCTGAATTTCAGGAGCATCAATATGAGACGATTTGACTGGCCCAGACGGGCCTTGCTGGGCGCGTTCTTGTTTTTTCCGGCCATGCTTGCTTACGCAGAGACATCGAGTTGGAGCGCCTGGCTCGCCTCCCAGATACAACAACACCCCGAGGTGCTTGCCGCCCGCG
>PBQA01000032.1 GCA_002724925.1 Oceanospirillaceae bacterium
ATCACTATCTGCGCTTCATCGGCTACTACCGGCTGTCCGGCTACTGGTTTCCCTTCCAGTATCGTGACGACAGCCCCTATCACGACAATTTCCGTCCCGGCACCGACTTTGAGACGGTTCTCGACCGCTACGTCTTCGACCGCCGTCTGCGCGTGCTCATCATGGATGCCGCCGAGCGCATCGAGGTGGCGGCGCGCACGGCCATCTCGAATGCCCTGTCAGAACGGGCCGGTCCTCACTGGTATCTCGATCCGGCACAGTTCGACCCCGCCTTCAACCATGCTGACTTCGTGCGCCGGGTGCGGCAGGAGACCGGGATCGACCCGTTCAACCGGCACAAGCAGTCGGACTTCATCCGCCACTACCTGCAAAAATACGACCAGCCGCCCGAACCGCCCAGTTGGATGGTCTTCGAGCTGCTGCCGTTTGGTACCGTCTCCATCGTCTTCAAGCACCTGCTCGATGCCGACAAGAAACGGATCGCTCAGGATTTCGGGCTGCCCCGCGACCGGCTTCAATCTTGGCTGCATGCCTCTTCGCATCTGCGCAACCTGTGCGCCCATCACAGCCGGGTCTGGAACCGCGAATTTGGCGTGACGCCATCGGTCGCCAGGAGCGAGCGGCACCATGTCACCCAGTTCAAGCGGTTCTACAACCACGCGGTTGCCATCCAGACCCTGCTGAAGCGCATATCCGGTGACACTCACTGGGCTGATCGGCTCCAGGCCCTTCTGGTCGATCACCCGAACATACCGATCCATCTCATGGGATTCCCGGCTGACTGGACCACGAAGCCGATCTGGCAGTAAGAATCGCTAAGCCGTGCAGAATTCCTAACTTTTGCACGCTACCGCAACGCCCATGAAAACAAGGGCTTGGAGCGTTCATAAGTCGCGTGCATAATGGCCTCATGATGATGATCGGTGTTGCCAACAATATTGACAATCTTTGCCATGGCCGCCACGATACTCCCTCACAGGAGGATCAGCCCATGGCAACGATGAACGTGTCCCTGCCCGACCCTATGAAGAGCTGGGTCGAAGACAATCTGAAGGACGGCCGCTTCAGCAACGCAAGCGATTATGTCCGGCACCTGATCCGTCGTGACCAGGAGCGCGCTGAAGCCGTGCAGGCCATACAGCGCGCCATCGACGAAGGCCTGAAGAGTGGCGAACCCGCGCCACTGGACTTCAAGGCGTTCAAGGCGCAGATGCGGGAGCGTCATGGGCGCTAGTAAGCTGACCGATCTGCGGCTCACCCCAGCCGCCCGCGCCGACCTCGAAGCGATCTGGCTCTACACCATGCAGGCTTGGTCCGCCGATCAGGCGGATCGCTACACCGATATTCTCGAAGACACCTTTGACCGGCTGTTGTTCATGCCCGAGCTGGGGCGCGAACGCATGGAGTTCGATCCCCCGGTGCGCCTGCATCTCAGTGGCGAGCATATTATCATCTACCGTATTGAGGCCGATCATCTTGTCATCCTGCGCATCCTGGGCGGCAAGCAAGATTGGGCTGCCATCCTCCGGGCTTTAGACCCATGACATCCATCGGCTACGCCCGCGTTTCCACCTCTGGTCAGACCCTCACCGCCCAGCTTGAGCAGCTGGCGGCCGAGGGCTGCGATCCCGTGTTCCAGGAGACCATGAGCGGCGCACGGGCCGACCGGCCCGAGCTGGCGAAAGCGCTGGCCGCCCTGTCCGAGGGTGACGTGTTCGTCGTCACCCGGCTCGACCGTCTCGCCCGCTCCACCTTCGACCTGTTGAACACGGTACGGGTGATCGAGGCCAGGGGCGCGCGGCTGAAGTCACTGGCTGACAGCTGGGCCGATACCACAACGCCGACCGGGCGCTTGATCCTCACCGTGCTGGGCGGCCTTGCCGAGTTCGAGCGCAGCCTGATCATGGAGCGCACCGGCGAAGGCCGCGAGCGCGCCCGGCGCGAAGGCCGCCGCCTGGGCCGCCCGCCAAAGCTGACTGCGCATCAAAGGGCACTGGTGGCGCAATGGCGGGCTGAGGGGCAGGATAATGCCGAGATTGCGCGGGCGCTTGGGGTGTCACGGTCTACCGTGTCGCGGGTGTGATGGGCGGTAAGCCGACATTCGCTGCACGCGCTGCAAGACATGCCAAAGCGCGGAAAAGCGGACACCACAGATGCGGAACACATGTGGCAGTGAGGCCTGCTCTATTCCGTTGGCCATCCGGATCGACCGCTTGCCTACAGGTCAATTTACTGGCGGAGCAAACGTACAATTTCACTGACAATTGATCCGGGAAATCGATATGCATCAAGCCAAACCTAAGACCTCTTCCATTTCTTCGAAGAAGTCCCTTAAGCGGTGTGGTACATCGACAAAATCGACAAAGACGCTTACAAAGTTATTTTTTCCGAACTCGATCTTGGCCTTGAGAGGTCTCCCATTAAGCTTATGCTTGTCGGCAAACCGTTTAGCAATTCTTCTACAAAAGTTTACCACAAACTGGGCAACTAATTTGCCCCTTATATAAGAGTTTGGGTGACAGTGGCGAAGCAGTCTTGCGTGCTGAAGCACCTCGTTCGAAGGAAGTGGATCAACTTCGGCGGCAGCAAGAAGGGCGACGCAATCAATATTGCGTGGACTCAAGCCGTCATCCTGCAACTCAAAAACAGCATTTAGGTCAACCTTATCCAGTTTCGGACTCTGATCGTTGGCGCGCAATGCCACTACATAGGACATGAGCGACTTCGCTCGGGCCTCAAATACTTGACGATCGCCTTCAAAGGCCGCCCGAACTTCATCGCAAAGCTCGTCTGCCGGGTTTAGTTGAAAGTGTTTCTTGATCCCCGAAAGAACTACCTCAGTGTCGTAGAGGTAGTTTTCAACGGAATAGCCACACGTCGAAAAAGTATGGGCTGGATAACCAGCTACGCCAACGAAGCAATCGTGGTCGGAATCTACGAAGAAAAAAACATTCCGAAGGCTCCCATATGTTTCGATAACCGCACCATGGAGCGCAAATACCCCACCCTTGCCATCGCAGATTACGGGCCGAAATTTTTTCCCTGGAAACCGCTCAGCTAAGAACCCAGAATAGAACTCTTCGTCTTCCTCACCTTCGAAAGCAACGTAGAAGTCAAACTTCTGGGTTGCCAGTGAGGTTCGAAGTTTGTGCCAAGCGGAAACTGGAGTTTTCCGGCGCTCTCTAAGGGTCTCTAAGTAGCTCATTGTGAGGGTTTTGTGTGTTCTAAAAGGTCAATGGTATGCCCATCAAGGGAGTTTTCAAAAATGAATGGTGAATGAGTTACGGCTCCAATGAATGCGCAAGTTGAAAGCTCCGAGATATCCTCAAGAAATCGCTGCTGCCAATCAACAGATAGCGACAACTCGGGCTCGTCGATTACTATATAATTCGAAACATTCTGATCCAGCAACAGATGCGAGAACAAACTGACGATCTGCTTTTCCCCAGAGGAGAGTTCCTCCATTTCAACTGGCCGCCCCGAATCGTGAATGACCCTTACCTTGTAGGATACATTGTCAAAAATGAATGATTTCCCATAGAGGTATGAATTGCAAATCTCAACAAACTGGTGAATCGGCTTCTCCAATTCAGAAATATTCTTGCCAACTTCGACAAGATAGAGAACGTAGTGGGCGACGTATTTTTCGTTCTCTAAGAGCTCGGCACCATCAACGATCTTCCCAACAACTTCCGCGATCTTCTTCTTGTCTTGATCGCTTAGGATCGCGCTGTCGACTTTAGAGAAAACGGAAGCAAGTGCATCTTTGCTAATCTGCGAGGTTGCCATTTCATCGTATTGTTTTGCTTCGTCTCGAATGACGTCCCGCAGGTACTTTGTCGTTAGGCTGTTGATCTGCGACAAGGCGTAAGCCTTTACGCTTTCAAGCCTACTCGCCAAGTTCTCCTTAACATCCTCCATCCCGAACTGAACGAGTTCAATATAGTTTTCGCTCTTGGACAACTCATGCCGTCGCCTGACCAATTTGCGTTGAAGCTCGTCCTCAATCTCTGGAAATACAGTCTTTATATCCTTCTCGATCCTGCGATAAGTGGGCAGATAAAGAATCCTACCCTCGAGGTTTTCGGAGAGAAATTTATCGACATTGGCAACGTTCTCTTGAGCTTTGGAATCGAAGTCGAACTCCCGCTGCGCCATATACCGAATTTCATGGATGATTTCCTCGGCAACTCTCATAGGAAGGCCAAGTTCTTCCTGGATGAATTCGATATCGTGCCGAAGCACTGTTCTTGGCATCGCCACTCCGGCGCGGGCATCGCCACGCTTCGCGCGTCGAGAGAGCAAATCGTAGGCTTCCTTAAGCAAACGTGGGTTGTGTCGGTAGCCGTATTTGTATCCTCGTCTATCACGCCGCTGGAGCTCCAAATACTCAAGCAATTCAGACCTATAAACCGTAAGCTTCCGATTTTTATTTTTTAGGCGTAGCGAGACGCTTATAAAGTCCAGTTCTTGGAGCTTATGCCACTGTTGGCTAATGAAGTAGTAGAAGATGTTCAGGATCGTGCTTTTTCCGATCCCGTTGTATCCCACCAGGATAATGCGATTGTCTTTGATCGGGAAATGAATGTCCGATTCCCCAAAAAGACCAGTAATTTCGATTTCTTTGAATATAATCATGGTTTTTCCGAGAGTGGTACAGCCGTTCCATCAGGGCACTTGTAGGGCACCGGTGTGCGCTATGCAATCTGGTTGCTTTGCCCACGGCTTAGACCACTACCGTCGCGCTCATCGGGCGCGAGCGTCGAATGGCAGCAGTGCGGGCTGCAATCGCAGCATCGCCGCCATGGTGCGAGTGACCGGTATGGGCCGTTTGCTGACACACCATCTTAGCCGCGTCCCTTGCGGGATCAGGCCCTAGCCTCGCGCTGGTGAGCGCTCAGCCCGAGCCGCCCCCTGCCCTGCTTCATGTCCTCCTGCGTCGCATCCTGATCCTGCGTTGCCGGTCCGGTGCCGTCTCGGCCGTCCGGTGACGATCCTTCGCGGGTTTAAGGCTCCATAGCCGCGCCCTTCAGGCGCGATCCCTGTTTCTCATCGAAGAGAGGGGGCCTTGCCCCCACGCCATCAAGGCCAAGCCCTTTCAGGGTGTCCGCCGGGGGTGTCCCCGGCCTTCCTTCATTCACATTCCGTGCAGGCCGGGCGATCCCCCTCCCCCGGCGGCCAGCCTTGACCGCTTCCCCCCGCTCCTCCGGCCGCGAGGCCTCGCCTCCGGGTTGCATGTGCAACCCGGACATAAAGGAGATTAGGGAAGATGAAAGGCACAGCAAGCAAGACCAAGACGACCCGCGCCAAGACCGCGAAGGCCCGCAACAATCCGACCAGCGCCAACAGCAACCGGCAGGATGTTTACGAGAAGGTCACGGCGAAGATCATCGCCGATCTTGAGCAGGGAGTCCGCAGCTGGATGAAGCCATGGAACGCCGAGCACGCGGCAGGCCGGATCACCCGCCCGTTGCGCGCCAATGGCAAGGCTTATCAGGGGATCAACACCATCATGTTGTGGGGGGCCGCGATGGAGCAGGGTTTTTCGGCACCCATCTGGATGACCTATAAACAGGCTCAGGCCCTTGGGGCACAGGTGCGCAAGGGGTCACGCGGTGCCCTTGTCGTCTATGCCAACAAGCTGACCCGCGAGGAAGAGGACGCAAAGACCGGCGAGACCGCCCTGCGGGAAATCCCCTTCATGAAGGGCTATACCGTGTTCAACGTCGAGCAGATCGACGGCTTGCCCGCCCATTATCACGCGATGGCCGCCCCCGTGCTCGATCTAGTGCAGAAGATCGAAAGCGCGGAAGCGTATTTTGCCGGGATCGGGGCCGAGCTTGCCCATGGTGGCAACCGGGCATTCTATGTCGAAGGGTCCGACCGGGTGCAGATGCCGCCCTTCGAGACGTTCCGGGACGCGGAATCCTATTACACCACCCTCGCCCACGAGCTGACCCACTGGACCAAGCACGGCAGCCGCCTTGCCCGTGACTTTGGCCGTAAACAATGGGGTGATGAAGGCTATGCCCGCGAAGAGCTGGTCGCCGAGCTGGGCAGCGCGTTCATGGCCGCCGATCTTGGCCTGTACCTCGAACCGCGCGAGGATCACGCCGCCTATCTGGCGTCATGGCTGAAGGTGCTGAAGAACGACAAGCGCGCGATCTTTCAGGCGGCATCCCATGCACAGCGTGCCGTTGACTTCCTGCACCGCAAGGCCGGGTTCAGCATCGCCGAACCGGAGCTTGGCGACCCAGACTCCGCGCCGACCGCAGCGGACTCCGGCGCGGAAGCTCCAGATACTGGAGCGACGGGGGCCGCGATCACCGGGGAAGCGAGCCGGGCCGCCTGACCAATCAACAAGGCGAACTGACGACTTGTTAGCAAGTATACAAGTAGACGCCGCCGGGATGCCCGGCGGCGCTTTTCATGCTGCAAGCCCCCTGCCCCACCGGCCTGGAAGGCCAAAAAATTTTCGCGGCCGGTGCCATCGAGGCCCCGGCCGCGAAATCCGGCGGCACCCTTGCAGCGGTGCCGCCGGAAATAAGGACGAGCGCCCATGCGGGCGCTCGGATGCTTTGCAAGGAAGTGTCGGGATCACCGGCGCGGCCATGGCGCAACCGGTCAGGTCAGCCCATCAGGCCAGTGGGGCGACCTTGCCGCCCGGAATCTTCCGGGCGCGGCGTTCGATCAGGCGCTGTTTCACCTTCTCAGCCGACAGCTCATCCTGATCGTCGTCCTGGCCCTCGCCCTGCCCGCCGGTGCGGCCAGGGCCGCCCGAGCTGCCGCCCGATACCCCCTCTGAGACACCGGAGCCCGCGTCGATATCCTCGGGCGGACCCTGCACCTTGTTCTGTTGGGTCAGCTCGCCGATTTCCCATTCGGCCACCCGCAGGATACGGTTGAGGACGTAATAGGACGGGCGCAGCTTCACCAGCCGCGCGGCATTCCGGATCATCGCCGCCTCGCTCTCATCCATATCCATGTGCAGATGAATTCGACGTACCATGATCCCCTCCCCTGTTACTGCGCTGGCCGTCCAATCGCGGCCTTGTCCCTGTTGTGCTGAATGGGGCGATCATACATCAGGCAAATGAGAAAAGGAACAAAAAGCGAACAAATGTTCAACCGTGTTCTGGGGAGCACAGGGGCCAGATGTTTCAACCCTTTGCAAACTAAGGGGTAGCGCCATCATCTACCTGAAGGTACCTTGGGGTAGATCGAGGTACGTTAAGATATCCTATGGTATAGTAGGGTAGAGTAAGGTATCATAGGATAAGATATAATAAGGTACAGTATAGTACCTTTGCAGAGACAGGAGGCCATGACATGCCCGTAATCTCATTTGCTAATTCCAAGGGCGGGAGCGGCAAGACCACATCCGCGCTCGTGCTCGCCTGTGAGCTTGCGCATTCTAAGCCCGTCACGATCATTGATGCCGATCCACGGCATCCGGTAACGACCTGGGCCAAGCTGCCCAACAAGCCCGAAAACCTAACCGTCATCACCAACCAGTCAGAAAAAACCATTCTCGACGAGATCGAGCAGGCCGCTGCCCGCGATCCCTTCGTGATCGTCGATCTGGAAGGCACGGCGTCCCGCCTGACCAGCTACGCGATCAGCCAGTCCGATCTGGTGATCGTGCCGATGAAGGAACAGCAGCAGGACGCCATGGCGGCCATCGATATCATCGCCGAAATACACCGCGACATGAAGGCGGTGCGCCGTGATATTCCCTATGCCGTGCTGTTCACCCAATCAAAGGTGGTGGCCAAGTCCCGGACCGCGCGCTTTGTCGCCAAGCAGTTCCGGGACAATCCCCGGATCGAAACCTTCCAGACCGAAATCCACGAACGCGATGCCTTTGCCGCACTCTATGCCGCCGGGGGCGGGGTCCGCGACCTCAATCCCAAGGAAGTCAATAACCTGCCATCGGCTATCGAGAATGTCAGCGCCTTCGCCGCTGAGGTCATCGAGCGGCTCCGGGCCAACCAAGCGAACCAGGCGGAGGTGGCATGATGACCGGCGAACGCAAAGGTTTGAGCTTCGACAACCTCGACGACTTCCAGCCCCGGCCAAAGCCTACTGTGGCACCCGCTGCCACGAAGAAGGCCGTGGACAAGACCGCCAGCTTTCCTAGCCGGGAACAACCGGACGATGCGCAGATTAATATCAAGGCCGCGACCGCCACGCTCGACCGATTCCGGGCACTGGCCAAGGCCGAGCGCTACCGGCATGGCGAGTTTCTGGATATCCTGATGGATGCTTATGAGGGCAGGGTAGGGGGCAGTTAGGACGCAGCGACTTGCTGCGTCTCACGTGGTTCGGCTGTTCCCGGATCAATCTGCTGCATCGTTAGCTTGGCATTGACGAGCCGTGCCGCCTTGCCCGCGACAAACCATTTCTGCGAGCCTTCCAAGTCGAAACGCGCCCGCCGACGACCCGGACCCGGCTCCATGGCGGCGGTTAACACGGCAAACATCTCATCGACGCGATAGAGGCCACCCGCCATCGGCAAGGGCATGGCGCGCTGTTGCAGTGCCTGGCGCTTCACCTTCAGCTTTTCAGCAACATCGGCGAGACTCACAAGGTCCGGTCGCACCTCGTGCAACATTGAACCGGCGGGCAGGCCCTTCAAGATTGCCCGCGCCGCCGTCAGGATGACGCTCTCGGCATCTTCGCCTTCAGCCTCGATCTCGACGCCTAGCAGGCGCGGGTTGCCGGTGCCGATCACAGCATCTTCGTAACCCGCTTCGAACACGGCATCCGACAAAGCATAAGCATCATGCTCGCCTTCCGGCAGGGCAAAGACCAGTTCAAATTCAAAGGCTTCAGCCATCATCGTTCCCCGTATCGCTCATGATGCATCCGAGCGCTTTCTGCCGCAGCTTCGCGGCATGGTTCGAAGGGTTCTGCGGCGTCGAGTTGACCGACATCTGGCAAAACTTGCCACATCGGCACTCATCGCTTGGCTTCGGACACCGCAGCAAGCCCCAAGCATGGCCCTTGCCGCTGCGCTTCTCAACCTTCCACCCGAGCGCTTCGAGCTCTCGCAAAACTGCCTCGACTTCCTTCTTCGGATGCCTTGGTCTCTCCACCATATAGAACCCACTTCTTAAATTGTCAATCGACAAGATAGCGGCGTGCTGATCGCTCAGGGCGCACCGCGCTTCTCAAACCAGCGACGGCAGAAGCCAAGGAACGCCTTGTCAGGGTCACGTGGGGCATCGAGGCCGCCATCGGCCATCCAGCTGCGCCATTCCTGTTCCAGCATGTAGATATCCCAGCCGGGTGCTATCGAGCGGGCATCCTGAAGCGTCTCGGCATCTAGACGGATGGCGCTGATCAAGGCACTCGGGGCAGGGGACTGGCGCTGTTCCAGCAGGGTGCCACGGTTGTGGAAGATCACCATGTCCGCATCGACATCGAAGCTCACATGGTAGTCGGGCAGGTGATCATGTTTCGCTAGGTGCCGGATCATCAGCCGGAACTTCTTCTCAGGACTTTGCGAGCCTGACTTCTTTAGCAGGAGACCAAGGCCGATCTTCCAGGTTTCCTGACGGCCGCAATGTTTGCGCGCAATCTCATAGACCCGTCGCTCCAGCGGCTTGCGCAGTCGAAAATAATCCCGGTGCAGGGTCAGCACTTCCTGCGCCTTGATCGCGTTAAACACCCACTCGGACAGCTCGATTTCACACCACAACAAACGGCCGTCGAGACCGTGCTTTCGTCGAATCGCCGCGCTGTTGATCAGCCCGAAGATGTTGGTTTGCTCTTCATCGCCGGTCTTGATGTTGGTCTTGATCGTGGTGCCGCGAATGCGCTCGAACGAGTCCTGAAGCGCCTGGTAGTCCCGGCCCGAGGTCCCGCGATTGGTGAAAACCAAGAGATCGTAAGAGTTTATCCGGACGCGCGGGCTCACTTGCTCGCCGCGCTTCAGCTTATGCATGATCTGCGAGATGCAGTAGATCAGCACATCCTTGTCATAGATGGTCGCCAGACCCCGGTAGCTCGGCGTAACCTCGATCCAGTTACCCCGGCCGTCCTCGTACCGTCGAACCGTCATCTCCGGCTTCTTCGACAGTGAGTAAAAGGGGTGCTCCATCTGCGCCATCAGGTCTTTCAACACCGCATCGGCGACGTCGCAGACGAACAGGTCGTGATGCGGGTGCCGCTCCGGGAGCAGATGATCGATGCTATTCGTGGTATCAGGAACCATAGGGCTACAATCGTGGTTTCAGGAACTTTTGACGGTCAACCCGCCGCTGATTCGCAGTTTCGTTGGGTTCGCCCATATTCGTGGTATCAGGAACCACTTGTCAAGTTTCGTGGTATCAGGAACCACTTGTCAAGTTTCGTGGTATCAGGAACCGGGCAAGGGCGTTTCGTGGTATTAGGAACCCTGCTTCGTGGTATCAGGAACCTTTTTTCGTGGTATCAGGAACCCAACGTGATTCGCGACTCTGTTTTTCTTGTCGGGAAGCAACGACTTAGAGATTCCGGAAAAGTGCTTAACACAGACTCTAACACATATATTAACACTACAGAGGCTGTGGATAAGTTTGCAGCCTCACCCATGGAGCGGATTATCGTCGAACAGGCCATCGAACTCAGGATCAGCGAAGTAGCAGAGCTTGTCGGCCAGAAGACCCGACTCACCCTGCATCAGCACGATCTGCTGATTGGGCGACAGGCGACGAACCTCATCCGGGGTGAGCAGGGCGCGACCACGCTCCGAGGTTGAGAGCGTTGAGCGGTCGCTTGTGACCTTGGTTTCCGACGTGACCATAATTGTTTGCTCTCCGAGGAGGCGCGAGACGTACTGGGCTGTGAACTGATCATTGATCCCGAAGAACTGCACCGTTCCGGCATTGCCGAGGAAGGTTTCCCAGCGGTCCTTGTAGAGGGCTTTGAGCTGGTTCAGGTCTTGTAACACCGGCCAGAGCTTCACCCCGAAGCCCCTGATCTGGCCAATGGCGTTCTCGACCGAGCGCATATGCCCCAGCGTCGCGAACTCATCCATCAGGAACACGACCGGCTGCGCCGGTCGGGAGCGTTCCCGCTCCATGGCTTCCAAGGCGAGGGCGATGATCATGCGCAGCCAGCGGCTGTGACTGGCGAGACGCCCGGCGGGCAGGCACAGGAAGATCGTGGTCGGTCGCGTCTTCAGCGCCGTCAGTTGGAAGTCCGTGCGGCCCAGCACCCGCGCCATGCGCTGGCTTTCGAGGAAGTCGGTTGAGACGCGCGCCGTGGACCGGATCGAGCCGAACTGTTTTTCCGGCATGGCCGAGAGAGCGCCCGCGATCCGGGCGACGGCCCCGTTCGCGCCGATGTTGGTCGCCATCTCCTGAAGCAGCTGATCGAAGCTATCGGCATCGAGGGTCAGCAGCTCCCGCAGCTTGATCAGGGTGCGATCCTCGTCCGCGATGCTGTAATCGGTCGCGATGTGCAGGATCAGGCCCTGCAACAGGTTGCGCGCCTCAAGGTTCCAGTAGGGATCGGACCCGCCATCGTCGAACACCAGCGCATCAGTGATCAGGGCGGCATCCTCGACGATATCCGGGTTCTCATCGGTCAGGATCGACAGCGGGTTGAACGCCGCCGACGGCACCCCCGACAGCCCCCAGGGATCGAGGACGTACACGTCCTGTCCCATGTCCCGGCGGCGGCGGCCGGTAATGGCGGCGAGCTCGCCCTTCGGATCAATCGCCAGCACGGAGCCTTCATAGGTCAGCAGATTCGGGATGATCGCCGAGACCCCCTTGCCGGAGCCGTTGGACGCGACCGTCACCATGTGACGCGGGTCCGGGTTGGTCAGCACCTGCCCGGCATAGCGGGCGGGCAGGTTCGATCCGGCCCGGCCGATCATCAGGCCCTCGCCGGTGACCAGGTTCTCGATCCCGGTCAGGAAGGCGGCCGACCCATGCGACACGCGGGCGGGTCGTTTTTTGAACGCACCGAGGATCGTCATGAACCAGAGGAACCACGCGACCAGCAAAGGATACAGCTTCAGCTGGTTGAGGGTGGCTTGATTGCTGCCACTGTTCATCGGTACATCGTCGATCCCCAGCTCGACCGTCACGGCAATCAGGGCAAAGCCGATCACCGTGGCACTGATCAGCCCGGTCAGCCCCTCCGGCGACCGCCAGGTCAGCGGAGCCATCGGGCGGGGCAGGGTGCCCGTGGCCGTGGTGATGGTGAAGGCCGCGATAGCCCAGATCACCCATGCCGGGACCAGTCCCAGCATCGCCATGGGCAGAAACGGGTCCCAGAGCGTGCCATAGGCAATCCCGGCCGCAATCCCGCGCCCGACGCCACCCAGCCGCAGGAACGGATTAACGAACGGCCAGTAGACGAACACCCGATAGAGCCAGCCCGTAATGCCCGGCCCGCCGGGGCGCAGCACCCGGCGCAATTTACCGGAGCGGGTCCGCCTGAACTGAAATTGTTGCGTCATGGTCCGCGTGCCCCCTGTTTCCGGCGGCACCGGCCGCAACTCTGCAATGTTCCTGTTCCGTCATACGGCCTATATCCCAAGGGCATAGAACCAAAGCGTGACGATTCCAGCATGGCCGAGAAAAACCCAGCCCAGGAACTGGCGGCCCTCCGGGCGCAGTTTGCGAGCCATGAGCAGGCGGCGGGCGAGGTCATCCGGCACTGGCAACAGCGCGCACAGCGCGCCGAGGCCGACAACCAATGGCTCGAAGACGCGCTCAGAGAAGCAGAGCGCCGCGCCGAAACCATCCTGGGCAGTCGGGAAGCCCCGACCGGCTTGAATGGGGGCAGGGAAGCCCCTGCTGGCCATTCCGGGGATGTTGAGGGGCGGAACTGGCGGGAAGCGTTCCATCAGGCCGCTATGACCGTGGAGGGCCTGCAAACCGCGTTGCGGAAGGAGCAGGAGCGCGCGGCGGCGCTGCGCGAGCAGCTGGACCAGCTCGCCAGTCGAACGGCAGAGCCAGCCAGGGCATCGCCCAAGCCGAAGCCGGGTGAAGGCGAGCCCTTGTTCAAAAACCCGCCCAGGGGCGTTCCCCTGCCGCCGCGTGGGGCGTCGGCAAGGGATAAGCTCGACCGGCTGGTGGGGCTGGCGTCGGTGAAGGCTGAGGTGAAGGCGCTGACCGCGATTGCCGAGGTGCGTGCGGCGCGCCAGCGCCATCACCTGCCCGTGCCGGATATCTCGCTGCATCTGGTGTTCACCGGCAACCCCGGCACTGGCAAGACCACGGTCGCCCGGATCATCGCCGAGATGTATCACCAGATCGGCTTACTCAAGGGCAGCCACGTGGTCGAGGTGACGCGGGCCGACCTGGTGGGCAGCTATATCGGCCAGACGGCTCCGAAGACCCGCGCCGTGATCGACAAGGCGCTCGACGGCGTGTTGTTCATCGACGAGGCCTACAGTCTCCGCGCTGAAACCGGCTCGACCGATTACGGCAAGGAGGCCATCGAGGAGCTGCTGCGCGCCCTCGAAGATCACCGCGACCGGCTGGTGGTGATCCTGGCCGGGTACGCCGACGAGATGCAGGAGCTGCTGACGAAGGGTAATCCGGGGCTGCGCTCCCGGTTCCAGACCGCCATCGACTTCCCCGACTATGCCGCCGACGAGCTCATGGCGATCTTCCAGCGGTTCTGTGAGGCGCAGGCCTACCAGCTCGACGCCGACGCGGCCCGCAAAGCCGCCACGGCGCTGAAGCGCATTCACGGGCGGCGCGACGGCCGGTTCGGCAATGGTCGCACCGTGCGCAATTACTTCGAGGCCTGCCTGCGGCAACAGGCGTTGCGGCTGACCGCGACCCCGCGCGCCAGCCAGAGCCGGGACGCGCTGACCCGGCTCACCGCCGCCGACATCGCCGAGCCGGGCAAGGTGTGAGCAGGCCGGTGCCTGATCCCGTGCCCGATCCAGAGATCAGCGCCATTCGCGATCAGTTGCTCGCCGTGCGCGGCGACCGGCACCAGCGCTATGGCGGGATCGTCGGTGATGATTTCGAGACCCATCCGACAGAGTACTTCGGGCAGGCGCGGCACTATCGCCTGAAACTGGTGGCGCTCAGCCAGATGATTGTAGTCGATCCCGCCCTGCGACCCCCGATCATGCGGCTCGCATGGCTGGAACTGAAGCAGGGAAGGGCGGGCTTCGCCGCCGACCTGGTGCGGGCTTGTGTTGGGTTGGTGGGGTAGGGGGCTGATTATTTTTGGTTACTCTCGTGCTGGACAAAGCTGACCTTAGAGCTTTGCGCCGCGTATGACGGTTCTGAGCCCTGAGCCGACGGTCGTGCCCGACACAGCGAACCTTCGCACTCAACCTATCGCGGGTTTCCGATGCGGACCGTCAGACTCGGGGCTTGGCGGCAGGTTGGCCGAATGCGAAACTCCCGGTCGGATATGATTTGGTCAGGCAATCGAGGGCGGGTATGTATTATTTCGTAGATGAGAGCGGTAACACGGGGCTGCACCTATTCGACCCTGCCCAGCCCTTGCTCTATTATGGCGTCCTCGGAGCGCGTGCCAATCTGGACGTCATTGCCGAACCTTTGCTGCGGACACTTAGAAGAGAGTTGGGTGTCAACCGCATCCACGCCAACGAGCTCGGCGTCGCAAAGTTGACAACTATTGCCGGGCGGATCGAACAATTCAGTAAAAGAAACGATTTGCGATTTTCGGTCTTCACGGTGAACAAGGCCGACCATGCGATCATTAGCTACTTCGACCAGGTCTTCGATGCTGGCGTGAATGATGCGGTCTCATGGAGCCATTATTGGACACCGTTGCGTTACCCATTGCTCTTCAAAGTAGCGCATCTCTTCGATCATGACATCGCCAAAGCAGCATGGAAGGCACGACTCGAGAGAAATTCCGCACGCAGTGCTACTATGCTTCAGAACGTCCACAGGCGGCTTCTTGCCAACATCAACAGTCTGCCTGATGCCCGTTCGCGAGAGATCATCGACGGAGCCATCCGCTGGGCAGACGCACATCCCGATGCCATTAGCTACGGCGTGGGCAACTACGACACCTCGTTACAGATCTCCCCAAATTTAGTTGGCTTTCAATCTGTTCTACAAGGGATCGGCATGGAGGCGACGGCTATGGGGCAGAAAGTGCATAAGGTAACTGTCGACCGCCAGACCGAGTTTAATAAGGCACAGGCGGAATTGGCAGATTTTTACGAAAAGCTGCGCGGTCATAAATCCAGACTAGGCCCAGGCATGCCTGAGTTCGATTATTCGACACTCCCGGCGTTCCCGCCTGAATACAAGCCTGGCGATGAAAGCGCGGGCTTAGAGATGGTCGACGTCACGCTCTGGACTGCCAAGCGGATGCGCGAGGGCAAACCCATATCGAGCGAACTAGAAAGCCTGTTCCGCCGACAAACCCGGCGCGGTCATACCAACGAGGTGTCACTTGCGGGCCTAGATCAGCGCTGGCGGCACCTGGCTTCCCTGCCGCCGCCAGGGCCGAACAATTCGGTTTCGCCGGAGCTCCAAGCCGCGATTGAAGAGATGGAGCGCAAGCGCCGGGCGGCGGTAGCGTCCCTTGGATGCGGCGAGCACCCGACTAGCCCCTGATCCCAAGCGTGCCTGCCGGGCGGTCAAGCCTGTTGTACAACACCGGACGGAATCGCTCAGCATCGTCGATCTTGCGCCCGAGCGTCGTGACGACGATCCCGGCACTGGTCACAGCCTTGTCGTGGAAGGCACCGATCCCGACCAGCAGCACCGCGATGATCACCCCGTCGATGATGTGTTGCCTGGTCATGTCCTGTCTCCCCCGATTGCCGTGACTGCGATCACCGGGGGTGTGGAGGTGCTGGCACCCTGTCCCCGGTCGCGATGCCGCCGACCGGCAGCGGATCACAAGACGGCGGGGGCCACCGAAGGACGGAGGGTCCATGTTCCTCATGGAAACCGTTCTGGCAGGTGGCGGCAGACGGCGACCCGATGCAGTTTCAGGCGCTCGCGTCAGCCGGGGCAGGGGCAGCACCGTTGCGCACCGTGCCGATATCCGCTATATAATCATCATTATATAGATCGGAGATGCCGCATGCAGACGCTCAAAATCACCACGGTCGGGGCTTCGTCGGGTGTGATCCTGACCAAGGAGGTCATGGCCCATCTGAAGGTCAAGAAGGGCGACACGCTCTACCTGACCGAGGCGGCGGACGGCGGCTATCGCCTGACCCCCTACAATCCCGAATTCGCCCGTCAGATGGACCTGGCCGACGAGATCATGCACGACGACCGTGAAGTGCTGCGTGCTCTTGCGAAGTGAGTGCTGAATCGAACCCACCACCCTTTAACTGGCGTTGGATTGATCCGACCGTGATCAACGCCGTCCATGACCGGCAGCTGGCCGAGCATGGCGGCTCCGAGGGCATCCGCGATGCAGGCGGCATCGAGAGTGCCCTTGCCCGGCCGGTCAATCTCGCCAACTACGGTGAGCCGGACGCGCCCGATCTGGCAGCGGCTTATGCCTACGGTCTTGCGAAGAACCACGGCTTTGTGGACGGCAACAAGCGCACGGCGTGGATTGCCGCGCGACTATTCCTCGTCGATAACGGCTACCGGCTCAGCTTCGACCAGCTCGATGCGATCCGCCTCATGGAGGGGGTTGCCGCTGGCACGGTCTCTGAACCGGAACTTGCGGCGTGGTTCCGCGAGCGACTGACAGCACCCACCTAACCCCTGATCCCGAGCGTACCCGCCGCCCGGTCGCTCCGCTTGCGCAGCACCGGACGGAACCGCTCAGCATCGTCGATCTTGCGCCCGAGCGTTGTGACGACGATCCCGGCACTGGTCACAGCCCGATCATTGAAGGCACCGAACCCAAAGAGCAGCACCGCGATGGCCGATAATGAGAGGCGTGTTGGTGGCGAGGTGTTTCATGGGAAAATTGTCAAGGAGTTGATAGCCATTACCTTATCCCCTAAATTGGTTGTGCAGGAAGCTCATGGCCAATGAGCTGTTTGACAGAATGTATATAATAATCTTGGTACATCGTCGGGAAATGGCACGATCATGGTTGAGCTAAAAGCATGGCAGCGGCACCGATTTGGGTCTGCTAATGATCAACTAGAGCTTGTTTCTTTGCGTGAGATCGCCGGTGATGCAGCCCTTCGGCGTAGCTATGTGGACATGCTGCGCGATTTTTACGCTAAGGATGTAAAGCACCGTGATGACGGCACGGTCATCCGTGGCGGCGATATGGCCGAGCGGTTCCAAGGCGACAATGCTTGGACCCCGGATCGTGTGGCAGGTAATTTTTACGGCTATGTATCCGCCCAAGAGGCCCTAGCCCAGCCTGAACCCTGGCGCTTACCAACCCACACGGCGGTGCTCGTGAACCGGGATAAAGCTCAGGCGGTGGGTGAGGCCTGGATCCGCACGCCCGACACATTGATCCCGATCACCCAATGGGGCGGTCATACCCATAGTCTGATTAGACCCTCTGCCCGTGGTTCGGGCTTTGGCAGCGCCATGTTGCCATTAAGCTTGGCCAAGGCGCACGAGTTGGGGGTTAGCGAGGTTCATGTAAGCGTCAATCACGATAATCCAGCCTCTCATCGCCGTTTCGATGCCATGGTACGCGAAGGCCGTGCCGCCGAGGTGCTGACGGAGCCAAATCATGGTCGCCGTCACTACACTATACAAACAGCCCTCTATGCCCCCGATATGAAACCAGCGTCACCTAATGCACTAGCGCGGCCAATTTAGGTGTGGTGATTATGGGATAAGACTAATTGTTCCATCCCGGATGATCACATTTCTCCTCGGCGATCTGCCCTGTTCATGGCAAGATCGGTGCTGAGGGATATTCGGGACGGGGCGCGGGCAGGCTGATCCATCTTCACAAGCAGGCGACGACGACACCCAGGGTGCGGGCACCGGGGGTGTGGAGGTGCTGGCACCCTGTCCCCGGTCGCGATGCCGCCGACCGGCAGCGGGGCACAAGACGGCGGGGGCCACCGAAGGACGGAGGGTCCACGCGCCTCGTGGAAACCGTTCTGGCAGGTGGCGGCAGGCGGCGACCCGATGCAGTCTCAGGCGCGCGCGTCAGCCGGGGCAGGGGATCAGCGCGCTGTCCTCATCGTCGTTCGTTCAGCTCACCGGCAACGGGGTCAGGCATGACCGATCCGGCAGCATCATCCGGCAGCGCCCAAGCGGATCGCGGTCAGCACTTTCCTTACGCCGGGGTAGGCTCCTTCTCAGGGACCGTTTGCGAGAGACGGCCCATCGGCAGAGCCTGGCGAGAGGATCGCCCCTCACGCTCCCGACCGGGATCAGCCGTCCCGGAGCGGCCTAGAACAAAGACGCAACGTCAGCGCTCGAAACGGCTTGCCTCAGCGCCAGTGGATAGGGTATCAGATTAGTAGTGCGCACTTATGGGTTTGTGCCAAACCCGCGCGCACCCGGCCCCGGAAGTGGTGCCGGGCAGGTGGCCTCCGAGCCCCTGCACCCTGGTTCGGCAACCCCCTCCGGGGTTCCGAAACCTCCCCGCGTCGGCCCAAGGGGGGAGAGGGGGAGCGTCCCCCTTCCGACACCAAACCCCCGCTCAGGGTCCACCCTGAGAACCGGCCAGGAGGGCAACCGCTCGCCCCCTGAACCCCACCGTCAGGGCCTTGTCGCCCTGAACCGACCCCAAAGGAGCCTTGCCCCTTTGGAAACCCGCGCCGGGGTGGCTCCAGCCACTGGCCCGGCAGAAGACAGAAGCAACAAGCAGCAGGACGCGACGGACAGGACACGGACCCAAGGCGATGGCGATCTACTCCCTCAACCACAAGAGCATCGGCCGGGCGACCCATCAGCCCGGCACGGCGTCCGCGCATCTGAAATACATCACCCGGCCGCGTGCCGCGTCCGAGATCATCGCCGAGCACATGCCGTCCGAGACCACGCCTGCCATGCGCTGGATGGATGCCGAGGAGCAGGCGTCCCGGAAGAACGCCCGCGTCATCGACAAGGTGATGGTGGCGCTGCCGCGCGAGCTCGATGCCATTGAACGGGCCGAGCTGGTCACCGCCTTCGCGTGTGAAGTGACGAAAGGCCGGGTGCCGTGGGTCGCCGCGATCCACGACATGGGCAAGGATGCCCAGAACCCGCATGCCCACTTCGCCTTCCGCGACAAGGATATCGACACCGGCAAGCGGGTGCTCCGATTGTCCGACAGCGAGCGCGACCGCACCAAGGCCGGGCTTGAGCCCAACGGCACTGAATGGCTGCGCATGACGTGGGAGCGCTGCGCCAACGAGGCGCTTGAGAAGGCGGGCCATGCCGCCCGGATCGACCGCCGGTCGCTCGAAGCCCAGGGCATCGAGCGCGAGCCGACCGTGCATATCGGGCCGAAGGCGAACGAGCTGGCCGCTATCGACAAGGTGCCGCCGTCGAAGGTCGCGAACGACAACCGCGTCTCTGAACGCTACCCCGAGGGCCGGGAAATCCGCTGGCCGGAGATCGACGGCGGCAAGAGCCGGGTCGAGCACAACCGGACGATCCGGGCGCGCAACCGGCTTGCCGGGGCGCAGCAGGACCGGTTCCGGCAGGCCGTGGGCGAGGCATGGCAGGAGCTGGTGACCGAGCAGAAGCGCGACACCGAGGCCGCCGAGCGCCGCCGGGAGGCGGCCCAGAAGCTGGAACGCGAGCGGCTGACCAAACGGCAGGAGCGCCGGGCGGAGAAGGAGACCCGATCCGATGAGCAGAAGCGCCCGAAGGGCATCATCGGCTTCGTGTTCAAGCTGATCGGCAAGGCCGCGAAGATCGAGAAACAGATCAGCCAGGCACAACAGCGCCGGGCCGAGCGCGATGCTGCCGAATGGGTCCGGCTCGAAGCCCGGCAGAACGAGCAGCGCGCCTCGCTCGCCCGGTCCTACAGCTTCATGCACGACATGGAGCGCAAGGAGTTCCGGGCCGAGGCGAAACGCCTGCATGCCGAGATCACCAGCGGCAAGAGCATCCGCGAGGCTCGCAAGAACCGGCCAGAGCGCAGCCCCGGTCGTAGTCTCACCCCGCGCCGCTACCGCGACGACGATGATGACGGGCGCGGGCGCGGTGGCAACGGGCGGGACAAGCGGTTGGGGCGGTGATGCCAACAAACAGCAGGCAAGGGGTTATTGACGATTGACGTATAGCGTCAAAGCCCTTAGCTTGATGGCAAATGATCCTGTCCTATCGCGACAAACAGACGGCTGAGTTCGCATCCGGTGCGTTTGTCCGGGCGTTTCAGGGGTTCGAGGCGCAGGCCGCAAAGCGGCTTGCGATCCTCAACGCCGCCCCTGATCTGGCCACTTTACGGGCCTTGCCGAGCAATCGGCTCGAAGCCCTCAAGGGTGATCGGGCAGGGCAATACTCGATCCGCATCAACCAGCAATGGCGGGTGTGTTTTGAATGGCCTGACGGCCAGGCTGGGCCGTCAGACGCGGAAATCGTGGACTACCATCGGTGACAGCCGCGCCGACAGACGAGGTAACAGGAGGTCCGATCATGTTCATGCGCGCCGTACATCCCGGCACCGTCCTCAAGGACGAGCTCGACGAGCTCGGCATCACGCCGACCGAGTTCTCGCGCCAGATCGACGTGCCGCCCAACCGGATTAGCCAGATCATCGCGGGCAAGCGCTCGATCACCGGCGACACCGCCCTGCGGTTCGGGCACTGGTTCGGCACCGATCCGCAGTTCTGGCTCAACCTGCAAGCGCAGTTCGAGCTAGTCCAGGCCGACCGGGAAACCGGCGCCACCATCCGGCACCTGCCGACCAAGGATGCCTTGCCCCCGCGCGATGCGCAGCCTCGGCTGGTGTGAGGGGCGCTGGCGTGAGTGAATTGCTAGGCCGATCCGTTCGATTGTTTCTTGCCGATGGCACCGCTTCGGGGCTCATCACGGCGGAGATTATGAATTGGACCGGGCATGTGTTGACCGGTTCGCGAAGCGGCCTGCCAGCCTTCCTGTCTCGGCCTGAGCTTGATCGCACAGGTATCTACTTTCTGACTGGTCCCGCGCCCGACGACCCCGACACGCTTCAAGTGTATATTGGCGAGAGCGATAATGTCCGAAAGCGCCTGATCCAGCACAGCAAGGACGATAGCAAAGACTTCTGGGAACGTACCTGCGTTGTTACCAGCAAAGATCAGAACATCACCAAAGCCCATGCGCGCTATCTTGAAGCGCGCCTGATCGCCATTGCGAATGCAGCGAGCATTGCCAGCGTCGTCAACGGCACCGCACCGCCTCTGGTTGCCTTGCCGGAAGCCGATGCCTCCGACATGGAGTATTTCATCGAACAGTTGCGACTGATGCTGCCGGTTCTAGGGCTGGATTTCCTGCGACAATCTAAGGCTCCCGCTCGGAAGGCTTCCTCGGAAGGAGCAGACGCGATCAGCGACGATGCAAGCCCGCTCTTCCGGTTGAGCAGCAAGAAGCACGGGATCGAGGCCCAGGCGCGCGAGATCGACGGCGAGTTTGTCGTCCTGGAAGGCTCTGCCGCCGTCGCTGCGTGGTCGAGCAAGGCTGATCACAGCTACTCGAAACGGCACACTCAGCTGATGAAAGCTGGAAAGCTGATAGCCAGCAACGGCGGGCACTTGCGCTTTGCTGAGGATGTTGCGTTTCGCAGCCCAAGCGCGGCCTCTGCTGTCATTCTTGGACGGCCTGACAACGGACGCCTGTCCTGGAAGCTGGATGGGTCCAACACCTCTTACGGCGACTGGCAGGCCGATCAGGTCGCGCAGACGACACCTGTCCTGTCTGCGGGAAATGGGTTGGATTGACGTGACGAATACTATGAAACCGACGCCAACTCAGAATCTGGCCGCTGCGATCCGGGCACGGGTTGCGCCCTTGGGCGGCGTCGAGCTCGACCTGCCGGTGCGGGAGCCCATGCCCGCGCCAATCACAGACCATGATAAGGACGGGCTGCGGCCCGTGCCCGATGGGGACCGCTGATGAACGCTGTTGAGATCGAAGAGGCGGTCTCCGCGCTGGCAGAGGCACCGTTCAACGCTGGTGAGTTCGCCTTCGCCTTCCTGGAAGCGTTTGGCAACAAGGCCACCACCATCAAGCGCCTGCGCTCCGGCACGTCGAACAAGTCCGACATCGGCGGCGTGCTTCAGACCAGCAATATCCATATCAAGACTTGTGCCCCCGGCGCGGTCACCGAGACCCTGTCCGCGTTGCGGGCCAGCCCGGCGACGACGCGGGCCAAGGCGAAGTTCATCCTCGCGACCGATGGCACTGAGTTTCAGGCTGAAGACTTGAACAGCGGCGAGGTCGTGGTCTGCGACTATCCAGACTTCCCCGATCACTTCGGCTTTTTCCTGCCACTGGCTGGTATCTCAACCGTCCGACAAATCCGCGAAAGCGCCTTTGACATCAAGGCGACCGGGCGGCTCAACCGGCTCTATATCGAGCTTCTGCGCCACAACCCGGACTGGGGGCGTGAGGAGCGCCGCCACGACATGAACCACTTCATGGCGCGGCTGATCTTCATGTTCTTCGCTGAGGATACCGATATCCTCAACGGCTCAGACCTGTTCACCGCGACCATCGACCAGATGTCGGATCGGGACGGCTTCAACACCCATGAGGTGATCGGCGAGCTGTTCCGGGCCATGAACACGCCGATTGCCGACCGGGCCGCCGCCAACCTGCCTCGTTGGGCCAATGTGTTCCCATACGTGAATGGCGGGCTGTTTTCGGGCAGCACCGACGTGCCGCGCTTTACCAAGATCGCGCGATCCTACCTGATGCATATCGGCAAGCTCGACTGGCAAAAGATCAACCCTGACATCTTCGGCTCGATGATCCAGGCCGTCGCCGATGACGAGGAACGCGGCGCTCTGGGGATGCACTACACGTCCGTCCCGAACATCCTGAAGGTGCTCAATCCGCTCTTCCTCGATGACCTGCGCGAAAAGCTGGAAGAGGCCGGGGATAACCCGCGCAAGCTACTCAATCTGCGCAACCGCATGGCGCGGATCAGGGTCTTCGACCCCGCTTGCGGATCGGGGAACTTTCTGGTCATCGCCTACAAGGAGATGCGGGCGATTGAGGCCGAGATCAACAAGCGGCGTGGCGAGGCCGACCGGCGCACCGACATCCCCCTTACCAATTTTCGCGGGATCGAGCTGCGCGACTTCCCTGCCGAGATCGCGCGGCTGGCGCTGATCATCGCCGAGTATCAGTGCGACGTGGCCTACCGCGGCCAGAAGGAGGCACTTGCCGAGTTTCTGCCGCTTGATGCCATGAACTGGATCACTTGCGGCAATGCCCTGCGGCTCGACTGGCTGAGCATCTGTCCGCCCACGGGGACGGGGGTGAAGCACCATGCCGATGATTTGTTCATGTCACCGGTCAATCAAGCAGAGATCGACTTCGAAAACGAAGGTGGCGAGACCTATATGTGCGGGAATCCGCCTTACGCAGGTCTCAGCTCTCAAACAGCAGACCAAAAATCTGATCTCCAAGCGCTTTTCGAGGATCAAAGCAAATATTGGAAGTCTTTTGATTATGTCATGGGGTGGTTTTGGAAAGCATTTCAATACATGCAGTGGCAGCCTTCAAGTGTGGCATTTGTTTCTACAAATTCCATTTGCCAAGGACAACTAGTGCCAATGTTCTGGCCGTTGGTATTGACCAACGAAGCTGAGATTTTCTTCGCGCATACTTCATTTAGGTGGAGCAATTTGGCGGCCAACAATGCAGGTGTAACGGTTGCCATAATTGGAATTTCCAACATCGCAGGCCGTAAGAAACGTATTTTTGAAATTGACGCGGAGGGGAATACGACTGAGACAGAGGTGGAAAAGCTCAACGCATATCTCGTTCCGGCAAAGGACGTATACGTCGAAGCGGTTTCCAAGCCTTCGGCGGATCGGCCCCTTATGATCTATGGCAACAAGCCAACCGATGGCGGAAACCTGATAATGTCCGTCGATGAAGCTAGGCAGATTGCGAAAGACTACCCCAATGCCCAGAGGTTTCTTAGACCCTACTTTGGCTCGGAAGACTTCATCAAAGCTTCACCAAGGATTTGCCTCTGGGTAGAAGATGCCGAAAAAGGCGCTGCATCTGCGATCCCCGCCCTACACAAGCGTTTCGATGCGGTCAGCAAATTCCGCTCGGATAGTAAAGCAAAGGAGACACGATCCGCAGCGAGTTTCGGACATCGCTTTCGCCAGATTCAGGGAAAGCCCGGGAACAAGTCAATTATCATTCCGAGGCATTCTAGCGAAACAAGATCACATCTTCCTGTAGGATTGCTTCCGAAGGGGGGCATCGTATCCGATGCCGCATTTGCCATTTATGATGCACCCTCATGGAGCTTGGCGATCCTAGTATCGAAGTTGCACCTTGTTTGGGTGGGAGCCGTCTGCGGCAAGTTAGAGACTCGATACCGCTACTCAAACACATTGGGATGGAATACCTTTCCCATCCCCAAGCTGACCGAGAAAAACAAGGAAGACCTGACCCGCTGCGCCGAGGATATCCTTCTGGCGCGCGAGGCGCATTTCCCCGCGACCATCGCCGATCTCTACGACCCCGAGAAGATGCCCGCTGACCTGCGCGCCGCCCACGACCGCAATGACGAAACCCTTGAGCGTATCTACATCGGCCGCCGCTTCAAGAACGACACCGAACGCCTCGAAAAGCTGTTCGAGCTCTACACCCGCATGACCAAGAAGGGGGCGGCATGAAAACAGCGATCTCGATCGGTCTTGTCATCCTGATTCTTGCTGCGATTTCAGCTGGCGGGTGGCTTTTTGTCGATAGCTTGTTGAAGGCTGACCCAGGAATCACTGCGGCAGTAATCGGTGCGATCGCCGTTATGGTTGGCGGTATATGGAGTCATTATTCAAGTCGGCGCCGCGAGATAAACTCACGACATTTCATAGAAAAGAAGAATGCCTACAAGCGACTAGTCGATCTGATATTCGATTTATTCAAGTCAGTTAAGGGCGAGGGTGAAGTCCCAGAATCCGAGATGATGAGCCGCCTCTTCGATTTTAAGAGGGAGCTGATGGTCTGGGGGGATGGAGCGGTCATCGACGCCCTTTCTCTGTACGAGACTAGGAGCGCAGACCTGGTCGGACAAGACGACCCTTCGGAGTCGCTACTGGTGGCGGATGACCTGTTGCGCGCGATCCGACGTGATCTGGGACACAATGATTCAGGTCTCAAGCGGGGCAGCCTTGTCGGATTGCTTCTAATGTCTGACGACCGGGAAAAGTTACTATCAAAAAAATTAAAAAGGAGCGGCAATGACCAATAAAAACAATAAATCAGTCCCCTCCGTCTCCGTTACTTACGCCCAGAATGGCACCTCAACCAAGTCGAACGAGCTTGGGATGCGCCCGATGCAGGAGCGTGCCTATGAAAAGCGGGGCGAGCAATACCTGCTGATCAAGTCGCCCCCGGCGAGCGGCAAGTCGCGCGCGCTCATGTTCATCGCGCTGGACAAGCTCCACAATCAGGGGCTGTCCAAAGCGATCATCACCGTGCCGGAGAAATCCATCGGATCGAGCTTTGCCGATGAGCCGCTCTCGAAGTTTGGCTTTTGGGCAGACTGGCAGGTGGTGCCGAAGTGGAACCTGTGCAACGCGCCCGGCGAGGATGGTAGTAAGGCCGCGTCCGTTGGGGCATTCCTGAACAGCGAAGATCGCATCCTGGTCTGTCCGCACGCTACCTTCCGCAACGCGGTCGAGAAGTTCGGCGTGGTCGCCTTCGACGATTGTCTCATCGCGGTGGACGAGTTCCACCACGTCTCCGCCAGCCCCGACAACAAGCTGGGCGCGCAGCTCGCTGAGCTGATCGCCCGCGACCGGGTGCATGTGGTGGCCATGACCGGCAGCTATTTCCGGGGCGATGCCGAGCCGGTGCTGATGCCCCATGACGAGGCGAAGTTCGATACCGTCACCTATACCTACTACGAGCAGCTCAACGGCTATAAGCATCTGAAGGCGCTCGACATCGGGTATTTCTTCTACACCGGTGCCTATTCCGATGACATCCTGAAGGTGCTCGATCCAACTGAGAAGACTATCATCCACATCCCGTCCGTCAATTCGCGCGAAAGCACGAAGGACAAGATCAGGGAGGTCGAGCACATCATCGAGGAGCTTGGCGACTGGCAGGGCACTGACCCCGCCACGGGCTTCCAGCTTGTCAAACGTGCGGACGGGCGCGTGCTGCGCATCGCCGACCTTGTGGACGACGACGCGGCCAAGCGGGACAAGGTATCGGCGGCGCTCAAAGACCCTGCCCAGAAGAACAACCGTGACCATGTGGACATCATCATCGCCCTTGGCATGGCGAAGGAAGGCTTCGACTGGATTTGGTGCGAGCACGCGCTGACCGTTGGCTATCGGTCGAGCCTGACCGAGATCGTGCAGATCATCGGGCGCGCGACCCGCGATGCCGAGGGTAAGACCCGCGCGCGCTTCACCAACCTGATCGCCGAACCCGATGCCTCCGAAGAAGCCGTGACCGAGGCGGTCAACGACACGCTGAAGGCCATTGCGGCCAGCTTGCTCATGGAGCAGGTGCTCGCGCCGCGCTTCAACTTCACGCGCAAGACGGCGACCAGCGGCCCGGTCGAGGGCTTCGACTATGGCGAAGGCGGTTATGATCCGAACAAATGCAATGTCGGGTTTGACGAGGAGTCCGGCCAGTTCCAGATCGAGATCAAGGGGCTTGCCGAGCCGAAGACCAAGGAAGCGGAGCGTATCTGTCAGGAAGACCTGAACGAGGTGATTGCCACCTTTGTTCAGGATAAGGCGACCCTCGAAAAGGGTTTGTTCGACGGCGAGCATGCCGGAGGAGAAACCCTTGCCGAAGAGCTCACCCAGCTGCGCATGGGCAAGATCATCAAAGCGCGGTATCCCGAACTCGACGATCACGATCAGGAGGCCGTGCGCCAGCACGCTATCGCCGCGCTCAACCTGACCCAGAAGGCCAAGGAAGCGGCGCTCGACGATGACGGTACCGACAAGACAGGCAGCAACGCCCTGATTCATGGCGTGCGCAAGTTTGCCATGGACGTGCGCGAGCTCGACATCGACCTGATCGACCGGATCAACCCGTTCTCAGAGGCCTATGCCATTCTCGCTAAGACCATGAGCGAGGCGAGCCTGAAGCAGGTAGCGGCGGTGATTTCCGCAAAGAAGGTGCAGCTGACGCCGGAAGAGGCGCGCGATCTGGCCAAGCGCGCCCTGAAATTCAAACAAGAGCGCGGGCGCTTGCCGTCGATCACCTCGCCCGATGCCTGGGAAAAACGCATGGCCGAAGGCGTGGCCTTCCTCGCCCGCATGAAGCAGGAAGCGGCCAATGGCTAAGAATTTCACCGATGACGACGACGTCCTTCTCGCCGAGCTTGGCGTCGAGGTTGACGCGAAGAAGACTGGCAGCCGCACGCCGCTCGAAGAGCGGATCATCGCGGGCTTCGAGGAGATACAGCGCTTCACCGAGGAACATGGACGCGCGCCTCAGCATGGCGAGGACCGAGACATCTTCGAGCGGCTCTATGCCGTGCGCCTCGACCGTCTCCGGGCACTGACCGACGCCCGCACTCTGATCGAGCCGATGGATCATCAGGGGCTGCTGGCCGGACATGCAGCCATGCCTGACGTCGCCGAAGACGAGCTGGACGATGATGCCCTGCTGGCCGAGCTTGGGGTCGAGGCGGAGTTGCCACCCATCGCCGAGCTAAAACACGTTCGATCAAGTGCCGAAAAACGGGCGGCGGAGGAGATCGCCAACCGTGAAAAGTGCGAAGACTTCGAGCGGTTCAAACCGCTTTTCGACCAGGTGCAACTAGAGCTTGATACCGGTTTGCGCGAGACCCGACCCTTCGAGATGAAGGCCGAGATAGAAAAGGGGCGCTTCTTTATTGTCGGCGGTCAAAAAGCCTATGTCGCTGAGAAGGGCGAGACCATACTGACCGATCAAGGCCGCACCGATGCGCGGCTGAGGGTCATCTTCGACAATGGCACCGAGAGCAACATGCTCATGCGCTCACTGCAACGCGCCTTGAACAAGGATGACGCGGGCAGGCGGATCACCGATCCAACTGCCGGGCCACTCTTCGCCGCCGATGCCGCCGAGGGCGACGAGGCCAGCGGCACGATCTACGTACTGCGCAGCCGATCTGATCACCCGATGGTCGCTGAAAACCGTGACCTGGTGCACAAAATTGGTGTCACGAACATGGACGTGGAGCGGCGGATTGCCGGTGCGCATCTTCAACCAACGTTCCTGATGGCCAATGTTGATGTCGTCGCGACCTATGAGCTCTACAATATCAACCGCACCAAGCTCGAAAACCTCATTCACCGCATCTTCGAGCCCGCCAAGCTCGATATCGAGATCATGGATCGCTTCGGGCGGCCCGTGGTCCCACGTGAATGGTTTTTTGTACCGCTCTTTGTGATCGATGAAGCTGTTGAGCGGATCAAGGATGGCACCATTGCCGAATATCAATACGACAGCAAACAAGCCGCTTTGGTGCGGCGAGTACATAGCTGAAAGTATTATCTCCTCCTTCCCGGCCCTTGTCCTTTATTCTGGACCGCTGATCTGACCGGCCGCGCCTTTGGATCAAGGGGTGCCCGCACCACTCGGGGGCGAGCTCCCGACCGTGTTACCCCTGTGCTCCTTCAGGCTTATGCGACCCGTCTGCCTCTTTCGCGTCCAACAGGACAAGAACCCAAACGGAAAGAGGAAACACTTCCATGAACGCACTTACCAAAACCGACACCGATCCGGTTGCCGCTGGCGAAACCGACAACGTGGAGCCCACGCGCTACGAGGTTCAGCATTACACCTTCTGCGACGGCTGGGTGAACACCTGGCGCGTCTGCAACGCAGACGGCACCGACGAGCCTCAGACCTTTGCCACCATCGAGGAGGCCCAAGCCGAGATCGACGAGTTCCTTGCCGACATAGAGGCGGAAATCGCCGCCGGAGAACGCGACGAAGATCAGGGCTATGACGCTTCCGAGTTCTGCATCGTCGAGGTGGGCGCTCAATGAGCGCCTACCAACGACACGCAGTCGCCTCTTCCTGATGAAAATTCTTCCGTTGCGTTGCTGCCAACGGTAGGAAGGTAACGCACCGCGCGCTCGCGCTTCCGATTGACATTCAGAGCATCCAAGGGCATATAAGGGTCAACATACCCGCCACGCCTCTCAACGATGCGCAACAGGCGGGTTTTTTTATTGCCTAGAATTCCCTTTCAAAAACAAGCCCTTGACCTTGCTGCTCAGCGTTCGCTCCTGGTGCAGCGGGGCATGATCGTCGCCGATCCCGCCCGCGCCGATCACTATCTGCGCTTCATCGGCTACTACCGGCTGTCCGGCTACTGGTTTCCCTTCCAGTATCGTGACGACAGCCCCTATCACGACAATTTCCGTCCCG
>PBQA01000033.1 GCA_002724925.1 Oceanospirillaceae bacterium
TCAATTCACGACCAAGAAAACGATTAAACTACAAGACACCTGAGGAAATGTACTATGAAATCTAATTATTTCTGTCGCACTTCAAACTTGATACTAAGTTTTTGGTAGTTTAAGCCCATGTTCAGCCTCTAGGTATTTAAGAACCTTATGTAGAGCCCTATATATGTTTAACTCATTAGCGCCAAATGGGTAGTACCCACTGATTAACTGTTCGGCTGGGATGTCTCGGGGTACGGTTTTCCGTTTGAATTCATTTTCACCATCGAAAAATTTGACTGGATAACGAAATGAGCGCCCTTCACTCTCAAGGTCACCCCAACTTCCATAATTTTGAATATTGCCATTGTAACACTCACTACCTATGATATTCTCGATATCAATTAATATATTTTTCAGAGGATCTATTTCTGCCCGAGTCCTTTGGATCGACTCATAGCTTGAGACTTTTTCTTGCACGTATTCAAGCTGCCCCCTAAAGTAATTTTCATTCTCTGTTCGAGCTTCAAGTATCCATTGGTTAAATAACTCGTCACCCTGTTTAGCGCTGATAAGTTCTTTTAATTCAGCGATGGCTTCTAGCTCATCTTGAATAGAGGAGAAACGCTCTTCCCATGTGTCGAAACTTTCCTTGGCTTCTTGAATTAAGGACTCTTTTTCTTCATCAGAAACACATGAATAATCCAGCGCCACGAAATTCCTGTATGCATCAAGTTCTTCCTTGACTGTATAGGTTTGCATTTCCTTGTCGTCAGGCCAGACTTCTTTTGCAGCAGCTCTAATATCATCGATTACTGAGTCAGGAATTGGCATTTGATCTCCTTGAAACATAACGCTCCGCTAGAAGGCGAGCGAAGCGAGTCCTAGTGAAGGCCACGCTTTCTGTGGCCGTAGCGAGTTTCAGCGGTTTGTTATTAGCCTTCTTTAGTAAGCTCATCAATTTTCTTGGTAAAGTAGTGTGTCAATAACTGCTGGCCACCTTCGAATACCGTTTTGAAGGGTGCATCCCGCAGTTCCGATTTCAACTTACTCAAAACCTCCCGGTTATTGAGCGCTGCAGCGAAATCGTAACCTTTCTGGGTAAGTCTGAGAGGAAAATCATAATCAATTTTGTACTCTCCACTAAGATACAAATGAAGGCCTACATCCTCTAGATTATCCATACGCCGGTATGCATTGGAGATCAGCTCATTATCAAGCATTTGGTGCAAATGAAAGTGAAACTTTTGAAAAGACTGGGATTTATTGTCACTTCCACCGAGGTCTAAACCAGCGTCTTCAACATCTTGCCATGAAGTATGAGCACTCTCACTTTCAATGAAGACTCGCATCAGCGTAGACATGTAATCAAAATCCATTTTCATCTAGCGATTTCTCCAATCACTCATGGCTGATAACAGCTTGTTAGTGTGCGTGCGCATTTATCCTGGGACACTCTTTCGAGGTTTCCCAGGTAACTCTTTGAACTGATTGAAAAATCTTCCATAATTCAAATCTCCCTTCCAGAAAAACGCGCACGCCTGTTATTTCTATAACCGCGGGCACAGAAACTTGTAAACCACATCTACAAGTCTTTGATTCACATACGGTTTACCGTACTACCCACCGGCAAAACGCGCAAGCGCGAATGTAAAGCGTGCCAGTTTTGCCCGAAAACGCCGAAATATACTGTATGGATGTCCCCCTTCTCTTTACATTCAGATTGTCCGCATCGCTTATCGCCGACCTAGCACTTTATTACTAGTTTTTGCCAACTGGTAGGATGCAGCACCTGCCATCTGGCCCTAGACTTATAAAAAGAATACATAACTAAGGTGGCTTATGGCTGAGAGCTTCAGTGCAGAACGTATGCTGACGGGGAAGATGGCGGCGGTGCCAGCGTCGGGCTGGATGGCGTTGATTCGCGCAGGGTATTATACGGGCGGTTGTACCGACGAGACTCAGTTGGTCCGCTCTATGGCCGAGCAGATGTCTGAGCCATTGTTGGCCCACGCGTCCCGAGAGGCGTGTCGCTTAATCACCGAACTGCGCGAGCATACCGGTGAGCTGTCGCTGTTCGATCAGTTTATGCAGGAGTACAGCCTGGATAACGACGAAGGCCTGACGCTGATGATTATCGCTGAGGCGCTGTTGCGCATCCCGGATAAGGCGTCACGGTATGCCTTTATCCGCGCTGAGATCTCTCAGGCAGATTGGGAGCAGCACCTGAGCCATAGCCCATCCCACTGGGTGAATATGGCAACGCGTGGCTTGTCGGTCAGTGGCCGTATGGCGCGGTTAAAGAACGCACTCGGGCGCTTGATTACCCGCCCCGGCGAGCCGGTGATCCGCAATGCGCTGCAATACGCGATGCAGATGCTGGGCAATCAGTTCGTGCTGGGTGAAGACATCGCCACTGCCCGCGCCAATGCCGAACGCACGCACTCTGAGTTAAATGCCTTCTCATTCGATATGCTGGGTGAGGCGGCGCTCTGTGATGACGACGCAGAGAAGTATCTGGCCAGCTATCGAGCTGCGTTAAAAGAGATCGCACTTCAGAACAACGCCTCTGATCAAACAGCTAACACTTCTAAACGTCCCTGCTCGCTTTCAATTAAGCTTTCTGCTCTGCACCCGCGTTATGAAGACACCCAGCGCGAAGACGTTAAGGTCAGGCTCTATGATCGCCTCGCGACACTCGTGCGTGAAGCACGTGAGTTGTCGGTGCCCGTAACCATTGATGCCGAAGAAGCCGACCGTCTGGTTCTATCGCTGGAGTTATTTGAACAGGTACTGAGTAACGAAGCCGCTGACTGGGGCCAGTTTGGCCTCGCTGTGCAGGCTTACAGCAAACGCGCCTTGCCCGTGTTGGGCTGGCTTGATGCGTTAGCACGCGAGCACGCGGTGAGAGTTCCAGTGCGCTTAGTCAAAGGCGCCTACTGGGATAACGAAATCAAACTGGCGCAGCAACGTGGCTTGCCCGGTTACCCCGTTTTTACCCGTAAAGAGCACACCGATCTTTCCTATCTGGCGTGTGCGGCCTATATGCTGAAAAGCACGGGCATTTATCCGCAATTCGCGACTCATAATGCGCATACCTTAATGGCCGTATCCGCGATGGCCGATGCGCTGTCATCAGCAGAATCGAGTGACGCTTGCGAATTCCAACGCCTGCAGGGCATGGGCGAGCCCTTGTATGACGCCTGGCAAAGTAAACGCAAAGACTACGTGCGTACTTATGCCCCGGTCGGTGAACACAAAGAGCTATTGCCTTATCTGGTGCGACGCTTGTTAGAAAACGGCGCCAATACGTCGTTTGTGCATCATCTATGGAAGTCAGATATCAGCCCTGAAGCGTTGGTACAGTCACCACTGGATCTCGCCCGCGAGCACCATTTTGCACCCGCAGCGGATATCCCGGCACCCGCCAATATTCTTGCACCGCGTAAAAATTCAGCCGGGTTAAACCTGAACAACCGTGATGAGCTTGATTCGTTACTCGCAGGCTTAGAGCGCTGGAAGTCTCACCAATGGCAAGCTCGCCCTCAGGTGAAGATCAGCAGCCTCACTACCTATCAGCCAGATATAGTTGTGGGTTGCCCTTTCTCTGCACACGATAAGGTGGGCCTCGTGCAATGGGCACACCCTGACGATGTGTACGCCATTATTGATACTGCCCAACGCGCCTTTACTCACTGGAATAGCGAACCGCGCCCCGCGTTTGCCGCCCAGCGAAAAGCCTGGCTGCTGACCCTGGCTGATTTACTCGAAACCCACCGACATGAGTTGATCATGCTGTGTGTGCGCGAAGCGGGTAAAACCCTGCGGGACGCCGTGGATGAGATTCGTGAAGCCGTCGATTTCTGTCGCTACTATTCGGGCTTTATTGATGAAGGTTTTGCCGAGCCGATTGCCCTGCCCGGCCCGACGGGTGAGTTAAACCAACTGCACTATGAAGGTCGCGGTGTGTGGTTTTGCATCAGCCCCTGGAATTTCCCGTTGGCGATATTTATTGGTCAGATCAGTGCTGCACTCGCCGCTGGCAATGCCGTAATTGCCAAACCCGCAGAAGCCACCAGCCTGATTGCCGCACGTGCTATTGAACTGGCCAATGCAGCAGGCGTACCTCAAGAATTACTGCAGTGCGTGCCGGGGTCTGGCCCGATACTGGGCGATGTATTCTGCAACGATGCACGTATTGCTGGCGTAGCCTTTACCGGCTCTCATAAAACAGCCCATAAAATCGCGATGGACCTTGCCCATCGTCGTGGCCCTATCGCAACATTTATTGCCGAAACCGGCGGTCAGAACGCAATGATCGTTGATTCAACCGCCCTGCCTGAGCAAGTCGTTAAAGACGTCTTACGCTCCGCCTTTGGTAGCGCTGGGCAACGTTGTTCGGCATTGCGAGCCTTGTACCTGCAAGCGGATATTGCCGATGAAATTATCCGTTTATTAAAAGGCGCCATGAATGAGTTGGTGGTGGGAAATCCAGGCGATGTATCCACCGATGTCGGCCCGCTGATTTCGATGCAAGCAAAGAACAGTCTGCTTGCTCATATCCGCCATTTAAAAAGCCATGGCAAGCTGTTGGCTCAAGTCGACAACGTGCCCGAAGAAGGTTTCTTTCTAGCCCCCGTTGCGTACGAGATTGGATCAATTTCAGAACTGGACGACGAGCACTTCGGGCCGATCCTGCATGTGATCCGTTACCAGAACGCTGACCTGCCGAAAGTCATTGAAGATATTAATAACACGGGATTCGGCCTGACCTTGTCTGTGCATTCCCGCAATCCTGAAGTATCAGGCTTTATTGCGCGTACCGCTCGCGTGGGCAACGTATATATTAATCGCGATCAGATCGGTGCTGTGGTGGGTGTACAGCCGTTTGGCGGCCTGGGGCGGTCAGGCACTGGCCCGAAAGCCGGAGGCCCTGATTACGTGAAACGTTTTGCCTGCGAGCGCACAGTCAGCGTTAACACCAGTGCGATAGGCGGTAACGCAGAGCTACTACGGCAGAAAAATCAAAGTTGAATCAAACGTTATGATTACTGGCGATAAAGTTCTTTGTCGTCAGTAAAGATTTTATCGCCCACGTTTTCAGCCTGCTTAAGCGCTTTCAACGAACTGGAGCGGAACTCGCGTGAATACAGCACAGCGGTAATTAATGCTGCGGTGCCCATAAACAGCCACTCAGAGACAAACCAACTGAGTGCTGCCATCGAGAAGTAAAACGCACGCAGCCCATTGTTGTAACTGTGGCTGGCCTGATCAATGACCTTCGCACTGTAGAGCGCCATGCTACGACGATCACCGGGAGTCACCGAATTATCGTCAGGCATAGGCGCAGCGCCCACCAATACCGAGGCAAATCCAAACTGACGCATTGACCAGGTAAAGGTGAAGTAGGCGTAAATAAATATGACCACCAGCACGGCGATCTTAAATTCGAGTTCAGTCAGTGAGTCGCCTTCAACGAACGATACGGTGCTCAACATGGCACTGATTTTATCCGTTGCTGTCAGTGCAGTAAGAAGACCCGCAATAATCAGCACGCAAGAGGATGCAAAGAAGTTTACGTTGCGCTCAATGTTAGCCAGCAGAGCCGCATCGCCTACGCGGATTTCACGTTTCAGCATCCGGCGCATCCAGTTGATACGATGCACATGCAGAACAGACGACAAGGACGCAGAACGTTTAGCCCGGTAGTGCGCAAATTTGGCATAACCAAACCAGCAAAACACCAGCCAACCGAGGCTGATAAAGTTGAGCATGCCTATTTCTGCAAAACCTGCCATATCGAAATGCCTGCTCCTGTAAGGTGATCTGTTACATGACCTATAACGT
This sequence comes from Oceanospirillaceae bacterium, assembly GCA_002724925.1. GTDB lineage: Bacteria > Pseudomonadota > Gammaproteobacteria > Pseudomonadales > Oceanobacteraceae > Thalassolituus. Next base: position 5,824 of record PBQA01000033.1, read on the forward strand.
GGCCTGTAAGGTGAATAGTTACCCTTTAAGAAGGGTCACCAGATAACGGATTCGCTCATCCGATAACTGGCGATAATCGAAGTACGGAGTCACAACCGAACCTGAGTGATTCGATGCGAACCTACTGTCCAGCCATTTTGCACCATCTGTTTTGAAAAAGCCGCATTCTTCAGCGAACTGTTTGCCCATCAGAAGAACTTGATGTGATGGTTTTGATGTCATGGTTGAAGGCCCGCCAAAACACAGCGCTACGCCACTGCCCGGATGGAGCATCCGCGCATCGCGATAGTCCTGCCAACGACTGAACTCTTCGGTGCCGTTAAATTTCAGTTCGTGCAGAAACTTGGCAAAGACATTAAAAATTTTGCGCCAATGATTTCCTTCTTGCGCATTAATCTGAGCAATATCGCCATCGGCTAATGGCATGACGTCACCCGGATACGCAAAGGGTTCAAGAGATGGCCTGTTTGCCAGATAAACCCGCAGCCTTGCCTGCGGGTCACCTAAGCCAACATCGGCAACAGACGCCGTGGCCATATCAGGACGGTTCAAACCAATGTTTTGTGCGGTTAGCGAAAGCGACCAGCGAGAGCATCACCGGCACTTCAACAAGCACTCCCACCACGGTCGCCAGTGCCGCACCTGAATGCAAACCAAACAATGAAATAGCAACAGCCACGGCCAACTCAAAGAAATTACTGGTGCCGATCATACAGGCAGGTGCAGCAACGTTATGCTTTAGCTTAATGCGTATGGCGATGAAATACGTAATCGCAAAGATGCCGTAGGTCTGAATCAGCAAAGGAATTGCGATCAGCAACATATCCAGAGGATTCTCTACGATGCGAGGTGCCTGCAAACCGAATAAAATCAGTACGGTGGCCAACAACCCCAGAATAGACAACGGCTTTAACGTCTCTGACAAGCGCCCTACGCCCTCTGCCCCGAGTATTTTTCGAGTGAGCACACCTGCCACTAACGGCAAGACAACGTACAAGGCGACGGATATGAGCAATGTCTCCCACGGGACTTCAATATCCGAGACACCGAGAAGAAACCCTGCAATCGGTGCAAACGCAAAAATCATAATGACGTCGTTCACCGATACCTGTAGCAAGGTGTAATTCGCATCACCGCGCGTCAGGTGGCTCCAGACAAATACCATGGCAGTGCAAGGCGCGACGCCCAGCAAAATCATGCCGGCGATGTATTCCTGCGCGGTGGCAGGTGACACCAGGTCCGCAAATATATGATGAAAAAACAGCCAACCTAATGCAGCCATGGTGAAAGGCTTAATTAACCAGTTAATGATCAGGGTAAGCGCAAGCCCCTGAGGTTGCTTAGTGACATCTTTGATGGACGCAAAATCAACCTGCATCATCATTGGATAAATCATCAGCCAAATCAGAACAGCAATCGGCAGATTTACGTTGGCGACTTCGGCATTGGCAACAATCTGAAAGACATCCGGCGTAATAAGACCGGCAGCAATGCCTGCAACAATCGCAAGCCCGACCCACACGGATAAATAACGCTCAAAAATACCCATCAGGAAACATGCTCCGGTGTGAGAAGCCGCCCGATAGCGGTTTCGAGTGATTTTTTGTCCGTGAATTTATCCAATGAAGTTGATGCCAACAGAGACAAGCGTTGCTGCATCATACGGCCGACCTCTTTAAACATGCCTTGCTGCATGTCTTCGGTCGGTAATTTTGATGGATCAGGTAAGCCCCAATGTACACGGGCGGCATTACCGAACCATACCGGGCAGGTTTCTCCGGCAGCGCTGTCACAAACCGTAATGACGACATCGGGCGCAAAGGCTTCGTGATCATCCCAGCTCTGGCTGACCAGGCCTTCGGTGGAGATATTCTGGCTTTCGAGATATTTCAGCGTGCCCGGAAATACCACACCAGCAGGCTGGCTACCGGCGCTACGGGCATCAATTCTGCCCTCGGAAATATGACGTGTCAGTGCTTCAGCGAGGATGCTGCGACAACGGTTGTGTGTACAGATAAAAAGTATTTTCATAAATCAGACGTCAGCAGCACGCTGACGATTCTCCCGGATTGATCATGTGTTCAGGTACGGACGTAAGAACCATGGGCGCCAGTGTATTGATGACCTCAGCTACCCATGCCGGTAGTTGCGGCGCTAAGGAGTAATACACCCACTGCCCACGACGTTCAGTCTCGACCAAGCCAGCTTCACGCAATATCGCCAGGTGGCGCGATACTTTTGGCTGGCTGAGTTGCAGTATGTCCATCAGGTCACAAACGCAGCGCGGGCCAGACGTCATTGCGACTACCGAGGTCAGCCGCGTGTCGTCGGCAAGCAGTTTCATAAGTTCAACGGGGGTCACTGTTTTTAAGCCCTGCATTTCATGTGCGTTGTGCGCTCTTCAGCTTGCGACCTTGCTAATTATACAAGTCATCATCTGAATATATGAAAAATCATATATATGTTTTTTCGCATATGCAAGTTTTGCCTCTGGCAAACGGCCGGATTGCCCCTTTTTCAAGTAACTAAAAGGCTGCTAGTGTTATCTCATCTTTCTCAAACCCTCTTTTGACTGAGCTTAAGGAGCGATACATGCCACGCGGTAAGTATGACGTCATTATTTTTGGTGCCACTTCGTTTGTCGGCGGGATTCTGACCCGCTACATCGCGGCACAGTACGGCTGGAACAAGGATCTGAAATGGGCAATTGCCGGCCGTTCTGAGCGCAAGCTTCAGCAGGTTCGCGGCACGTTGGCGCCGATTCTTGGTGAAGACGCTGGAGATGTTGAATACATTATCGCCGACGCTGCCGACGAAGCCAGCCTCGCCGAACTGTGCGACTCAACCCGCGTGATTGTGTCTACTGTGGGCCCTTACGCTCTGTATGGTGAGCCTCTGGTGAAAGCCTGTGTCGACGCTGGTATCGATTACTGCGATCTGACCGGTGAGCCACAGTGGATTAAACGCATGCTGGATAAGTACGAATCAAAGGCGATCGATACCGGCGCCCGTATTGTTCATTGCTGTGGGTTTGACTCTATCCCATCTGATCTCGGCGTTCGTCACCTGCAAGAGCTGGCTAAAGAAAAAGTCGGCCACACCGTCAGTAAAGTTGAGATGCGCGTCAAAGCAGCGAAAGGTGGTATGTCGGGCGGAACAACCGCAAGCATGATCCAGCTGACGAAAGAGGTGATGGCCAATCCTGCGATTAAGAAAGAATTGGCAAACCCCTATTCGCTGTGCCCCCCTGATCACGGTTTTCGCGTCAGACAACCTGATATCAAGCGCGCCTTTTTCGACCGTGCTTCGAACGCCTGGGGTATGCCGTTCATCATGGCGGCCATCAACACGCGCGTAGTTCACCGCACGAACGCACTGCTTGAAAATGAGTATGGCGATCGCTTCGAGTACAACGAAGCCATGCTCACCGGCAAAGGTTCAAAAGGTCGCCGCATGGCTAAAGGGATGACCTTAGGGCTTGGCGCTTTTACGGTTGGTGCAGCCTTGAAACCAACCCGCGCATTGCTGGAGAAATTTGTCCTGCCGAAGCCGGGTCAGGGGCCATCGCCGAAAGAGCAGGAAGAAGGTTACTTTGATATCCGCTTCTACGGCTACGACAAAGACTACAAGCACGGTAAAGAGCCCGTGATCGCCACCAAAGTCACCGGCGACAAAGATCCGGGCTACGGCTTTACAGGCAAGATGCTGGGCGAAGCCGCCGTCTGCCTCGCTCTCGATTACCACAACCGTGGCAAGAAACGCTGGGGCAAAGGCGGCTTCTGGACGCCGGGTGCCTTGTTCAACGAGGTGTTTATGGAGCGCCTGCAGAAGAACGCCAATATGACGTTTGAAGACATCACGCCGGCTGAGAAGCCCGAAGAGGAAGCGGCGTAAACTTCGTCAATCCGATCCGGAGTCTATCTCCGGGTCGTTTGCCGCCTGCATGGCAAATAATTTGAGAGCAATGTCGTCGCGATTACTCTGAAGTCCACGCAGAGCCTCATTTAAGACACTCTGGTCATCGTCGCCCAGTCGCTCTGTAGACTGATGATCAAGCACCATCAGAATATCCTGAAGTTGCGATTCGATTCGGCGCAGACGTTGTTCGATACGATGTTCCTCACTGTTTCTATGTTTCATCATTACGACCTTTCCTTGATGGGAGAATACCCAAACAGGTACAGCTTATGACTGAGAAGTGAGCAACAGGTTCAGTGCTTTCAGCCTGAAACTATCCAGAATCTAGTTAGAAACTAGTTAGAAACTACGGGAAAAGCCAACGTACCCCAGTCTTCATGCGGGTGCTCAAGCATGATATTCAGTACCACAGGCAACAGTGTCATAAGCAAACTTGAGCCGGTTTCTACCTGCTCACGGTTCACACGACTGTTGAAGGTCGCGCCGCCGCCTATCACCTGTTCCTGCAGCACACTGAGGCGTTCAAGCGTCAGTGCCAGTAACTCAGGGACCTTCTTTCGGCTAAGGCAGTTCAATGCTTCGACTGACGAGCGTTCAAAACGCTCTTTCCAGTCGCTTTCTGTCGCTGGATTCACCGCAGCCTGACGCTGAGCCTCCCAGAAGGGGCCATACACAAACTGGTTTTTGAGTAGTGCTTTCACTGAGCCCGAGTACTGATGCCAAAGCATTTCGTAAATGGCCTGCTCTTCATCAAGCGACACCAGTTGCTCGATCAGCTTCAGGAAACTACTGTTGCCTGGCTGACTTTCGTCGGTCAGGCAACAGGCACTGAGGGAAATCCACGCAGTGATGAATTGCAGATCTGCATTGCCCTGCTGATCCTGGGCTGCACGCCACCAACTGATTGCGCGGTGAAGGCGTGTCGAGTGCTCTTCATTGAACAGATCACGCTGTTCACGCAGTCGCTCGTGCAATTCATCAGGTGACATAAAGCTTCCTTAAGCGTTTCGATGACTATGGATATCAGTTAATGACAGCAGTCTGAGTGATCATCAAAGTCGATGGCCAGATACAGTTTCGCCTCAGGAAACGCGGTTGGATATGCAACGTAGTAATGCGTTTCTTCGTCGACTGGCCACCAGCAGGAAGCAGCGCGTGGGACTTCGTTCAAGTCTACGCGCTCAACGCTGTAGGCCAGGTTGTATTGCTCGGCTTCCGGAAAATCTTCGAGGAATTCTTTCGGCAAACCTTCAATGGCCGTATCGAGTTTGTTTTCTTCATTTAATCCCTGAAGCTTTTTCGTCCACTCAGGATTCTGGCTGCACTCAACCAGAAACTCAGCGAGATAACGGCTGTGGTGCTTTTTTAAAATACGCGGTTTCATAGTGAATCCTTATGTGAATCCTTGAACGTGACTTACCAAGGTAACGGCTGGCCATTAGAGTGCCAGAAGCTACCTGTAGTTTCGAGTGTGAGATCATCGATGCGGGCTGCGATGCCTTCTGCCGCCTGCTCTGGGGAAATGTCTCCATTAAATCCAACCATACGCGTCTGTACGAAGCCCGGATGAATCTGAGCGACCATAACGCCGTGCTCTTTCAGGTCATTCGCCAGGCTTTTGCCGATGGCATTGACCGCCGCCTTTGAAGCTCGGTAGCCGTAATAAGCCCCCGAGGTGTTGTCTTCAATCGAACCCATACGGCTGGTGATATTCGCAATCTTAGTACCCTCAGCCATTAATGGCAGAAGCTCACGGGTCACCATTAATGGAGCAATGGCATTCACTTCGAACTGTGCGCGAATGCGATCGCTGTCGAGGTCGTGCAGAGTCTCGTTAGTGAATAATCCTGCGTTGTTGATCAGTACGTCGATGGGATCATCGAGAATCCGGTCCAGCACCATGGCAATGCCCGGCAGTTGTTCTTCATTCGTAATATCGATGTCTGACAGCACCTGATCGGCGATCTCTTCGATCTCGTCGTTGGTTTCACGACAGACCGCTGTAACCGAGTCACCGCGCGCTTCATAAAGCTTCGCCAATGCCAGTCCGATTCCCCGGTTTGCCCCAGTAATTACGATGTTTGCCATGATCTGCCCTTCCACAATTTGATAGACGCAAGTCTAACGATTCTGGAATCGTACGTCTTCCCCACTGGTATATTGCAAGCGAAATACAGAAACCTGTATCCAGGTACAATTTAAAGACAATAAAAAAGCCGCATCGCGCGGCTTTTTTATTCACTCAGAACCCAATTCAGGCGAGCGATGCTTTGTATTCAGCCATCAGAGACTTGATACGCTGGCTCTGCTCATGCAGCTGCTCTTCAAGCTCGTGGTACTGCTGGCGAATAGCGTTCTTTTCCCACTTCTCTTTGAGCTGCTTGCGCGTCTCATCAAGTTTGCCGCTCTGGACTTCTGCCCATTCGTTCAGCATTGCGTGGTACTTCTCATACTCTTTCTCCAGCAGTTCAGTCCACTTTTCAGAGTTTTCCGCCTTCGCAAGTTTCTCCTGAGCGCGTTTGAACTGCATCTTCACCATGGCACGACGGATTTTAAAATCCGGAACCGTGCGCAGATTGCTGGTCAGACCCACATATGAACATCCTTTGATGAACCACTTGGTTGGGTCCCAGTGGAACCACCGGATGCCGTTACGGTAGTCAGTCTGGAAGATGTGGTGGTAGTTGTGATAACCCTCACCGTGCGTCAGGAATGCAAAGAATGCATTGTCACGCGCTGTATTTTCATCCGTGTATGGCTGAGAGCCCCACTTGTGGGCAATCGAGTTAATGAAAAAGGTCACGTGGTGAGTCGTCACGATACGCAGGAAGCCAGCCAGAAGCAGCATGCCCCATACGTCACCGAAAATCAGGCCCAGTGCCAGTGGCACACCGATGTTCATCGCAAAAACGATAGGAACATAGTATTTGTACTGCCACATAACGATTGGATCTTTCATCAGATTCTTCACGTTAGCGAAATCAACGCGACCGCTTGGGTATTCGCGAATCATCCAGCCCATGTGAGAGAACCACAGACCACGTTTAGCAGAGTATGGGTCTTTATCTACATCATCACAGTGGCGATGGTGTACACGGTGGCCAGAACACCAGTCAAGGATGGTGTTCTCCAGCGCTGCCGCACCCCACAGCGCGTACCAGACGCGTAGAATCGGGTGAGCATCGTAAGCATTGTGAGACCACAGACGGTGGTAGCCGCCAGTAATCGCCATGCCGGTAATCCAGGTTAATGCCAGATAGGCAACCCAGGTTGAAGTTTCGTAGCCATATGTCATGCCATACCAAGGTACGAGTGTGACGGCAACGCCTGTCGTCACGATGAACATGATGGTCGCCGTCCAGTTTAAGGGGGCTTTTTCTTTTTGTACTGATTTTCTCATAGACAACTCAGTTGGTTTACGTCAGTTACTCTACGCAGTGTAGCGATGGAGCATTACACTGTTGCGACATGATACCGGAATTAGTCAGTTATGGATGGCCTGAATGTGGTGTTAAGTCATTGTTTAATGTAAATATGGCGTCAGATTGGCCCACTTCAAATAACTCTTTCCATTTAATCAATAGTCCAAGGCCTGAATGCACAACAAGAGTGCCATTTGCGGACATAAAAAACCGCGCCGAAGCGCGGTTCTTTTTACGGCTACTGCTAATCAGCCACCGAAGTCATCAAGCATGATGTTCTCGGGTTCTACACCCATGTTTTCCAGCATGCTGATCACCGACTGGTTCATGATTGGCGGCCCACACATGTAGAACTCGCAATCTTCTGGTGCCGGGTGATCCTTCAGGTACTCTTCATACAGTACGTTATGGATGAAGCCGGTCAGACCTTCCCAGTTATCTTCTGGCTGAGGGTCAGACATAGCAACGTGCCATTCGAAGTTGTCGTTCTCTTCGGCAAGCTGATCGTATTCATCCTGATAGAAGAGTTCACGCAGTGAGCGTGCACCATACCAGAAGCTGATCTTACGCTTAGAGTTCAGACGCTTCAGCTGATCGAAGATGTGTGAACGCATCGGCGCCATACCAGCACCACCGCCAACGAACACCATTTCAGCGTCAGTATCTTTCGCGAAGAATTCACCGAACGGACCGTATACCGTCACTTTGTCGCCTGGCTTCAGGTTGAAGACGTAAGACGACATGATGCCCGGGTTAATGCCTTTGCTGCCCGGAGGCGGCGTAGCAATACGGATGTTGAACTTAACAACGCCCTTCTCTTCCGGATAGTTCGCCATCGAGTAAGCACGGATGGTGTCTTCTTTGTTGACCGCTTTCAGATCGAAGAAGCCGAAACGCTCCCAGTCACCGCGGTACTCTTCTTCGATGTCGAAGTCAGAGAAGTTAATCTCGTACGGAGGACACTCAAGCTGAACGTAACCGCCGGCACGGAAGTCAACGTTCTCCCCCTCAGGCAGTTCAAGCGTCAGCTCCTTAATAAAGGTCGCAACGTTCGGGTTAGATACCACAGTGGTTTCCCACTTCTTAACACCGAAGACCTCTTCAGGAACTTCCACTTCCATATCCTGCTTAACCGGTGCCTGACAAGACAGACGCCAGCCTTCACGGGCTTCACCCTTGGTGAAGTGCGACGCTTCTGTAGGCAGCATTTCGCCACCACCAGATTTCACGATGCACTTACACTGCGCACAGGTACCGCCACCGCCACAGGCTGATGACAGGAAGATATTATTGGCTGCCAGTGTGTTCAGCAGCTTGCCACCGGCTTCTGTTTCAACGGTACGCTCACCGTTCACCAGAATTTTTACCTTACCGGAGTTAACCAACTTGCTGCGAGCACCCAGGATGATGAACACCAGTGACAATACAATCACGGTGAACATCACAACGCCGAGTATGATTTCTATATCCACAACCGACTCCTTACAGTGATACGCCAGAGAATGACATGAAGCCAAGAGACATCAGGCCAACCGTCATAAAGGTAATACCCAGACCTTCAAGGCCTGCCGGTACGTCGCTGTACTTCAGCTTCTCACGGATACCTGCCAGTGCAGTAATCGCCAGTGCCCAACCGACACCTGCGCCTACACCGTAGACCGTTGATTCACCAAAGCTGTAGTCACGCTCAACCATGAACAGAGAGGCACCGAGAATCGCACAGTTCACCGTAATCAGCGGCAGGAATACACCCAGCGCGTTGTACAGTGATGGGAAGTACTTATCGAGCACCATCTCAAGGATCTGAACCATCGCCGCGATAACGCCGATGTAGGTCAGCAGACCCAGGAAGCTGAGGTCGACCTGAGCGAACTCTTCACCGGCCCACGCCAGCGCACCTTCTTTCAGAAGGTAGGTATAGATCAGGTTGTTAACCGGTACAGTAATCGCAAGTACAACAACAACCGCGATACCGAGACCGAGAGACGTCTGAATCTTCTTCGAGATCGCGAGGAAGGTACACATCCCCAGGAAGAAGGCCAGCGCCATATTTTCAACAAAGACTGCCTTAACCAGCAGGCTGATATAGTGTTCCATCAGTGACCTCCGCTGTGTTCAGTGTTTGGCAGGATTTTGAATTCAGACTCTTCGATCTGGTCTTTCTTCCAGGTACGCAGTACCCAGATGAAACCACCGATGATGAAGAAGGCTGAAGGTGGCAGCAGCAGCAGACCATTAGACTGATACCAGCCACCGTCGGTAACCAGAGGCAGAATCTCGAAGCCCAGCAGCTTACCCGCACCAAAGAGTTCACGAATTACCGCAACAGTAATCAGTACAACCGAATAACCAAGGCCGTTACCAATACCGTCGAAGAAGCTCAGAACCGGGCCATTTTTCATAGCGAAGGCTTCTGCGCGACCCATTACGATACAGTTAGTGATGATCAGACCAACGAATACCGACAGCTGCTTACTGATTTCATAAGCGAAGGCTTTCAGTACCTGGTCTACCACGATTACCAGCGAGGCAATGATGGTCATCTGCACGATAATACGGATGTTGTTCGGAATGTGATTCCGGATCAGTGCGATACCCGTGTTAGACAGCGCAGTTACCGAAGTCAGTGCCAGACACATTACCAGTGTCACTTGCAGACTTGTGGTTACCGCCAGTGCTGAACAGATACCAAGGATCTGTACGGCAATCGGGTTCTTACTGAAGAGCGGTTCAGTCAGAACAGTTTTAATCTGTGACATCTCAGGCTCCCTGTTCTTTCAGTTTGGTTAGCAGACTGCCGAAAGCACGGTCGCTTACCCAGAAACGCACGAGGCTGCTTACACCACGGCTTGTCAGAGTAGCACCAGAGAGTCCATCGACCTGATATGGGTTACCTGGCTCCGCCGGCCCCTTAACAACTTTAATGGCAACGTCGCCGCTGTCGTCGTAAACCTCTTTACCTTCCCAGATCGCTTTCCACGATGGGTTGTCGACTTCACCACCCAGACCCGGTGTTTCTGCGTGCGAGTAGAAACCCAGGCCAACGATGGTGTCCATGTCGCCTTTCAGTGCGATAAAGCCGTACAGCGTCGACCACAGACCGTAGCCGTGAATCGGAAGAATGATCTTCTCGATTTCACCGTTGTTTTCGATCATGTAGATCTCAGCGTACTTTTCCATGCGCTTAATGCTGGCTGGATCTTCATCACCAGACAAAGGCTTGGACAGTTCAGGTGTTTTAGAAGCTTTACGCTGATCGTACTTCTGCGGATCAAGACCGGCGGCCTTGATTTCAGCCAGCTCGGCTTCCGTCGCAAAACGACCTTCTTCAAGATTCACGATACGGGTCGTGATTTTCTTGAACTGCTCTTCAACGCTAACGCCTGGCTGTAACATACCTGCAGCTGCCAGAACGTTTTTCTTTTTGTCTTCAACTTTGTTAGCAACCTGCAGTGGTTTCAGTGAAACCGCCGCACCTGCAACAATGATTGCACACACCAGACACAGCAGAACTGCAACGATGAGTGTCTTCTGGATGCTGTCGTTATTAGCTGACACGTGCCACCCTCCGTTTAACGTTTGCCTGAACCACGAAATGGTCAATCAGTGGTGAGAACAGGTTAGCGAACAGAATCGCCAGCATCATGCCCTCTGGGTACGCCGGGTTAATCACACGGATCATCACTACCATCACACCGATCAGTGCACCGAAGTACCACTTACCTTTGTTGGTCATTGAGGCAGATACCGGGTCGGTTGCCATAAAGAACATACCAAACGCGAAACCACCAACAACCAGATGCCAGTACCAAGGCATCGCAAACAGTGGGTTAGTGTCAGAACCAACCGCGTTCAGCAGCAGGGTCATCGCCACCATACCGATCATGACACCGGCAACAATACGCCATGCAGCAATGTTCATTACCAGCAGCACTGCACCACCGATCATAATGGCCAGGGTACTTACTTCGCCCATGGAGCCTGGTACGAAACCAAGGAAAGCGTCCATCCAGGTGATGCCAGATTCAACAACGTTCTGAACGCCGCCTTCAGCTGCCAGACCCAGTGCAGTTGCACCGGTGTAACCATCAGCCGCAGTCCATACTGCGTTACCTGACATCTGAGCCGGATATGCGAAGAAGAGGAAAGCACGACCAGTCAGTGCTGGGTTCAGGAAGTTTTTACCTGTACCACCGAAGATCTCTTTACCGATCACAACACCGAAGGAAATACCCAGAGCAACCTGCCAAAGCGGGATCGTTGGCGGTAAGGTCAGAGCAAAGAGCACCGAAGTTACGAAGAAGCCTTCGTTCACTTCGTGTTTGCGGATAGTCGCGAACAGAACTTCCCAGAAGCCACCGACGATAAAGGTCACAGCATAAACCGGCAGGAAGTAAGCCGCACCGAAGACCATATTATCCCAGAGGCTGGAAGCGTCATGCGCTCCACCGCCAAGCATAGCGATAAGCATTTCACGCCAGCCTTCAAGCGGCGTTCCAGCACCGGCTGCAATGGCGTCGTTCGCCTGCAGGCCAATGTTGTACATACCGAAGAACATCGCCGGGAAGGTACATACCCAAACGGTAATCATGATGCGCTTAAGGTCGATACCATCACGCACATGAGCAGTGTTATTGGTCACGCTTGGAGGCGAATACAGACCTGTATCAATTGCCTCATAAAGCGGATACATCTTCTCAAGCTTGCCACCTTTCAAAAAGTGAGGCTCGAGGCTGTCGAGCATACTACGCAGGCCCATAATTAACCCTCCGCTTCAATTCTGGTGAGGTTCTTACGCAGAATTGGACCGTATTCGTACTTACCTGGGCAGACGAAACTGCACAGCGCGAGGTCCTCTTCATCCAGCTCCAGTGCACCCAGAGCAATGGCACTTTCCATGTCCTCAACGATCAGCGCACGCAGCAGCTGAGTCGGCAGAACATCAAGTGGCATAATGCGTTCGTACGTACCGATCGGCACCATAGCCCGCTCAGAGCCATTGGTGGTCGTGGTGAAGTCGAACATCTTCTTCATCAGCTTGGTAACGTAGATCGGCATCGCAGAGAAGCGATCAAAACCTGGACGCAGGTAGTGCAGCATTGGGCGATCACGGCCCTCTTCCAGCACGGATACCTGGGTGTGGTAACGACCAAGGAAGGCAAGATCACCGGCAGCGTTGCGGCCACCAAATACAGAACCAGAAATAATACGGTTCTCGCCGTCTTTCAGCTCACCTTTGGTCAGTTCAGCCAGAGATGCACCGGTCAGAGTGCGAACCAGGCGCGGGTTCTTCACCTGAGGACCAGCCAGAGCAACGACACAATCAGTGCTCAGCTTACCCGTAGTGAACAACTTACCGATCGCGATAACGTCCTGATAGCCGATGCTCCAGACGTTACGGCTTTCACTGACAGGATGCAGGAAGTGAACGTGCGTTCCTGTCAGACCTGCAGGGTGAGGACCACCAAATTCTTCAGTCTGTTCAACACCTGCGCTTGGTACAGACGCGCCCGGCGCTTTACACACATAGGTCTTACCATCAGTGAGGCGACTGATGATCGTAACACCTTGTTTGTAGGCTTCGGCATCGGCACTGATCACAACCTGAGGATCAGCAGCCAGGGGATTCGTATCCATCGCATTGATGAATATAGCTTCCGGACGGCTACCCAGTTCAGGCACTCTTGAGAAAGGACGCGTGCGCAACGTGGTCCACAGACCAGATGCTACAAGGTTCTTCTCAATGTCGCCTGCACTCAGAGTTGCAAGCTTGTCAGCTGGATAACTGTCGAAGGTTTCTTCGTCGTTGCCATCAATCTCGATAACGACGGAGAGGAGAACACGGCGTTCGCCGCGGTTGATAGCTTTTACCACACCAGAAGCCGGAGCGACGTACTGAACGCCATCGGTCTTCTTGTCAGTAAATACCACCTGGCCTTTCTTGACTCGATCACCTTCCTGAACAGTCATTGTTGGCTTCATGCCAACAAAGTCCGGACCGACTACAGCTACCTGAGTAACCTTAGGACCGTCCGAAATTTTCTGTTCAGGGCTACCGGTGATTGGTAAGTCGAGACCTTTTTTAATGTTGATCATATGCCTCGCCTAATCACGTTTGGATTCTGTCTTCCTCAGGCGTACAGAAACACGCTTTGAGGTATCGGGTACCACAAAGCGTAGATTCACGCACGGACCTATGCGGAGACTACCCATTTCCCAAGTAAAAAATCGCGCTAAGTATAATGACGCAACTGACTTTTATCCACTGACGTTACGGTCAATCTCACACTAATGGATAATGCCGGAGGCGTCTGTACCGCTTTTGTATAAATTCTAGACAAAAAAAAGCCGTTGTCAGACGACAACGGCTTTTTTCTGTTCCGGCTTAACCGCGAGACGGGTAAGTCGGGTACTCAACACCGCATACCTGCTGCGCGATACGAACCACCTGACGGCTGTAGCCGTACTCGTTATCGTACCAAACGTAGAGGTTTACACGGTTGCCGTTAACAATGGTCGCTTTGGCATCAACGATACCTGCGTGGCTGTTGCCAACGAAGTCAGTTGATACAACTTCTGGAGAGTTAACCCAGTCGATCTGCTTCTGCACAGATGAGTGCAGCGCCTGATCACGCAGGAAGTCGTTCACTTCTTCTGCGCTGGTTTCTTTCTTCAGGTTCAGAGACAGAATCGCCATAGAAACGTTTGGCGTTGGTACACGGATCGCGTTACCGCTCAGCAGACCTTTCAGTTCAGGCAGCGCTTTCGCTACTGCGCTCGCTGCGCCTGTTTCAGTGATTACCATGTTCAGCGGAGCAGAACGGCCACGACGGTCACCTTTGTGGTAGTTGTCGATCAGGTTCTGGTCGTTGGTGTAAGAGTGAACAGTTTCAACGTGACCGTTCTCGATACCGTACTGGTCGTTCATCACTTTCAGTACTGGCGTAATCGCGTTGGTAGTACATGATGCTGCAGACAGGATCTTGTCAGATGCATCGATGTCTTTGTTGTTGATACCGTAAACGATGTTCTTCAGGTCGCCTTTGCCCGGAGCAGTCAGCAGTACGCGTGCGGTGCCTTTTGCTTCAAGGTGCTGAGCAAGGCCAGCTTCGTCACGCCATACACCTGTGTTATCGATAACCAGAGCGTTCTCGATACCGAATTCGGTGTAATCAATCTCAGCCGGGTTGTTGGCGTAGATGATTTTGATGTATGTGCCGTTCGCGATGATGGCTTCGTTTTCGTGGTCAATGCTGATAGAACCACGGAAAGTACCGTGTACAGAGTCACGACGCAGCAGTGACGCACGCTTAACCAGGTCATCACCTTTACCACGACGAACAACGATAGCGCGCAGACGCAGACCGTTACCGCCACCTTCTTTCTCAATCAGGATACGAGCCAGCAGACGACCGATACGACCGAAACCGTACAGAACAACATCACGGTTCTCGCTGTCACCCGCTTCGCCGTTCAGGCTAGCCAGCTCGTCAGCCAGAAATTCTTTAACGTCTTTGCCGTTACCTTCGGTGCGATATTTAACCGCCAGCTTACCGAGGTCGATGTGTGCCTGAGCAACGTCCATCTCAGTCAGAGCCTGCAGTAAAGGATAGGTATCCTGAACTGACAGTTCTTCGTTTTCCATGTGACGGACAAAACGGTGCGCTTTCAGAAGCTCAATGACTGAGCGATTAATGACCGGACGGCCGTAGATAGAAGAAACGATGCTTTTCTGGCGGTACAGGGTACCAATCAGAGGAATCATTGACTCGGCGATGGCTTCACGGTCCATCCAGTCCTGTAAACAGGCGTCGCGCTGGTCTTTGCTCACGGGGTCACCTTACAAAGAAGTTAATTTAAGAGGAAAAATCGGGGCCGTATTATGCCGATTTTCGAGGCTGCCGACAAATCTTTCGCAGGTGCCGTGCTGCCGCGATTTCATTCGGTTAACAGTGCCCTGTGCTTTGGGTAAACTAGCCGGCCTAATTTGCATCGATCACACCGCTCAGGAGCGCGAATGTCCAGCCCTTTACACCCTGACCTCCCCTCACGTGCCGGTGAACGCCGCTTCTGGGGCCAGCTGACAGGGTCTACCCAGGCCATGGCTCTGGCCAGTGCTGCGACAGAACACGCAGGGCTGACATTGGTTGTCACCACGGATACCAGCTCGGCGCTGCGACTCGAAGAAGAGATCCGCTACTTCGCCCCTGATCTGGAAGTTATGCACTTCCCGGACTGGGAAATTCTGGCGTACGACATATTTTCTCCCCATCAGGATATTATCTCCCAGCGTATTGCGACTCTGAGTCAGCTGCATGATGTCCGCAAGGGTGTGCTGATCATTCCGGTTTCAACCCTGCAGCAGCGACTTCCGCCTGCAAGTTTTTATCAGGGCCAAACTTTTGTGCTCGATATCGGCAGTACCTTTGACGTCGACAACACCCGACGTCAACTTGAGAACGCCGGCTATCATTGCGTTGATACCGTGTACGAACACGGTGAATACGCAGTGCGCGGCTCAATCGTCGACATTTTTCCTATGGGTCAGCCACTGCCGTTCCGCATAGAGCTGTTCGACGACGAAATTGAATCACTACGTACCTTCGACCCAGACAACCAGCGCACTCTGGATAAAATAGAGCAGGTCAGGATTTTACCCGCGCGCGAGTTTCCGCTGGACACCACGGCGATACGCACCTTTAAGGCCCGCTGGTTTGATTTCTTCGAGCAGGACCCGAAAGCCTGCAGCGTCTATACCGACGTTGCCCAAGGTATTGCCCCCGCAGGTGTTGAGTACTACCTGCCGCTTTTCTTCAGTGATGATCTCGGCAATCTGTTTGATCATTTACCGGCAAATACACTGGTTATTCATGATGCGGGCATTGAAGACGCCGCCAAGTACTTTCGCGACGACGTAGAAACACGGTATGAAAGTCGTCGCTATGATATTCAGCGCCCTATCGTGCCGCCGGCGCAGTTATTTCTGGCGCATAACGAATTGTTCAGCGCACTGAATAACTACCCTCGCATTCAGTTGCACAATAAGGACCTTCCAGAACGCGCGGGAGCAGTATCATTCGACACCCGCGCTCTGCCGGACCTCACTGTGGATTCACGACTGGACCAACCGCTGCAGCGTCTACAGAACTGGCTCGCCGATGCAGAAGGCCAGATATTCTTCTGCGCTGAATCCGCCGGACGCCGCGAAGCACTGAAAGAACTGTTGCAGCGCATTAAAGTACTGCCAGATGAATTTGAACGCTGGCCTGATGCGCTGGTGTCTGAGAAACGTATTCTGATGTTGACCGGCCCGCTGGAAGCCGGGGCATCGCTTAACGATGACAAGCGTCTGATTCATCTGATCACGGAGAATGAGCTGTTTGGTCAGCGCATTCGTCAGACTCGCCGTCGCCAGAAACAAAAGACCGACAGCGACATGGTAATCCGTGACCTGTCGGAACTGAAAGAAGGCTCGCCGGTTGTTCATCTGGATCATGGCGTGGGTCGCTATATCGGGCTGCAGACGCTGGACGCCGGTGGTCAGGTAAACGAATTCGTGGTGCTGGAATATTCAGGGAAAGACAAATTGTACGTCCCCGTTTCCAGCCTCCACCTGATCTCACGTTACGGCGGTGGCGCCGAGGAAACTGCGCCAATCAATAAACTGGGCACAGACAAGTGGTCGGCGGCAAAACGTAAAGCCGCCGAGAAAATCCGTGACACCGCCGCAGAGCTGCTTGATATCTACGCCCGCCGCCAGGCCCGCAAAGGCTTTGCGTTTGATGAGCCTGATACCGATTACGAGCGCTTTGCAGCAGGCTTCCCTTACGAAGAAACCCCAGACCAGCAATCAGCTATTGAAGCCGTCATTGGCGACATGTGCTCACCGCGCCCGATGGATCGTCTGGTCTGCGGTGATGTTGGTTTTGGTAAAACTGAAGTCGCCATGCGCGCCGCTTTTATGGCGGTTCAGAGTGGCAAACAAGTCGCGGTTCTGGTGCCCACCACCCTGCTTGCTCAGCAGCATTATCAGAACTTTGCCGACCGCTTTGCCGAATGGCCGGTCAAAGTCGATGTGCTGTCGCGTTTTAAATCCGCGAAAGAAACTCAAGCCGCCCTCGACCGTATGCTTGAGGGTAAAACCGACATTGTCGTGGGTACGCACAAGCTGCTGCAGAAAGATGTGAAATTTGATCATCTGGGCTTGTTGATCATTGATGAAGAACACCGCTTTGGTGTCGCCCAGAAAGAGAAAATCAAAGCTCTCAGAGCTGAAGTCGATATTCTCACCTTAACCGCCACGCCGATTCCGCGCACCTTGAACATGGCGATGGCGAGTATCCGGGATCTGTCGATCATCGCCACACCTCCGGCCAAACGTCTGAGCGTGAAGACCTTTATTCGCCAGCAGGATGACACCGTTACCAAAGAAGCGGTTCTGCGTGAAATTCTGCGTGGTGGTCAGGTGTATTACCTGCATAACGAAGTAAAGAGCATCGAAAAAACCGCACGCGAGCTCAGCGAAGCCATCCCTGAGGCACGTATTGGTGTCGCCCATGGTCAGATGTCAGAGCGCGAACTCGAAAGCGTGATGAGCGATTTCTACCACAAGCGTTTCAATATGCTGGTATGTACCACCATCATCGAAACCGGTATCGACATCCCGTCAGCAAACACCATCATTATTGAGCGTGCGGATAAGTTCGGTCTGGCGCAGCTTCACCAGCTACGAGGCCGTGTTGGTCGCTCGCATCACCAAGCGTATGCGTATCTGCTGACGCCACCACCGAAGCAGCTCACCAAAGATGCTGAAAAACGTCTGGATGCCATTGGCGCATCACAAGACCTGGGCGCAGGCTTTATGCTTGCGACACACGACCTTGAAATCCGTGGCGCCGGTGAACTATTAGGCGATGAGCAGTCAGGCCAGATTGAGACCATTGGTTTCACGCTTTATATGGAAATGCTTGAGCAGGCGGTCAATGCCATTCGCGCGGGTAAAGAGCCGTCCGTTGACCTGGCAGCGACCCACGGCGCCGATGTAAATCTGCACATTCCGGCCTTGATTCCGGATGACTACCTGCCGGACGTGAACAGCCGCCTGACCTTATATAAACGCATTGCCAGTGCGAAAGACGATCATCAACTGAAAGAGCTTCAGGTCGAAATGATCGACCGCTTCGGCCTGCTGCCGGATCAGGTGAAGAACCTTTTCCGGATTGCATCACTCAAATTCAAATTGCAGCCGCTCGGCGTTGCCCGACTGGATGCCAACGACAGTACTGGCAAAATTGAATTCAGCCGTGATACCGAGATAAACCCATTCACTCTGATCAAGCTGGTGCAGACGCGCCCGGATGCCTATAAACTGGATGACGGTAATTCGCTACGTTTCTACGCTAATATGGAAACGCTCGACCAGCGTTTCCGCACCATTGATCAACTTCTGACTGATTTACAGAAGGACCCGAATTCGTGAAAACCCTCTCTGCCCTGCTTTCTGCGGGCCTGACACTGAGCATGCTGCCCAGCGTTGTAAACGCGACAGAATACTATCGTGTCGAAGTTATGCTGTTCACTTATCTCGACGAAAACAGTGCTCGTGAGGAGCACTGGCCTCTGCTGAAGGAGCGCGCACTCGCGGAAGAAGCAGCCATCCAGGCAGCACTGGAAGAGGAAGCATCACCGGACGCCGAAACAGAGACGGCTGGCGGCGCCACTAATGATGCACTTCAGATTTCTGAAGACCAATCGTCAGATCTCACAAGCGATACGGCAGAGGAGATGAACACTGAGGAAGAAGGCACTGAGAACGCCTCACCTGTGACGCTTCTCGACGATCTCGAATTCGAAAACGCAGCCAATCGTTTTGGCTATCGTAGCGACATGAAAATAGTCTGGCACCAGGCCTGGGTTGAAGAGCTTCAGGACTCAGCCAACGCCTATGATCACGAAGTCGCTGGCAGTTACGAGGAAGAAAACTTCCGTATCGAAGTCAGCGGCAGCCTGAACCTGTATCGCAGTCGCTACATCCATATCCGCCCTGACCTTGAAGTTGACCAGCTGATATTCACCATCCCCGATGAAGCACCGCTCTCTGACGAACCTGCCGACGCTACCGAAGATGGTGTCATGACCATGGCTGTCACCCCTGAGACCATGAATAATTCAGACGCCCTGCCCGGCACCGAAGGTCAGATGATGATTGTTCCATCGAATGAAGGGCTGACCAATGAACCAGTTACCGAGCCAGAGCCTGAATGGATTCCTTTACGCGCAGCGAAAATTGAACGCAGTCGTCGTATGCGCAGTGGTGAAGTGCATTATCTGGATCATCCCCTGCTGGGCATGGTAGTGAAGGTAACGCCTTGGGAAGAGCCGGAAGAATCACAAGAAGAAGCCCCAGAGAATGGGGCCTCGGAAGAAAATACAGTCAATTCAGATCAGTGATAACGAGGCAGCGATAATATCGCGAACTTCACTCATACCTGAGTCGATCACCGCACGGATCTCATCCATGGTAATCAGGTCGTCGCTCTTACCGGCGGCCGGATTAACCACCAGGCAGATACTCGCATACGGTATGCCTAACTCCCGGGCCAGTGCAGCCTCAGGCATCCCAGTCATACCGACCAGATCACATCCGTCTTTTTCGAGGCGGTTAATCTCAGCAATGGTTTCTAACCTTGGCCCCTGCGTCGCTGCGTACACACCGAAATCAAGCGCATCGATTGAACACTTAGCGGACGCTTTAACCAGCGCCTGGCGTAGCGGCTCATCGTAGGGATGGGTCAGATCAATATGTTCAAGCGGACGGTATTCACCATCAAAAAAAGTACTTTCCCGTCCCCAGGTGTAATCAACGACCTGATGAGGAATGACTATTTTGCCAGAGCCCATGTCCGGATGAATACCGCCCACAGCGTTGACCGCAATAATGTGCGTGACGCCCTGTGCCTGCAACGCCAGGAGATTCGCCCGATAATTGATTTTATGCGGTGGAACTTTGTGAGGGTGTCCATGACGCGCAAGAAATACGACCTCCTGTTCACGCCAGCGCCCGATTGAGATCGGTGAAGATGGATGCCCAAGCTCCGTGGTAACAGACAATGTCTGCCTGATATCAGGCCCATCAAGCTCAGTTAAACCAGTGCCGCCAATAACAGCAATTTTAACAGTCGTTGTGCTCACAGATTATCGTCTCTGATAAGTTGATAAGAACCCAGCAGCCTGCGTACTGCGGAAATATCGTCTTCCCCAAGAACGACGCCGTTGCTGTCAGGTTTTAAATATTCGAGTGTTAGAGCGCCAGTCCCGGCTCGGTATAAGTCAGATACCGCACTGACGACATCTTTGGCTGCGTCCCGGTTATTACAGACCACCAATGCGTTGGCTCCGGCCTGAGCGGCGGCAATAGACCGCTGGTAAAAATCCCCTCCACTGGCAGCACCTTCCATCGACAGGTCATCACTGAAAATGATGCCTTTGAAGCCGAGCTGCCCGCGCAGAATGCTCTGTAACCAGGTCGGAGAAAAACCCGCAGTGTTGTCAGCATCGACGGCAGGATACACCACATGGGCTGGCATGATGCCCTGAATTACGTCTTCGCTGATCAGGGTTTTAAACGGCGCGATGTCCGCTTCCAATGCTTCAGAAGGGCGCGGGTCAACGGGTAACTCCAGGTGAGAGTCTGCCTCAACGGCTCCGTGTCCCGGGAAGTGCTTTCCGACCGCAGTCATGCCCACAGTTGCAAGCCCCTCACTCCAGGCTCGGGCCAACGCAGTAACCGCATCCACTGTGTGTCCAAAAGCCCGATCACCAATAACTTGTGAAAGATCCCGTTCAACATCCAGAACCGGGGCAAAGGTCAGATCAACGCCATGAGCGATTAATTCTGAGGCCAGGAGTTGACCGCCCTTGCGAGCGAGTTCGAGCGCCTTTTCTGGCGATTCCGCAAAGATCGCTTCATAACGAATCATGGGTTCAAACAAGGTAAACCCGGCGCGAAAACGCTGCACACGGCCCCCTTCCTGATCCACCGTAAGCAGAAGATCAGGCCTGAGCGCCTTTATCTCAGCGGTCAAGGCTTTCAATTGTTCTGGCGATTCGTAATTTCGAGCAAAGAATATCAGCCCGGCAATTTCAGGCTGTTTTAGAAAATTTCGATCTTCAGCAGACAGTGCAGTACCTTCAATGTCGGTAATAACACCGACATCCTGCGATAAGGCACTCGGAACTGCATCACAATCAGGTAAAGAAACGGAAGTCTCAGGCATCATACTCTCACAAATTTATGCACGAAATACGCTGAAAACTGGCGGCCTGAATCCACACCCGTGTCCCCGCTTGAATGCGCTCCGCCATATCCACTACATCTCTGTTCCGCATACGGATGCAGCCATGAGACAAGGGTTTGCCCATAGGTTCAGTATCCGGCGTACCGTGGATATAGATAAAACGACGCTGGGAATCGACGTTACCAAAGCGATTCAGCCCACTTTCCAACCCCTGAAGCCAGAGAATACGCGAAAGAATCCAGTCCCGTTCTGGGTGTTCTGCTGCCAGCGCTGAAGAATAGATTTCGCCAGTTGGACGCCGACCACGAAAGACAGCATTGATCGGTTGATCACGGCCGATGACAGCACAAATCCGGTGCCAACCTCTTGGTGTACAGCCACTGCCCTCTTGCTCACCTATGCCATTCAGCGCAGTGGATATCGGGTATTCAGTGATGCCATCGCGCTCAGTCAGGCGAAGAATCTGATCTTCGACGGAAATTTCGATAAATGGAAGGTCGGACATCTTCTTAGCGCGTTCCTTTTGGCGCGTTCCTTCAGGCACCCGCCGGTGACTTCAAACCACTGGCCAGAAACGGCAGCAGCTGTTCAATAACATCCGGCGTGGCGGTGGGTTTACCGAAATCATGCTCCGCCATCGCGGTAAGAGAATCAACCCCGTTCAGAGTAAACATGGTCGCACCCAGCATAAAATGAACACGCCAGAAGCGATCTTCATCGGACAGTTCAGGGGTTGCACGGGTAAGAAGGTCAGAGTAACGGCGAAACACATGGCCATACTCTACGCGCAGAAAACGACGCACGTGACCCTGCCCCTGGCTGTAAGCCAGTCCCAGCAAACGCATAAAGATACGCAGACGTTCCGGGCGGTCTGCACCGGAGCGCAGGGCGGTATCCGACAACAGTCTCAGCAAAGACATCAGGTCAGCTGGTTGTTCACCCTGCTCTGCATCACAAGTATTGAGCGCCTTATCAAGCTCAGCTACGAAAGGGCTAAGAAAGCGGGCAAAGACGGCCTGAATAAGAGACTTCTTAGAACCGAAGTGATAATTCACAGCAGCCAGATTAACATCGGCTTTGGTCGTGATGTTACGTAACGAGGTTTCTGCGAAACCACGTTCTGAAAACAACTCTTCTGCAGCATCCAGAATGCTGCGCGCGGTATCTTTCTGCGCCATAGTGCCTTATCCAACTAACAAGTGTTTCAAACATACGTTTAAAACACTTAACACGCAACAATTGCAGCAATTCAGTAAAAATCCACACAGATCGTAAATTAGGTGACACTGGGTATTTACACAGTAGAAAGTACTGTATATATTTACACACACTGTATAAATCAACAGACTGGATAAATGTCATGGAAAAGCTCACGGCTCGCCAGCAGGAAGTTCTTGATCTGATTCGCTCAGCCATTGACGAAACAGGCTACCCGCCGACGAGAGCAGAAATCGCCGCAGAACTTGGCTTCCGCTCACCGAACGCTGCCGAAGAACACCTGAAAGCTCTGGCACGTAAAGGTGCCATTGAGATGATGCCAGGCGCCAGCCGTGGCATTCGTATCGTAGGTGAAGATTCTCCGGGGCTGCCAGTGATCGGTCGCGTTGCAGCCGGTGAACCTATTCTGGCTCAGGAGCACATTGAAGATTACTGCGAAATTCCGCCGTCGTTCTTTAAGCCGGAAGCGAACTTTCTGCTCGAGGTGCATGGCGACAGTATGATTGACATCGGCATTATGGATGGCGATTACATCGCAGTGCACAAAGCCGAGACCGCACGCAATGGCGACATCGTGGTTGCCCGCGTCGGTGATGAAGTAACCGTTAAGCGATACCACAAGAGCCGCAATCAGGTAACTCTGTTTGCTGAGAACGAGAATTACGCCCCTATTGAGGTCAACCTGAAAGAGCAGGAATTTGCGATTGAAGGTAAATATGTGGGTGTTATCCGCCGCCAGTAATAAGGCCAACGAGAGTATCAGGTAAACGGTACCCGACAGGAGAGATTGTTATGCGTCAGTTATCTTTCGAAGTATGTCCAGAAGCAGCTCCGCTCAGCTCTGCGGCACCCGTCAGAAGCGTGCCCAAAGGCAGTATGACGGAAGTCATTGTGTCTGAAGGCAGTGCATTACAACCTTTCCAGCTGTTACCTGTATTAGCGCTGTGCAGTGATCAGCAGCGCTGGCTGATGTGGCTTAGCCCCAGCCAGAACCTGAATAAAGAATGGCTGGCCAAAGCCGGTATGAGTGATTCGCCGGTGCTTCACCTTAATACTCAGCCCTCGACTCAAGTTGATCTGTGTATCAAGGCACTGAGTTCAGGTAAAAGCCACCTGATTATTGAATGGTCAGGCGAACTTGCTCCCGATACCCGCCAGCTGTTGCGTCGTGTTGCTGAAGAAAACGGGTCTCATCTGTTTATCGTACGTGGTGAATAAGACACTACCAGCCGTGGGCTGGTAGTTTCTCTGCCCTAAATTACTGAGCAGTTGTGGTGGCAGGCACGCTCACTACAACATTTTCTTCGTGCAGTTCGGCGACACGATCCAGACGTTCAAGCGCTTTTTCAAGTGCGTCCTGGTTGTTCTCCATCGCTTTAATCGCATCTTTTGTTTCTTCAAGCGCTGTGCGGGTTTGCTCGCGGGCTTCGGTGTAAGCCTGAATCAGTTCAGAGCTTTCAGGCTCATCGCTACACGCAGTGATCAGTGAAGCAGAAAGTACAACAGTCGAGAGTGCTACAAGCTTTTTCATTCTCATCCTCAGAAGTCATTTTTCACAAGTACACCCGTTACCGGGGCTCTCATTAGGATACTGAATTTCCAAAAAAAATCCGGTATCAGTCTCCCGATACCGGATTTTTTTATAAATCTATCGTTTTAGGACACATCAGTGCAGCTGCTGACTGCTCTGCGGCACCTCAAAGTCGTCACTCTCGACTTCCATCCCAGAGAGGTCACCTACGAGGCGTACACCCACCTCAAGCATGACTCTGGCCACATCCATATGGTGCTCCTGAAGACTTGCTTTCGCATCTTCCGAGAAACAGATACGAACCAGCGCATCGCTTTCCTGTTCGTCGGCACGACGCAGGGCAATGTCACCATTGGATAACTCTACAATTTCGAAAAAACCAGCCATAAGTGCCTCTTCGTTTCTGAGCGCGGATGATAACACAGGGGGGTAACGCTTTATACGCGTGTCGCTGGGAGAATCAGCTTTCCTGCCGATTCTCTCGCTGACTATCGATCAGGTCAGACAGTTGCTGCCACCAGGACTGTGGCTGTATGTCATCGCTCTGTGCAACGGCAATTACGTTGACAGCGCTGGATGCCTGAGGGCTCCCACTGGGACCCGGACGCCAGCGTGTTTCTGCCTCAAGCAGAAACGCACTCAACCATGAGTAAGGGTCTTCGGCGAGAATGCGAATCTCGGTCATCTCGCCGGTAACCAGAGGTGTCTTGTTCAGAAGATCTGAAAATGAACTGACTTCCCCGCGGTAAGTTGCGAGCGTCGCCAGCTCATTCAGGTAGGAAATAAACGCATCCTGCATAAGGTAGAGGCCGGAGGTCTCCAGGCCTTCAGCTAACGCGGGATTACCCGTTTCACGACGTGATTGCTCCAGTAGCAGCCGCGCCTGATAGAGTTTCTGGTTGGTAAAGCTGAGCCACTGACTCATCAGAAGTTAAGCTTCAGGCCGAGATGCAGGCCATCACCAATCTTATGACGACCGCTCTGATCATCAAAAGATACGGATGTCATGCGGAAGCCTGTGTAGAGATGTGCCGTTGGTAAGATATTGAAGACTAAACGGACGTCGGCATCGACGAAGTTATTCACATCACTGAACGACACTACCGGCGGTGCATAGTATGCATGACCACTCACACCAAAGTTACGGTTAAACGGAAAGTTGTAGCGAGCAAAGCCGCCGACACCAATTGCCGCGCCGTCATTATCATCGGTAAAAATTCCGTATGCGTTTGCGCCCACACCAATATAAAGGTCAGAGTTCGGATTGCGTACGTCAACAACATGAACGCCACCCGAGATGACGTCGCCCTGGTCACTCTCGTGCAGCGCTGCCAGATTCAGGTGCATGCCTGTATCCATGCGTGTTGCGTCCCAGCCAACCCGAGCTGTGGTGTCAGCCAGACTGATATCCAGAGATCCACCAGCCATCGCCGGAGAAGTGATTGCAGCGATTGAAGCCATAGCGGCCAGAGAAATGCGACGGGCCAACGTAAGTGTGTTCATCGTGGTACGGCGTCCTGTATTTAGTGATCGACGTTAATCTGAAGAAGTATTTTGTCCCCATGATACCAGCGAGTTTGTCTTTGGGAAAAGTGCGCCAGTGGCGACAGCAGGAACTCGGGCGTCGAGGAGTGTACGGGAGTGTCAGTAAAATGCTCACACACCATGGGTGCAGGCCAGGTGTATGAGCATTTTGAGGCAGGCTTACTTCATCAGATCAAGCAGCAACTTGTTGAGACGGGTAACGTACTGAGCGGGTTGCTTCAGTTGGCTCCCCTCTGCAAGCAGGGCCTGGGCATGAATGACCTGAGCAAGCTCCGTGAAGCGATCTTCGTCGGCTTCCTGATCTAGGCGTTCGATCAAAGGATGCGAAGGGTTCACCTCAAGTGCCACCTCGGGTTCTGGAACCTTCTGGCCGGCAGCTTCCATCAGGCGGCGCATATGACCGCCCATGTCGTACTGACCGACAACCAGACATGCTGGAGAGTCTGACAGACGAGAGCTGACACGAACTTCTTTGACGTCGTCTTTCAGCGCCGCTTCCAGACGCTCAATCAGTGCTTTATGCGACTCTTCAAGTTGCTTCTGCTCTTCTTTTTCTGACTCGTCAGCCAGCTCATCCAGATCCAGTTCGCCTTTGGTTACATCCTGGAATGCCTTGCCATCAAAGTCACTCAGGTGGCCAACCATCCACTCATCAACGCGATCCGTCAGCAGCAGTACCTCGATACCTTTTTTACGGAAGTATTCCAGGTGTGGGCTTGCCGCCACTGCATCGTGGCTTTCACCAGTAATGTAGTAAATTTTCTTCTGACCTTCGCGCATGCGGGCGATGTAATCTGCCAGAGAAACGTTCTGCTCTGTGCCTTCGCTCTGAGTCGTGGAAAAACGGAAAAGACCCGCAACTTTTTCACGGTTGGCAAAATCTTCTGCTGGCCCTTCTTTCAGAACTTCACCGAACTGGTTCCAGAATGTTTGATATTTCTCGGCGTCTTTCTTCGACATTTTTTCCAACGTATCAAGCACACGCTTCACCAGTGCTGAGCGAAGGCTATCTACTTGCTTATCCTGCTGCAGGATTTCGCGGGATACGTTCAGAGACAGGTCGTTAGAATCCAGCACACCTTTAACGAAACGCAGGTACGCAGGCAGGAACTGTTCAGCGTCATCCATGATAAACACGCGCTGAACGTAGAGCTTAACGCCTCGGCTCGCTTCACGATTCCACATATCAAACGGGGCCTGAGTCGGGATATACAGCAGGCTGGTGTAGTTCAGCTTGCCTTCGACCGTGTTGTGCATCCACGTCAGTGGTTCGTTCCAGTCGTGAGAGACGTGCTTGTAAAATTCTTTGTAGTCCTCGTCGCTTATGTCGCTCTTAGCGCGAGTCCACATCGCCTGTGCCTGGTTAACAGCTTCTGGAGTAGAACTGTCGCCGTCTTCGCCTTCTTCATCGTTGCTGTCCTGCTGAACGAACACTGGAATAGCAATATGATCTGAATATTTTTTAATCAGATTCTGCAGACGGAAGCTGTCAGCGAATTCTTCTTCACCCTCTTTCAGGTGAAGAGTGATGATGGTTCCGCGGCCTGCCTTGTCGATGGATTCGAGGCTGAACTCGCCCTCACCTTCAGATTCCCAACGTGTGCCCTGGTCGGCACTTTCGCCGGCACGGCGTGTCTCAACAATCACTTTATCGGCAACGATAAATGCCGAGTAGAAACCCACACCGAACTGACCAATCAATTGCGAGTCTTTCTGCTGATCGCCGCTCAGTTGACTCAGAAATTCCGCAGTACCCGATTTAGCGATGGTGCCCAGATGATTCACCACGTCTTCACGGGTCATACCAATGCCGTTATCGGCAATGGTTAAGGTTTTCGCGTCTTTGTCGAATGTGATATCGACCTTAAGGTCTGACTCTGATTCGTACAGATCGTTGTTCGTTAACGCCTGAAAACGCAACTTGTCACAGGCGTCCGATGCATTGGATACCAGCTCACGCAGGAAAATTTCTTTGTTGGAATACAAAGAGTGAATCATCAGGTGCAAAAGCTGTTTAACTTCTGTCTTAAACCCCAGTGTTTCTTTACTTGCGGCAGTCATTCATCTCTCCTTTCAGACGTATCAGCCCTTTTACTGTGTTCGCCCTGTCGTCCAGCTCGCAGGTGCAGGCTCGACATGGGCTATGTACTGAGCTCTATTTTGGGGCTGAGGAAAACATTTCAAGGGCTGCACGCAGTTCAGCAATATTACGTCGAATCAGAGGCTCGTCATTCCGCTCGCCGGCGATGCATGTCACCACGGCCAGAGAGCCAACGCCGGTTGAGGCTACCCTAGCTGCATTCTCCGGAACGATGCCACCAATGCAGGTTTGCGGCCACGCCCGGTACTTTTTGCTCCAAGAGTCCAGACAATCCACGCCAAGTGGTTGGTATCGCAGGCGCTTAGACAGTGGAGTAAATACTGGCCCGAAAGCGATGTAGCTGGGCTTCTGCGCACGCGCGCGGGCTATTTCCCACTCGGTGTGCGTACTGACTCCAAGCCCCACCCCCGCGGCACAGAGAGCGTCGATATCAGCGCAGACCAGATCCTCCTGCCCCAGATGAACGCCATCAGTCTTCAGCTCAAGCGCCAGTGGCCAATCATCATTGAGCCAGAAACTGACACCATGTCTGCGACACATCGCCATTGCCTGACGTGTCTCACTTCTATATTCAGGCCCTGGTGATTTGATACGCCACTGGACAGTATCAACCCCGATGCTGAGTATCATTTCCAGATGTTCGAGTGACTCAGAGAGTGCGTAAAGACCCGGACTATAAGGCTCAAAAGCATCGGTATGCGGATACGTTCCGATATCGCTGATCAATGGCCAATCCTCACCGTTGCTCGGCAATGGAGTGGCGAGGCAGTTTCTGTAGGCCATACCAGCCACACCAGAGTCTTGAGCCCCCGTGCTCGCGATCAATGCCTGACGCGCAGCGGCCGCAGCAAGAACAATCGCATCATAGAGGCGTGTGCCCCTGGCGATCTGAACCGCCAAAGCCGCTGAAAACTGGCTACCTGTCCCGTGTGCCTGAATCGCCTCTCTCTGCTGATGAAGTGCAAACGACGGTCTTGCAACACTCTCCGGATAGTCATTATCAGCACAGCTGAATATCAGATCAGTTACCCAAGCGGAGTGTTGCTGCTGCTCGTTATCTCCGCCAGTAATAATGACCGTTTTCACACCTGTTTCCTGTAGAGCCGCCGCGGCTTCATTGGCGCTCAGAGAATAATCCGCCACCAGCCAGCGCGCCTCGTTAAGGGAGGGAGTCACCACCGATACATGGCGAAGTAAATCAGCGAGGCCAGAGTTGGCGGCAGGCAGATTACCGAGAGTCGCAGAAACAACAGGGTCCCATACGACCGGGATTGCTTCTCCGGAAGCATCGCTGTCAATGTGGCCAAGCACCTCGCACAGATAACGCAACAACACCGGCTCGGGCGGCAGCCAGCCAATCAGAATCGCTCCGGGCCGACCGTCCCGTAACGCTGCATCAACTTGTGCCTTAACCGTTTCCGCATCCACAGTACTGACAAACTCAACACCCTGATGACTCTGCGCGGTAACGCCAACAACGACACTGCGACATTCGCACCCTGCGATCGCTGCCTGCGCCAGGGCAGCCTGCAAGCCTGCGCCACCGCGGCTATCAGACGCGCAGATAACTAATAAGTAACCCGCTGACGAGTAATCAGTCATTGTGATTTACCTTTTCTGTCAACGTCCTGCCGTCCCGTACTCTGACATCCAGCTCTCTGTCGCCCAGAACGGTGCCAGAACGGCAGACCTGCGACAGGCGTGCTCGGCGAGGCCATATCCCGCTCGGCCATAAAACCAGCCTGATACGCTGTGCGACCTGCCTTAACCGAAGCAGCAAAAGCGCCTGCCATCGCTACCGGGTCTGCGGCCTTTGCCACGGCCGTATTAAGAAGAACACCATCGGCACCCATTTCCATCGCTTGCATGGCCTGAGAAGGACGACCGATGCCTGCATCTATGATTATTTTTGCTTCGGGTAAGCGTGCCCTGAGTGTTCGCAGCTGATACGGGTTAACAATCCCCTTACCGGTACCAATCGGTGCGCCCCACGGCATAACGGCCGGACAACCGGCATGCAACAAGGCCTCGCACACCACCAGGTCATCGGTGCAATAAGGTAAGACTTTAAAATCCTGCGCAGATAGCTCCCGCGCTGCACTCACCAGTTCGAATACATTGGGTTGCAGGCTGTATTCGTCGCCGATGACTTCAAGCTTTACCCATGAAGTTTTGAATAACTCACGGGCCAGAACAGCCAGCTGAATGGCCTCTTTCGCAGACTGACAGCCAGCGGTATTGGGCAGTAAGCGAGCCTGACTGGCTCCCAGCCAGTGACTAACACGTTCGTGATAATCATTGTTAGCAACATCCCCAGCGGTCTGTCGCCGCAGAGACATGGTGACAAAGCCCGGCTGCGCGTGGGCAAATGCTGAGACCATCAGGTCAGGTGATGGGTACATTGAGCTGCCCAGCCATAAGCGACTGGAAATTTCTTCGCCCGCAATGGTAAGTCCGTCTGAATCAGCCACCGGTAATAGCTCCCAATACGTCAACAATATCGCCGTCGTTCAAGATCGTAGATGGCCATTTTTCTATGGGTAACAGCTCGCCATTAAGTGCCACAACAAAACGACCACCGTCGCTTGGATAATTCAGCGTACCAATAATCAGAGTCTTCACGTCTTTATCGCTCCCCCACGGCATCGGTTGGCCGTTGACTACAATATCGATCATGCACCCTCTCCTTGCTCGGATAATTTAAATACCGACTTCATCCATCCTTCACCAGCCAGTAAGTTTTCGATTTTTTTTAGTAGTGCAGGCGCAACTAGAAACCCGTGTCTGAACAAACCATTCACGAACAGTGTTTTTGGCTCGTTAGGATGACTGGATAGCGTTACACAAGGCCTGTGATCTTGTGTTGCTGGACGAAGGTTAGTCTCCATAGACAAAATCCGTGCCTCTGAAAAACCCGGTGATAACACCCAAAAAGCACTCAACATTTCCATCGCCGAACGGACACTGACCGGCGAACAATCATCGCTTTCCAGTTCGGTTGCACCCAGCTGGTAACAATCATTACCGCGGGGGACCATATACAAGTGATATCTCGGATGCAGTAAACGCACCGGGCGATGAAATTCGGTTCCCGGGCTGGAAACCCAAAGTGTTTCACCGCGCACTCCACGAATCACACGATCAGCATCTTTTCTCGCGCCCGCACCGCGGCAATCAATTACGATATCGGCCTGCTGCAGTTCTGAACTTTCACGGCGTGCGACATCCAAAGAATAACCACCGTCCGTCCTGGTAATATTACAGTCGTAATAAAAGGCTGCACCATGACTGACGGCTGCCAGCTGGAGCGCACTGAGCAGGGTTCTGTTGTCCACCTGAGCTTCATCAGGCAGCCAGAAGCCTTGCTTAAACTCATCAGAAAGCGCGGGTTCTTTCTGACGAAGCCCAGCATCATGAAGAGCTACGGCGTAAGAGTTTCCCGGAAGTTGCGGCGCCGCCATATCACGCTTAAACAGATCCATTTCGGCCTGGTCTGACGGGTGCGCAACGACAAGGGTGCCCCGACGCCTGTATGGCACACGAATTCCGACGTCCTGGTACAATTCTTCCAGCAGGACTGGCCACAGAGTCAATGATTCCATACCAAGCTCAAAGACTTCAGGATGACACAAAGGCTTTTCGGCAACAGGAGCAACCATCGCAGCGGCCGTCCAGGCCGCACTTTCGGGCTTGTCTTCACTCGAGCGTTCGAAAACAGACACTTCCATCCCGCTCCGACTTAGCTGCCAGGCGAGGAGTTTACCTATTAAACCAGCGCCGATTATTGCAATTGAAGGCATCGCTCAGAACTCTACTGCATCGACATAAAGCTCTGATCCATTTGCACGGAATTTTTCTGACATTTCATCCATGCCCTGTCGCTGATTGCGAATATCGTGAGACAGCTTCATTGAGCAGAATTTAGGCCCGCACATAGAACAGAAATGAGCCACTTTGTGCCCGTCTTTCGGCATAGTTTCATCGTGATACTGGCGAGCCGTATCTGGGTCCAGCGCCAGATTGAACTGGTCTTCCCAACGAAATTCGAATCGCGCTGCAGACATGGCATTGTCGTGCATTTGTGCCCCTGGATGACCTTTAGCAAGATCCGCTGCATGGGCTGCAATCTTGTAGGTAATCAGCCCCTGTTTTACATCCTCTTTATCGGGTAGACCGAGATGTTCCTTGGGCGTGACGTAGCAAAGCATGGCACAGCCATACCAGCCGATAAGAGCAGCACCAATACCGGAAGTGATGTGGTCATACCCCGGTGCAATATCCGTTGTCAGGGGTCCTAAGGTATAAAAAGGCGCTTCATGACAATGCTCAAGCTGCTCTGTCATATTTTCTTCAATCATATGCATTGGCACATGGCCCGGACCTTCGATAAAGGTCTGAACATCGTGTTTCCATGCTATTTTTGTCAGCTCGCCTAGTGTCCGTAGTTCAGCGAATTGAGGTTCGTCATTTGCATCCGCGATTGAGCCCGGACGCAAACCATCTCCAAGCGAAAAACAAATATCGTAGGCTTTCATAATTTCGCAGATTTCTTCGAAATGAGTATAGAGAAAGCTCTCTTTGTGATGAGCCAGGCACCATTTCGCCATAATCGACCCGCCACGGCTGACGATACCTGTTAAACGGTTTGCCGCCATCGGGATAAACTGCAGGCGAACTCCAGCATGAATAGTGAAGTAGTCGACGCCCTGCTCTGCCTGCTCAATCAATGTGTCGCGGTAAATCTCCCATGTGAGGTCTTCTGCAACGCCACCGACTTTTTCAAGCGCCTGATACAGCGGAACAGTGCCCACTGGCACAGGTGAATTTCGCAAAATCCACTCCCGGGTTTCATGGATATTATCGCCTGTCGAAAGATCCATTATGGTGTCGGCGCCCCAACGGGTTGCCCAGGCCATTTTTTCTACTTCTTCACTGATGCTTGACGTGACAGCTGAGTTACCAATATTGGCGTTTACTTTGACACGGAAATTTCGCCCGATAATCATGGGCTCACTTTCCGGATGATTAATATTGGAAGGAAGGACCGCACGGCCCGCCGCTATCTCGTCACGTACAAATTCGGGAGTAATATAATCAGGAATCTTTGCTCCAAAACGTTTACCCGAATGCTGCTTTGCGATCTCAGCCGCCATCCCTTCTTGTGACAAGCCGATGTTCTCCCGAATAGCAACGTACTCCATTTCCGGCGTCACGATGCCCTGACGTGCATACCATAGCTGCGAGACGTTTTTTCCGCTTTTCGCTTTGCGAACCCTCTGACGCAGAGAAAGCTGACCTTCTTTGATCGCAATCCTGTTTGATTCACGAGATGTTGCTTCGGTGAATTCAGTATCGGCGCGATCTTCAATCCATTGCTCACGCACAGGTGCCAGACCTTTTGTGACATCAACAGTGATTGCAGGGTCGGTGTATGGGCCTGACGTATCGTAGACACGCAATGGAGAGTTAGGCGTTTTGCTGCCGTCCGCCTGAGTCGTATCCGAAAGGTTAATCTGGCGCATACCGACACGGATGTCATCGCGAGTGCCGCCCAGATATATTTTTTCAGACGCAGGATAGGCGTAAGTCAGGTTAAATTCGGTATTGGTGTTGTCAGCCATGCTCTTTTCCTTTTAAAGGATCAGGCAGGCAGCGACGAGAATAGATGACACGAGAAATTCTTTCAGCGCATTAAGCAACCGTCAGAATTTACGTGTTACAGACCACGGGGAGCCCCGGCAGTTCATCTCTGTTCCCTACGCTGGCACTAACCAGATCAGGTTCAACGGGACCCGCATTCGCGATCTCAGCCTGTGTGGTTATCATTGATAACCGGTCAGGCACCCCGACAGATAATTCGCCATCAGTGTATGGCGATTCGCCCCGCGATGACAAGGCGCTTCATAGAATTAATTTACATGGGTTGTCTTTTCAAACGAGAGCACGACACTACTCTTGTACAAGCAGAAAATGCGCTCGTGCGGTTGCAATGGGTTCGCCGGGATCCGTTTGCCACGCATTAATAGCAACGTTGGCTACCCGGCTTCCCTGACGCCATACCTGACAGCTGACGAAGGTATCCTGGAGTCTTCCGGCTCGAAGGTAATCAATAGAAAAGTCGATGATTTTTGGCAACGCAATACTTTCCATGGTCATCAGAAGATGCAAAGCAGCGGAAGTTTCCATACAACCTGCAATCACACCACCATGAATAGCTGGCAGTATGGGGTTACCAATATTGTCTTTATTCGCTGGCAAAATAAATGTCGGCTGCAGGTCCATCGAGTGCAGTTTTATTCCTAGCAATCCGGCATAAGGGACGGCATCGATTACAGCATCGAAATCACCGTTGTCACGGCATTGTTGCAGAATTTTGCGCATGGCTTCTGTCATTGTTTTGTCCTCTTACTTACTACCAAGACGCAAACCAATGCGCATAAAGTTAGCGGTACATGTAGCAACAACAACGTTATCGCTTTCCTGTCGCACTTCACCTTGCGTGAATACCAGGCTGTTGGCTCGCTTAATGACTCGCGCTTCACCAATCAGGTTCTCACCCGGCTTCGCTGCGCGATGGTAGTCCATGCGCAAATCCAGCGTTGGACAGACTTCTCCATCCTCAAAACAATTGAAGGCTGCAGTACCGCACGCGGTATCCATCAGGGTCGTCAGGCTGCCACCGGCGACGATGCCATTATCAGGGTTGCCTATAATGGCTTCACTGTATGGCAACTTGAGAATCACTTTTTCACCGTCGGCGTATTCCACCGTCATGTTGAGTAAGCGACAATGCGGCAAAACCGATACAAACCGGGTAGCTCTCTGCGTCAGTTGATCTGACATAATGAGGGGCTCCTTAAAAGCAGAATGGTTAAGGTACTTGTCACTCAATTGATGAGCAATGCTGTATCCGAGCTATTAAATTGACATATATGATCACCAAGTCTCAATCACGGTGATCTTTATAGTAAAACAGGACTCGTAATGACCTCTTTCGATCACTACTATCAAGCCCTTCTCAATGGTGAGATGCCCGCTGTCGATGCCTCATGGGGCCAGGGAAAGACCACGTTTGGCGGAATGTCGGCAGCGCTGGCCCTGACAGCTCTGGAGCGCGATTACCCCCAGTCTGCGCCGCTACGGTCTCTTAGCATCCACTTCTGCGGGGCACTGACGACAGAACAACCTTACGAAATCGCCACGCGAGCCCTCAGAGCTGGTCGCTCGGTCTCACACCTGCAGGCAGAAGTCCTCCAGAACGAAGATTGCGCGACCGTGGTCAGCGCCTGCTACGGCAAAGCTCGGGAGTCTGATGTCGTTGTCGCTGCAGACAAAAGCGACCCCGGAGAGCCCGGCAGCGGCACCCGTCTCGGATACATTCAGGGTGTTACCCCCGAATTTGTTCGTCATATCGACTTCAGCTACGTCAGTGGTGGACTCCCCTTCTCGAACAGTAAAGACAATCACATCCACGGCTGGATGCGTTTCAACGACTGCAGCGGGCCCCTCACCGAAGCGCATCTGGTTGCATTGATTGATTCCTGGCCTCCAGCCACGCTACAGAAACTGAAATCGGTAGCTCCGTGTGCGAGTATCACCTGGAGTCTGGAACTTCTTGATTCACCGTCTGCAGGCGACGCCCCTCTTCAGGCGAATGACTGGCTTTACTACGAAGTAGACATTGCTGAAGCACATGGTGGCTATGCCCACACGACTGCCCGCATCTACCGTGCTGACGGCTCTCTTCTTGCGCTGTCACGCCAGCTGGTTGTGGTTTACGACAAACGCAGCTGATCTTTACAGAGTTCTTCCTTGCTGTAGTCAGTGAGAGCAACTATTACTTAAGGCATAAGCGATGCACTCAGTGACATCAGCAGTGTCTGCAGCTGCCTCTCACCAGACTTACAGGAAGTGAAGAACCGGAATGAGCCTTAATGTACTGATTTGTGACGACTCCAGCTTTGCCCGCAAGCAGATGGCCCGAGCCCTGCCCAAAGAATGGCAGGTGGAAGTCCACTTTGCCGGCGATGGTGTTGAGGGCGTCAATGCAATCCGGGAAGGTAAAGGCGACGTCGTATTCCTCGACCTGACCATGCCTAATATGGACGGCTACGGCGTGCTCGAAACTATTCGACGTGACGATCTCCCCGCTATGGTCATTGTTGTATCTGGTGACATCCAGCCCGATGCCCAGGACAGAGTAAAAAAGCTGGGTGCCATGGCGTTCATCAAGAAGCCGATTGATGCCGACAAAGCACGTTCTGTGCTGACCGAATACGGCATTATGACGGGGGCCTGAGATGTCAGTAGCAGCGATTATTAATGAAGATCAGCGCGACTGTTATCAGGAGCTTACCAACGTAGCTATGGGTCAGGCGGCAGATCGGCTGGCGCGTTTGCTGAATGCCTATGTGGTGCTCCCTATTCCCAAAATCAGCGTGATCGAGAACAGCGATCTGAATATGGCGCTTCAGGGCGCCACCAGCGACAGCAGTGTATCCGCAGTATGCCAGGGCTTTATTGGCGCGGGTATCTCTGGCGAGGCAATGTTGATGTTCAATGATGCTTCATTCGCCAGCCTCGCGTCTCTGATGAAGTACTCAGGGCCGCTGACTCAGTCTGCAGAGCTGGAACTCCTTATGGATACTGCGTCGGTATTGATCGGTGCTTGCATCCATGGCATCGGCGATCAGCTGGAAATTGTATTTAACCAGGGGCACCCCGTCGTGCTGGGGCAACATTGCGATATGGCTGATTTGGTTGCATACGGCAATAACGGCTGGGACAAAGCCCTGGCGATAGAAATCCACTACACCATTGAGCATGTAAATATAGAGTGCGAGCTCCTCTTGTTGTTCACCGAGGAATCTGTGCGAGCACTGAACAAGAAGATTGACTACCTTCTTGATTAATACCGGTATCCGACAGAGAGAGACGCTAACCACATGAGTGATAAGGGCCAGGTAGACACGATTAAAGACATTCACTGGTTGATGGATATTCTCCAGAATATCGACGTCGGCCTGGTGGTGCTTGATCGTAATTACGAGGTTCAGCTCTGGAACGCCTTTATGGAAGGACACAGTGGTGTCAGCCCGCAACTGGCCAAAGGGAAAAACCTGTTCTCGTTGTTCCCGGATCTGGACGAAACCTGGTTTAAACAAAAAGCAGAACCGGTATTCCAGCTCAAAACGCGGACCTTCACCATTTGGGAGCAGCGTCCTTACTTATTTCACTTCAGAAACTCGCGCCCGATCACGGGCCGTAGCAAGTTCATGTATCAGAACACCAGTATCATCCCGCTGGAGTCGGTTACCCGACAGGCTGACCATCTGTGCGTCATTATTTACGATGTGACAGATACTGCCGTCGGTAAAATTGATATTTCCCGTGCAAACCAGACACTCAGTGAAATTCAGGTTCGCGATACCCTCACCGGCTTAACGAATAAATCCGCGTGGCTCAATGTTCTGGAGAACTACTACGCCAGTCAGCAGCAAGGCTGCTTGCTGTTACTCGATATGGATCACTTCCGCGACCTGAACCATGCGCTCAGCCACCAGCAGTGTGATGAAATCCTCCGCCGGATTGGGACAGGCCTCAAAACTCTCGGAGATGAACAGCACGCAGCACGTTTTGGCGGTGAAATTTTCTCTGTCATTCTCGCCGGTAAAGGTGCCGACGAGGCGATGCAGATCGCCGAAAAACTGCGCCGCTCGGTTTTAAGTCTCGGGAAAAACTCGCAATATACCATCAGCGCGAGTATCGGCGTAGCAGAACGTCTTGACGATACACCTAGCGCCAGCGAATGGCTGAGTAACGCGGACAAAGCGCTGTATCACGCCAAAGAAAGCGGTCGCAACCGCACATCCCTGTTTAAACGCTGACCTGCTATCATAGGCCCCTGACACTTCACATCAGCTTGCTGTTATGGCCTCCTTTTCAGTTCCAGCTCCGTTTATTGATGCACCTTTAAAAGGGGTTGAGCGTCATGGCTATGCCCGCGATGCAATCTTGAGAGAAGCCGGAATCGGGCCCGATTCGTTTAACAGGGATGGATCGCTTGCACCCGAGTCATACGCAAGATTGATGCTCACTATCTGGCGCCAGACTAACGATGAAGCGATGGGCCTGAACCCTGAGCCCGTTGTGTTCCGCACCTTTGCCATGATGGGGCGTTCGATTATTACCTGCGCCACGCTTGAGCATGCGATACGCAGAGCCAGTTCCTTCTACCGGCTGCAGCCTCACTCTCCCCAGATTACTATCGAGAAAGGCGAACACAGAGCCAGGCTGATTATTACCCACGAGACAGACTTCGATCCTGATCATTTTCTTAGCGAGTCTCTGCTGGTTATCTGGCACCGCTTCTGTAGCTGGCTTATAGGCCGGGGCATCCCTTTGTTAAAAGTTGAGTGCCCATACACTGCGCCACGCCATGCCGACCTGTACGATGATCTGTTCGCAACACCGGTAAACTTCAATTGCGATAGCTTGTCTCTGACGATTCCTCTACAGGCGATTCACGCCCCGGTAGTGCAGTCAGCAACCAGCCTTGAGGAATTTCTGGGGCACTCCCCGGCTGATATTCTCGCCCGCCCGAATCCGCATGAAAGCATCAGTGCTAAAGTCCGACACCGCTTGATGAGTATGGCCGGCAGTGACATGCCAGACCTTGCAGGCATGGCTGACGCATTATCATTGTCTGGAGCAACACTGCGACGCAGGCTCCGTCAGGAAGGCACAACGTATCAGACCATTAAAGACAGCGTGCGGCTGATGGAGGCCAAACGCTTACTGACCGGTTCAGAGTTAAGTGTTGCGGACATCGCAGTCACGACAGGGTTCTCGGAGACCAGCGCCTTCACCCGGGCTTTCTCACGCTGGACCGGTGACTCGCCCGCTCATTTCCGGCGCAGGAACGGCAGCCGTTAAGGCCAAAGCAATCAGTGACAATGACAGTACTGCAACTAAACTTTAAACTCAGAACATTTGCGAGAGACTTATCGTGGCGGTAAGGATACTTCTGCTTCTGCTTTTACTCCCCTCTTACGCCGCCCAGGCTCTCACGCTGACGGACGATATTGAGGGTCGCCTGCTGGGAAATTCGCTCCAGGAATGGTCTGAGTCAGAGCAAATAAACCCAGACGACATACACTCGCATGCATTGCCATGGACTCAAGTCAGGGCCATGGTCCCGAATCCCGGAGTATCAAGCCCACCTCACTGGTATCGCCTGCCAATTAATATCAATGAAATCGGAGATCGCTGGTTCGCAGATGTGGACTACCCAAGAATTGAACGTGTTGATATGAAGTTGTTCCGCGGTGATGAACTCATAGCCTCCTCAGAAGATGGCAACCCTGTTCATTCAAAAGCGACAGAAAAAGCAAAACTCTCGTTCAGTTTCGAACTACCATTTGATCAACCCGGTGACTACGTTCTTTATCTGCGCGTTGAAAACAACGTATTGCTGAACCTCCCCTTGCGCCTTTACAGAGATGCCGGGCTGCGTAGCGCACATCAGCAGAAACAACTTTATTTCGGCCTGTACTCCGGGTTTCTGTTCGCACTTCTGCTTTACAACCTGGCGGTCTACCTGGTCATACGCGAACGCTATATGCTCTTGTTCTGTGGCTTTATTTCGACCTACCTGCTGTTCTTCTGGGCCCATACCGGCTTAGGTTATCGGTACTTATGGCCGGGTTGGCCGGGGTTTGAAGAGCAGTCCAGTTTTCTGACTTCCTGCTTTGCCATGCTGTTAATCATATTATTCAGCATGAGTTTTCTGAAAGTCGCAGGGCCAAACAGGCGCGCCCTGACGCTGGTTTATAAAATCGCGGTACTGCTCACCGGTGCTGGTGCAGTATCGGCTCTGTTCACCGATGTACACACCACCGCGCTGATTATGCGGGTTGTTACAATAATGACGCCCATATTTCTGATCATCTCAGCGAGTCTGTCTCAGCCGCTGCTATCCGCATCACGAGCCGTGTATACCCTTGGCGTCTATGCGCTCGCTATCGCGATCGTTATACACAGTCTTGCGCGCCAGAGCGTTATTCCTACGAACGACATTATCGCTCATGCGGCGCATATTGGTGCAGTGAGCCTGATCGCTATACATAGCCTTGCCATTGTCCTGCGACTGTACGAGCAACGCCTCGAACAGATTCGAGCACGCAAAGATATTATTGCAGCACGCAAACGCTCGATTCAAAGTGAAGAGAAGTTACGCAAGTCAGAGGCATCGTTAGCGGAAAAAGATGCCGAAGCGAATGCTAAGTCTGCATTTCTGGCGATGATGAGCCACGAAATCCGGACCCCTCTCAATGGCGTGCTGGGGATGGTAGAACTGCTACAACACACCCGTCTCGACAACCAGCAAAAACGCTACATCAGTACCATCGCCAGTTCGGGCGAAAACCTTTTGTCACTTCTCAACGATGTACTCGATCTTTCAAAAATTGAATCGGGTAAAATGATTATCGAACGGCGACAGGTTGAGCTGGCTCCTCTAATCAACGAGTGTTTGATGCTGCACAGCCAGAAAGCCCTTGATAAGCAACTGACCTTAACGGCCGATTTGGGGACACCGCTGTACACCACCATCAATACGGACGAAATGCGTCTCCGACAAGTACTGAATAACCTGATCAATAATGCTGTGAAATTTACCGAGCACGGTCAGGTTGAAGTACGGTTGGAATGGCGGGAACCTGAGCTGCAGATTCATGTTATCGATACTGGCATCGGCATATCAGAAGAGCAACGCAGTCGCTTATTCCATAGTTTTACCCAAGCGACGCCGAACACAAGCAAGCAATACGGTGGAACAGGCCTGGGGCTCACTATCAGCCAAAGGCTTGCGCATTTATTAGGAGGCGAGATCTCGCTCAACAGCGCTCCGGGCATGGGGTCCACCTTCACCATAAGACTGCCTGATGTTGCACCGGGGGCCCCTCAGGCACTACCAGACTTGTCTGGGCGCACCTGTTTTATCGAGTTATCAAATCCTGTCGAACGACGCTTTGTTAAGATGATTGCAAACCGGCTTGGCCTCGAAGAGATGACGAGTCGCTTCCACACACCGCTGGACTGTATGATCGTCGATACGCTGCCAGTGGATAAAACGATTCCAGAAAACCTGATATGTGTTGTTGACGACTACTGGCCTCGCATCGGTATTGAACGCCAGAGCGAACGTCCTCTGCGCTCTCATGTTCTGTTGCATCAGATATCAAACCTGATACAGGTTCAAGCAGAATCCACCGATGTGACGAAGGGCTATCGCAAAGGCACAATCTGGGTCGCTGAAGACAACATCGTCAATCAAAAGGTAATTTCAGGAATGCTGCGCCACCTGAATATGGAGTGCGAGGTATTTTCAAACGGCGCTCAGATTCTCGCGGCCTATGGAAAGCGTCCGGAGCAAGTCGATCTTATTCTGATGGATTGCGAAATGCCGGTGATGGATGGCTACGACGCCTGTCGCGAAATCCGCCGCTTACAGGACAGCGACTCAAACAGCATCACCCGCCGCACGCCTATTATTGCTCTGACTGCCCATTTGGGCGGAGAGTTCGAACAAATGGCGCGTCACGCGGGGATGGATGACCTGGTGACGAAACCCATTCGCAAGAACACGCTCAGCAACCTGTTCAGCATCTGGCTGCCTGAGACGGAGTGAGTTCAGACAAACGCCGCTGACTTACGGTAGGAGTGCATCGGGTAGCTGCCCAGTATACGCACCTCCCGCGCAAAATAACGCAAGTCCTCCATGGCATTAGCAACAGCAGGTTGATCTGGGTGACCGTAGATATCCAGATGAAAATGACTCGCCTCCATCGTACCGCCATCCATATAACTCTCGAGCTTCACCATGTTCACGCCATTGGTGGCAAAACCGCCCAATGCTTTGTACAGCGCCGCCGGAATATTCCGCACAGAGAAAAGCACACTCGTAAGGTAGCGCTTCCCGGGCTCATACTTCTGATGTTCTGCCTCTTTCGAAAACACCAGAAAGCGTGTGGTATTGCCCATCACATCCTGAAAATTTTCATGAAGAACATCCAACCCGTACAGTTCGGCGGCGAGCGATGACGCAATAGCACCAACGGTAAGATCGCCCTGGTCTGCGAGCCCTTGGGCCGACATCGCGGTATCCACTGCCGCTTCCTGCTTCAGACCCAGATTGATCATCCGCTGATGACACTGAGCCAGTGCCTGAGGGTGCGAGCGGACCCGCTTAAGCTGGTCAAGTGATGCTCCGGGAAGCGCCAGTAAACAGTGATTTACGGGTTCAAAATGTTCTGCAATAACAAACAACTGCGTTCTGGGGATCAGACGATAAATCTCTTCCACGCGCCCTGCGGTCGAATTCTCGAGTGGAATCATTGCCCGTTCTGCAAAGCCATTACTTACCAGGTCGAGAGCACCGATAAAATCGTCGCAGGCAAGGTGCTCCCAATCCGGAAAGACCTTGGTACAAGCAAGATGAGAATAAGCCCCTGCTGTCCCTTGATATGCCACTCTACTCATAACTACGCCCCAAAACTGTGCGCTCTGAAATCAAAATTACTGAACGCACCAAAATAACGCACTGCAATCCCGTTTTTATCCACAAACCGCGCGCTGTGCCTGATTGCGTCAGTGTATCTCAGCGCCCTCGTAAGTGGCATAGTGCGTGCAAACAATTCAGACAATGAAAAATAACCTCGGAGTCTCGCTATGCCCGGATGGCCTACCTCGCTGCAACCCGATAGCGACACGCTGAAGAAAATACAGCAACATCCCCCGCGCGATGAACGCATACCGCCCGGCTGGCACAGCCAGTGGGACGAAATATGGGCACCGCTGGCCACTTGCCTCGCAGAAAAGATAACAGCGTCTGATACGCCTTTGATCATTGGTATTCATGGCGGTCAGGGCTCGGGCAAAAGTACCTTATCTCTGGCACTGAAAGATATCTACCAACAAGTCTTTGGCTGGAACGTGGTCGTTGTCTCTATTGATGATCTTTACCTGAGTCACGCCGACCGTACTCACCTGAGCCAGACAGTCCATCCGCTCTTACAGACGCGTGGCGTTCCCGGTACCCATGAAGTACAGCGAGGCATCGAACTTTTCAACACTCTGCGTTCTCTGGCGCCAGAGGCCAGATGCCAGATTCCGGCATTCGATAAAGCCAGTGACGACCGCCTTGCTGAAGCTGACTGGCATAGTATCACTGGTCCCGTTGATGCCATTCTGTTTGAAGGATGGTGCGTTGGTTGCCAGGCAGTGGATGATACTCTTCTGACCGCACCGGTGAATGAACTGGAAGCGCAGGAAGACCCGGATGGCACCTGGCGTGGTTGGGTTAATCAACAGCTTGCCGGTGACTACAAAGCCTGGTTCGATATGATCGATTTCCTGCTGATGCTGAAAGTACCGGATATGAGTGCTGTACAGCGCTGGCGTACAGAACAGGAAATCGGCAATAAAAAAATGGCAAAAGGTGGCACCGACCGCAGTCTGGATAACGCTGGCATCAGACGTTTCATTCAACATTATGAACGACTGACTCAACAAGCGTTGACCCGGCTCCCGGATATTGCCAATCTGGTACTCGTGATTAACGACGCGCACAAAGTTGCGGATGTCCA
Organism: Oceanospirillaceae bacterium; assembly: GCA_002724925.1. Taxonomy (GTDB): domain Bacteria; phylum Pseudomonadota; class Gammaproteobacteria; order Pseudomonadales; family Oceanobacteraceae; genus Thalassolituus. The sequence continues at coordinate 49,503 of PBQA01000033.1, forward strand.
ACCGGGAACCCCATCGTAATGAGCTCTACTCCTACATTACCTGTGATCGTCCTGACCGACCTGGACGGGACTCTCCTCGACCATAATGACTACAGTACTTCTGCCGCACGGGATGCTCTGAGTTTTCTGCAGCAACATAATATTCCGCTGATATTCAATACCAGTAAAACGCAGCCAGAAGTGACTCAATTACGGCGTCAACTGGCTAATACATCGCCCTACGTCTGCGAGAACGGTGGCGCCATCTACTACTTCGATAACGAAGACGCGTGGCATTGTGAGCTTCCGGGCGCGGGGTATACGGATATTCTGAAAGTACTCAACCAGTTGCGTAAAGACGGCTTCAATTTCCGTGGTTTTAACGACATGACAGACACCGAAGTCGCTGCCATTACCGGATTGTCTATCGATGATGCTCATCACGCGCGTCAACGAGCAGCCACGGAGCCACTTCTGTGGCGTGATGAAGAGGATAAGATTCCTGCGTTTCGCGAAGCACTAATGGCGCATGGCCTCAGACTGCTCAAAGGCGGACGTTTTTATCACGTGATGGGAGACGCCGATAAAGCCTCTGCGGTGACTTTTTTCAAAGAATTCTATCAACAACACTGGGGGCTCGATGAGGCCCCACTCGTGATTTCATTGGGCGATGGAGAGAACGACCGGGCCATGCTTGAGGCCTCCGACTACCCAGTTGTGATACCGGGCGAATCCGGTACCCTTGAACTGACGAACCCAAGGGCTCAGACAGCCGACTTTAAAGGCCCCAAGGGCTGGAACCACACCTTATTACCATTATTAGAAAAACTGCTTAAGGAGAATTGCGGTGGCTGATTTTTATCAGAACGGCATTGTAACCACGCTACACAACCTGACTGACCGTCCGGTGGAAGATCTTGAACGTGAATTAATGAGCTTTTCACGCCTGCGGCCCATGTCACTGGTTCTGCCATCTCTGTTCTCTGAACTGGAAGGCCCCGCACTGTCAAACATCATTGACGAAGTTGCTCAGGTTCCATATCTGAACGAGATCGTTATCGGCCTTGATCGCGCCGACCAATCTCAGTACGAGTTCGCTCAAAAGTTTTTTTCGAAACTGCCACAACATCATCGGATCCTCTGGAACGACGGCCCACGCCTTCGCAAACTTGATGAAATGCTTGCGGAGAAAGGCCTCTCCCCTACTGAAATGGGTAAAGGTCGCAATGTCTGGTACTGCTATGGCTATGTGCTCGCCAGTGGTCGCGCCGAATCCGTTGCACTTCACGACTGTGACATCGTCACGTACGACCGTAGTCTGCTGGCACGCCTGATTTATCCAGTTGCGCATCCAGGCTTCAATTACGTTTTCGGTAAAGGCTACTACACACGAATAGCAGAACAGAAAATGAACGGTCGCGTCAGCCGTCTGCTCGTGACACCTTTGCTTCGTGCCCTTAAAAAAGTCTACGGTTCACTCGACTTTCTCGAGTACCTGGACAGCTTCCGCTATCCGCTCTCTGGTGAGTTTTCGATGCGTGCCGATGCACTCAACGATATTCGTATTCCTAGCGATTGGGGCCTGGAGATTGGTGTTCTGTCAGAGATGAAGCGTAACTACGCAACCAACCGCATCTGTCAGGTTGATATTGCCGATGTGTACGACCACAAACACCAGCCGCTGTCAGAAGCGGATGCAAGCGCGGGTCTCTCGAAAATGAGCACGGATATCTGTAAAGCCATCTTCCGTAAGCTAGCAACGCAGGGGGAAGTTTTCACAACCGAAACCTTCCGCACCATTAAAGCGACTTATTTCCGCGTGGCTCTCGACTTCATTGAGACCTACCACAATGATGCACGGATGAACGGTCTGGAACTTGATCGTCACTCCGAAGAAAAAGCCGTTGAGCTCTTTGCCGAAAATATCATGAACGCGGGTGAGCACTTCCTGGCGAACCCAATGGAAACGCCGTTTATCCCAAGTTGGAACCGCGTAATTTCTGCCGTGCCTGATATTCTTGATCGCCTGTATGAAGCGGTAGAAGCAGATAATAGTGAGTTTGGTGATATCTGATTAGTCAGGCACACCTATACTGTAAAAACGCCCCGCAATGCGGGGCGTTTTCAGTTAAACACGTCAACAAGCATCATCTCAGGTGTTTGATAGCCACACGGTCTGATACGGATACAGAACCAGCTCATCCTCGACAATGCGTTTCTCATGCGCCAGTAAATCAGACAAACCATTCTCCAGAAAGCCGAGTGTGGCCAGCGGCAACTTCAGTATGCGCTCCGTCACGTTGGAAATCGCGAAGATTCGCTGACTATTGTCTTCGCTCGTTCGTTTCAGAATAAACAGGTCGGTATTAATTTTGACTACGTCCTGGCGAGCATCAGGGCTGAAGGCTGGCTGAGCTCGCCGAATTCTCAGCATTCTGGTCAGCTCAGTAAAGACTTCTGCCTGAGGTGTCACCGGATTCGAGAGCAGATATTCCAGCTCATGTTCCTCCCAGATACGACGATTAATCGACCGCGTACGCCCTGTTTGTTCGACGTGCTCAAGATCGTTAGGAGAGGCCGTTAAGCTGTGAATATACACGGCAGGAATACCCTGCATGGCCAACATGATTGCCTGAGAACACAAGAATCTCTGAACCTGATGATGATCTGGCCCACGGCGGGTTCCCATGCAGGCATCGAACAAAGTGATATTGATTTCATACGGGCTTTCGGAGCCGTCGCTGTTGGCTTTCATACTGACAAACCCACCGAAACGGTGCATGGAATCAATCAGGTCCTGAACTTCTCGCTCAGGCAGCAAACCTTCTACCGGTCGCACGCCAATACCGTCATGCGACGCGGTAAAATTAAGATAAGTACAACCCTCGGGCAGAGGTGGAATCGCATCCGCCCAATCACTCAGAAAAGATGCATTCCCCCGGTTCAGCGCATGCAACACCAGAGGCGGCAGCCCAAACTGATAAACCATATGGGCTTCGTCTGAATGTCCGAAGTAGCTCAGATTCTCTTTAACCGGTACATTGGTTTCAGTAATCACAACGACTTCAGGCGCTACATAATTCACAATGTCACGCAGAAGTTTTACCGCGGCATGGGTCTGACTCAGATGCAGACAGTTAGTACCCAACTGTTTCCAAAGAAACGCCACCGCATCCAGGCGAATAAAACGCGCGCCCTGCTCTATGTAAAAAAGATAGATTTTTACAAACTCGAACAGAACATCCGGGTTGGCAAAATTGAGATCAATCTGATCCTCAGAGAATGTCGCCCAGACATGACGGACCCCGCGATGCGTGTGTACAGGCGTCAGTAGCGGAGTGTTCCTTGGCCGGGTAACCAGCGACACATCGGTGCTGGGATCGACTTCAATAAAATAATCGGTGTAAGGCTCACGATTGCCGATATAGTCGATAAACCAAAGGTTCTCACGCGAGCAATGGTTAATCACCAGGTCGATCATCAGATCGAAATTATCAGCGATCGAGGCAACGTCTTCCCATGTTCCCCAATCCGGGTGTACCTGCCGGTAATCAATCACTGAGAAGCCATCGTCCGAGCTGTATGGAAAGAACGGCAGTATATGGACCGAGTTGATAACATCCGCCAGACGCTCTTTAAGAAAGTCCGACAACGTTTTTAATGGCATCTCATCGGCAGTCTGAACACTGTTGCCGTAGGTAATAAGAATGACATCTTCTTCCGACCAGCGCTTGTGATCAGTCGCGGTCGGAACATCGAGTACGCTGCGGGAAGTTTTATCTGCGAAACACTGACAAATGGTCAGAATTTCCCGCGCAATCTGTTGGTTATTCTGCGCGTCACCATAAATTTCTGTAACACGTTGGGTAAATTGATCCAGTGCCGCCTGAGCCATGCGTTTCCCTTAAATTTCTGAAGCCAGATCTTTTATGGCTTGCCAGTTCCGTGCCGACATCAGATTCGACGGTGTCAGCCAGCTACCTCCGACAGCAAATACATTGTCGAGGGCGAGAAAATCACGGTAGGTTTCGGCGCTGATCCCCCCCGTCGGACAGAAGCTCACCTCTGGCATCGGAGCTCCCAGCGCTTTCAGCATGGAGCGCCCACCGCTGGGTACCGCTGGAAAGAACTTCATTCTGCTGAAGCCCGCTTCCCGAGCTTGCATGACCTCACTCGGAGTCGCGACACCGGGGAGAAACGGCCCCCCCCACTCAGCGGCAGCCGCCAGCAGGTTGGGCGTAAAGCCTGGGCTGACAGCAAACTGAGCGCCCCGATTCAGTGCAGCGTGCAGCTGATCAGGTGATGTTACAGTGCCTACACCAATAATCGCCTCTGGTACATTGCGACTTATTTCACTGATGGCAGCCAACGCGGCCGGAGTTCGCAGTGTGACTTCAAGAAGTTTCACACCGCCGGCGACAAGCGCCTGAGCCATAGGCACTGCAGTATCAATGTCATCAATTACGATCACCGGCATCACAGGCTTTGATTGTGTTAGCCACTCATCCCACATAGTTATAACTCCACATAGTTACACGCCTCCGAGGCTGATCGCACCTTCATCCGCTGGCCCTGCCAACGTTCTGAATCCGGCAAATAATTCACGCCCGACACCCTGTGACGACGCACTGACATCAAGCGCCTCACGCGTTTCTTTTAAGCGTTCGTTAAATCCTTCCGTAACGACTTCAAGTGTTCCTGCATGACCATCCAGACTGATAAGGTCACCGTCTTCGATATAGTGCAGTGGGCCATCGGCCAGGGCTTCTGGGCTGAGATGTATTGCCGCTGGTACTTTGCCTGATGCACCCGAGAGTCGCCCATCAGTGACCAGTGCGACACGATATCCGGCCTCCTGCAGGTTAGTCAGTGCGGGAGTAAGCTGATGAAGCTCCGGCATGCCATTCGCACGCGGCCCTTGCCCTTTGACGACCACAATAACGTCCTGATTAAGCTCACCGGCCTGATAGGCCGCGAGCACCTGTTGCTGATCAAGGAAAACACGCGCAGGCGCTTCAATCACCCAGCGATCATCAGGCACCGCAGATACTTTCATCATCGCCCGACCGAGGTTGCCGCTGACCAGCTTCATACCACCTTCGCGCAAAAAAGGCGCGTTCGCAGGAGCAAGCACCGATAAGTCTGCAGATTCGCTGGCGACATTCTCCCAAATAAGCTCTCCCGCCGGATCAAGCGCAGGCCTCTTGCACCATTGGCGCAATCCTTCGCCGAGAACCGTATTCACATTCTCGTGCAAAAGCCCGGCGTCGAGCAGTTCCCGAATCAGGAACGGCATACCACCTGCCACCTCAAACGCATTCACATCGGCACTTCCGTTCGGGTACATCCGCGTCAACAAGGGAACAACGTCTGACAGTTCGGCCAGATCCTGCCAATCAATAATGATGCCGGCCATTCGCGCTATAGCGACCAGGTGAATACTGTGATTGGTTGAACCTCCTGTTGCCAGCAGACCGACCATGGCATTGACCATGACCTTTTCATCAACGATTCTGGCGATCGGCATATAGCCGGGTTCAAGCGCGGTAATCTCAGCCAGCTGATGCGCTGCGGCTCGGGTTAAGGCATCTCTTAACGCACCATTCGGGCTAACGAACGACGACCCCGGCAGTTGCAGGCCCATGATCTCCATAAGCATCTGATTGGAGTTAGCTGTTCCGTAAAAGGTGCAGGTACCCTCACTGTGGTAAGAGCCCATTTCACTCTTTAGCAGCTCAGCTTCACCGACATCGCCCTTCGCATACGCCTGACGGGTTTTGGCCTTATCTGAATTACTGATGCCACTGTGCATGGGGCCAGAAGGTACAAAGACAGCAGGCAGATGACCAAATCGCAATGCAGCCATCAGCAGACCTGGGACAATTTTGTCGCAGATGCCGAGCATCAAACTGCCGTCGAATACCTGGTGGGATAATGCCACCGCCGTACTCATGGCGATCACGTCACGGCTGAACAGCGACATTTCCATCCCTGTCTGTCCCTGAGTCACGCCATCACACATCGCAGGCACACCACCTGCAACCTGTGCAACATGATGTTTTTCTGCCAGAAAGGTTTTCAGTTTTTCTGGGTAATGACGATACGGTGCGTGCGCAGAGAGTACATCGTTATACGCATTAATGATGGCGATATTGGCGCCGCGGCTACTACTCGTAAGAATCATTTTCTCGTCATCACTGGCCGAGGCGTAGTCGTGTGCCAGATTTGTACAGCTGAGTGCAGTTCTTACTGGCCCCTGCTGTGCTGCGGCCTCCATTTGAGAGAGGTACGCAGCTCTCGTTGCGAGACTTCTTTGGCGAATTTTTTCAGTAACGTCTTCAATAATGCGATGCGTCATTACTCGCTCCGGAAAATACTTAATGGCACCTGTGACTGATACAGCACAGTTCGGACAGGCATGGCACTGATATTTTGTCGCTCATCTTCTTTCTGCGCCTTGGCATAAACGCTATTTTTTTCATCCCCCTCAAAGTGCAGGTAGAGGTGACGGCAATTAGAAAGAAGCCCCCAGGTCAACGTCATCCGAGGTAAATCCACAGGCTCATCGGTGACAGGGCAGCACCATGCAGCGTTGCCCTCATCCAGGCATTTTGGCAATGCCTCGGAACCCGGAAACCAGGATGCTGTGTGTCCGTCATTTCCCATTCCCAACACCGCAAAATCGAGCCTGACCATCAGTTCGTGCAGACTATTTTCACACTCCATAAAACCGTCAACCGGATTTGGTGCTGAGTTTTTTAATGGTAAGAAATACGCTTGCTCAGCTTCATTCTGTAACAGGTGCCTGCGTACAAGCGCAGCGTTGCTTGCCGCATCATCGAGAGGTACCCAACGCTCATCAACCAAAGTGATGCGCACTTTGCTCCAGTCGAGCTTACGTTTGGAAAGTTCTTCCATAAACCGAACTGGTGTTGAACCACCGCTCACTGCAATGCAGACACGACCACGAGCTTCGATTGCTTCGCGCATTTTTCCTGCGAGATCATCCGCTAATTGACGGGCAAGTGAATCTGATGATTTAAATCTGTTGTCTGTCATTTATCGCTTCTCCATTTTTATTATCGACGTGCTCAACTGTTCTCATCCCACAGGCGGCCATCGCGCGCAAGTAACAAGGTGGCCGCAGCCGGCCCCCAGCTACCTGCAGTATAAGGTTCTGGTCGTTGTTCCTGCTCTTCCCAGTGCTTAATAATTGGGTCAACCCAGCGCCAGGCCTCCAACAATTCATCGTCCCTTAAGAACAATGTAGCGTTTCCGCTGAGCGCATCAAACAGGAGTCGTTCATAAGCTTCCGGGACACGGGTCTGCCGTTGATTAGACGGATTCAGACTCAGGTTCATTGGCCGAACATTCATGCCAGGGCCTACGCGTTTTTCACACAACATCAAGCGTACACCTTCATCCGGCTGAAGCCTGAAGATCAACTTATTTGCCATGGTATTTTTATGCTGAAGCGGAAAAATAGAATGTGGAATTTCTTTGAACTGCACCACTATTTCACAAGCCCGCTCCGCAAGGCGCTTGCCCGTACGAAGATAAAATGGCACACCCGCCCAGCGCCAGTTATCAATTTCTACTTTGGCTGATATAAAGGTTTCGGTCAGAGATTTATGGTGCACACCCGGCTCATCACGGTAGCGCGGAACGGGCTTACCTTCGGCAACACCGGAGTCGTATTGACCACGTACTACATTCTCATTAATTGCAGTACCGGTAATCGGCTTCAGCGCCTTGAGAACTTTTACTTTTTCGTCGCGTACGGCATCCGGCTCCAGCTTGGCCGGTGGTTCCATCGCCGTAATACACAGCAATTGCAGTAAATGATTCTGAAACATGTCTCGCATGGCACCGACATGCTCATAGAAACCCGCCCGCTGCTCGACACCCAGCTGCTCAGAGATCGTGATCTGTATATGGTCGATGTAGTTCTGATTCCACTGCGATTCAAACAGTGAGTTGGCAAATCGCAGCACCATCAGGTTCTGAACTGTCTCTTTACCCAGGTAGTGATCAATGCGGTAAATCTGCTGTTCTTTAAAGTACTCTGCCACGGTCTCATTGATGGCCTGAGCCGTATCCAGGTCGTGACCGATCGGTTTCTCAAGAACAATCTTGCTGTGACTCTTAATCAGCCCCGCATCATGCAGCCCCTTGCAAACGGGCGTGTACAGGTCAGACCCCGTGGCCATGTAGTAAAGCCGGTTGATGTCTTCCGACGACAGCGTCTTACTCAGGTTTTTATAGCCCTCATGATCATTTACGTCGTGAGTAAGGCAGTGCACCTTGTTCAGGAAGCGATCGAGAGGCTCTTTTTCAAGGTAATTGGAGGGAACATGTGACTTCACCGAGCTCTCGATTTTACTGACAAACTCGTTCCGTTCCATATCACGACGGGTGACTGCGTAGATGGCGCCATCCGGGAGACGTCCATCTCTCTCCAGTAAGAACAGTGCGGGCATCAGCTTACGCAGAGCCAGATCTCCCAGCCCACCGAACAGAACCAGTTCAAACGGTGCATCTATGTGCATTCATTACCTCCGGTGATTCATTTTGGGGCGCAGCTTCATCCTCTCACGGCTTCCACTTACCTTCCAATTAATAGTTGAAGCGTGCCTGCTTCGCTTTAGCCCCCACACAGAATGCTTCATGGGCTCAGGCTAACTTCTCTTTAATAACAAGCACGTTCCATACCGTCGGCATCATACTTGCACCATTGTGACTCAGGGCGAGCGTTTTTGTGCTCGATAAAAAATCAGGGCGATACCGCAGGGTGACGCAAAACGGTAACAAATCTGCCATAATCTGCCCCCTAATCTGAGGTTACAAACTACATGTCTGAACAAGGAAAGATGCCAATGATTCGCAAATGCCTATTCCCGGTAGCCGGCTACGGAACCCGCTTCCTTCCAGCCACCAAAGCAATGCCCAAAGAGATGCTCCCAATCGTTAACAAGCCTCTCGTACAGTATGGCGTAGAAGAAGCAACTGAGGCTGGTATTGATCGCATAGGTTTCATCACCGGCCGTGGTAAACGTGCCATTGCTGACCATTTCGATATCTCTTACGAGCTCGAAAAAGAAATTGAGGGGTCAGGCAAAGAAAGCCTGCTGACCTCTATCCGTACCCTCATTGACGAGAATGAGTTCGCCTTCAAGCGCCAGAACCACATGAAAGGTCTGGGCCACGCTATTCTCTCTGGCAAATACCTGATGGGTGATGAGCCATTCGCTGTTGTGCTGGCCGATGACCTCTGTGTTGCCGGTGACGACGGTGAAGGTGTACTGGCTCAGATGGTGAAAGTCTTCTCACAGTTCCGCTGCTCTATCGTTGCAGTTCAGGAAGTACCGGAAGACGAAGTCCATAAGTACGGCGTTATTGCTGGCGAAGAAATGAAAGATGGCCTCTTCCGCGTCACTGACATGGTCGAAAAACCAGCGAAAGAAGATGCACCAAGCAACCTGGCGATTATCGGTCGTTACATTCTGACGCCGGATATCTTTGATAAGATCGAAGATACCCCTCCAGGCAAGAACGGTGAGGTACAGATCACTGATGCTCTGCTCAAGCAGGCTCAGGAAGGCTGTGTGCTGGCGTATAAGTTCCGTGGTACCCGTTTCGACTGCGGTAGCATTGATGGCTTCGTTGAAGCCACTAACTACGTCTATGAGAACATCTTTAAACAGGGTAAATAAGCCCTCGCTTGAAGTTCAGCGTCGGGGCTGCTCTGCAGCTCCGACGTTCCCTCTATCTTTTTGTTTTCTATGATTTTTTGAAACAAAGGTGTTGACGGCATCCGGCGAAATCCGTAATATTCGTCCCGCTGTTGAGATGTTCCCCGATAGCTCAGTCGGTAGAGCAGTAGACTGTTAATCTATTGGTCGCTGGTTCAAGTCCAGCTCGGGGAGCCAACACAGCATTCGGGGTATAGCGCAGTCTGGTAGCGCGCCTGGTTTGGGACCAGGATGTCGGGAGTTCGAATCTCTCTACCCCGACCATTCTTACACTTCGCACGCAATGCCCTTCAAACAATACCTTTAATGCTGTATAAATCAGCTTCAACACTTGTTATTGTTTATTTATTGCTTATGTCTTCTGTTGCTTCTGTTGTTCAGTACCCGCTGCCTTGCCCTGAGTGTAAAAACTACACATCACAGCCTGCTGAGAAATTACGGATAGATCGCAAATCCACATGCCGCGTTTGTGGCAACATCATCCGCTTAACCGACCAACAACTGGAAAGTCTGGAGAGAACCCTTTCTCACATGTCTGGTTGTGGACTGCGTGGCGGCCAAGCCGAAGAAATACCGGAAGAAACCGAAGAAGAAGCCTTTGCCCCATAGCATGGCACAAGATGCCGCCAGGCGAAGGTAACTAACAGGCACAAAAAAGCAGACACAAAAAAGCCCTCCGAAGAGGGCTTTTTCTGAAAGGCTGCCTTACTTAACAACTTCCAGAAGTTCTACCTCAAAGACCAGCGCTGAATTCGCTGGAATTTTCGGGCTTGGGCTACGAGCGCCGTAGGCCAGGTCTGCCGGGATGAAGAGTTTCCACTTCTCACCTGGCTTCATCATCTGGAGTGCTTCAACCCAACCACGAATAACGCCGTTAACTGGGAACTCAGCTGGCTGACCGCGCTGAACAGAACTGTCGAACACTTCTCCGCTGATCAGAGTACCGTGGTAGTGAACACGGACAGTATCCGTTGCCGCCGGTGATTCACCCTCTTCTACAGAGGTGATAACTTCGTACTGCAGGCCCGAATCAGTCACTTTAACTTCTTCACGCTCAGCGTTCTTAGTCAGGAATTCTTCGCTGGCTTGAGCAGCTTCATCATCCAGAGCTTTCTGCTTACGCTCTGCGTCTTCACGCAGTGACATAAATGCTGCCTGAATATCTTCATCGCTGACTTGCTGCTCAGCTTTAGATACAGAGTCACGGATGCCCGCTACCAATGCATCAAGATCAATATCTGCGCCTTCACGTTCGATCTGACGACCGATGTTCAGACCCGCACCGTAGCTCGCCTTTTGAGCGGTGGTCTCAAGTTTCACTTTTTCCTCCTGGCCGCAACCAGCCAATAGCAGTGTTCCCAACGCAATCGCTGGAACCAGTTTATTCATTTTCATAGTATTTCCTGATGGCAGTTAAAATCTAAGTACCTATGTGCAGATCAGCACACGAAATTCCCTTTCTCGGCACGCGCATCACATTCCCTTCGAATATTTTTGCACACCTGGATTTCCGGTGCCGATAACGAACTGGCCATCTGACATCTGTAGTTACGCTCTCTCAGCTCTTTGTCGGGAGTATCCGCAAAAGGGCTTTCAACCAGGCCACACCCGGAAATAAAGGTAACCATAACTATCAGTAGAGTTCGCAATTCGCACGTCCCCAAAGCATTGAAAACAGGCTGAAGAGTGTCATAGTCACCATTCTTTGTCCACAGCACGCGGATTCAGTTCAACGAGTCCCCTTTTTCGTTCGTCGACGGTATACTGTGAGCGCTTTTTACCCAGCTGAGGTCAGCATTGCTCCGGGTGGGTCAGTATAATAAGTAAGGAATTAACATGCTCCGTCTAGCTGTATTGGTGCTTTGCGCTATCGTCATTTCTGCCTGTGGTCCATCAAAAGAAGAATTACGCCGTCAGCAACTGCTGGAAGCCCAACGACTCGAAGAAGCCCGCCTTGAAGCCGAAAGACTCGCCGCCGAGCGGGATGCCCGGGTTCAGGAACGCCTGAACGATGCCCGCGAGGCATGGTCCGGCGCTGAGTACCTCTCTGTATCCGACATCGATACGTTATTCAGCGGCGACATTACTTCTGATCTCCGTGCCGGTAAAATTTACTATATCGAACTTGAACTTCAGGCAGCCAAATACAACTACGGCGAACGCAAGCAAAGCTTTGTTATTGTAGGCATGCGGAACCTCCCGAACAGCACTGTATACAGCCCGCTCTTTCCGGATAAAGACGCCGCTTATCAACCGGGTCAGAAAGCGAAATCGGTTCTGGAATTTACGCTTAAAAATCAGCAAACCGAGAACCGTCTTGGTCAGATGGTTGAACGTGAAGATGGCCAGCGCTGGGTTGCTGCGACGCTGAATTTCAAAGACTACGACGTGCTCGCCACCATGCAGAGCAGCTGGCGCTGGGAGCCGGGTTTGTTTGAAGATCTGAGCTGGTACATCAGCCCGGAAAAAGCATACGAGCACACCAGTGAGCGAGCGCTGACGATGCAGATTGGATTCCGCTTTTGCCCGCTACAGCGCTGCCGCCTGGAACATGAGTATCGTAAACATCCGATCAGTGCGATCCGCACCGATGTGATGAGCATTCTGGTTGGTAGCCGGGCATCTGACCGGGTTCTTTCTGAATTCGTCCGCGAGGACAAATAAACAGACAACTGGCATGTAGACCGAAGTGAAAGTCACGCACAGAGCGTAGCGAAAGCGGTTCGGATTAATCGCCACCGGCAAGGCGAACAAAAAAGCCGGGCTGAGCCCGGCTTTTTTTCAAATCAGCATGAGTTATGCGATCAGAAACCTACAGCAAATGACGCACCGTAGAAGATACCTGAAACATCAAAATCAGTTTCAATATCGGTGGTGTCTTTGTTGGTCTTCATGCTCAATGCGCGGTGACCGACTTCCAGCCCCAGATCAACCACTGGCACAGGAAGATCATATCCCAGCGTCAGAACGGTATCTGTCAGTGAATTACCGTCATAACCGATGGCATTGATTTCTGCTGCAGCGTAGATGCCGAACGGCGTTCCTACCTGTGCTTCAACAAAACCCATAGGCAGAGTGAAATCGAGTTCGACTTCTTCACGACGACCAGTTTTCTGGCCTTCAACGATGACGTCACCACCGAACATACGCGCTGTCAGACCCAGGTTAATATCAACGTAAGGTACTGGCAGCGGCAGCCCCCAGTAAAGAGTCGCATCTGTGTGGCTGAGATCCAGATCACTTTCAACCTGTTCAGCATAACCGATGCCATTGAAGTCTGCAGTCAGAAAGCCGGAACCGTCCATTTCGAGACTGGTCTGACGCAGTCGCACATTAGGAACAACCGGTACAGGGTGCTCAAAGAACAAAGTAATGTTAGTGCCTGAGTTTGAATCCAGCCCAAGGCCGTTATTCTCACCATCCGCAGATACTCCCTCGTCCAGCTCACCACTAGGTTCCGCAGTCCAGGAGTTTGCCTTAGCACCTACTGTGAAAAGCAGGTCAGCCTGAGCGGCGACCGGAGTCATCGCGACCAGAAAAGCCGCAAGTGCTGTCTTTTTCATGAATTATTCCCGTAATTTATTGTGTTCCAGAGCACCGGCCTATCGCCAGCGCCCTTAGTGTGCACAGAGAATCATGAAAAGCCAATAGTTATGGAAATATCCGACAAGGTTAGCCTTGTCGGATACATAAGAAGATAGATTCGGAATTCAGAATTCCATACCGAGACGACGACCAACTTCTTCGTAGGCTTCGACAACGCCACCCAAGCCCTGACGGAAACGGTCTTTGTCGAGTTTTTCGCGTGTATCTTTGTCCCAGAGGCGGCAGCCGTCAGGTGAGAATTCGTCACCCAGTACAACCTCGCCATTGAAGACACCAAACTCAAGTTTGTAGTCGACCAGCAACATATTGCCGTTCAGGAACAACTCCTTCAGAACGCCATTGACCTTAAACGTCAGCTCTTTCATTTTGTTGATTGTTGCTTCGTCTGACCAACCGAACGACTGAGCGTGATACTCGTTAACCATAGGATCACCGAGCTCGTCGTTTTTCAGGAAGAGCTCAAACGTCGGTGGGTTCAGATCCATGCCCTCTTCCACGCCCAGGCGACGTACCAGGCTGCCTGCAGCAACGTTACGAACGACACACTCCAGAGGAATCATATCGAGGCGCTTTACCAACGACTCATTGTCTGACAACAGTTTTTCGAAGTGTGTCGGTACACCTGCTTCGGCAAGCTTGTTCATGATGAACGCATTGAACTTGTTGTTCACCATGCCCTTGCGGTCGAGCTGTTCTACTTTCTTACCATCAAACGCGGAAGTGTCATTACGGAATTCAAGCACCATGTAATCCGGATCATCTGTTGTGAAAACAGACTTGGCTTTGCCTGAGTAAAGAAGTTCGCGTTTTTCCATGGGTTTCTCCGGGAATGAGGGTCGGTTTTAATCGTTCAGTGCTACCCAGTCGGACATCTCATCCTGCGACAGCAGGGGAACATCCTGAGGGGGGCACCCAATTGCTTCAGCCAGAACCTGGGCTACCAGATTCCGGTCATTGTTCTTTTCGCTGATGTGTCCTGCAGACACATGCTTCAATCCAGGCCATTTTACCCGGCGAATAAAGTCAGCGCACTGTTCATTGCTGAGATGACCGTAGGCACCCGCTACACGCGCTCGTAAGCTCGGTGGGTATGGGCCGTTCGCCAGCATCAAAGGATCATGATTGGCTTCGACCTGAAGCGCATGGCACTCACGATAACTGTTCACGACGTGCGGCGTCAGTGAGCCGAGGTCGGATAATATACCAAGCCGGCGCCCTTCTGCACTCTGAATAACAAATTGCAGCGGCTCGTGAGCATCATGTGGAACCACGACGGGCGTCACTTGCATGTCAGCAACACCAACAGGCACATCACTGACCAGACAACGCCACAAAGAATGGCCTGTCCATTCCATGCGCCGGGCAGTGCCGAACGAGGCATAAAACGGGATATTCAGGTACTCACAGAGTGACTGGATGCCTTTTGCGTGGTCACTGTGTTCATGTGTGACAAAGGCCGCCTTCAGGGCGCTGTGCTCGACGCCAGCATCAGTAATACGCTGAAGCATGGTGCGCCTGGCAAAACCACTGTCAATCAACAGGGCCTGCGAGTTGCACTCAACCAGAGTGGCATTACCTCGACTGCCACTGCCTAAGGAACGGAATCTCACTTTTCGAGCTGGAGCTTAACCTGTGTCAGAAGGTCCCGCGTCAGGCTGTCTTCCGCGAGGGTTTCTGCATCTTCCTGCAGAGTCAGATAAACGCCATCACCCGCTTCGATCATTTTCAGCTGATACGGCAGAACTTCTTCAATTTTTTCGCCCCAAAGGCGCCCCCACCAGCTACGCTCATCTTCCTCTGCCGCTGGATTCGGCAACTCAAGAAAGTAGGTACCAATGCTGCGGTTAAGGTCGGTTAACTTCACGTCGGTGGCTGCCAGTGCGTCTGCAACACGCGACCACGCCAACGCAAAACGCGCATTAATCTGCAGCGTCAGAGTGCCTGCACCGTCACGCACAAAACGAGGATTAAGCTCGCGTTTGAAATCGCTCAGAGAGGTTGGCTCAGTATCTTCACGAGCGACGGTCAGAGGGGCTGGAACAGGGATCTTAAACTCTTCTCCCGGACCCGGATTACCCTCAAGTTCAGGCACAGGAAAGCGATCGTAGGTATACAGGGTCATTCCTTCAGGAACCTGCGTTTCTGCAGCTTCCTGAGCATCAAGATACGAAAGCGCCTGGTTGTCGCCGAGAATCCAGCTGCACCCTGTTGAGAGTACAGCCAGAGCAGAGAGAAGAATAAGTCTCATTGTTTTCCGTCAGATGATGCCAGCGTCTTTCAAGGCCAGCTCTACTTTCGGCTGTAAGCGCTCGTCCAGGGTTACCAGTGGCAGGCGAATACCTGAACCACTCAGTCCCATACGCTCAACAGCCCATTTAACAGGGATTGGGTTCGCTTCAACGAACATCGCGTTGTGCAGGTGCATCATACGCTCGTTCAGGTCGCGAGCCTCGTCAGCTTTGCCATCAAGAGCCAGCATACAAAGCTCGTGCATCATAGCGGGCGCCACATTAGCGGTCACAGACACATTGCCTTTGCCGCCCAGCAGAATCAGCTCGTAAGCAGTTGCATCATCACCGGAGTAGACAGCCAGTTTATCCCCCACCAGATCAATCAGCTGACGCGCACGATCCATGTCTCCGGTCGCTTCTTTTACCGCAGTAATCTGCGGCACTTTCGCGAGCTCGGCGATCGTCTCAGGCAGCATATCGATGCCTGTACGACCAGGAACGTTATACAGCCACTGCGGAATATCCACCGCTGCAGCAACCGCTTCGTGGTGTTTAATGATACCGCGCTGAGGTGGCTTGTTGTAATAAGGTGTCACCAGCAGGCATGCGTCAGCGCCTACGCGCTTGGCTTCCTGAGTCAGCTCAATAGCTTCTGCGGTGTTGTTTGCACCGGTACCAGCGATAACCGGGCGACGGCCCGCTGCCGTCTTAACTACACGTTCAATAACCGCAACGTGTTCATCCGTTTCAAGAGTCGCCGACTCACCGGTCGTACCGACCGCGACGATGGCGTCCGTCCCTTCCTTGACGTGGAAATCTACTAATCGATCAAGGTTCTCCCAATCTACTGAGCCATCAGCGTTCATTGGAGTAACAAGAGCAACGATACTACCGGTAATCATAGTTACCTATCTCCTGATTTATTGTTATACGAGGCATTACGTGGTGATAAGGGGCGCAAGTCTAAAGGTGCCCGGTATCTGTGACAAGTCAGCCCGGGGGTCAGAGCCAGCCAATTTATCACGCTCACTGTGCCTCTTCGGTACCAGCTGACAAAGCAACCGGCCATGCACGCAACACCGCTTTAAACAGTGTCGCCAGCGGAATAGCGAAGAATACGCCCCAGAAGCCCCATAATCCACCAAAGACCAGCACTGCAACAATAATTGCCACTGGGTGAAGATTTACAACTTCAGAGAACAGCAAAGGGACAAGAACGTTGCCGTCCAGTGCCTGAATGATGGCATACACAACAAGAACCCAGGTGAACTCATCCCCCAAGCCCCATTGAAAATAGGCGACAAGTGCAATAGGAATCGTGACCACCGCCGCACCGATGTACGGCACCAGCACTGAGAAGCCCACGGCAATGGCCAACAAAGCCGCGTAATTCAAGCCGAGAATAACAAAGGCTATGTAGGTCACGCCGCCGACAATGACAATCTCAAGTGCTTTGCCACGAATGTAGTTGGCAATCTGCTCATCCATCTCTGACCAGACGTTCTTCAACAGACTGCGTTTAGCGGGCAGAAACCCTGTAATCCACATGAGTATCTGGCTGGAATCTTTCAGCAGGAAGAATACAAGAATCGGTACCAACACACAGTAAATCAAGACCGCCATCAACCCTGTAATACCGGTCAAAGAGAAGCTGACAGCCAATTGCCCAAGTGATGCGACTTCGTCACCCACTTGCTTGGTCCACTCTTTCACTTGCTCCACCGACACCAGCTCTGGGTAACGTTCAGGCAGCAAAAGAAGGAGTTCCTGCCCCTTCGAGGCCATCCTCGGAACTTCAGAAATAAACTGAATTAACTGATTCCAGGTCGCGGGCAAAATGATCAGAAGCAAAGTAAGCATCACCGCCATAAACAACAGAAATACAGCGATGGTCGCGGTAAGGTGACTGAGCCCGCGCGCCTTACAATAGTTCATAGTGCCCTGTAGCAGATAAGCAATCACAAGTGCGGTCAGAAAAGGAGCCAGTACATTGCCGAGCAGCATGACGACTAGCATCAAGGCAATCAGGATAAACAGTAGCCCCAGCGCTTCTTCATCTGAAAAGTAGCGATCAATCCACCCTTTCACGACCTTTAACATGTCATACTCCGCAGGAAATCAGAAAAATGTAACGATCGGCGTCTGCATCACTCTGACTCAGCAAAGTATGAGGACTCTTCTCCAGATAACGAGGAATATCAACCAGGCTGCCCGAATCGGTAGCCGTCACCTGAAGCACTTCTCCGGGTGAAAGATCGCGCAGGGCTAACTTAGTTTTGAGAAGAGGCATGGGACATTGCAGTCCGGTTGCATCGAGAGTCGAGTCAGGCGTCATCGGGTTAGACACTTGTATCAGGGTTTGTCATGCTCAGATTATACGGAAACAGCCGCGACAATGAACCTAAGACGCTGAAATCAGTCGAATTTTTTACTGGCTCAGGTAAGACTGCGACAGCATCAGGCAAGTTAACGACAAGATAATGAACAGGAACGGGCATTGAACATCAGGAATTGGCTATCGGCACTGGGGGTAACCTTTTGCGCGACTTTGAATCCGGTGCAGCAAGTCAGTGCACAGGATTCGCAGCAATTGCCCTCTCTTGGCGATGCAACGTCAGGACTGATCTCATTACAGGAAGAACGAGCGCTGGGGCAAAGCTGGCTAAGGAATCTGAGGTCACAGGCGCCGACGCTGGATGACCCGGTTCTTCTCGAGTGGTTCCACGACCTTATTTATCAGCTTGTTCCCGACTCTGACTTACAGATCAGTGACCTGCACCTGGTTACCGTCGACAGCCCTCAACTCAACGCGTTTGCGGTACCTGGTGGCATCGTCGGTATTAATTATGGCCTACTCCTATACGCCGACAATGAAGATCAGATCGCTTCTGTACTCGCTCACGAGCTTGCTCACCTCAGTCAGCGACACTTCGCGCGCCAGGTCGAAGCCGCCCGAAAGCGAGACCCAGTCACTCTGGCGACATTACTGGCCAGCCTGATCCTGATTGCGACCAGTAATGGCGAAGCAGGTATTGCCGGCATCATGACCTCACAGGCTGCCGCTGTTCAGGATCAACTGGCCTATACCCGCGAATTTGAACGTGAGGCAGACAGGCTTGGCATGTCGACACTGGTTAGCTCTGGCTTTTCTCCCGAAGCCATGCCCGCTATGTTTCAGAACATGCTGGATGCCGCTCGCTATCGTGGCGAGGCGCCTGAATTCCTTCAGACTCACCCACTGACAGCAACACGGGTGGCAGATGCCGCCGGTCGTGCAAGTTCATTCCGCAACGTTAGCCCATCGGCTAGCTTTCGCTTCCGGATATTAAAACTCAGCGCAGAGACCCGCCATCAACTGGGCGATGGCGCCATGACCGAACTGCAGGATCGCCTTGAGAACGCCAAAGGCGCTGAGGCCGACGCACTGAACTACATGATTGCCGTGTTGCACCACGACAAACGCCAGTATTCGGCTGCTGCAGAACAACTGGCCCTGGCTGATCAAAGCCACCTTCTGGTGAAAGTATTAAAAGAGCGGATTAACGCGTCCGCGGGTGAGACCGATAGCGCATTATCAGCGCTTGCCTCCCTAAGAAAGCTGCACCCCAACAGCCTTCCGCTGGAAAGCGCTTATGCTGACCTGCTTTCAGAAAGCGGAAATTACCCGGAGGCGACCAGAGTCCTGCGCAAGCTGACCGAAACCTACCCTGATGTACCCTCGTTCTGGGAAGCGCTCAGCCAGAATGCCAGCAAGCAGGGGGATCTGATTCTTGCCTCACGAGCACTCGCCGAGTACTACTTCACAACGGGCAGAAATCAGGAAGCCGCTCAACAGCTCAGAAACGCGATCAGAAAGGCGGAACAGGCGAAAGACCTGCAGCGGGAACTTGCTTTAAAAGAGAGATTGAAAGCAGTGGACGCACTTATACGTCCACCAAGAGGTTAAGTCTGTCAGGCTGCGCTGACAGGCTTGCGGAAGTTCAACATACGATCAAGGCTGCGTACCGCTTTCCGACGGATAGCCTCGTCGACCAGTATTTCCTGATCACCGTTCTTCAGAACATCACGTATGTTTTCTAATTGGTTCATGCCCATCCACGGGCAATGAGCACAACTGCGACAGGTGGCTCCATTACCCGCCGTTGGCGCTTCGATAAGTAGCTTACCAGGTGCTTCCTGTTGCATCTTGTAGAAGATTGCTTTGTCGGTCGCGACGATAAGGGTGTCATTCGGCAAATCACGTGCTGCGGCAATTAACTGACTGGTCGAGCCGACTACGTCCGCCAAAGCGACAACCGCATCGGGAGACTCAGGGTGCACCAGCACAGCAGCGTCCGGGTGAACCTTCTTCAGATCCTGAACGCCTTTAGAACGGAATTCATCATGGACAATACAAGCGCTGTCCCAAAGGATCATATCTACACCTGTTTGCTTCTGAATGTAGGAGCCAAGATGCTTATCTGGTGCCCAGATCAGCTTTTCACCCTGATCGTGAAGATACTGCACAACGTCCAGCGCGATACTGGAAGTGATCACCCAGTCAGCGCGGGCCTTTACCGCCGCCGATGTATTAGCGTACACAACAACGGTGCGATCTGGGTGTTGATCACAAAAGGCAGAAAACTCTTCCGCAGGACAGCCAAGATCCAATGAGCAGGTCGCCTCCAGCGTAGGCATCAGAATGCGTTTCTCAGGACTCAGAATTTTCGCGGTCTCACCCATAAAACGAACACCGGCGACCAGAAGCGTCGTGGCTGCATGATCATGACCGAAGCGAGCCATCTCCAGAGAATCTGAAACGCATCCGCCCGTAGCGTCGGCGAGCGCCTGGATTTCGGGATCGGTGTAGTAATGAGCCACGATCGCAGCATCCTCTTGCTTAAGGAGGGCACGAATTTCTTCTATCAGTGCAGCCTTCTCGGCGTCACTGCGGGGTTCCTGGCTACGGGCCCAGTATTCACGAACTACATTTTCCGGGGTCAGAGTCATGGCTATCGAATCAGTTCATCACGGTAAAGCGCTAAGATCACAAAGCGCAGAGAAAAAATAAGCGCGAAATTTTACCACACTCTTCTTAAATAGGTGCAACTGGTGAAATTTCAACCATTTATAGAGAGAAGCACCGGTCATAAGCCTTCTCAAGACCGTTCACAAGAAGACTCTGACCCGACGCCTGTTACTTCCATCGAATACAACCAGGTTGCGAGACCGTATACAAAGAGACAGCCGAAAAGCCCACAGTCTGCGAGCCTCCGCAAATGGACTACCGAGGGACCACGTATAACGCCCCTCAGGCGTGGCCCGATATGAAAAAACACATAGACCTTAAGCGACAGAATAACAAAAATTTTAGCGCAATCCTGTCAGACCAATGACGCACACCGTCTCATTCTTTGATCAATAAACAAACAAGAGCGTCCTACGGGGAATAACGCTCTATTTGTATGAACCTGAAAACCGCCTGCTCCAAAAACGAGTATCCCTTTCAAAGCAAGCACCTGATTGTTATAAAAAAATACATTTTTAACCCTTTACGACAACTGGAAGACTGGCCAAAAAAGTCTGTTTTGCTAAACATTTGCTCAGGTAATTCGGATACCTAATTATCTAGTCATATTGCGCCTCTCGAGCAATGTCGCCATAGTCCAAGGAGTCCTTGACCCCTGATTTTTTACCGTGTTTTTATCTTTGCCCGACCACAGGCACAGACCTTCGGATCTGGTCGGTAACGCAGCAAAGGAGCCTGCATGGCATCGTACAAAGGAGTACAAGGCGTTCTGACCGCACTGGAGGCGTTTTTTAAAAGCCGTCTGCCCAGTGAGCTTAGCGATGGCCCTACAAATGCCAAAGTCGAGGTACTCGGTAGCGCTGATATCGCTAACCGACTGACCGGTAACCTGCTGGGTATTTACCTCCACAGAATGACCATCGATGATCACGGTCGCAGCCGGTACTTTGCACCGAAGGGCACTGATACATCCGATGCCAGTGCCGAGCTGCCATTGAATCTGCATTTCCTACTGATTGCTAATGCGAACAGCGCCGCCATAGAAGCAGACCTGATGAGCTGGGCGATGGTGGAGCTTGCCAACCAGACTCAGCTGGATATTTCTCACCTGCAAACGTCGGACTCAGAGTGGGGAGAGTCAGAAATTCTGACCATCATTCCCGAAGATACATCGACCGAAGACCTGATGAGAATCTGGGATGTTTTTGAATCCCCTTACACCTCCACAATGGCGTACGTTGCAAAAACCGTTCGCTTGAGATTGCAGCCGCAGCGCACGGAAGGCAGCCCGTTGATTACACGGGTGATATCGGGAGGAACCGTCTGATGCGTTCGGTGAATGTACTCGAGTCCACCATTCTGCACGGAAGTGACCAGATATTCTGGCTCGATGGCAGCTCTGCTGAAAGCGTCTCTGACATGCGCAGAGTCAACGGTCAGATCCGCAGCGAAGTTACCGAAAAGCCTTCTGACCTTCATATTCGCGAAGGCGCCGGAAAGACTGTCTTATGGCGACGCTCTGTTGATTCATTTGTGTCAGGCAAACCAACCGAAGGCGAGAAGGATTTTGCTACAGCAGGCACCTACACATTTGCCGGTGTGGCTCGCGACCCCAAGGGCCTGTTTCTGCCGCGTACACTCTCTATCACTGTGGGTGATGCCCCTCCCAACGGGCATGCGGTTGTGCTCTACCCCTCGCCGGTTTCCGTACGTTTTAACTCTGCCGGCGGACTTCGCCTGACACTGGCACGCGACGCGGACGATTCAGCGCTTCCCTGGGCAATTGTGACGGTAACCGTCACCATCCCGGGATTGGGATCACAAGCCTACCGGGGGCAGACAGATCAGCATGGCGACTTGTTACTGCCCTTCCTTCGTCTTCCACCATTGCCGGAAGGCGTGAGTGATTACAGCGCTACCCTCGATGTACTCGGCAGACTCGACACTGACAGTGAAGTTCCCGCTGACCCCGACACCTTTAGCCCGCTTGATATTGGCGAGCTGAACAGCACCAGTTTTTCCCCAACCATCGGATTCTCAGTAGTACCCGGTGACATTTTAACCCTGCGGTCTGACGGCAGGAGTTTTCTTGCCCTGAAACCTGTATGCCCCGTCTGAAAGGAGAAGACCATGCCTGAATACTTAGCCCCGGGTGTGTTTGTAGAGGAAGTGAGCTTTCGCTCCAAATCAATCGAAGGCGTGGGCACAAGTGTCGCCGCCATAGCAGGCCCGACCCGTACCGGTCCGCTGCGGGGTAAGCCTGAGGTTGTTACCAGCTTCGCTGAATTCACCCGCATTTACGGCGATGTTCAAGACCTGAGTTTTTCTGGCTCAACGGTACTGAACCACACGGCATTGTCAGCCAAAGCTTTCTTCGATGGCGGCGGTAAACAACTGTTTGTTTCTCGGGTTGCTAATTTCAGCACACCTGCGTCGGGCTTCGCCTCAGCGACTGACACCAACAACCATGTCACCTTTGCCAGCCGCTTCCCCGGCGCCATGGGTAACCTGACTCTCGAACTGGACTGGCGCGACAGTGAGAACCTTCTGCTCTCTGTGATCACCAGCGCCCCCGCTGACGGTGAGGTAGTGTTCCTTGAAGCGACAGGCCTGACCGACGTTGCAACCACCGCAGACACCTCCGCAAGAGCCCACCCGTTTGAATTCCGTGGACTCGTACGCAAGGCTGGCAGCCAGTATGAAATCGTCGACGACCTCGCTGTGATCACCGATGCTAATGACGACAACGTAGCAGTAGCGGATGTTAAAACAGGCATCTATGGTCTGGAGGTGGCAGGCCTGGTGAACGATGGCACAACCAGCGTTACCTTCACCAAAGTCACCGCTCGCAGACCTTCCAGCGGTGCACTTGCTGACGGTACCGAGGCGGTGCTCTCTCTGAGCGAAATCGCAGGACTGAATGGATTCCATGAAGGTGATTGGGGGACGCTGACGACGCTTTACGGCACGTTGAACGCCGCTGGAACCGAATTTACAATCGAAGATTCTTCGCGCAATCCGGCTGTCGTAAATGCCCCCATCAAACTTTACCTGAGCGCGCTGGCGGCAGCACCCGGCAGTGTACGCGCCATGATGGTTCAGCGTTCGTTCAACATTAACGTTCGCAATGGTGGTGCCGATGGCGCGGTTATTTATACCTACGCCGACATCTCCTCTGCACCAGATGCTGAGAACAGCCTGAGTAACGTCATGAGTGCATCGCCAGCGAAGCACTACGACGAGCTCACCAGCCCCGTCAGCTGCACACTGGCGAACAGTGTCACTGGTGATCAGATCATTGCTGCGCTTTATAACATGTTCGACTCAGGGGCAATGAATCCAGGCCCGATGTCGGTTGAAGGCCCACGCTATCTGATCACCCTGTCCGGTGGCGATGATGGCAGCACGCCGGTTGCTGTGAATTATGGTGGTGAATCGGACGAAGTAAACGGTAGTACCGGCTTTGCTGCGTTTGAAGACATCGAAGACATTTCAATCGTGATGTGCCCAGCCGCTGCTGCCGATGAAACAAATCATCAGGCGATTGTCGCTGAAATGCAGAAGCACTGCCGTAAGATGCGTTACCGCGTCGGTATCGTTGACAGCCGCGAGGGCATGTCACTTTCTGAAGTGCGTGAATTCCGTTCTAACTTCGATGATAGCCGCCTGGCACTCTACTACCCATGGGTCGTCGCTGCTGACCCTCGCGGCACTCAACCAACGGTGAACCTCCCACCTGCTGGCTTTATCGCAGGTGTTTATGCCAACACAGACGTTCAGCGCGGTGTACACAAAGCACCAGCCAATGAACCTGTAATTGGTGCACTGGGCTTCACGCAGGAAATCAACCAGTTCCAACAAGAGCTGCTTAACCCTGCCGGTGTGAACTGCCTGCGTTCTTTCGCGGGTCGCGGTCACCGTGTTTGGGGTGGCCGAACGCTGTCGAGCGATCCTGAGTGGAAGTACATCAACGTGCGTCGCTACTTCCTGTACCTCGAGCGTTCTATCGAGAAATCCACTCAGTGGGTGGTCTTTGAACCTAACGGTGAACGCCTGTGGGACAACGTCCGGATTACCATCGAAAACTTCCTTTACAACGAATGGGCAAACGGTCGCCTGCTGGGGACTGCGAAAACAGCCTACTTCGTGCGTTGTGACCGGAGCACCATGACTCAAAACGATCTCGACAACGGTCGTCTGGTTTGTGAGGTCGGCGTCGCCGCTCTGAAACCAGCAGAGTTTGTGATTTTCCGCATCGGTCAGAAAACCGCCGATAGTTAAACAATATCCATCCCGACAGCGGCTTCTGCTGAAGCCGCTGGGACTAAAGAAGGAATAAAATCATGGCACAGTTTCGCGAAACCCCTTATGGCGTTTTTAACTACCTGGTCAACCTCGACGATGGTACTGAAGGTGAAGTAGCCGGAGGTTTTTCAGAAGTCTCCGGACTCAACGCTGAAGTGACCGTCGCCGAATACCGCAACGGTAATTCAGCGGTTAATTACGTCAACAAAGTACCGGCTTTACACAAAACCGGAGACGTCACTCTTAAACGTGGAGTCATCGGCGCTGGCAATATCTACGAATGGCTGGAAGAAGTTCGTGGCGGTAACGTGATGTCCAAGCGCGACGTCACGATCAAATTAAAAAACGAAGATCCAACCAGCTCTGCGGCAGTCGTCACCTGGAAACTCCGCGGCGCTATGCCGATTAAATGGACAGGCCCAACATTAACCGCCAAGGGTGGAAGTGATGTTGCGATGGAAGAATTGGTTCTGTCTGTTGAGCATATCGAGCAGGAATAAGTCGCCAATGATGCAGGATTTACTGGCACGACGGATTCAGCTGACCCCCAGGCCGCAGAACGACTCTGCGCTGCCACTGGAAGTCGCTATGCTCGGACACTGCCCGGGGCGTGTACGCCCTGAGCGGTTACTGGCGCTGAAAGATGCTCTTGCAGCCATTCGTCAGGCAGGGTTCGGTGAGGTCATTGATCAGATCCTCACCAATCCGGCCATTGCCACTTTGTATCACCTGCCGCTCCCTTTGCATTCAGCGTCGGAGTTTCACGATATCTTTCCGGATGCAGCCAGTGCGCCCGCACAGTATCGAAGTTCACTGGCAGGAAACCTCGCCTGGCTGGCTCCCTGCGTCGAAGATTTCTTTGCTAATGGAGGCCATCGGCTCTGGGTCGTAGTAATACCGGAAGAAGAATCGCAACAAGGCTTTTTCGCGACTGAGAATACCGATCTGACCGACACCAGCACCCTACGGGGCATTGCGACTCTGCTTGCAGTGCCCTCTGTGGGCTCTATTTGTCTTCCCGATCTTGAGCGACTACAGATTCCGGCAAGACTGCCCGACATTCCCCGTGTCCGTCTGGATAATCCAGAGCCAGCCTTTTTACCCTGCTCTCAGTCACTCGACGACGATCATCGCGAACGGCGGAACACCTCAGAAATGGCACTGGATGATCTTCCCGAACCGATAGAATTTCAGCGGGTTTTGCGCGAAGTCTTACACTGGCTTACCCGCTACCGCCCGGATATTCAGTGCCTGCTGACACTTCCTCTCGCCTACGCCAGTGAAATCGACAGCCCGGATGCCGATCCGGAGGCTCTTGAATTACTGACCAACATGCAACTGTCCGATGCTGCGCATCATCTACGGCAGGTACAGTTTTTTTACCCCTACCTTCGTGGTCAGGGGAGAGCACTACTCTCACCCGTTGGTATCGTATCTGGCAAACAAGCGGCGACTGCCAGGTCGGCAGGTCCATGGCGATCTATAGCCGGGCAGCCCATGGTGTCTAAAAACCTGCCCTACCCCCGCATAAAACGAGCCGGTGTCGTCAGCCTCAGGGAAAGGCCAGGAATTTCGATTCTTGAATTACGTAACAACCGGATCGAACTGGACGATGAACGGCTATGCGTCCCTGCCCTGCCTGCCGATGATTATCGCCACGCAGCCAGCCTCGATCGATTCGACGGATATCGCTCTGCCGAACTCATGCGCCTGATGGGATATCTACGCCGACAGTTGCGCCAGTTTGGTGAGCAACTCGTTTTTAATTCCGATGTTAACGACCCGCGGCCGAAACTCCTGATCGAGCATTTTTTACGGCAGCTCTGGCAAAGGGGAGCTTTGCGTGGAGAACGTTCAGAACACGCCTTTAGCTTGCGTCAGATTCCTGCAGGTGAAAGCACTCTGCTTCTGGAAATAGAAATTGCGCCGGCACTTCCGATTGACCGGATTCGACTGACGTTTACCAACTCAGGTACTGACTGGCAAACGGAGGTGCGCAGTGTCTAATCCTGTTGCCGACGTATTTGTTCCTTTCCGGTTTAAGGTCAACCTGTATGACTCAGAAGAAAATACACTCCTGTGCTCTGGAAAGTTCAGCGAAGTCAGCGGTTTCGAACTGACCATGGAACCAAAAACATTTCAGGAAGGTGGCCGTAACTGGGGCGAAATTCACCGCACGGGTCAAACCAAGTTTGCGCCCATGACACTCAAACGCGGAGTCACCAGCATCAATGATTTATGGAGCTGGTTCGATGCAACCACACGCGGTGCTAATTACGGTTATCGTCTCAGCGGCGAAATTATTGTTCTCGGACATCAGACCCAGAACGGTGAAGACAATCCAGTGATGACCTGGAAGCTCACCGGCGTGATGGCAACCAAGTTTAAAGGACCTGACCTGAATTCCACTGCCAGTCAGGTCGCGATTGAAGAGGTCCAGCTGGTTCACGAGGGGCTGGAGCTCGAGCGGACCAAGCAGGCTGATGACCAGTCTTCTACAGCAAACTCCAACACTCAAGGGGCCCTACCATGACGGTACCTGAGCGCGGCAAGCTAATCCCGGTGACGGGAGAAAACGATGAGCCGGATATGGAGAACGCCATTGATGTGCAGTTCAATCCGGTGACCTTGAAAATCAACCTGTCGAACACACTGAAAGCGAGTGAACAAAGTGGCAGCAGCAGTGCTGCTCAGTTCGTTGAAAAGAGCTCATCAAGTCTGAGCCTGGAGCTGATCTTTGATACCACACGGAAAGAAGAAGACGCGAATTACGAACAAGGCTCCGACGTTCGTAATCTGACAGGAGAAATTGCAACCCAATTCATTCAGCCAGAAAAGTCGGGCAGCGACATGAAGGCCCCGAAACGATGCTTATTTCAGTGGGGCGCGTTCGAATTCATTGGCATGATCGAAAGTTACGATGAAACGCTGGATTACTTTTCGCCGGGCGGTACGCCTCTACGAGCCAAGCTGGCCTTAAAACTGAAAGAAGATCGCTTTCAGTTCCGCCAGACCAGCGATTTTTCAGATCCTACAAAACCAGCCATGCCGCAGTTGTCCCCGCGAGGGAAAGATACGGACGCTGAATCGGGTGCTAAACCTGATACTCAGAATGATCCAGACAGCAATCAGCCTCCGGCAAAACCGAAAGCAAAAGAACAGGAAACAGAGCCTGTTCCGGGCCCGAGCGAAGGAAAAAGCAATTGGCGCGATACCGCAGAGTACAACGGGATTGAAAATCCGCGCATGCCCGGCGTACCGGTATTAGCGACGCCTACGCCAGATTGTAAGCCACGAGCCGGGCTGTCAGCGGCACTGAAAGCTGCCGTCACACTTAACGTAGAAGCAAAGGTTTCCACCTCGGTTAAATCGCGGATTAAAACGGATAACGGAGTTGGCTTTGAATAAATTCACGTCGATATTCAAGGGAAGGGAGAAACATGCCCGTCATCATTGATGAAGTTATCGCGGATGTTCCTGCAACCCCCGTTCAGACGGCTGCAGAACGACCATCATCTCAGCAGACTGTGCCACCGGTCGCGCAGGACATGCTGCGTCTGCTTGAAAAACAACAACAGCGCCAAGAACGCTTGCAGGTGGATTAATAGCAATGGCGATTCCTGAGGCATTTTACAGCAGTGCTCCGGCGATCAACGTCGACGGGGAAAATCGTGAAGACCTGAGCGATGCAATTGGCAGTATGGTAGTCAATCTGGGTCTTAGCGGCTGCGCACATGCGGAATTACAGGTGAATAACTGGGGACTCAGCAAAGACGCTCAGGAGCCGGATTTCCTGTTCAGCGATATCCTGCCCGGGGCAGCGATTGAAATTCATATCGGCCAGCCCGAGCCCGAGCTCATTTTCAGTGGCGAAATCACCGCAGTCGAAGAAGAGTATGGCCAGGGTGCTCCCCAACTGACACTTTTACTTCAGGATAAACTGCATCACCTGGCCCGCCATCGCCAAAGCCAGGCCTGGGAAGACCAGTCTCCTGACGACATACTGCAAACCATCGCCAGTGACGCCGGCCTGCAGAGTGATATTCAGGTATCTGCTATTACCGATACCTGGCACCAGATTAATGAAAGTGATCTCGCCTTTATACTGCGACTGTGTCAGCGCTTCGATATCTCTCCGCGTCTCGAGGGATCAAGTTTGCGGGCCCGGCCTGAGGCTGAAGATAACTCGCCTGTTGCGTTGGATGTTCAGGACAATATTTTACAACTGCGCCTGCTAGCCGACCTCAATCATCAGATCACCCAATCACGTACTCAGGGTTATAACCTCGCCACGGCTGAAGAAGTAAATTTCGACGCCGATAGCATGACGCCGGTCCCGGGCGAGACCTCGGCAGCTGAAAGCCTGGACCAATTATCCTGGGACGGCGAAGAGATTCTGCCCCACCCGTTTGCCCGGTCTCAGGCCGAAGCAGAAGCCTACGCTAAGGCACATTTTCAACGTCAGGCTAAGCGGTTTATATCGGGTGATATTGCATGTCAGGGCATTCCACAACTGACCTCTGGACGCGAGATCGAGCTGAGCGGTGTGTCCTCAAGGCTGCTTGGTAAATATCAGGTTATTCACTGCACGCACAGGTTTGATAGACGTTCTGGATTTGAAACACACCTGAAAGTAAATAAAGCCGACTGGAGTACGCAATGAATACGCACTCCGCCGGACAATTGCAGGCATTACAGATAGCCCAGGTCATTGATAACCAGGACCCGGACAGACGCGGGCGCGTCAAAGTCAGAATGCAGGCCAGCTCTCTCGAACTCTGGGCCAGTGTTGTCGTGCCTTCAGCAGGTCAGGATTACGGTACCAGCTTCTTACCGCGCCTCGATGAAATCGTGGTCGTCAGTTTTATCAGTCACGACATGCCCATGGTGCTCGGGAGTGTCTGGCAAGGCGCGGAAAGTCAGCCCGAAGAAGCCACACCCGTCGAAGAAAAATACGCAGTTAAAACACCATCAGGAACAGTATTTGAGTTCAGTGATGAGGAGCCAAAAGCATCCCTGACAACACGCTCTGGATACAACATCACTATTGATGAAAGCAGTGGTGGCGAAATTCGTATCGAAAGAGGCGCACAAACCGTAACGCTGAGCACATCGAGTATCGATATCGACAGCTCAGGGCCGGTGAATATCAACGCAGCTACCGTAAATGTCAGTGCATCCATGGTTCAGGTCGACGCTGGCATGTCTAAATTCAGTGGCGTCGTACAGTGCGACACCATCATTGCCACCTCCGTAGTAGGGACGACCTACACGCCGGGTGCCGGAAATATCTGGTAAAGGGGCATAGATAATGATGACTAAACGACACTCTCTGCACGATGTAAAACTTCAGCCTGCCTTCTTTGAGAATGGCCAGCAAGCGACATTATTACGCTACCTCGATCCTGATTTTATTAATCGTTTTCAGCAGGACATTCAGCAACAGCGGTTTAATGCCGTTCAGTTTGGCCGCTGGTTAGAGGAAGAGCGACACAGTCAGCACGATAGACACCCTGTGCTCAGATTACCCACCCACCGTGCCTTTCATATTGTCTGCTGCGAGGTTGCCTGTCACCGACCAGGAATGCCGGCGTTAGACCCACAAAAAATCAGCTCGGCGGGCTTTGTGATCCGTAAAGAAAAACCAACGGGACAGCAAGCCTGGATCATTGAAGAAGGGGAAGCAGTGGGATGGCAAAGCCGTCAACGCCCCGTTGCCGACCCGGATATCAACCGCAGGCTGTGCCCTAACGGTCTACTGCAAAAACGGACTTCATCCCCTGTATTCAGTGGTGAAGAAGTACACCCACTTCATCCTGTTAAGGTCCAAGACAGCAAGGGAAAGTGCCGCACCCTGCTCTTTGGATATGTACCCCTGGGTGGCTTCTATTACGAAAGAAACGTTCAGTTTGATACCAGTGATGTTCAGGATATTAATAATCTTGCTGTTGCAAACCTACCCTGGCCATTTGGATATTCAAATGGGGCCAACCAGACATGGAACCCCGATCAGGACCGCATTCACCTTGACCGTGGTCGGCCAACCGCTGCATTTGCAGAACTCTTAATGCAGTTGATACATCGGTATCACCTCGGAGAGGAAGACAGAGCGGATAACCAACAACTCGAAACCCTGTGTGATCAAATCTATTTCTATGATCCTGATGCCTGGAGACGTATTCCGATTTACCTACTAAAAATGCAGAAAATGCGCACTGGTATTCATAACCCGTTCGACTTCTCTCATGCAGAGTTTATTCCCGTTTACCGCACCACCAGCCTGATTGACTACCTACGGCTGTGCTTTGCCGATAAAGAAAATAACCCCTTGGTACGCTGGGCCGCACAGGTCAGCGATCTGGCTGATGCAGCGGGCGGCATGAATCGTCTTGGTAATATTCCTGCATTACCATTACATAACGGCCAGGGAAGCCTTAGCGATTCATTGGCATTTACCGAGAGTCAGGCGGAATCCATGCGTTCGTCACTCGGTCAGCGCCTGCGTGATCTGACTCTGGCAACCTCACTCGAAATTCCACTACCGAAATTTGCTCAGGGACCTGACGATTTATTCCGGATTATTCCCTTCGTCAGATCCGTCAATGATGAGCGGCACGAGCAGATTACCTGGGCGGATCAGAACTGTCAGTCAACGACCTTCCGTGTCGCTGCCACGTTTGATCCGGAGGCGAGTCGCCCTTCTCTGATTCCAATGCCCTCTATGCGTGACCTAAAGCGCGGCTTGGCTAAAGGCGCAAGCATACTGACTCCGGGAGACACCTTCTCTCTGGTCAACTCGCTTAAATTCAAAAAAGGCATCAGCGAAGACACGGTCAGCGGCAATTTTGATCTCGGAGCAGGCATTCAATGGATATGCTCTTTCAGCCTGCCTGTTATCACCATCGTCGCCATGATTCTGTTAATGATCATGGTATCGCTGCTGAATATTATTTTCTTCTGGATGCCGTGGGTAAAAATCTGCCTGCCCTTTCCGAAAATGCCAAAAGGATCTGATGGATGACGCTTCGTACACCGGTACCTAAAGTAATCAGCTGGCCTCTGGGTTCAATTAACAGTGACGGCAGCCTGAGCTGGTCGGAAGACGACAACAGTATTCGAGAGAATATGCTCAATATTTTACTAACCCGCCCCGGCGAACGTATTCAACGTCCGGAGTTTGGCGCTGGGCTGCTCAAGTTCATTCATCAGCCCAACAATGAAACGACGCGCAACCTGATTGCGGGCGTCGTAAAAAAATCACTGGCCGTGTGGGAGACACGCGTACAGGTAGACGGCGTTGATGTCACGACAGCAAAGGACAACCTGGCCGAAGTGCACATCAATATTCGTTACCGTCTGCGACATAACCAGACACCAGCGTCGCTGGGGTTGCGCCTGAATCTGGGCGTGTAAGGAGGATTTACGGCTATGCCATTACCTGTTCCAAATCTGGACGATCGCCGCTTTGATGATCTGGTTGCAGAGGCCAGAACACGCCTTGCCGGTCACTTGCCGGAGCTTACCCAAATTGCACCGGGAGATCCGGTGCATGCATTTGTTGATCTGTTTGCCTGGCTTACCGAGACCATTATCTATCGCGCCAACCTTATTCCTGAACGCCAGCGCAAAGTCTTTTTAAACCTCCTCCAGATTCCAGTTCGCCCGGCGGTACCTGCGACTGGCTTTGTAGCAATAGATGCCAGCCCTAACAGTCTGACGTTACCTGATTATCTTCCGGCAGGGAGTCAGCTACGTGCCGGGAAAGTCACATTATCGACGTCCAACGAGGTACAGCCTACCTGCCTGAGTCTAAGTGTATTGATTAAAGAATTGCTCAGCCCCGGCGATCTCGAAGCCATGGGGATGACACTCCAGGATCTGCACGAACAGTACGGATTACGTGCAGGCGAGATGCCTAAACCGTTTCGCGCCCGACAGTTTTCGCTGGGGCAGGAAACCCTGAGCATTGGTCATACACTGGATCAGAGTTTCTATCTGGCTTGTATTGCACCGAAACCCTTATCAGATCAGATGACCGCACTGCGCTCGTCTTTTTCAGGCCTGCGGCTTAATGTTGGAATAGCCCCTGCAGATTCGCTTCAGGAAGAAGACTTTATCGTCGACAGCGAAAGCACCCTGTATCCGCGTCATCTGGTCTGGGAGCTGATGTCTGAAACGCCAGACGGAAAAACCCGTTTTCTCCCTCTGGAAGTTATCCGTGATTCCTCCATGGGCGGACGTAAAACCGGTGTTGTTACGCTCAGGTTACCGGCGAATCCGGACTTATTCAGTGGTTTTGCTAATGCAGACCCGATGTTTAACGGTACGAGCAGTTTGCCCCCGGCTCCTGAGGACGATGAGGCCGCAGAGCGAGTGGCCTTCTGGGTCCGCCTTCGCTCTCCTGATGAACCCGACCTGAAGCTTGCTTACCTCACCATTAATGCGGTCGATGTCGTCGCTCAGGGGCAACGTAATGATCTCCTGATCGGCACAGGCACAGGACTACCTGAGCAGGTGCTTCAACTTCCCGATACAGATATTGATGCCGCATCTCTGGAACTTCAGGTCGAAGAAAATGGTGCCTGGTCGACCTGGCGCGGTATGGATTTCACGTCAGGTCAAAGTGAGGATGCCAGGGTTTATCGCCTCGATGCAGCATCGGGTCTTGTCTATTTTGGCGATGGTCTGGATTCTGGTTTCCGCCCCCCAAAAGGCGCTCGCGTACGCGTCGCATCATATCGTTCCGGGGGAGGAAACTCAGGTAATCTTCCAGCGGGAAAAATTAAAGAGATCGTTGATGGCAGCTCCCGTTTACGAGTGCGTCACGAGTGGCCATTGAGCGGCGGTCGCGATGCCGAGTCACTCGCTCAGGCCGAGAGCCGTATCCCCCAATTTCTCACTCACCGTAACCGCGCTGTTACCGCGACCGACTTTCAGGCGCTCTGCCTGAACAACCCAGTCAGTCCGGTTGCCCGTGCCGAAGTAAAAGAAGGCTTTTTACCCGGCGCAACGCTCGCCGCAGCGCAACGCGACGTTCCCGGAGCCATCAGTATATTTGTACTGCCGCCGACAGAAGTCAGCATTAATAACTGGCCTCGCCCTACCCGTGGACTGTTGAAAGACGTTTTTAATTATTTGATTAACCGCTGCATGGTGGGCACCGAGCTGTACGTGCTCAGCCCGCAATTTGTCCCTATGGCGGTCAGTATTCTGGTGTCGGTCAGAGATCCATCCACCGAACGCGAAACATTAAATGAAGTGGCCGAAACCGTTACTCAATATCTGTCGCCTCTCGCTCCGGGTGGAAGTAAAGGTACCGGCTGGCCTGTCGGCGCGACAGTCCGTGCGAATGAATTAATGACTCAGGCAGCACGCATTCCCGGCGTTTTGTCGGTTAATGCAATTTCAATATTTGCTCAGGGAACTAATGACGAAGGAAAACCAGCATGGCGCAGACTAACGGCAAATGAGAGCCTGATGCTCGATGATTTTCAGCTGCCTGAACTTGCTGGTATTTATGTGGGCGCCAGTGGCTCTGCTGGTGACGGATCACCGGGCTCGCCGAATGGACACGGCAGTATTGCCAACCATCTGTTACCGCCATTCCCTCAAGGAATTCGCGATGGTCTTACTGGCGATGATCAGGGCGACTACGAAATTGCGATACCTGTTGTTCCGGATGTGTGCTGATGGACGCGAACAATACTCCCTACTTTTTACTCCGTACCGAAGATGAACTGCGGCAAGGCTCCAGCAGAATGGAGTGGCACCCGGATCAACAGGCGTTAATGCTACGGCAGAAGCAATCGTTGCGGCTTCCGGAAACTCAGGCAGATGCTCTGACGCAATGGCAGAGCGCCGCCCCCATGGCAGTTGATCAGCACTATCAGGTCGCCCTACTCAACGACGACGGCGATACTGTAATCTGCAACGGTGGACGCGGTTGGGAGACACTGGATCACGACACGGGAACAAGTTTCTCATGTCCCGAGGGCTGCCAGTTTACCGATATGACGCTGAATTCGAGCGGCCGTATGGCGTTGCCTTACACTGATAAAAATGAACTGCATGGACTGACCGTATTTCATCTCGGCAAGCGTTGGTTAACGAGCTGCACCCTGCCTGAAGAACCCGTGCGAAGCCAGGTAGATAATGAAGAACGTATCTGGGTGGTGTCGGCGACCAGTCTGATGTTCTGCGATGGGCAACCTTTGCCCGCACCGTATGCGCCTGATTCGTCACGCTTCGAACCAGAATTTATCAACCCTGCGCCACTGACGTGCCACTGGCAACAGCAGCTGCCTGTAGGCTGGTCACCGCTAGGTCTGTGTTCTGACGATCATTACCTGTACGTCCTGATTCACGACGGCACAGGTAAGCAACGAATACTCTCGCGCACACTGAGCGATAATCCAGAGACTCCCTTACTTGCGTACTCAGTCGACGAAGCGTGTCCGTTTGCGATTGATATCGGTTTTGCCGGTAATGGCCGCCTCGCTTTACTGGCTCCGAGACAGAGTGATGATCCTGGCTTCGTTCAGCGGGACTGTCCGGTCGTTCGCCTTGAGGCGTCCGGTGATGATGGGTCAGGTTCTGCCCGGCTGATTTACGAACGCTACCCCATGGTCAACCTCGCGGTTCCACGTTTTGCCAGTAGCGCAGATGGTCAGCTTCGCTATCAAGCGCCAGAAGATGACGATTATCCGGGGTTCTCACCAAGACCGCGTGAATTGCATGTACTGCGCCAGCCACGCTATGAAGACAGCGCCTCAGCATTGCTCCGGGAAGTTCTGGACTCGGGCACGCCCGGTACTGTCTGGCACAGGGTATATATTGACGCCTGTATACCCGCTGGCTGCAGCGTAGAAATTGGTGCACGGGTATTCGATGATTACGACGCCCGCAGCCAGGCTGATATTCATATGCAGCCTGCTCCAGTATGGAATCCTCTGCCTTCAGAGCATCCTTTTCAGAATGCATTATCAGGTTATGAAAAAGATCGACGCGGACTGTTCGAGGTTCTCCTACAACGCCCAGAGGGGCGGGTCAGAAACCTCGAAGGGCGGTATCTGCAACTGCAATTGCACCTGACTGGTAGCGGACGGAGGACCCCAGAGATTCATGCTATCCGCGTTTATTCTCCGCGGTTTTCCTATCAGGAAGCGTATCTCCCCGAGCTGTTCCGTCAGGAAGAAAGCCCGACACCGGAAAATTCAATCGGCCCTGCCAACGGTGCCGATGTCAGGGAGCGTCTGCTGGCGAGCTTCGAGAGTATTCTCACCCCCCTGGAGGGCCGGGTCGCAGCAGCAGACCAACTCCTTCACCCGATGGCAGCGCCTTCCGGAAATCTGAACTGGCTGGCACAGAGTGTAGGAGAGGCAATTCCGTCTCACTGGCCAGAGCGACGCCGTCGCCGCTGGTTGGAAAACGCGACCCTGATACAACAGCGCAAAGGCACACTTCCGGCATTAAATCTTGCTTTGGATATCGTCACAGATGGCGGCGTTCAGAATGGTAGCGTCGTCGTGACTGAGAATTTCCGCCTGCGCAGAGCCATGGCCACCATTCTCGGGGTACACATGGATGATTCAGATCACCCGCTTACGCTTGGTACCGGAATCAGTGGGAACAGCATTGTGGGTGACAGCCTGATTCTTTCTGAAATGGGCGCCAAAGAATTCCTTGCGCTGTTCGCACCAGAAATAGCAACAGAAGATGAGCGTCAGGCCGTGACTGAGTTCTTCGAGAAATATGCGCACAGAGTAAGCATCCTGTTGCACGGCGATGCCCGTAAGCAACGTCAGGAAATTGAATCCATGTTGGAAGCGCAGCTACCCGCGCACCTTCAATGGCGAATTATCGAAACAGAACAACCCTTTATTCTAGGGACATCACCTCTTCTCAGTATCGATACCTGGCTTGAGCAACGCCCGGGTTATGAGCAAGTGAAGATTAATAAAACCCATATTGGTCGTACCGATCTGCTGATGAACCCATTGGCATTTTCACCCAGCGACATCAATCAACGCCTGAGTTGATAACACAAAATTAAAGGCAGAGTTAAAAGGAGGCCTTATGTCTGAGATGGATGATCTACCGACGCTAGAACAGGACGACCAACTGGCTGAACCCCTGCGTCGGGTGTCTTACGAAGCAGGCATGATGCTTGGGCTTGAAGCAACCCGTGACGAGCAGGCCTATCATCGTCGTAGACTGACACGCCACCAGTACTGGCTACAGGGCTTCGGTACCCTTGCAGGTCTGAACGTCACTATGACACCAGAGACTCATCCGGACGCCAACGACGACGTCAGTGTGCGTCTGCATGTAAGCCCCGGCGTCGCCATCGATGGGCTTGGCCGCGAAGTCATGCTGCACGAAGCCTACTGCATAGATCTGAAACAATGGGTTGAAGCTCAATCGGAAGCGCACCTGCTCGAAGGCTATGACGGCGGGCCAGAAGTATTGTGGCTTAAAGTCTGCATCCGTCACAAAGACTGCGCGATTGCCCGCCAGCCGGTATTAGCCCGCAAACTCAATCTGAATACAGACGCCGTTCAGCCGGCGCGTACTGCCGACAGTGTTCAGCTGGAACTCATCCCCGAAAGACTGCCACCCGAGGATGACCGTTATCACCCGTGGTCCAGTCACGAACCCGTCAGTGATGCCATGCCGCCACTAAGCAGTATTGAAACGCAGACACTGCAGGCTGCGACCGCCACCAGCCCCGAAGCCGAAGCACAGTTGAAGATGCACGCCCGACTGCTTCATGCGCTCGATGGAAGTGGACTCAGCACAACGAACCTCGCTGATGAATTAGATGCAGGCGCAAGACTGTTGCTTGCCCGGATCCGGATTGAAACCAGCCAACCCGGAGACCCGATTATCAACCCGATGCGAATCCAGATTAATAATCTTGTGCGTCCGTTCTTAACAACGCCCAGCCAACTCGCCTGGCTGAATCGCCAATCGCAGAATAACAACTAACGGACTCACAGAGCGCAAGGAGACACCATGACTGAGATACTCTTCCAACCACTGGGTAATCCGTTGGCCGCCAGCCGCCCGATGGAAAAAATTGCAGACATAGATTCCCGTCTGACACGAACGCATTACTTCGATGGACGCCTGCTGACGGCCGAAGATCTTGAGCGCGATCAGATATACCTGGATGAACGTCTCCGCGAGGCCGGTAAGGTGCTTGGTGAAGGTGTTGCCTCGGGTCTCGAACTCAGCTTCGACCGATACTCCGGTCTGCTTAGCCTGGAGGCTGGCTATGGTGTGACCCGACACGGGCGGATTCTTCAGCTTGATGAACAATTAACGGTCAACGTCACAGACTCCGCTCTGATATCTCAGCTGAACAAAGGTAAGTACCGCCGTTTTAACCGCGGACTGTACGCCGTGGTTCTCAATTATGTCGAAGTCGCGACGGATCTTGCGGAAGTATTTCCAACCGATCTGGCGAGCAAACGCGGCGCCGAATATGCGTCGGTAACTGAAGCGGTTCAGCTTGGGCTTGTGCCGCTTCCGATACCACTGGCACAACAGAGTGAACTTCATACCCGGGCCAGCCTCATCCGCGCGCTTCAGGATAATAAGCTAGTCGCGGATATGATTCCCGGCGATAGTTTGCCTTTAGGTATTTTAGCGGTGCGTGACGACACTCCGCTCTGGTTGGACTCTGAATTATTGCGCCACCCTAACCGTCGCGATGGTGCAGACCTTTCCATGAAACAAGACCTGTACCGTCAGCATGAAAGTCTGTTTTATGACGTGCTTGAACACAGAGAGTCAGGAGGCCTGGCACTGGATTTTTCAGCCAGTGATTATTTCAGTCTGATGCCCGCAGCCGGTTCTATGCCCAAAGCCTGCGTTGACCCTGAGCGCGCTGTTCAGAGTTACTTTCCCGATAATTACCAGATTCATATTGCT
Source organism: Oceanospirillaceae bacterium (assembly GCA_002724925.1). Classification (GTDB taxonomy): domain Bacteria; phylum Pseudomonadota; class Gammaproteobacteria; order Pseudomonadales; family Oceanobacteraceae; genus Thalassolituus. The sequence goes on from PBQA01000033.1 coordinate 88,319, forward strand.
CCGGTGAGAATGGCCGAAGTCGATCTGCTTCTCCAGGAATCATTACCACTTCCTGCGGTTGACCTGACCTCCAGTGAAGCGGTCGATATTATGATCCTGGTGCCACTCAGCAATCAGAACTACGGGCGCTATGCATCTCAACTTGAGCGTGATCCCAATATCATTGAGCGCAAGCTGAAAGCTTTTGATCCCTTACGCCTTACTATTTACCCACGACCAGCACCGCACCAGCTGGATACCGATGAAGCCGGATGGCGCGCTATTTTTAATGCAACAGAAGAAGACACCCTGCTTTATGTGCGACGTCCGCTACGCGCTGCCGAAACCCAGGTAAGCGGTATTGTTTTAGCGAACGGGTTTGATTTCCCTCCTGTTAAGAAACCAACGAACAGTAATACCACGGTCAGCTCGTCAGACAATAATATTCTCAACATTGCCAACTCACCAACCGACCGAGGCGGCGTTATTGTTGATGAAGACGACGTTATAAAACGCTTCCTGAGCCTGCGTGTCATTGGTGAATTCCGCATGCCCAGAACGGAAGTCGAGAAAAAGGCCTTTACCTGGGTAGAAGAAAAACCTGGGCAAGAAGCAGAGGCGTTACAGCAAATACTGTTTCTATTGCTAAGAATCAGCCCTTGGTATGACCCAGTACTGTGGCGCACGATCAGAGCACTATTTCAGAAAAATCTGATAGAAAAAGCGCAGGAAATTTTATCCGAAAATGAAACAGGTCACCCAGTCATGACCGCGAAATTACTGGTTAAGCTCATGGCTAATCAGGGCGTCAGTAAAACTCTACTCAAGCAATGGGAAGAGTTGGCCATGAAACTGGAAAAAGCGTAAGGAGACGATCATGACGACTATCCTGCTGCATCGCCCTGTTGCAAGCCACCCAGACCTTGAACGGCTGCACCTGTTCGCAGGACGACACCTGGGAGAGGATGAATTCGACCAACAGCAGAACTACGCTGAAGCCCGTCTTTCGCCCATATTAAAACAGCAGTTGCCAGGTGTGGTTTCAGGGTTGCATGTACGATCCCGAGGCGAGCGTGGCCCAGTGGATGATATCCAGCTGGCAGTCAGTCCGGGCAGTGCTGTCACTTCCACAGGCGCAGCGCTCACACTGGAATCCCCCCTCTACTGTACCTGGCAGGATTTAGTCGAAGAGTATCGCGATCGAAAACAAGTGAGTAATGCCAGCGGTGTTTTCTATCTGACCTTACATCAGAGCCAATCGCATATTGACCCTCCCAACGTCGATCCATGCCAGCGCACTGCATTCGACCCGACACGGGATACACGCTTGGTCACACTCGCATCGCTCAGGCTGCGGCGCTTAGATATCGATACTCAAAAGATAAAAACAGAACCCCCTCATCGGCTACAGAATACTATCTGTGCCGATCGCGTCGATCTTGATTTTGCGCGTCAGTTTCCGAATTCTGTACCGCTCGCACTCGTTGCTATTAACGATCAGAATAAAACCACCCTACTTTGGGTATCAGAAGAGGCCGGACGTTACGAATCAAATAACGCTTCGGGTTACCTGACATTATTAAATCAGACTCAGGCAGCGTTCCGTCAGCTCGTTACTCTGCGTAATGAAGGCTCGAACCATCAGTTAACCCTGAAGAAGTTTCTCGATAAGCACCTGCAGCTGGACTATTTACCAGCGTCGGGCCAGTTGCCACTTTCCTGGCTGGAGGACATAGCCAGCAAAAAACCTAAAATGCACGGCCTTCCTGCTTATCTCGGCGTCGATGTAATACCGGTCGCGGCAGATGGCATTAACGAATTAGTACATAGACACCTGCCACGACGCGTCATTGATCTGACACAACCTGCGGGGGATCGCATTCGTCTATTACTAGCGATGAAGCGATCAGTATACAAGCCTGACCTGCTGGATATTCCAGAGCTGGACAACGATCTTGAGCTGGATCTTTACCGCTACTGTCAGAAGGCCTACATGCGCTGGTACGACTGGAAAGAAGTATTCTACAGCCTTTACTACATTGCTCCGACATCAGATTCGAAGTACGACAACAAACTGACCGCCGAAGATGTCAATAGTCTTAATCTTCCTGAGCCGGCGAAATCACCTCTGCTCCCTGATGCATTGTTCAATCGCGTGATCGTCGCAGCTATGAAGCGCTTTGCGCTGGAAGATTCAGAAAATGCTCCTTATCCCTACGACAGAACCGAGTTCGAAATACCCAAATTTTTTGAAAACTGGGCGCCTGAAATTGATGAAGAACGTATGCCGCCGATACCTGACCGCCCGGAGAAGCACGGTCTTATTGGCCAGTACGCCATCACTGAAAAAGATCTCGATACCACCGAAGAGAAAATCCGTGATGAACGTAAAAAGCTTGAGGCAACACGAGATATTCTTCTGTTAAAACGTCAGCAACTGGATTCTCAAACCGTCGCGCTGGCGGCGCTGGCCGGCGGCGTAGCAGGCGATGGTAAAGGTATGCAGGTGGCTCGCTGGCTGCCTTACGCAAGCCTGAATACGGATAACCTGCCAACCGAAAAAAGTAGCATTGCGACGTCAGTGGCTACCAGTTCGACGTCATCTGTTAAGGTAGCGACTGACTCGAAGACGACAGCGGATACTCAATACCGGATTGCTGAAAGAGAGATGTTATCACTCGAAGAGCAGAAGAAACGTGAGCTGCTCGGTACCCGCGACTATCAATATACAGAAGCTATTAAAGGGACTATTTATACAAAAATAGAGCCCGATAAATACTCTGCGTTCGAACTTACGCTGAATAAAGACCGGATAGACCGGCTGCAGATTCCCACCGCATCCGTGAGTAAGCCCGCGTTTAATGCCAAAGAATTCAGCTTTGGCGTCATGGATCACATCAGCCCGGACATTAACGAATACAAAAAAATCTACTCAGGAATGCATGACATTCTGACGACCGTTCTGGATATTTTCGAAGAACCTGATGCAACCGATCTTCATACCAAGCTAACTGGCCTGAGCACCGAACTGAAATCACCGTCAAATCTTGAGACAGACATTATCAATGAAACCAATAATAAATATACGGGCCTGCCTGCCGAGGGTAAGCCCACAAAAGCGCATTTCGGTAATCTGATCGCCAACCAACGAAGATACGAAGCAATCTTTACCGCGGGCAAGATTCTTACTCGCTGGATCAGCGTGGTCGAAAATCGATATAACGAAAGCGAACAGACACTTCAGACCCTGTTAAGAACTCAAAAAGAACTGATTGCGACGCAAGAAAAACGTAAGGCTGAAATTGTACGTACCCGCCAGACTCTTCGCCACCTCGACAGTATTGCCGATGAGGCACTCGGTGATTACACCGTCGCTCAACAGCTGGTTGATGAAGATTGGCAACGCGTATACAAAGAGTATAAGGAGCGCACTCGCGTGCTCACCACACAGGTCGAAGGGCTTTACTACGTTCGGGTACGGCAGGCTGAGATCAGCAGACCATTAGCAGACCCATTACCATTACGCCGTGATAACCCAGGCGACCTGGTTCCTGGCTGCTCTTTAGATGATGATGCTGATCTTCCAGAGGCCCTTCTTCCCTTCTGGCAGGCAACACTGGAAATTCCAGCCGGACACTGGCGTGCAATATCGCCTTTCGCCGCACGTCTTAATACCCAACCGAATATCGACTATCTCGCACAGCTCAGACAAGTACGGATGACTAAGGCGTATCCTGAGTTGCCGGTTCTGAAAGCAAAAGTTGCAACCTCTTATGCCAATGCCGCCATGCGATCTATTGAAGACAGCCCCGCCTTCGTAGAGCTGGCAGCGAATAGCAAGAAAAGAGTTCAACGTTGGGCGTCACTTCCACTTCAAATGACTGATTTTGTTCCAGCCCATAAAGTAGCTGAAGTACTTTCGCTGGAAGATCTCAACAACCACAGCCACCGGATTCTCAGAAGAGCAAGCCGCACACTCCAGGAAAAGCTGGAACAGTGCCAGCTTTGCCTTCAGAACGTCCTTGGATCGTTGCCGGGGTCAATCCGGCTGCGCTGGGGACAACTCGCAGAGGACAACCGCTTACCCGTTGAAGCGATCAGTCGCTGGCCGGGGCTTAAGAAAGCCGAAGAACTTGACTTCAACACTACTCGCACATTAGCAGAACTGATTGAGTGGTGGTTTAAGCAACTTGGCGAAAATGCAGACAGTGACAGCCGACAGGCCATGCGGGATATGGTTCGTGCAGCAGTTATCTATGCTTCGCTGGGTAATCCACAGGAAATAGTAAAAGGCAGTATCTTCAGCCCACCACGCCGCATGGCTTTCGGCGAGCGCTTCAGCGTCAGCCTTAACCAGATTGTGCGCATAGGTAAGACGCTGCAATTACTCAATAAAGAACAGGAAGTTGCAGCTGAACTGACCATTGAAGAGCACGATGAATCCAGTACCCGGGTAAAAATTACCAAGGTACTGCGGGAAGACATCGACTTTAAAGACAACATCACCGTCATTGGCCGGGTTCGCTGAGCATGATGTTTGATCATCAGGGAGCAGAGACGACTCGCATACGGGCTTTGACTATTAAAGCCCCGGAATCTTTGCATTCGAAGATCGAAAGGGACGTAGCCACAGCTGACTGGCCATCTACGGATGATGAGAGGATCATATTCATCAGGAAGATCACCGCTACGGGATCAGCCAACGATATCGCTCATTCTCTGCGTGAAGAAACACTGCGCCAGATCCGGGAGCAACCTGGCGATAACGTGCGTATTTTCCCCAATACTCATCAAATGCTTGCTCAGTTACTGATGGATGCCGCAAAAGGCGAGCTGGGTCATCACTGGTATTGGCGAAAATGGAATGAAAGCGTGCTTCGCTCTGCGCATAGCCCTGTGATGAGCATATTATCAGAGCATCTTCCGGCAATGAGCTCTGCGCTAACACTGCTGGCAAAACAAAACAAAGCTGCGGTAGTTATGGAGGCTATTTCAGAGAGAGAAGCCGGCGAACTACTCATACTGTTGAGCTCTCACTCAGGATACTCTTTGAATGCGGGTTACTTAAATAGCCATACAGCAATGGGGCGTGGCAGTCACGTTATCAGGAACACGCCAGGAGAAGACAATCCTCGGATGCACGAAGAATCAAATGATCCAGCGCCCGTATCAACGAATCGAATATCTGATACAGAATTGGATGATTTTACCTTCGATAAGGGATACTCATTAAATCAAATCCCCGAACATTACTTTCATATCTGGCAAGCTGCATTAGCCAATACCGTATCACGAGCACACCTGGTGCTTGTTGCCTTTTTGATCTCTCTGAAGCACCTGCCTCTTCCGCTACATAACCAGACAGAAGAGGTGTTATCTGGGGTCGCAGAAAAACTCAATAGATCTGTTTCTGATACGAGTATATTGTCTGAACGACCTGATACTGAGGAGCATACGAGCAAAAGCCATCAACCGCATCCATGCTTTTCGGGAGAGCCAGAAAGTAAACATCGACAACCAGTAGTAGATTCAGGAAACTCATCTGAGACTACAGACCATGGCTACGATAAATGCGCCGAAAAAGACACAACGCTTCCCGACGCGCCTATATCTCTACATAGCTCTTCTGGCAGTACATCATCAAGTAGAGAATCATTAATAAAACAAGCAACTCGTTCGTTAAAAGATGACACGGGAGATACACCTGTTTCAGCTCCGTGTAATAGCTTCGGTATAGATCAGGATGCCGATAGGAGCTTTGGCAGCCAATTCGGCGGAATACTCTACCTGCTTAACTTCTTAAATCGCCAACCAGTACAGGCAATCATCCGTACACATTGGCGAAGTGTTCCTTGCGTATGGACCTGGCTATCAGGCGCGGTAGAGACTTTCGGCGACAACGCAGTACTAAAGAATGACCCTTTATATGACTACATAATCCAACGCACACACCTAGCGCGTGATTTACACGATTCGAAACACATTGAACGAAGCAGTAACAGAAGCAGTGACAGAACCCGTTACACAGATACAGGTACCGAAACGGGTTCAAGCCCGATAAACACTAGCTGTTTACGGCCAGACCTCATCTGTGAGCTACGGAAGACTTCAGAAACTCTGTATCCACGCCATTTATGGAATACCGAATTGCTGTCGCTTTCTTCTGACATTGGTATTTCTCAGAATCGCATCGTCGTACGTGCTGATCTATCTGAAGCCAATATTAACGCCCGGCTACACGGCCTGGACATTAATCCTGGCTGGCTTCCATGGTTTGGATATACCGTCCAGTTCCAATTCGAACATGGCTTTCGACCTACGCCTGTTAAGAGAGGGCAGCATGAATGATCTCGCTGTAATAAAGCCTCAGGCAGACTGTTTCAATCCGCTTCAACAATGGACTGAGGCTGGTCTGGTGTTCTATACAGAATCGCTCACCCAGGATGCTACTGCTCAGCTGCCGTCAGGCGTTCACTTTCAGACACTGACTCATGATATTGAAGCGCAGTGGAAAAATCTTAACGGGCGAACCTCGCATCTCATCCAAGTTCTCAATTTATCTCCTGCCGAAGTCTTCGTTCTGTTTATTGCCGGTATGATGGAGACGCAGCCCAGAATTGCCTTTGCCATCAATGAATTGCAACAGCCTTCCGATCAGGCCCGACTGAGTATTCACCTCGCGCTTGATATGGTTCAGTTTCTGTTTCCGGATACGACAGACTGGGATGTTCTCGATCTCATCAACACACCCCTGTTTAATGAGTCCGTGATCACCGTATCCGGCAATGGCCCGCTCAGCCTCCGGGAATTGGCAATCTCTGTTCCCCTCTGGTCAGTCATTAAAAGCAAACACAACCGCTGGCAGGGCGTGCAAGAACTCGACTCTCATGAGCGGGAATTACTCCCTGCTGCAACACGAAAATTATTGCCTGATTTGTGCAAAAAGCTTACTTCAAGCGAGTTTCTGATTCTGCGCGGACAGGAGCACAGTGGCCGATCAATACTGGCCGCGGAGCTGGGGCTGCTCTCGGGTTACCGCGCCATGCGTATTCCCTACCAGAGCTGGCAAGATGAGCCGCAACTGCGGCTCGCAGCAGCAATCGCCGGCTGGCTTCCTGTCATCACACCACCTGATGTGCCAGGTGAAGACTACAAGCTCATCAGTTCTGGATATCAAACGCCCGCCATAATAATAACGGGGTTGCACACCTGTGTGATTGCAAGCCGCTGCTACAACTACGCGTTACCTATGCCAGATTCGACACTGCGCCAAAAGCTTTGGTCTGAACATGTTGAAGACAAGAGCTTAGCCGAAAAATTGGCAGGCTCCGCTTTACTCAGTGGCCCAATGATTAAAAACATCGGAGAGCAGATTACCCTACCCGAGGGCTTATCAGGGCTAAATCAGGAACAACAAGTTCGTACGTGGCGCTCTTTGAATATCGCCCCTGGGCTCACCCAGCTTGCGCAAGCGGTGACCAAAGATATTCCGAAAGAAGCAGTAATATTTCCAACGTTGATCAATGAACATCTGGATGATCTTATTGCCCGGGCGCTTCAGCGAGAATCCCTGTACCGGAAACTCGGCGATACTCTTGCCGCCAACCAAAACCCTGGATTGCGCGCTCTCTTTGTGGGAGCCAGTGGAACAGGAAAAACACTGGCAGCCAGTTATATTGCGAGCCAGATAGGTGCCCCACTGTTTCGTGTAGATCTTGGTTCTGTCATCAATAAGTACATTGGGGAAAGTGAGAAAAACCTTGGTCGGCTGCTCGACTACGCCGCGGCTACCGACACCATACTATTGTTCGATGAAGCTGAATCTGTATTTGGTAACCGTACTGATGCCCGTAGCAGCAATGAACGCTTTGCCAACAATCTCACTAACTACCTGCTTTCCCGCATTGAGACTCACCCAGGGATTGTCATACTGACATCGAACCACAGGGACCGTATCGACCCCGCGTTCAACCGCCGTCTGGAAATAATTATCGATTTTCCTCAGCCGGGCTTTAATGAGCGACTGGCTTTGTGGGGCAGTCACATGGGGCAACGCAGCCCAGATGACGATTTCCTGAAAGCTCTGGCAAGTCATTGTGACTTGTCTGGCGGGCAGATTCGTAACGCCGTTCTGAGTGCCGCCGCGAACAGCCCGGATTCTGAAGTACTCGGCAAAGCGGCAATTATTAAAGCAATATCCCGCGAATACCAGAAGCTGGGTAAATCCTTGCCCGCGGCATTACAAAGTCATGGAGTGATGTAATGGAATCAAAGTCGCTCAGCAAGAAGGGAAACAAAGCTACTGAACTCGCAAATAAGAAACCTGCGAGAAAGAAAGCCAGTCAACCCGAGTACCTTAAAAAGAAGATCCAGAAAAAAATGGCTGTCAGCGACCCGGCAGACAGCCAGGAGAAAGAAGCCGACAAAGTCGCAGCCGATGTGAAGCAGAACCTTCAGCGAGGCAACGACGAGCCTGCTGTTGCGGCCAGAAGCGTAAGCTCCTCTACGCCTTCCATTAGCCGAACAGAAGAAGACGATGTACAGGCTAAACTATTCAGAGCAGAGGAAGAAGAAGCGCAGACAAAAGTACATCGTGAAGAAGAGGAAGTTCAAACCAAAGTATTCCGGGAAGAAGAGGAAGAAGCCGCTCAGACAAAACTTTTCCGTAACATAGATGAACTCGCTCAGGCGAAGCTGTACCGGCAGGAAGAAGAGGAAGTCGCTCAAACCAGGTTGCACCGGACTGAAGAAGATCCAGTTCAAACCAAATTAATGAGAAAAGAGCGGGACGAACAGAAAGCTCACGATGAAAAAATGGATGAGGTAGAAGCCCGCATCGCCCAGTCACGTGGCAACGGCTCTCCCCTACCGGACGAAGTCCGTCAGAAAATGGAGCAGCAGTTTGGCAAAGATTTCTCGCGGGTTGTCATTCATACCGATATGCAGTCCGACGAGCTTTGCAAAGAATTGAACGCTCGCGCGTTCGCCATTGGTAATGACATCTACTTCGCCACAGGAGAGTTTAATCCGGATAGTGAGCGGGGCCAGGAGTTACTCGCTCATGAGTTAACGCATGTCGTTCAAACAGGAAGCTCCATAGCGCGAACAATATTCAGAAAGATTGCGCCTGAAGACACGCCTGCGGGAAATACTGCGGCCAGTTCTGCTCTGACAGAAATGCTTAACCTGCGTGTGCCCGCCATCAAACAGCGCCACCTGTCTCTATATTCCCAGCTAGCGAGTGAGGGGAAGCTAGGCCGTGTTGCGGGATATGATCGTCCTCACAAAGGCGGGGATACGACAAAGCAAAAACGCTTCTGGGAAAAGGATATTGTTTTTGATGAAGCAGAGGTCGGACGTAAGCTCGGGGCGCTTACCCCGGCTGTCAGCTGGCCAACAAATAACAGGCACCAAGTCAGATTCCAGATAAAGAACGATTCGAAAACCTACGCGTATACCCGTAAATCCTTCCTTAAGAAAATATTGAAGGTCCCGAAGTGGGACCGCGAAGGAAATCCGGTGCCTCAGTATCAGGTTGATCATATTGTTGAACTGCAGACTTCCGGCGCACATGGTACGCGCTATGCCGTAGGCAATAGCCTGCAAAATATGGAGCTATTGGACCAACCCTCCAACAGTTCCTCTGGTAGTACCATCATGTCTGGTATTCATGAGCGCGTGGATAACTATATAAAAACACTGGATGAATCTACCCGACCGACTAAGAAAGACTGGCTCAAGGATCACTCTATTTACTTCGACCAGGTAACTGTCGATAGTTCTATGGGTAAATCTGAAGGCAATAGCTCTTGGTGGACTCTCGATGAGATAAAAGCCCTTTCGCCGCTCGATGCCTTAAAAGGTGCTCCACCGATAACCTACGAGGGCGATGACCGAAGCTTTGCTCTATTTTCGGGAAAGGGAGGAATCGAGGTTGGTCGCTTTGGACACGCCAGGGAAGCAACCGAATTTTCTCCTCGAGGACGTAGCTCCCGCAGCCTGGCTGGAATGGTCATTTCCTCGATAACACTTAATGACAAAGCTGAACAAGATAACCTTCAATCGGAAGGCGTCCATATCGGTAAGTTAAATGGTAGATGGGATCTCCCTGAAAAGTGGGCGCCTGAAAATACAGATGTCGAGCTGATGCTCTTCGGGCTCGGTCCATATGCTGGATACGTTGTACCACCTGCCAACCTACCAGCGGACTTTGAGCCTACAAGCCCGGCCATCTTTTCTGACATTGAAATAGGCTCAGAAGGATTCATGGCTGAAGGCGAAATACCTAAGCCAACGATCCCTCTGTTGGAGAATCTATCCATCGGTGCCTCTTGGATTGGTAGCGATGTCATGCTGCGAGCCGAGTACTCGCCACAAGATCTAAAAATTCCCATGCCGGGACTGACCATCAATGGCGGGTCTATTGGTCTTTTCTACAGCGGTCAGGAGGGGTTTGGTGTCGATGGAACAATATTCGTAGAGGTCAGTAAATTAGGAGAGGGATCACTAACGGCTGGCTACTCGCAGCGATCTGGTTTCTTTGCCGAAGGCACGTTCGACTTCGACTCAAAACTATTTGATGAGGCAAGCGCTACTCTCAGGTATCGAGATAAAACTTTCAGCGGTGATGGCACACTAAAAATAAACAGCCCCGATAAAATTAAAGGCATAAAAGCGGCCGAACTCCAGGTTAGTTTTTCGGAGGAAGCTTTTTCTGCCGAAGGAACCGTCGACCCGGACATCCCTGGTGTTCAACAAGCAGGACTGACGGTCGACTATTCCGAAGAAGAAGGCCTGACTATCGGTGGAAGCCTTGAACTCACTGCGAATCCCGCTATCCGCTCAGGCTCAATCAACGTAAAAGTTAATAAAAATGGAGAAGAATGGAAAGTCAGTGGCGAAGGTACGGCGCAACCTGATATTCCGGGCATTGATTCAGAACTGAATGTCGGCTACGAAGACGGTGGATTTGTTGCGGAGTTCAGCGGTGGCTTCGAGCGAGGCATGCTCTCAGGAGACGTTACTGTAGGTGTGAGTAACCGGGCTGTCGGTGAAGACGGCAAGCCCAGCGGTGACCCACTGCCCGGCGGCGAACTATTGGTGTACGGCTCTGGGTCAGCCACGATACAGATTGCACCATGGCTACAAGGAACCGCCGGAGTAAAATTTGACCCTAACGGTGAGGTAACCGTCTCAGGTGAAATTGGTATTCCGGATGAACTGGAAATTTTCGCCCGAAAAGAGATCAATAAAACGATTTTCCAGGTTGCCGTTCAGGTACCTATTATTCCAGGCATTGTCGCAGAAGTTGGCGGTGGCCTTTCCGCCATTGCCGGTATCGGACCGGGTGTTATCGACGAGCTCAAGATTGGTATCGAATACAACCCGGCCCGGGAGCAGGATACTAAGGTCACCGGCGATGCTCATCTCAGAGTACCAGCCGATGCAGGGTTACGCTTATCGGTCAGAGCTGGCATTGGCCTGGGTATTACAGGTGCAAGTGCGACTGGTGGCTTAGATATCGGTGGAACGTTAGGCATATCAGGCGCGGCTACGGCAGGTGTGCACATTGACTGGACGCCCGCTACCGGTCTGGACCTGACAGCCGATCTCGAAGTTTATGCTCAACCTAGCTTTACCTTTGATATCGGCGGTTACGTCAGTGTTAAGGTCTTTGGGTGGAGCGTCTACGATGATCGCTTTGAATTTGCCTCTTATACATTCGGCTCTGATTATCGCTTTGGGATAAAACTGCCAGTACATTACAAAGAAGGCGAGCCGTTCGATATTTCCACCGATGATATCGAATTTGAGATACCTGATATTAGTACCAACGACCTGCTTAAAGGTCTGATTTCGAGGATTACCTGATGACCCTTGCTGACCACCTTCAACAAGGCGTTGCGGCGCTTTCACAAGGCAATATCTCTGCAGCAGAAGAGCACTTTCGTACCGCAGTCGATATAGACCCGGACAATGCCAACGCTCATAACAATTTGGGTTTTGCGCTTGCGCAGCAACAAGAGTGGCAACCCGCACTCATTCATCTTCGTTCGGCACTTTCACTCGACCCGGATTCGTCCATGGCGCACTGTAATATCGGCCAGGTTCTGATTGCGACAGGCGACACCAATACCGGGATGACACACATTGAGACTGCTGTTCAGAAGAATCCTGAGAATGCTATTGCCTGGGATACCCTCGCCCGCTTCCGGGTTCTGGCTGCAGATTTCACTACCGCTGAATACGCCGCGCAGCGAGCTATTGGTATTGCACCCGGAGAGAGTAGCTTCTATGTTCGCCTTGGCATAACGCAAGCCGCTCAGAGACGTTTCAAAGACGCTCTCTCCCAGTACCAGAAAGCGCTGGAGCTGAATCCGTCGAATTCAGAGGCTTGGGCCCAGGCCGGCATCACCAGCTTTATGATGAACAATATTGGCGATGCAAAAGAAGCACTTCAGCGAGCTCTTGCCCTGAACCCCTCGGATACCAATGCGCGACGTCATCTGGCGCTGGCTGCACTGACTCAAGGCGATAAGGAAGCGGCCATCGACCACTTTCAAACCATTTTGAGGCAAACGCCCAATGACCAGAATGCGATACTCGAATTGGCCGTTCTGTATATTTCAGAATACCTTGATTCAGAAGCCCGCGAATTACTCAACAAACTGACGGAGACATCGAGACAAAGTCCACGATGCCGTTATTACCATGGCCTTTTGTTGCGAAGAGAAGGTTTCACGGAACAGGCAGAAGAAGTATTAAACGCCTTGGCTCACGAAGATAACGATTACGCCATTCGCGCGGCCAGACTGACAGAAACTGTGCACTGAGTGTGCAGTTTCAAGTCTTCGACGCTTAGAAAAGGATCCTGTATCAACATGGATCTTAGCGATTTAATAGATTCTGAAAATCAGGTTTCTCAGACGAGAAAGGAAAGGTGGTGGGTCGTGCTGGATTCGAACCAGCGACCAATTGGTTAAAAGCCAACTGCTCTACCAACTGAGCTAACGACCCCCAGTTGCTGCTGCATTCTACAGAATGCTTTGAAAATGTCAACAATTTCAGCAACTTAACTCCTTCAACCCACCTGACGTGTGGAGGTGGTGGGTCGTGCTGGATTCGAACCAGCGACCAATTGGTTAAAAGCCAACTGCTCTACCAACTGAGCTAACGACCCGAAGGAGCCGCGTATATTACTGATATTTTCGCGGCTGACAACCCTTTTTCTGAAAAAAGTTTCAGATTCAGTAACTTAGACCCTGACAGCCCGTATTACTGTGACATTTTCTTCAGGTATGCCTGTGCCAGAGAAACGGTACTGTCGCTCTTGCCGGCGTACTGGCTGATGACTTCATGCAACAACGCCTTGCTCTCTGCCTTTTTACCCGACTTGTCGAGCACTACAGCAAGCTTGTATGAAGCATCCGCGGCTTTCGAGTGATCATTGTGATCCTCTTTCACGGTTCGGAAGCGTGCTTCCGCAACGTCGAGCTTACCCTCAACCATGCTGACTTCACCTGCCCAGTAAATTGCATTTACGGCCAAGGCATTGCCGGCGTAGTTTTCAGCAAAGCTATCGAAGGCCTCACGCGCTTCGGAAAACTTCTTATCCCGCACCAGCTGCATCGCTGACTTATAGGCCTCTCCTGCAGGCGGGAGATCCTGACCTGTAGTATCAGTCGCACTGTTTGTAACCTCTTGCTGCTCAGCGACTGGTTGTGCCAGTGTCAGCGCAGAAATCCGGCTATCGAGGTCCAGGTAGCGATCTTGCTGTGACGCTTCCATTCGCTTCACTTTGGCTTGCTGTTCTTCAAGCTGACCGCGTAAAGAGGCGATTTCCATCTTCATCTGCTCAACCTGGAGCATCAGTTCAGTCAGGAGATCTCCACCGGAGTTGGCGGATGGGGCAAGGATCGGGGATTGATCGGGAGTAACGACGGGTTCAGAACTGGCCGGGGCAACCACTTGGGTTGACCCGACCGATACCCAGCCGTCATCTGAAAGCGCGCTGACAGACGAGGCTGCCAGCGCCAGAGTAACGACAAGCCGCTTCATTAACGGCTCTGGTATTTAACTTCTACGCGACGGTTCTTAGCGTATGCAGAGCTGGTGCTACCAGTAACTGCTGGCTTCTCTTCACCAAAGCTAACAACTTTGACCTGGCTTGAAGAAGCACCTTTCGCCATCAGGAACTGACGAACAGCGATTGCACGACGCTCACCCAGAGCCAGGTTGTATTCAGGAGTACCGCGCTCATCAGCGTGACCTTCCAGAACAATACGTGCGCTTGAGTTTGATGCCAGGTACGCAGCGTGTGCACTCAGAGCGGCTTTGCCAGACTCTTTGATGCTTGACTGGTCAAAGTCAAAGTAGAAAACAGTGATGTCCAGCAGAGCCTGCTGAGCCGCTTTTTCAGCGTCTGACATCATTTGTTCACCCTGCAGTGACGCAGACTCAACACCAGTAGTAGCGCTATCAGCTGCTTCGTTTGCCTGCTGTTCGGTAGCAGTCGTTGCAGCGCCTGCACCCTCTTCCAGGTCACCATTGTTGGCACATGCAGTTACCAGAAGTGCGCCGAAGGCGATACCCAGTGCTTTGTACAGTGCTGTTTTTTGCATAGTTGCTTCTTCCCAATTGTGGTTAGTAGTTCAGATTAATTCAGTATCGGAGACCAGGCCGGTTCGCGTACGTCTCCGAATCTGGATGGCAGCCGGAATTTTACTTCCCCATCCACCGATACTGCCGCCAGAATACTTCGTTCTTTCTCAGTTGCCGCATAAATTACCATACTTCCGTTGGGGGCAACACTAGGCGATTCGTCCAAATTCGTGTCCCGGGTCAGTATTCTTACCCGGCCACTTTCCATGTCCTGAGAAGCGATATGAAACTGGTCTCCGTTACCGTGTACGTAGACCATTTTGCGGCCATCTGCGGTCATTCTCGCTCTGGCATTGTACCGGCCTTCAAAGGTGACCCGCTCTACCGAGCCATCGATAGTGTCCAGTTTGTAAATCTGCGGCCCACCAGCCCGGCTGGAGGTGAACAGAATATGGCGATTATCGGTCATCCACTGCGGTTCAGTATCAATGCCATAGTGTTTGGTAATTCTTTCCGCCTTACGGGTGTTCAGATCCATCACGTAAATATCCGGGTTACCCAACCTTGAGTGTACAAAGGCCAATTTGGTTCCATCGGATGAGAAAGATGGCGCACTATTTGATCCATCCCATGCTACGACTTTTTCACGTTTCCCGGTTGCCAGCTCCTGGAAAAAGATTTCGCTCTGTCCATTTTCAAAAGAAACGTACGCTACTTTTTTGCCGTCAGGAGACCAGGTCGGCGACAGGATAGGTTCGTCTGAACGGAAGATAAGCTGCTCCCGGGCACCGTCTGCGTCGGCAAAGTTCAGGTTAAAACGTGAACGTTCCCGGTTAGTAGTGACGTAAACCATCTTGGTCGAAAATACCCCCGGGATACCAGTCAGCTGCCCGAAAATATGATCGCTGATGTAATGCGCAAGATCCCGCAGCTGCGTCGCCTTCCCTTTAACACGGTGATGAATCATAGTTCGCTGCTGATGAACGTCCAGCACCTGAAATTCGACAGCGTATCCACCTTCTGCGGAACTTATCTGGCCAACTACCAGATAATCCTGTTTCAGCCGCTGCCAGTCGACGTAATTTACGTCTTGTGGAGTGTGCGGCGTCGCCAGCATAAGAGAGCGATCCAGCGTGCGGAAATACCCCGAGCTTCCGAGGTCATTATTAACTATGCCGCTGATGTCTTCTGGCAGTTCCAGTGCTCCGTTCCATTCGAAAGGCACAACAGAAATCGGCAAAGCGCTCTGTCTGCCCTGCGTTACTTCAATCACTAATTCTGCGTGTGCGACCTGGCCTAATACCAGCGCCAGTACAAATAATACTCGTGTTACCAAGAGGCATTCTCCGGTCTGAATTTCATGGTTAAGCGTCGGAAGTTTTTCTCAAACACCCGAATATCGTCAGGCACAGGAAGCGGCGATGCTTTCAGAATCGCCTGCTCTACCGAACGGTCCAGTGCATCATTGCCACTGCTACGCGTTACGGTGGCGGAAATAACTTCACCGGTGGGCACCATAACAAGACGTACTTCAACTTCCAGTTCGGCACTGACATTCGGTGGATAGTTCCAGACGGACGCTACTTGTGCGCGAATAAGATCCTGATACTCCGCCGTCATCTGGGCCGCTTTTTCTGCCGCTTCGGCAGCGCGCGCAGCCTCTTCCTGTCGGCGTATTTCCGCCTCTGCCTGCTCAAGTGCCATTTGTTCCATCAATGCTTGTTCAGCTGCAGCCTGCTCCCGCGCCGCTTTTTCGGCAGCGGCTTTTTCTGCCGCCGCCTTTTCGCGTGCTGCTTTTTCTTTCGCGGCCTTCTCTTTGGCCGCTTTTTCTCTTGCTAATTTTTCCGCTGCGGCTTTTTCTTTAGCTGCCTTCT
This sequence comes from Oceanospirillaceae bacterium, assembly GCA_002724925.1. Taxonomy (GTDB): domain Bacteria; phylum Pseudomonadota; class Gammaproteobacteria; order Pseudomonadales; family Oceanobacteraceae; genus Thalassolituus. The sequence goes on from PBQA01000033.1 coordinate 104,773, forward strand.
CTTCAGCAGCTTTCTGGCGCGCTCTTTGTTCGGCTTCGGCTTTCTCTTTTGCAGCCTTGTCAGCCGCAGCTTTATCTCGAGCGGCTTTTTCTTTTGCTGCTTTTTCTTTTGCTGCTTTTTCTTTCGCTGCTTTTTCTTTCGCTGCTTTTTCGCGGGCAGCCTTCTCTCGCGCTGCTTTTTCGCGCGCGAGCTTTTGCTGCCGCAGACGTTCAGCTTCACGCTGGCGCTGCAGATCTCGCTCTTTTGCCGCCTTGTTCTCTTCCTGAACAACTTTCGCAATCATGTGCGGTGGAACAGGCTCAGACATCACCGGCTTATCACGCTGCCACTCGCTCACCAGCAGGATAACGGCGACCAGGTGAATGACTACGGCACCTACAACTGGCAGGGTATAACTGCCGGGCTCGCGCCAATTCATATCAGGGGCGAGCCTCCGGATCTGGCGCTTCGGTGACGAGGCCGACGTTGGTAATTCCTGCCCCCTGAAGGTTCCCCATCAGCAGCACCACCTTACCGTACGGCACAGACTCATCACCGCGAATCATGTAGCGAGTGTCCGGCTGAGCTTTCAGTAACTTTCCTGCGTAATCTGTCACGTCAGTCAGAGACATTGGCTCTGGGTCTTCTTCCCCACGCTCAACGTAATAAAGACCATCTGAACTGACCGAAATCATCACTGTTGTGTCGTCCGGATCAATTTCGGTCGGCGTGGAGTCAACATCAGGCAGGTTCACGGGCACAGATTGCACCAACATGGGCGCAGTCACCATGAAAATAATGAGAAGAACCAGCATCACGTCGATGTAAGGAACAACGTTGATCTCCGCCATTGGGCGGCGTTTCGTCATTTGCTGCTGAAGCGGTTCCATCAGAGAGCCTCCGCTCCGGCACGCTGAGTCTGACTTACCTTGTGCGCCTGGCGATACAGCAGAGCACTGAATTCATCGGCAAAAGTGACGAGAGCCGTCTGGAACTTCTCGGTTTTAACGACGTAACGGTTATAGAAAATTACCGCAGGAATCGCCGCCAGCAGACCCATAGCCGTCGCGACCAGAGCTTCAGAAATACCCGGTGCTACCGTTGCAATCGTTGCTTGCTTCACACTGGCTAAGCCCTGGAAGGAGTGCATAATGCCCCATACAGTACCGAACAGACCGACGTACGGGCTGGTCGAGCCAATGGTTGCCAGCATTGGCAGATGATTTTCCAGCTCTTCGGTTTCCCGGGTAATCGCGATGCGCATGGCACGCTGAACACCCGCCATCATGGCTTCAGGATCCCCCGGGCTTTGTTGACGCATTTTTCCGAACTCTTTCAGGCCGGCCATAAAGACTTTTTCGGCAGACGAATTTTCTGGCTGCTGCTGGCACTCACGATAGAGGTCGTTGAGGTCAATACCTGACCAGAAACGCTCTTCAAACTGACGCATAGATTGCTCAGTGGCAGAAATCAGGCGACCGCGTTGAATAATAATGACCCAACTTAATACTGACGCTGCCACCAGCATCAGCATCACCAGCTGTACTACAAAACTCGCATTTAAAATAAGATGCGTAATTGAAACCGACTCGTTCACTTTGGCTCCGTTAGGTTTTCATCAGGGCAACGATATCAGCAGGTATTGCTGCAGGCCGCCCTTCGTTGTTAATACACGCGACACGCACCTGCGCATCGACTAAAAGTTCTTCGATTCGTTCTTCCGTTTTTTCCGCTGATTCAGACCGCCGGATCACCGTCTGGTTCAACGTCATCCCGGCTTTCGTTATTTCAGCTAACTCTGTTGTCGCGACTATCTGGTCATCTAATACGGCTGCTTTGCGATATCGGATGTTGAGATCCCGAACAACAAAACGGACTCCCGCCTGCATCAGAGCTTGCTGCTCAAAACCGAGTGAGCGCAGCCATTCGCTTCGGGCACGCTCCATATAGCGCAGGTAGTTGGCGTAAAACACGATACCACCGGCGTCCGTATCTTCGATATAGACTCTCAGGGGCCATTCAAACGCCATCGTTATCCGACCCGAAACGTGCTGGCAGATCAATCCCGAAATGGAGATAAGCGAGCTTTGTCGCCGTTCGCCCACGAGGTGTACGAGTGATGTAGCCCTGCTGCATCAGATACGGCTCAAGCACATCTTCGATGGTATCCCGCTCTTCACCAATGGAGGCTGCAAGGCTTTCGACCCCGGCCGGACCACCGTCGTATTTTTCCATTAACGTCAGCAGCAGACGGCGATCCATGTGATCAAAGCCCTGCGCATCGACGTTCAGCATGTTCAGAGCGAGGTCTGCGACTTCTTTGGTCACACGTCCGTCCGCTTTGACCTGAGCGTAGTCACGCACACGACGCAGCAAACGGTTCGCAATACGGGGGGTGCCACGCGCCCGACGGGCGACTTCCTGCGCGCCTTCTTCTTCGACCTCCAGCTCCATCAGACGCCCGGAGCGGCTGACGATGCTTGACAGGTCATGAATGTTATAAAACTCGAGGCGCTGCACAATACCGAAACGATCTCTCAACGGAGAGGTCAGCAAACCTGCTCTTGTAGTCGCCCCTACTAAGGTGAACGGCGGCAATTCAATCTTCATTGATCGTGCGGCCGGCCCCTCACCCACCATGATATCAAGCTGATAATCTTCCATAGCGGGATAGAGCACTTCTTCGACCGCCGGGCTCATGCGATGAATTTCATCGATAAAGAGCACATCGCCCTCTTCGAGGCTGGTCAGAATCGCAGCCAGATCGCCTGCTCGCTCAAGTACCGGACCGGATGTCGACTTGATCTGAACACCCATCTCTTCGGCGATGATATTGGCGAGGGTCGTTTTACCCAGACCCGGCGGGCCAAATACCAGGGTATGATCCAGCGCTTCACCACGTCCTTTGGCCGCGCCGATGAAAATCTCCATCTGCTCCCGCACATGCGGCTGACCAATGTAGTCATCCAGCATACGGGGGCGGATAGCGCGATCCTGCTTTTCTTCACCTAGCTGCGGCGTCGGTGCGATAAAGCGATCAGTTTCTATCATTTGCCACCCATGGTGTTACGCAGAGCAATACGGATCATTTCTTCAGGGGTGCTGCACTGATCTGCCACTTTCATCAACATTTTTGACGCTTCCTGCGGCTTGTAGCCGAGGGCAACCAACGCACCTTCCGCTTCAGCGAACGCTTGCTCCTGAGTATTTTTCTCCGCCTGATCGGCAGCAGCCCAGAGAGGTGCTGGGGCCTGCCATTCTTTCAGACGGTCACGCATTTCTACAATCAGGCGTTCGGCAGTCTTTTTACCCACGCCGGGTAAACGCGTCAGGGATTTAACATCTTCATTGTGAACACAGTTAGCGAAGGCATTCACATCCATACCAGACAGAATGGCCAGCGCCAGCTTGGGTCCAACACCACTGACCTTAATCAGCGTACGGAATAAAGTACGCTGCCCTTTATCACTGAAACCGTAGAGCTGATGCGCATCTTCGCGAATGGCGAGGTGGGTATAGAGAGTAATGGGCTCACCAATGGAGCCAAGGACCGCGAATGTGGACAAAGGTGCCTGCACCTCGTATCCGACGCCCTGAACATCAATAAGTAATTCCGGGGCCTGCTTTTCGAGGATGAAGCCTTGCAGTCGACCAATCATGTATGAATTTCGCTTGTGTGCTGTATAAATTAACCGGCATAGACTACCAGCAAAATACAGTGCTGCTCAATCAGGAAGCGCGGCCACGACGATAGGTTTTTAAGCCAGCACGGCTGATCAGGCTGGCGTTGGTGTGCGCATGACAAAGCGCAATGGCAAGTGCGTCGGCGGCATCCGCCTGTGGTAGCCCCGGCAGCTTAAGCAGACGCTGGACCATGTGCTGAACCTGCTCTTTTCCTGCGCCACCGGTTCCGACCACCGCCTGTTTAATAGTGCGAGGAGCATATTCGTGCACAGGCAAGGACGCCAGCTGAGCAGCCAGAATCGCAACGCCGCGAGCCTGGCCGAGCTTGAGCGCTGAGTCAGCATTTTTCCCCATGAATACCTGCTCAATGGCAAATTCCTGAGGGCAATATTGCTGGATCAGCTCGGAGACGCTCTTGTATATGGTTTCAAGCCGCTCAGGCAGCTCGCCGGTGCCTGCGCGAATGCAGCCGCTGGCAATGTATTCGATTTTACGACCGCCAACCGAATTAATCAGACCAAAGCCTGTAATACGCGAACCAGGGTCAATACCGAGAATAATCACTAGTAAGGATCAGTTCGCTGCGTTCTCAAACACCCATTGCTGACCAGAATCTTTATTCTCGACGGTCAGACGCTGCCAGTCTTCGGTTAGGGTCACACGGGTGCATGGGCTTGTGATCATCTGCGCCAGTATTGCGCCCTCTTTTGGGCCGGAGACCTGATAAGCAATACGAATGCTGTCGCCTTTGCGGCTTTGCTCATTCAATTGAACGGCATAGCCCGGAGTCGGTTTTTCACCAGCGCCAATGGTGAGTACGTCATCCACCACGGTGACACTTGGAATTGATCCACAATGCAGGTCTGTACTTGCGACCAGGTCGAGCTGCGAAATCGTACCGGCACAGGCTGACAGCACGGCTGCAGACGCAGCGACCAATAAAAAGGAGAAGAAACGTACGCTCAACATCATGAATCCCTATAAAAAAGCCGATACCCAGAATAGATATCGGCAAGTATACAGGCCGCTCCCTGGCCTGTCAGGGGACACAAAGCACCGAGGTGCTGGTTAGCGTCAGGACTTGTCAGGCTTTACCACCATAGTGATCAGCCCTCTCGTGCGGAGAATATAAATTCATCATTCTCTACATCAGCGACAATCGTGCTGCCCGGCATAAAGCGCCCCGACAGAATATCCTGTGCCAATGGGTTTTCTATCCAGCGCTGGATCGCACGCTTCAGAGGGCGCGCACCAAACACCGGATCGTACCCTACATCCACCAGCTTACTGGTAGCAGCATCCGTCAGCTCCAGGGACAGGTCGCGCTCGCGTAAGCGCTCATGCAACATGTGCAGCTGAATGTCCGCAATGCCGCGGATCTGATCTTTTTCCAACGGATGGAAAACCACAGCTTCATCAATACGGTTGATGAATTCCGGACGGAAATGGCTACCCACGACTTCCATCACAGCGTCGCGCATCGTTTCATAATCGCTGCCGCTATCCGAGGCCATGGTCTGAATCAGATCCGAGCCCAGGTTCGACGTCATCACCAGTACGGTGTTTTTGAAGTCGACACGTCTGCCCTGACCGTCAGTCAGCTGACCATCGTCCAGCACCTGAAGCAGAATATTGAAGACGTCCGGGTGCGCCTTCTCAACTTCATCCAGCAGGATGACCGAGTAGGGTTTGCGACGCACAGCTTCGGTCAGGTAACCGCCTTCTTCGTAGCCAACATAGCCCGGAGGCGCACCGATTAAGCGGGCCACCGAGTGCTTCTCCATGTATTCCGACATATCAATACGGATCATGGCGTCACGGCTGTCGAACAGGAAACCGGCCAGCGCTTTACACAGCTCTGTTTTACCTACCCCGGTTGGCCCAAGGAACAGGAAAGAGCCGTTCGGACGATTCGGATCAGAGAGCCCCGCACGTGAGCGGCGCACTGCATTCGATACCGCCGAGATCGCCTGATCCTGACCAACCACAGAATCGTGCAGCACGTCTTCCATGCGCAACAGCTTCTCGCGCTCGCCTTCCAGCATTTTGGTCACGGGCACGCCGGTCCACTTAGAGACCACTTCGGCGATTTCATCTTCGGTCACTTTGTTACGCAGCAGCGTAAACTCCTGCGTACCTGTGGTTTCGGCTTCATTAGCCGAGGCCACCTGTTTTTCCAGCTCTGGAATACGTCCGTACTGAAGCTCTGACATTTTCTGCAGATCACCAGAGCGGCGCGCGGCATCCAACTCCAGCTTGGCCTGCTCGAGTTCTTCTTTTGCCTTACTGGCGCCTTCGAGCAGAGCTTTCTCTTTCTTCCAGACTTCTTCGAGTTCAACGTAGGCCTGACCGGCTTTGTTGATTTCTTCGTTCAGGTCGCTGAGTCGCTTACGAGCGGCATCGTCTTTTTCTTTGCGCAGGGCTTCGCGCTCTATCTTCAGTTGAATCAGACGACGCTCAAGGCGATCCATTTCCTGAGGCTTGGAGTCAATCTCCATACGGATAACCGATGCAGCTTCATCGACCAGATCAATCGCCTTATCCGGTAAACGACGGTCAGCAATGTAGCGCTGCGACAGCTTAGCCGCCGAAACGATGGCGCTGTCGGTAATTTCGACACCATGGTGAACTTCGTAGCGTTCTTTCAGACCGCGCAAAATGGCAATCGAATCCTCGACACTAGGCTCATCGACCAGCACTTTCTGGAACCGACGCTCCAGTGCGGCATCTTTCTCGATAAACTCCCGGTACTCATCCAATGTAGTTGCACCGACACAATGCAGCTCGCCACGCGCAAGTGCAGGCTTGAGCATGTTGCCTGCGTCCATTGCTCCGTCACTTTTACCGGCGCCGACCATGGTATGAAGCTCGTCGATAAAGAGAATGAGCTGCCCCTCTTCTTTGGAGACATCTTTCAGAACGGCCTTAAGGCGCTCTTCGAACTCACCACGATATTTAGCACCGGCCAGGAGCGCCCCCATATCAAGAGACAGAATGCGCTTTCCTTTCAGGTTCTCGGGGACTTCGCCATTGATGATGCGCTGCGCCAGCCCTTCCACTACCGCAGTTTTACCGACCCCCGGTGGGCCAATCAGAACAGGGTTGTTTTTGGTACGACGTTGCAACACCTGAATGGTGCGGCGAATTTCTTCGTCACGGCCAATCACTGGATCAAGCTTGCCGGCTTCCGCACGCTCTGTCAGATCCACACAATATTTACTTAATGCCTGACGGCTGTCTTCTGCGTTCGCGTCGGTCACTTTTTCTCCACCACGCATATCTTTGATTGCTTTTTCAGCGTTTTCGCGGGTAACGCCTGCTTCTTTTAAGGCCTGGCCTGAAGGGCCACGCTCATCCAGCGCCACCAGTAGAAAAATCTCGCTGGAGACAAACTGATCACCACCCTTCTGGGCTTCTTTATCAGCGAGATTCAGTAAGCGGCCAAGTTCTGGAGCCAGCTGCACATTGCCATCCGGCGAGCTGACTTTAGGCTGGTCACTGAGAATGGCACGTAAACGTCCTTCCAGGTTGCTAACGTTGGCACCGCAACGGCGCAGAACGTCTTTTACTGAACTGTCGGTCTGCTCGAACAACGCCAGCAGCACGTGCACCGTATCAATCTGGTTATGATCCTGCCCCAAGGCAATGCTCTGACTCTCTGCCAGCGCGTTCTGAAGACTCGTAGTCAAACGATCCATACGCATCTTTCTGGTCTCCTACCCCTGACCAGGGGAGCTACAAACGATTAAACAATGAAGTTGCAATCTATATGGTGGCCATTTAGTAAAATTCAACATCCGCCATTAAAACTTTAATTAAATTCATGTTGCGATCTTTGATACAGCGCAAGCTTACTTCGAATACCACTCAATTCATGAGCTGCGGAAATAAATGCGTATAATCCGACGCTTTCAGCGCTCTTCAGCATTGACCATTCTCTATATAGTGCCTGCCCCGCTCAGCTCAAGGGCACAGATACTTTTCTGGATGTTATGACTTCAAATTTACGACAAGCGGCTTTATTTCTGATCGGCGGCGAAGCGCTGTTGGCCATTATGGGTGCCCTGATCAAGTTTCTTTCTGAAAGCCTGTCGACCGAGCAGATCGTGTTCTTCCGTAATGCCGCTGGTCTGCTGATCCTGATGCCTTTGATTCTGCGGCAAGGCACCACCTTACTGAAGACCTCAGTGTGGCACTGGCACCTGATGCGAGGGCTGGTCGGCGTCAGCGCGATGTACTGTTATTTCTGGGCGCTCGGTCACATGCCCCTGACTGAGGCGTTTCTGGTGAAACTCTCCAGCCCCTTCTTTATGCCACTCATTGGTTTGCTGTGGCTTGGCGAGCGCGCAGGTAAGTACAGCATAGCCGCTGTCTTTGTCGGCTTTACTGGTGTTGCCTGCATTCTTCGGCCCGACGACAGCACATTTACTTTTATTGCGTTGGTCGCTCTGCTCGGTGCTTTTCTCGCTGCACTGGCCAAAGTCACGATTCGACGTATGTCTGAAACGGAATCCAGCCAGACCATTGTTTTCTACTTTGGGGTCATTGCCGCGCTGGTCAGTGCCCCCGGTGCGGCCGTGACCTGGCAACCTGTGTCTGTGGATCTCTGGGGCTGGATTCTGCTACTCGGTCTTGTAGCAACCCTGGGTCAACTGGCTCTGACCCGAGCCTACCGTACGGCACCGACAGGGAAGGTTGGCGTCTATGCTTATAGCGCTGTGCTCTATGGAGCACTGATGGGCTGGTTGATCTGGGATGAAATTCCGATGTGGACCACCTGGCTGGGGGCCTCGCTCATCATTGCTGCTGGGTTGATCAATCTGTATAAGCCCGCAAAAAAAGCCGCATAGCGAAGGTTTCTATCTGGCTTTTATTATTTCCCTTTGTTTAACTATGGGGCTGTTAAGGCCTCTATTTCAAACTTTGAGGAAAAACCTGAAAGCTCTTTAAGTTAAAGCAGAGCACAGGTAGCCAATCAAAAGGACTCCCCATGTCGCGCGTCGATCCGTTACAAACCTTTGTCTCGGTAGTCAGAGCCAGAAACTTCTCCAGTGCAGCGGAATCGCTTGGAGTAACCCCATCAGCGGTCAGTAAACAGATCAGTGCTCTCGAAGAACGTTTAGGCGTTCGCCTTCTAAATCGCACAACCCGGTCAGTCAGCCCTACAGAAGCTGGACAGATGTTCTATCAGCATTGCGAGAATATCCTCGACTCCATCACGGAGGCTGAAAAGCTGGTGACTGATTTTGACGATACTCCCAAAGGCCGGCTACGAATTACAGCAATGTCCAACTTCGGGCGTAAAGAGCTGGCGCGCATTTTCAGCGACTTTTCTGATAAGTATCCCGATGTCAGTTTTGACCTTCACATTTCAGACCGGCCACTGGATATCGTAAAAGAGGGCTATGACTTTGCACTGCGCATCGGTTCGCTGGAAGATTCGCGACTGATCGCCAAGCCTGTCGCAGAGCAAAGAATCGTTATATGTGCCTCTCCTGCTTACCTTGAACGATGGGGAACGCCCACAACGCTTGAAGAAGTGATGAATCATCGCATTCTGGTGGTGGCTAACGCCGAATACGCACGAATCAACTGGCTACGACAGTTCGAGAAGGAGAATAACTTCACCTTGGCGAATATCGAACGCAAGCTCACCGTGAACGACATCGACCTGATTTACGAGGCTTGCCTGGCTGGCATGGGGATTACTGCCCTACCGACCTACGTGGCCGAACGCCATATTCGTAACGGCGAACTCGTTAGACTGTTCAGCGACATGGAAATCCCGGTGCGTACCATCAAGGTGGTGTTCCCACAAAATCGCTATCTGGCCAACAAAAGCCGCGCTTTCCTGGATTTCCTCACGGCCTATTTCAATAACGGTTAACGCTACTCTGTGACGGGAGTTACGCCAGGGGCACAGCGCTCATAGAAGACTGGGGGAACCCGACTGATGCGGCGCTCGTCAAAATCGAAGAAGACAATACCGGTTTTTGCTTTTGCGACGACCTTATTTTGGCTTTCGTTGATCACCATATAGACAAAATCACAGCCATACTTGTTGAAATCCGTGATGCCGACCTTGAAAGTCAGACGATCAGCCACAAATGATTCAGAGACAAAGCTTACAACGATGTCAGTCACCATAAGGCCAACACCGCCGATGTTGAACTCACTGAAGTCGTAGTTATGCAGATAGCGCAGGCGCGCTTCGTGGAGCAGCGAGATCATACGGTCATTGCCAAGATGGTTACCGTAATTGATGTCAGAAACGCGAACCGTCAGGTGTGTTGAAAAGGTAAAAACGTCGGGCAATTCAAGATTAACGCGTGCCACTGATGGCTCCTGTTGTCTCATTTGGGTTACAAATTCGGCGTGAACCCGACGCTTCTTCACAAAACAACGGGGATTTACGTTGGTATCAGGCCCTCGGTTAGGGTCTACTATTAAGTATTAACGCATGTCCGGGCCTGACTGGACGAACGGCGCGCATGGTAGCGGCGCTGACTCATAAAGACAATCGCAGGAAACAAAGGATCAGGTAAAGCTATGATGCATACCGGCAAACGCCTTCTTCTCTCAGCCACCGCCGTCGTACTCACCCTAATCGGGATCAGTGCGAACGCTACGATTCCTGAGATCAAACCCGGCACCCCGTTCACTCCTCTGGAACCAACACGGGAAGAAGCAATCACGACTCAGCAAATCATGAGCAACCTGCTGCGCGGGCATTATGAGCGTAAGCGTCTCAATAATGATCTGTCATCTGAAGTCCTGAACACTCTCCTTGATGACCTCGACGGTACGCATAGCTATTTCCTGGCGTCTGATATCGAAGAGTTTGAGCAGTTCCGCAATCACCTCGATGAAGCTCTCAGTCGTGGTGATATGAAGCCTGCTTTTTACATCTACAATCGTTTTCAGCAGCGCGTCAGTGAACGCCTGTCTTTTATGCTGAACGAGCTGGAGAAGAAGGCGAAAGACTACGACTTCAAGAGCAAGGAAGTCCTTGAGCTTGATCGCGAAGATACACCGTGGGCATCTACCCGAGCAGAGTTAGATCAGCTGTGGCGCAAACGCCTGAAGAATTCGATGCTGAACCTGCGCTTGGCGGGTAAAGAGGATGAAGACATCCTCGAGCTGCTCACCAAACGCTACCAGAATCAGTTAAACCGCGTGCACCAGAGCCGTCCGGTAGACGCTTATCAGACGTTCATGAATGCGGTTACCCGTACCTTCGATCCACACACACAGTACTTCTCACCGCGTAACTCTGAGAATTTCAACATCAACATGAGCCTGTCACTGCAGGGAATTGGCGCGGTTCTGCAGACAGAAGACGAACATACCAAGGTAGTGCGTCTGGTGCCTGGCGGCCCGGCCTCCAAGGCAGGTAACCTGGAACCTGAAGATAAGATCATCGGTGTTGCTCAGGGCGATGAAGAGATGGTCGATGTCATCGGCTGGCGTCTTGACGAGGTTGTGGATCTGATTCGCGGCCCGAAAAGCTCGACAGTTCGCCTGGAGATTCTCAGTGGAGCCGTCGCCACCGCGGAGCCGAAAACGATAGCGATCGTACGCGACGAAGTGAAACTGGAAGAACAGTCTGCGCAGAAAGAAGTGATTGAAATTCAGGATGGCAAAGACACCCGCCGCATCGGTGTGATTGATATCCCGACGTTTTACATCGATTTTGAAGGCCGGATGAATAACCTGCCAGACTATCGCAGCACCACTCGTGATGTGCGTCGTCTGGTCAATGAGCTTCTTGATGAGAAAATTGACGGGCTGATCATTGATCTGCGTAGTAATGGTGGCGGTTCATTAGAAGAAGCTATCAACCTGACAGGTCTGTTTATTCCAACTGGCCCTGTGGTTCAGGTACGTGGCGCACGCGGCGATGTTGATGTTTTACGCGACCGCGACCCTGAAGTTCTTTATGCAGGCCCAATGACGGTTCTGGTTAACCGTTTAAGCGCATCAGCCTCTGAGATTTTTGCCGGTGCCGTTCAGGACTACGGACGAGGTCTTGTCATTGGTGGTCAGACCTTTGGCAAAGGCACAGTCCAGTCATTGCGCCCACTGACTGAGGGTCAATTAAAGATCACCCAGGCAAAATTCTATCGTGTATCGGGAGACAGCACACAGAATCAGGGCGTGATCCCGGACATTATGTTCCCTTCCCTCTTTGATAAAGACAAAATCGGTGAGAGCGCGCTTGAGAAGGCGCTCCCTTGGGATACGATCAAGCCCGCCCGCGAAACCAAGAGTAATCCGGTGCGCAGCAAACTATCCCGGCTTAAAGAGTTGCATGAGGAGCGCATCAACGATAATCCGGACTTTATCTTCGTCCGCGAGCAGAAGGCCCTGGTCTCTGAGATGCGAGATAAGACTCAAGTATCCCTCAACGAAGAAGAGCGCAAGGCAGAGCGTGAAGAAAACGATCGCCGACGTCTGGCACTTGAAAACAAGCGCCGCAAAGCGAAAGGCATGCCCGAGCTGGCCTCTCTCGATGATCCAGAAGAAGACGAAAAAGTTGAAGGCGACGAAGAAAAAGACAAGTCAGCTGAGGAAAAAGATGATGAAGAGCCTGACGCCATGCTGATTGAAACGGGTAATATCCTGCTTGATTACATGCGCATGTCATCCCCCGGAATGACTGCTCTGCGTTAACTCGCTCAAGCACTCAATAAAAACGGCGACCTCAGGTCGCCGTTTTTGTATCTGTCGTAATAACCTCAACCTGCTGCCAGCAGCTACCAGCCGAGCTCAGACTTAACAAAAGGAATCGTCAGTTTTCGCTTCTCTTTTAACGATGCCTGATCCAGTTGGTCCAATATCTGACAAAGCCCTGCCATGTCCCGCGGGCCGCGATTCATGATAAAGACCGCGACATCATCAAGAAGATCAAACCCACGCTGACGCGCACGCAGTATCAGCGCCTGAACCTTCTCTTCATCAGACAAGGTCTCGACCTGATAGGTGATCCCCCAACTCAAACGGGACACCAGATCCGGCAATTTGCCGCCGCATTGTGACGGTGGTGTATTCGCTCCAATCAACAGATGGCTCTGCCGGTCACGTATTCGGTTATAAAGGTGAAACAGTGCCTCTTCCCAATCTGCATCACCCATGACTTCCTGCAGGTCGTCGATAGCGACGAGAGGCAACTGGTCGACGCCCTCCAGCATGCCAGGACCGATCTCTTTCAGCTCAGCGAGCGGCAGGTACATACTCTGATGGCCGATCCCTTCCGCGTAATGACACGCGGCCTGAAGAAGGTGACTGACACCCGAGCCGGTAGCACCCCACAAGTAGATGAAAGGTTCACCCGCGGTCGTCCACTGTCCTTGCAGTGCATCCCGAACCTGCTGATTCACGCCTGGATAATAATTAGCGAATCTGGCGTCGTCTCTGAGTGTCACCTGCAATGTCAGCTGAGACGGTTCGCTATTGCGAACTTCAGCGCTGCCAGACATAGGCTACGCCCTCCTCGTCGGCAATGATCTTTTTATCAAGCGCCATACTATCGAGCACCTGTGACCAGCCGGTTGTTAAGTCGAGTGCCAGAGTCACTTCATCCCGATCAGAGGCAACCACGACGACATCACGAACAGCCACATTAGCGCTGAGGTATTCAAGCAGCGCGCGGTAATCAGCAAAGGTGTTAATGCCAGTGACACGTATCAGTTCATTGTTATCTATCCCAGCGAGAGGGATAACCGCGTAGCGCTCTGATAATTTTTCGGCGACCTCAGCAGCAATCTCCAAAGCCAGCAATTCAGGGGTATCAGCCTGCACTGACAGAGAGTGTCGGATATCTGAGTGATGGATATAGCCAGTAAAACTGTAGGCTCCGCCAACGGCCATAATGCGCCCTGCGAGGTAACCATCACTGGAATAGCGCGCGGCGGCAGAGGCAATATCCTCTTCAAAGAGCCCCCACAGGCTGGCAACAGGCAGAGCCATCTGATCTTCGAGATCCCAGGCGGGGAACATCCAGGGTAAGCCACGGCGACGCATCGCACCATCAAATGCTGCTTTCCACTCGCCTTCTTCCGGACCAACGGCGGTACGGCCTTCGTCTGAGTTCACCGCTAACCATAACTGGGTGCGAGGACGCGAGCTTCCCCAAACAGGCGCAGCCGCCCGCTCAAGTAGTTTCTGCATGGGCCCAGCCATGAATGTGACGCTGAGCAGCAGTTGCTCTTCCGTTCCACGCTCATAACGCAGACTGCTCATATAACTCTGAGCATTGCTCTGCTCGCCCATCAAGACCGGGTTTTCGAGCACCTGCTCAGTCCCCGAGAGACGGACCAGCATACGCTGGAAAGCCCCTCCAATCGCATCACTGCGACTTTCTTCTGTCTGATCTTCAACCGGGACTGCAACATCATAAAGGTCTTTAACCGTCGCGGCAGAAGCTGAAATACTTATGCAAAATATTGTTAGGAATGTCAGGAGACGCACTACTATTCCTCAGTCTTTCGTGTCCGCAGCTATTGTGCCACGAAGCCCGCCGATAAACAGTCTGCAGTTTGTTTTTATTTGCGGGATGCAGGATGACCGACAAATCGTTAGAATACGCGCCTTTCATAAGCCACTACCTGTGACAGACGGCATGAGTGATCAAAAATCCCTGAGCTACAAAGACGCAGGCGTCGATATCGACGCTGGTAACGCACTGGTTGACCGCATCAAAGGCGTCGCCAAACGCACTCGCAGACCGGAGGTCATGGCTGGCCTTGGCGGCTTCGGTGCCCTCTTCGAGCTACCACAGGGCTATCGCCAGCCTGTGCTGGTCTCTGGAACCGATGGCGTAGGCACTAAACTGCGCCTCGCGATGGACCTTAACAAGCATGACACCATCGGTATCGATCTGGTTGCCATGTGCGTTAACGATCTGGTGGTCGCGGGTGCAGAGCCGCTTTTCTTCCTGGACTACTACGCGACCGGCAAGCTGAATGTCGATGTGGCCGCGGCCGTCGTTGAAGGCATCGGCGAAGGCTGCTCCCAGGCGGGTGCCTCTCTGGTCGGCGGTGAAACCGCTGAAATGCCAGGAATGTACGAAGGCGAAGATTACGATCTCGCTGGCTTCTGTGTCGGCATCGCTGAGAAAGACGACCTGATTGATGGCACCAAGGTATCCGCCGGCGATAAGCTGATCGCCCTTGCATCCAGTGGCCCACACTCAAACGGTTATTCTCTGATCCGTAAGATCATTGAAGTATCTGGCGCAGATCTGTCAGCAGACCTTGACGGTCAACCTGTTGCTGACGCCCTGATGGCGCCGACAAAGATTTACGTAAAATCTCTCCTCAAGCTGATCAATGCTTCAGACGTTCACGCTCTGTCTCATATCACTGGCGGTGGCTTCCAGGAAAACATTCCGCGCGTTCTGCCAGAAGGCACTAAAGCGGTTATTGATACCAATAGCTGGCAGTGGCCTGAAGTATTCACCTGGCTGCAGAGTAACGGCAACGTGGAAACCCGCGAGATGTTCCGCACCTTCAACTGTGGCGTGGGCATGATCATCGCGCTGCCAGAAGAAAAAGCTGACGCGGCGATTGCACTACTCAATGCCGAAGGTGAGCAATCGTGGATCATCGGTGAAATCCAGGAACTCAATGGTGACGAAGATGCCGTTCAGTTCACAGGAAGCCGTGCATGAACGACGTAACGTCACGCTACCCCACTGAAGACGTAGAAAAGCCACGTATCGTAATCCTGATTTCTGGCAGTGGCAGTAATATGCTGACCATTGCCGATCAGGTGCTGAGTGGCGCAATCAATGCGGAAATCGCTGGCGTGATTTGTAACGAACCTGAGGCAGCGGGCGTGCAGAAAGCCCGCGACCGAGATCTGGATGTCAGTGTCATTGATCACCGCGGTTTCACCTCCAGGGAAGAGTTTGATGTTGCCTTGATGCGCACGATTGATGACTATCAACCGGATCTGGTCGTTCTTGCGGGCTTTATGAGAATCCTCACTCCGGATCTGGTACGTCGCTACGAAGGAAGAATGCTCAACATTCACCCTTCTTTGCTGCCAAAGTATCAAGGGTTGCACACTCACCGCCGGGCACTCGAGGCGGGCGACGATCTACATGGCGTCACAGTCCACTTCGTCACCGAAGTTCTCGATGATGGCCCCAACGTTATTCAGGCGGTGGTACCTGTAATGGATGGCGACACCGAAGAAACACTGCGGAAGCGCGTGCAGCTGCAAGAGCACATCATCTATCCGATTGCCGTAAAGTGGTTTGTCGAAGGTCGCCTGGAGATGGTCTCTGGACTCGCCACCTTTGATGGAAAGCCAATGCCAGACACAGGTGTGAAACTGGAAGGATAATCCGAGGTCTCACAAGAGACCTTTCAACGACAGGACGGCACCATGATTCAAGGCCTACTCCGCAAGCAGCTGACCAATGTACTGGCCGCCGTATGTGCCACCATCACACCTATATCTGCAATATCAGATGAATCTAAAGCTCAGGCTCCCCAGACGCTAACGCCCTACTCTGTTGAATACACGAGTGAGTACCGTATCGGGTGGTTCAGCTTTGATATCGATGCAACACGTACCCTAGAGCAACGCTCGGATAACCTCTGGCGAGTTGATTTTGATGCAGAAGCAAGCATTGCATCGCTGCGGGAAACCAGTGACTTCATCTATAAAGGCAATCAAATTACTCCAGTCAACTACAGCTATCGCGCATCAGGAATGATCGACGAGCCCGACCGTACTCTGCACTTTGTTGCCGACACAAAGAGCATTGAAGACTTAGAAAAAGACCGCAAGCGGGATGACCACTGGCAGGAAGGTATCCAGGACAACCTTACCTACATGCTGCAAGCAAGCATCGAAGTAGCGAAAGGCAATACTGAGTTCACCCTGCCCGTTTTTGAAAAATCGAAAACGAAACCCTTCCGCTTCCGAGTAGTTGGGAAAGAAGAAATCAAAATCAAAGCCGGAACCTTCGACGCGATCAAAATTGAACAGGTGCGCGACAGCAAGAAACGAGAAGTTTACGCCTGGCTGGCAGATGCCCCCGGCTACCCACTGATCCGCTTGCGTGATAAAAAAGACGGCAAACTCCGCTATCAAATTCAAGCGACGGAAGTAAATTACCCGCAGCACGACGCTGAACTTTCAGACAACAGCGCACAATAACGAGGCCAAGCCATGAGACTCAGCGATGTAGACATCGAACAGAAAATTGCCTCTGGCGATATCATCATCGACCCACCACCTGGGGATGATGCTATTGCAGGAATCAGCGTTGACCTACGCCTGGATCACCGTTTTCGCGTGTTTAATAACAACTCGGTTACTCACCTCGACCTGTCGGGAGACCGCGATCAGCTCAACCGCGATATCGACCGCATCATGAGCAAAGAAATCGAGATCCCAAGAGACGAGGCACTCTACATCCACCCTGGCGAACTGATCCTCGGCGCGACGATGGAGTCAGTCAGCATTCCGGACAACCTTGTTGGCTGGCTTGACGGCCGCTCGTCACTCGCACGACTGGGCCTGATGGTGCACGTCACCGCTGGCCGGATTGATCCCGGCTGGGAAGGGCAAATCGTCCTCGAGTTTTACAATAACGGCAAACTGCCTCTGGCACTAAGACCAGAAATGATAATCTGCGCCATGTCATTTGAAACACTCAGCAGCCCCGCTGCACGCCCATACAACAAGCGTGAAAACGCAAAGTATCGTGGTCAGAAAGGGGCTGTATTCTCACGAATAGCGAAGGATTGAGCGAAGGATCAATATGAGCAAAACAATTCTGGTAACCGGTGGCGCCGGATATATCGGCAGCCATACCTGCGTTGAACTGATTGAAGCTGGCTACAATGTTGTCGTTATCGACAACCTGAGCAACAGTTCGCCCGAAGCCCTCAATCGCGTTGAAAAAATTACCGGAACAGCCCCTGTTTTTATAGAAGGTGATGTTCGCGACGCCGCCTTGGTGGCAAGTATTTTCAGCCAACATCAAATCTCTGCCGTTATCCATTTCGCTGGGTTAAAAGCTGTGGGGGAAAGCTGTCAGATGCCATTGGCTTACTATGACAACAACCTTGGCAGTACTATCACCCTTTGCGCGGAAATGGAGAAAGCCGGTGTAAAAAAACTGGTCTTCAGCTCCTCTGCAACAGTGTATGGCGACCCAGAAAAACTTCCTTTAACGGAAGACATGCCTCTTTCAGCGACGAACCCGTATGGACGGTCGAAGCTCATTATTGAAGAGATGCTTCGCGACCTTCCCGAGGCAGACCGACTCACTGATTCTGAGCAGTCATGGTCAGTTATCCTGCTTCGCTACTTCAACCCCGTTGGTTCGCACCAATCAGGTTTGATTGGCGAAGATCCGAAAGATATCCCGAATAATCTGATGCCTTACATTTCGCAAGTCGCTGTGGGTAGACGGGAGAAACTTTCAGTATTTGGTGACGACTACGACACTATCGACGGTACTGGCGTACGTGACTACATTCACGTCGTCGACCTGGCAAAAGGCCATGTCAAAGCCGTTGATAACTTACTCAGTAGCAAACCAATAAGTGGCGTAGAGGCAATCAACCTCGGCACCGGCAACGGCACCAGCGTATTACAGCTCGTTAACACCTTCGCTGAGGTTAATAACACACCTGTTCCCTATGAAATAGCGCCGCGCCGTCCCGGTGACGTAGCCGCCTGCTATGCAGACGCAACTAAAGCGAAGCAAATACTTCAATGGGAAACTGAGCTTGATATCGCTGCCATGGTCAAAGACACCTGGCATTGGCAGAGCTCTAACCCCAAAGGCTATGCAGAATCTTAAAAACTCTATAAAAATCAAAATTTTGCGCATTACTGTATTGACAGAAAAAAAGATCCTGACATAATGCGCACCACTTGATTGATGTTCCCCGATAGCTCAGTCGGTAGAGCAGTAGACTGTTAATCTATTGGTCGCTGGTTCAAGTCCAGCTCGGGGAGCCACTTCTTTTGCAAGGTCGGCGGCATGGTACAAGGACACGCGATTGACAGCTCCCTGCAGCCAGCGTCACTCTCTCGAAAATCTTTTCTTATCCATAGCACTACCGTACTATTAGGCCTGTTTATTTGCGCCTCGTTGATAACAATTGGCTCTCTTATATTCACCGGATTAACGTTACAGGCACCTCAGTTTCTGAACGTCCTTTGTGGAGCACTGATTGGTTATCTGATATCTAGTGTCACTCTCCATAACTTAGGAAGATTTCCGGGTAACAGGCCTCTTTCTTACATGATCCCGGTTCTGACAGTTTCTCTGTTGTCTATTACTGCAGTTATCATATTCACTCGCATCGATTACTCTCGCTCGGTTCTACTACTGTCCCTTTTTGTCGTGCCCGTTGTTACCTACACCGAGTTCAAGCTTCGACAGCACTTGCAAACCGGTCGTTATGCCGTTATTCCGTTTGGCTTTTATCAGGAATTAATACGCCTGAACCCATCGAAGTTTTATGCACTTGAAAAGCCAGCATTAACCGCCCCAGACACTGTCGGCATAATTGTCGATAGCAATGAGCAGCTGCCTGCCGAATGGCAACAGTTCATTGCTGCAGAGTTGTCTAAAGACACCCCGGTAATGGACTCAGTGGCTGCTTATGAATCAATTTCTGGAAAAAGCCCATTACATCATTACGGCGAGCTCGCAGGCCACGAGTTACTCCCCTCTCAGGCATACCTCACTGCTAAGAGACTACTCGAGTCTTCACTTATACTAGCAAGCGCTCCAATAACGCTACCATTTATCGTAATCGTAGCAATCGCAGTGAAACTCGAATCAAAGGGCCCTGCATTCTTTGTGCAACGTCGAATAGGCAAAGGCGGTCGTGAATTCAGCATGTATAAAATACGCAGCATGCGCACTGACTCGGAAGTTAATGGTGCTCAGTTCGCTGGCGAAGATGACCCTAGGATCACGCGAATCGGTAAATTCATACGCAAAATGCGGATTGATGAGCTTCCACAATTTCTGAATATTCTCAAGGGGGATATGGCTCTTATAGGCCCACGCCCGGAGCAAGCAGCGTTTGTAAGAGAATTCGAGAAAGTTATTCCCTTGTATAGTTTCAGACATATTGTCCGCCCTGGAATTACCGGTTGGGCTCAAGTCACTCACGGGTACGCGGCTGATGAAGACGAAACCCGAGAGAAACTGGCACATGATTTTTATTACGTGAAGAATCTCAGCGTTTGGCTGGATTTAGACATCGTCTTTAAAACGATAAAGACGATGTTGACGGGGTTTGGTGCAAGATAGACGAATATAACTAATCAGCTAAAAGCGTTAAGCGTTAAGCGTTAAGCGTTAAGCGTTAAGCGTTAAGCGTCAAAATACTCTGAAAATCTACTCCGTATATATTTTTAAATAACTCTTTACCATACTGTCGAGAGAGAAATTACTCTCAACATACCTCATAGCACTCTTAGAGGTACTTTCCAATAAGTCCGGATCGCTTAAAAGCTCAAGCAAATGTTCGCTAAAGCCTTTGACGTCGCCGGGACTCGAAAGATACCCTGTGTGTCCATCAATAATTACTTCGGGCACTCCTTCAACATCAGAGGCAATACTAGGCACACCTAGGTATGCAGCCTCTACTATATTTAAGCCAAAAGCCTCCCATAATGAGGGTTGAAGTAGGACATCAATACTCGAAAGATACTCGGATTTATTATCGACCCAACCATGAAATTCGAAATACTCTTCAATTCCCTGATTTTTAACATATGCCTTAACATCGGACAATAAAGGGCCATCCCCAGCCATAACAAACTTAATATCAAGGTGGCCTCCTCCATGATTGATAATATATTCAGCCACTTTTATGAAAGTGAACGGGTCTTTCTGCTCATCAAATCTTGCAAAGAAACCCACTCTATATACATCTTTGCGATACGACCTTTCAGCGCGGACGAGATTGTCAAAATTGACTCCATTATATATACATTTCTTATACCCCAAAAATGTCGGGTAGTATCTCAAATAATAGTTGTTAACCGAAATATTAAAATTTCCAAAACGAACTGAAAACAACTCCAATAAATAGAATAGCACTCTTTTAGGAAGCCGAACATATCGATGGAATGCTACTCCATGGATAGTATGAACTATAATAGGAATGCCAGCGAGCCTCGCTGCTATACGCGCAATAATACCCGGCTTTGTAGAGTTAGTATGCACAATATCAAACTCTTCATTTCGAAAGATCCGATACAAACGAAAGAACGCTCTAAAATCATGAAGTCCAATCTCCCTTTTCAAAGACGGAATGAACACTACCTTAATCCCCAAATCTTGACAGATACGTTTAGTGTTCGAATTAGGTTCACCACCAAAAATTATCGTTTTATCGAATTCACTACCAATATTGGAGAGTATATCTAACGAAACACGCTGAGCACCGGCCAACCCGGAAAATACATTTACATGAACTATCTTTCTCATAAAAACCTATAAAACTACTGCCTGATAAATCTCTTTATTACTGAAAAATACCGAGAGACGAAACTCATCTCAAATATTCTTCTTAGGAAAAACTCGAAGTTAAAATTAAAACTAGAGTTAAGGATTCTATCAACTTCAGAGTCACGAAACTCCGAAACATTCGTACTAGATCGATATGCAGACAAATCCATAAAAACTTTATCAACCACGTCTTTAGGAGTCGCATTATCAAAGTTGTCTGAAACAGAATCCATCTGGTATTCCATTAATTGCTCTTGACAGTTTATAAAGCTTTGAAAGGTATCATCAAATATATCAATGGAAGGAATATTCCATGCTGTTGCAACAGCCGTTGGTTCAGATCGATATATTAACTGGGCAGTTGCCTTACCATGATACATTGAAGTAACTACAACGGAGCTAGGCGTAGATATAACATGGCTATATTTAGAAAGGCAATCCTCAAAAGAGCCATCTACATCATTAGAAACAGAGCCACCATGCAACAAAGAGTCAAGAATAGCTCTATCAAATATTCTAAATGAGAAATCAATACGTTTCTCAAACAAGTAATCTGATAAATCATTAATAAGACCAACGAGACGATCAAATTCTTTCTTACTAAAATAAGCGTTATTGGCTGTAGTTATAAGAATTCTTTCAAACTTAGCATGGATGTTCATCGGTTCTTTCATGGTTAACATTCGACCGGGCATGTAATTTATAAAACTTGTACTACCAGCGTATACATAGACTCTACTAACTGTCGCAAAATATGTAAATGGCAAAAAACCATACAATACCCTGTTGTTACCAGATAAGAGTGGGTTTCTTAATGAATTAGCAAGGTCATATAAACCATCTGAAAAGAATAGCGTCGGAACATCAGCACTCTGACACTTGCAGCATACCAAGTTTGAAATACTAGACGAGTAGTTTGTTGCAACAACAAGATCGAACTCGCGGAAAAAATCAGAATGCTTCCTAAAATACTTTCTACCGTCAAACTGACATTCCCACTCACCAAAACCGTCTAGTAAACCCAGCGACCTGCATTTGTTCTCGGATTCAACAAATAATATTCTCTTTCTCATTCTAGGACACTACTCTGATAAATTCTCTCGCAAATGACAACTTGTCGAATTCATCGGAGAGAGGACTATTTCTTAGTACCTCATAACTCCTCGAGCCTATGATATGCTTAACATCTTCATCCGTAGAACATACGTAACCGTCAACACCGTGCGATACAACTTCACTAACACCACCAAGATCGTTACCTATAGCGGGTAAGCCACAAGCAATCGCTTCTTTATAAACAAGTGGATAGGCCTCCTCAAAATCTGACAACAACCAAAACAGGTCAGCCTGGGCGTAGTAATATAATAGGGATTTTCGATCAACCCTTCCAAGCAAGGTTAATCTATTCTGCAAGCCATACTTAGATATATCGTTCTCAAACTCCTTGCGATAGTCACCGTCCCCTGCAATTACCCAATGGATCTCTTTATCGCCATCCTGAACTATTTCATTAAAAATTTTCAGCATCCGTGCGTACCCCTTCCCCTCGACCAACCTAGAAGCGGTTATCAATACTGTCTTTCCTTCCATGCCAGACAGCTGATATTCAGGAGGAATATCAGTAGTTCTATAAAAGAGAGACTTATCAATGTGGTTTTCTAGTACCTTAACCTTGCTCAAGTCTTGCGGTAAACCTAAATTGAGTAACCATCCCTTGATGAAACTACTAACACAAACAACTCTATACGAATCCCGGATGCTACGGCGGAATATTTTATCAAAAGAAAGTATGGTTGATTTCAAAAAGCCAGAAAACTCTAGATACTTCTCTTTACCATGGATGTAGTGTACATAGGGGAAATCCGATGATTTAGTTAAATAGCTAATAGCAAAGTCGTTGTAGACGAGAAGATCACAATCAGTTGGAACTACACGGCGGAAAATATAAGGATAACTTACAAACCAGGTATTCCGGAAAACGGGAATACGAACTATTTTGAATCCAGAGTCAGAGTCAATAATTACCCTTTTTCGCAAAACACTTAACAAGCTAGCGTCATATTGGGTAATAACTGAAACATAGTATCCGTCAAGCTGACTTAATGAAGTTGCTAAATCTCTGGCGACAATACCAGCGCCCCCAATTCTTGGCGGGTACTCATGGGTTGCGATAACAACATGTTTCATAACGACTTTCCAAACCTGGGCGGATACATGTAACAAAAAACGATATACAGATAGAAGGGAACGGTAAATATCAAATCAAGCGTCAAAAGACTTACAGCATATACTAAGTGGAGCGCGATCAACAATACAGATGTCTCAGTCAAGCCACACAATAGCAGCCTAACCAATCTGAGTAACCATAAACTCACTAACAAAACCGTTAAGCCTAAACCAAAGCAGTATACTAAGTAGAGAACAGTATTGTGTGTCGATTTATGAAACACACCCTCATTTAAGTAGCGAACAACGTCAAAAGTGATCCCATTTCCTATATATCCAACACCAGATTGAAGCGCATTATCCAAGTGTGAATACCAAACCCAAAGCCTGGAGTCTGCAATATCTCCATAATCAAAAACTGAGCGCCCCAGATAGACACTCAGTAGCGCCAGAACAGCAGCACCTAACGCCGCCATTGCTACAACCAATGTTTTCTTAGAGTAACCACTACCGCTCCACCCCGAAGCAAGAAGTAAAAGGAAAAGACATAAAACGCCTGCCCTTGAAAGCGTCAAGACAACCGAAATTATAGATACAATAATAAAAATTCTAGGCACCTTGAAATCATGAATCGCAGCCAGACACAACGCTACACCCAGAAAAATGTTAACGTAAAATGCATAAAAGTTCGGATCTAAAGCGAAGCCGTTATACCTGATCCGGGTACCGTCAAAAAAAACTAATGAGGAAAGTGTATTGACAAGGTCGGCTCGCTCACTGATGTCAGAGTGTATATTCACGTACGTTCCCGTGTATATACAATATGCGTAGACTACGATTCCTGAAATATAAACAAGCGTGTTAGCAAATACTACGGTCTCAAACGAAGCCTTCAAATCCCTTAGCAACAAATAGGAGTAAATCAGTATCATGCCAATAAAAATATAAGCAGAAGCATCAAAAGTAAGAGTTCCATTGTACAAATAAACTACCAGGGCATGAACTAACATGAACGCAGCCACCCCAACAATCACCTTTTTTGCTCTACCTTTATAGGAGAAAATAATAGCAACAACTTGGTATGGCTTAATAGCAACTCCCAGCACCGGAAATCCGATCGAGTGCAAAGCATACACGAAGCCGAGAATAAGGCTGTAAATCCTACCCAATTTCATTTATACCTCGCTTTCATCAGAGATTTGCACATTAAAATTTTAGAATCACATAAAGTGCAAATTGCTTAGCACTAATAAACCTATAGTACATCCATGACCTATCAATAAGAGCTTTGGCAAGATTTCTGTAGTCATTCTTATAACTAACCACGGCAAGCTGAAACAACTCCTTCGATAAGGCGTAATTAATATATTTAAGATCTATATTCTTCAATTCCATGGCTTTAAACGTAGAGACGTACTTTTCAGCCAAGTCTAGTATGTCACTCTCCGTAAACCTGGCTCTTGATTGACTCCATGATGCTTCAGCCTCTACTCGATAAGCCGTAGTTACGTCACAAAGGTACGATGCCCCTTTTTTCGCAGCCCCAAGCAATTGAACAAAATAGTCGCCAACAGGTGCCGATAGAAACCAATCAGGCAAGTCCTGAAGTATATCTCTCTTCACTAATATAGAGGCAGTCGGCATTGCGCCTCCCCCTCTTTTTAGTAAATCTAACACGCCCACAACACCAGTTGACTTATATTCTTTATCATAAAAAGGCGTTACATTTCCTTTCGCATCTACTTTAATAGCATTTGTAAAAGAGATATCTGTATCTGTAGATTTTATTTGATCAAATTGCTTCTGCAGCTTATATTCATCAATCCAGTAATCATCACCCTCACATAATGCAATAAATTCACCTCTCGCTTGACTCCAACAATTAATAAAAGGCAAATGCGGATTTATCGAGAACTGATTACGGGTCTGCAATATGCATTTTAATTTATTCGGATACTGTTTCTCGTAATTTTTTAATAGCAATGCAGTGCCATCGGTGGAGCAATCATCATGCACGACTATATCGAAAAAGAAATCAGTTTTCTGGCTCAGGATACTTTGTAAAGTCTGCTCGATGTAGCCAACCTGATTATAAGTATTAACGCAAACGGATATTCGGATATCAGAAGTCCTGTTCATACTATCTGAATCTCCGAAGAAAATGTAAATGTAGAGCCCTGGAAGATAGGATACTACTTGCAAAAACTAGCAAAGCGACTACAGAAAGAAGTATAAACAATTCTACTCTGTCCATATCAACAGGCAGAAGCAAAGAGATAATAGTTCCGAGAATCATCGGCGGAAAGTACACCCGCAATACATCGTTAAACAACCACTTCAGGTGCAACCCTGGTACAAGCTTCTTATGTACATAGCCCAACCAAAGTATCAAATAGCTAGTGTGAACGGTCAACCATGCCCAGCCGGCACCTTCAGCACCGAAGTTGCTCGCAGCATAAACCATTACTGGAATCAAAATTGCCAGCGTAAAAATATTGCCCGCTAAATGGTACCTTAGATCCCCCATAGCATACTGCAGGTAATAAGGAAATGCGGCAATGGCGAGTACACCATAGCCAGAAGCATAAAGTGTCAAAGTTATGGAAGAGTTTTTCGCAATATGAGCATCCCCGGTCCATACATATAAAATACTCTCAGAAAATATAGCAATGAATATTGCCGCCGACCCTGCGACGGCAGCGACGAGTTGTGTAGTCGCTCGGTAAATATTAATCATGCCATCAGCATCCCCCGAAGAGTATAAATGAGCCATCCTAGGCATAATGGCAGTACTCACAGGTGTACTAAGAGTAAGAATTCCAGCTGCAAACAATACAGCCAAAGAAAAGTAACCATATTCGGCTAAAGGCAATATTCCAGAAAGTACCAGTTTATCTACCTGCGTCACCATAACCCAAATAGAGGAAGTAAGAGCAACACTTAAAGAGAATTTGAGTAACGGTCTAACCGGCTTGAGAGACCAACCAATTGTCCCGCCACAACTCATCGGATCTGGTAAGGCTGACCTTGAAATCAAAAAGAGCGCAATTAATTCTATTACAGCAATGCATAACTGGTGGTAGAAAAAGACTTCTATATTAAAACCCAATACCGCCATGGACCCGAATACACCGATGAAACGTAGACTTGTCACAACGATATTTATAACACTCAACTGAATAATCTTTTCGTAACCGGTTATAACTCCTCTGTAAAGGCCTGAGAGCCATCTGATTGCTACACTAATGGCCATAATCTGGACAGCGAGTATTATTTCACTTACGCCCAAAGTACTGGTTTTCAGCCACTGAGTGGCCACTTCATCAGAGAAAAACCATAACGCGCCCCCACCTACGGATGCTATTGCGAAAAAGATTAAAGAAAGCGCACGATATAACTGCCTATATTGCAACGCGGATAATGAGCCAGCACAAAAACGCGCAGTTTCTCGACTAATGGTAGGGGTCAAGCCCAGATCAAGGAGTGCAAACCACGCCTGGAGCATTGTAAAAAAACCAATCAGACCATATGCCTCTGCCCCCATATACTCGACATACAATGGCAAGATGAATATACCTAATCCTGCCATGTACATCTGGCTCGCATAGCTTGCAACGACGTTAGCCTTAAAAGACATCATAACCCCACTAGTAGTAGTCAAATATGCTATTTGCACTGCTCTCGGTGGAAATCTGTTCGAAGGCAAGCCATTGATATCACATTCTTATATTCCCCTTCCTTATAGACAGACTCTCTGAACAGTCCTTCTTCTATAAAACCGAACTTCTTATAGAGTGATATCGCTGGGGAATTATTCTGCAAAACAGTTAGATACACTCTATGAAGATTAAGATCTGAGAAAGCATGCTCAAGAGCTTCACGAATCGCATAAGTTCCAGCCCCTTTCCCGCGATGCTGTTTCTCGCCTACCATAATTGCCAGCTCACAGTTTCTGTTTAACCAGTCGATCGCGATAAGGTACACGACCCCTACGACCGCCTTTGAAACCTTACAGCATACCGCTAACCTTACGTTATTATTTCTACGCTCCATATAGCTATCAAGCCACCGAGCATCTACTGAAACATCGATATAACGGAAGCCGGCTCCCAACTTAGATATTAGTTCACGATCAGCGCGCCATGAGTTAATAACAACAGCATCCTCTTTACACAGCTCCCTAAGAAAGTATTCTTGAGACATACCTTAACTCCATCAATATATCACTATCGCCTAGTCTCTGATCACAAGGTAAGGCCAAAAGGTTTTTGGCTAAAAATCTTTCTACCTCGCTACCTCTTTCGGTACACTCGGGCCAATAGCTGGCAACATAACACCTTAGATTTATTAATTCCGACTTCACCTTGCAGGAAGTGCCATCAGGAACATAAGGGTAAAGCATAGGACCTTCATTATCTACGGCGCTAACTTCTAACTTATTAGAGCCACACAAGCTATCTCGCAGTTTATTAAAATTCTTGTTACGTCTTTGGAGAACAGATGAATAGTCTATCGACTCTAATACCCGCTGAGTTAACAGAGACATTCTTTTCGGCGAAAGATCATCTAATGACTTTTCCGCTTTTTGATAGCTAGAGTATCCATCTTCAGGCTCTCCCGCTAACCTCTTCAATAAATGCTCGGTGCGATGAATCGAGCTCATATCAATTTCTTCTGGTTCTTTCAAAGGTAAATTTGTTACTAGCAAACCACCGTCCGGCACACCAAAAAATTTTCTTGGAGAGTAGAGTGTGGCTAAACAGTCCTTTGGCTGGGAAAAGAACGCCTGGGAGTGATCAAATACAACCCTTTCATTACCGTACTTAGATAACAATTCATCTTCATAGGATGAGCAAACACCGAAGTAGTTAACGTAAAGCAACAAGTCATTACTACGTAAATCAACCTGGCTTGATATTTCAAACTTTAGATTTATAGAATAGAACTTAACATCGATACCAAGATAAGCCATGGGTGTAAGCATAGAATTGCAAACGTAGTATGGCATCCAAACACATCTGGGCTTTTTATACTGCAACAGTGCTACGAAGGCAGCCCGTGCAGATTGGTATTTCAGTGTATCCGGGTAATAAAGCCCTGGACCTTTAGGCAGTTCAAGTTCGAAGTACCCGCCGATTGCTCTATTCTGTAATGACACGAATATCGTTTTCCATATTGTCAATCATATCGAGCATTACAGCCATATTCGGATACCTAAGTATCATAGTTCCAAGCGTATCATGTGATCCACTGTATCGATTAACGGGATCTCCGGGGCTAACTTGGATATTTTTCTCTACAATATATTTTTTTACGCGATCGGATAGCCATACATCTTTATACCGACCATTCTCTAACGAATGAAGCATGTAACTAGACCAGTATCCGTCTGTTTGTTGCTGCACTAACGCGCTACAATCGTTACCGAGTGCTGCTTCCACTGTGTAAGCAATTAAGTCCACATTTGTGGCATAACGTATGACTTCAGGGATCAAGCACCCACCATTCCTTGGACCGAGCTCAAGGAAATAGAACTCACCTTCGTCAGAGAATACAAAATCGAAGTTCAGCGCACCTGTTTTCATATCCAGCAGTGTCAATAACCTCTGACTATCAGCATGTGCTCTTTTAAGTAGCTCAGCAGAATGGGAGGTTGGGAATGTCTGGCCAATCGGAACCAGTCCATTGCATAACTTATCAAAATGCTCGTCAGCCCAGCAACGAAACACCAACTGCCCATCAACAACGAAACCGTCTCCAGCGACTTGATACCCAGCTCTGTGAATCTTTTCTTCGACCACAACCATCTTCTCACGGGAAAATGATAATGCATGCTCAAATGCAGCCTGAAACATATCATCGTCCTCCAAGTGGGTTACCCCTTTGCTGCCGGAGGAGTCAACAGGTTTTACGAAAACCGGTAAGCCAATCTCATCAAGCCACGCTCTTGCTTGTTCCACTTCGCGAAACGATTTGGATCGTGGCACGTTAAAGCCATTCTCTCTCAAGAACTCGCGAAACAGATCTTTCCGTGCAAGTATTTCAACTGACTTATATGGGTTACCCGGTAGTTCCAGCTGCTCGGCGACATAAGCAGCCGTAGGGGCTGCTGGATCCGAGGCATATGCAACAATTCCATCAATACCCAGACTATTTGCGAGTCTAAGAACGTCCTCTTTATCTGTAGTCGATACATTATGGTACTCATGAGCTAGTTTATGCCCAGGATTGTCCGGTAAGTAGTCGCACGTAATTACATAATATCCCTGTTTCAAGGCGTACTCTATCGGTGGAACCTGGGTAGGCGCACCACCTAAAAAAAGAATTCTTTTCATAACTCAGCCACCGTATTAACTATGCTAATGATCTTTGCAAGAGATAGCTCATCCAACTCCGAATAAATCGGTAAACATACGATCCTTCTTGATACATATTCAGATTCGGGGCAACTTGATCCGCTTCCATAAATAGTTTTATTTAAAGAAGGATAGAAATATCGCCGAGCCAATATACCTTCATTTTTCAGCCGGTCCAGCAACTGGTAAACCTGCGTCTCATCGTCGAATAAAATAGGCATATATGCATTGTTAGGAGTTGACTCATTCAGCTCCTGGACCTTTATAGATTTTGTTAAATTAGTTTTATAGTACTCCGCAATCCTTTTTCGTGCGGCCAGATTCTCATCTATTTCGTCGAGCACACACAATCCCATTGCCGCCTGAAACTCGTTCATTTTCGCATTAATTCCGATCTCGGATATCGTATGGGGATCCGAGAGCCCGAAATTTATTATTTCCTGAGCTCTTTTGAGGTCTGACTCATATTTGAATACTATTGCCCCACCTTCAACCGTATGAAAAAGTTTAGTTGCATGAAAACTTAAGGTTGACGCATCTCCCCAAGAGAGGATACTTTTACCTTTAATTCTCACATCGAACGCATGAGAAGCGTCATAAACTACTTTTAACTTATTTTGAGATGCTATCTTATCTATTTCCTCAACATCGCAAGCGTTACCGAATACATGCACGGGGACGATCACTTCAGTATCGGGTGTGATATTTTCTTTTATACTATCCGGTGTCAGGCACCACCCAGCTGGATCAATATCTCCAAAAACTGGTTTTATCCCTTCCCACTTAAGTGAGCTCACAGTAGCAACAAATGTAAAAGGAGACGTAATCGCCTCAGTAATTGAGCTACTACGGTTTCCAATTTCTAATGCTTTGTACGCAACCTGCAACGCAAGCGTACCGTTAGATACCAGTAACAAATTTTTAACGCCTAGATATTGTTCAAGGCGCCTCGTCAGCTCTTGCTGTAATGGCCCACCGTTTGTAAGCCAACCACGTTCGTATATGCCATCGATATAGGTGTTTAGTTTATCTCTAGAGGGCAAGTAAGGTTTAGTTACTGGAATCATGGCTCCGCACCTAGCAGGGCTAACAAATATTCCCCATAACTATTTTTACTCATACGCTTGGCAAGTTTTCTTAATTCGTCAGCAGCTAGCCATCCATTATTGAAAGCAATTTCTTCAAGACACGCTACTTTGTAGCCCTGGCGTTTTTCCAGTGTTTCTACAAACTGTGCGGCTTCCAGCAGACTTTCATGAGTGCCCGTATCCAACCACGCAAAACCTCGACCCAAAAGCTCTACATTCAGATCACCCGATTCCAAATAGGCATTATTTACGCAAGTAATTTCCAATTCTCCACGTTCGGACGGCTTAACATTCTTAGCTATCTCGATAACGCGATTATCGTAAAAGTACAGACCTGTTACGGCAAAGTTTGACTTTGGCTTATCAGGTTTTTCTTCTATTGAAAGCGCCTTCATCTGATCATCGAAATCGACAACACCAAAGCGCTCCGGATCTTTAACCTGATATCCGAAAACGGTTGCGCCTTTCCCGTCTTTCGCTCTTTTTACTGCATCTTTGAGCTTCGGTGTGAAGCCTTGGCCATAGTATATGTTGTCACCTAATACAAGACACACATCCTCTTTACCAATGAAGTTCTCTCCAATAGTAAATGCTTGTGCAAGCCCTTCAGGCCTTTCCTGAACAGCATATGACAAGTCTACGCCTAAATGACTACCATCACCTAACAATCGTTTGAAACCAGATTGGTCTTCGGGTGTAGTTATTATTAATATCTCTCGAATCCCAGCCAACATTAACACTGATAACGGGTAATAAATCATTGGTTTATCATAGATCGGTAACAGCTGCTTAGACACGCCCATGGTAATTGGATAGAGCCTCGTACCCGAGCCACCCGCTAATACGATACCTTTCATAATGCCTCACCAATTCGAGTCAATTTGTAGTCACCATTTAGAACGCGTGACCACCAATGTTCATTTTCAAGATACCAGTGAATTGTTTTCTCAAGACCAGACTCGAAAGTTTCAACAGGCTTCCAACCCAACTCCTTTTCGATTTTGCTAGCATCAATAGCATACCTGCGATCGTGCCCCGGTCTGTCTTTCACATTCTTAATTAAGCCTCCATAACCCTCGGACAGACCTGACTTTCCAATCTCCTGATCGAGGATCCGACAAATGGTTTTAACAACATCTATATTCATCTTTTCATTATGGCCGCCGATATTATAGGTTTCGCCGGCTACCCCCGTTGTCACCACCAGATGTAAAGCTTTTGCGTGGTCCTCCACATACAACCAATCCCTGATCTGATCCCCTGCCCCGTATACTGGAAGACTTTTGCCATGAAGAGCATTAAGAATTACATGAGGGATTAGCTTCTCAGGAAAGTGGTACGGGCCGTAGTTATTGGAGCAATTTGTAACGATTACGGGTAAACCGTATGTCCGCATCCATGCACGAACCAAGTGGTCCGAGCTCGCCTTGCTCGCCGAATAGGGCGAGCTAGGAGCGTATGAAGTAGTCTCTGTAAAAAGACGTTGACAAGCATTCGCTTCCTCTAACGGGTGTGGCAGGTCACCATAAACTTCGTCAGTACTAACGTGATGAAACCGGAATGAGTTCTTCTGCGTTTCAGGGAGCTTCGACCAGTACGCCCTAGCCACCTCAAGCAGGTTGCAGGTACCTACGATGTTCGTTTCAATAAAGGCAGCAGGTCCCTCAATAGAGCGGTCAACATGGCTTTCCGCTGCCAAGTGCATAACGGCATCGGGTTTGTGCTGATCAAACACTCTCTCAAGTTCAGGGAGATCGCAAATATCTACCTTTTCAAAGGCATACCTCTCGGAACTACTGACTCCTTTCAAGTTATCGAGATTACCTGCATATGTTAATTTGTCGACGTTAACAACAGAGTCATCAGTGCTATTTATTATGTACCTTATAACGGCAGAGCCAATAAAGCCTGCACCACCTGTCACTAATATTTTCATGATCAAAACCCAAGAATTTGGTCAAAACCGCTTAAAACTAATTACTTCTGATTATCTGATGCTTGGCAAATTATCAGCTTGCTAGCGATGACACCCTATAAGATATATAACGCCGATTACAGCGTTTCAAAGATCGAAACCAGGCTCTCTTGAGGGTATTGGCCCTGAGTAACCGGCCTCCCAATCACCATATAATCCACACCCGCCTCAACCGCCTGCTTCGGCGTCATCACACGCTTCTGATCGCCAATATCCGAACCCTCAGGCCGAATCCCAGGCGTCACCGTCAGAAAGTCTTTACCGCAGACATCTCGAATCAACCCGACTTCCCGTGCGGAGCACACCACACCATCAAGTCCAGATGCTTGAGCTAACTTAGCGAGTCGTTCTACTTGCACCATAGGCTGGATATCCAAACCAATACCGGCAAGATCGCTTTGCTCCATTGAGGTAAGAACCGTTACTCCAATAAGCAGCGGCTTGTGCGATTTCTTTTCGAGTTCGTTACGGGCAGCTTCCATCATTCGCTGGCCACCAGAGGCATGAACATTCACCATCCATACTCCCAGGTCTGCAGCAACGCCTACGGCTTTGGCGCAGGTATTGGGAATATCGTGGAACTTCAGATCAAGAAATACTTCGTAGCTTCGCTTGTAAAGTTCTTCGAGGATGGCAGGGCCAGTAGCGGTATACAGCTCCTTCCCTACTTTGACACGACATAAGGACGGATCGAGTTGATCTGCCATCGCCAGTGCCTGTTTCATATCGGGGAAGTCGAGGGCGACGACAATAGGTGAAGTTGTGGTCATAAGTCTGGCTTTTTCTGAGCAGGCGATGGTACGAATGGTCTTATGCTTGCCCAGTCTTTACAACTCGGGCAGCGCCAATGCGGTTCCTTCGCCTTAAATCCGCAATTTGAGCAGACGAATTTTGGTTCGGCTGCAACGATGCCGCGGAGAATATCATAGAGCTGTAACAACTGCGACTTGTCGAGCTGCTGACGCTGCGTAACGATGAGCTCGGCGAGTGCCAGAAACCCCTGATTTGACGGGCGCAACCTGAGTTCATCAAGAATTCTGCTTACTGCTTCTTCGGGAGTGCCCTGTGTAACAACAACCCCCATAGACGCCATCAGCGCAGGTACGTACCCGGTCCTGGCCCACTGATCGTGAAGATGCGTTTTCAGCCCCTCTTTATCGCCACTTACGCTGAACGCTTCGGTCATTCGCTCAACAACACTAACAACACTGCTTTCATCAATCTCTGCCGCCTTGAGGTAACAGCGGACAGCTTCCCGATGTTCGCTCTGACCGAACGCAAGATCGCCCTGAACGACGTAAGCGCGTGCGCAGGCAGAGTCAATCTTCAGCGCTTGCTTACATAACTGCTGAACCTCAAGGAAGTCAGACTTTTTAAGTGCTCTCTCTGCCAGTTCACAGGCCGCATGAGAAACACGGCGATTCAGGCGAGCAGTCGACGGTAGCTTTTTGTCTTTGTAGAGCTCAAGAATATTACTCCACTCCCCCTCTTCTTCGAGGAGCTCTATCAACAGAGTCGCTGCTCGATCTGAGCTTCGCCCTTTCGCTGCAAGTAACTCTCGTAATATGCGCTCAGCGCGATCGAGCAATCCGGCCGCCGAGTAGTCACAAGCCAGTTCGAACTGAATTGCATATAAGGCACTGCGCTCAAGATCAGCACGAGCAAAAAGCTTCTGGTGCAGGTGCATTGCCCTGTCTAGCTCACCTTTGTCTCTGAGACTCTTACCAAGCTTAAGCAGCAGATCGATAGACTCATCATCCATCTGATCTATTTTGATGAGTTTCTCAAGGGCGGCATCATTGCTCTCGGCAAGCAGGTAGTCTACGGAGGGGATCCAATCGGGGTAGTTTACTTTCTTGCCCTGCTGGGCGTAGCGATAGCCAAGGGTCCAACCCAACGCTACTGCGGCAAGTAGCAGGATATATAAGAGTGCGGTGTCGAACAGTTCAGCAGACAGCATGGTCGATGGGTACTTCGTTCAATGTCAGTATTCGAGTCGGCTTAAACCGATTAATTCCTCAGATCCGGAACTTATGCAGGCATACTGTCATTCACCTGATCACGCAATTCTTTACCCGGTTTGAAATGGGGTACAAACTTCCCCTGCAATTCAACTGTTTCACCCGTTTTTGGGTTACGGCCAACGCGTGGAGCTCTGTAATGGAGCGAGAAACTGCCGAAGCCCCGTATTTCGATACGGTCTCCAGAGGACAAAGTCTGAGACATATGATCCAGCAACGTCTTAACCGCCAGCTCGACATCTTTGGCCGACAACTGCGGCTGGCGACTGACGATTCTCTCTATTAACTCGGATTTCGTCACTGCATTCCCTCCTTGAGAACGAAGCTTTTGGATAATTCCAGTTAAATCATGCAGTTAGCCGATGAGTTTTGCAAGCTACAAGCCCAAGAAACGGTCAATTGTGGGCAATCCATTGTTTTCAGGCACAAAAAAACCCGCCGAAGCGGGTTTCTTTGCTAGCGTTAAGGATTACTCCTTGCCGCGAAGCTGCTCTTTCAGCAGGTCACCAATAGTGGTAGGACCTGTCATTTCAGCTTCTGCTTTCGCACGCTGCTCTTTCAGAGCTTCTTTATCAGCTACTGAGTCTTTCGCCTTAACAGACAGGCTAATGGTGCGGTTCTTGCGATCAACGGAGGTGATTGCAGCTTCAATGCTGTCGCCTTCGTTCAGTGCATTACGTGCATCTTCAACTTTGTCCTGGCTGATTTCTGAAGCGCGCAGGGTTGCCTCAACACCTTCAGCAATTTCAACAGTCGCTGCTTTCGCGTCAACTGCGATCACCTTACCAGTAACGATAGTGCCTTTGTCGTTTTCAGATACGAACTCTGAGAACGGATCGCTTTCCAACTGCTTCACGCCCAGAGAGATACGCTCACGCTCTGGATCGATTGACAGGATAACGGTTTCCAGCTCATCGCCTTTCTTATAGTTACGAACGGCATCTTCACCAGTATCGTTCCAAGAGATATCAGACAGGTGAACCAGACCATCAATGCCGCCGTCCAGACCGATGAAGATACCAAAGTCAGTGATTGACTTGATCTTACCTGCGATCTTGTCGCCTTTATTGAACTTGGTACCGAACTCTTCCCATGGGTTCATGGTGCACTGCTTGATACCCAGAGAGATACGACGACGTTCTTCATCGATGTCCAGAATCATCACTTCTACTTCGTCGCCAACCTGAACAACTTTGCTTGGGTGGATGTTCTTGTTAGTCCAGTCCATTTCAGAAACGTGGACCAGACCTTCAACACCTTCTTCCAGCTCAGCGAAGCAGCCGTAGTCAGTCAGGTTAGTAACGCGTGCTTTAACACGAGCGTTTTCTGGGTAACGGTCATTGATGTTCACCCATGGGTCATCACCCAGCTGCTTCAGACCCAGTGACACGCGGTTACGCTCACGGTCGAACTTCAGTACTTTAACGTCGATTTCGTCACCAACAGCAACGATTTCGCTTGGGTGCTTGATACGCTTCCAAGCCATGTCAGTAATGTGCAGCAGGCCGTCAACACCGCCCAGATCTACGAATGCACCGTAGTCGGTCAGGTTCTTAACGATACCTTTAACAGACTGACCTTCCTGCAGGTTAGCCAGCAGCTCTTCACGTTCCTGGCTGTTAGCAGCTTCGAGAACGGCACGACGAGAAACAACAACGTTGTTGCGCTTAGCATCGAGCTTGATCACTTTGAATTCGAGTTCTTTGCCTTCCAGGTGCGCGGTGTCGCGTACTGGACGAACGTCAACCAGAGAGCCTGGCAGGAACGCACGGATGTTTTTCAGTTCAACAGTGAAGCCACCTTTGACCTTACCGTTGATAACACCAGTAACCATTTCATCAGCTTCGAAAGCTTTTTCCAGCTCTTTCCAGCTTTCAGCGCGCTTAGCTTTTTCACGAGACAGTTTGGTTTCACCGAAGCCATCTTCAACAGCTTCCAGTGAGACGAAGGTTTCGTCGCCAACAGCAACTTCCAGTTCGCCTTTGTCATTCAGGAACTGGCTGCGCGGAATAACAGCTTCCGACTTCAGGCCTGAGTTAACGGTTACCCAGTCGCTGTCGATATCAACAACGGTACCAGCAACAATTGAACCCGGCTGCATGTCCAGTTCTTTAAGGGATTCTTCAAATAGATCAGCAAAGCTTTCGCTCATGTATATACACCTGTCTCATAAAACGCGCTGCTATCCGCAGTTCGCGCTGACCAGACTGCCAGCATCTGGGGTTAGTTAATAATAAAACGCTCTGTACCGACTTCCTTCGGGAAGCTGGCAGATACAGAGGTTTTAATCTCAGATCAGTCCTGCCTGGCGGACCAGCGATAGGATGTTTTCACGTACTTCTTCAATAGAAAGAGAGGTACTGTCAATCACTGTCGCGTCACTCGCTGGGCGCAATGGGGCGACGGCTCTGTTGCTGTCGCGTTCATCGCGAACCCGGATGTCTTCGATAAGGGCGGGCAAACTAGCATCAATCCCCTTTTCAGTCAACTGTTTGTAGCGACGCTGACCTCGCTCTTCAGCAGAGGCTGTCAGGAAGACTTTAATCTGAGCATCAGTAAACACAACCGTTCCCATATCACGGCCATCTGCTATCAAGCCCGGCGCCTGACGGAAGTCACGTTGACGCTGTAGCAGAGCGTCACGGACTTTTGGCAACGCAGCAACCTGCGAAGCAAGGCTACCAACCTCTTCGGTCCGGATCGTGGTGGTGACATCATCGCCTTCGAGAATCACCTGCACGCCTGTTCCGGTTGGAATAAAACGAACATCAAGATGTGCAGCGACGTCAGCAACTTCGTCTTCGCTATTCAGAGCGATGCCTTTGCGGTCTGAAGCCAGCCCGGTAATACGGTACAGAGCACCGCTATCAAGCAAGTGCCAGCCCAAGGCTTCAGCCAGAATCGCACATACTGTGCCCTTACCCGCACCGGAAGGACCATCAACAGTAATAACAACAGGCAGTTCAGCTGACTTACTCACCGTCACCACCTTCAACGACCAACTCCAGACCAGCGTTAGTTGATAGCTCGACAAAGCTCGGGAAAGAAGTCGCAACGTTTGCACAATCACGAATGACGATAGGTGCAGAGCCTCGCAGCGAAGCCATTGCGAAGCTCATGGCAATACGATGATCGTGCTGACTGTCAATCTCGCCACCACCAAACTTACCTTCAGCACCGAAGCCCTGAATGACTGCCCCATCCTCTGTGCCAACTGCGTTGACGCCCAAAGTTACCAGACCATCAACCATCGCCTGAATGCGGTCACTCTCTTTTACACGTAATTCCTCAGCACCAGTGAGAACTGTCTCACCTTCAGCGCAGGCCGCAGCGACAAAGATTGCGGGGAATTCGTCAATGGCCAGAGGCACCTGATCTTCCGGAATGTGAATACCTTTTAGTTGAGCACTGCGTATGCGGATATCAGCGACCGGCTCGCCGCCCACTTCGCGCTCATTCAGCACAACAATATTGCCGCCCATGGCACGCAGAATATTAATCACGCCGATACGCGTCGGGTTGATACCGACATGCTCAAGCGTGATATCAGAGCCCGGCATAATACTCGCGCCCACCATAAAGAAGGCTGCTGAAGAAATATCAGAAGGGACATCAATTTCAGTAGCCGTCAGCTCTCCACCAGAGCGCAGCGTAACCTTGCTTCCTTCAACCGTAACGTCGTAGCCAAAGCCACGCAGCATGCGCTCTGTATGATCGCGTGTTGGTGCTGGTTCAGTGATCGAAGTTTCACCTTCCGCATACAGGCCTGCCAGCAAGACACAGCTTTTAACCTGAGCACTCGCCATAGGAAGATCGTAGTGAATACCTTTCAGGGCACTGCCACCCTTGACCTTCAATGGCGGGCGACCACCCTCAGCCGTATCCACAATTGCTCCCATGAGAGCCAATGGATCCGCAACTCGTCCCATAGGACGCTTGGAGAGAGATTCATCACCGCTCATCTCAACATCAAATGATTGCCCAGCCATGAGCCCTGCCAGCAAGCGCATTGACGTTCCTGAATTACCCAGATAAAGCGCATTAGGGGGCGACTGCAGACCGTGCAACCCGACACCATGGATGGTAACGCGGCCACGATGTGGGCCTTCGATGACCACGCCCATATCGCGAAATGCCTGCAGTGTCGCCAGACTGTCTTCGCCTTCAAGGAAGCCTGTGACCTCGGTCGTCCCATTTGCCAGCGACCCCAGCATAATAGAACGGTGAGAAATGGATTTATCTCCCGGTACTCGGAAGCTCCCCGAAAGGGCTTTACCCGGATTGGCAATATAAGAAATAGAAGCTGTTTTCATAGGTTCAACGTAGGCCCGGCGGGCAAGTATTTTAGAAAAGTGATCTCGAGCCGCTTTCGCTCGGGTCAGCACACCCATCAGAGTGGTAGCGTCACCTTGCTCAACCGCAGCTCGTAAAGAAGAAAGGTCGTGACTGAAGAGGTCAAGCGTCTTCAGTAAGTGGTCTTTGTTGGCAGCAAAAATATCGCGCCACATGACCGGGCTGCTGGCAGCAATACGGGTAAAGTCACGGAAACCACCCGCTGCGTAATTAAAAATTTCTTTATTTTCATGACTGTTGGCCAGTGTATCAACCAAGGAATACGCCAGTAGATGAGGCAAATGACTGGTTGCCGCTAACACCTCATCATGATGATCCACCGACATATGTTCCAGATCCGCACCAACAGCCTGCCAGGCACGTCTCACCAGAGCCAGCGCCTCTTTATCGGTATGATCCTGAGGAGTAATAATGACCTTATGATGAACATAAAGATTTTCGTTGGCGGCCATCACCCCGCTCTTTTCTGAGCCTGCAATGGGATGACCTAATACAAAACGCGAGAAATTTGCGCCTAAGACCGCTGCCACGTCAGAGGCCACCGCCCCTTTTACTGAACCTACATCAGTCAGTACAGCTGATTCAGAAACGTGATCCCGCACCGACTCAAGTACACTCTTCACCGCCATGATAGGCACAGAGATGATAATCAGATCAGCATCCCTGACAACATCAGCGATATTTTCACTGTATGCGTCAATCAGGCCCTCTGATAACGCCAATTGCATGGAGTCAAGGTTACGGTCATACCCACGAACCTCTTCCAGGCAGCCTCGCACACGAAGCCCCTTAATCCAGGAACAGCCAATCAGTCCAAGTCCGATGACCGCAACACGAGGAATCAGCAGCTTGCCACTCAAGCCAGCACCTTTTTCAACGCACGTACGAATGTTTCATTTTCTGCTTCTGTACCGATTGAGACACGCAGATACTGAGGCATCTCATAATTTGCCAACGGACGAACGATAACGCCCAGCTTCAGCAAACCGGAATACACATCCATGGCACTGACACTTTCAGGGACCCGAAAGCTGATAAAATTACCCACAGAAGGAATAAAAGAAAGACCGAGCTCATCGAACGCAGACGTCAGGTAGGTCATACCCCGATTATTGAGAACAACACTCTCCCGAACATAATCTTCATCAAGCATCGCCGCATTTGCAGCTGCTAAAGCAAATGAATCAACGTTAAATGGCGGACGAACCCGATTCATCAAATCTGCCAGCTCTGGGCTGGAAACCCCAAACCCTACTCGAAGAGATGCCAGGCCGTATGCTTTCGAAAACGTACGCGTAACGACAAGGTTCGGATATTGATCCAGAAGCTCAAGACCATTTGGATAATCTGCCTCATCGACGTACTCGAAATACGCTTCGTCTAACAGAACGACTACGTTATCTGGCACTCTATTCAGAAACTCAACAACTTCGTTCTGAGTGTTCCAGGTTCCTGTCGGATTATTCGGGTTTGTCACAAATACGATACGGGTACGATCATTAATCGCACCCAGCATGGCTTCAAGATCGTGGCCGAAATCCTTTGCAGGCACGGCAATGCATTCTGCACCGACCGTCCGGGCGACGAGACCGTAAATTGCAAATGCATGCTGAGAAACAACAACGTTGTCGCCGTCGTTAACAAACACGCGAACAATGAAATCCAGAATATCACTGGAACCGTTGCCTAATGTAATTTGCTCGGAACGAATATTCAGTTTATCGCTGAGAGTCTTCTTCAGAACAAAGCCTGCACCATCTGGATATCGGTGCAATTCCGCGGTTTCCTGGCGAATTGCCTCCAGCGCAGCCGGGCTTGGCCCCATAGGGTTTTCATTGCTCGCCAATTTAACGATATCTGATTCATTCAGACCAAGCTCACGCGCAAGCTCATCAATGGGCTTGCCTGGCTGATAGGGCTTCAGAGAACGAACCCCTTCAACTGCGAGTTCAGAAAAATTAATTGCCATCATTCACCTCAAAGCACGGCTTTAGGATAAGAACCGAGCCACTTGTAATCTGTCGCCACATCACGCAGTCGTTGCAACAATGGAGAAATCACTTCATCGTCGCAGTGGCCTTCAAAATCAATAAAGAAAAGATAATTCCAGGTACCAGAAGGATCAGGACGGGTCTCAATGCGCGTCAGACTGACATCAGCCTCATGAAAGGGAGCGAGTACCTGATACAAAGCGCCCGGCTGATTCCTGCTCGAAACCATAATCGATGTTTTATCATCGCCGCTAGGCCCCGTCTCCTGACGACCAATAATAAGAAAACGCGTCGTATTGTCCGGGCGATCTTCGATATTGGCATGGAGAGTCACAAGCTCATAAAGCTCCGCCGCCGCTTCACCTGCAATCGCAGCTGCGCCTTCTTCTGCAGCCGCACGTCTCGCCGCTTCAGCGTTTGAGTTCACAGCGATACGCTCGACGCTTGCGGGGAAATTCTGATCAAGCCAGCGCCGACACTGCCCCAGAGACTGAGCATGAGAGTATACTCGCGTAATCTGCTGGTCTTCGCTTTTCACCAACAAGTGGTGATGAATACGCAACGTAACTTCACCGCAGATATGCAAGTTGGAATCGTAGAAACTATCCAGCGTGTGGGTAACAACACCTTCGGTCGAGTTCTCTACAGGAACGACACCATAGTTCGCCGCGCCACTCGCCACTTCGCGGAATACATCGGCAATAGAGACCTGTCCTTCGCAATTAACAGCATGACCAAAATGCTTGACTGCCGCCTGCTGTGTGAAGGTGCCCTCAGGGCCAAGATAGGCAACCTGCAGAGGCTCTTCTAATGCCAGGCATTGCGACATGATTTCACGAAACAGCCGGGCCATCGACTCATCACCAAGAGGGCCGCCATTGCGCTCCATCACTTTCCGCAATACCTGAGCTTCTCGTTCAGGCCGATAAAAGACAACTTTCTCACCCGGAGATGCGTACTTCTGTTTTACTTCAGCGACATCCTGAGCACACTGTGCACGCTGATTAATCAGATCCTGAATCTGCTTATCCAGCGAGTCGATCTTATGGCGCAGCTTATCCAGTTCCTGTGCTTCATTCATGATCAGACCTGTTGCCCGTGACGTTTAGCGAAGTCAGACATGAACGCAATCAATGCGTCCACACCTTCTTCAGGTACTGCGTTATAAATGCTGGCACGCATACCGCCAACACTGCGATGACCAGCCAGATTCATCAGCCCCGCCTGCTCGCTCTCTTCAAGAAACACCTTATCAAGGGCACCATCCGCAAGCGTAAACGGAACATTCATACGTGAGCGATTATTCACAGCAACCGGGTTTGCATAAAAGTCATTAGCATCAATAAAACCGTAGAGCTTGTCTGCTTTACGCTGATTAATCTCGGCCATGCCTTCAACACCGCCCTGTTCCTTAAGCCAGGCGAATACCAGACCAGCCAGATACCAACTGTAAGTCGGTGGCGTGTTGTACATAGATGCATTATCGGCAGCCACTTTGTAGTCGAACATCGTCGGCGTACCGGCAATAACATCACCCAGCAAGTCCTCACGAACAATAACGACACATAGACCAGCAGGACCGATGTTTTTCTGAGCACCCGCGTAGATCAGTCCGAACTTCGACACATCGATTTTTTCGGAAAGAATGGACGAGGAATAATCCGCCACCAAAGGCACATCACCCGTGTCTGGGATATAGTCAAACTCGACGCCACCAATGGTTTCGTTCGGCGTGTAATGCACGTACGCCGCATCAGGATTGAGTTTCAGTTCGGACTGTTGAGGTGCAGAAGTAAAGTTATTATCTTCCGTTGAAGCCACTACATTCACCGTACAGAAGTTTTTCGCTTCTTTGATCGCCTTAGACGACCACTGCCCGGTGTTAATGTAGTCAGCAGAGCTCTTACCGCGTAAAAGGTTAATAGGCACCATAGCGAACTGGCTACTGGCTCCGCCCTGCATAAAAAGAACTTTGTAGTTATCCGGAATATGCATTAGATCCCGGAGGTCCTGCTCGGCTTTATCAGCAACACCAACGAACTCTTTACTGCGGTGGCTCATCTCCATGATAGACATGCCTTTGCCATGCCAGTCTGCCAACTCAGCCCCAGCACGTTCCAGCACAGCAGTAGGTAAAGCAGCCGGCCCGGCACAGAAATTAAAAATACGACTCATAGTTATCTACACACTTAAAAATGCAAAGGGTTGCGTTCGTTACGTCTCAGATGTCGGGCGGATGCCGCAGCAATCAGAGCTGCCAGAAGACCAAACATAATGCCACCCACAGCTCCCAGCGCTATCACAAGAAGCTTTCTAGGTTTAGCAGGTTTTAAAGGCAACAACGCAGGTTGATCAAGCTCGACCAATTCAACGTTTGACCAGTCAACTTCTATACTTTCGAGCGTAGATATATAGTTTTTTAGCATCGAAAGACCCGATACAAAAATATCCTCAGATGCAGAGTCTGAACGTTTACGCAATAACTCAGCTTCCTGACGGAGAGCCTGCTCACCCATCATATACAAGGGTGGCTCGCTGCTTACAACGACATCGTTTGTATTGTAAAACGGTTTTTTCTGGCCAATGCTCGCAGCGATTTGCGCGGCCTCTTCAAGTCGGGCTATCTGGCGTGCTTTTTCTGACTCATAAACTCGTCTGAAGTTATCAACCCATGTCTGATACAGCTCCAGCTCAGCATGCACCTTGCGCTCAAATTCATTCTTCAAACGTTCCTCATGCAGAATTAACGCATAGGCAATGTAATTGTTCAGAACATCGCGTGACAGTTCAGCACTGCTGTGAAGTTCGAACTTGATGACCAGATAAGTATCCGAGTCGTTTTTGCCTGGATCATTAAAAGAGAAACGTTTTAAAAAATTAGCCAGATTCTGTTCGTCAGTAAGCATTGGAGAGGATATCAGTGCTAGTAACTCATCATTCGCCTGGCTTAATAAAAAATTATAGAAAGCCTTTCTTGTGGAGGCCGAGCGCAATACTGACCGGGCACTGGCAAACGCTGATTCAGCGTCCAGCTCAAAAACCGCTTCATCCGTTAAGGTAACGGGCTCATCTCCCGCGCCTTGACCCTGAGTACCTTTGAAGGATGCCGCGAGAGTCAGCTTGTTACGCAATGCAGGCTGATTAAATGGAAGCAGTTCT
The DNA here is from genome assembly GCA_002724925.1 of Oceanospirillaceae bacterium. Lineage (GTDB taxonomy): Bacteria > Pseudomonadota > Gammaproteobacteria > Pseudomonadales > Oceanobacteraceae > Thalassolituus. The sequence goes on from PBQA01000033.1 coordinate 149,051, forward strand.
GAAGGCGCCGCTTCGGTAATGGTTGCTTCGGTCTGGTATTGAGGGGTTGCCGTCATCGCGTACGCGATAGCCAAAGCAACACCCACAACGAGACTACCAAGCAGCCAGTACCATTTATCACGAATATCATCGATAAGATCGAACAAATCGATCTCGTCGTCGTGTGGCTGATGATTCATATGTTCAGTCATTCAGCTTCGTCTCCATCAGAATCAACGCCATTCGCAGTGTCCACTTGCTCTCCTTCAAGAAGATCAGCTTCGTCTTCATCACAGATGCGCTCGACACCAACAAGCTTCTCTTTTTCAGATACTTTAATGAGCGTAACACCCTGGGTGTTACGCCCAAGCACGGAGACCTCATCGACACGGGTTCTGACCAGCGTGCCACGGTCACTGACTAGCATTACTTCATCGCCGTCGAACACCTGAACGGCACCTACGAGCGCACCATTGCGCTCGCTAGTGACCATAGCGATGACCCCCTGAGTGCCACGCCCTTTTGTCGGGAACTCTTCTACATTTGTACGTTTACCGAAGCCACGCTGAGATGCGGTAAGGATAGTGCCGTTTTCTTCTGGCACAATCAGCGAAATCACTCGCTGATCTTCAGCCAGTTTGATACCACGTACACCACGTGCTGTACGGCCCATGGCACGGACATCCGACTCTTTAAAGCGCACGGCTTTACCAGCATCACTCAGCATCAGGATGTCCTGCTGGCCGTCGGTAATGGCTACGCCAACCAGCCAGTCGTTCTCGTCCAGCTCACAGGCAATCAGGCCCGATGAACGAGGTCGACTGAATTGATCCAGCGTGGTTTTCTTAACCGTACCGCGAGCCGTTGCCATAAAGACGTACAGGTCATCACGGTATTCTTCCACCGGCAGAATTGCAGTGATGCGCTCGCCTTCAGAAGACAGATTGAGCACATTCACAATAGGACGACCGCGAGAGTTGCGGCTAGCCTGAGGGATATCGTAGACCGTCAACCAGTACACTTTACCAGCGTCTGTAAAACAGAGAACGGTGTCATGGCTGTTAACAACCAAAAGATGCTCAATGAAGTCTTCATCCTTCATCGACGTCGCCGACTTACCTTTACCGCCGCGCTTCTGTGCCTGATAGGCATCCATCGGCTGAGTCTTCGCATAACCCGTGTGTGATAGCGTCAGAACCAGAGTTTCCTCAGGAATGAGGTCAGCCATCGTCAGATCACGTTTCTGTGCAATGATCTCTGTACGACGCTCATCTCCATATTCTTCGCGGATCAACTCAAGCTCTTCGCGAATCACTTCCATCAGGCGCTCGGCACTACCTAGAATTTCCAGATATTCAGCAATTTCTTCGAGCTTCAGCTGATATTCAGCAATCAGTTTTTCATGTTCAAGGCCAGTCAGCTTCTGCAGGCGCAAATCAAGGATTGCCTGAGCCTGAACCGGTGACAGGTGATATTTACCATCACGGAAACCGTACTCTTCTGGCAGATCATCCGGGCGACAAGCGTCTTCCCCCGCACGCTCCAGCATATCCAGAACATCCCCTGGCGCCCATGCCGCCGCAATCAAGCTTTCTTTCGCTTCAGCTGCTGTTGGCGACTTCTTGATCAACTCAATAACCGGATCAATATTGGCCAGAGCAAGAGCAAGACCTTCGAGAATATGGCCACGTTCACGCGCTTTACGCAGATCGTAAATTGTGCGTCTTGTAACAACTTCACGGCGGTGCTTAACAAACGCATCAAGCAGTTGCTTAAGGTTCAAAGTCTTAGGCTGGCCATCGACCAGGGCAACGGTGTTGATACCGAAAACACCCTGCAATTGGGTCTGAGCAAACAGGTTGTTCAGCACAACCTCTGGCATTTCACCGCGGCGTAGTTCAACAACGATCCGCATACCATCTTTATCAGACTCATCACGCAGCTCAGTGATGCCTTCTATCTTCTTGTCTTTAACCAGCTCAGCGATCTTTTCGATCAGTCGAGCTTTGTTGACCATGTAGGGAATTTCAGTGAAAACGATGGAAACTTTGCCGTTCCTCTCGTCTTCTTCAAACTGATGACGAGCACGAAGATAAATACGACCTCGTCCCGTTCGGTATGCGTCAACGATACCATCACGGCCGTTGATAAATGCCGCCGTTGGGAAATCCGGCCCTGGGATGTACTCCATCAGGTCATCGACGGTCAGATTTGGATCATCAATTAAGGCGAGGCAGCCATTCAGTACTTCCGTCAGGTTATGAGGCGGAATGTTCGTCGCCATACCGACAGCAATACCCGACGAACCATTTACCAGCAGGTTCGGAATACGGGTAGGAAGTACTTCAGGAATCTGCTCGGTACCATCGTAGTTCGGCACCCAGTCAACGGTCTCTTTATCGATATCAGCCAGCATGTCATGACTGATCTTCTCCATTCGGATTTCCGTGTAACGCATCGCCGCAGCAGAGTCACCATCGACTGAGCCGAAGTTACCCTGTCCATCGACCAGGGTGTAGCGCATTGAGAAGTCCTGAGCCATGCGGACAATCGTGTCATAAACCGCAGAATCACCGTGCGGGTGATACTTACCGATCACATCACCAACAACACGTGCTGATTTTTTGTAAGGCTTATTCCAGTCGTTACCGAGAATGTTCATAGCGTGCAACACTCGGCGGTGTACAGGCTTAAGGCCATCTCTGACATCAGGCAGTGCCCGACCCACAATTACGCTCATCGCATAATCCAGGTACGATTGCTGCAGCTCGTCTTCAATATTAATTGGCAGAACTTCTTTGGCTAAGTCACTCATATAAACTCGGGCCTGTACTCTCTCCCGCCAACGGCGGATTTCCTTTGAATGGAGTTGCCGCTCACAGAGCGACAAACAAGGGTTGCGATCATACCACAAATCGAGCTGATACCTAATGAGAGCTCCTGAATGGCCCTCTGAGGCGTTTTCGCTTCTGAACAGACGTTCCCTACTGTTCAATTAACAGCCAGCCCTGCGGAACAATTCGCACCCAGCCCACTGCATTCGCTATAATCGCGGGCAAAGCGAAAGAGGAAGCACCATGCAGGCTGATCTGCGTATTGATGCTCGCTGGGTACTGCCCCTTGGCGACAACAACGAAGTGTTCGAAAACTACTCGGTGTACATCACCGACGGTCGGATTGTCGGGCTTCAACCCCAGAGCGAGCTGGGCCCGGAAGTAAAAGAGCACATAAAGCTTGAAGAGCATGTACTTCTGCCCGGTTACATCAATGCTCACGGACATGCAGCCATGTCTCTGTTTCGTGGTCTGGCCGACGACCGGCCTCTTATGACGTGGCTTCAGGATCACATCTGGCCGGCGGAAGCGCAGTGGGTCAGTGGTGACTTCGTTTACCAGGGCACCCAACTTGCCATTGCAGAAATGCTACGCTGCGGCACGACAACCTTCGCCGACATGTATTTCTACTCGGGCGACAGCATAGAGGCAGCGATTGATGCCGGCATAAGAACCGTCAGCCTCACGCCAGTGCTGGATTTTCCGACAAACTTTGCTCAGAACGCCGACGAATATATTCGCAAAACTCTGGATGTTCACAGCAAGTACCGCCACCAACCGCTGGCCCATGTAGGCATTGGTCCACACGCCCCCTACACAGTCTCAGACGAGCCCCTGAAAGAGATCGCAACCACCGCCAGCCAACTGCAGATGCCTGTTCAGATTCACCTTCATGAGACCGGATTCGAAGTAAGCCAGAGCATTGAAGAACGGGGGATGCGTCCGACCCAAAGACTGGCCGAGCTGGGCTTCCTTAACGAAAGTGTCAGCTGCGTGCACATGACTCAGATAGACGAAATCGATATCGACATTCTCAGACAAACCGGAGCCAGTGTTGTTCACTGCCCGGAATCAAATTTGAAACTGGCCAGCGGATTTTGCCCCGTCGGAACCCTACTGAACGAAGGGGTCAACGTAGGTATCGGTACAGACGGTGCCGCCAGCAACAATGACCTGAATATTCAGGGTGAAATGAAAACAGCAGCCATGCTGGCAAAGGCGGTCGCAAACGACGCGGCCTCCCTTCCCGCCATGGCTGCTCTGAAAATGGCAACCATCGGCAGTGCCAGAGCACTTGGCATTGATGAGCTGACAGGCTCAATCGAGCTTAACAAGTACGCCGACCTGCAGGCGGTGCGTATGAGCGAACTCACGCAAAGCCCGATGTACGATCCCGCGTCACAGCTTGTCTATACCGACAGCAGCCGTTACACGGAATACGTATGGGTGGCAGGTAAAGCTCGACTGAGTAAGGGTGAACTGACATCCATCGACGCCAGCCAGATACTCGAAAATACACGACTGTGGCAAAGCAAGATTTACCCCTGACCGGTTGTCACGAAAGGCACAACAGACCAGAGTCTAAAAGCGGAACAGAACAGCGGACACCTTATGACTGAACTAAAAAAACTGAATGTAGATCGTGCTGAAGTCGCCAAGTTTGAGGCCCTCGCCTCCCGTTGGTGGGATCGTGAGAGTGAGTTCAAACCTCTCCATGACATTAACCCGCTGCGAACCAATTACATTGACCGTCACGCATCTCTCGCTGGTAAAAAAGTACTCGATGTCGGCTGCGGCGGCGGCATCCTCAGTGAAGCCATGGCGCAACGCGGCGCAGACGTAACCGGCATTGATATGGGAGAAGCCCCTCTCAATATCGCTAAACTGCATGCGCTTGAGAGCGGTGTCACTGTGAAGTACCAGCAAATACCTGTGGAGCAGCTCGCCGACGAAATGCCAGCCGCGTTCGACATCGTAACCTGCCTTGAAATGCTCGAGCACGTGCCAGACCCTGCTTCTATTATTCGGGCCTGCTATAAACTGGTAAAACCCGGCGGCATGGTGTTCTTCTCAACCATTAACCGGAATCCGAAAGCGTACGCCATGGCCATCATTGGGGCTGAATACATCATGCGTATGCTTCCTGCAGGAACGCACGACTACGACAAGTTCATCAAACCCAGCGAACTGACACGCTGGTGCCGGGCCGCAGACCTCTCGGTACTTGATATGACGGGCATGATCTACAATCCGATCACGCAGGAGTACAGCCTCAAAGATCAGGATGTAGACGTAAACTATCTCGTTGCGACCCGCCGGGAAGAAGTATGACACCGGAAGCAGTACTGTTTGATCTTGACGGTACCCTGGTCGATACCGCCTTAGATTTTTTCAGTGTCGTAAACTCTCTACGACAAGAAGAAGGCCTGCCCGCCCTCACTGATTGCGTCATCCGCGAACAGGTAAGCAACGGTGGAGTAGCGCTGGCCTGCCTGACCTGGGAGATAGAGCGGAGCCACCCGGATATCCAGAACTATCGTCAACGCTTGTTAGATCGCTATGAGAATACCGTGGGCAAGGAAGCGCAGCTCTTTCCTGGGTTTACTACGCTCCTTAATGAACTGCAGCGCAATTCCATTCCGTGGGGTATCGTCACCAATAAACCACGTCTGTATACCGACCTTTTACTAGCAAGAATGCCACTGGCATGTGAGTTCGTCGTTTGCCCGGAAGATGTTGAGAGAACCAAGCCAGCACCAGATAGCCTGCTGCTATGCGCGTCCCAGATGAATGTGCATCCATCCAACTGCTGGTATGTCGGTGATCATATTCGCGATATCGACGCTGCCAAAGCCGCTGGAATGACCAGTATTGCCGCACTGTTTGGTTATATTGAGGAATCTCAAGATCCTCAGGCCTGGCAAGCTGATCATTATGTCAGTGAACCCAATGAAATTACGGTCCTCCTGAGCGGCAAAGCCTGACCGGCAGTTGCCACCCTTGTCGCACAGAAGCCCAATGACTTATCAGAGAATCAAACGGAAAACAGAAAATGACCGCAGATAAAGAGCACACCTTAAAGAATCGCGTCATATTAGTGACAGGCGGTGGTTATGGTATTGGTCGCGAAGCCGCTCTGACATACGCCAGAGCGGGTGCTACCGTTCTGTTGCTCGGCCGCACAGAAGAGGCACTGAACGACACCTACGACCTGATCGAGGCCGAAGGCCTGCCACAGGCAGCCGTACTGCCGTTTGATCTTGAGTCAGAAGACGAGAGCCTGTTTATCGAACTTGCTCAGCTCATCGGCACCCACTTCGGCCACCTCGACGGTGCGCTCCTGAACGCATCCGTTCTGGGGCAACGTACGATGCTCGACAACTACCACTGGGATACCTGGCAGAAAGTGATGAAAATCAACGTAAACGGCCAGTTTCTGCTAACTAAACACCTGATTCCGCTACTTCGTGAAGCCCCCGCAGACGCGTCCTTAATCTACACCACCAGCAGCGTAGGACGTGAAGGCAGGGCCTATTGGGGCGCGTATTCTGTCTCTAAATTCGCGACTGAGGGCCTCATGCAGGTCGCTGCACAAGAACTTGAGAACACCAGCAATATCCGAGTGAACTGCATTAATCCCGGCGCGACGCGAACAGGGATGCGTGCCTCAGCGTACCCTGCCGAGAACCCTGCGACGGTCAAACCGGCCTCAGAAATCATGGATCTGTACCTGCACCTGATGAGCCCAGCGTCGATTGGAACACACGGACAAAGCCTGGACGCGCAGCCAAAGTAAACGAGATCCTTCCGGCGGCAAACTTAGTCATCAATTTGGCTCGATTTTGCCGCTTTTTTCGTCAATGAACTGGCGTAAAATTTTCTCCATGCTTGAAAAAGCTCATAACCATTTGTTTTAAAACAACTTTTAAGATTTTAAAACACTGGCACAGAAATCGCTTATTACCTCACATTGATATCACCAATGTATGAGGTAGCTCATGGTCAGCCCAATGAATGGCAGAGCGGAACTGCGAGACGACAAGGTCATTACACCTTTCGGGGATCTGGCACCCCGGCCGGATATCCGCCCTGAAGTGCTGTTACGCCTGTCTGGCAAATTGCAGACCACGCTCGAATTAAGTCAGTTACTTGAGATTTTTCTCGAAGAAATTCAACAGGCGGTTCTGGTCGACGGCCTGACGTTTCATCACGAGCCTACCAACACAACATTAGCGGTTGGGCGAAACAGCCTGCATACCGCCAACTACCGACTTCAGACGCAACAGGATTACATGGGTGATATGACGTTCCATCGCTCTACTCGCTTCCGCGAACACGAACTGGCTAATATTGAAGGCTTAATGACAACCCTGGTATACCCATTGCGCAATGCGCTTCGGTATCACGAGGCATTGGCCGCGGCCTTCAGGGACCCTCTCACAGGTGCCGGTAACCGGGTCGCACTCGACAAAACACTCAGCCGTGAAGTCGAACTCTCTAAGCGTCACGACCAGCCTCTCTCTGTGCTGATGATCGATCTTGATCACTTCAAGCAAGTGAACGACGAATTTGGTCACAGCATGGGTGATAAAGTTCTGAAAGAAGCGGTGAAAGCCATGACCGGCTGCATTCGCCAGACCGACATGTGCTTCCGCTACGGTGGCGAAGAATTTCTGATTATGTTGAGCAATGCAGACCAGTCCGGTGCTTTGCGTATTGCCGAACGTGTGCGCATGGGTATTGGTCAACTGTCGTTCGCAGGTAAGAAAGATAAGCTGCAGGTTACCGCCAGCATTGGCTGTGCAACGCTACAAGCAAGCGACGATACAGAAGAACTGGTATCACGGGCCGATACCGCACTGTATGTCGCCAAAGACAGCGGCCGTAATCGCGTTATCAGCGACCTTGATATCGAATACACGCGCCAGGGCAACGCCAACGAAGAGCCAGGCCAGGAGCCAAGTAAAGAAGCTAGTAAAGAGAGCAGCGGCCACTGACCAACCCGATCAAGCCGCAACAAAAAAGCCGTGCAATGCACGGCTTTTTCAATTTGCGCAGGTGTGATTACCGCTTTCTGCGACTCGCAGTCTGGCGAACTTTCTGTCGGCGCATCTGACGCAAATACTGCTCTTTTTCTTTACCGACAAACTTCTTCACGGTGCGACGACGCAGATCCACCAGATCATAAAGATCGTTCACTTCTTTTTGCCCAAGCTCGACCCAGGTCCCAACCGGAACATTCGCAGGCATAAAGATACAGCCATAACGAACACGCTTCAGACGACTGACTGTAATTTCCTGGCTTTCCCAAAGGCGACGCACTTCGCGGTTCCGGCCTTCCATGAGAACAACGTGGTACCACTTATTCTGACCTTCACCATCAAAATATCGAACGTCGGTAAAGCTTGCCATGCCGTCTTCGAGTAGTACGCCCTCTTTCAGGCGGTTAATCATGTCCTGATCAACATCACCACGAACTCGCACCGCATACTCGCGGTCGACACCACTGGATGGGTGCATCAGCTTATTCGCCAGCTCTCCGTCGGTGGTAAAAAGCAACAGACCGCTGGTATTGATGTCGAGGCGGCCGACATTGATCCAACGCTCATTCTTTGTTTTCGGCAGATGGTCAAAAACGGTCGGTCGACCTTCAGGGTCATCACGAGTACAGACTTCACCTACGGGTTTGTTGTAGGCGATCACACGGGTATTGACCCCTGCTTCTTCAACAGATACCGCACGCCCATCAACGCGGATATCATCATTACGCCCCGCTCTGTCTCCGAGCTTGGCCCGCTCACCATTCACTGTAACGCGACCATCTGCTATCCAGCGCTCGGCTTCCCGACGAGAAGCGACCCCCGTCAGTGACAGTAATTTCTGAATACGCTCATTCATTGTCAGATTCTTTTTCCTGTGCAGTAGCGTCATCATGTTCGCCACTGCGTTGTGTTTCACCATGATCTACCGCGGTTTCCTCCGCAGTAGAATGTTGTTCTTCGAGTCGCTGCAATATCTGCCCCAGATCACGGACCTTACGCGGTTCGCCTTTACCGGCCTTGCCTTCAACCGGTTCGAATACGTTGTCTTCTACTTTATCGACCAGGGCCGACGCGGCTGCCAGATCATCTTCCGTCTGACTGAGCACTTCTGCACCGCGCTCTTCGCGCTCTTCGTCACTGGTAAAATCGTAACGATCAGGCGTTGGCCGTCGCGCCTCAGCATCATCGCCTAACTCAAGTCGGCGGCTGGTGTCTTCCAGTTCGCGAATCTCCATTAAAGATGGCAGATCCTCCAGCGACTGAAGGCCAAAATAGTCTAAAAACTCTTTCGTAGTAGCATACATGGCCGGACGGCCAGGCACATCTCGGTGCCCGACAACACGAACCCAATCACGCTCCAGCAGTGTACGAATTGTCGAACTGCTGACCACCACCCCACGGACATCTTCAATGTCGCCGCGAGTAACCGGCTGACGGTACGCGATCAAGGCCAGTGTCTCAAGCAAAGCCCGCGTATATCGCTGAGGTTTCTCCTCCCACAAACGAGCAACAAATGGAGCCGCGTCGCTACGAACCTGTAAACGAAAGCCAGAAGCGACCTCTGACACCTCGATTCCACGTCCGAGAAGGTCTTTGCGCAATTCAACTATCGCATCAAGAAGCTCAGACGATGTCGGCTCCATACCCTCCGCAAACAGGGTTTTCATCCGCTCAACAGACAATGGGGCACCGGCGGCCATCATGGCTGCTTCAAGTATGTTCTTAAGCGGTGGCGTGCTCATCCGTCCCCCTCAACTTTACATGTATCACGCCGAGCACCTCATGCTGAACGAGGTCAAGTAAGCGCTCTTTGATCAGCTCCAGTATCGCCAGAAAGCTGACCACAACGCCCAGCTTACCCTCCTCCGGTGCAAACAGCTGACTGAAAGGAACAAAATGCCCCCCTTTCAGTTTTTCGAGAATATCAGCCATTCGCTCACGGGTTGAGAGCTGCTCGCGCTCAATCTCATGATGTTCAAAGCGCTCTGCCCGCCGCATAACCGCAGCCATAGCCAGCATGATTTCACGCATATCAACATCCGGGTGAATACGTTCCTGAATTCTGTCAGGGGCATCAACATCGGCAACAAAGATGTCGCGTTCAAGTCGGGGAAGCTCATCAATCTGCTCCGCCGCTGTGCGGAAGCGCTCGTATTCCTGCAGGCGACGAATCAGCTCTGCTCTCGGGTCTTCTTCCTCACCATCCTCACCCTCTGCTTTATGCCTGGGTAGCAGCATACGACTTTTTATCTCGGCCAGCATGGCCGCCATCACCATGTACTCAGCAGCCAGCTCAAGTTGCAACGCCTGCATCATATTGATGTATTGCATGTACTGCTCGACGATATCCGCGACATGCACTTCAAGGATATCGAGATTCTGCTTACGGATCAGATAGAGCAGCAGGTCCAGCGGCCCTTCAAACTGTTCGAGGATAATTTCCAGAGCGTCAGGTGGAATATACAGATCGAGTGGCAGTTGCGTCATTGGCTGCCCCTGCACGAGTGCAAACGGCATTTCGCTCTGACGGGCTTTACTCGTTTTCTCTGATCCGTTTTCTTCCATAGTGATCTCAGCGATAGGCTAAGTCCATCGCATCACGCACCTCTTCTAGCGTTGCCCGGGCAGCATCCCGCGCACGCTCTGTACCTTCAGCGATGATGCTATGCACCAGGTCAATATTCTCTTCGAAGTCCCGGCCCCGTTGTCTGATTGGTGCTTGCTGAGCAATGATCTTGTCAGCAACGCATTGTTTACATTCAATACAGCCCCAGCCAGCACTGCTGCACTTATCGTGCACTTCAATAAGTTCAGCCCCTTCGGTGTACACCTGATGAAACTGCCAGACAGCACAGGCTTCTGGCGTACCAGGGTCCGCAAGCCTTACCCGGTTAGGGTCTGTCGGCATGTTACGGAGTGCCTTCTCTACCACCTCGGGTTCTGCTCTCAGAGGAATAATATTATCGTGGGTATTCGACATTTTACGACCATCCAACCCTGGCATCTTCGCAGCCTGGTCTGCCAGCACATGCTGAGGTTCCGGAAGGATGGCAACACTGTCTCCTTCAAGATACCCAAGCAGTCGCTCTTTATCTGACAGCGTCAGCTTATTCTGCTCACGAATCAATGCCTGAGCGGTGGCCAAAGCGTCTGTGTCACCGTGACGTGTATGTGCAAGACGCAGCTCGGTATAAAGCTTTCCGGTCTTCTTGCCCAATTTCCTGATTGCCGCCTCTGCATTGGCAGCAAAATCTTCTTCTGAGCCGTACAAGTGATTAAACCGACGTGCTATTTCGCGGGCCAGTTCGACATGAGGCGTCTGATCTGCCCCCACCGGTACCAGACCAGCGCGATACGCGAGCACATCCGCACTTTGCAGCAGCGGATAACCCAGTACACCGTAGCTGGCTTTGTCCTGCTCACGATTCGACTCGATAAACTCTTTATAGGCGGGTGCCCTTTCTAACCATGCGAGCGGCGTGATCATCGACAGGAGAAGGTGCAACTCCGCCTGCTCTGGTACTCGGCTTTGGATAAACATATGACTGGCGCCTGGGTTAACACCGGCGGCCAGCCAATCAACCACCATTTCCCAGGTGCTCGATGCAATGTCTTCAGGCGAAGAGTACCCAGTCGTCAGGGCGTGCCAGTCGGCAACAAAGAAAAAGCAATCGTACTCGTGTTGCAACTTAACCCAGTTTTTCAGAACACCATGATAGTGCCCCAGATGCACAGGGCCAGTCGGGCGCATTCCAGAAACCACCCGCCTCTGCGGATCCACTGTACTCAAGCCTGCTTCCTCTCTTTGCTTCGTATAGATGTGTTTTTACGCTGACTCGACAACGATGTCACGCTCTGGCAACCATCACTGTCTATCAAGATTACTTAAGACCAGAAATACCGATGGCTTCGCGTACTTGTGCCAGCATGGGTTTGCTGACTGCACGCGCTTTCTCCGCACCCTTTTGGAGCTCAGCCTCAATGTCCGCTGGGCGCGCAAGCAAGTCTTCATAGCGCTCGCGAGCCTCGGCGATTTCTTCATTGATCAGTGCAAAGAGTTTCTTCTTAGCGTCACCCCAGCCAATTCCCTCTTCAAAAGCACGGCGCATTTCAGCCGTCTGCTCTTGAGTCGCAAATGCTTTCCAGATCTGGAACACGGCCGATGTATCCGGGTCTTTTGGCTCACCCGGCTCAAGCAGGTTGGTCTTAATCTTATTGATATGCTTTTGCAGTTTCTTCTCGGGCAGAAACAGAGGGATGGTATTGCCGTAGCTTTTACTCATCTTACGACCATCCAACCCTTGAAGAATGGCACTGTCTTCGTCCACCTGATAGTCGGGCAAAGTGAGCAATGGTTCTTTCTTGCAGTAGATATGGTTAAAACGCTGCGCCATATCACGGGCCATTTCAACGTGCTGAATCTGATCCTTACCGACAGGTACCTTATTTGAACCGAACATCAGGATATCCGCCGCCATCAGAACAGGGTAACTGAACAGCCCCATGGTAATGGCTTTATCAGCGTCCTCACCCTCTTCAACATTGGCATCAACAGCAGCTTTATATGCGTGAGCACGGTTCATGAGCCCTTTCGCACAGACGCAGTTAAGCACCCAGGTCAGTTCCGGAATCTCAGGGATGTCAGACTGACGATAGAAAACCGCATTATCGGTGTCGAGACCAAGAGCCAACCAAGTAGCGGCAATCTCTTTCGTCGACTGATGAACGGCTGCTGGGTCCTGGCACTTAATCAACGCATGGAAATCAGCCAGAAAGTAGAAGGACTCATTATTTGTATCACGGCTGGCTTCAATCGCCGGACGAATCGCACCGACATAATTACCCAGGTGGGGAGTCCCGGTGGTTGTGATACCGGTTAAAACACGCTGTTTGCTCATTGGTAGAACCCGTTACATCCGTTCAATCGTAAAGGGCGCAATGATAGCGGTTTTAACCGGTGAGTCACAGGGCTGGAAACTGAGGTGCTCTAACTCAATTACTCGGCGAATGCACTGGCATCGCCAACGCCCTGACGTGCAACCTCAGGAACGTCGCCCGTCATGTCGACGACGGTTGTTGCTTCGAAACCACAGAAGCCACCGTCAATCACGACATCAAGCTGATGCTCCAGCGTTGCGCGTATGTCGTAAGGGTCAGAAAGAGGTAATTCATCACCTGGCATAATAAGCGAACTGGTCATCAGAGGCTCTCCGATTTCTTCCAGTAACGCCATCGCAATCGCGTTGTCCGGCACGCGAATACCAATCGTCCGCTTTTTAGGATGCATTAACAGACGAGGTACATCTCGTGTGGCTGGCAGAATAAAAGTAAACGCTCCGGGCGTGTGCGATTTGAGTAATCGATACTCCGTGTTATCAACCTTAGCAAAAGTCGATAACTCAGAAAGGTCCCGGCACAGAAGAGTGAAATTATGCTTAGAACCCAACTGACGCAAGCGCATTACCCGCTCGGTCGCGGCCTTGTCACCCAAGCGACAGGCCAGCGCATAGGCACAGTCGGTTGGAATAACCGCCAGCCCGCCCTCACGGATTATATCCGCCGCTTGCTTAACAAGGCGTGCCTGAGGGTTCTCTGGGTGAATCTGAAAAAACTGGCTCAAAATAAGTCCTTCAATAGTTCAATACGACTAATTGTTGTTCATTGCCACAGAGACCAGACCGGCGTGACGTCCTTAGGGAACGCTGGCATGACACCCAGGTCGAGACCAAAACGATTAGGCCCATGAAAATCACTACCACATGAGCCCATCAGGTCCATTTCTTTAGCAAGCGTCGTCATCTGACCACGCTGATTGTTGTCCATCTGCCCGTAAGCGACCTCCAGCGCACAGCCACCAGCCTCTTTAAAGTCTGACATGCATGCACGAAGCTTAGTTCGGGTCATTTTATAAAGATGCGCATGCGCCATCACAGCCACGCCGCCACCATCAACAATCCAACGAACGACCTGATCTAGCTCAGGCCAGCTGGTCTTTACATCACCGACCTTCCCGGAGCCAAGATACTTCGTAAACGCTGCCTGCATCGACGGTACCCACCCCTGATCGACCAGGTAACGGGCAAAATGGGGACGACCCACAATATCACTGCCCGCATACTCACGAACCGAGTCCATACAGATATCCTGCTTCAGCTTTTTGCCGACTCGCTGAGCAATTAACTCACAGCGCTCATTGCGCGCCTTCAACTGAAACGCCTCGGCTTCCTTAATTGCCGCAGAATCTACATCCATATCCAGACCGACAATATGAATAGTAGCCCCGCCCCAGACACAGGAGAGCTCGATTCCCGAAATCAGACGGAGATTCTTTTTTTCAGCCATCTCACGCCCCTGACGGAACCCTTCCAGGGTGTCATGGTCTGTGATGGCCAACGTTTGGATACCGCGATCTGACGCCCGTTCCACCAGCTCGGCTGGGCTCAGGCTGCCATCGGAAGCAGTAGTATGGCAGTGAAGGTCTATCACGGAGTTCACGATTGGACGCTCTGGGTGGCTTACGACATAATGCAGACCATTGTAAATGCACAGCCGCCACATAGCGAATAAGCGATTTTGAGCCGTATTTTCTCTTGTGAACGAGAAAACCTGTGCATACCTTCCGAACAACAGAATAAGTGATACAACGAGGAAACCGTAATATGTGGTACGCCATTATCAGTCAGGACATAGAAAACAGCTTGCCACTGCGGAAACAAGCCCGCCCAGCCCACCTTGAACGACTCGAAGCGCTGAAAAACGAAGGTCGACTCCTGATTGCAGGCCCACACCCTGCCATTGATAGTGACGACCCAGGTGAAGCTGGCTTCACTGGCAGCCTGGTCGTTGCTGAATTTGACTCACTTGATGCGGCACAGGCATGGGCAGATGCCGACCCTTACGTTGCAGCTGGCGTATACGCAAACGTCGTCGTCAAACCGTTCAAAAAAGTATTACCTTAAACAGTACCCACTGAAGCTAAGAAGACTAACAAGATCAGTGATGGAGGACTCAATGAAGTACATGATCAGCCTGCTACTCGGACTCATGCTTGCCAGCCAGGCAGCACAAGCTGTCGAAAAGCGCTATGTAACCGATAAACTGTATATCCAGCTACGCTCTGGCCCATCTAATGAGTACCGGATTCTGAAAGTCGTTCAGAGTGGCGAGCACCTTATCTACCTTGGCGAAGAAGGTGACTTCACTCATGTGAAAACGACAAAAGGCGTTGAAGGCTACGTTCGCACTCAGTACCTCGTTAACGAGCCTGTCGCCAAAGAGAACCTGATTCTTGCAAATCGTGAACTCGACAATATCAAAGCCGAACTGACTACAGCCCGGAACCAGGTTAAAGAACTGACTCAAGAACTCGAAACGGCTAAGTCTGAACGCGCAGATGCCAGCCGCTCCAGTACAGAATTAGAACGCGAGCTGGAGCGCATCCGCTCTATTTCTGAAAATGCCGTCGCACTTGACGAAAAAGCACGAAAGCTGACGCGAAAAACGCAGGAGCTGGAACTTCAGGTCAGTACACTGTCAGCGGAAAATCAGGAATTGCGTGGCGACAGAAGTCTCTCCTATCTGATCTACGGCGGCGGTCTGATTGTCGTCGGTATTATCGGTGGACTTATTCTACCGGGTCTTCGCGGCCGTCGTAGTAACAGCGGCTGGGCATAAAGCAGATACATTTAATAAAAAAGGAAAATTTCATGCGTAAGTTTCTAATGCTGGCACTCCTGGCGCTTCCTGTATTTAGCGCCAATGCAGCAGACAAAAATGCAGAAGAGAGTATCCATATCGGGCTCAATACCAGTGAAGGTTACATTGAACTGGCGCTCGACAAAGAAAAAGCTCCAATCTCTGTGGAAAACTTCGTGACCTATGTGGAAGAAGGTCACTACGACGGCACCATCTTTCACCGTGTCATCAAGAACTTCATGATACAAGGCGGTGGCTTCGATGCCTCAATGAACCGCAAGCCGACCCGTGCAGCGATCAAAAACGAGGCCAAAAATGGCCTCAAAAATAAACGCGGTACAGTAGCAATGGCTCGCACCGCAAGCGTTGACAGTGCCACAAGCCAATTCTTTATCAATGTCAAAGACAACAGCTTCCTTGACCATGGCGTTCGCGACTATGGCTACGCGGTATTTGGTGAAGTGGTCAAAGGCATGGACGTGGTCGATAAAATCGCAGAAACTCGGGTTGGGCGCCGCGACCAGCCAGCCAACGACATCGTGATTAACAGCGCTGTCGTCGTTGAAAAAGAGGCGAAAGAAGCCGCGGCGCCGTTAATTGAAAACTAAAAGTGCCAGCGAATGGTCGACCCGTGATCATTGAACCTGTCCCTGTCACAGCAAAAGTGCCAGGAGAACCGGCAGAAACGCAAACGACATAAAGGTCGATACAACAACTAACCCGGCCACTGCGCCGGGTTCTTTGTTATAGCGAACCGCAAAAAGATAGTTAAATACCGCAACCGGCATAGAACTCTGTATCAATACCACACCTCGAGCGACACCCTCGAGTTCCATAAACCAGCAAACCAGTAGCCCTGCGGACAACCCACCCAGTATGCGTATCAGGCTATATAACAATGCCTTGTTCCACCCACTCACCTTCAGGCCGTATAGCGACACCCCGAGGGTAATCAACATAAGGGGAATGGTCATACCTCCAATTAACCCAACTGCGTTATTCAGAAACTCGGGCAAGCGCGCGCCGGTTATGACCAGAATCACAGACAGTAGGATCGCATACATAATAGGCATGCGCGCAACACCGCCCAGCCCGCCAGCGTCTTTGCCTCCTGCAAGCAAAATTCCCACGGGGAAATGCGCAACAGACAGCATCATAAAAAAGGCCAGAGCCAGTGCCAGCCCCTGCTCTCCAAAAGCCAACATGCAAACGGGAAGCCCCATATTGCCGACATTAGGAAAAAGAAAGGACGGTAAATACGTACGAACACTGTCCCCCAACAGGCGCGGCACCAGGATGCCCGGAAGCGTCATCAATATCATTACCAGCACGCAAGCTAAGGCTGTCTGACCAAAGACCTGTGGATCAATATCGACCTGCCCCAATACCGACAACATCAGACAAGGCGCACCTATATTCAGCACCAGGCGGGAAACAAAATCACTGTCGTAGCCAGTGCGGGTGTGTGCCCATATTGCGCCCACTAAAGCACAGAGCACGACAGGAAAGAGTACGGTTGCTATTTCAATCATCATGACCGGGAGTATACCGCTCCTTCGTCAGCTTTATTACAATACGCACCGAGAAACCGGACGGGTGAGAAATTTGAGCATCAAAGAAACAACCACGGGTGATACCGATACGGTCCTGAAGCATCCAGACCTCACCTGGAACGAGCAAGGGCTCCCGGTGGCTGATGATTTCGACGACCCATACTTTTCAGTTGAGAACGGCTTAGAGGAAACCCGCTACGTTTTTCTGAAACAGAATGGCCTCCCGCAGCGCTGGCAGTCGCACCAGGCGCCCTTCCGCATTATTGAGACCGGCTTTGGCACCGGGCTCAATTTTCTTGCTACCTGGCAGGCATTCCAATCCACTCCTGGCAAGAATAACTGGCTGCACTTTACCAGCATCGAAAAATTCCCGTTAAGCCGTGAACAACTGCAGAAAGCACTGGCCCTGTGGCCGGAGCTTAGTGAATTATCAGAAAAGCTTATTGAAGCTTACCCCCCGGCATTAAGAGGGTTCCATACTCTCAAATGGCCGGATGAGCGGGTCTCTTTGACGCTGATTTTTGATGACGTACACCAGGCTCTCCCGGAGTTAAACGGCCCGGTAGACGCCTGGTTTCTTGATGGCTTTGCCCCAGCGAAAAACCCTGCGATGTGGTCTGACGCACTGTTTTCTGAGATTCGGCGCATTAGCAGAAACCCTCGCGCAGATCGAATACCGACGGTGGCGACCTTTACTGCAGCAGGCATAGTCAGGCGGGGTTTAAAAGGCGCCGGTTTTAACATCTCAAAAGTACCGGGCTTCGGCCGCAAACGAGAGATGCTCGCAGGTAGGTATGCAGCAACTGCTGGCCCAGAGAAAAGCCGGTTGCACAACCATCTCCCATGGCAGCTGTTCCCTGCACCACTTGAAAACGCCAGTAAGGTGATCGTTGCAGGTGCCGGTCTGGCAGGCTGCACCACCGCGCGCGCGCTGGCAGAGCGTGGTTTCCGGGTCACGCTGTGCGACCCACAAGGTATCGCCAATGGGGCCTCAGGGAATCCACAGGGCGGACTTTACATAAAGCTGGCCGCAGACGACCAGGCAACCCATTCTGATTTTTATCGTCAGGCCTACCTGCTCGCTCTCAAAGAAGTCGAGCGTATACTGGGAGCTCCAGCAGAGAACAATAAAACCTGGAATGCCTGTGGTGTACTACAGCTCGCTTACAGCGCTAAAGAAGAAGTGCGTCAGCAACGCTTTATTGAGCGGCACCAACCACCCGCTGAGTTCGTAGCGTACGATAGCGAAAAGAAGGGGCTGATCTTCCCAGCGGCCGGCTGGGTGTCTCCGGCTGATTTTTGCAGAGCCCTCGTCAATCACTCCAATATTCAGTTGATCACCACGACAATAACGAATATCACTGGCGAGCAGAATGCACTGACCATTACTACTGATTCTGGTGACCTTGATGCCTCTGCGATCGTCATAGCAACAGCTCACCAAGCGAATGAACTTGCTGGTGATAATAGCTACCTGCCAACCAAAAAAATTCGTGGGCAGCTTACCTATCTTAATGCTGATGCATTACCAACGGCTGATACCGTCCTCTGCGCGCGAAGCTACATGGCACCGCCAGTCAACGGACGCCTCGTACTCGGTGCTACCTATAACTTAAAAGATGAAGAAACAGAGCTTCGGGACTCGGATCATCAAACCAACCTGAGCCATCTCTGTGATTTTGGTTCTGAATGGGAAGCGGCTGCGAACTCCGCTGAAATTATTGGAGGGCGTGTGGGCTTTCGCTGTACAACACCAGACTATCTGCCGATGGCAGGGCCTCTGGTGAAAAAAGACGCCTTTATAGAATGCTTCCGCCCGATGACGAAAAACGCGAAGCGTATCCCTCGTGAGCCTATGCCCTGGATGAGCGGAGTCTGGTTGAATATTGGCCACGGCTCGCGAGGACTGGCGTCCTCTTCTTTATGCGCAGAGCTCATCGCCGAGCAGATGACAGGCGATGCCGTCAGTACCAGTCAAACCGTCGTCGATGCTTTGTCGCCAAACCGGTTTCTGTTGCGTGATTTAATCCGGAATAAGTTATAAATTCGAGTGTTCAAATCCCCGGCGGTAACTGATTTGCTAGCGCCAGCTGGCAGGTTTCTCCGACGGGGTCAAACAGGATCACAACCAGTCCACGACGAATCTGTTCGCGAACCTGTTCTTTTTTGTCGTCAAAGGAATAGTTGTAGTCGCCGTAATCGGTGCCCTCACGGCTGATAAACTCTTCGATGATGCCATCAAGGGCATCTGCAGACAGGCGGTCATAGGGAACGCGGATGACACCCTCTTCTGGCGCCTGTCCATCGCCAGAGTGAAAGTCAGATGGCAAATGCGCCCTCCCGCTCCCACTCACAGCTCATACGCAGTTCAGCGTCCGACGGTGTATGACCGTGCTCGGCCTGCCAATTGAAGGTGTGCTTTCCTGACAACTCAGTCTCAAGGTGCACCGTCGCGGAAACCCAATGCATCGCTTTCAGCAGGCTTTCAAACTGACGCAACCAGTTTTCCCATTCATACTCGACAGCACGGTATGAGGCGGCAAAGTGAATGATCTGAGTCTGGTAAGCGCCACTGAAAATATCATCGCCTGAAATTGAAAACATCTCTCGCTTAAGTAGGGAGAAGTCATCATCCAAACCGACAGGTAAGGTCTGGATCGCCCCCCAGTTGGTGCGGCGCTCGCGACGGGCTGCGAGATCTTCTGTGGAAGGAATATGGCGAATCACGCCGTAGACGATCGATTCCTGATCAAACTGAGACACGAGCTTCTCTCAATGCTGACTAAGGTTTTGATGATACCCAAAAGTTGCTCCGACAGAAACTGCCTGAGCAACTATGAGTGGAATCATACAAACACCATTCAACGCCCAACAACGTCTTGAATACGCATACGAACATAGCTACCGGGGGCATCTTCTATGGCCGCCAGCGGGCCGTCTCCCGGTTCCCGGGCGGGTACACGCTCTGCACCACCCTGCTCCTGAATCCACGCTTCCCAGTCCGGCCACCACGAGCCTCGATGGCTCTCAGCTCCCTGGAACCATTCATCACTGTCGTCAGGCAAAGCATCGTTAGTCCAGTAATTGTATTTGTCAGCCGCTGGCGGGTTGATAACACCTGCAATATGGCCTGAGCCACCCAGGACAAAGCGTGGTTTACCTCCCAGCACTTTGGCACCTTCATAAGAGGCCTTCCAGAGTGCAATGTGATCCTGCGAGGTCGAAAGAAAATACGTTGGAACTTTAACGGCGGACAGATCGATTTTCACGCCATCGACCTCCAGTGCATTCTTCTCTCGCAGCCGATTATTCAGGTACATATTGCGCAGATAATAGGAGTGCATCCGCGCCGGCAGGTTGGTGCTGTCTGTGTTCCAGTACAGTAAATCAAACGCTGCCGGACGCTCGCCTTTCAGGTAATTATTCACAAAGAAAGACCAGAACAAATCGTTCTCTCGCAGCGTGTTAAAGCTGAATGACATCTGGCGACCATCATAGTAGCCAAGCATGTCCATTTGCTTTTCTAGTCCTGCAATGGTCGTTTCGTTAATAAATACGCCAATTTCACCAGGCATAGAAAAGTCGATCAGTGTTGCCAGAAAAGTCGCTGACTTAATACGCTCTTTGCGCTTTTTCTTCAAGTAAGAAAGGGTTGCTGACAGCAGGGTTCCGCCAAGGCAATAGCCGATAGCGTTAACGTCTTTCTCACCGGTAATCTGCTCGATCACGTTCAACGCTTCGACCGGCCCTTCCAGCAGATAATTATCAAACCCTTTATCGCGCAATGACGGACCGGGGTTAACCCACGAGATGACAAACACCGTGTGTCCCTGACCCACCAGCCAACGAAGCAGCGAGTTATTCTCGCGCAGGTCCATGATGTAATATTTATTAATAAATGGCGGGACAACCAGAAGCGGTCGTTTGAACACTTCTTCTGTCGTTGGTGAATACTGAATCAGTTGCATCAATTCATTCTGATACACTATTTTTCCGGGCGTAGTGGCTACATTAACGCCGACCTGAAATGCTGAGGTATCCGTCATCGCAACATTCAGTGCACCATTTGCACTGGCTTCCAGATCTTCCGTTAATTGCTCGATGCCATGAGCAAGATTAGCGCCACCGGTTTCAAGTGTTTTGTTGATCACATCAGGATTGAGACCGGCGAAATTAGAAGGAGCCATCGCGTTTGTATACTGACGAATCAGATACTCGACTTTACGTCGGGCGTTATCGCTCAGGCCGTCTGTATCATCAATCATCTTTTTCAGGGTATTCCCCTGAATAAGGTAAAGCTGCTTTAGGTAATCAAAGAATGGATTGGCTTCCCATTCCGCATTTTTGAATCGTTTATCGCCTTTTTCTGGCTCAACGACGGGCTCAACCTCTTTGCCCATCAAGCGAAGCACAGTGTACTGAAATAACGCCTGCTGCTGTTTAAGCAGATCCATCTGGTCATCGATAAGTTTATCCGGGTGCTCCATCATGGCTTCACCCAGCTCTTTAAGGGCTTCTGAGAAATCGTTCAATACACACGCTGCCGGGTCTTCTGCTGAGGTCGGCTGCTTTATGAATTTTTCCCAAACTTTGCCGGTATGCTCCGCCGCCTGTATAGCCATATCATAATAATCGCTAACTGCAGCCGTCAGCTGCTCAGACACATCACTCATCGACGTTCAATCTCCATGCAATTAATAAACAACTCAGTTAGTAAGACGTCCAATCAAAAAAGGCCACCGCAAAGGGTGGCCTTATCTACTGCAGCCGCCAGATTAAGCCGCTTTGGCTTTCGACGCTGCAGTTTTAGCTGTTGTTTTCGCAGTCTCTGCCGCAGTGTTACGCATCTCTTCCATGATGCCTTCCATCTGGGTTTTGAACTCCATAGTCATGTCAGACAGTGTTTTAACGTCTTCCATGATTTTCTTGTTCATGCCAGATGCAACTTCAGCCTGAGACGACGCGAACGTACGCATTGATTCCAGGTCCTGTACATCAGCCGCAGATTTCATCTGGCTCAGTCCCATTTCAGCGTAGCTCTTAACCGCGTTGATCTGATACTCAGTCAGCTTCTCCATGTTTTCAACGAACAGACTGTTGAACTTCGACATAGGCGCGTACATCGTTTTTGCCTGTTCAGCGAATGCATTAAGAATATTCTCTTGCATGGTCTTGCTCCTTCAATGGTTGGTAAGAACAACTGTCACTTCCACATGCTGCAGAAGTAACATTACACTTGGGTGACAGCCGTACGATTAAAGTAGCAGTCACAGCGGTGATTGCACCCCTTGAACCGCACCGGAATGAGCAAAGCTTACATTGCCCGTCACTGTGTCCGAATTTATCCAATTAAGTCAGTCTTTGGACTGTCCAGCCATCATCATAGACATCAGATTCTGCTGAAAATTGGTCATTGCACTCATGCCTTTTTCCATCATTGGCTGGTAGATACTCATAGGATCGTATCCCTCTTCTCCCGCCTTCATTTTTTCCATCATTTGTTCAAACACATCTGTCTGAAATTGCTGAACGTCGGGTAAACCAAGCAGACGACGGAATTCTTCTGGCGTCATATCGAATGTGACATTCACTTTCATTTCGTGTTCCTTTTTGTGGTTATTGGCGGCTCTGTCGCTGCTCGTCAGGGGACAAACTAAGCCAGGCTACGACCGCACCGGCCACAGATGCGCCCCCTGCAAGCACAAATACCAGCGTGCCACCCAGCGGCTCCCAGAGCAAGCCACTGACCCAGGCACCAACTGCACCTCCTAAGCCAAAACTGACACTGCTGTACAATGCCTGTGCGCGACCCTGAAGATGATCAGGGAAAAGTGCCTGAACGTAACGCATGGATACGGCATGCATCACGCCAAAACTGAACGCGTGTAAGATTTGCAACAGCAGAAGCACCCAGAGAGATCCGATAAGGTATCCGGTCAACGTCCATCTAACGGCCGTCAGGGCCAGACTCAGAACAATCCACGCCCTCCAACTGAGAAGATGCATGATGCGTCCGAACTGCCAGAACAGAATGACTTCGGCAATTACCCCGACTCCCCATATCACACCGGTCAGACTGGCACTGTAGCCGGCCTCCTCCAGGTAGATACTGAAAAAGGTGTAATAAGGGCCGAAAGAAAGCTGAAGCAGGACATTAAGAAGAATAAAGCCGGCCACAGGGCCCTGAAGCAATCGTCGCCAGAACTGCTGGTCCGTCGGACTATCAGGTTTGACCGGATGGTTAACGTGTGGCATCAGCCAGGCATTACCGACGATGCAAAACATGAGTGCCCACATCACCGCAGGTAGCACTGAGATACTCAACGCCTGAAGCACCGCACCCAGCAATACGACACTGACGATAAAGCCAACCGACCCCCACATGCGCACACGACTATAACGATCAACTTGATTCGACAAAGACTGCATACAGAGCACTTCGTACTGCGGCAGCATGGCTGCCCAGAAAAAGCCGTACGCGATCATAACCGCAGCCACACCGAAGTAGCTCTGCGTCATGTAAATCAAAGAAAAGCATATCAGAGTCAGAAGCCCAGCCATTCGCACCATCTGAACCGGGCCACGGAACCGTCGGCTTTGAGCCGCCCACATATTGGGTGCAAGAATTCTCACAACACCAAACAAGGCCATGAGGCTACCGATCTCAACAGCTGTAAACGACAGGTGCTTCAGGTAAAGCCCCCAGAACGGAGCAATACACCCCAGGAGGGCGAAATACAGCGCGTAAAACAGCGCAAAGCGTGATGGAGAAACTGGCATCAGCGGACGACCAGACATGTATGATAACTGGAGTTACCAGCGGCCAGGCGCTGCCCGCTGGTATTAAGAGAGTGTAGCCCGGTGTCTATTCTGGTGCCTGGCCTGGAATGACTGGCGTGGTACATACCACATCCGCATTCTGACCACGATCACGCATCAGGTGATCAAGCAGAACAATCGCCATCATAGCTTCAGCAATCGGTGTTGCACGAATGCCCACACACGGATCGTGACGCCCCTTCGTGATTACCTCAATCGAATTACCGTCGGTATCCACTGAGCGGCCCGGCAGAGCCATGCTCGAGGTTGGCTTAAGCGCGATATGCGCAATGATATCCTGCCCCGTTGAAATTCCACCAAGTACGCCCCCTGCATGATTACTCAAGAAGCCTTCAGGTGACATTTCGTCACGGTGCTCAGTACCTTTCTGTTCGACAACGTCGAAACCGTCGCCAATTTCTACGCCCTTCACTGCGTTGATACTCATGAGTGCATGAGCGAGATCAGCATCGAGGCGATCAAAGATCGGCTCACCGAGCCCCGGCTTTACGCCTGTCGCTACGACGCTGATGCGGGCACCGATAGAGTTACACTCTTTGCGCAGCTTATCCATGTACTCTTCCATTTCTGGCACTTTGCTCGCGTCAGGACAGAAGAAAGGATTGTTGTGCACCTCATTCCAGTCAAAGGCTTCAGCCTTGATCGGGCCTAATTGTGAAAGATAGCCGCGAACTTCGATGCCCTGTCCGGCCAGAACTTTCTTGGCAATCGCGCCGGCAGCAACGCGCATCGCAGTTTCGCGTGCAGATGAACGACCACCGCCGCGATAATCACGGAAGCCATACTTCTGCGTATAGGCGTAATCGGCATGTGCAGGGCGGAAGGTTTTGGCAATGTTCGAATAGTCTTTAGAACGCTGATCTGTATTTTCGATGATCAGACCAATAGGAGTACCCGTAGTCTTGCCTTCGAACACACCAGACAGAATCTTCACCTGATCAGGCTCGCGACGCTGAGTTGTGTGACGCGAGGTTCCCGGCTTACGACGATCCAGATCGGCCTGCAGATCTTCTTCAGTCAGTGGAATACCCGGTGGGCAACCATCAACAATAGCCCCAAGGGCCAGTCCGTGACTCTCACCGAACGAGGTGACTGTGAATAATTTTCCGAAACTGTTACCAGACATAAAATTTCCGTCGCAGCGCTCAAGCGCCTGTTGTTAATTCTTCAGTTAATACATCAAGATCTGACGCTCTCAGAACACAGACGCCGTGCCCGCCATGTTCAAACTCAAGCCACTCGAAAGCCAACTGGGGGTAAGCTGCCTGCAAAGCTGGGAAGCTGTTACCGACCTCAAGGATAAATATACCGTCGTCGGTCAGGTACTCCCGGGCTTCAGCCAGCATAATTCTGACCAGATCCAGACCGTCTTCTCCTGCTGCCAAAGCCAGTTCAGGCTCATGGCGATACTCTTTCGGCAACTCAGCCATATCGTCGGCATCGACATAAGGAGGATTCGACACAATGATGTCGTAACGTCCACTCGCTGCAGAAAACAAATCCGACTGCAACGCAAAGACGCGATCGTCAACGACGTGCAGGCCAATATTTGCCTCAGCGACTTCTAAGGCCTCAAACGAAATATCGAGCAGCTCCACCTGAGCATCGCCGAACTCGTGCGCACAAGCGATGCCGATACAGCCAGAACCTGTGCAAAGATCCAGAATACGCGCAGGCTCTGCACCTTCAGGGAGCCAGGGCGAAAAACGCGCCTGGATAAGCTCGCCAATCGGCGACCGCGGCACCAGCACCCGCTCATCCACCAGATAGGGTTTGCCACAGAACCAGGCTTCGCCAGTGAGATAAGGCGTTGGTACTTTTTCGTGTATACGTTGACCGAGCAGGTCGATAACACGTTCCCGCTCGGACCGGGTCAGCTTCGAAGACCGCCAGTTGTCCGCCAGCTGCCATGGTAAGTTTAGTGCGTGCGCAACCAGATACAGCGCTTCATCCCACGGATTATCGGCGCCATGACCATGGTAAACCTCATGTTCCGCCATGCGACTGACTGCCCAGCGCACAAAATCCTGCAACGTAGACAGTTCGTTGATGGCTTCCTGAGCAAGTTGGTCGAATTTCATCAGGTCTGGCCCGTGTAAAAAGGCAATATTGTATCAGGATCAGCAGCGCCGCTCACCATAGAGACTACTATGGCCATGCTCGAAAGCATCCAGAGCGTCATTCGCAATCTGGTAACCCAGATCCACCATCTCTTGGGCACGATAGAATTCGTACATCTCGCAGCTCTCGGTGGGAATGCGGATCAACAGATCAGGTGGATATCCTGCGGTCTTAAACCGGCTAAGCGAGGACTGCATGACCTCAAACATCCGGGTGAGAGTCTCTAATTTACCGAGATTCTCATCTGCTTCTTTTCGAGCTTCGTTGGTACGTTTACCAAGCCATTCAGAAGCACGATCCATAACGGTATTAAGCCAGGCTTTCTTTTCGCTCTCTGATTCAGCGACATCACGAACGAGATTCTGAGGGGTGGGAACATCAGCATTAATATCGACCGCCATAATCAGATCCGCGTGAGCAGATACACACGGAGTAATAGGCAGAGGATTAAGCACCGCACCATCTACCAGCATCATGCCATCGGTGATGACTGGCTCAAGGATCGTAGGAATCGCCGCCGATGCGCGCATCGCCTCAACCAATGACCCACGCTGGAACCATATTTCCTTATCATGCTTCAGATCGGTCGCCACCGATGTATAGGGAATATTAAGATCTTCGATATTAATCTCGCCGAGCAACTCGCCCATCACCCCGTACACCTTCTCAAGCTTGATAGCACCACCCGATAGCAAGCTGAAATCGACCAGTTTCAAAACATCGATGTAGCCGAGACTCGTTACCCAGTCACGATATTGAGGAAGCTTGCCGGCAGCGTAGAAGCCACCAACAATGGCGCCCATTGAGCAGCCAGAAATCTTAACAATGTCATAGCCGCGCTCTTCAAGCGCCTGAATGACTCCAATGTGGGCGTAACCGCGCGCACCGCCACTGCCCAACGCGAGCGCGACGGTTTTTTTCTCGTGATTCATCGGGTTGTCTGTTCCTATCCTCAGGCAGCTGCCTGACAGTGATCTGATTTAACGGCCCGGCCAGAACGTAAACCGCACAGCCGGACGGCGGTCAGCCGAAGGAGCAGGAGTTAAGGCACCATGCGCTCGGACATCAATGCCCGGTAACGCCTTGCGCACCTGCTCGGCCAATCTTTCAGAGCATTCTAATGTGTCCTTGATATGGGCACCATCATAACAGTGCACCATTAAGTGCAGACGAGATCTAAGACCAACCGATAGTCCCTGAACCGCGTCAAAAAGTATCTGACTCTCGGTGATATTCACACCGCGGCTGTCAGCGACAAAGCCTGGCAACCACCCCGAAGTAACAGATAACGAAGCGAGCACCTCGTCTTGAGTGACCTGCCCTATTTTGAGTGGCGTCCGGGTAACCACCTGATCAATCAGAACTTTGGGCTGGCGACCACCGCGCATTGAGATATACACCATGGTCAACTTCTGAGTATCGGCATAGGGCTCAATGGTGACGAAATACGCCTGGTCCTTGTCTCTACTGACCAGACTGGAAACATCAAACACGTCGTTCGCCCAGAAATTACTGCTGCCACAATCAATGCCGATACATTCATAGAGAACTCTCTGGCCATCGGTCTGGCGTCGAAAGTACACGCGGACTTCTTCAAGACTGACACCGTCGGGCAAGTTGTAAAGGGAACGCAGGCGCTCACCAGACACACGCATCTCTCGCTCGCCAAAAGTATCCGCGCGTTGATGTTTCAGTTCTGAAAGAACCAGCCGGTAACGGGAAACGTCTTCTTCGGAACGATCAATTAATTCACTGTCGGGGAATGGTGGCGGCGCTGCCGATGCCGCGAATGGCACCAAGAAGACAATCAATACCGCCAGATGATAGAAACTAACTTGGGTGTAGCGGGCAAAGTGAAGCATAAGCAACCTGTTATCTGACACTCTGCCCAATGTATCAGAATCTCAGGCTGGCACCCAGCTGCCAATACCCGTTTTCAGCCGGGTCTGCACTGACCTCGACTCCGGTACTGTCTGTAGCTCTGATCGTACGATTTCGTAGTTGACCCACTTCGGCATTTAACCAGACGCCATTGCGCCAGCGGAACTCTGCACCGACGCCCATTCGCCAGTTGGTGTAAGAAATGGTAGTGACTTTCGCTGGCGTCAGTCCATCCACTTCTTCCTTCCAGTAGCCACCGTCCGGATAGAAACGGGCGTACGTTGAAAACTCCTGACTCCAACGCGTCTGTATATTTGATTTTGGAAAGCCCAACCACATCTCAGTATCTGATGTCAGCTTGGTAGCCAACGCCAGTAAAGGGCGTGGCTTGCGGTCGCCAAACTTACGGTCTACGAGGATACCGTACTGCCAGAAGGTTGTTCGACCAGTATAAGTTCGCCCACTGATTTCGACATTCAGATTCAGATTTTCCGTGCCAACGGCATCGAGATCAGTCATAACACCGGGCTCAGCCATCAGATGAAATTCTGTGCTGCCAGTGCGCTTCTGACGATATTTGATGGGTACCGATAACCAGATGTACTCACCTTCGGCAGCATTAGCGCCTTCCCAGCGAAACTCCGTGAGCTCCAGTGACACATCCGAAGTGAGAGATTCTGTTCCTCTGTCGGCCCGCTCTAGAGGCAGAGAGATAGCAACGGTACTGGTCGCAAACCGAGTGCCAACGCCAGTATCGGGCGCCCCTGAAATCTCCTGCCCCCATTGAAAGGTAGAGGCTTCTGCCTGAAGCACCGCCGCTGATAGCAGCAGGCTAGTCGTTATTTTTCGCATACACATTTCCGATAATCTCTTCAACACGGGCAAAACTGCAGAGTTGCCCCGAGGCTGCTTCCTGTTTACGGGCAATGTCGGTTGCTGCAAGAACATCCGCGACCAACTTAAGATCAGAAAGAGCCTGCCCGCGTATTCCAGCCTCTGCCTGGCTTTCAGTGTAGTCGGCTATAAAGTCATATGCGTCAGATTCGGCACGTCGACGGAGTATGTCGGTCGGTTTGCTCAGCCCGTTGAGCACGTCGCGTACTCCAGCCAGTGCAAACGCGCTCTCGTGATCACCCGCAAGAAGTGCATCGCGGATAAGAAGTGCAAGCACATCCGCTGAACGGCGGACGAGAGAATGAGGAGTGCCGGTTGTCGGTATCGACGCTACCGGCTTCTGTATATGTTCAGGTAACCAATTCAGCATACTGCACCCTCCACTGAAGATGTGGAGGATTCAGCAATTAACAAGCCAAAACCCAAATTCCCTTTAAAATCAGGCAAGTAAAGAAGGGAGCGGTCATTCCTTACCGCACAGTGTCAGATTACTGCCGGTTGCTCTTTCCGCCCGGAGTATCCGCTGTCCGGTTACGGCGCGTGATATGTGTACGTACACTGCGCACACCCAGCAGTACCAGAAGCAGTACGACGGGCATGGCTATTCCCTTCGCCAGGCTGACGTCAATAGGGACACCGACCGCTTTAACGCCATTGAATGCTATCTCCAACAACGACAGCAGATAGTAGCCAATTGCCACGACAGATAGCCCTTCCACCGTCTGCTGCAACCTCAGCTGTAACTGGCTACGACGGTTCATAGAGGACAGCAGGTGTTGATTCTGCTCCTGAATCGACAGATCAACTCGCGTCCTGAGAAGACTTGTGGTCCTGTGAATACGACGGGAAAGATCCTCAAGGCGGTCTCTGACAGAGTTACATGTTTTGATGCCGGGCGTGAGTCGACGCTCAAGGAATTCCTGCAAACTCTGAACACCATCCATCGGAACTTCCTGGAGTTGTTTGATCCTGTCACGAACCAGATCGTGATAGGCCACGGACGCAGAAAATCGGAAGTTTGTATCAGAGCGATGACGCTCAACCTCAGCAGCAAGATGCGACAATTCCTGTAGAAGCTCCCTCTCATCTTTCTCTTTATCGATTTCTGAAATACTCAGGTTCAGTGTCGCCAGATTATCTTCAATGCGCGAAAGCTCAGCGCCCATTTCGCGGGCGACCGGCAGAGCCAGCAGAGACATTAAGCGATAGGTTTCAAGCTCACACAGACGTTGTACCATTCGCCCAGCCTGATACGCATTAAGGTCCCGGTTCCAGGCCACTATTCGCCCAAAACCATCACTATGTAGTTTGAAAGCCGTCCAGACCTGAGCCTTGTTTTCGGCAACTTCAGAACCAGAAACCCGCTGCCCTTCAAACCAACGTTTCAGATCCACTTCGCTGGGTTCTGACTCAACCATCACCAGATTGACGGCAACCACAAGTTCGCCCGGCATGCTGGCCAACCAGTCTTTTGGGATAAACGCCAATGCATCATCCGAAAACGGCGCGGCATCTTTACTGATAAAGGTAAAGTTCGCGAACTCAAGGTGCCTCTCCCAGCGCAATTCAAAGCCACCAAAATCCTGATACAGACAACTTGAGCCAGTGCCAGGCACTGGCACACTGTAGCGCCGACACAGGTCGTTTACATGCTCAAGAATCTCTTCACGATTGTTGTCGAGCATCACGGTAAAATGAGTGACCTGACAGCCTCCATCAATAATGGGCGATGGACGGTTATGCAACTCTTCATAGAGCGAAGATCGTTGCGGATGCACGCGCAACGAGACCGCTGGAGCGCTGATCTCTGGCGTACCTGCCCCACTCGGTACTTCCTCACTCGCTACGTCCTGTATCGCATGTTTCATTCCGGTCTCCTGGTATATCTGCTCATCGTTCCACTGGCCAGGCGGCAGGCCTGATCAGGCGCTGAATAACGGCCTCAGTCAAGTAATTCACTGAGTGGTACATCAAAGCGCTCTTCGAACTCTGAGCTAAAGTCGTTTTGCCATTGGCGCAATTTCACCAGCTTTTTGGCGTCTCCGGCATTGGCCTTGCACAGCTCTTTCAATGTCTGTCCGGCAAAGAACTCAGACGTTTTAATCGTCTCTGGGGCACGAACCCATGCCCAACGGCCCTCTTCGGTGAACACCACCCAGCCTGACCGGCGGAATTCATTAAGCATATTGGTAACACGCCCGGCATCCACGTCGCCCAACTGACGGCGAATATCCAGTTCGCGGTTAAGTGTCTCGCCACTGCGTGCCTTGATAAGAATCTGGGCCAGACGCAGGCGCTCATTCACCGGAAAACGTCCTGCACCGGGACGGCGATAGTGGCTCAAGCCATAACTCAACTCAGCGCCCAACAGTAAAAGCATCCAGGATACGTAGATCCACAACAGAAACAGCGGCACAGCAGCAAACGCGCCGTAAATCAGTTTGTAAGAAGGGAACAATCCCAAAGCACCACTGAACAGGAACTTACCCAGTTCGAATGTCGAAGCTACAATGACAGCAGCAATCAACGCGTGTGGCACAGGCACCTTACAGTTGGGGACCATCAGATAAACCACAGTCACTGCGGCGATGGTCAGAATCCATGGAATAAGCCGCGCCAGAATGGTGAGCGGCCCTCCCGGAGAGCTCTCCCAGAGCGGCATCGACGCCAGAACCGACGATGTGGCCACCCCGGCACCAAACAGCAGTGGCCCCAGGCTCAATACCGCCCAGTAGCGGAAAAATGTCTGAATTTTCGAACGAGAACTTTCAACGTTCCAGATACGATTAAACTGCCCTTCGATGGTCTGCAAAAGAAAAATGCAGGTGACAAATAAGGCTGCAATACCAATCCAGGTCAACTGTCTCGCCTGCTCACTGAACTGGCGCAGGTAATCCGTAATCACTTCACTGCCTTGCGGCAAAACATAACTAAGCAGTTGCTGGTTCGCATCCTGCCCCCATTCCTGCAGCGTCGGTATTGCGCTCAGAATGGAGTAGCTGACAGTGATCACAGGCACCAGAGCGAACAGCGTTGTATAAGTCAGAGCCGCCGCCTCTTTACGACGCTCCATACTTTCGAAACGCTTCAGTGTCTGCCATAACACGCGACCCACATGGGCTGGCTCAGGGATAAAACTCGGCTTCATAGGTATCCTTAACGGGTATCCTTGTTACAATGGCGACCAAATAACTGTCTACCGGAATTCAGAAAAAGCATGAGCGATATTACCATTTATCACAATCCCCGTTGCTCCAAGTCCCGCCAGACACTGGCGCTTTTGCAGGAAAATGGCGTCGAGCCTTTGGTGGTCGAGTATCTGAAAGACACGCCCGATGCGGCGACCCTGAAAGCGGTTATTGATAAGCTCGGTATCACACCTCGTGACCTTTTGCGTACCAAAGAAGCCGAATACAAAGAACACGGCCTGAGTGATAAGAGCATTAATGACGATGCCATCATTCAAGCAATGATCGAATCTCCTAAGTTAATAGAGCGCCCGATTGTGATCAAAGGCAATCAAGCCCGTATCGGCCGTCCGCCAGAACAGGTACTGGAGATTCTCTAATGGCTACGCCTTATGTTCTGGTGCTGTATTACAGCCGCCATGGTAAAACCGCCGAGATGGCAAAGCTGATCGCACGTGGTATTGAATCCGCGGGGCTGGAAGCGCGTTTACGAACAGTGCCAGAAGTCAGCCCGGTTTCTGAAGCAACGGCAGCTGCCGTGCCCGACGACGGCGCCGTCTACTGCACGCTCGACGACCTCAAACACTGCTCCGGTCTGGTGCTGGGTAGCCCGACCCGCTTTGGCAATATGGCGGCCCCGTTGAAGTATTTCCTCGATACCACCAGCAACCTCTGGCTGACTGGCGCGCTGATAGATAAGCCCGCCAGCGTCCTCACCTCAACCTCGTCTTTGCACGGCGGCCAGGAGACCACGCTAACCTCCATGATGACACCACTGATGCATCACGGCATGGTCATCGCAGGCTTGCCATACAGCGAAGCGGGTCTTTCAACGACCTCCTCAGGAGGTACGCCCTACGGCGCTACCCACTGGGCAGGCTCTAATGGTGATCACGATCTGAGTAAAGAAGAAATCGGACTTTGCAAGGCTCAGGGCGCACGCATGGCCACACTGGCGAAACGACTGTCAGGAGCAGAAGCATGAAGTCGAACCGGGCTTGGTGGGCGATGTTGCTCTGCTACGTGAGTCTTTTTGGGCTTCTACTGACAGGTACCTACGCCAGCGCGCCAGAGCATGTAAAAGGTGACGAAGATATTCTCGGAGCCACACTGGTATTCTGGTTACTCAAGTGCATTCCCTTGCTACTTTTCATTCCAGGCATCATCAAGAAATCGCACTATGCCGCCTCGTGGCTTTCCTACATGGCAATGTTCTACTTTGTAGTCATCATTGCGACAGGCGCCGGCATCTGGATGTGGCTTCAAGTACTGACCATAGCGCTGATGTTTATCGCAGCACTCATGTTTACCCGTTGGAAAAAAGCAGAAGAACAGGCTTAATTCTGCGACCAAGACCTGCTCGCTAAGGATGGGATGACGTTACTCGTCGTCCCATTCACCGTCAGTATCGTCGTCAGCAATCTCCGTGGTCACCGTACTGCCGCACTTCACACACTTACCGTCGATGTAAACCACACCATCAAGCTCGTATTCAACCGGATCTTTCATCCCCAGATCCACTTCCATACAGTTATTGCACCAGGTTTGCGTCAGAAATGCTTCCTGATCAGCTTTATCCCGCGCGTAAAAATCCCGCTCTGTCCGTTCCATTATCAACTACACTCTTTTTAGCCAATCAGGCCACACTGTTAACCGGGGGGTAGTGTCAAGTATGACACCTCCTCTCGCACTCAGCCCGGTATTCTATTCCTAATTAGGCAGATCGTTAAACGGAAACTCCCATGAGAATTCAACAGCAAATCACACTGAGCGTTATCGCCTGTACTGTCGCCGCCGTTCTGGTCACGACCCTGGTTACGGTAACAACCTCTATCAACGCCTCATCGGAGCATGCAGAGCGCCTGATCAACGACAATCTGACAGCTCAGAGAGAGCAGAAGAAAGCCCAGATCGAGAATTACTTCAGTGACACTGACAAGCAGCTGCGCCTGCTGGCAAAAAGCCCCTTCATTCGTGAATCCCTGACTGAGTTGATTGCCGGTTTCGATGCCTATGCGACAGAAGTTAACTATCAGTCCGCGAATGAACTGACGGCTTATTACAGCGAAGAATTTAATTCACGCTATAAAGACATCACTGGGTCCGGAGCCGACATTGGCGGCCTCACGCAGAACCTGAGTAACAATACGCTGGCATTGCAGAACAACTATATCGCCCGCAATCCAAATCCGCTGGGCGAGAAAGAGAAAATGACCCGCGCGGCAACCTACGCTTACTACGACTCCCTACACGAAATGGTTCACCCATTTCTGCGCGAATATTTACAGAGTGAAGGCCTCTACGATGTGTTTCTGGTGTCTGAACGTGGCGATATTGTCTACAGCGTCTACAAAGAGCTGGATTACGCGACATCTCTGGTCAGCGGGCCTTATCGCGACAGCGGTATCGCAGACGCTTTCCGCGCAGCCCAGCAGCTGAGCGAAGGGGAATCTGCATTTGTCGACTTCCGTCCATACACACCGTCTTATGAAGCTGCGGCTGCTTTCCTATCAACCCCAGTCCACGTCGGAGAAACCCGCATTGGGGTCATGATCATACAGCTGCCTATTGATACGATTTCGGGAATTATGAGTAACGGTAGCCAATGGCGGGACATGGGCCTGGGCGAAACCGGTGATAACTTCCTTGTTGGCGGTGATCATCTGCTTCGGTCTGAAATGCGCGGCTTTCTTGAGACTCCGGATTCGTTCCTTAGCTCACTACCTTCCAGCGCCGTTCCCGCGGGTGCTATGGAAGCGATACGCCAGCGCGATTCACTCGTTGGCTACCTGAAACTAAAAACCGATGTAATTAACAATGCCAGCACTGGCACTAGTGGAACAGCACGCCAGATAGACGTCACTGGCACACCGGTTCTCAGCTCGTATACGCCCGTTTCCGTGTTCGACAAAACCTGGGTGCTGATCAGTCAAATGAGTGAGAACGAAGCCTTCGCCAGCGTCTCAAAAACCAAATCAGACCTGATCCTTTATAGCCTGATAGCCTCTCTTTTAGTTGCCGGTACCGGAGCGCTACTGGCCACGATACTTGGCCGATCTCTGACCCGGCCTATCGTCAGCTTCATTCGTCAAATACGCACCAGTGCCAGCAATAAAGACCTGAGCATCCGCTTCAATGAACAAGGCGCACAGGAAATCAGCAGTCTGGCCAGGTCTCTCAATGAGCTGATGTCTGATCTCGACAACTTCATGAGTAAAGTGAATTCGACATCGACGTCTCTCAATGAACATGCCCGAACACTGGAAGACGTCACGTTGTCGACCAGCACGAAGGTAAATCGCCAGAATGAAGAAGTAAATGCGGCCGCGAATGCAACCCGGGAGGTCAGTGAGTCTGTCGGCGAAGTAGCGGTTCACGCAGATAACGCAGCGAATCATGTACGCGATACTCGCGGGCGAATAATCAATGGCCATAAGTTGTCTGCCGAAGCACGTAAATCGATACGTCATCTGCGCGAGAATATGAAGCGCTCAATGACCTCCATTGAAACGCTCGAAACCGAAAGCGAAAGCATCGGTGCCGTACTTGATGTTATTCAGACAATTGCCGAGCAGACTAACCTGCTCGCCCTCAATGCTGCCATTGAAGCAGCCCGAGCTGGCGAACAAGGTCGCGGGTTTGCGGTAGTCGCGGACGAAGTAAGAACCCTGGCAAGTCGTACAGGCGAAAGCACCGATGACATCAGGAATAGAATTCAGGCGCTGCGCAACCAGGTTCAAAATGTGCGGGAGGCTATTTCAGCCTCAGAACAAGATACACGTGAATCACTGGATGGCATCGAAAAAACCGTCGAAGAAATGGACGAAGTTGCCTCCAGCGTCGATGGCATAGAGCAGATGAGCATGCAGATTGCGGCATCAGCAGAAGAGCAAAGCCAGGTGACATCCGTGATCGAGAAGAACGTCGCGCACGTGCGAGACCTCTCTGATGAGGTTCTCAGTTCAACGGCTGTTATAAGTACCAGCAGCAAAGAACTCGGGGAGCTGGCGGCCGTGATGAAGTCACACCTCGCCCAGTATCAATTCGGAAATCACTGAACCTGACCGTTAACTTATCAAGCGGAACACTCTGTTCCGCCATTACTTCACCTTGGCTACCCACAATCTGCCACCCTCTCTGATAAGGCACTTTCAATCCGAATGCGTGTCCGTTATAACGTTGGATAAATTTTAGTTCTAAACGGTCCTCTAATTATGGTCACGCTTCATCACCTTGAAAATTCCCGTTCTCAGCGCATTCTATGGTTACTCGAAGAACTCGGCATCGAGTATGAAATCAAACTTTATAAGCGCGACCCCAAGACTAACCTTGCGCCTGACGAGTTAAAGGCAATCCACCCCCTGGGCAAATCTCCGTTGATTACTGACGGTGGCAAAGTCATTGCTGAGTCTGCTGTCATCGTTAATTACCTGATTCGCAACTACGACAAAGACGGACGATTTACCACCGCGCCGGACTCAGAAGCGGCTCAACAGAACGAATACTGGCTGCATTTCGCTGAAGGATCATTGATGCCCTATCTGGTTATGAGCCTGGTATTTACCAAAGTAAAAACAGCGCCGATGCCCTTCTTCGTACGCCCTGTCGCGAAAGGTATTGCCGACCAGGTAATGAAGAGCTTTATCAGCCCGAACGTTGAAAACTCTTTGCGCTTTATCGAAGACCACCTGAGCAAGAATATGTGGTTCGCCGGCGAAAATATGAGCGCTTCTGATTTTCAAATGATCTTCCCGCTGGAAGCCGCTATGACCCGCTCAGGTATTGCCTCGAAGCTTCCAGCCATCAATGCCTGGGTGAAAAAAGTGCACGCCCTTCCTGCGTACCAGAACGCCCTCAAAAAAGGTGGACCATACGATTACGCCTGATCGTAAATCCTGACTATGAAACATTTTTTCAAAAAAACCTGGCTCGTCTGGATAATCGTCCTGACGGGCTGCGCGACTGCAGGCCTGCAGTCATTCGATACTGAAGAGTTATTCGGTAAATCCCTGTTGGTAGAACGAAGAGCAGACTTCAACACTGACGAAGCTGCCTGGTTCAGAGAAGAGGTAAAGCCTGTTCTGGATCAACGCTGCGTTGTCTGCCACGCCTGTAACGATGCACCATGTCAGTTAAAGCTTACATCTGCCGAAGGCATTATGCGGGGCGCCAATCCACAGAAGGTCTATCACGGCACACGACTGACGGCTGCAGAGCCTACACGTCTGGGCATTGATGCCGACTCTACTGCTGAGTGGCGGCAAATGGGCTTCCACCCGGTTTTAAATGAGCGTACTCAAAGCCCGGAAGTTAACCTTGCCAACTCTATGATTTATCAGATGCTGGCGCTGAAAAAGAACGCACCCGCTCCCGAAGATGCCCTGCTGAGCGACGACTATAATCTGGCGCTTAATCGCTCGCAGTCGTGCCCGACACGGGAAGAATTCAATGAGTACGCTGAAGAACACCCAGAATGGGGGATGCCCTACGGCCTGCCCGAAATCAGCGACAGCGAATACAACACACTGGTGCAATGGCTGAGGGCTGGATCACCCATGTCACAGCCTGAACCTCTTTCCGCGGAAACGAAAAGCACCATCAAAGCGTGGGAAGATTACCTGAACGACGATAGCCTGAAGCAACAGCTGGCCAGTCGGTATATGTATGAACACCTGTTTCTGGCCAGCCTCTACTTTTCAGATGAGCCATTATTCCGGGGCATAGATCCGAAACAGCGCCCAGAGAATTTCTTCCGTCTGGTGCGTTCGTACACCCCGCCCGGCCTGCCCATTAAGGTTGTTGCCACGCGCCGCCCTTACGATAACCCAGGCGTTCAGCGTATCTATTATCGACTAGAGCGTATAAAAGAGACAATCGTCGCCAAAACTCACATGCCATATCGCCTTAACGATGAGCGCATGGAATGGATGAAGTCACTGTTCAACGAGCCCGACTATCAGATTTCCAGCTTGCCTGGATATGAAGTAGAAATTGCATCCAATCCCTTTATCGCATTCCACGATTTGCCAGTGACATCCCGGTATCGATTTATGCTTGAGGAGTCCGAATACATTATTCGCGGATTTATTAAAGGGCCTGTTTGCCGTGGGCAAGTAGCACTCAACGTAATCGACGATCACTTCTGGGCTGTATTTGTCGATCCTGATGCGATTGATTCTGGTGAACTCGCTGATTTCCTGAGCGAGCAAAGTAATAATCTTCGTCTACCGGGTGAGGCAGAAAGTGACGCCGGTATTTTAACCAACTGGTTGAAGTACTCCGACCTGCAAAAA
Organism: Oceanospirillaceae bacterium; assembly: GCA_002724925.1. Lineage (GTDB taxonomy): Bacteria > Pseudomonadota > Gammaproteobacteria > Pseudomonadales > Oceanobacteraceae > Thalassolituus. The sequence goes on from PBQA01000033.1 coordinate 187,371, forward strand.
GATTACCTTGAAGCCAAGAACCAGAAAATGATTGAGCACTTTCCTGAAGGGAAAGAACTTAACCTGGATCTCATCTGGGATGGTGACGGCCACAACCCAAATGCAGCACTCACAATCATGCGCCATTTTGACAGCTCATCAGTCGAGCAAGGCTTTATCGGGCAACCGACCAAAACAGCCTGGGTCGTGGATTACACCCTGCTTGAGCGCATCCACTACCTGTTGGTCGCTGAATTCGATGTTTATGGAAACGTCGGCCACCAGCTGATGACCCGCCTCTATATGGACTTTCTCAGAATGGAAGGCGAACACAACTTCCTCACCTTCCTGCCGCAGAAGAAGCGCATTGAACTGGCCAATTACTGGTATCGGGATGCCAGCGATGAAGTCGATGAATATCTGGTCAACTACGAAGACTCGGTTATTACCGATCCGGGGATTGAATATCAGACTCGGGAACAGAAGATCGAACTGTATGGCCTGCTGAAGAATCACCTGAAAGGTGCCACTTCGATGCGCTACGAGTTGTCAGGTGCTGTCACTCCTGAGCGACTTTCAGCACTCTTGCCGGTCAATGATGTTACCGGCAAACAAGCCACATTAATGCCTGAGATTTCATTCGTTATGATTGATCAGGTAATGGGTAAGCCACAGGTATTTACCCTACTGAGAGCAAGTGGGCACAGTAACCTGACCGGCCTGTTGTATGAGGAGAATAATCGCCTTACTGAGGAAGATTACCTGACGATCGTACCCGGGCTTCTTGGTACTTATCCAGCGGCTATTTACCGTGTACCTGAGTACAAGCTAGGTGCCTTTATCTCCGACATTAAGGCATTGGAATCTGAAGACGACTATAAAGCGCTGGCAAGCCAGTTTGCTGTTCGTCGCACCTCACCAGACTTCTGGCAAAAGAGTGACGAATTGCATAGCTGGTTCCGCAAGGACAGTCCGCTGAACTACGGCGTGCTCGATTATGCTCGCCTCGAAAACAGATAATAAATCTGGGGGCAAGGATGCCTCGAATACCAGTGCCATATCAGTACAGGTCATCAGCAACAAAAAAGCCGCATAGAATGCGGCTTCTTTGTTTTTTCACAGACTGGATGATGTATCTATCGACGCGCGATAACCCAGACCGCGTGGATAATACCTGGCAGATAACCCAACAGCGTCAGTAAAATGTTCAGCCAGAAGGCCCCACCAATACCAACCTGAAGAAATACACCCAGTGGCGGTACCAGCACTGATAGTAAAATCCGGATAAGATCCATGTCCTACTCTCCATCATAATGAACGTAAGGATATAGATGGCTTATCCGGTCTGAAGTTCAAACTGTTTTACAGACCAGCACTGCTCAGCAGATTTTCGATCACTTCTTCATCCGGAATCCGGAAGCTTGAATTAGAGTGCACAACCTTACCTTCGGCATTAATCATATACTTGTAAAAGTTCCAACGCGGGTACTGATCCTGACGTGCGACTTCTTTGAACAGAGGGTGCGCATCGTCCCCTTTCACAGGTACGGTTGATAGCATTGTGAAGCTGACGCCAAAGTTTTTGAAACAGACTTCAGCGGCTTCTGCTTCATCTTTGGCTTCCTGATTGAAAGAGTCAGATGAAACACCCAACACCACCAGGCCACGATCTTTGTACCTTTCATGGATTGCCTCAAGGTCACCGAACTGGTCTGTAAAGCCACAGTGACTCGCCGTATTAACGAGCAATACTGGCTTACCATCAGTCACTTCACACAGATTCAGCATATTGCTGCTGTGAAGCTGTTTCATCGTGTGGTGATAAATCTCAGGGCAGGATTCGGGGTAGCTGCCTTCGCTTTCTTCAGCCTGAACGCCAGCACTCGCGAAAGATAGGGACATTGCCCCGAGAAACAAGGACTGCTTGAGTGAACTACGCATGGTTTTCTCCTCAATGTGGTTATTAAGGATAGCAAAAACGCTGGCAAGTAAGGAACAGGCCCTTCTATCGCTGACATGATATTATCCGGCCACACTTCATACGCGCCCGTCAGGCGTGATGTCAGGAGATAGTATGGCGCTCAAGCACTTCATCACTCACAAAATAGCTAAGCTGGAAAAAGAGCCAGCAGCCACTGTGACCTACAGCGACCTCGAGGGCGAAGTAGGTGAAGATACTCTGTCGGGTTACTACCAGCGTTGTGCCTCCCAGCTAAAGGGCATTCTGTTGCAGCGCAGCGGCAAACGTTACGGTGTATTCAACCCGGAGTCGCCAGCATTCAGTGCGCTGATCCGCAACTGGCAGAAAGACGCAATGCCGTTTTCAAGCTGGGCTCGCAAGGCCGTCGCGCACATCAGTGCCAGCCTTGATAGCACCGACCTGCTCGTCGATGGCTACCTCGCTGCATTCCACGAAGAGTTAGCAGACGCAGACAAGCTGTACATCTTTCATCTGCGCTACAAAGATAGCGTTACCGTCGACGCCAACCTGAACCTGTCTGAAACCCGCTACCTCGACTTCTCAAACACAGGGTTTGGTGTTTGCGTCAACCTCACGGACTGGGCCCAGGATGAAGACGCAAAGTACATCACCTTCTCTTTCGGACGAGGTGACCGACCTCTGCAAAATGCCATTCTGGATGCCATCGGCTTTACCGACACTCTGAACACCACGGCAGAAACTGAAGAATTCCTCGAAATTGTCGATTCCTACAGCCGTACCTTGCCTGAAGAGCAAGCCTTTGAGTACAAGTCGAAGGTTGTGGATTACTGTATTGAACAAGACCTGCGCGGCGAGCCCGTGGTATTCGAAGAACTCGAGAACCACCTCGCCAGTGAGACAAATACCAAACCCGCCGAGGCTTTCTCACATTATGTGATCGAAAAGAAAAAAGAGCGCCGCAAGCAGCCTCTTCCGGCTAACGCCACACCAGAAGAACTGATTGCCGCTGGAGCGCCAACCGCAGACGTTGCCGACGCGGTTAAGGCTGAGCTGATTCCCGACAGAAAAAAACTAAAGGGATTCATCCGCTTCAGCGGAAAAAACAAAGACCTGAGCCTGAGTTTTTCCGCGGCGCTACTTGGTAAAGACATTGAATTCAACCCGGCAAACAAGTCTCTGCTGATTCACAAGGTTCCGGAGAGCTTACTGAAACAACTGTCGGCCAAATCTTCCGACAGCGACGACTAAGCATAAAAAAACCCGGCACTGGCCGGGCTTCTTTTCTTCATCGAACAATCATCAATCTTCGTACTGCTGGTAGCTATCAATGGTGACGGCTACCTGCGCATGCATAAAGTCGCCGTCATGCGGCCATAAAAATGCAGTCCATGGAGTAAGTGCTAACGGATTAATGACATAGGTGTTGTCTATGACTTCGTAGTTAATATCGAAGCTCACACCGGCGATCGAGTTTGACGATGTTTCTGTCCACTCAGCAGCGGCGCTACAGGCTGTTTCGCCATTACCGCAAGCGTTTACGTAAAGGGTAAAGACCTCTTCGGTGTTAATAATCGCACCCAGCGACTCTGTCACCGTATCGCCGCTGTTCTGGTAGAAACGATAATACTGAGTCTGACGATCACTCTCGTCATAAAAGGTATAAATATTTTCGGTGTAAATAAAGTCATCACCGCCCTGCTCAGTCACCTGCTCACCGTATTCAATACCAATACAGTTAGCCACCGCACTATCAACGACACCAGCATTGCCCAGGTTGGTATAATCCAGACCATAGCTTGAGGTCAGTTCCGGAGCCTCTTCAAAACTGGTGCTGTCACTGACTTTTACACCCTCCAGAGTCAGTGTCGTACTCTCACCTACTGGTGTCGTAACCCGGCTCCCCTCAGCCGACAACGAGCGATTATTGCTGGCAAAGGTTACGGTTAAATCCGTCAGGGTCATGGCAGTAACACCGGATTCGTCCATCTCGCCCGTCTCGGTCAGTGATGCTTCGTAACCGGTTTCGGTCGCCGTCACTTCATAGTCTTTACGCCACTCGCTGTCACAACGAGTGAGTTCGTAAACACCCTGCTCATTGGCAGTCACCTTCACAAACTCCCGCGTCATACCGGTGTATGAATAGGGATTCATGCTGTCTTCAGTATTAGGGATACTTGAGTTTTCTTCCGTGACAATCATCCAGATACCCTCTGGTGATTCCGAGCTCAAACTACGATCTACTAATGGCAGGCCTGTAAACCCCTGAGGAAAACAACCCGCTAATGAAAGCGAAACACCAGCAACAATGGCAGGCGCCAGTGCAGGTTTAATAAGCTTGAGCATGGGTAACTCCATTTGATTTGTTATTCGAATCGGACAACAGAATACCTGATAAACGTCTGTCTATTATCTCAAAAGGTGCAAAGTGGCCTTATCTGCCCCAAACCAGCAAGACCAAGTGCGCCATCCATCAGGTATAGGTGGTTCAGAGTCCGTCTGTTATCAGAGTTACAGCGAGTTGAGTACGCATAAAGTCGCCATCATGTGGCCGCAAAAAAGCGGTGAAAGGCGTCAAAGCCAATGGGTTAACGACATAAGCGTTATCGACCACCTCGAAGTTGATGTCAAAGCTAACCCCCTCAGCAGAAGCGGAACTGGTTTCGGTCCACTCGGCTCCCGCCTCACATTCCGTCTCTTCATCTGAGCCAACAGAGCAGGCATGCACGTACATAGTCACCGCACCCGGCTCTGACTCAGTACCGCTCACATCTATTACTGCGCCCAGTGAGCGGGTTAACTCACCTTCAGTGTTCTGATTCAGCTCATAGTACTGAATCTGATCAGAAGGGCCGCTCCGCGGCGTATTAAGAATGACCGTGAAATAACGCTGATCGAGTTGCCACTCATCCGTTGTTGATTCAGTTGTCTTCTGCCCAACAGATGAGCCGACACAGTGAACAGGCAAATCGCTGTAGGTTCGAGGCGCCCCTTCAGGTTCGGCATCAGCGTTACCGAGTTCGACATAAACGAGCTGAGCAGAGGCAGTAAACTCATCAGCAGCATAAAAGTCAGGGGCGTCACTGACTTTTACCCCCTCGACGGAGAGAGTCAGGTCTTCTCCGGCTGGTTGCGTAGTTTTGCTTCCAGAAACGGCTAATGTCTGGTTATTTTCGCCGTAAACGACACTGAACTGGGTTGTAGTCGTGTACTCGACGCCACCCTCGTCCGCGCCAGACGTTTCAGAATACGTTGCGTCGTAGCCTGTCTCAGTTGCGGTAAGTTCATACTCATCCCGCCAGCTGCCATCACAGCGGGTAAGAACATAGATGCCCTCGGCGTTTTCCGTAACAGAAACAAACTCCCGGTTCGTTTTCTCAAATAAGAAAGGATTCATAGAATCTTCTGCATTGGGGATTTCAGAAAACTCTTCAGCCACCAACATCCAGATCCCCACCGGGGACTCCGTGGTCAGGTTATTATTTACGTCAGGTAATGTGGTCGAGAATACCGGGTTGCCGGTACCACCATCGCCCTGGTCACTGCTTTCGCCGGCCCCAGAGTCTTCTTCTGGAGCTTCCTCTGCTACCCCATTGAGAGAAGTATCATCTGAACTATCAGCCACGTCATCGCTGTTGGTAGCGCCACCAGATGAAGATCCATCATCGGCTCCGCATCCATGCATTAATGTGCTGAACGTAATCACAAGGAGGAGTGGAAAAAGAGCACGCCACCGTACTGTTTCTGAGTTCTGCATTGTTGTTATCCTTATCATATTGAAGAGACCTTCCAGCTCGGATGGATCTGTATAAAGAAGAGTTCCGTGCTGGTCTCCAATTTCTCAACGAAAGCGTATCAATTCCAGGCCCAAATACGACAGTGCAGGTTACGCCATTATCCTGTGGCCTGATCCGTCTGTGTTCGTTATTGTAGGCTGTTAATCCACCACAAACTCTGCAAGGATGCAGCTATGAACATGATCCCAGACTGGCAAGCGCCACTAAAAAGCACCTTTGGTTTTGAACAGCTTCGCGAAGGCCAGCAACCTGTTGTTGAGGCCATACTGGCCGGGCGCTCAGCCGCCGCGATCTTCCCGACGGGCTCTGGCAAGTCATTGTGCTATCAGCTTCCTGCACTGCTGTTGCCTCATCTGACCTTAGTGGTCTCGCCGCTACTGGCGCTAATGCAGGATCAGGTCGCCTTTTTACGCAGCAAAGGGGTTGCCGCTGCCAGTCTGGATTCCACGCTAAGCCGCGACGAACTCACCGCCACACAGCAAGGTGTACGCTCGGGCGAGATTAAAATTCTGTTTATCTCGGTAGAGCGTTTAAAGAACGAACGCTTCCGGGAGTTTATCCGAGGTGTGGCGATTTCGTTGTTAGTCGTTGACGAAGCCCACTGCATATCAGAATGGGGGCATAACTTCCGCCCGGATTACCTCAAGCTGCCCCACTGGCGCCGGGAATTTAACATTCCACAATCTTTACTGCTGACAGCGACGGCGACAAAACCCGTGGTTGAGGATATGCGCCGCCACTTTGATATCGCAGAAGCCGATGTTATCAGTACCGGTTTCTATCGGCCCAACCTCCGACTATTAGTTCAGCCTACGCCGGTACACGAGCGTTTAAACAAATGTGCTCAATGGTTAAATCACCGCATCAAAAAAGGCGAGCCATTTGGCAGCATTATTTACGTCACCCAGCAAAACACCGCGGATGAAGTTGCAAGCCATTTAAATAACCTGGTGAATGTTCCGGTCGAGTCGTATCACGCGGGTTTACCCAGCGAAACGCGTCAGGACATTCAGCAACGCTTTATGGCAGGCACAACGCCCTGCATAGTAGCCACCATCGCGTTTGGTATGGGCATCGATAAAAGTAATATCCGACAGGTGCTGCACTACGATTTACCTAAATCAATAGAAAACTACAGTCAGGAAATTGGCCGCGCCGGGCGAGATCGCAATGCATCCGATTGTGTGCTTCTTGCCGATTTAAGCGGCTTAACGGTGCTCGAAAACTTTACCTACGGTGATACGCCCACACTCGGGGCAATTAAGCGTTTGCTGACCACCATCAATACAGACACCAGCGTCGGAAGCACCGGTACAGGCCGTTGGGAAACCATGATGCAGCCGCTGTCGAATCAGACCGACATTCGACCACTACCGCTAAAAACCTTACTAGTGCATCTGGAGATGGCCGGACGCATCACACCACTCTACAGCTACTACGCAGAATATCGCTTTAAGCCAGAATCCGAGAGTGCCCTGCTTTCGCAGTTTACTGGCGAACGTCAGCAGTTTATTCAGACCCTGTTAAATCACAGTAAAAAAGGCCGCACCTGGTACAGTCTGGATATGGATGCATTAATTCAGAACCTTGGACCGGATGCGCGCTCGCGTGCAGTGAAAGCCTTAGAGTATTGTGCTGAGCAGCAATGGTTAACGCTCGAAATAAAGCAGATGACCGAGGTTTATGAGGTAAAGCCTTGGCAAGTATCCGAAACCGACGCCATTGCCGATGAACTGCACCAGAGCTTTATGGCTCATCAGAACAGTGATATTCAGCGCCTGCACAATATGGTGAGCCTGTTTCAGTCACAGCAGTGTTTAAGCCGCCAGCTCGCTGTGTATTTTAATGATCATTCGATGACTCAGGACTGCGGGCACTGTTCCGTATGCATGGGTAAGTGGCAGCCCTGGCCGCAGAACAGTGTCGCTACTGCACCAGAGCCTTCTGTTATTGAGGGGATGCTGTCTGAGTTTGATCAGGCGTATCAAACGATGTTTAACCAGATGCCTGAGCCTGAAACTCAGACCCGGTTTTTAAGTGGTATGACGAGCCCGTGGCTGACCAAAGTAAAAGCCAGAAAACTTGCGAATTATGCAGCACTCGAGCAAGTACCGTATGCTGCCGTGCTGAATGCGTTACAGAGCTAACGCTCGGACATTAAGATTTTTTACCGGCGTTATCCGCAATCCGGCGGATAACCCGCGACGCTGCCACAAAGCCAAACGTGCCCGTGACCATAGTGGCGGAGCCAAAGCCACTGTTGCAGTCGAGGCGCGTACTTTCGCCCGCGAAGGCTTTCGTCTGACATACCGTGCCATCACTGCCCGGGTACACCAGCTGCTCGGTCGAGAACACACAAGGAATCGAATAATTACGCGACGCATTGCGTGAAAACCCATACTCACGGCGCAACAGCGAACGTACTTTACGCGCGAGCGGATCATTGAAGGTTTTATTCAGATCACCGATCTGAATCTGCGTCGGGTCCGTCTGACCACCAGCCGCCCCCGTGGTAACGATACGAATCTTGCGACGCTTACAAAAAGCAATCAGCGCGGCTTTGTTCTTCACGCTGTCGATGCAATCAATCACGTAATCCATATCCGGCGTGATCTGCTCTTCGAGGTTCGATGCCGTGACAAACGCCATGCGTGCATCGACGTCGATCTCTGGGTTAATGTCTTTCAACCGTTCGGCCACCGCTTCGCTCTTCAACTTACCAACCGAGCTGGTCATGGCGTGAATCTGACGATTTGTGTTGGTTACGCAGATGTCATCCATATCAATCAGCGTGATCTTACCCACACCGGTACGCGCCAACGCCTCCGCCGCCCAGCTACCGACACCACCAATACCAATCACGCACACATGCGCATCGTGCAGGCGCTGAAGGCCTTCGGCTCCGTATAAGCGGCCAATACCGCCAAAGCGGTCGAGGTAGGATGGAGTCATCGAAGAAGACATGGTGCAACTCAGAGATCAAAAAACGTCGGTGGATTATATCAGCTTAACTGCTGACTCTCTTCTTTGCGAAGCGTCAGCATCTCGGCAAGGCGACCGAGATGCGTTACCTGAAGTGCTTCACGCACTACGCTCATAACCGTTCTTGCCACCTTTCTTTACCCGATACATGGCGGCATCTGCGGCTTTCAGTAGTGACTCAAGATCGTCTCCATCGTCTGGGAAACGAGCAATGCCGATACTGGCGGTGACGCGAACTTGCTCACCCTCAACGGGAACCGGCTCTTGAACGCGGTCCAGAATACGCTGGGCCAGGGCTGTAGCTTCTTCGTGGGTGCTAGCATGAGACAGCAGTACATATTCATCGCCGCCAATACGAGCCAGGAGGTCTTTCTCAGGTATAACCGCTTGCAGGCGTCTGGCGACTTCACACAACACCTCGTCACCAGCGCTGTGACTGAAGTTATCGTTAATGAATTTAAACCCGTCCAGGTCAATAAACATCACTGAAAGAGCCTGTTGATGAACTGCCGCATGTGTCAGTTCAGTGGTTGCTGCTTCTTGCATATAGTGCAAGCTATGCACGCCCGTGAGTGCATCTTTCATTGCGATATCATGCAGCTTGGCGCGTGCGGTTTCGACCTCTTCCAGCGCCTCATGCAATTCAGTGAAATCGTACTCCACGACCAAGAACAAAAAGTCTCCGTTCAGCGGGTGGCGAGTACGCCGAATATCCAGGCTGTGCCGCCGCGGGCCGTCTAAAGTTTGCATGATGAAATCCCAGCGCCCTTCTTCTCCTGCCTTTACTCGCTCAAGACACGCGCGCCCTTCGGCAGGGTCGGTAAAGCGGGCAACAAAAGGGCAAATGTCCTTTGAGACTGGCTGGTTATGAATATAGTTGTAGGCATCAGTCGCGGCGGGGTTTTCGACCACTGGATCGCCATTCAGCGTAAAGGTGGTTGCTGGAACCCGCGTATAGCGCATCGCTTCCATCAAGAGCAGATTTTCGGGCTGTTCGCCCATATTCACCTGCTCATTGATATAAGCAATGATGCCACGATGCTTGCCTGGCCCCAGCAGCACCGCTCTGTGCATCATCAATAGCGTTTTAGGTTTGCCGTTCGGGTAGGTTGTCCAGGGGTCAACCGTCAGGCCTTCGCGTACAGCGAGTTCAAAGGTTTGCAGCGTACGATCACGTGCCCCCTGAGTATCCCCCGACAGATCCTTGTCGATCAGCGATTGCAGGGAATCCAGCCCCCAGAAATCTATCGCTGCCGGGTTGCCCCACCACCAACCGTGCTTATCAATATCAAACACCCAAACAACGTTGGGTATCAGCTCATAGAGCTTCAACTCCTCAATGGTCTGGATATGAACCAGGTGACCATACTGACTGAGATTTGCCACAGTTGACCAACGACCTCGGCGATGCAGGAAGATATTTACGGTATTCGTTCAGACTCACAAGCTCGCCAGTCAGGTAGCATGTAGGTAACGATCACATTCAACTATAGCAGGAGCCTGCCAGACTGACAGTTGATCTCACCCCTACAAATTCACCAGATTGATCTTCGGCCCTTCATCCAGCATCTGCCGGAATAGTTTATCGACGATCTTAGGATTACGGACGTCTTCGAGCGATATACGCCCCATCATCTGCATAATGAGTTGGTTGATGCCGCCCCACCCGTCAGACAGTGTGCAGGTGTCAGTAATGTCACAGACGTTGTCGTTCTGGGAGCATTCGGTCAGGGCAATCGGCCCTTCGAACGCTTCAACGACGTCCCGAAGGCTGATCTGTCGCGGAGAGCGGGCAATGCGGTAGCCGCCTTTGGCACCGCGTCGGGCGATTACCAGACCGCTGTCGACCAGCGACTTCATGACTTTGCGGATGGTCGGGGCGTTGAGTGCCGTCGCAGCGGCGAGGTCGTCCACTGATTGCTGAACCGCCCCCTGCGCTGCGAGGTGATTGAGCACCAGTATGCCGTAGTCGGTCAGTTTTCCAATTCTTAACATCTACTGTCCTGTTGAGAATCATTGTCGATTCGTCAGCATTCATGGGCTTTGATACAATCCTGACACAAAGCATACCAACTTGGTATTCTTTCTGTACAGACAGAGAGTACCTGAGTAAAATACTCAGTTATTGGCGCCAGTTCTGGTAAACTGCGCGCGATAACGACGTACCCGATGCACCTATGATGCGATGCGAGAGAAGTAGCTATGGCCACCAACGCTGAAATTGAAAGCCAGATCAAAGCCCGTGAATACAAAGCCGGCTTCGTCACTAACATTGAATCCGAGACCCTTCCGCCGGGGCTGGACGAAGATGTGGTGCGCTTTATTTCAGCTAAAAAAGGTGAGCCCGAGTGGCTGACTGAATGGCGCCTGAAGGCCTACCGCGAGTGGCTGACGATGACTGAGCCCGACTGGGCGCACATCGGGTATCCGAAAATCGACTACCAGGACATCTCTTACTACTCTGCACCAAAGAGTATGGACGACAAGCCTAAGTCGCTTGATGAAGTCGATCCTGAGCTGCTTGCTGTCTATGACAAGCTGGGCATTCCTCTGCACGAGCAGATGGCCCTGGCAGGCGTGGCTGTCGATGCGGTATTTGACTCTGTATCCGTGGCAACGACCTTCCGCGATAAGCTCGAAGAGGCCGGCGTCATTTTTATGCCTATTTCAGAAGCCGTTCACGAGTATCCAGAGCTGATTAAAAAGTACATGGGTTCGGTAGTCCCACAGCGCGATAACTATTTTGCGGCACTGAACAGCGCCGTTTTCTCGGACGGGTCGTTTGTATACATCCCTAAAGGTGTGCGCTGCCCTATGGAGCTGTCTACGTACTTCCGTATTAACGAAGCCATGACCGGCCAGTTCGAGCGTACTCTGATTGTTGCCGACGAAGGCTCGTACGTGAGTTACCTCGAAGGCTGTACTGCACCAATGCGTGATGAAAACCAGCTGCACGCGGCCGTGGTTGAACTGGTTGCTCTTGATGGTGCTGAAATCAAATACAGTACCGTACAGAACTGGTACCCCGGCGATGAGAACGGCAAAGGCGGTATCTACAACTTTGTGACCAAGCGCGCGGTTGCTCATACCAATGCCAAAGTGAGCTGGACTCAGGTTGAAACCGGCTCTGCTGTCACCTGGAAATACCCAAGCTGCGTATTAAAAGGCGATAACAGCATCGGCGAATTCTATTCCGTCGCCCTGACCAACAATTATCAGCAAGCCGATACCGGCACCAAGATGATTCATATGGGCAAAAACACCAAGTCGACCATTATTTCGAAAGGTATTTCTGCCGGTAAAAGTCAGAATGCTTATCGCGGTCTGGTTCGCATGGGGCCAATGGCAGAAGGCGCGCGCAACTTCACTCAGTGCGACTCGTTATTGCTGGGTGATAAGTGTGGTGCGCACACATTCCCATATATTGAGAGCAAACACCCAAGTGCCGTGGTTGAACACGAAGCGACCACATCGACCGTAAGCGACGACCAGTTATTCCTGTGTCAGCAGCGCGGTATCGACACCGAAAAAGCGGTGTCCATGATTGTTAACGGGTTCTGCAAAGAAGTATTTAAAGAGTTGCCGATGGAATTTGCCGTTGAGGCAGGGAAGCTGCTCGAGATTTCTTTAGAAGGCTCCGTAGGCTAAATCTGCTGTTGCGCTCGGCCGGGCATTGTTAAAAATTTTTGCCTCCCCCGGCCTTCGCTCACGACGCAGATTGTTTTACTCAAAAGCGCATGAATTAAGGGAGATCGGAATAAGTTGAGGCTTGGCCGATCTTCTTCCGGTTTCCCGAAAGAAATCAAAAATAGAAATTTGAACACTAACCGTCTGCCACCAGACAAAAAGGTTACAGAAATGATCGAGATTAAAGACCTCAAGGCCAGCGTTGAAGAAAAAGACATTCTTAAAGGCCTGAACCTGAACATCGGCCCGGGTGAAGTTCACGCCATCATGGGCCCGAACGGTGCTGGTAAGAGTACTCTGGGTAATGTACTGGCAGGTCGTGAAGGCTACGAAGTGACTGGCGGTTCAGCCACGCTGAACGGCAAAGACATTCTTGATCTTGATCCGGAAGAGCGCGCTCGCGAAGGTCTGTTTCTGGCATTCCAGTATCCAGTAGAGATTCCAGGCGTTTCTAACCTTGAATTCCTGAAAGCGTCGGTCGATGCCGTACGTGAACAGCAAGGAAAACCTGCTCTGGACTCGGTTCAGTTTTTAAAACTGGCGCGTGAAAAGTGCAAAGCCGTTAACCTCGATCAGAGCTTCCTCAAGCGGGGCGTTAATGAAGGCTTTTCTGGTGGTGAGAAAAAGCGTAACGAGCTGATGCAGATGATGCTGCTCGAGCCAAGCCTGTGCATTCTCGATGAAACTGACTCAGGTCTGGATATTGATGCTCTGCAGGTGGTTGCCGAAGGCGTCAACGCCATGCGCGATGCGAACCGAAGCTTCATAGTCGTCACCCACTATCAACGTCTGCTCGACTACATCGTACCTGACTACGTTCACGTTCTGGCGAACGGCCGTATCGTAAAATCCGGTGGTAAAGAGCTGGCACTCGAGCTGGAAGAAAAAGGTTACGGCTGGCTGGAAAACGGTAACGACAACGGAGCTGAGTGATATGGCCGCTGAATTTATTGCACAGCAGCTTACGCTTGCTAAAAACATCAGCCCCCTCGCCTGGCTAACCTCGACTAACGAACGCGGCCAGCAGGCTTTTTCGCAAGCAGAGTTGCCGACGAAAAAACACGAAGACTGGAAGTACACCTCGCTGTACAACCTGTCTCAGGCAGGCTTTGCAGCGACTGCACCAGAAGCTCAGGCCCATGCGCCGGTCATTCCCGGGCTGAGCGCACATCGTATTGTGATTGCTAATGGCGAAATAGATACCAATGCGTCAGACGCGGCAGCACTCGAACTGGTCGTTCGCTTCCGCGACGCTCGTCCGGAACAACAGGAAATTATTCGCGGTTTATTAGGCGAAGTTAAAGCCGACCGTGGACACCTGTTTGCTGATCTGAACGACGCCAGCATTAATGATGGTCTTTTCCTGCTCGTTGAAAAGAATCAGCGCCTGGAACACCCGCTGCATATTGTTTATGCCAACAGCTGCTCCAGTACTGCGGGCGATGAAGCATTTACAGTAAACACCCGTTTGCTGGTAGCACTTGAACAGGGTGCAGAAGCCACCGTCATCGAGCACTACGCCGGTGATGATACCGTCGATGGCGTGCAGAATAATTTTACCAATGCCGTGACTGAAATCCGCATTGGCGACAACGCTAAACTGACTCACTACCGTCTGCAGCTGATGTCAGAGTCGGCGTTCCATATCGGCGGAACCTTTATTGATCTGCAACGCGATGCCCGCTATGAAGGCTTTCATTTGGGTCTTGGTACAGCACTTACCCGTAACGACATTATCGTGAATCATAATGTCGGCGGTTCGCATTGCGAAATGAACGGGGTTTATGTTCCGCAGAATAAGCAGGTCATTGATTTCCATACCTGTGTTGAACATAAGGTGGCGCACTGCACGACCAATGAAGTGTTCCGCGGCATTATGAATAATAAGGCCAAAGCGACGTTTAATGGCCGCATTCATATTCACCCGGATGCGCAGAAAACACTGGCAGAACTCAGTAATAAAAACCTGCTTCTGACCAACACCGCCGAGATCAATACCAAGCCTGAGCTTGAGATCTATGCGGATGATGTTCAGTGCGCGCACGGTGCAACCGTCGCACAACTTGAAGAGAAAGCGCGTTTCTACCTGCAAAGCCGTGGCATCAGTAAAGAAGACGCTGAAATCATGCTCAGCTTTGGTTTTATTAACGAACTGCTGAATGGCCTTAATCACGAAGAGATCGGTTTGTGGCTGCGTCCACAACTGGCACAGCGTTTTGGCCGCAGCGATGATCTATCCGCGCAATTGACCGGAGAACTGTAAGAATGACTCAGGCGTTGATTAACCACATCCGTGCACAATTTCCGGCACTCCATCAGGATGTGAACGGCAAGCCTCTGGTATATCTGGATAATGGTGCAACAACGCAGAAACCACAGTGCGTAATTGATGCCTTGAGTGAGTATTACCGCCTGAATAACTCGAACGTTCACCGCGGTGCGCACACGCTGAGTGACCGTGCGACGCAGCAATTTGAAGATGCCCGCAAAACATTACAGGCTTTCTTGAACGCCGCCAAAGCGAAAGAAATTGTCTGGACCCGAGGTACCACAGAGTCGATCAATATCGTCGCAGCCACCTGGGGTCGTCAGAACATTAAAGCCGGTGACGAAATTCTGGTCACCGGGATGGAGCACCATTCCAATATTGTGCCCTGGCAGATGCTCTGTGAGCACACCGGTGCAACGTTGCGCCCTATTCCGGTCAAAGACAACGGCGAGCTGGACATGAACGCTTACGCTGACATGCTCAGTGATAAAGTTAAACTGGTTTCAGTGGTTCACGTATCGAATGCACTGGGCACCATCAACCCGGTCGCAGAGATCATTAAGCAAGCCCATGCGGTTGGTGCGAAAGTGATGGTCGATGGCGCTCAGGCCGTGTCGCACTGGAACGTTGATGTGCAGACACTCGATGTCGATTTTTATGCTTTCTCTGGCCATAAATTATTCGGCCCAACAGGTATCGGCGTCTTGTATGGCAAGGAAGACTTATTGAACTCTATGCCGCCTTATCAAGGCGGTGGCGAAATGATTGAGCACTGCTCGTTTGATAAAACCACCTACAATGTTCTGCCCTACAAGTTTGAAGCCGGTACGCCGAACATTGCAGGTGCCATTGGTCTCGCCGCCGCGATCAACTACCTTAACGGGCTTGACCGCGTCCTGCTGGAACAGCACGAGAGCAACCTGCTGGAGCGAGCGAACGAACTTGCCGATAAGCTCGGTGGTCTGCGTAAAATAGGCACCGCATCAAACAAAGCCAGCGTATTCAGTTTTCTGCTCGACGGCGCGCACCCAGCAGACGTCGGTACTTTGCTCGACCAGCAAGGCATTGCCGTGCGCACAGGGCACCACTGTGCGATGCCCATCATGGAGCAATTCAATGTTCCGGGCACGGTGCGAGCGTCATTCAGTTTTTACAATACAATGGATGATGTTGAACGCCTGTTTGCTGGCCTTGAAAAAGCCAAAATGTTTTTACTCTGAGGTGATCCGCTTATGAATATTGAGACTTATGATCCAAATGCTAAAGCAGAAGTCTCCATGACGGAGGCAGCGATTGCACACGTGCGTAAGCAACTGAGCAAAAACCTGGACATGAAAGGCATTCGCCTGGCGGTCAAGAAAAGCGGTTGCTCGGGTTTTAAATACGACGTGGAGTTTGTCGACGAGGAAAAGTCAGAGGACGATGCGATTCAAGTCGCCGACGACGTCACCCTGTACGTGGCCGCCGATGCCCGCGCCTACGTGCGCGGCACCGTAATCGACTTCACCAAAGAAGGTCTTAACAGCACGATTACGTTTAACAATCCGAACGCCAAAGACCTCTGTGGTTGTGGTGAGAGTTTCAGCGTCTGAAACCCTGTAAGAAGCACCGCTTACAGCGGTGTGATCTTTTTTCTCATTCCAGTGCTATCCCCGTTGTATTCACTCGAGTTTATAAAGTGAAGATAGTCTTCTTTCTTTAAAGCTCTCCATGAAGATTTATAGCTTCCATCATTATTCAGGAGCCCATTGAACCGTGCGGGCTGATTGTAAGCTTTAAAAATTATCTCGTATTGATGAAGATTGATTGTGGCACCATCAATCATTCGCTGAAAAGCGGCTTCTACCACTTTAGAACGAGCAGCCTCTGACGTTGCTGCGACGACGGTACTGAGTGACTGATTCATATTGGTTGAAGTACCTCCTCCATGCCGAAGGTCCACTTTCAACATTTCAATACCTTTGGAGCTGGACAAGGTAACGTGATTGTAATCAGTGAGATCAACTCTGCCCCCGCCAATATCGTATGCGACCAAACAAAAATTCGGAGCTCTGAAGTAGTATCGCTTATTGTCCTCGAAAACTACTTCCGTCTCTCCATTTGTATCTGCGTTATCCTGGTCCGACTGACGAAATTCGATGAGGAATTTACGGTATTTACTCTTCGTAAGTATCAGATCCATAGTGGCCTCCTTTTCAGATCAGGTAATGAATATACGCTGATCTTGATTTGAGTCACCCCGATCAATGGCATTTTTAACCCATCTGAGCAATGGAGACAGACGAGCTACGCTAATAGTTCAAGGCTGGCAGACTTAGTCTCTATATGCTTCCTACTGACACATTGCGCTTTAATCGAATCAAATACTGATCACAGGAGCGTACCATGCTGTCCCGCCCAAGAGCCTCAAGAGCTTCCCTCAGTAAGGTATAAGCGTCAACAAGCAGCTGGTTGTCTGAGCATTCCTGATGCATTCCATTGATAAGTCGAACAACAGCTGGGTAATCTCCAAACGAAGCGTAATCCTTTGCTAATGTAAATCGCACTTCGCTGCCTGTCGGTTTAAAGTCAGTAATAACACTACGAACCTGATTATAGATTCGCTTAAGTTGTACCTGCTGCCCTTTGTGGAGCTTATAACTCATGTACTCATCGGCGAACTCAAGAAGACTTTCTTTATTACCGGTAGCCATTAAGAACTCAAAGTATTCATCGTTCAGCGACATGTCCTGCCCATTACGATCGAGCGTCTTCTGATAGAGCCGGTTAACGGCTTCGTAATCACCTTCTTTGACCAGCACGCTGATTTTAGCCCGGCTACGCTCTACTTCACTGCGATAAACTGGCGCATCACCTGTCTGTGCCCGTGCGTAGAAACCAAGCTTTTCCTGATACTGAAAAACCACGTAACCGAGCAGATGAAAGATCACCACCATATAGAAATTGGAGATAACCGACTGCAAAATCATGCTGGCCCACTCAAAGCCCGAGAAAACCATATAGGAAAGCAGGCCAACGGAAGAGCTCATCAGCAGAAGCAGGCCTATCAGAATACCGTACGGCAAGCCGACAGCACCGACGATACGTAATATATTCTGCGGAGCAAACGAAGCCAGTACCCGATCAGTTAATGCAAAGTTAATCAGAAATGCCGGAATACTCAGCACCACAAACGCCCCAAGAAGCCCGGTAATACCGGCTCCCAGATAATGGTATGAGCCAACTCCCCCGGCAGTAATCAGAATGATGAGCCCGATCATTTTAAAGATAATAATGATGCCTCCAGAGAAGGCTTCACTCAGGCCGGGGGGAGACATGTTTCCAGAAGCCGTTTCTTCCAGGCATTGAAAACTGTACTTAGTAAGAATACCCGCAGAAATCAGACCTGCCACCGCACCAACGATTGGCATAAAGAACAGAACGCCACTGATCGCAGACAGGATAATGATCAGAGTCATTACCGGCACGGTCAGTGGATAGCGGAAGGTCTCAGAAAGACGTTCCCAGAACGGTTCAGCGGTATAGGCAGACCCTAATGACTCAAGTGTCGCACCACATTTACAGCAATAACGATCGTCACCTCTTTCAGATTCCTGCGTACAGGTATCACATACCTGACAATCACAATGCGTGCAGTACCAGGTAGCGGCTTCAGTCGGATGATATTTGCAGTATTTCATTTATGCCCCCAGCGCCAGTTGCTCAGCGACATTGATATAGTATTTCTGTTTATCTGCGCGGTTCTGCCGACTGTGTGCTTTGGCCAGGCTGGTAGCCACACGGCTTAATTCAGATGGCTTTGCGTTGCGCTTTTTCAGTAAAGAAAATATCTCCTCGGAGAAACTGAGATCCTCTAAGTGAGAGAAATTGGAGCCGCATACCGCCAATGTTTCAGAATCAATATGCTTCAGGTATGGGCGCACATCTGCCCATATATCCCGCTGGCGGATTAACTCGTCATCAGAGGTACTTTCATAACTCAGTACTTTCTTGAGGCTGGCCAACCAGGTTTTATTTTTGCGCAGTTTCAGCAGGTTGTATTGCAGTAACAGCAGCTCGAACTCCTCACCATAAGTCGCGATCGCTTGCTCTATACGATGTTGAGCGGTATCGAACCGATACTTTTCAATGGCGGCATATATCTCAGCAAGCTGTTGACGATAAGGTTCTGTGTCGTCTTCAGGTGTTTCTATGTATTCAAACTTAAGCAGTTCGGGACGCACAAAGGCTAACGCGCCAACCGACAATGCACCAGCAACAAACCCACCAGCGTGCGCCATAAATGCCACATTACTATCTGGGTCTGTGTAGAAGCTGATGAGTTCCTTGCCTATATATACAGGCAGTAAAATCATCGCTGGTGCTCGGAAATAACCGACAATCAGATAGAACCAGTAAAAGAAGCGAATGCTCTGCCATCGATAGATGATCAAATACATTGCCATGACCGCTGACAATGAACCCGAGGCGCCCACCAAAGGCTGCTCTGAACTGAAATCTACAGCCGCGTGCGACAACCCGGCAACAATTCCGCCAAGCAGGTACAGCCCGAGAAAAGGCAGGTGCCCGAGTACGGCCTCAACAACAAAACCACAGATCATAAGAAACATCATATTCCCCATGAGGTGCATAAAATCACCGTGGAGGAACTGATACATAAACAGATCAATCACTGACAGGTCATTTGGTTTTACACCGAAACGCACACTACTGATGCTATCTATCTGATCATTAATCTCGGAGCGCCGATCAACCCATTCATAATAGAAGCTCGGATAAAACAACGAAGGGCCATTTGCCTCAAGGTAACGATAGAAACCGCGATCTGTCACCACCGCTGTCGCTACCGGAAAGATCATGTCATCGTCGTGGTACGTACGCAGCTCTTCGAGCTGCTCTATCTCGCCCAGCTCTTCGAGATAGGTCTGATAGTGCGGCCATTCGTCTTCAAAATAACCCGACTCGTTATAGGCAGTCAGAGCTTTGATATAGCGCTCTGTATCACCACTCTGATACAGAAAGAACAAGAGGATGTTGAATAATATGATGCCTATCAGAACGACTGGCGGATGGTTCCAGTTCAGGCGTCGCTCAACAGGAAGGATAATCATGTGATAGCAGTCCTTGTCGCTTATGGAGGGTTTCCAGCCCACCAACGTTAAACTCCGTCAGCTTAAACTGCTTCCCGACGCCGGACAACTATGCGGCGACAGATTCTGAGCGGTGAGAAGGTGAATAAACTGGCGCTAATCCTGTTAGAATACGCGCTTTCTTCACATCACAGGTTGAGTCCATGTCTATTGAACGTCGAATGGTGGTTGCCAACGATAATTGTCCTGCTCGCATGGTGCCGTCTGGCACGCCGACGACAATCAGCGCAGGCACCTTCGTCACCATCAATCAGGCGCTGGGTGGCAACTATACCGTCACTGTTAACGGCAACATGATGCGCGTTGATGGCACGGATGCAGCGGCATTGGGCCTTGAGTCAGAAACCATCGCCTTTGATGATCCTGGTGACGGCAAGGTGCACAAAGAACAGATCGAACAGGCGCTGCGCACTATCTTTGACCCCGAGATTCCGATCAACCTTCTGGACCTGGGACTGATCTACGGCGTCGATATCAACGACAATGCGGTTCACATTCGTATGACTCTGACGGCACCTACGTGTGGCATGGGCCCGGTTCTGATTTCTGACGTGAAATACCGTGTCGCGAAAGTCCCTAATGTCACTTCTGTCGAAGTTGAACTGGTTTTCGATCCCCCATGGAGCCGCGACATGATGACCGAAGAAGCACAGCTTGAGGCAGGATTGTTCTTCTGATTCTCTGACCAGTCGTTCGCAGTAAACTGGCTATTTCAGCAGTGGCCGGATATGATGTTACCTGATTGGCAACATTGCCAATGCATCAGTAATAATAAAAATAAAGTGATAGTAATAAGCGGCCGTCCGGCCCAGGCGAATAATGAACGACTTGTATTTTACGGCGCTGACCGAGGCCCTACATGAGGCCGAGATCTGCACACCGACTCTGGTGCTGGATAAGGAACGTCTGGATCGAAACATTGACCACCTTATCGACGTACTGAATAAAGGGTTCGACTATCGCCTTGTCACCAAGTCATTGCCGTCGATTCCGCTGCTCCAGTACATCATGCGGCGCACCGGCAGTCAGCGCCTGATGTGCTTTCACTTGCCATTTCTGTTGCAGATTGTGAATCAGATTCCGTCCGCAGACATCCTGATGGGCAAGCCGCTTCCTATCCGTGCCGCTCGCCATTTTTATAACTGGCATGAGAAACAAACAAGCAGCATGTGCTTCTCGCCAGACCTACAGTTGCAGTGGCTCATCGATAGCCCCCGCCGACTTGCTCAATACGATCAGTTTGCCCGCGACAACAACCTCACTATGAGGGTAAGCCTGGAAATCGACGTCGGTATGCACCGGGGAGGCTTCCGTAACAGTAGCGAGTTCATTGCAGCCTTACAGATTATTCAGAGCTCTGAACACCTGATGCTGACCGGATTGATGGGGTACGAAGCTCATATTCCACATATTCCTGGGATTCTGGGTGGCGCCCGGCGAGCGTTTGCCGACGCCCGGGGCCGATACAGCAATTTCCTTCAGGCTGTAGAAAGTGAGCTGGGCAAAGAGGCACTTGAAGATCTCACGCTAAACACTGGTGGCAGCTCAACCTACGCCATGTACACCGATAATAGTTTTGTATCGGAAATAGCCGCAGGTTCGGCACTGGTCAAACCGAAAAACTACGACGTCGACACACTGGAGCATCATATTGCCGCCGCTTATATTGCTGCCCCAGTACTGAAAAAGGTCGACCGACCAGAAATCCCGTTATCTCCTGCACTGTCAGCGATCCTGCGCTGGACCGGCTTTCTTCCAGCCAAAGGGGCATTTATTTATGGCGGCAACTGGCTTGCTAAGCCCGTTTACCCTCGCGAAACAGAGCAGGTACACCTTCATGGTCGCTCCAGCAATCAAGAACTGTACGGTTTCCCCAAAGATACCATGATTGATGAAGATGACTTTATTTTCTTAAGGCCAACTCAGAGCGAGTCTGTATTCCGCCAGTTTGGTCATATGGCTATCTATGAAAACGGTAAGATTACCGACTGGTGGTCAGTGTTCCAGGAAGAACATAACGAGGGAAATTCGGCCGACTCTCTGCTTGAGTCGGCTCAAAAACGCAGCTACCGCCTATAACGAGAATCTCTCGGCCTGATCCTGTAAGGTGCGCGCCAGTGTGCGCTGCTCTTCTGCGGTTTTGCGCATAAAGTTTCCGGTAGCCGCGGTATGTCGGGAGATATTAAATATATTCTTCGCCCGCATCGATACTTCGCCGTTGGTCTGCACTTGCTCTTCTGCAGCCGCGGCGATCTGATCAGACATATCACGGATACCTGCAACGGCATCCCGTATCAGAGACAATTCCTGACTCAGAGTTCCAGACAGAGAGACAGCGCCGGTAACAACATCTTTCGAGCCCTCAACCGCTTTAAACGCTTCCTGGGTTTGCGACTGAAACTGACTGACAATCTGCTCAATCTCATACGTTGATTCCTGCGTTCTCTGAGCCAGGCTGCGAACCTCATCTGCCACCACAGCAAAGCCACGCCCCTGCTCACCAGCGCGCGCGGCTTCAATAGCAGCGTTAAGCGCCAACAGGTTGGTTTGCTCGGCGATCGCCTTGATTACACTGAGCACGCTACCGATCGACTCGCTACGACCATGCAATTCCCGAATCACGCCAGCAACAGACGTCATGGTTTCATCCAGGCTAGCGATCTTGCCGACACTTTCTTGCACAACACCGACGCTTTTCCCTATCGTCGTATCAGCGGAGTCAGTTTGTTCAGACATGTTATGAATATTGACCGCAATATCCCGCGCGGCTATCTCAAGCTGCCCGACCGATTCAACCACTGAGCCGGTTTCCGTTTGTTGTTGAGCCATTCCTTTCGTGCTGAGCGAAATGGTCGCATGATTCTGAATTGCGATCAGCGTCAGTTGCTTTGAGGTGCTGTCGATAGAGCGGATCATATCTGCAATCTGCGCCTGCATACTATTGAATGCCCGCGCTGCCTCACCGAGTTCATCGTCAGTGTGCACGACGGCTGGTATATCAAGTTGCAGGTTGTCAGAAACCCGTTTCAGACCTTGTACCACTTCTCTGATCTGATTAACCAACATAGCGACAATCAGCCACACCAACAGGATGGATACCGCAATAACAGAAATCGCGATCGTGAGCATACCGAAGAACTCACTCTGAGCCAGTACACCGCCCGTTTTCGCATTGCTAATGAGGGCAGATGACAGGGTGTCTTCAATCTCTTTAAGTTTATTAATACGGGCTGTAGATGCCGCAAACCAGTCAGGCGCCTTGACGCCAAAGCCACCCGTCGTTGATTTGCTGTCAGCGATACGCCGATATTGCTCCACGGCGGCAACCTCTTCCGTTGCGTTAAAACGCTCCCAAAGCGCTGCGCCGGCATCATCGGTAAATGCTGCAAACTCGCGGAAGTGGCTCTCTTGCTCAGACACCAGCCGCACGAACCTTGGATACAGAGCTCCATTAAACTGGTCAGCGCCAAATGCATTACTCAGCACCGCGCGCTCGATACCTGCGCGCTCTTTACCTTGCAGGAATGAATAGTATGCAGACAGACTGAGAGTGGCCTTAGCGTCTTCAGAGTAGTGAGCAGCCTGTGCAGGAACACTCAGAAGGTGGGCAATGGTTCCGGTGTAGAACTTAAGCACTTCGCCGAGCTCAACCGTTTGATCGGTGACCGACTTTCGCACGGAAGTAAGGCGCTCCAAACGTTCTTCAGCCGCAGCAATCTCTTGCTGAACGCCCGGATAATCAACTAATGAGTGCTCACGCAGGTAAGCCTCCCACTCTCCACGACGAGTATCTACCAACTGGCGCTGCTTGATGATCGCCTGAGCAAATGATTTACCCCCACTGCCCAGATAACCTGCAGACATGCCCCGCTCTTTCTGCATTTCATGTGCAAGATTACTATTGAGCTGGGTCAAGGTTACCAGCACTTCGATATGGCTGAAGCTTGTAATACGTGCGCTCATCGACTGCAATAAACGTACGTCGGTGACAACCAGCGCCGCCAGCAGTGGGCCTATCAGTAGCAATAGTTTTGCGCGAATGCTCAGGCTTTTGATTAACGACATGACCCACCTCCTCTTTGGCTTTAAGACTAGCCTCACACCAACGCTCTGCAAGTAAGCCCTGACGCTATAAAAGCACTGTGAACAATTTTGGTAATCAGGTTGGCCCGGCAAAGCACAGCACCTGCTGATCCAGCCTGCCCATTCTGGTATCATCCGCACCGATTCAGAATATGAACAAGGGATACCCCGTGCTGACGATTTACGGCATCAAAAACTGCGACACCATGAAGAAAGCCTTCAAATGGCTCGCTGACGCAGGCATTGAGTACCACTTTCATGACTATAAGAAAGAAGGTGTGCCGGCAGAGAAGCTGGATGCATGGCTGGATGAGCTTGGCTGGGAGGCAGTAATCAACCGTCGTGGCACGACCTGGCGCAAGCTTGACGAAAGCACCCGTGAAGCGATGGACAACGCCACGGCGAGAGCAGTCATCCTCGACAACCCTTCTATCATTAAACGTCCACTGCTGGATACCGGCAGCGAGCGTGTGCTTGGCTTCAATGCTGACGACTACGAAGCTCGCCTGAAATAACAACATTTAAACGACTACTTGAGGAATACTCATGACCACATTCGCAATCGCCATTGGTGTTGGTACTCACAACAGTAAAGGTGAATGGCTGGAGGTTTTTTACCAGAAGCCTCTGCTGAACCCGGCTGACGGTATCGTCGAAGCCGCCCGCTCTGCACTTGGCTACACCGGCGGCAACGAAGCAATTAGCGTGAACTCAGACCAGCTGAGCACCTTTGCTTCTGCCGTTGAAGGCGCCGACAGCGAGCAGGCAAAGCTTGCACGCGCATGTACCGAAAGCAAGCGCCCTGTGGTTGTGACCATTCTGGAATCTGACGACCAGGCGTCATCGACACCTGAGGTCTACCTCAAGCTTCACCTGCTTTCTCATCGTCTGGTTAAGCCTCACGGCGTAAACCTGGCAGGCATCTTCGGTCTGCTGCCAAACGTTGCATGGACTAACAAAGGCGCTATTGACCTGAATGAACTGGCTGATGCTCAGCTGCAGGCGCGTATTGAAGGTGAGCTACTGCCAGTGAACAGCGTTGATAAGTTCCCGCGTATGACGGATTACGTAGTACCTGCTGGCGTACGTATCGCTCACACTGCTCGCGTTCGTCTCGGCGCGTACATCGGTGAAGGCACGACCATCATGCATGAAGGTTTTGTTAACTTTAATGCGGGTACCATGGGTGTTTCTATGGTTGAAGGCCGTATCTCTGCGGGTGTTGTTGTGGGAGATGGCTCTGACCTCGGCGGTGGCTGCTCGACCATGGGCACTCTGTCAGGCGGTGGTAACATCATTATTTCTGTAGGCGAGAAGTGTCTGCTGGGCGCAAATGCAGGTATTGGTATCCCTCTGGGTGACCGCTGCACCGTCGAAGCGGGTCTTTACGTGACTGCGGGCACTAAAATCCAGGTGCTTGATGATCAGAAAAACATCGTTGAGACTGTAAAAGGTCGTGACCTGGCAGGTAAATCAGACCTGCTCTTCCGTCGTGATTCGATCACCGGCGCGGTTCAGTGCGTTACCAACAAGAGCGCTATTGCTCTGAATGAAGAGCTTCACGCGAACAACTGATTCCGCGAGCTTGCTCTACTGTCCGGCCGGGCTCGGCCCGTCCGGATAATCTCTCTTTTTTCGCTTAGTCCCTGTTTTCAGCCCTAACGTAACCAGTGTTACTGCACTGTAATCACTGAACGTATATTTTGTGTATTTGCACAAAATCGCCTTTCGTTACCCATTTTACTGACTAACCTATAAATACCGGCCAGCGAGACACTATTCCAAAACGCGGTTGGGAACACCACGTCGATAAGATGTAGCGAATAGGCAAAGCTGGCGACAATAAAAATAACAGCCGCTGAATAACGAGAAGTAAGCCTGTCGATCACCACTAAGCCCTGCTCTCTCCCCGGAGGTAGGGCTTTTTCCTTTCTGTTCGTTTCAACTGTTATCATGGTCACACAACCTGATGTGATGACTATGAACAAAGACAAACGTATCGAAATTTTCACCCGGCTCAGAAACGAGAACCCGAATCCCGAAACTGAGCTCGAGTACACCTCTCCGTATGAATTACTTGTCGCTGTCACCCTATCAGCACAGGCAACCGACGTAAGTGTTAATAAGGCGACGCGAAAGCTTTTTCCTGTGGCCAATACCCCCGCTCAGATCCTCGCGCTAGGTGAAGAGGGACTGAAGGACTACATTAAGACCATCGGTCTCTTTAACAGCAAAGCGAAGAACGTGGTCAAAATGGCTGAGCTTCTGCTGGAGCGCCACGGAGGTGAAGTGCCACAAACACGGGACGAACTCGTCGCTCTGCCCGGTGTCGGACGCAAGACAGCCAACGTGGTACTGAACACAGCTTTCCGGCAGCCGGCAATGGCCGTCGACACCCATATATTCCGGGTATCCAACCGAACTAAGATTGCACCGGGTAAAAACGTGGATGAAGTCGAGGCACGACTGATGCGACTGGTTCCGAAAGAATTTCTGATGGATGCCCATCACTGGCTGATTCTACACGGTCGCTACACCTGCATTGCGCGCAAGCCAAAGTGCGGTTCGTGCATCATCGAAGACCTGTGTGAATTCAAACAAAAGACATCTGACTGACAGAAGTAACCTGGCCCGAGACAGCTTGGGGTACCTGGATAAAGGAGATAGATAATGAGAATACTGCACACCATGCTGCGAGTTGGCGATCTCGATCGCTCAATAAACTTCTATACAGACGTAATGGGTATGCAGTTGTTGCGTAAAAGCGACAACGAGCAGTACCGCTATACCCTGGCTTTCGTAGGTTACCAACCAGAGAAAGAAGGCGCGGTTCTCGAACTGACATATAACTGGGACGAGTCAGAATATGACTTGGGAACAGGCTACGGCCACATCGCAATTGAAGTCGATGATGCCGCTGATACCTGCGACGCTATACGCAACGCCGGCGGAACAGTCACCCGCGAAGCTGGCCCGGTAAAAGGCGGTAGCACGGTTATTGCTTTTGTTCAGGATCCGGACGGCTACAAAATCGAACTTATCCAGAAAAAGCAGCCAATTCCTATTGAGCTCTGATGCCGAATGGTAATTGACTCAGATACGCGACTGAACTGACACCCCGGTCAAAAAACGAGCAGCCTTTCGGGCCACTGCTACACTGAATGCAAGTCAGTATGAGGTAGTAGCAATGTTCAACCATTTATCGATAAAGGCGAAGCACAACCTGATCGTCGCGGCGACCCTTGCCGGGCTGATTCTGCTTGGCCTGATCACCAGTGTGCAACTCACCTCGATAGAACATCTGGGTGAAGTGCGCCAGGATATCGCTGACGTAGAGAACGGAGTCCTGACGCTCAGACGGCATGAAAAGGATTTTCTGGCGAGACTGGATCCTTCCTACCTTGATAAACATGCCAGTACAGCCGCTACTCTCTCAGACAGCCTTACCAGATTAAGAGCAGATATGAATGCCCTGGATATGGAGACCTCTGCCGTCGACAGCCTCAGGCAATCATTGGATGGCTATATCTCGTCTTTTAACACCCTCGCCGCTCTGCGAACCGAAGCCGGCCTGACGCCTGAGACCGGCCTGTACGGTAGCCTGCGTGATGCAGTGCACCAGGTCGAAGAGTCGTTGAAAACAGGGAATGACTACGAGTTGTTGTACCAGATGCTCATGCTCCGTCGCCATGAAAAAGACCTTATGCTGCGCCTCGATGCTAAGTACATTGATCGTTTTACTAACCGGATCAATGACACAATGCCCATGCTACGAGAGCGTGGTTTTAATGCATCTGTGCCACTCATGGAAAAGTACAAAGCCGATTTTCTGGCACTGTCAGATAAGCTGAAAGCCATTGGCCTGACTGCAGATTCGGGCGTATCAGGTGAAATGCGTCAGTCTGTCAGTGAGTCAGAGGACGGGCTTGAAGTCATGGCAACGGCGGCAAAAAGCGAGACAAGTAGCCTGCTGAGTGCTACCTATCAGGCGCTCTTTATTACGTTTGCTATGATTATTGCCATCATGATCGCGATCACCAAATTGATCTCGAACAGTATCTGCAAACCAGTGATCAATATCACCGAACGAATTCAGCACATATCCAAAGACCTGGACCTGTCTCAGACACTGGCTCATGGTTCATCCGATGAACTGGGCAAAATGTCATCGTCTTTTAACCACCTGATCAACAGTCTGCGAGAGACCATCGATCAGGTATTGAAATCATCCAGTACAGTAGATGAAGCTGCAGTCGCCCTTCGCTCCATCACAGCCTCACTGAACAATGTGACCGACGAACAGGAGCAGGAGCTTCAGAGCGCAGTGACCTGTATTGATGAAATGTCTCAAACAGTGCATCAGGTCGCACGTAACGCCTCAGATGCAGCTGATGCAGTGACCTCGGTCGGAAAAGACATTAAGGAAGGCAAGAAAATTGCGGACGAAGCGCGGGATGCAATTCAGGGCTTAAGCAACGACATTACCAATACGTCCGCTGCAGCCCAGCAACTCCAAAAGGACAGCGAAAGCATCGCGGAAATTCTCGGTGTGATTAATGGCATCGCTGAGCAGACAAACCTCCTCGCCCTGAATGCGGCGATTGAGGCAGCGCGGGCGGGAGAACAGGGCCGTGGTTTCGCGGTGGTTGCTGACGAAGTGCGTACCCTTGCCAGCCGGACTCAGGAATCCACAGAGTCTATACGCAGTACGCTGGAGCAGTTCCGGGCAGGCACGACCCAGGTGGTAGAAACAGTCGAGCGCTCTCAGGCGCAGTCGACATTCGGCATCGAGAAAACCACTGAATCAGCCGCTATTCTGGACCGTATTTCGGAGGTCATGCTCAGTATTAATGATGTTAATACTCAGGTCGCGACCGCCGCCGAACAGCAAAGCCAGGTCGCAGCAGAGATCAGCCAGAATATCCACAAGATAAATGGGCTGACTCAACAATGTAGCGAAGAAGCATCAAAAGCTGAGCATGAAGGCAATGTACTGAGTGGGCTGTCAAAAGAGCTGGCTCAGAAATTAAGCCGTTTTACGCTCTAGAAGGGGTAGTCATAACGCCTGCCAATATCAGAAGAATGAGCTTCGCTGATACTGGCAGGCTGGGTAAACAAAGATCAGTCGCGAATCATACGACGCAGCGTATCGTCACGACGGATAAAATGGTGATAAAGAGCGCCAAGTACGTGCAGCGCAATTAATGCCATCAGAACTTTAGAAACAATGCCGTGCATCAATCCGGCAATCTGGTTGACCTGTTCATTTTCACCGATCAGCATAGGAATCTCCCACCCGAACATTGCTACGGGATAACCAGCAGACTGACTCATTACAATCCCACTCACAGGCATCAGAAGCATTGAAAGGTACAACAGACCTTTTACTGCACTGGCAGCTATCAACGTACTTTTAGGCACGCCATCAACCGGCCTGACCGGGTTGATGATACGTAGCGGAATGCGCAGAAAGAAAAGCAGGAGAGCCAATACTCCTACTGATTTGTGCAGCGACATCAGCTCAAATTTGTCGGGTCCATTTTCCATATTCTCCAGCAGCGTTCCCACGACGAGAAGCCCTATAATGATAATAGCCATCAACCAGTGGATCATTTTGGTTGCCGGGCTATAGTACTTTCCACCTTTCCGCATTGTTATTTCATTTCCTGTTTCTGGTTTTGGCCAGCGACTGGCCCTCTCTCATCGGGTGCTATATTGTCACCCCGGCGAAGACCTGACAATGTCATCACGCTTTCTTTCTGCGATCAGGCTGTATCAGGCCAACGGATAGACGACTTCATCGTGGTAGCCAGTGATAACGGACTGAGTACCAGACCAGCGCCGGTCAAGCTCTGCGTCACCGCTATCCATCACCAGAGGTCGCCCTTCCAGCCCTACCAGCTTTGTTTTTGTGGTAACAACACGCAGATTCTCTTTCCCCAGAGCCGTAAGAATACGCGGGCTGAATTGCTGATTTCCGCGCCCGAAAATATGCCCCTGCCCTCCCATAACACTGATGACAGCATAAGCTTCTTTGTATTCTTGCAATAGCGACCAGATATCTGACTCGGTCAGATCGCTAGCGATGACCTGCTCATCAACAACGGCATCAACGCCCAGCAGGGTGGATTCGAGATGCAGCTCATCAAGAACCGCTTGGGTGGTTTTTCCAGAGCCAACCAGATAAAGAACACCAGGCTCCATTTCTTCAATGATATGGGCGGCTATGTCAGCGAGTACCAGTTCTTCAGATTCTGTACCGCCCTGCTTCACCGATTGAACAAAGTGACCGCTCTGAACCACACGCATTTCACCATACTGCCGGGCACGTACCTGATTCTGTCGAAACGCGTCTTCATCAAGATCACGCACTTCGGCATCACGGATGTCGACAAGCTGACCCTGAACCAGACGCAGGAGTACCTCACCACTCGCAGTTGGCGAAATACCATACACCCCAGAGTGAATCTTAACGCCGGCAGGAATGCCAAGAACGGGAATACGATCAGCAATGACGCTGCAGATATCGCGAGCAGTACCATCTCCACCTGCAAACACCAGAACGTCCGGGCGCTGCTGGGCGATCAGCCCGGCAGCAGCCATGGTATCTTCGGCAGTACTTGGCTGCTGCGGTTGAAAATCAATAACGTCATACTCAAAACCCAGCTCATCCAGCACATTCTGTCCCATATCGCCGGAGCAGGAAAGAAACCGGAGCTGCTGAGAAACAGGAAGCAGTATTTCAAGCGCCACCTTTGCCCGTTCTGCCGCGCGCCTGGTTGCTCCGCGACGGAAGGCCTCTTCAACAATACTCTGCCCGTCGCTGCCTTTTAGCCCCACCGCGCCACCGATACCAGCAAACGGATTGATCAGTAATCCCAGTGTCAGCATGTCAGAACCAGTCGGTTAACTTAATTCCGATACCGAACCGTTCCTGATACCGGTCGTAGTCGATAAGGCTTTCACCATAACCGTTAAAATATTGTGCAT
This sequence comes from Oceanospirillaceae bacterium, assembly GCA_002724925.1. Taxonomy (GTDB): domain Bacteria; phylum Pseudomonadota; class Gammaproteobacteria; order Pseudomonadales; family Oceanobacteraceae; genus Thalassolituus. The sequence goes on from PBQA01000033.1 coordinate 218,247, forward strand.
AGCCTTTGATTTTCTTCGTCAGCGGGAAGCTGTAGCCCAACTCAACAGCCCCCCGATTTTCAGAAAAATCCATATTATTGCGAACCATAATGGAGAACTGATGCTTTTCCATTAATTTTACGTAACGCAACTCACCATAACCGAGATAATCATCTATATCGGGATTATCGTTATCTTTAGGATCCTGGGGATCAGCTTCTTTGCCTTCAGGAATGCGCCACCACACCTTCGGACTGAGTACACCACTGCCTAAGATAAATGCCGTCTCGGCGATGATCCTATTCCAACTACGTGATAGCGTACTGGTCTGACCGTTCGACTGGTGATTCAAAGAAAGACGAACATAATCCACGATTTTATCTTTCAGCATCCAGCTCACCATCAGTTCAGGCTCATGATTACTCTCGCGAAAAGGTCGGGAAATATCACTGTTGTACACCTGCCAGAATGAGCGGTTGGTATAACCCAACTCGATACGGCTGAAGTTGCCCAGTACATCCTCAGCGATAATGTATTTAAGGCTCAGCTGTACGATAGCCTCAAGATGATCATAACCGTCCTCGAGAGGCACATTCTCATCGGCGTATTGGTTTAGTGCCCTCTCAAGCTCATCATTACTGGGTCTGGCCTGCCACGTTAAAGGGAGGAAATAGTTGGGCCTGTGCGGTAGCAGTACATAGGGGTTCTCTGAGGCAAGCATTTCAGTACGTACTTTATCGATTAACGTCGGTAGGTTTTTCGCTTCATCGGGGAATTCATCTTCCGAAACGACCTGAACTTCCATGGTCTCTGTTTTAATACCGGCTGGAATATCCTCACGAACGATAGGCTCCCTATCTAGCTCGGGGGCTGGCGTTTCAGCAGAGTGTACAGGGAACGCACAAGCAGCAATGCACGCCACGAGAGCGCTTCTGAAAATGATCATAGTCGGAGCCTTCAGGTCGGGTAATCTTTCAACAGCAAAGATTACCATGAATCGCCTGAATGCGCCTGATCAGGCCACGTGAGCAGCCTCAAGGAATGGCGTTCGTACAGCCTGAAATTCATTTTTACAGTGAGGACAGGTACGCGTGTCACGCGACAATATTTTGTTATGAAGGTGGAATAGCTGGCTGTCTTTCTCCCAGCAATAAGAACAGTATGGCTGGCCAAACGGGCGTCCATCCAGTGTTTTGTAATAACCATCCCCCCGTCGCTTGAGGTTGCCTCGATAGACGATCGCCTCGTGCATACGGATTAACTCTGCGTCTTTTTCTTCAATCACATCCTGAAGCAGGGACAGCTCCATTTTTGCCTCAGACACTGAAGCCGTCAGGTCGGCGAGTAATCGTTTAAGATCACTTTTTTCAAGCAGGTAACCCGATTGACGGATCGCTCTGGCTACATCTTTCGCCCCTTCGAGGGTGTCCATCACAGCTTCAACAGTACCGTGCACTGGCATAGTCAATCTCCCGACAGATTTCACTAAAAAAGCGCCGCTTTTCCGACACTTCTTACAATATGAAAACTATGCAGCAGATTTAGTGCCAGTTCAGGCAGTCTCCTGTCATGGACTGTCCCGAGCAAGAGGCTTCTGGCCGCTTATTTTTCAACGAAGGCACGCTCAATCACGTAGTGGCCTGCCTGTCCGCCACGAGCTTCTTTAAAGCCCAGATCATCCAGCATGCCAGTCAGCTCATCGAGCATGGCTGGGCTACCGCAAAGCATGAAACGATCGTTTTCGGGATCAAGATCCTGCAGACCAATGTCTGATGTCAGCTTACCGCTGCGCAACAGATCCGTTAAACGCCCGGTGTTACGGTACTCTTCACGGGTAACCGTCGGGTAGTAGATCAACTTTTCACGAACGATATCACCGAAGTATTCGTTGTTTGGCAGCTCGTTCTCGATCCGATCCTGATACGCAAGCTCGGACACATAGCGCACACCGTGAGTAAGAATGACCTTGTCGTACTGCTCGTACACATCCAGATCTTTGATGATGCTCATGAACGGCGCCAGTCCGGTGCCAGTGCTCAACAGATACAGATTCTTGCCTGGCAACAGGCTGTCAGTAATGAGCGTCCCCACTGGTTTGGTACCGACCAGAATCTCGTCACCGACCGCCAGCTTCTGCAGATGTTTGGTCAAGGGGCCGTCCTGCACCTTGATCGAAAAGAATTCCATCTCCTCTTCGTAGTTGGCGCTGGCAATGCTGTAGGCACGCAGCAACGGCTTATCCTCTACTTCCAGCCCGATCATGGTGAAATGGCCGTTCTTGAAACGCAGGCCCTGATTGCGGGTCGTAGTGAAGCTGAACAGTGTGTCGTTCCAGTGATGGACGCTGGTGACTGTTTCACGAATCAGGTTGCTCATAATGGCGACTCCGTTGTTTTAAGATCGTATAGAGCGATTTGCTCAAAGAATGATCACAGGTTACGCCTATTATTAAATTCGATAAAACAACTTATTTTGATATAATCAATCGAATATACCGATCATAGTATTCCGGGGCTGAAACCAATGAGATACACACTGCGCCAACTGGAGGTTTTCCTCGCGATAGCCCAGGCCGGCAACCTGACCCGTGCAGCAACTGAATTGAGCATGTCTCAGAGTGCGGCGAGTAGTGCACTGAAAGACCTCGAAACCCAATTCGACGTGCTGTTGTTCGACCGGGTCGGCAAAAGACTGCAGCTGAGTGACCGGGGAAAACAGTTGCGACCTGCAGCAGAACGGCTCATGGGCATGGCCGACGATCTGGAGCAAAGCCTGCTCAACAATGCCGACGCTGGCCCACTGAATATCGGTGCGACACTATCTATCGGTAATTACCTGGCGGTACAAATGGTCGCAGAGTATATGAGTCTCCACCCTGATGCCCCGATTACACTTGACGTTGAAAACACCGAGCATATCGCCGAGCGGGTTCTGAATTTTGAGTTGGACGTGGGCATGATTGAAGGCGAATTCCAGCACCCTCATCTGGATATCAAGCCTTGGCGCAGTGATGAGCTGACCGTGTTCTGCAGCCCAGAACATGAGTTAGCTCATAGCATGCAAGTCACCGATAGACAGCTGATGGCAGCTTCATGGATTCTGCGTGAAAACGGCTCAGGCACGCGACAGGCATTTAACAGAGCAATGCGTGGTCTGCTTCCAGAGATGAATATCGCATTGGAGTTGCAGCACACTGAGGCAATCAAACGTGCTGTACAGGAAAATCTGGGCGTTGGTTGCCTGTCACTTATGACACTTGAAGATGAACTTCAAAGCGGACGCCTGGTGCGCATTAATACACCTGAGCGAGACCTTCACCGCCGCTTGTATCTGATATTGCACAAACAGAAATACCAGAGTGCAGGTATACAGGCGTGGATGGATATATGCGACAGGTGGTCGTCATAAGACAGTCTGCAGCAAGCCGATTTATGGTAGTCTCAACTGACTTACGCCAGTTGTAGAAACCGATGCTGTTTTATCTTGTCGATGATCATCAAATGTTTGCTGAGGCCCTGAAAAATATCATTGAGGGCTTCGGGTACAACTGTACAGTCAGCGTATTCTCCGATGCTCGCTTTGCTCTCGAAAAGCTTAAGTCGGAAAAACCTGACCTGATCATCCTCGATCTTGAGATGGAAGGCATAGGCGGTACAGACATGCTGAAAATCCTCTCTCAGCATGGTCTCGATATACCTGTTCTGGTTTGTTCAGGTAATCTCACTCCGTTGAATATGGCCGAAATCAAGGAAGCAGGCGCCCGTGGCTTCTTACGAAAGTCAGAAAGTATTGCACAAGTAAAAGAAGCCATCATCGCTGTCGTCGAAGGCGGTTACTATCCCGCTGAGTTTCAGGATATACCGAACGGAAAATCAACAAACGAACATCCGTTGTCTCCCCGACAACAGGCCATACTCACACTGATGAAATCCGGGATGAGCAACGGCGAAATTGCCGATATGTTGTTTCTGAGCCCAAATACCATCAAGACTCACGTCCGGCTTATGTATGACACACTTAATGTCAGTAGCCGCATCGAGTGCCTGAATAAAGCCCGGTCACTCGGACTCTGACGGCTGACCGCTTTAAATATCTTTTATACATTCTGGCTGGTTACGGAAGATCCAGCTGCGTAATGGCCAAAGTAATTTCAGCGTTGCTGACAGGTTTAAACAAAACAGGATACCCACTCGCTTTCAATGCCTGAATTCTTTCCGGTGACGTATTCCCAGTCATGATGATGGCTGGTACAGGTCTGCCGAGATGCGAATTAACCTCTTCAATCATATCGCCGGAAGCAAGATTTCCCGGCAAACGATCATCCGACAAGATCAGCTGTGGGATAAAACGCCCAGATGTCAGAACGTCTCTTAACTGCTGCATATTATGCGCAACTTCAACATCATGACCAGCCGCTACCAGAATCATAGAAAGTGAATCTGTGATCTGAGGTTCATCATCAATAACCAGAATACGAAGAGAAACTTGCGTCTTGGGTGCATGCTCATCAGAAGCATCCATGCTGTCCTCGAAAGCCCGTGGTAAATAGAAACGAAAAGATGTTCCGACGCCAACTTCAGACTCGAACTCAAAAGGAATCGCATGCAATTCGCATAGGCGCTTTACAATTGGCAACCCGAGTCCCATGCCGGCAGTGCCCGTAACGACTTCGGGGCCTGAGTCCAACTGCACGAACTCTTCGAAAACAATGGCTTGCTTTGATTTAGGAATTCCTTGGCCTGTATCTTTTACGCTAAGACAAACACTTCCCCCGGAAGAGTGTGCCGATAAAGTGACCTCACCCTGCTCGGTATAACGTACCGCATTGCCAATCACATTATCGAGTATTTCAATCAGGATGCTTCTATCTGCCGAGACGAGACATGGTTCTCCCTCAACACGCAAATGAATGCCTTTTTCCAGCGCATGCACAGAATGAACAGCCGATATTTCATTGAGAACTTTCTGCACACGAATCGTCTGACGATTCACTTCCAGCACTCCTGCATCGAGCTTTGAAATATCCAGGAGCCTGTCTAATAGATGACTCGCCGAAGACAAGCTTCTGGCCAATTTTTCTGAAGTTTCCTGATTTCGCATATCAGGGTTCGAAAGCATTGCTTCTGCGTACAGGCGAGCAGCCTGCACTGGCTGACGAAGGTCGTGGCTGGCGACAGCAATAAAGCGTGTTTTCGCAGCTGTTCGCTCATCCGCTAATTCCTGCGCATTACGATGCTCGAGACGGAGAATGATCGACTCCATATGAGTTCGATGAATCACGATACTGAACAGCACCAACATCATCCAGGTAAGTGGTGCGATAATCAGGGGCAGTATTTCACCACCAAAATCTACTGACAGAAGGTGCCAGCTGAAGCTGAAAAAAACAGGCGTAAGAAACGTAATATAAATATCGGGATAACACCCCATAGTGACTGATGGCATGGAGGAAGCAACCACCACCAGCAACAACAATGAAAGTATCTGGATCTGACTGGCATCAGGGAAGAACAAAAACGGTGTCAGCGCCCAGAATATTCCCCATATCACAGAAAGGTATAGATTGACCCAGTGCCAGGTCCGAACATAACTTAAAGAGCGGTTTTCATGATCCGAGCGGTAATGCCAACGAATCAGGAGCCAGGAATTAATGGCGACAAAAAGGATACCTGAAAACCAGACCAGCAGTGCGTTCGCTGTCGCCGATGAGTAAAACATCAGGCCGACAATACAGGCAACGATAACCGACCCAACCATTCGGGAGCCGACTTCGGCCATAAAGAGGTTGTGCCTTTCCCACTGCAGGTCTTCCGCCAGAGGGTGTTCCTTAATCGGAGGAAGAAACTCGTTTTTAAGTCTCTTTAGAAGTCCTGCCAATGCGATTACTCCTTAACATCACTGTACTTCTGGCGCCATAAGAGGCCCATAGGGCCTCTTATGAAAGGATACTATCCAGTCTTATCAGCTACCTGGGTGTACCGGCGAGTATACCTCAATGATATTACCGCTATCGGTAGCATCATGACACCAGAGCTTTTGCCCAATACCCTGATCGGATACACCGATCAACACGTCAGAACAGTTTTCTGTCGCCGCATCATCCGACAGCGCCATAGGCTGCTTCAGATTCATATCACGACGATAACCAGCGACTACAATACCTGACGCATCTGAGTCTGACACCATATAGATATGATCGAAATCTGTCGTTGTTGTGCCCGGAATAACAAACATATCTTTCACCAGCATCTGCTGCGCGACGCCCGTTACAAAAGGATCATTCGCCGACCAGTCAACATTACGCACTGTTGCCGGTGATGATGCTGAATTCGCATAACCGAGATTATTTGTTCCCTCTGAGTCATCGTATTGAGCGTAATACACATGATCACCGAAACCTGTAACGCCTGATATATGATCATTGATGTCACCACGAACCACGGTTGTCAGACTATCCATGACAACGGCATCGGTTGCATCAACGTCGACCGTCGTATCTATCGTGATTTCAACTTTCATAATTCGAGGGTAACGGTACTGTGGTGAACCCGACGTGGTCATTGTGTCACCGCCGTAGTACACAGTTGCGCCCATTGCTTCGTTTGTGCCCTGAGTGAATTCAGCAGAGATTCCGCTGCATTCACGCGCTTCAATACTGCCATCAATCAGATCCAACTCCGCTACCTTACCGGTATCGGATACTTTAAAGATGTGAAGACTGACAGCACTGGTATAGCCCGTCGTATCGCTGCCATCCTGACAGGCAACCACATAACTTTCATTATTGTGCGAGATGACATCCATATCCTGAAAGTCACGACGATCCGTCAGGTTATCGATATTCTTGATCTCGCTCAATTCTGTCGCTGGGTAAGTCACTGAGCGAATCGAGAATACGTCGCCGTCCTGTCCTGATACGGGTGCGCCTTTCATCATGGTAATCTCGGGTGTCTCTGAATTTCCGTTAAACCCAAGACCAAGAACACGATCTGTTCCGGCACTCCATGTGGTATCCGACAAAACGACCGGTGTGTCTGTGTTGTCTGTGTTGTCTGTGTTGTCTGTGTTGTCTGTGTTGTCCGAAGGTGTGTTATCAGAAGGTTCCTGAGCGGTGTTTGAAGAGCCGCCAGAGCCGCCTCCGCATGCTACGAGAGAAACACTAAAAGCCAAAAGACTGGTACGAAAAATGAGAGAAGTATTCATAAAGAACCTCTTGAATAGTTAAATGATTTTAGATAAAGATGACCACATCAACTTCACCCTCCCGAGTGAAATTGATGTGAATGTACTTACAGCACAGTCGCTGCTATGGACGGAGCTTCAAATTCAAGCAGGTTGCTCGCATTCGTATTGTCATGACACCAGAGCCTGCCAGTGGCTGCTGGATCACGGAAACCGGTAATAGAACCTGTGCAATGCTGAATATCACCGCTGCTATAGGTCTGCTCTCCGATCTTCTGATCTTGGCCGGCATCCCACTGAATGGCATAAACACCCGTTGTGCCGCTGACCGTATAAATTCGATAGTCGTTGGTGTTTTTCTTCCAGAGATGAATATCCGCAACATCCATAAATCCATTCGTACCAGTGAACTTATTCTGTTGAGTGATCATTAAAGGCTGATTGTAGCTGTCTCCAATAATACGTATTTCATTAGACTGGGACATCTGTGTGTAGCTCGCCACAATGGCTTTATCAGAACTGAAGCCCGCAACCGAGAGATACTCTCCCTGCGCCGTATTCACATAGCTCACCAAAGTTGGAATACCACCAACACGAGTGCCTGGAGCACCATTTTTGTTGTAATCCATGTCGATACGCACAAGAAACTCATAAGCGTTTGAACCATCATTGGACAAAGTCCCCTGACCAATAGCCCACAGCACTAATCCAAAACCCGATGAGGCTGTTGTCACCGAGGCAATGGAGATTTGTCTACAATTGTCTATCGTCCAGGTTTGCAGAGTCCCCTGAACAATCTCTTGATTAAACAGCGGAACCGCTGCCAGGTACGGGCTTGGGTTATTCTCCGAGTAAACCTTTACCATTGCGCGACCGGCAGAGCCCGTATTGTCACAACTCATCAACCAGCGATTTGACGAACCATCAGCTTCGGTATAGCGAACTGATTCGATATCGCGAAGGAATGGTTCGCCATTTGAAGGGTCTGTGGTAACAACAGGGGTAAAGTCACTGGCGTCTACTGTATCTGTAGCGGAAATACCTTTCTCAATCGAGTGAGAAGTCGAGTTATTAAAGGTGGCATAAACAGGCGCGCCTATCTGGACATCGCCGTGCGGCCAGCTCAGTCCTCTCAGAATGGTTGAACCCACGGAATAATCTGCGTCAGAAATAATCAAATCTCGGGTTAAAGTGTTATCTTCGTCCTGGCTCGTGTCCTCTTCACCTCCATCGTTTTGAGAATCATCCAGAACCGGGCCTGTGCCAACATCTGTCAGATCTTCATTACTGCTATCACTGGAATTGCTCCCGGAGCCACCGCCACATCCAGTTAGTAAAAAAGAGAGGAAAGCAACGTTTATAAAAAGCGTTTTATAGTTCACTTTATGAATACCTTTTATTACATATTTAATAGAAAACAAATAGTATTTATTCAGTATTTTTGTTACTTCACCCAAGCGGGTGAAATACAGAAAACTGACAATAGAGGAGTATTAAAAAAGTGAATTTAACTAAAAAAAAGCCCTCATAAAGAGGGCTAAAAGAGATTGGTGAGAAAAAGTGATATCAGTGATTATTTCACTTCTACTTCAGCACCAGCGCCTTCGAGTTCTGCCTTGATCTGCTCAGCTTCTTCTTTACTTACTTCATATGAGCGAGCAGCAACTCTATCAGGAGCTTCGACTACCTCTGACTGCGGTACCGTTGGAGCGGTAAATTCAATCAACGTGCCTTCGTCGGTAGAGTCGTGGCACCACACCGTTGTGCCATTTACAGCCAGCTGATCGACACAGTTTTCATAGTCACCACCCGTCAGCATGACGAACTGCTCACCGGTGAAGTCCGCTCCCGCAAGGCCAGCATCACCGGATACCGCAAGGAGGTTATCGCCGCTATACGCCAGATCGAAAATGGTTGCGCCTTCTTCTGATTCCGAGGTGAATGGGTTGCCATCGTTACCTAATACGATACCCTCCTCACCCAATGCCTCCAAAAGGTATGTGCTGCCTTCAATGGTCATCGTTGTGTAGTAATCTGACTCTTGGCCCACGTCAATAGCAGACAATACGAACTTGTTGTCATCTAATTCATAGAATTCGGTTTCGGTGACTTCATTACTCTCATAGTTGTAGATCAGGCTGGCTTCAAAGACTGCAACGTCGCCAGTGCTATCCTGACCAGTAATGAAGAAATCAACCTCATAGGCTGACGTGCCTTTGCTACTCAAGTCTGAAGCCGATAGACCGCCGAGCGAATGGCAGTCAACCAAGGAGTAGTTACCCTCGATCTCATCGCTAATGTCCAGAGATGCGCTGATGTCTGTACCGGCCAGATAAATTTCGAGGCTTGCTGGCGTGTGAGTTTCTGCTTCAATAGCAACTTTTTCTTCAATGGCAACCGCTTGAGGGCCGACTTCACCGCGCGTCGGGATTTCTCCACCTTCGATCATGCTTGCTTCTTCGTACCCGCAGGTCGCAATCAGAACAGTGTCGATTTCTTCACCTTCCACAGTGCCAGACACAGGCAACGCCAGAACATCACGGTAGTAGTCCTTCTCGAGTGCAACACCCTCGACGGCAGTAAATTCTTTTGTCGCTGCAGGCGCAACCATCAGGGTGTGGGAGACACTGTCGTCAGAGCCAGTTGAACGTTTAAGCGCAACCATGTCGCCGTTGGTCGCATTCTGAGGATAGGTCAGGCCCACCAGCTCATCTGCCCCAGCAGACCATGCTGTATCGGTATACACCGCCAGAGGATCAGGTGTAACGATGTCGTCAGCAGTTTCATCATCACTGGAAGATGACGAACCGCCACCACAGCCAACCAGAGTCATAGAAGTTGCGGCAAGCACCGCCAGTGTTAATTTATTCAGTTCCATTCTGCTCTCCCGAACGTTAGTTTTTGTCAACGCGAGAAGTAGACCAGAACGGTCTTTGGGCTTTCTTCACCCGTTTGGGTGAAAAGAGGTTGGTAAGGCGACTTATAACGGCCATTCTGAACTTATTTACCTTTTACTGACCGTTAGCTCAGCTTACCTGAAGCGAGTGCCACCACATCACTAACAGGCGTACAGCCAGCAGAGTAAGAAACCAGCGATATAGCCACCTGAAGCGCGCTTCAGGCAGCTTCCCTAATAGTTTAAGTCCGGCTTTTGTACCCAGATAGCCCAGCACAATCATGCCTGTCATAATCGGAACCCAAGCAGAAAATGCGAAGCCGATGGCACCAAAGACAATGATTTTAAGAAGATGCTGAATGCTCATTGCCGTCGAGAAAAGTGCTGTATAGTGCCACTTATTGTGAGCATCTTTACTCAGCCAGGCTGATACAAGTGGGCCTGATGCACCAACAAGAAAGCTGGCTAATGTCGTAATTAGCCCGCCGATCGCTAAGCCAACCCGCGTGCGGCCAAGACCAATCATGGGCATAGGTAACCAGGTAATCCAGAGTACGAATAAGGCAATAAACAGAGGAATCAACTGGGTATCGAGACGACCAACCAGCCAGACCCCACCCACGACCGCGATCACGGCGCCAGTGACGAACCAGAACAGACGTTGGCGATCAAGGTACTGGCGGGAAAGATATGCTCTCGATGCGTTAGAGCCTAACTGCACAACACCATGCACCGGCACCAGGGCTAACGGCGGTAAGATACCCGCCATCACAGTGATAAGAAAGGCGCCACCTCCCACTCCCAGCGCCGCTGTTATCAACGAACCGAGAAAGGATGCCGCAAAAAGAAACACGGTGTCCGTGAGGGTCAGGCCGTCAGGTATAAATTCGAGCATGTCCCCTCACAGAGTAACTTAAGTCAGAAGTTAATACCCTTCTGGCTTGATAAAGCCTCGGAGTGACTTCTCAAGCAGCGATGCAAATTTAATCGTTGTTTTATCATGATATTTACGCCCGAGAATCTGTATATTGACCGGTAGTCCGTTCTTTGTAGACCCCACGGGTGCACTGGTTGCAGGAAGCCCCATCAGTGTTGCAGGAGCAATCCACATAAAGATGTCAGTGTAAGGGCCAGGCAAACCATTAACGTGCAATTTACGCTTGTGCATCGCAGGCTTAGGCTGATGCTTAAACGCAGGCACATGAACAACCGGTGTCAGGATCACATCGTACTGATCGAATAACTTATCGGCTTTCTGCGCAATACGCAGGCGCGTCTCGTGCTGCTGCAGCCAATCGGCATGAACCTGAGTCATCCCTTTCAGCAGCTTATCAATATGAGCACTGAGTTTGAGTTTTGCTCCGAATTTTCCTGCGATTTTACCGATCAAAGCCGTTATACCACGCTGAGCCGGTTTCAGAGTTCCGCTGAGCACCGAACCAAGCAGGTTCATGTAAGTAGGAACAAATGTCTCCAACGACATCCCCTCTGGAGCACCGGTTGTGACATCAACGCCCTGAGACTTAAGATGCGCAGCAAGCTCGGTATAGGCAGCCTGTAACTCATCATCAATCGGACTTAACGGGTCCTGCGTCCACAGCAATACTTTATAACCACTCAGGTCTTTTTGAGGCGCTTCGGGGAGAGTCAGCGACCAGGTATTCCCCATGAGTGGCCCCGGTGCAGCCAGAACATCAAGCATGACGTCAAGATCTTCAGCATGACGTGTCATCGGTCCCGGCGTCGAAAGGTCAGGCTCAAGTAGCATACCTGGAGGGCCTGGAATATGACCGCGGCTGGCGATAATGCCGTGCGTAGGTTTGTGACCATAGGTGCCGCAGAAGTGCGATGGCGTTCGGATAGACCCTGCCAGATCGGAGCCCAGTTCAATGGGAGTCAACCCCGCTGCCAAAGCAGCGGCAGCACCACCGGACGAACCGCCCGGAGTGCGACTGGTGTCATGCGGGTTGTTCGTGGTGCCATACACCTTATTGAAGCTCTGCAGATCTCCTGCAAATAAGGGGACGTTTGTCTTACCAAAAGGAATCGCCCCCGCATCAATCAGACGCTGTACCGTGAACGCATTGCTTTTTGGCATATGTTTGGCTAAAGAGCGTGAACCCGCAGTGCAAGGCATGCCAACGACTTCAAACGTATCTTTGATCGTCATTGGGATACCATGCAGGGGGCCCCATGACTCGCCTTTGGCTCTGGCGTGGTCTGCGGCATCAGCACGGGTCAGCGCATCATCATAGTTCGTTGCCACTACCGCATTCAGTGCTGGATTCAGCGTCTCAATGCGGTCACGGAAGTACTCTACTAACCCACGACTGGTTACCTCACCAGCAGCCAATGCTGCCTGAAGTTCTGCGATCCCGCAGAAAGCCCACTCTTTAGACACAGTCATACCCTCTATTATTGTTAGCGACTTTTATTATTAGCGACTTTTATTTTTGAGTCTGGAAAGTGCCTCAGGTTACCGGACGCGGTGGTGGCTGCCAATGTGCAAATGTGCCGTGCAACAGTGAGGATTGACCCGCACTCTGTGCCGTCATACTCTCCGGTGACAGGATGTCGGAGTTGGGTGAGTGGAGTCTATGAGGCAGATGTTGTCGCAACACCTTTTTAAGCACGTTGTCAGCGCCCTGGCGCTAATCTCATGCGTCACAGTCGTGGCCGAACCACCAGCATCCCCCGAGAAACTGAGCTGGGTTAAAAACGATGCTCCTCCTTTTTACATCATAGGCCCCGGCGGTCAGCAAGGGAGCACCGACCAACAAGGGTTCGGGGACAGAATCCAGGCTCTCATTGAACGCTCTTTGAATAACTACCAACACGAAACGCTCCGCATCCCTTTGAGTCGACTATCTTCGAGCTGGAAGGCGTACAACCCACTTTGCTTTGCTACCATGATTCATGAAGCACCTCTGAGCGATGACTATCTGCTATCGGTGCCTAACGCCATGTACCTGCCCCACGGCATCATTACCACGAACAAATTCGCAGAACGCCTTCCGGTGCTGGACGATGGCAGCGTGTCGTTAGAAGCCATGATCAGGGAGCAGAAGATCAGCATGGGCCACATCAGCGGCCGCACGTACGGCGAAAAACTCGACAGAATGCTGCGCCGCTACCGACACAATATTGAGGTCAATGCACGCGCGGGCTCGACAGAGACTCGAGGTATCCTCACTATGCTGAATAAAGGCCGCTTCGACTTCATCATTGATTGCGAATTCGTGCTTAACCACCATGTGGACTCTGCTGAACAAGCAGAACAACTGCGCTTCCTTCCCATCAGCGAGACCCGTGGTAACTTTATTCTGGGCGCTGTAGGTTGTACAAACTCTGAACAGGGGCAAAAAGTCATTCAGAGTATCAATAACGTATTACCGGAAATCGTTAATAGCCGCTCATACCGACGAGCCGTGGCAGCATGGCTGGTTCCTGTTGGCGACGAAGCCTACTACTGGAATAGATTCGACGATGTTCTCAGAGCCCACCTTGGCTCTCCCACTCCGCCAAAGAAAACGGCCAGACGGCCCTTTGCCACATCGGAATAAAGAGCAAGCAGCCCAAGCCGTCAGGCCCGGGCTGCTCTGTTGTCGGTTCGCGGCTACTGTGGTAATCCATCATGAGACGGCTGAAAATACCCGGCTGAAGCTGGACTGTTCCTGAATATTCACCGGCAACCTCAACTTGCGGGAAATATCGCTGGCAGAAAATACTCCCCGGATCTGATGCGTATCCTCATCAATGACCAGACAGTGTTGCTGATAGTTGCCCTGAAGAAAATCAATCACATCACCGATCGTTGATGTATTTACCTCATGAATATTCAGTGCCAGCAGGTCTTGCTTTCTTACCATCAGATCACTGACACGCACTTCGTTGCGGGATACTCCTGAGGCCGCGGCTTTCGCCAGAATATTCTGTTCAGACAGATCAGCAGCCGAAACGACACCGGAGAAATGTCCGGTGGCATCGAGTACGATTTTGAGCCGGACATGAGTCCGAATCATCAGACTACGTGCTTCAGGCGCGGGAACCGGCCCTTCAATGACCAGGGGCTCCACATCACGAAAGTCAGTGAAGAAATCCATCGCCGGGCTGAGCACGGTTTTCTCTTTAAAGTCAGCGGGCTGAACCAGCTCATCAATTTTCTGTACGGGATAGAGAGTCAATTTTTTCATAACACGATCTCCTGGCACCGCATCTTGTTGTGCAGTACCGATTCTTGAATTTTTTATTAAATGGCCTGAAGAATCAGAGCGCAGGAGGAGCGCGTATGAGCGAGTGACGACCGACGGAATGGCCTGTCGTAAAAACTGCATCAGGCACTTCCGCTGAAGTCAGGATAACTTCCGCAAGTGTCTGCCTTGAAAAAGAAGATTTGCCGTCGTCATCAACACCACTATCAACTGCATTCAGCAGTGTATCAGCAAATGTCTCAGCGACCAGAGCCCCAGAGCTAACGTCAGACAAGGCAGTATTATGCGCCTTACCTGAACTTTCATAAGGTCGATAATCCAGCGCAACGGCGGGCAAGGAGAGGTTCAGAAGAAGCAGCAATGCTGATGCTAGCGAAAAGCGCATATCCCCTCCCCTATACTCAAATGACTTATATCAATATATGCCTGAGATCGGGATTACACCAGTAAGTTTCCGTCAACGAATGGAAATTGTGATGCTTTCGTCATTCCCCCCTCAGAAAACGGAGTAAGTTCAAACGACGCAATAACTTCACAGTGCCTGCTAAGAATTCAGGCTATAACAAATGCGAATAGAGTGATTTCCAATGGCACGTCAACCTGGTTACTACTCCTCAAATAGAAGTATTGAAATAAGAAGGAATTTATATGTCACGCCTACTTCAACAAAGCTACAAGGCATCCACCCGGGTTACCCCATCATTTCCCAGACAGTCAGCATACCCAGGCGCTTTCGTTACACTGTGCCGGAAACATCAACAGCATTGAAGGTGCGATCCTGATGACCTTGGGCGGCCTTGGCGTGAGTATCTTCCCGCGCCACTGCATGCAGCAGCACATCGACGAGGGTAAGTTGATCGTTTTTGAACAGACACACAGTGAACCTCTACTCAACGATATCTATATTTCATCGTTAAAGTCAGACCAGCGCCCCTACCGCGTTGAACTGGTGATCTCCTGGTTTATTGATATGGTCGCTGATCACTGACCAGCAGACATAAAATTGCTTGTTCGATACAAAAAAGGCGCTCAATGAGCGCCTTTTCAGATCGTATCGGCTGCAATTAAAGCAGATCACGACCTTTCTTAGCAGCAGTACGCAGACGCAGAGCGTTCAGCTTAATAAAGCCTTCCGCGTCTTTCTGATCGTAAGCACCTGCATCATCTTCAAACGTAGCGATGGCTTCGTCGAACAGTGAATCGTCAGACTTACGGCCAACCACGATCACGTTGCCTTTATACAGCTTCAGACGAACTTCACCGTTTACAACCGACTGAGTTTCATCAATCGCTGCCTGCAGCATCTTACGCTCTGGTGACCACCAGTAACCGTTGTAGATCAACTCTGCGTATTTAGGCATGAGCGAATCTTTCAGGTGCGCCGCTTCGCGGTCCAGAGTGATCGATTCGATCGCACGGTGCGCTTTCAGCAGCACGGTGCCTGCCGGAGTTTCGTAGCAGCCACGGGCTTTCATGCCTACGTAACGATTTTCTACGATATCAACGCGGCCAATACCGTTAGCACCGGCCAGCTTGTTCAGCTCTTCCATGATGGTCGCTGGTGATTTATCAACACCATCGATCGCAACTGGGTCACCGTTCTTGAAGGTGATGTTCAGGTAGGTTGCTTCATCCGGAGCGTTCTCAGGAGAAACAGACCACAGCCACATGTCTTCTTCTGGCTCTGCCCATGGATCTTCAATCAGATCGCCTTCGTAAGAGATGTGCAGTAGGTTGGCATCCATAGAATAAGGAGATTTCTTGCCTTTCTTCTTCTCTACGTGGATGTTGTGCTCATCACAGTAAGCCATCAGCTTTTCACGGGAATTCAGATCCCACTCACGCCATGGCGCAATCACTTTCACGCCAGGCTTCAGTGCGTAAGCACCCAGCTCGAAACGTACCTGGTCATTACCTTTACCGGTCGCGCCGTGGGCAATGGCATCGGCACCCGTTTCATTGGCGATCTCGATCAGGCGCTTAGAAATCAGAGGGCGTGCAATGGAGGTACCCAGCAGGTACTCACCTTCATAGATGGTGTTAGCGCGGAACATCGGGAAAACGAAGTCGCGGGCAAACTCTTCACGCAGGTCGTCGATGTAGATTTCTTTGATACCCAGAGCTTCGGCTTTCGCGCGAGCTGGCTCTACTTCTTCACCCTGACCCAGGTCAGCAGTAAAAGTAACGACTTCACAGTTGTATTCAGTTTGCAGCCACTTAGCGATTACGGAGGTATCGAGACCACCGGAATACGCCAGTACGACTTTCTTGATGTCTGACATGCGCTTCTCCAGAAATTAACGGCGCTGAAACCAGTCTGCCCATACCAATGTGCAGGACTACGGCAGCGCCGGAGCGAAAATTCAAAGGGGGCATATTGTACTGATTGTGAGCAATAACGCCAGCAGACCGCAGAGGTGACGCCTGTAGAAATCTCACGATTGAAAAAAAATAATGAGTACAATCGGGAAGTAACGATGTCATAGCCGTCTTTCCGGCTGCTCGATCAATCATTAAGGATCAGGGATGCTTCAGATACTCACGACACAGTTCCTCACTGGCCGCGCTTCACGCCGCAACGCTTCAATTATTCGTTCAATGGCATTCCTGCTTTCTCTTTCAGTGCTGATGGTCTTGCAGACCGGCTGTCAGCAAGACCATGAGACGAGCAACGTGCCTGTTCAGCCAGACCCTTCTGGCTCGGCATCCCCTGGCAAGCCATCGTCTGTCACAGATACAGCAGAAGATACCAGTACGACACCCTCGAACAACGATGCCATGTACGCAGATATCCCGCTGACCATCGCCTCAGTAAACGCCAGCAGCTACGACGGTGGCATGACCATTGGGGTTCGTTTTTCGGCTCCCCTGAGCAGAAATCAGCCTTTTCAGAACTATGTACACATCAGTGGTGAAACACCGGCGTGGATTCTCTCCGATGACGGCCTGACCCTGTATCTTGCCGATCCTGAACCAGAGCGCACCTACAACGTGATGGTCAGTAAAGGCATGAAAGCGAAAAACGGCACCGTTCTTCAGGAAGGCGACAGCGCCAATGTCACTCTGCCGCCCGCTCCCCCATCAGCCACCTTTGCCAGCGATGGCCATTATCTGACCACTGATTTGAGCATTGGACTGCCTGTCAACGTAATGAATGTCAATGAAGTGAACGTCAGTTTCTTCCGGGTTCACAACGACAACGAAGCACTGCGCCAGATGCTGCTCTGGAAATCCTCTGATCCCCTTGAGCATATCTACCGACTTGAAGACATGAAGGCGTTTTCTGACTTTGTTTACGATGGCAGGATTGCTCTGACAAGCGATAGAAACCGACTGCGCACGGTGAATCTGCCCTTGGCTTCTATTGACGCCCTGAAAGAAAAAGCGGTCTACCTTGCCGTCATGACCGTGCCGGGTCAGTTTAACTCCAAACTGTCGACAACCTGGTTTACCGTCAGCGATATTGGGCTGCATATTCGCGAGTATCCCAAAAACATTGGCATTTTCACCCGAGACCTGAATTCCGGTGCTTCTAAGGCCAATGTTGAACTCACTGTGATGAGTGGCTACCGCAGCAAGGAGCCTAAAGTTGCCAACCTTAGCAGCGGCAAAAGAGGCTATGTCGAGCACCCGCGAACCGATTTCTACAACACCATCCTGATCGCACGTGACGATGATGCTGTCACCCTGATGCATCTCAACAGTGCCTCGCTGGATATGTCGGACTTCGATACCGGCACCCGCCCCTATCGTGATGCTGAGCTGTTTATGTACGGCCCTCGTGATCTCTACCGTGGTGGAGATACCGTCTATATCAATGGCCTGTACCGGAATGCCGATGGCAAGGCACGGCGGAACAGTCTGCTCAATTACTACCTGCGCCGCCCCGACGGTACGCGCACAGATAAAGTGACCTGGCGCAGTACCGCTCCTGGCGTGTATGAGTTTTCCACCGAATTGGCTGCGGATGCACCCACCGGCCAGTGGAGTTTTAATGTCACTGAGCTGGACGGCAGCACGCATCGGTATAACTTTCAGGTGGAAGACTTTATGCCTGAGCGCATGAAGCTGACATGGAACCCGGATAATAAATCACAGGTATTCACCACTCAGGATGCGCTGAAGATTGATGTTCTCGGAAGTTACCTCTACGGCGCACCTGCTGCGGGTAATAATTTCGAAGCCGACTTCAGTCTGCGCCCCACCGCTCATCCGTTCCAACAGTGGCCGGAGTTTCACTTTGGAGACCCTGACCAAGATGACTGGATTCAGTCGCTACCATCACGACAAACCAAGCTGAGCGACCAAGGTGAGCTGACTCTGCACCCAGCATCTACCTGGAGTGAAGCCCGCGTTCCGTTGGCGTTACGCATCACGGGCAGCCTGTTCGAAAGCGGTGGCCGCCCTGTCGTTCGTTCTCACACCGTCAATATCGTCCCAGAGGGCAAACTGACTGGTGTGCGCCCACTGTTTAATGACCGCGCTGACAGAAATTCAGCAGCCAGCTTCGAGATCATTTCAACTGATTCCGCGGGCAAGCTCACAGATAACGCCTCACTGGAAATGACGCTCACGAATATCACACTAGAAACACGCTGGAAGCGCGACAACAATCGCGGTTGGTACTACGAAGAACAGCGTCGCAACGTGCGCGAGTTAAGCCTGCCCGTGGTTGCCAGCGACGACGGCCCGGTCACAGTTCAGGTGCCCGTGCAGTGGGGCGAATACCTTCTCGAAATCCGCGACACGAATACCGACCTCAGCACCCGATACTACTTTAATGCCGGTAACCGCTGGTACTGGCGGTCACAAGATCAGGCCGCCCGACCCGATCAGGTAAGCCTGGCTTTCGACAAAGAAAGCTATGATGCTGGCGACAATGCACGTCTGAAAATTACGCCACCCTCGGCCGGACGCTCATTGGTGCTGATTGAGTCAGACGAACTGCTTTTCCGTACCGAAGCCGATATACCTGCAGAAGGTGGTTGGGTCGATATTCCTGTCAGCAAAGACTGGCAACGCCACGACATCTATGTGTCGGTGATCCACCTACAACCCTCTGATACTCAGCAGCGAATTACTCCCACGCGCTCGGTTGGATTAATTCACCTGCCACTCAATCGCGAAGCCAAACGATTGAATATTGAAATTGAGACACCCGAAAAATGGCTGCCAGCGAACACCGAACAGGTGACGCTCGATATTTCATCACAGCAGCCAGTAAGCCGCGCCTGGGTAACTCTCGCCGCCGTTGATAGCGGCATATTGTCAATCAGTCGCTTTAAAACGCCCGAACCTTTCGAGTTCTTCTTTGGTCAGCGTCGCTTTTCAATTGATGCTAAAGACATGTACGGCAAACTGATTGATCTGAATAATAACCGCAATGGTGAAGTACGCTACGGTGGTGACGCAGACCTCGCTCGCGGTGGCGATCTCGCCCGCTCCGAAGTACAGATCATTTCTCTGTTCAGCGGCATGGTAAACGTAGAAAACGGAAAAGCGGTGGTTCCGGTCACGCTGCCTGACTTCAATGGCCAGATCAGGTTGAAGGCTCTGGCTTTTGACGACGAAAGAGTCGGCAGCGCTGAGAAAAAAGTGACGGTTGCTGCCCCAGTTGTTACTCAGTTGTCATTGCCAAGGTTCATTGGTACTGGCGATAAATCCAGCGTTGCCTTAGACATCACCAATATGACAGGGAAGGATACCGATTTTGAGGTCTCGCTATCCGCCTCAGGGCCAGTGCAGGCTGAAGCACTGGAGCAGACACTCTCGCTCAAGGAGCAACAACGCGACACTCTGCTCTTACCATTTACGGCCACAGGAGCCGGGCGAATTGTATTCCGTGCTGAGGTGAAACATCAGGGCCAGGTGGTGATTGATCGGGAATGGGGGCTGCAAAGCCGGTACCCGTACCCGGCACAGACCTTCCGCGAGTACGACGTTCTCGAAACCGGTGCCTTGCTGACGACGGACTCAGATATCACCGCTGACTGGCTGAGTGATTCAATTGTCGCGGCGGTCGCAGCCAGCCCGTATGAGAACCTGAATGCGGAAGAACGCATGGAACGCTTACTTCGTTATCCATATGGCTGCCTTGAACAGACCACCAGCTCGACATATCCATGGCTCTACGCAAGCGACGATCAGATTAAACGGCTGAAAAAAACCACCGACGGCGAGTTAACTCGTGCAGCCGCGATTGCCAGTGGCCTCAGTCGCATAGCGACCCGCCAGAAACCGAATGGTGGTTTTGGCCTGTGGCGTCGCGAGGATGCCGACGAGCAGCATTGGTTGGCAGCCTACGTTGCTCAGTTCATGACCGATGTCCAGGCGGCTGGATATCAGATCGACAACGACGTCCTGAGCAAAATATTACTGCGTCTGCGCGAGTACTCCCGCGGCAAAGCACAACTGCGCGAGCTCTGGGCCGACGACGTTGAGCTTTATCGTTTTACGTATCAGGCCTTCGCTCACTTTATCCTCGCCCAGCACAATATGGCCTCACTGGCGGATATTCGCACGACAGCGGCGGCAATACCCGACAACGCCGGAGGTCTGGCGACGCTTCAACTGGCAATAGCGGCGAAACTTCAGGGCGATAACCGACTGGCGGCAGAGCTGTACCTGAAGTCGCAGAAACAACGGTCAATACGCCCATACATTGGCGACTACGGTTCAGAACTGCGCGATAAGGCACAGCAAGCCCGCCTGATCTGGAAATACGACCTCGACAGCACCCGGCCTGTTAAGCTCACCTCTGAAATTGCGGCAGACATACGCAACCGCCGCTATCTGAGTACTCAAGAGCAGATAGCCATCGTGCAGCTGGCGCACGAGCAGCAGAAGCACACCGATGGCGAATGGAACCTGATGGTATTGAGCGCTGGCAAAGAACAGACTCTCACCGGAACCGAGCCAACACGGATGATTTTGCGGGGCGCCAATGCTACCGGGCTTAGCGTGACCAATATCGGCGAAGGGAACGTCTACGCCTCTCTTACCTATCAGGGGCACAGCGCCACAGCGCCCGCAGAAAGCACCTCGGGTGACGTCAGTGTATCGCGCCGCTACTGGAGCATGGATGGCGAGAAACTCTCCATGAATGAACCACTGGCAATGAGCACCGGTGACATGGTGATCGTCGAGTTGCTGGTGTATTCGAACAAGTATCGCCCAGATCTGCTGTTAGTGGATCTTCTCCCTGCGGGTCTGGAGATCGAAAATCAGAACCTGAACGACAGCACCAAATTGTCCGAAATCGTTATCGACGGCGAAAAAATTGGCAAATGGCTGCAAAATGCGGGAGTCGTTCACGAAGAATTCCGTGACGACCGCTATGTCGCTGCGCTTCGCACCGGAGGCAACAGCTACCGCGGCACACGTGCTGCGCGCATGTATTACATCGCACGCGCGGTAACTCCGGGTAGCTACAAGGTTCCGAATCCGCTACTCGAAGACATGTATGACCCTGAGGTTCGGGCGATTGGCAGTACCATTCCGGAGTTGATCATTCAGCCGCGTTAATAGAATGGTGAAAGAAGTTCAAACATCGTCACGGTTACCAGCCAGAAAAAAGTTCACCCTTTATCTGGCTGGTTCAATCGCTGGCATAGTGACCGCTCTGTGGCTTCTCAATCTTTTGTTCCCACTGCCCACCCCACAGCAGTCGGGCGAAGGTTTTACGCAAGTTGTGACCGACAGACACAATCAGGTATTGCGAGCCTTCCCCGATAAAAACGGTGTCTGGCGCTACCCCACTACACCCGATGAAGTGTCAGCCGATTATCTGAACGCGCTGCTCAGTTACGAAGACCGCTGGTTCTACTACCATCCGGGCATTAACCCTGTTTCGCTACTAAGAGCAGCGATCCAGAACATCCGCTGTGACTGCATCGTCTCCGGTGGTTCGACCATCACGATGCAAGTGGCTCGAAGATTCTCTCCCCACGCTCGCAGTATCAACGGAAAACTCCAGCAGATACTCAGAGCATTTCAGCTGGAATGGCACTACAGCAAAGAAGAAATTCTCACGCTATATCTGAATTACGCTCCCATGGGCGGGGTAATTGAGGGGGTCGCCGCCGCAAGTCAGATGTATCTGGGCAAACCGGCTAGTGAACTGAGTCTGGCTGAGAGTGCGCTATTGGCAGTGCTGCCTCAGGCTCCCACACGCCTGCGTCCTGATCGCCACCCTGAACGAGCCCGAGCAGCCCGCGATAAAGTTCTGAAACGCCTCTATACACAGGGGAAAATCACCCTGGAGCAGTTAGAGTATGCCCAGCTTGAAAACATCGTTGCGCTTGCCCCATCAACACCTCAGCTTGCGCCTCTGTTGAGCCGTCAGCTGATCAACAGCTACACCAATAAACCGGTTATTCAGACCACTCTCGACGGCGAGCTTCAGCGTGAACTGCAGGCATTATTAGCAGAAGAAATACAACGTTTTCCTGAACATCAATCAGCCGCAATCCTGCTCGTCGATAATCACGAACGCAGTGTCAAAGCATACCTGGGATCTGCAGACTTCACAGACGACAGCCGCTTTGCTCATGTGGATATGATTCAGGCAACCCGTTCACCTGGGTCAACCCTCAAGCCCTTTATTTATGGGTTAGCCATTGATCAGGGACTGATTCACAGCGCCAGTCTGCTAAGAGACATCCCGCGACATCTGCGCAGCTACCAACCCGATAACTTTGCTCAATCTTTCAGCGGGCCTGTCGACGCCACTACCGCCTTGCGCCAGTCACTTAACCTGCCCGCAGTGCAGGTACTGGAGGCACTTGGTCCGGCATCGTTTTCAGCCGCTCTCGAAAACGCAGGAACACCCTATCTGATTCCCGGCGATGGCAAACCCAGTCTGGCGTTAGCCCTGGGAGGCGGCGGATTCAGTGCCTGGAAATTAGCGTCTCTGTATTCTGCTCTGGCAAACGGTGGTGAAGTGCAGGCACTGAGGTTGGTTACAACACCAGAAAATACGTCAGGTAGTCATGGCTCTGGCCATGAGAAGCGCTGGCTTCTTAGCCCTGAAGCATCCTGGGTGACCCTGAATATGTTGCGCCAGTCACGCCCTGATCGCATTCGCAGCGCTGCCCTTATGACGCGCCATCCACACATGGCCTGGAAGACAGGAACCAGCTACGGCTATCGGGATGCCTGGGCGGTTGGCGTCACGCCCACCTACACCATGGTTGTCTGGTTCGGTCGCCCCGACGGAACACCCAGCCCCGGTCAATATGGCGCCGTCACAGCACTGCCTCTGCTGTTCCGCTTACAGCAACGACTCGACCCGCCTCCTGCCTGGCCACAGCCACCGGCCGGAGTCAGCACTCAAAGCATCTGCTGGCCAAGCGGGAAATCCGCCAGTGATACGCCGTCAGATCAGTGCCATGTAGCGCATACCGCTACTCTGGTTCGTGAGCAGATACCACCCACTCTCCGGGATATTGATGCGGATGGCACGTCACCGGGCACTCTGACAATCCGGGTAGATAAGAATGGGCAAGTTCTGGGGAGGAACTGCACACTTGAGAACCCTGAGAGTCGACACCAGCTAAAAACACTGGCCATCTGGCCGGGTAACCTCGAGCCCTGGATCGCGCCCCACTTGAGACGTTCAGGTCAGCTACCTGAAAACAGCCCAGACTGTGAGCCACTGACAATCGCCGCTGACCCTCTCCGCATCGTTGGAATTGAAGAAGATCAGACGCTGATGCCAGCCAGCTTCACAAACACTCAGGCGCTGGCATTGAATACATTAGGAGGGTTTGGCCGTAAGGCTTTGTACCTGAACGGCACCTATCATTCAGAGGCAGATTCATCGGGCTTATTCCGGATTGAACTCAGCAGACCGGGCCCACAGGAAATCGTCGTCGTTGATTCTCAGGGAACGTTAGCACGAGTCAGATTCAACTTCGAACTGAGACCTGATCAGATCAACGGCCACTGACCGAACGATTAATCGAAGGTAATACCGCCGCATCCTCAGGAAGTTCAAACACCAGCTCATCCGGTAACGGCATGTCTTTATCAATTTCAAGACGAACGGTTACCCGGCGGTTTTCAGCCCTGCCCTTAGCAGTCGCGTTATTCGCTACGGGGTAACGACTGCCGTGAAAGCGGGTGGTGATGATTTCAGGCGCGATGCCCTTTACCAGAAAATAACGTTCTACGGCCTCGACCCTTCGTTTTGATATTTGCCGGTTGTCGTAGCGACGCCCGATATTGTCGGTATGGCCATCCAGATAAACGGCAGTAACCCGTGGATCATTTTTGATGTAGTAAATGATACGGTCGAGCGTATCCAGATCTTCCTGAGCCAGGGCCTCCTGCCCGCTTTTAAACAACACTTTCGATCGCTCGACCTGATCGAAATTGACGTCCAGTAGCTGCGATGCACACAGTATGTAGTCCTGAAACGCCTTTTCAAATTCGACTGCGGATACCTGTACCTGAATAAAGCGTCCACTGTCGTAGTAAGTTTCATGACTGACAGTGGGCATTCTCCCCTCACGCAGAGCATGCATAAACTGATTTGAGCGGCCAAAATCCAAAGCCAGAACCGGTGATGCTTTCTGCATCGGCACCAGACCTAACGGCTCAGAGCGAGTCGAAGGTTGCCAGGGAGGAGGCGCAATGCTCACACGCGCTGGGGTAGTCGACATGAGGTTACGGCGGGTTTCCAGCATAAAAGACACGTCCTCACCGGCCCGTTGCCTGAAGACCGCTGTCCCATAACCGGGGATGGGTTGCTCGAAACGACACTCAAACACGTTACCGCTCAGCATCCAGAGGGTATCCTCCGGCCCGCCCGAAAACTTCATCGTCTGCGCTAAAACCAGCTCCGGAGACATCAAGGCTCCGCATGCCAGAATCATCATCGTCAGGCGTCTCACCGTTGTTAACCCTGCTTGTCAGTCATACTCATAATTAAGTTATCGGCCTGATTCTCCAAAAGTTGAATGCCAGCTCTAAGAATGCCGGCCAGAATCCGGTACAATAACGGCCATTCTTATCTTCCCACCTCAGTTTAGAACAAGGTCGAGACCATGACTGATCGTCTTACAATTACCCGCCCCGATGACTGGCATCTGCATCTTCGCGATGGCCCTGTCCTGCAGTACACCGTTCCGGCCACCGCGCGGGTCATGAAACGGGCGATCATCATGCCGAACCTGCAACCGCCGGTGATGAATGCGGAACAGGCGCACGACTACCGCCAACGCATCATGTCGAAGGTGCCGCAGGGGTTGAATTTCGATCCTTTGATGGTGCTCTACCTGACAGACAACACCACTCCGGAAATGATTCAGGAAGCGGCTGAAGCCGGCCACATTGTTGCCGTTAAGCTCTACCCCGCCGGTGCTACCACAAACTCAGCTTCTGGGGTGACCGACCTCGGTAAACTCGATGAGCTTGCGGATGCCCTGACCGAGCACGACATCAAACTTCTGGTGCACGGTGAAGTGACGCACAGCGACGTCGATATCTTTGATCGCGAAAAGCGCTTTCTTGATGAAATCCTATCGCCTCTCGTCAGCCGTAATCCTGATCTGAATATGGTCGTCGAGCACATCACAACGAAAGACGCCGCTGAATTTGTTAAGAGTCAGGGCGATAACGTTGCGGCAACCATTACCGTTCAACACCTCGCCTACAATCGCAACCATATGCTGGTTGGTGGCATCAAACCACATTACTACTGCCTGCCGATTCTGAAGCGCAATATTCACCAGCAAGCGTTGCAGGAAGCGGTCGTCAGTGGCAGCAGTAAGTTCTTTCTTGGTACTGACAGTGCGCCACACGCCAAAGGCGCAAAAGAAAGTGCGTGCGGCTGTGCGGGCTGCTACACAGCCTATGCTGCCATCGAACTCTACGCAGAAATTTTTGACGACCTTGGAGCGCTGGACAAGCTTGAAGGCTTTGCCAGCCACTTCGGGCCTGATTTCTACGGATTGCCACGCAACTCCGATGAAATTACATTGACTAAAAAGGACTGGCAGGCTCCGCATGAACTGCCCTTCGGTGACGACGTCATCGTTCCACTCCGTGCAGGTGAAACTCTGCGCTGGAAGCTCGACTACTGACCACCGGACAATTAAGGACCGACATGACAATTGAAGAGAAACAGGAAAAGTCGTTGATGGCGCAACGCTTCCGCGGTTTTTTACCCGTGGTAGTCGATGTTGAAACCGGTGGCTTTAATGCCGACAGTGACGCCCTTCTCGAAATCGCCATGGTCACCCTGAAAATGGATGACGATGGCTATCTGCACCCGAACGAAACACTGAGTGCCAATATTCACCCGTTCGATGGTGCTAACCTCGAACAGGAAGCTCTGGACTTCACGGGCATCGACCCATTCGATCCAGAACGGGATGCCGAATTTGAGATTGATGCGCTAACACCTATGTTGCAGACCGTACGTCGCGAAATAAAGCACTACGGCTGTAACCGCGCGGTACTCGTGGGTCACAACGCGCATTTTGATCATGGTTTTCTGCGTGCGGCGATTGATCGTAACGACATTAAACGCGACCCATTTCACCCTTTTTCATCGTTTGATACTGCATCAATTGCAGCCATCGCTCTAGGGCAAACGGTGCTGGCGAAATCATGCAAAGTGGCTGGCATCGAATTTGATAACAATGAAGCTCACAGCGCAGCCTACGACACGTTCAAAACTGCTGAACTGTTCTGCTACATAGTTAACCGCTACAAAGACCTTGGCGGCTGGCCGTTGGCAGAAGACGACGCCTGATGGATCACGAGTTTTGCTATGACGAGACGGGCGAACTGGTGGTCCGTCTCGATATGGGTCAGGAAGTCACGGCGTTGTGGCTGAATACCGACATCATTCCCAAGCGGGACATGACGTTTGCGTTGCTCGATCTGCTCAATGACCTGGAAGCTGGCGTATTTAACGAAAAAATTCTGGCTACACCAACATTTGAAGTCTTGTTCAGTGAAGGGGAGGTCAACGTGACCCGCCTTACCGCAGACAGTGACGACGACCTCGATGAGGAGGCTGGCCTGAGTACTATGGAGCTTACCTCAGGCTGCGGCCTCGAGGACTTGAAAGCCGTTGTCGAAAGCTGGATTCAATTCCGCTACTGAAACGAGAAAGCCTGCACCCAACGCATTAGACAGACTGTCTCAGAAACTCATCTTTAACCCGTATGTCTTCCCGTTAGTATGAATCTCATTCTTTACTGACAGGAGCCGCACGATGAGCGACATGACCTACACTCCGCCCGAAGTCTGGAGCTGGACACCCGGCAATGGCGGTAAGTTCGCAAATATTAATCGACCTGTTTCAGGCGCAACACACGATAAAGCACTCCGTAAAGGTGAACACCCTTTGCAGCTTTATTCACTGGCGACGCCCAATGGCGTGAAAGTGACCATTCTGCTTGAGGAATTACTTGCCGCAGGCGAAACAGGCGCTGAATACGACGCATGGCTGACGAACATTCTTGAAGGCGATCAGTTTGCTTCTGGCTTTGTCGATGTAAACCCCAATTCAAAAATACCTGCCTTGATCGACCAATCAGGTGATACTCCGGTACGGGTATTCGAGTCAGGCTCAATTCTGCGCTACCTGGCTGAAAAATTCGGGCGCTTTATCCCGGAATCTCACGCCGCACGAACTGAGTGCTTTAACTGGCTTTTCTGGCAAATGGGAGCAGCCCCGCTACTGGGTGGCGGCTTCGGCCATTTCTACGCCTACGCGCCGGAAAAATACGAATACCCCATTGAACGATTCACAATGGAAGTAAAACGCCAACTTGATGTGCTGGATAAGCACCTCGCCAAACACACCTATATGGCAGGCGAAGAGTACTCGATTGCCGACATCGCCATCTGGCCCTGGTATGGCGTTCTCGCTCAGGGGGAACTTTACGATGCCGGGACGTTTCTCGATGTCGATTCTTACGAACACCTACAGCGCTGGACGAAACTCATTGCCGGGCGTCCGGCGGGAGAACGCGGACGCAAAATCAATCGCACCTGGGGTGATGCGTCAGAGCAGATTCATGAACGCCACTCCAGTAAAGATTTACCAGAGTGATTTGATTTCGCGCAGCGACTAACTGCGCGATCAGTCGCGAATATCCCAGGCTTCAATGGCCTGGAGGTATTCGCCCATATCATGATCCTTGATACCGTCGATCCCCGCCTCGCGCAAGTCACTCAACGCACCATCCACATAATCAAGAAAGCGAAACCAGAAGCCGGACTCGCGATAAATTTCTTTTTCTTCAGAGATATAAAGGTAGCTGCCGATATGGCTGTATCCCATAACCCGTGCAGGAACCCGCGTCACAATGTCATTGTTATTGTGAAACCTGTAGAAACGGGACTTACATTCCATATTGAAAACCTGAGCAGTCTCACGCGTCATTGCCCGTGGCTGTCCAAAGGTATACACACTGGTGAAGGGTTTATCCATCTGCACGAAATGCGCTGCTGCAATCGTAGCCATTGCGCCGCCCAGACTATGCCCCGTTAAAAATACGGGCCGCTTTTTCTGACTCTGTAATTCCAGACAACGCGTAAACATGGGGCCCCAGACATCCTCACAGCACAACCAGAACCCTCGATGAAATTCGCCGAATAGTTGCGGTGTAGAGAAGGCATTCAGATTATCGAGCCAGTCTGCCAGCTCATTGGTTCCGCGAAATGCCATACATAAATAGTCTTCGTGCTCAATGAGGGCCGCCTGCGCAGAGTTTTTGTCGACCCCCATCACAGAGCGAAAACTACGATCATCTTTTTTAATCCCAGCCAGAATTGTGGCTTCGTTAGGGAGCTGATCACAATCAGAAGTGCACTCATACACAGCTTCAGCAATCCGCGCCATCCAGTAAGCATTATGTTTATCAAGTTTGGTGTTATACGGTGAGACCTGTCGCATCGCCCTGTCCTTAGCTGCTGTATCGAAACAGCAGGTATATGACACCTACGAATAACAGGTCTATGACAAGGAGCTCTGGCTAAAGTCGTGGCGGGGATATACTCGACAATTGACCTGCATTGCTCACCAGTAAAGCGCCACTATTTCTAACATGGCGCCATGGGACGTATTTGGCAGCAAATTGTACAGGAGCCTCTAACATAGACAGAGAAAGAAAAAGTGCAGCTTAATGAATAGCCAGTAATTCCCAGACTGCACTGCGCCCACCCAATGTCAGCTCCACTTCGTCTCCGACAGACAAGCCAATAAGGCGGCGGGTTATCGGCGCCTCCTGGTTAACCACCAGTATTTTCTGACCTTCAAAGTCCAGTTCACGCCCCCCCAGTGGAGCGATAAATATTTGCCGTTCTTCATCGGTTTCGGAGAGGAGTACGACACACGCTCCCATGCGAACGCTATCGTCCTCATTAAAGGTGGGCGCCACCCAGCGACTGAGATTAATTCTGGTTTGCTGCAGCTGAAGTATCCGCTCTGACTGCCCATGCGCGAGGTAAGCAGCTTCAAGAGCCAGCGTATCGTATTGATTCTCGGGCTTGTTTTCGCCGTGCGAAGCGGTTGCATGAGCTTCACCGGCGGCCACCAATGCGGCATTGATCTCTTCGTCGAGTGATCTCAGTAACGCGTCTTTAAGTAATTGTTTATTCAACTATTTATCCCACCAGCACTGTGTCATCATCGATGCATATCCCCGAATTCGGAACCGCCTTATGACTCAGCAGAAGTATAACGCACTGCGCGATCAACTGAGCGACATGAAATACCTCTCCGTAGAAATGCGTGACGCCCTGCCAGTGATTGTCATTCGACATACGGACTTCAGTGCGGACCTCGCGATACAAGGTGCGCAGTTGCTGCGCTTTACAGTTCAGGGGAACGAGTGGCTCTGGTTAAGTGAGACGGCAGAATATAAAACCGGAACTTCGCTTCGGGGTGGAATACCCATTTGCTGGCCCTGGTTTGGTGATGCAGCGAAAAATCCGCCGTCTGTATCAAACTACATTAATATGGATAACCCGCCAGCGCATGGCTTCGCCCGCTCCCAGGACTGGGCTCTGGGCGAGGTCAGCGAATCTGACTCAACGATTATTATTAACATGCTGCTTGAGAAGCCTGCACATACATCGTGGCGCGGCGATGCCTCTTTGTCTTTGCAGATCAGCATGTCTGCATCCGCTCTGACACTTGCTCTCACGACCACCGCCGGACAGAGCGAAGTTACGGTATCTCAGGCCTTGCACACGTATTTTCCGACCGTCGACATAACACAGACGAGCATCTCTGGACTTGAAGGCGAGCACTACATAGACGCCCTCGACAGCTGGGTAAAAAAAGCTCAGACCGGGCCGGTTGCCTTTGTCGAAGAAACAGACCGCATCTATACAGTGAAAGGTAACCTTACTCTGCAGTCTCCCGGGAAGACCATGACCTTGAGTGGCAACAATCGTACTGCCATCGTCTGGAATCCGTGGATTGAGAAAGGAGCACGTCTGAGCCAGTTTGAGGATGACGCCTGGAAGAGAATGTTCTGCGTTGAATCCGCCGACGTCATGGACGCCGCAGTGTCTCTGAGTCCTGGCGAAAGCCATACCTTACGTATGACTCTGGTTAACCGGTCGATTTAGCCCGGCGGTGTGATTTAGCGTAGGCGGCAGCGAGGTAATGCGCTGTTACTTGATCCAGTGTGTGTATGTGCTGAGTAAACCATTCAGGTAACACGTCTTGCAGATAGCTCAGCATGGGCGCAATGTCCTGAGTCTCGATATACCCCCTGAGAAGCTCAGCCATTTCCTGTAAAACACGATCATGCTGTTTCTTATGTAACTCCAGACCGGGGAAGTTCGTGCGTTGCATTTCGCGTTCTTCATGCGCGAAGTGTTCCTGACAATGCTGCACAAGGCGCCTGAAGTGCTGAACCGAGAAAGTCCCCATCGTCAGTGCCTGTTCCGCGTCATTCATCAAACCAACAAAGGTCTCGTGCTCGCGATTCATAAAATGAACCGGCAATCGCGGGTAATCCCAAAACATCATGGACATGACCGCCTCCTGAATTAACGCTCTTATCAACAGGCTCTATTGTGTCCTAACAGGATGGCTATAGCTTGATGTGAATCAAGCTGCGTGACAAATCCGGACAATTCGCCACGAGCGGGGTACACCAGCACTACAAGAGCACTACACCGTAATGCTGCTTGTTAACAGTACTGCGCTACATCAACGATAATGCGTCGCAACCAGCGGTGTGCCTGGTGATGTTGAAGTAACGGCGACCAGGCCATCTTCAACTCAAACGGGGGAATCTGAAACGGAGGTTCTTTCACTTGCAAAGAAGCTGACTCTGCCTGCATGTCAGCGACCTTGCGTGGCAGGGTCGCCACAAGATCATTATTCAACGCAAGCAGTGCCGGCATTTGATAATGCCGGGTAAAAACAGATATTTTGCGCTTCTGCCCTAACTTAGATAATGCATTGTCGACCCAGCCCAGACGCACAACTTTCTCCGGATCGATGCCTACCCCCGCCCCCATCCCGGTTTTACTTACCCAGATATGTTTACTGATCAGGTAGGCCTCCAGATCAAAGCGATCAACGTTTGGATGGTCGGGGTTCACCAGGCACACAAAGTCATCC
Source organism: Oceanospirillaceae bacterium (assembly GCA_002724925.1). Taxonomy (GTDB): domain Bacteria; phylum Pseudomonadota; class Gammaproteobacteria; order Pseudomonadales; family Oceanobacteraceae; genus Thalassolituus. The sequence continues at coordinate 250,120 of PBQA01000033.1, forward strand.
TGCCAGAGCGTCATCTGGTGAAACGACTGAGGCATTTCATCAAAGCGGTTGATGGCCATGTCGACCTTTCCGGCTTCGACGTCTTTAAAGGTAACGTCTGACGGGGTCAGAACATCAAGAATGACATCCGGTGCATCGGAGCGAAGGCGCTTAACTAATTCAGGAACCAATGTAGATTCCGCATAATCACTGACCATAATCCGGAAAACCCGATGACTGACTCTGGCATCGAACTCCTCTTGAGGCTGCAACGCCATCTGAAGTTCGCCAAGCGCCTTACGGATAACCGGCTGCAGTTCCTGAGCACGCTCTGTTGCGGTCATTCCTTCGGATGTCCGTACCAGAAGAGGGTCACCAAACAGGTCTCTTAACCGGCGCAGACCATTACTCATAGCAGGCTGGGTAATCCCCAGCTGTTGAGCAGCTTTGGTGACACTGCCTTCACGCAGCAGTACGTCGAGATATACGAGGAGGTTAAGGTCGATACGATCAAGATTCATGGTAGAACAGCGCAACAGGATACATGCGCGCAGCCTACACCATTCACCTGATAAATGGAAAAACGATATTCATTTGCTCAGGTAATAATCCGAGAATACCTCTTCCTGGGTCGCGCGTACGTCAATCTTAGCGAGTCCCTGATTCAGAATATCTGCCAGATGAGTGTTTGCAGAATTAAACGTTACGTAGAGAGCTTTCATCTCAAGCAGCTTCTGGTGAAACTGAAGCTGTTGTTGCACGGCGTTAAGCTCAGGGTTGGTCGATAGCAGGTACTCGAACACATGCTGATCAATGACAGAAAGGTCAACACGGCCATACACGAGCTTCATAAGATTGGTGACATCGGTCATGGCCTCACTGACATTGATAACTCCCTCTGCGGCAAGCGCATCAAAGTCGGTTGTGTTGGCGTAACCCTGCACGGTACCTATGGTATAGGGCGACAGATCTTCAAGGTTATCCCAACTCACTTCAGTATCCAGACGCACAGCGAGACCGAGTGGGCCATACCCTACCGGATCTGAAAATACCCCACCCGGCGCACTGTCTTCACGAAAGTACTCAGGAAAATAGCCATGCAATCCATAACCCGGGTCTCCGCCCATTTTGATGGCTCTCTCCCAGGGGTAAAACACGACTTCCAGCTGGTAGCCCATGGCTTCAAAGGCGCGCCGGACAACTTCAGTCGTTGCTCCGTCATGACGAGCAGACTCGCTCGTGTATGGAGCCCATTCCAGAGTAGCTAACCGGACAACTTTGTCATCGGCCGTCGCAAAAGACGGAACCGCCAAACACAATACTGCGGAGACTACGATTCGACTTAACATAGGCCTTGTCCTGATTGAATAACTACTTATTGAGAATACTCTAAATTCAGAAGTACGCTTCTATTCTGACTGTAAAGACAGCTCGGCAAGAGAAATAAAAACGGAGCCCTTAGGCTCCGTTTTTATTAATGTCGCAATATCGAACTGAAATCAGTCGAGATGCTCAACACGGATACGAGTGATCTTACCGTGTGTGCTATCCAGATTCTCAACGGCTTCGATGGCAGCATTCATCCGAGCTTCTTCTACTTTGTGAGTCAGAATGATGATCTGTGCGAGATCGTTCTCCATACGCGGCTCTTTCTGGATCAGGGCTTCTATGTTGATGTCGTGCTCGCTCAGCGTCGTCGCTATGCTCGCCAGTACACCAGTGCGGTCCTGAACCTGAATACGCAAATAGTAGGCAGTTTCTACCTGCTCAATTGGCAATACGCGCAGGTTATCTATGCTCTCACTATCGAACGCCAGGTGATTAACGCTTGCCGAAGCAGGCGCTTCGAGGGTACGTGCCAGATCAATCACATCAGCCACAACAGCCGAAGCGGTTGGCCCTGCCCCAGCACCTGCGCCTACGTAAAGGGTGTCGCCAACAGCATCACCATTCACGGTCACGGCATTCAGAACACCATCCACCTTTGCAATTGGGCGATTTTCTGGGATCAGAGTCGGGTGTACGCGCAGATCAATACCTTTCTCTGTGCGGCTGCTCACGCCCAGATGCTTAATCCGGTAACCCAGCTCCTCTGCATACTCAACATCTTCCGGTGCAACCTTACTGATACCTTCTGTATAGCAGTGCTCAAATTGCAGCGGAATACCGTACGCGATCGACGCGAGAATCGTCAGTTTGTGGGCCGCATCAATGCCTTCAACGTCAAAGGTTGGATCGGCCTCTGCGTAACCCAGTGCCTGTGCTTCAGCCAGTACATCAGCAAAGTCACGGCCCTTGTCACGCATTTCGGTAAGGATAAAGTTACCTGTGCCATTAATGATGCCTGCGAGCCAGTTAATACGGTTCGCAGCCAGGCCTTCACGGATGGCCTTAATGATCGGGATGCCACCTGCGACAGCCGCCTCATACATCACCGACACACCTTTCGCCTCAGCTGCAGCAAAAATTTCTGAACCATAGACTGCAATCAGCGCTTTGTTGGCAGTCACGACATGCTTGCCGTTTTCGATCGCGCCCATCACCACATCTTTTGCAACCGTGTAACCACCAATCAGCTCTACCACGATATCGATATCAGGGTTGCTGATGACATCGGCGACATCTTCTGTCGTTTTAACAGAGCCGATTTCCACCGCCGGGTTTGGATGACGCATGGCAACCTGCTCGATAATAATGTCCCGACCGGCACGGCGTGCAATATCTTTCGCATTATTAGTCAGTACGTTAAATGTACCACCGCCTACTGTACCTAAACCGCAGATACCTACTTTTACCGGTTTCAAGATCAAATCTCCTGTCAGGTCGATCAGACATGGCCTGTTACCATGCCCATAAGGGTTTGGGGCGTAAATGTATCATATTAGAAGCTGAACGAAATCCTCTGCGACCAATATTTACCGCATTAGCATAGGAAGCCCTATAAGCCTGTGATAACGTTTCTGCTCTAAAAATAATTTGTAAGGATCAAGCATGCCTGACTTTCTCGTTCTAACCGTCATTGCTGACGATAAACCGGGGATTGTTGAGAAATTGTCTTCGGTGATTGCCGATCATCAGGGTAACTGGCTGGAAAGTCGCATGGCGCAGATGGCGGGGAAATTCGCAGGCATTCTGCGTATCAGCATTGATAGCGAGCACAAGAGTAAGCTGGTTGCTGCTCTGTCGAGTCTCGACAGTTCGGGGCTTCTTGTCAGAGTTGAAAACCCGGCCAGCCCGTTAAGCTCGCAAGCAACCCATGTTGTCAATCTGAGCGTGGTGGGTAACGATCGCCCGGGTATTGTTCGTGAAGTGTCACAAGCGCTTGCTCAGATTGGAGTGAATGTTCTCGAACTAAGCACCAGCTGTGAGCCTGCCGAAATGTCTGCAGTCCCTCTGTTCAGAAGTGAGATCCGAGCCAGTGTGCCTGACGCTCTGGATCACGAGGACGTCAGTGACGCTCTTGAAGCCCTTTCTGACGACCTTATGGTTGAATTGCTTACCGACTAGCCGACCGACGGAAACTGTGTTCAGCGAAAGCGCTGAACCAGGTCGCGTAGCCCGGTGGAGAGACGACCAATGTCCTGCATCGTCGACGCGGCCTCTGTGGACTGGCTGAGAGACCCCTTGGTCAGCTCAGACACATTACCGACCTGCTCTGTCATTTCATTAGTCAGTACCGCCTGGCGCTTCGCCGACTCGGCCATCGCATCTGACACGCTGGCGATATCATCAACGGCGGACGAGATACTTTTCAGCATCACTTCCATCTCATTCACTTTGCTAAGGCCACCAGCCGCGGACTCCGATCCACCGGCAGCCATTTCAACGGCTGCTGAGACACTGACCGACAAATCATTGATCACCCGGTGAATATCACTCGTTGTATCCTGAGTCTTCTGAGCGAGAGTCCGAACCTCATCAGCAACCACCGCAAACCCACGGCCCTGCTCACCTGCTCGCGCCGACTCAATCGCAGCATTCAATGCAAGCAGGTTTGTCTGCTCAGCGATGTCCTCGATGACGCCCGCTGCGGCTGAAATCCGCGATGTCTCGGTTTCGATGGTTCTGACGGTTTCAGTCACTTTTTCAGTGATTTCATTCAGCGCCTCAATGGCCTTGTGTGTGCTGGATGCCAGATCTGTTCCTGACTTGACCAGAGTCTGAACCTGAACCGAGTTAACCGCTGTTTCATGAATGTTCTTCGTCGTCGCCTCGATGACGTTGCTCACTTCACGCATGGCATATGTAATGCGCTGGCTTTCGCCCTGCTGCTTCTCAATCTGACCGTGCGCACTCATCGACTTACTCAACCCCTCGCCGGTTTTCACTGACATCGTTTGAGCAGCATCTTCAATGCGAGTCAAAATGGTGTCCAGGCGTGCATTCTGACTGGTAAGCGCCATAGCCGCCTGGCCCGCTGCATCATCACGGTTATGATAAACACGAGCAGCGAGCGGATCATTGAAAAAGCCTGAAGATTGCACCGACAGATCCCGTAGACGACGCTTCAGCCGTGCCATTGAGAACAGCAGGACGCCGATAACTCCGAGCGAACCGCCTTCGAGCGCACCGTTATACCCATTGAGCTGATAGCCCACTGCAATCATCAACAGCACCGCTGTTGGTAACAACGCTTGTTGTTTCAACTTCTTCAGCTTCCGCTTTCTGTGCCATGAACCATCAACCAGGCCACGATAAACGGCTTCCGCGCGTACAACCTGATCACGTGAAGGAGCAGTGCGTACGGACTCGTAGCCAACAGCAACACCATCTGCGATGACCGGTGTGACATACGCACTGACCCAATAGTAATCACCGTTTTTACAACGATTTTTCACCAGCCCCATCCAGGGCTTACCTGCCTTGAGCTCCTTCCACATGGACTCAAAAGCGTCAACGGGCATATCAGGATGGCGTACAAGGTTATGTGGCTGTCCTATCAGTTCTTCACGGCTATACCCACTGACCTCCACAAACGCGTCGTTGCAATGCACGATTTTGCCTTTCAGGTCGGTTGAAGAGATCAGTTTCTGCTCTTCGGGAAATGTCCGTTCCTTATCTGTGACGGGTAGATTCTTACGCATCGTGATTATCCAGGTTGCCTGTCAACCAAAGATTAGCAGCGATTCTGATTTGTGAAAGTTGCGCCCGGGAATTGGCATAATCTCATCTGTCAGGATGAGCCATGCTGTGAAATACTCGCGCCCTGTCCGTCTATATAAGAAGTGCCTTACGTGTCACAGACCTCCACCAGCCCCGTCGTATTCAAAGCTGACATGATGTTGTTACTTGTGACCGTTCTCGCGGCGATCAGCTGGATGTTCTCGAAAGAGGCCCTGGACGGTTTCCCTCCCCTGTTGTTTATCGGCACTCGCTTCCTGTTTGCGGGTTTGCTATTGGCTATCCCCGGATATTCAGGGCTAAGGAAGTTAACGAAACACCAATGGAAAGCCTCATCGGGCGTCGGCATTCTGTTTGGCATCGCGATGAGCACCTGGATTATGGGGCTTTTCTATGCCACGCACCTCGGTGAAGGGTCATTTATCACCAGTCTGGCGGTTGTATTGGTTCCACTGATCAGTTGGCTGTTTTTCGGTGACGCGATGTCCCGGGCAAGCTGGATTGCCCTGCCTCTGGCCTTTGCCGGTATGGGGCTGCTGTCTCTACAACACGGATTCAGACCAGAATTGAGCCAGCTGCTGTTCTTTACCGCTGCACTATTGTTGTCGATGACGTTTATTCTCAATGGCAGGGCAGCAGCGCACGTCCCCGCACTGGCGCTCAGTGCGATTCAGTTATCCATCGTAGGAATCGTCGCCATCGCTCTGTCAGCAGGCACTGAAGACTGGCCGAAGACCTGGACCAGAGACATGTGGTGGTGGTTGCTTCTTAGTGTCACTGTCGGTACGGCTGCACGCTTTTTCATACAGACATATGCTCAAGGAATGACCACCCCCTCTCATGCGGCAGTCATTATGATTGTTGAACCGGTCTGGACAGCCACATTTGCCGCACTATGGTTTGGTGAAACCATGTCTCTCAGCCAGCTCTTCGGCTGCTCGCTGATCTTCCTTTCCCTCGTGGTAAATCGCTGGAGCGCCGTACGGATGTGGCTGGCCCGTAAAACCTAGCGCTACTAACCTCTAAGCTGGGCTTGGCGCCAGAGTCTCAGCCTCATTCGTATCTAGGGAGCGTCGGTCTCCGGCAACAAACAGTACAGCGATCACTCCAAAAATTGGCAAATGCCCCATCACCTCCTCAAGCCCGGAAATAATGCCGGTTGATATAAAGAAGAAACTCACCACCAGAAGAACGTACCGGGTTGCCAGACCGAGCATCAACATAACGCCGAACGCGGCTTCGAACACTCCGGCAGCGAGCGCAAAGTGCAGATGAGTAAAGTCTGCCCAACCAAGAAACTGTGGGAAGTTGTAGTACGGATGCTCGGTCAGAAAAAAGTAGGTTGCCGCTGGCTCATACAGCTTGTTATGAATCGCCAGTGTGATCAGTTGAAGACCTAACCCCAGCCTTAAAATGGTTGGCGCCAGATCTGCCAACCGAGTCAACTCATATCGCGCAAAGCAGGTGCGATCGAGCGCGTTGATGCGCGTCGAAACAAGGATATACGCGAGCCCCAGTGCTGCGACCTCAAAAAAGTAATCGATGCCACTCTCAAACGAGAAGACAACCACGCCACAGAGCGCAATCACCAACAAGACCACCCCGGTCAATAACAAAGACACAACTGAGAGAATAAGCACCAGAGCCTGAAGCACCACGCCAATCATCATGACATCGGGCATCACAAAAAAGTGCGGTCCAAGAAATTCACCTTCGAGCAGGTTATGAATGAAAACAAGATTCACCAGAAGAAATAGCAAGTACCACTCAAGGTGATGCTTACTGTTCCACGGAGAGAAAGTTATCCTGCTTAATGCGTCTGACTGAGCCGCTATTCGGGCCACGACCAATACCGAGGCCATAAACATTAAAGCTCCGCTCACTAAAAGCACCGCCAACCAATCAGAGGGCAAGCTCATTGCCGGCAGGTTTGTTCCTACGGGCACAAACCAGCGCACATGAGCCAAAGCAGGTAATGGAGCAAGGCACAACAGCAATGCTAAATAATGTTTATTCATAAGAAGTATCTCAGGATAAGTAAAAAATCAGTGCTGGCTTGATATCACGACTACCTGCGGAGCTTCTGGCCGCTGAAATCCAGCCTGAGTCGCTCGAAGAACCTCACTGTTCGAAAATTGCTGACGGCCATTGTCGGGAGGTTTAAGCCACTTCAGATCAACGTTGATACCGCCGTCCAACGTCATCAAGAACGCTTCCAGCTGCTCAAGTTCATGCGGGAACATATCCAAAGGAACAATATCCAGATGATCACCAGCACGTTGCAATGGGTGGTTGTAGTATCTGAGTACATCAGCCAGGCGAGGGAATATACCGGAGTGCATGTAAGGTGCAGTGAAACTGAGATTACGGAGGGTTGGTACTTTAAAAGCGGCGGTTAACTCAGGATCATTCTGCTTGATGTAAATCAGATCGCCGCAGCTCTCCTCTTCTGAATCACTGAACTCACCAAGGCAATTAAACGCATTGCGAAGAACCTCCTCAGCACCGGCCAAACGGCCACGATCGCTCCCTGAAAAATCAGGGACATTAATCGACTTAAACTCATTATTGGTGAACAGCGGGCCGTTATGGCACGAAATACACTGCCCTTTCTCGTCACTGATAAAGAGCTTTAAGCCTGCTATCTCAGTCCTGGTCAGACGCTCAACTGGAGCAGCGGAATCCAGACTGCCCACCAAACCGGCGACGTAGCGATCAAACCTGCCAGGGGCTGGCTCCAGCCTGGCAATGTAGGCACCGATTGCTTTACCAACGTTAGTAAAAGCACGATCAATGGCAGCACTGTCATCGCTTGCCGGAAGCATTCCAAACAGCGCCTCATAATCAGTACGGTATTTTTTTTTGATGAGCTGAATGACTTCCGATCTCGACATTCCATGGTCTAACGGGCTCTCCAGTGCTTCAAGTGCTTGTGACCATAAACTATCACTGCGTCCATCCCAAAATTGCCATGGCGAATGGGCGGCTCCAACGAGCGTGGGGGTATTCCGAGGTGCCGGTTGTAAGTGTGTTGCCGGATGCACTAAACCATCCGTAAAGGCTTTATCGGGATGATGACAACTGGCACATGCCGTCGCACCACTACGGCTCAAGTCAGTATCAAAAAATAGTCGGTGCCCAAACGCCGCAGCGGCCGGTGAGCTGGCGAACTTGTTTGTTTGTTGCTCAAAAGAGTGAGGCTTGTTGCCAGTCGAAAGCGCCAGTGACCGAAGTAGAGCAAGTTCCTCATGACTCCAGATTGTTTCGCCTGCAACGTCAGAGTCGCCAGATGATGAATATTCTTTTATACCTACCAACAGTATCAGCAAGAACAAAAGAACTGTGGTAAATAGCCACAGTATTGATTTGTGTTGATCGCTCTGCATGAAATTTCCTTTTCAATGCTCAGCTTATAGCTCACGAAATTCGGCAGATATAAAGCTTGGTGCCTGACCGTATCGCAAGTCTGTTTCAAATTGCAGTATGACCCCGGTGTCTTTCGTCTCTATCCCGAGAACTAAGCGCCACACTCCTGGCATAGAAAATCGAATGCCCCTTATTTCCGCACCAGACTCAGCAACAACGACCTTTGGTGTCGTCGGCAGGCCATGCCGGTGAGCTGGCATTCCGCCATCAAAGGTCAGGGATTCTATGACGATTGGCGTACCATCCAACCGCATCAGACTAACGTTCCAATGCTGAAGCTGGTTGATCGCCATAAAATGCTCAACGGCTCGAATCTCCACCTGGAGATCGAGTCGGTCAGAGTAAAAACGTTCTGAGACCGGCAGCTGTGATTGTGTCACGCCCTCTGCGTTCACACGTGAAAACACGATAAACAACAGAATCAGTGCCTTTAACACGTTCATATTGCCACTATCCTTGTCAGGCAGATTACTAGAGCTAAGGTGGTTGTGCGGCCGCAGACTATCAAAATCGCAAACCATAGAAAGCACCCGTGGATGCTATGGCGCAATATATCTATTCGAAAGACGGCAATCTGAGCCTAAGACTCAGGTAATGGATGAATGGGGGGTATCAGATAGGAGTTCAGCAATAGCTTACCGTGCGCAACGCCCCGCAGGCTGATCATCTGATCGCCAATCAACCGCAGACGATCGGCCGGCCCCTGGACCAGCAATACAGCCAGTGTGTGGGTGTCCGTCAGGTTGACGCTAAGGTTGCTGATGACTTCGTCGATATAGCGATATTGCAGATCGTATAACTTTTTATGCAGACCCGGCGTTGAGTGGTTGTAGACCAGATTCAACGTCCCTGTCATCACCTCATCCCCCGACTGCGAGCGGTGCTCGTTGATATCGCGGTTGATCATGTCGCAGATGGCCTGCGAGCGACTGTCGAAGCCGCGCCGTGCCACCATTTCATCCAGCCCCCCAAGCAACGACTCGGGCAGCGAGATACTGATACGACTGAGGGGTTCCTTATTACTCATCCGGTACCTTTATCCATTAAAACAGGTGACTGTAGCGTTCGATTTCCCACTCGCTCACCGAGCGGTGGTATTCATTCCATTCTTCGCGTTTGTAGCGAATAAACTCCGCACGTAACTCTTTACCCAGCACTTCTTCAACAAACGGGTCACTCTCAAATGCCGTGATGGCTTCATCCAGTGTGCGTGGTAAAAAGCCAATACCACGGGCTTCACGTTCTTCTTCGGTCAGCTCGTAGAGGTTGGTTTCCTGTGGTTTGCCCGGATCAAGCTTTTCGCGGATACCCTCAAGACCCGCCGCCAGTACCAGCGCACAGGCCAGGTAAGGATTGGTCGCACCATCGGCATTGCGCGATTCACAACGGCCACCGCCCATGGGTACACGAACCGAGTTAGTACGGTTATTTGAACCGAACGAATTAAACACCGGTGCCCAGGTGAAATACGGCATATCGCCCTGACGCACCAGTCGCTTGTAGGAATTCACCGTCGGTGCGAAAACCGCACACAAGGCCGGGCCGTGCTTCAGTACACCCGCTATAAAATGATAACCCAAGTCAGTTAAGCCGAGCCCGTGAGGATCGTCCGCCGGTTTGCACTGGAACAGGTTCTCTTTGGTGTCGAGATCGTAGAGCGACATATTGAAGTGCGCGCCGTTCCCGGTTTTGCTCGAAAATGGTTTGGGCATAAAGGTCGCCAGAAGGCCTTCCTGTTTGGCGTATTCCTTGGCCATCATTTTCAGAAAGGTAAAGCGGTCACACGAGGTTACGGCATCGGCGTAATTAAAATCGAATTCGAACTGACCGTTGGCGTCTTCGTGGTCGAAGGAATATAAGCCCCAACCCAGATCATTGATGGAGGTCGCCATACGATCCAGCCAGCTGAAATTACTGAGGAAAGACTGTGTGTCATAACACGGCTTTTTCAGCTTGTCGTCCGGGTCCTGCGGCGCAAGAGAGCCATCTTCGTTTTTCTTGAGCAGAAATACTTCGGCCTCAATACCGAGGTTCATACCAAAGCCCATTTCTTTGGCCTGTTCGAGTACCGATTTTAAAAGCACTCGCGTATTAAGCATGTAAGGCTCGCCGTACAGGGTGTTGTCCGCTGGCATCCAGGCGACTTCGGGTTGCCACGGCAGTTGAATAATATGATCGAGATCCGGGACGGAGGCGATTTCGTCATCGTTGGGGGCCTGCCCTAAGCCATCCAGCGCATAACCGGTATAGAGTTCTGAACCGTGTGCCATATGATGCAAATGGCTGATGGGTACTACCTTGCCTTTTGGAATACCATGAATATCTACATAGGTACCCATGCAGTACTTAACGCCTTTCTCTTTCAAATCTTCCTGAATTTTATGAATTTCACTGTCAGATTTAATGTCGATCATTGTTTCATTCCCATAAAGAATGTTTTCTAAAGTACAGACTCGAAGTAACTGTGATTAAGAGGTGCCTCTTCCTGTGTGGCGTGGTGCAGGAGCGAAGAAAAGTCTTCACACATCCATTGGTACAATTGAGCGCCTTTTTCGGCACTGGCAATTGACGGGGTACCGGTCACACCATTTTTACTGGTGCGGTTGACCGGGTGGCTGAAGACGCAGCCGCCGGTGCGGTCTTCATCGTCGGCCTCGGCGAGTTTTTCCTCACGGACGATTTCCGGAAATAAATGCATCATTAACGAGGTTTCAGCATCGTTGGCGTGCCAGTCACCGGCATCGGCAAAGTGGGCGTCTTTTACGCGTGCAGAAATCTGTGCGGTATTGACCAGCGCCACCATAAAGCCATCATGACGCGCACGCAGAATCTCCAGTGCACAGCGCAATGGTGCTTCGTTGGTGACGTGGCCATTTACCAGCAAAAGGCGCCGGACACCCGAGTTTTTCACCCAGTCACCGATGTCTGAAATTACATCGATTAAGGTCTTAGGATTGAGCGCAATCGTTCCGGGCCAGCGATGAGAATGCCCAACAGAGCAGCCATAAGGTAAGGTCGGTAAAAGAAATATCTCGCTCTCAGCCGCAACATCACTGCACAGACGATGCGCGATAGCGGTATCCATGCCACAGCCCATGTGTGGACCATGTTGTTCGGTCGCACCTATCGGGAGAATGGCCGTTTCAATGCCAGAACGCACCGCATCCGCGACTTCTTCCCAGGTCATGTGACTGAGCTGAAACATCAGAACACACTCCCGACGTCATCATTCACATGCACCATACGCACAAGATTAAGATGATCGTCATCTTCTTCCTGCTCGGCCGGTGGATGAATTAACTCTTCGATGTGCTGCTTGGTGGCGAGAAATTCCGGGTCCATAAACTGATCGGGTGAACGCGGCTGCGGAACCGGCACCTCTACGATTTCCTGCACTTCGCCAGGGTTGGCTTTGAGCACTAAAATCCGGTCAGCCAGATACACCGCTTCATCAAGATCATGGGTGATAAAGAACACAGTGACATCGATGTTCTTCCAGATCTCCAGCAGATAGGCCTGCATTTTTGCCCGAGTCTGAGCATCCAGTGCACCGAATGGCTCATCCATCAGCAATACTTTAGGCCGGTTTGCTAATGCCCGGGCAATCGCTACCCGCTGCTTCATCCCGCCCGATAACTGATGCGGATAACTGTTTTCAAATTTGGTTAAGCCAATCAGGTTAATCCACTCGCGTGCTTCAGACTCTGCGGTGCCTTTGTCGTAGCCACTTTCGAGCAGGCCAAACATAATGTTCTTTTTTACCGTCAGCCACGGAAATAAGGTATACCCCTGAAATACCATGCCGCGTTCAGGCCCGGGCTGAGTGACCTCTTCGCCATTAAGAAGTACCTGCCCTGAACTGGCTTGCTCAAGCCCGGCCAGAATCCGTATCAAGGTCGACTTACCACATCCCGACGGCCCGATCACACAGACAAACTCGCGTTTATGAATCTTTAAATTAATGTCTTTTAATGCGGTAACGTCGCCAAACTGTTTATTGAGGCCTTTCACCTCCATGGTTACCGGGCGTTGTTTCAGTCGGTCAAAGCGATCTTTTACTTCGGGCGACTGATCGAGATAGCTTGGCAGTTCTGAATTTGTCATCGTCGTATCCCCCGATTATTTGGATTCTTTCTGCCATGGGAAGAGACGACGCCCCAACCATGCCAGCAACAGATCAATGGTCAGACCGAGAATCCCGATCATGATGATGGCGGCAAATACATTGTCGAAATTTTTGTAGCGCGCCTGTTGAGTAATAAACCAGGTGATGCCTGAGCTGGTACCAATCAGTTCGGCCACAATCAGATAGGTCCACGCCCAGCCGAGCAGAATACGCACATCGCGATACAGGTCTGGCAGAATGCCCGGCACTACGACACGGAACAGCATGGATCTATTCTTAGCGCCTAACGTCTGCGCCGCTTCTAACAGGCTCGGATCGAGCTTGCGGGTGGTATTGGCAACCACCAGCACCTGCTGAAAAAAGGTACCAATAAAAATGATGGCTATTTTCGGTGCCTGATAAATACCGAGAACCGCGACAGCAAGCGCACCGAACGCCGGCGCTGGCAGATAACGGAAGAATTCAATAAACGGCTCAAAGAGGCGTGAAAAGAAATCGTAAGTGCCCGCTAAAATGCCCAGTGGAATACCGATAATAGACGACAGCACAAACCCCCAGAAGATAACCTGAATACTGCTCCAGAGGCTTTCATGCAGCCACATTTCACTACGCCGTTGCGGTTCTGTGGTAAAGGCAGTAACAAATGCCACCGCAACTTCATGAGGCGCAGGAAGATAGACCGGGTTTGCGGGTTTACCTTCTGGCAGGGCCGTCTCATTGTCGCTGGCTTTGGCGTATTCGCGCTCGAATATTTCACGGTCTACCAGCAGTCCTTCACTAAAGTAACTGACTGAACCTGGCTGGGTAATTTCTACCTGCGGATGCCAGAGAAAAGGGACATAGCTGATCAGCGCCCAAAGCAAAATGGGTAAGGCGAAGCTGGCCAGGGTCACCGCGCGGCGCGGCCCTTGATCAAGCTTTCTGTTAACGGCTATTAGCTGCATGGATATCCCCATTTACTTGCCCGATTTACAGCGCCAGAGTGAGCGATCCCCTACCCTGCCAGGCATGTTTAATCGTGATTCAGAAAATGCCGGCGCAGATCACGCCGGCGTGATTAAGAAGCTGCGATAACCCTGAAGGTTACAGCGCTTCCATCAGGGATGGATCAATGTACTCATCCACCGGTTGCTTCTCGCCATACACATCGTTTGCAAGATTAAATGCATCGGCGATTTCACCTGAGCCATAAATCGATTTAAAGCCTTTCGCTTTTTCCATAAATGGCAGTGCTTCTTCTAAGGTCAGGATTTTGGTGCCGTCGATAAAGCCTTTATATTCAGACGGTGGAATGCCCACGCGTGCCGCCATAATGCTGATGGCTTCATCACGGGTTTCAGGATCTTTCAGGTAATCAACCGCCATGTACCAGACTTTGATCACTTTCATCCACTCCGCACGATTCGCCGCGAGACTCTGCGGAGAAACTGCCAACACGTCATAGATCAGGCCCGGTTCATCTTCACTGGAGTAAATGCGTTTCGAACCCGGAACCAGATTCAGTGCCTGACCAGAACTTGGCTGCCAGGCAACAATGGCATCCACCTGACCAGAAGCCAGAACCTGAGGCGTTTCGTTGGTCGGTACGTTCACCAGTTCAACGTCAGTTTCTTTCATGCCCGCTTTTTCAAGCGCGTTCAGCAGAAGCAGATGGCCAACAAAACCAATCTCAACGCCAACTTTCTTACCTTTCAGTTCTTCAATCGTACTGATACCGGCAGCAGCAACCACCATGTCATTACCATTGCTGTAGTCGTTGACCAGGATCGTGACGTTTTTCGCGCCGGTCGAACCCGTTACCAGTGCATCACCGTTGGTCATTGAAACAGCGTCCAGCTGACCCGCTGCGAAGGCATCCATACTGGCGACGTAGTCGAACCACTCGAACTGAACCTCAACACCTTCTTCTTCGAACATGCCCTTCTCAAGCGCAATCTCCCAGGCTACCCAGCCCGGCCAATCGCTGTAACCGATCTTAAGTGGTTCTGCGACAGCACTTGCCACACTCATCAGACCTGCACAGACAACAGAGACTGCACCTGCAATAAACTTCTTTCTGATCGCCATAGGATTTCCCCAATGTGGTTGTAGTATTACGGTTTTAATCATTCGTAATATTCACTAGAGCATGGGTTGTGCCAGCCCGACGTAGAATGACCAAAGACACGGCTGCATCCGCACCGGTAATCCACCCCGCTCTTCCTGAAAGTGCAACTGAAAGCGCCGTCAGTCGGGGCCTTCAGGCTTATGTCAGCTTTGCGTACCGCGCCCGACAGCGACATCGGCTCATCAGCAGACCTTACGAAATCCAATGCAACAGAAGCGCACCACCAGGTTGCAGGCAGGCAAATTCAAAGCACCAGAATCGACCACTGAGTCATATTCAAAGCCATGAAAGTGCACCAGACCGGGCTTGATTTCCGTGCTTCAGCGCGTTATCAATATAAATAGACATCTGGCACGGCAATCGCTTAGTCAGTTGTACCTACGCTTTGAAAGGCAACGCACATAAACATGCAGAAAAACATGTGCTGCTGCCACAATAAGGGCACTAGGGTTCCGGCAGGTCTGTTCTGATACGTA
This sequence comes from Oceanospirillaceae bacterium, assembly GCA_002724925.1. Taxonomy (GTDB): domain Bacteria; phylum Pseudomonadota; class Gammaproteobacteria; order Pseudomonadales; family Oceanobacteraceae; genus Thalassolituus. Next base: position 265,355 of record PBQA01000033.1, read on the forward strand.
AAAGTACTTAGAAGAGAGAACACCAGCGACTGGACCGAGAGTGACCGACCTCCAGCGGCGTACTGGCAGGTTACACGGCGGGATAAAAGCCCGGGAGATCAGACAACGTACTGCCCACGTTTTAATGAGCAGCGTTTATGAATCCGTGAACTTGCAGGAGCCCGCACCATGACAAAACCTCATTTCCTTTTATCAATGATTTCCGCGCCCCACGTGTCTGCGCGTACAGGAGTCCTTTATGTCTGAATTTCAGTATGGTGACACTATTTACGAAGACACCCTCGGTGGTGGATGCCACTGGTCGATGCGTGTAAAGAAAGGCACGCTGTTAACACTGACGGATGTTAAAGGCGGAGCCAATCTTGGGGTGCTATTTTTTAACCCGGAAAACCTCCTTGAAAAATACAATGCACCCGACACATTAAAGGGTCAGCACACCTTTAAGCTAACCCGTGGTCATTGCCTGTATTCAGACATGGGGCGCATTTTTGCGTCCATCGTTGAAGACGACTGCGGCTGGCACGACACCGTATGCGGTAACCTGAATAAAGACATGCTACAGAAAAAATGGTCACTGAAAACCTATCAGGAAGCCTTGAACGGCTGGACCCAGAACGGCTATGACGCCTTCCTCGTCGAGCTGGCGAAGTACGGTCTTACCCGCAAAGACATGGCCGCCAACCTGAATCTCTTCAGCAAAATCAGCACCGACGCCGAAGGCAATATGCAGTACAGCGAAGGCTCAAAAGCGGGTGACAAAATCGTGCTGCGCTTCGAAATGGACACCTTGGTCGTTATGCACACCTGCCCTCATCCATTGAGTACCGCTGAAGAATATCCGGTACGCCCGGTGCACTATGCCATCGCTCAGGCGAAACCCGTCGAGGCTGATGATGAATGCATGAACTCCCGCCCTGAAAACCAGCGTGGATTTAAGAACAACGCCATCTACCAGTTTATGGGTCAATAAGGAGTCGCATCATGATTAAAGAAAGCCAACTCAACGTAAACGTTGCCGTCTTCCGCCAGACAGTTCCAGCAGGGGACTACTTCCTGCACCCTATAGAAAAAGGTCAGACATTCCGGATTCTCGATCTCGAAGGTAATCAGGCAGCCGATACTCTGTTTTACAACGCCGATGAAGTTTCTGAACGCTATAGCGCTATGGATACCATTCGCGCCCAAGGAAACGTCTACCTCACGGCTGGCACCGTGCTTCGCTCCAACGAAGACCGCCCTATGTTAACGATTACTGCTGACACCTGTGGTCGACACGATACCCTAGGTGGTGCCTGCGCAACCGAATCCAATACAGTGCGTTATTCGCTCGAAAAGAAATGCATGCACGCCTGTCGCGATAGCTGGATGCTGGCGATTAACGAAAACGAAGAATACGGCCTGAGCAAGTCAGACATTACCCATAACATTAACTTCTTTATGAACGTACCTGTGACGCCGGAAGGTGGGCTGACGTTCGAAGACGGTATTTCTGGTGCCGGTAAATACGTCGAAATGCGCGCTGATATGAATATTCTCGTACTGATTTCCAACTGCCCGCAGCTGAATAACCCGTGTAACGGCTACAACCCGACACCGGTTGAAGTACTGATCTGGGAGTAATTATGTTTAACAAAGTATTGATTGCTAACCGGGGTGCCATTGCCGTGCGTGTCATGCGCACACTGAAAGCACTCGGTGTGACTCCCGTGGTGATTTATCACGAGGCTGACAAACACTCGCTGCATGTTCAGCAGGCAGAAGAATCCTACTCCTTGGGTAGTGGCAGCGTTGCCGACACCTACCTGAACCAGGAAAAAATCCTGGGCATTGCGAAAGACAGCGGTGCTCAGGCCATCCACCCTGGCTACGGCTTCTTAAGTGAAAACGCCGGATTTTCTGATGCCTGCGAAAAAGCAGGTGTCGTATTCCTTGGGCCGACCGGCCAACAGATGCTGGAGTTCGGTTTAAAGCACAGTGCCCGTGCGCTAGCACAACAAGCCAACGTTCCGCTTCTTCCAGGCACTGAGCTTCTGACTGACCTGAGCGAAGCAAAAGCAGAAGCCACACGCATCGGCTACCCAGTAATGCTGAAAAGCACCGCCGGTGGCGGCGGTATCGGTATGCAGCTCTGTTACACCGAAGCAGAGCTGGTGAACGCTTTTGATTCGGTAAAACGTCTCAGCGCCAATAACTTCTCGAACGATGGCGTCTTTCTCGAAAAATTTGTCGAGCGCGCCCGCCATATTGAAGTTCAGATTTTTGGTGACGGTAAAGGTACGGTAGCAGCACTTGGTGAGCGGGACTGCTCATTGCAACGTCGTAATCAGAAAGTCATTGAAGAAACACCGGCACCCCGTATTTCAGAGGCAGTCCGCACTGCCCTGCATGAGACAGCGAAACGTTTAGGCGAAAGCGTAAATTACCGCAGTGCAGGCACAGTAGAATTTATTTACGACGAATCCAGCGAGTCATTTTATTTCCTCGAAGTGAATACCCGCTTACAGGTTGAGCACGGTGTCACCGAAGAAGTCTTTGGCGTCGACCTGGTCGAGTGGATGGTGCGACTCGGTGCTGGCGACGAGTTGCCGTTAAACAAAGAACGTACGCCCAAAGGCCACAGCATTCAGGCGCGTATTTATGCCGAAGATCCGGTAAAAAACTTCCAGCCTTGTGCCGGTCTTTTAAGCCGGGTGGATTGGCAAGCCAAAGCCACGGATGGAATGCGCACTCGGATCGACACCTGGGTTGAGAGCGGCACACAGGTGCCAGCATTGTTTGACCCTATGCTGGCAAAAGTTATCGTTACCGCCGATGATCGCGCTTCAGCGATTCAGGGGCTTGCAGAGACTCTCGACCAATCTGAACTATACGGCATCGAAACCAACCTGCTTTACCTGAAGTCGATTCTAAAAGACGAAGAAGTAAAAGCCGGATTGGTCTGGACGCAGAAACTGAACAAAATGCAGTTCTCCGACCCAGCCATTGATGTGATCAGCGGTGGTACTCAAACCACCGTTCAGGATGTTCCCGGACGTATTGGCCACTGGGACGTGGGTATTCCGCCGTCAGGCCCATTCGACGAATATTCTTTCCGCTTAGGTAATCGTCTGCTTGGTAATAGCGAAGATTGCGCAGGTCTGGAAATCACCTTAAAAGGCCCGGTGCTTGTCTTCCAGAAAGCCACCCAGATTATTCTGACGGGGGCAGAAACGAGTGCCGAACTGACAAGCGATAGTAAAACAACCAGCATCGCGTTTAATCAGGTCATCGAAGTGAAACAAGGTGATCAGCTTGATTGCGGCACAGTCACCGGAGCGGGTGCACGGGCTTATCTTCTGGTGGCGGGCGGAATTCAATGCCCTGAATATCTAGGCTCTCGCTCGACCTTTACGCTCGGTCAGTTTGGCGGGCATAACGGCCGGGCACTTCTGCCCGGTGATGTACTGCATCTGACCGAAGGTCACACCACCGTTGAGCCAGTCGAAACCGCCAGCAACCTGCTGCCTGATATCGGCAATGAATGGCAGCTTCGTGTGATCTACGGCCCTCACGGGGCACCGGATTTTTTCACACAAAACGATATTGATGAATTCTTTGCGGCAAACTGGGAAGTTCATTTTAATTCCAGCCGCACAGGTGTGCGCTTAATCGGCCCTAAACCCGAATGGGCACGTAATGATGGCGGCGAAGCCGGTCTGCATCCATCCAATATCCACGACAACGCCTATGCCATTGGCGCGGTGGACTTTACCGGTGATATGCCGGTCATTCTCGGCCCGGATGGCCCAAGTCTGGGAGGTTTTGTTTGTCCGGTTACGGTCATTCAGGCTGACCTGTGGAAACTCGGCCAATTAAAAGCTGGGGATAAAATCCGCTTTACACCCGTCAGCCATGACACCGCAGTCAACCTGCGTGCAGAACAAATAAACCAGTTAAATACACTGGAATACGCCCCCTCAAACGTAAGTGAGTATTTACCTGAGTCACCGGTATTAAATACCATTGATACCGACAATCATCCGACGGGTGTTGTTTATCGTCCCGCCGGTGATAATTATCTGCTGATTGAATACGGGCCGTTGCAGTTAGATATCCGTCTGCGCTTTCGTGTTCATGCCTTAATGGAGTCCTTGCAGAAAAAGAACCTGACGGGTGTGATAGAAATGACGCCGGGTATCCGCTCGCTGCAGATTCACTACGACAGTCTGGCATTAAAGCAAAGCGATCTGCTTGATCTTCTGATAAAAGAAGAAGGCGCACTGGGTGATCTGAAAAATGCCGAAGTACCTTCACGCACCGTCTGGCTGCCATTGTCGTGGAATGATATCGCCTGCCAGCAGGCCGTTGATAAATACGTAAAATCCGTACGCGCCGATGCGCCCTGGTGCCCGGATAATATCGAGTTTATTCGTCGTATTAACGGACTTGACTCCGTCGACGAGGTTAAAAAAATCGTCTTCGATGCCAGCTATCTGGTGATGGGACTGGGCGACGTGTATCTCGGTGCACCGGTCGCAACACCGGTAGACCCTCGTCACCGCCTAGTAACAACCAAATACAACCCGGCACGAACCTGGACGGCGGAAAACTCCGTCGGCATTGGTGGTGCCTATATGTGTGTTTACGGCATGGAGGGCCCCGGTGGCTATCAGTTTGTCGGGCGTACTCTGCAAATGTGGAATCGCTACAAACAAACCCGTGAGTTTACCAAGCCTTGGTTGTTACGCTTTTTCGATAAAATCCGCTTCTACGAAGTCAGCCACGATGAACTGACGGGTATTCGTGAAAATTTCCCACACGGGCAGTATCCGATCAGAATTGAAGAGGATACTTTCAACCTTGACGAGTACGAACGCTTTCTGAGCGACAACGCCGAAGGCATCAGTGCCTTCCAGACGCATCGCCAGCGCGCCTTCCAGACCGAACTCGAAGACTGGAAAGCCAAAGGCTTGCTGCGTTTTGAGTCCGATACCGGAGCCATCGAAGAGAGCGACGAGCGTGAACTTGAAAGCGGCGAATTCGCCGTCGAAAGCCATGTCTCGGGCAATGTCTGGCAGGTGTTTGTGGAGCCCGGGCAGAACGTCAAGGCCGGGCAACCGCTAATGGTGCTCGAATCCATGAAAATGGAGATTGAAGTCACCGCCCACAAAGACGGCACCGTTGTCGAGCTTCTGAAAGAAGCCGGTAAAGGTGTGGCTCCGGGCCAGATGCTGGTCGTTTTGAAATAATAACCCTGCTATACTCATACGCGACGTCAGGTAAGCTACTTAGACCTCCTGCCGTCGCGACATCCTTTATTGCCTCTTCATCGACACCCGTCTGATCCTGACAATATCTGAATGCCGCACCCGGCCACTCTCGAACTAACGGCCAATTCGCTGGCTTCAGTCTGATCCGAACACATTTTGTTCTGACTACTGCTGCTTCTGCCCATAAGGGCGACGACTTTTGCTACCGGCTTAATGCGGCTGGCAGCATCTATTGGAATATTATGTCCGACACTATAGATACGAATACTGAGATTACCTTTGATGATCTGGCGCTGGCCGAACCTATCGCCCGTGCCGTAAAAGAAAAAGGCTACACCAAGCCTTCACCGATTCAGGCGAAAGCCATTCCTGTTGTCTTACAGGGCGGCGACCTGCTGGCTTCCGCACAGACTGGCACCGGCAAAACAGCTGCTTTTACTCTGCCGGTACTGCAACAACTGCTTGATAAGCCGCGTGCGTCTGGCAACCGTGTCAAAGCGCTGGTACTGACGCCCACCCGCGAACTGGCGGCGCAGATTCTCGATAATGTCGAGATGTACAGCAAACACACTAAAATCCGCTCAACGGTCGTTTTTGGTGGTGTAAAAATTAACCCACAGATGCAAAAACTGCGAAGCGGTGTGGAAGTACTAGTCGCGACTCCTGGCCGCCTACTCGATCTGCACAGCCAGAATGCGATTAAATTTGATGAGCTGGATATTCTGGTGCTTGATGAAGCCGACCGTATGCTCGACATGGGCTTTATTCATGACATCAAACGCATCCTGAAAATACTGCCGACCCAACGCCAGAACCTGCTGTTTTCTGCGACCTTCTCAGATGAAATCCGTGATTTAGCACAACGTCTGCTGGATAACCCAGCCGAAGTCAGCGTGGCAAAAGAAAACACCACCAACGCTCAGATTGCGCACAAATTACACCCGGTCGATAAAGCTGCGAAAACACGCCTGCTGAGTCATCTGACCCGCACTCAGAGCTGGGAGCAGGCACTGGTATTCAGCCGTACTAAACATGGTGCTAATAAACTCGTACGCCTGCTAGAAAAAGACGGCATCAAAGCGGCAGCGATTCATGGCAATAAAAGTCAGAATCAACGCACTAAAGCACTGGCCGATTTTAAAGACGGTAAGATTACACTGCTGATTGCTACCGATATCGCCGCTCGTGGCATTGATATCCACCAGCTTCCTCAGGTCGTGAACTATGATCTGCCGAACGTACCGGCAGACTACGTACACCGTATTGGCCGCACGGGTCGTGCGGGTATGCTTGGGCATGCTATTTCCCTGGTCAGCGCCGATGAAATTGAACAGCTGCAGGATATTGAACGCCTGATTCAGAAGCATATTGATCGTGAACTCATCGACGGCTTTAAACCACAAAATCCACTGCCCGAGTCACGAAAGATACTGCCACCCAAGAACAAAAAGCCGAAGAAACCCAAGGCACCTAAAGAGCAGAATCAGGGTAATTCCCAAGCACGCTTTGGTGGTAACAGAAGTTCTGATGGCAACAGACGCCCTGAAGGGAGCAAAAAGCCAGGCGGAAACAACCGTCCGCGTAATCGGCCGGCTAGCAGCACAAGCAATAAAAATAGCTCTGCACCATCGTCAGAGACTAAAAAGCCGCAGATAAAAGTGCGTCGTAGCCAACGTCAAAAGGCAGTTGAAGCCTGATATTCTCCTCTGGGTTGGCCTGATATCCCGTCAGGCCAATCTGCCACCTGTCTAACTACCCCTGCTGCGCCCCCTTCGCTACTGAACAACTAAGCTAATCGGACGGCACCTATGAACTGCCGCCCCTAACTTCAGAATCAGCCAGTATTGAAGGACTCCTATGCGCAAACTTATCCTCCCTTTATCGCCAGTCCGATGCTGGCCGCGTGCGCCGGTGACGATGCCGACTCATCGGACTCAACCACCGTCGTAGCTCCAGAATCTCCGGGCGCAACCTCTCTTGAAGACTGTAGTAACGTCAGTCTCAGTACCACGCGCATCAATGCTGCGGCACGAACCACAGTGAATACCGAGCTTACGTTTGATAATGCTCTCGCCGTATGGCGCATGCCCGTATCTACAGGTCAGGAGCTCACTGCCGAGATGAACGTGCCTGCGGATAAAGACTACAACATTGCCTTCTTTGACGGCTCAGGCAACAAGCTAGCCTGTGCCGATACAGAGGGCAATGGTGTCGATGAAACACTGGAATATACCGTCGCCAGTATCAGTGAAATCTGGGTCAAAGTATGGACGCCTGCTCTACCAAGTCGGTCTGCCTTTACACTCACCATGGTCACTCCTGTTGCCACAGAAATTACTGACGATGAACCGAACGATACACCGGCTACTGCTCAGGTGGTTTCGGACTCGTTTACGACTGTCGACGGAACGCTGGATACGGATAACTCTGACGCTGATGACTATTACAAATACACAGTCAGTGAAGGCGACGTTGTCACAATCAATGCGTCTGCTACTGATGATGGGGCGAGTCTGATTTACGTTGCCTTGTCAGACTCAGACAGCACAGTATTAGAGGAGAATGGCGAGCCGGTTGTACATTACTTTGGTGAGAACGAAATGAGCACGTCCCTTACCTACACGGTACCGGCTGCGACTACCGAAGTGTATGTGTGGATGGCAGCGCAACCAGGAACAGGTAGCTACACACTGGAAGTGCAGATCGACTGATTGTGAACGAAAGAAAAGCCCCCGGATCTGGTGAAGATGCGGGGGCTTTTTTATGCGCTGAGAATTGTCCAGCAGAGCTTAGACCTTAAATTCTCTCACAACAGTCGGACGTATCAACCACCAAATTATTGCCGAATAGATAGCCACAAAAAATACGGAAATACCAAGATATATGCTATTGATTCGTTCAAAATCAATCAGTGAATATGAAAAATCTTTAGCTAGATCTTCGGGCACGGAGCCTCTATCGCCAAGCCAGACGATCTCGCTACCTACGTTGTACAGCGTCATTGCAATTCCAAGAGCAAGCCCAGCCACAAACAGAATCCGAGCCCAGTTCTTTCTTTTCAGAAAATTAATAGAAACGACCAGTACGCATAAAGGAACGGCAAAGCCGACCAGAAAGATAAAGAGGCTCATATTATCTACTAGCAGCGTGAATATGTATGGAACATCCTGAGGTAGTGCTTCCGAATTCATCATCTGAAACATTTCTCCAAATACTGACGAAGCGTGAAACATGATGTTCTGTATTAAGCCGAGAAAGGTATGAAAGCCACTTATTATAATTGCGACCCAAGCGATAAGAGTCACAAATCGGGAACGAGAGTTTGCATCTAGTGACAAGGTATACTCCTGAGAATCTGTTCTACTTCCGTTGAATGATCAACTATACTATTTAACCGTATACAACCATAGCTCAATCATTATCCCACTCTTCGCGAATAGCCTCCGGCTGAATCGCTCCTACACAGGATGTCGGGGATTAGATCTCCTGCACCATTATGAAAGACACCCTGCTTTCTTTTACGCATAAAGACAGCGAAGGACGCCATGAAATTACGGGCACAGCCCGAGAAGATATCGACGACTTAAAAACCCTGGTAGGGCTCGCCCAGAATGGCGAATTTTTGCCAGTGGTGCATAAAACGTTCGAGCTGTGAGATATTCAGGAAGCCCACCGAGCCTTAGAAAAACCCGGTAAGCATGGCAGCCTGGTGATCAGAGTCTGCGACGAAACTTAAGTTACTCTTACTCGGACTTTTCCGGTAGTTCAGGATACTGGGGAGCCGCAGAGAGCTTCCCTACCCAGCTGTGTTGGCGGGCAGTGTAAATGCGCGCCGTGGGCGTGATCTCAATCTCAGTATCAAGGCTACCCGCAGGCACCATCAACACACCGGGTAACTCGCTGCCCGGCACCGCAGAACCACAATGTTTACAGAAGCTTTTTGAATGACGGCTTCCCGGTAAATTGAAGGTGGTTACCTCATCCGCACCGCTGTCCCAACGCAGTACCGCCGACGCAGAGAACAGATTGGCTGCATGTGCGGAGCCACTGTCTTTCTGGCAGTACGAGCAATAGCAGAGATAAAAGCTGTCGAACTTCCCTTCAATCGTGAACGTTACCGCGCCACACAAACACGAGCCTTTATATTCAGTCATACATCTTGTCCTTACTTAAGCGCTGTCAGTACTTACTCAGTCGCACTCAGCCTGATGATATTAAAGCCTTCATCTTCCGACGGCTCAGAGAAGTAACGACTCATCGCCCTGAACATTTCATCCGTATCGGTTGCCGCACGATCTGGTTGTTCAACTCGCTCAGCCACGCATCCTCAGCGAAGAGAACCGCGGAACGCGATGCAACTAACTCAGCAGCTTTCGTGGACTTGCCAGCGGCCATTTTTCCGCAGAGTAAGATCAGCATTATTCGTAGTGGCTCCAAAGCCTGAGAACCTTCACCACACGCTCCTCTTCGAGCACCTGGTAAACCAGACGATGCTGGATATTGATACGACGAGAACAGGCACCGGAAAGGTCACCAATGAGCTTCTCAAACGGAGGTGGCTTGTGATATGGGTCTTCCGATATCAGCGCTAACAGGTCTTGTGCTTTTGGTTTAAGGCCGCTGGAGGCCAGCTTCTTAGCATCTTTCTGGGCTTGTTTGGTATAAACCAACGTCCATGTCACCAGTCCAGCTCCTCATCGCATGCATCTAATGGGGTATCCATTCCCTCACGAATAGACTCCCGCATTCCCGGTACAGAGAGCAGGTAAAGTGTCTCCTGGATAGCCGACCAATCTTCCTCGGACACCAGAACGGCCTTATTCCTCTTACCCATAATGACGATTGGTTGGTGGGACTCGGCAGTTTCATCGATCAACCGATAAAGGTTACTGCGCGCCTCTGTTGCTGTGATTCCGGTCATGATGCACCTCCAACGTGTTCAAATATTAACCAATTGTACGCTTTCAGGTACGTACGTCAAGACGAACGTTATGTGCGGCCCACTGTGCAATGACGCATGAAGTGGTTCTGACGCAGCCAGAACGAACTACTTGTGCTTGTTACTCGTTTACCAGTGGATTTCAATCGGAGTACCGACATCTACCCTTTCCATAAAATCATCAATGTTGCTATTCGTGAGTGCTATGCAGCCATCCGTCCAGTTGAACTTTTGAAAGAGAAATGAGAGCCACCCTAAACCGTTCTTTTGACCATGCACCATGATAAAACCACCAGGTGATACCCCAAGCTCTTCCGCCTTGGCTTCATCTTCAGCGTTGGGATAGCTGATGTGCATAGAACGATAGAATGACGAATCTTCTTTCTTGTAATCCAGAGTATATCGACCTTCAGGTGTCCGCTCGTCACCTTCCTGAACCTTATGCCCCTTTGGGTTCTCTCCAAAAACTACATGATATTCAGCTACGACTTGGCCATTTTCCATCAGCATCATACGGTTTTCTGACTTATCTACTTTAACCAAGTCAATCGACGCATTAAGCACGGCCGGATAAAGTGTCAGAAGCAGCAATATACGTTTCATGGCGAGTAACGCCGCCAGCATGCGCGGCTTTGTAGTGGAGGCGAAGCCGCAACGAAAAAGGCGTCGCCATGCCTGGCATGGTTAGTTGCTTCTCTCACGGTTGAACCTCTGAAACCCTGGCAACGCCCCAAGATGCGAAACCAGTTGGTTGACTCCAACCTGATAAATATCTCTAGCCGTGGCTTCTGGAGGCGGCTTCATAAACAGGCTCTGCACATGCCATTCAAGATTTCCGCAGAGCTGTTGAACTCTGTTGTCGGAGAATGACGCAGATACTTTATGAGCAAACTCATTTCTGATTTTTCCAACTGTTTTAATGTCCTTGTAAACCGGTTCAGGAATCACCCCAAGCAGATAGAGCAGCCTTGCCCTTGGAACCAATCCAGAAAGAGGCCCCGTAGAGTCACTCAAGAGAGCCTTGGCCTCGTTGGGGTCATCGATGAAAGTAGCTTCGAGAATTTCCTTGATCAAGCTTTCGATGTAATCACAGCCAACGATGACGATTTCACGATCATTGTCATGCTCGTAATCGAACGAACGAGAAAACTCTAAAAGCCGATCAAATTCGGATTCCATGGGCTCTCCGTGAGCAACATAACGCCCGGCCTTTGGGCGCGCGTTTTTTACGCATCCCGCCACGCTTTTCAGTGGCCTAAACGGCCGCTTGTTATATTTTAGCTTTAACAACGGTGCCACTCGCGACTACCATGATCATGGTGCCACTCGCAGAAATCTCCCCATAATCTAAATCTATTGCCACAACAGCGTTACCACCTAAAGAATGGGCTTCCCTTTTAAGTTCATCCAACACTATTTCTCGAGCCTCTCGAAGCGCTTTCTGAAGCGTACCACTTCGACCGCCTACAACATCTCTAACACTTGCCAATAGATCTTTGACTACATTCATACCAATAACAGCTTCAGCAGTTATGATCTCGATTCTCTCTTCTATATCGAGATTATGAGATGCTTCAGTAGTTAAAATAATTTTATTTATCTCATTCTCTAATGCCCGCTCTGCTTTCTGCGCTTGAATCGCGTTAATCTTCTCATTTGCGCATGAAATACAAAGGTATTGATCATTAAGATCAGTTGGATCAAAAAGTTTTCCACAGCCAGAACAAGGAGGTGTCTTCTTCTTTTGGCAGGAGCTACATATACCGTTCTTCAATTCCATGAAGCCGAAGCTATTACAACATTCTTTACATTTAGGCATGTTGTCTCCCGAAAATATAACGCCCCATTAAGGGGCCGTAACGTAGTTGATTTATTTGTGCTATTAAAGCACAAATAAAGCGACGCAGTGGAGGTCCCAGCCAGCTTGCTGGCGCCTTGAATGTCTTGTTATGTGTTTTTACGGCCATTAAATAGTACCTTGTTTGAAAAAGGATCTATTACGGTAAAACAACGATCGCCCCATGGGGCCTGCTCTATTTGTGGCTTACAAAGGGAGTAGTCTCTTGATGCTATTTCTTTGTACAAAGTATCGAGATCACTAACGTTTACGAAGACTTTGCCACCCGGCGTACAATCTCCAGAATGCTCACTAAGATGAAAGACTAAGTCGCCTCTCGTGACCTGCATATAAATCGGGAAACCTGGTTCAAATCTATGCTCCCAATCTAGGTTCATACCTAAAAAGCCAAGGTAAAATTCTTTGGCTTTTTCTTCATCGAATATTCTTATTATTGGTATCGTTTGGAAATCCATACTCTAATCCCTTAGTACACATAACGCCCCGCTAAACGGCGAGCGAAGCGAGTCCTAGTGAAGGCCACGCTTTTCTTGTGGCCGTAACGAATTTCAGCGGTTTGTTAGCCATGCATAGCAATCTCTGCAATTTTTTGTGCTTTCTCAATACTAATACCGTTGACGGAATCGTGATAAAGCTCATGCTCCACCTCATGTAAACAGAGATATGGGCGAGCACCATCAGCCTGAGGGTGAACGTCAGCTGCCAACGAATACGTGGTTTCGTAGTAAGGTAATTTGCTACAAAACCAACCGAAGTAAGCCCTGTCAGGATCTGGCTCGTCCCATGTTTCCAGGTAGTGTTCATAGCTTTCTTTGCTAAGCGAAACCCAAACGCCCCACATGAAGGGCTCCGCTACCCCATGAATTGGGATTTCAATTACCACGCGTGCGAAATAATGCGTACCATCTTCATCGGTGTAATAGCAAAGATCATCGCCGATTCTACCTTCTTGCTTTACTTTCTCTGATTGCCCCAGCCAAGGATCAGGAGCTTTAAACCCAAAGCTAGGTGAACCTTCATGCTGCTTTCCACAGCAAGAGCATTTAAAGCTAAAAATTCCCGCCATATCCCTGTTTCTACTTTTTGGCTACGCCCGCATTTGGAGCCGACTGAAAGGGTCCTAAGCAACGCAGCGGTTGGTCAACATACGCTCGTTAGCCATATTTTAACTGCTTTGCCAAATCATTGACGGCAGCCTGAACCACTAGCCACGAGATCCCACATGTATCAGCATCAGGATTCATCCGAGTTGCCATCTGTTCATATGGATGAATAAGATTTCTAAACTCCCGTAGAGAATGTGAGAACTTCTTAACATCCAGGCCAAGCCATCCAACGTGATGAGCAACGTCTATCATCTCAGCCAACTTCCAGTCAGCGAAATTCTTCACCTTACCTGTCTTATGATCCGTTGGTGCACTCGAACATTTATTAACGACTGCAGGGTTTCTCTGAAATGCTCCTAATAACAAACCTTCCAACATACTGCCCATAACAATCGTAGCGGATAGAAAGGCCCCTGCGTCCACACAACGCTGTGACTCGTCCCAGCGATTCTTCAGGACCTCTCCAACCCCGTACTCAAGTCCTAGAGCAAGGAAGTCAGGAGCTGGCAACGGTTTCAGCTCGTCGTCTTCCTCACCCACATCGGAGAAATCAATCGTAATTTTTTCAAACTTGGGCTCAGTCCCCACCAGTTTTATTTTGAAGCCCTCGACATAGAGAATATCATTCAGTTGAACCAATGCAGATTTCGTCTTTTCTCTATCTCCGGCGTACTCCCTTGGCGATGCCAGCCGCTTCAGTACTACAGCCATCTGCTCTCGGTTGCACTCTCTAAGCCGCTCCAAGACCCAACGCTGACGAGTCGAACCATCATGGACGAACTGAGATAAGCCAGCCCTTTGAAAGAACGCTGTTAACTTTGAGCTAGATCGGTATTCGGGGTTTGCCTCGTCGTTACCGCATATGAACCCAGCAATTTTATCCAACGTACTTTCGTCCATCTGACTCCCTATATGGCTAACGACCAAGCTCACCGGAAAAATAAAGATGCAAAGCGAAGCGGCGCAGCTTTATTTTGTCCGAGTGCAGCGCCTTGTTATGCCTCCCGAATTCATATACTAACCGCGACACTTTTCCAAAATAAGAAGGTGAGCTGTAATATCCGCTGTTTTTCACTCCCGCCAAGAAGTAGAAAAGCATCA
>PBQA01000034.1 GCA_002724925.1 Oceanospirillaceae bacterium
AAACTTGCTCATAGGTGGACCCTCTTTCTTCGATGCCGGTTTGATGTTGTGCAATCTCATCATGGCACAAGGGGGACGGGTCCATCTCATTTCCCACAGATACTTATTAGCTGATTTGCTTCCACGGAGACTTATTAGCTGATTCGCTCCAACAGGGGCACTCTTACCGCGGTACTCTTATCTGGGTACTTCTCTGATTCGTCCCGTTCCATCAATCGCCACATACACAAATACCGCATCGACCACTTTGCGCTCGGCGGTTTCTGTCGGGTTGCGGGTCCAGGCTTCAACCGCGATACGGATGGACGATGTGCCGATTTCGAGCAGACGGGTATAAACGCTGGCTCATAAGGTGACAACCAAACGTAAAGACAGAGACCGGGGAGCGGTTAACCTTCTAAACCAGCAGTTCAATCCACTGGGGCCGAACCAGGTTTGGGCTGGTGATGTGGCTACCTTTTGATTGTCTTGTGTACAACTCGCCTTGCCTATTCTACCATTGTCTGGAAGAGAACCCTTGAGAACCTAGGAGAACCCTGTGGCCCTGAAAGCGACTTCAGTACGTTTGGATGACGAAACCCTGCGCCGTGTCGGTGAGATGGCACAGGCTATGGATCGACCTCGTGCATGGTTGATGGCGGAAGCCATAAAACAATATGTCGCTCGTGAAGAATGGTTCTCGCTGGAAGTTGAGAAAGGCCTCGCTGCTGCCGATGAGGGTCGTTTGCTCGACCACGCAGACGTGAAGGCCAAATGGGAGGCTAAGCGTGCAGCTCAAATGGACTGATCTTGCTGCTAATGACTTAGAAGCGATAGAAGCTTATATTACTGAAGATAATAGTCCTGTTGTCGCCATAGATATGGTGATCAACATTCTGAATATCACCGAGCAAGTACTCGTCGTCCACCCTCGGGCCGGCCGACCAGGGCGCGTTAAAAATACACGGGAGCTGGTGATTGATGGTCAGCCCTACATTGTTGTTTATCGCGAAAACAGAGAAATGCTTTTTGTCGAAATCTTGCGTGTTCTGCACGAAGCACAGCAGTGGCCCGGAGGTAGGTAAGTAAGAGTGTATGCACTCTTACCTGGGCACCTTTCTTATTCTTCCCGCCCCATCAATTGCCACATAGACAAATACTGCATCGACCACTTTGCGCTCCGCCGATTCTGTCGGGTTGTGGGTCCAGGCTTCGACGGCGATCCGAATAGGCGACATAAAAACAACTAATTCCATCGCGATATTGGCAATGCGAGCCTTGGTTAGTCGGCTGACCGCGCTTATCTTGCTATGGCTTATGATGTCGTGCTAACGTTTGTGTGTACAGTTTTGGTTGTGCATATAAAAGTGAGGCTCAGAGTGGACACCCGTATACAGTTCCGAGTGGATGAAGAAACCAAACGCTTGGCCCAGTTAATGGCTGAGAGTCAGGGGCGCACGCTGAGTGATGCTTGCAGAGAGCTCACTGAAGAGCTGGCGGAGCAGCAACGCAAGGTGATGACTCACGACCAGTGGCTGACAGAGCAGGTTAATGCTGCCTTCAGTAAGTTAGAAAGTGGCCAGAGTGAGTTTGTCAGCCATGAAGATGCACGTATGGATATGGAAGCCCGGAAAAGTAAAATCCGGAATACAGGCTAAGGGATGATTGCCATCGTTTGGGAAAAAACCTCACTGGACGATCGCGAGCGCATTTTTGAATATCTCTATGCGTTTAATCCATTAGCTGCAGATAAGGCGGATGCGATCATTGAGTCGAAGGTTGAAAATCTGATTCAGCAACCATTGATGGGGGTAGAAAAGGAAGGGTTACCGGGTAGATTATTGATCATCCCAGAGGTATCAATGATTGTTTTGTATTTCCTAAAAGAGAACACCATCCACGTTCTTCGTGTCCTACATCAGAAGCAAAAATTCCCCGACCACAATTGATTCGTAATGCAGTGCTGCAAACGCAAGTGCTTAATCAGCATTTGAGAGTCTATGTAGGAGGTGAGCTTCTCACCGAAAGCTTGTCGGGAATAAGATTCCCTCTTACAAAGAGATTGGCGATTAACGCCAGTAGATCGCGAATAGCCTCCGGCTGATTCGCTCCCACAGATAATTTAAGGCTGACTTGCTCCAACAGTGGCACTCTTACCGCGGTACTCTTATCTGGGCACTTTTCTGATTCGTCCCGTCCCATCAATCGCGACATACACAAACACTGCATCGACCACTTTGCGCTCGGCGGTTTCTGTCGGGTTGCGGGTCCAGGCTTCAACTGCGATACGGATGGATGATGTGCCAATCTCTAATAAGCGGGTGTAGATGCACACTTCGGCACCAAGGCGGATAGGCGACATAAACACAACGGATTCCATCGCGACGTTGGCGATGCGTCCCTGGGCAATTCGGCTGGCGTCTGACTCTGCAGCATGGTCCATCTGAGCAACGACCCAGCCACCGCTGATATCGCCGTGGATATTGCAGTCGGCACGGGTTGGCAGCAGCTTTAAGGTGAGGCTGCCTTCAGGTGACGGTTGGTTGTCTTCGGTCTTTTCCATGAGGACACCGGCTTTTATTATTCTGTTGGTTGCAAATTGTACCGCATGGCGTGCCAATGTATAGGGTGCGGGGCCTCTTTCGTCTAACCGTATATCTGATCGGGTAACCATGTTGCCAGTTCAGGGAACACGGCCAGTAATCCCAGAACAGCCACCTGAATAACAATAAACGGAATAACGCCTTTGTAGAGCGTCCGGGTGGGCAGCTCGGGCGGCGCGACGCCGCGTAAATAGAAGAGCGCGAAACCAAACGGTGGCGTGAGGAATGACGTCTGCAGGTTGATGGCGATCATAATGCCAAGCCATACCGGGTCAATGCCCATGACGAGTAATACCGGGGCGACAATCGGCACGACTACGAAGGTAATTTCGATAAAGTCGAGAATAAAGCCCAGCAGAAAGATCACCAGCATCACCAGCAACATGGCAGAGAAAACACCGCCGGGCAGATCATTAAATACTTCATGGACCAGCTCTTCGCCGCCAAAGCCACGGAACACCAGCGAGAACAGAGCTGCGCCAATAAAGATCAGGAAGATCATGCTGGTGACCTGCAGGGTTGCATCCATGACTTCGCGCAGGCGCTGCAGGCTGAACTGACCGTATGCGATGGCCAGAACGAGTGAGCCAAAAGCACCGATCCCTGCAGCTTCTGTTGGCGTCGCTTTACCGGTCAAAATGGAGCCGAGAACAGCGACAATCAGCAGCAGTGGAGGCAGAAGGCCTTTGAGTAATTCGAATATAAAGGCTGGCGCCAGGGGCTCGCGGTCCTGAACCGCTGGAGCAGCTTCGGGCTTAAATATGGCCACAATGCTGGTGTAAATAAAATAGCCGAGTACCAGTATTAATCCGGGGATAAGAGCACCCACAAACAGGTCGGCAACGGAGACAGTTTCTGGCGAAAATATGCCCATCTTGAGCTGCGCCTGCTGATAGGCACTGGATAACACATCGCCGAGAATAATGAGCGCAGTCGATGGTGGAATGATCTGACCGAGTGTCCCTGTGGCACATATAGTGCCGCTCGCCAGTGATGGGCTATAACCATTGCGCAGCATCGCGGGTAATGAGATCAGCCCCATGGTGACCACGGTTGCGCCGACGATACCTGTGCTGGCCGCCAGCAGCATGCCGACAATGATCACGGAGAAACCCAGACCACCCCGTACCGGGCCAAATAACAGGCCTAAATTGCGGAGCAACTGCTCCGCGATCTTCGACTTCTCCAGCATTACCCCCATAAAAACGAATAGGGGCACAGCGACGAGTATCTGGTTAGACAGAATACCGAACATGCGGTTCGGCATGGCATTAAGAAAGGCCGGGTCAAAGGTGCCGGTTAATAAACCAATACCCGCGAAGAGCAGTGAAGTCCCTGCCAGCGTGAAGGCCACCGGGAAACCACACATAAGGACCAGACAGACAACGGCAAACAGCACAAGAGGCATAAACTCAGCCATGGTGATTTGCCTCGCTGCTGTCGTTGGTATTTATGTCGGAATCAGTGTTCAGCCCAGTAAAAGTGCGCAGTAGTTCAGCGATGGCTTGCAGAATCAGGGTGACAGGTAAGACCACAATTAAGGTTTTCAGAAGATATATAAAAGGCAGGCCTGCGGCCTCCTGAGAGCGTTCGCGGATCGCCCAGGCATTGCCGACGTATTCCCAACTCGCCCAAAGTAGAAACAGACTGGTCGGCAATACCAGAAGAAGAATGCCAAGTCGTTCAACCCATCGACGGCGCTCTTCTGTCCAGCCCCGGTAAAATACGTCAACGCGTACATGTCCGCCTTGTTGCCAGGTGTAGGCGGCGCCCAGCATGAACAAAGATGCGTGCAGGTACATCACGCCTTCCTGCAGGGCAATGGATGGCATATCAAACAGGTAGCGCAGAACAACAACAGAACAGGTAGCCAGCACCATAAAGAGTGACAACCAGCGGGTTACCCGGCCGGTGGCCGATGTAAAACGATCAATCAGGCGTATTAACTGTGACATCCCTTATGACATCCCTTGTGATATCGCTGTGGAGCAGGGTAATGGAACCCGGATAGTAGACGGGGCGGGAGTATATCAGGGTCGGCGGCCCCTCAGTAGCGAGAACTCAGTAGCGAGAACTCTGTGGGGGCTGGGCGCAGCAGTGTCGAGGTCGGGTGTAATATAACTGTCATGTGGGTGTAACAAATTGCCGCTTTGTCACATTTCTGTAATATACCATCCTGATAATGGCCAGCATCCGAAATCAAGTGACTCAGGCATACAACATGCCACACAACATGAAGGACACTCTCATGAAAAAAGTACTTCTGACTGGTGCCGCTCTGCTGGCAACCATGACTGGCTCAAACGCTTACGCTGAGCGTGATTACATCAGCATCGTAGGCTCTTCTACTGTTTACCCGTTCTCTACTGTTGTTGCTGAGCGCTTCGGTAAGTCCTCAAGCTTCCCTACACCAAAAGTTGAGTCTACCGGTTCAGGCGGTGGTATGAAGCTGTTCTGTCAGGGCGTTGGCGCGAACACGCCTGATATCACTAACGCTTCTCGTGCGATTAAGCAGTCTGAAATCGATCTGTGTGCAGAAAACGGCGTTAAAGACATCGTTGAAGTGATGGTCGGTTACGACGGTATTGTACTGGCCGGCAGCAACGAAGCACCACAGTACGAACTGACTCGTAAAGACATCTTCCTGGCTCTGGCGAAAGTCGTTCCAGCGCAAGACGGTTCTGAAACTCTGATCGACAACCCATACAAGACCTGGAAAGACGTTAACCCAACACTTCCAGCGAAGAAAATTGAAGTGCTTGGCCCGCCACCAACGTCTGGTACCCGCGACGCGTTCGTTGAGCTCGCTATGGAAGGCGGTTGTAAGAAATTCCCGTTCATCAAAGAGATGAAGAAAACAGATAAGAGCAAGTACAAAGCTCTGTGTCACGGTATCCGTGAGGACGGTGCGTACGTAGAAGCAGGTGAGAACGACAACCTGATCGTTCAGAAACTGGTAGCAAACCCAGACGCGCTTGGCATCTTCGGTTACAGCTTCCTGGAGCAGAACGCTGACAAAGTACACGGTTCTATCGTTGAAGGTCAGGCGCCAGAGTTCGACGCAATCTCTGACGGTTCTTACCCAGTAAGCCGTTCACTGTACTTCTATGTTAAGAAAGCACACGTTGGCGTGATTCCTGGCATTGAAGAGTACCTGGCTGAGTTCGTATCTGACAAAGCGATGGGCGAATACGGTTACCTCGCAGACAAGGGCATGATCCCCATGACTGAAGAGGAATATAAAAAAGTGGTTGATACTGTCGAGAATCTGAAGACAATCTCCGCTAAATAAGACAGACAGTTGTCTGTTGAAAGCCGGGCGTGCGAATGCACTCCCGGTTTTTGTGCATTCAAAACACTTACTGACAGAAGTAACCCATGAACTACAGTACCTTGCTAATCGCGTTGTTGATCGCGCTGGGGGCAGCATACTTTCTCGGACGTAATCGCGCCCGGTCTCTTGCTGGCCAGGGAGAGAGTATGCACTCACTTCCAACCCATTACGGCGCACTGACTGCGCTCTGGACTACTCTGCCGCCGCTCCTCATTTTGATAATGTGGGTCATGCTGGAACCTCGCATCGTTGATGCGCTGCTGACGATGCAACTTCCTGAAGCCATCCGTACGGCCAGTGAAGCAGAAGTCCGTCTGGCGCTCTCAAAGGTTCACAATATCGCCAGCGACCCATCGATGATGGGGCAGAGTGAACTCGGCTCTGTTGCCGCGCATCTGGTCGACCTTGAACAGCGCGCTGCGATTCTTAAGGGCGGCGTTATTCTGTCATTGATTCTTCTTGGCGTTGCCGTGACCTGGCGACGTATTCAACCAGATCTTCGCGCCCGTGGTGAAGTTGAACGCATCGTTCGTGTGATGCTGTTCGCCAGCTCGGCCATTGCTGTACTGACTACGCTGGGTATTCTCGTCAGTGTTCTGTTTGAAGCGGTGCTCTTTTTCCAGAAAGTTTCACCCATTGAGTTCCTGTTTGGCACGACGTGGTCACCCCAGGTGGCATTACGTGCGGATCAGTCAGGTTCGTCTGGTAGCTTCGGGGCAGTACCGCTGTTTGCAGGTACGCTGCTGATCTCTGCCATCGCCATGTTTATTGCGGTTCCGGTCGGCCTGATGGCGGCGATTTATTTGTCTGAATACGCAACGTCTCGCGTACGTCAGCTGGCGAAACCAGCCCTCGAAGTTCTGGCGGGTATCCCGACCGTTGTATACGGCTTTTTTGCCGCCCTGACCGTCGCGCCATTTATTCGTGGTGTCGGTGAGTCGGTTGGGTTGGATGTCTCGTCTGAGAGTGCACTGGCGGCGGGCCTGGTCATGGGCATTATGATTATTCCTTTCGTTTCATCTCTGTCTGACGATGTGATTAACGCTGTGCCGCAGTCACTGCGTGACGGCAGTTATGGTCTGGGCGCAACCCGAAGCGAGACGGTACGTCAGGTGGTTATTCCTGCGGCTCTGCCGGGTATTGTTGGCGCAGTCATGCTCGCCGTTTCGCGTGCTATCGGCGAAACCATGATTGTTGCTATGGCCGCGGGCCTTGCTGCAAACCTGACCGCGAACCCTCTCGACAGTGTTACGACCGTCACTGTGCAGATCGTGACTCTGCTGGTCGGTGACCAGGAGTTCGACTCGCCGAAAACACTCGCCGCCTTCGCGCTGGGCCTTGTGCTCTTTATCGTGACGCTGGTGCTGAACTTTGTAGCTATCAAGATCGTACAGAAGTACCGGGAACAATATGACTGATTCAACCATGACAACGCGTCAGAAAGTCGAAGCCAGTATGCGTCGCCGTCGTGCGGCTGAAACTCGCTTCCGCCTGTATGGCATGGCCTCTGTATTATTTGGCCTGCTTTGCCTGGTGGTTCTGTTCGGCGATATTTTTTCAAAAGGTACGTCTGCCTTTTCACAGACTGTGCTGACGACCACCATTGAGATTGATGGTGACTACCTCGATATCACGCCGGATTCCTCCGAAAGTGACATCATGAGTGCGAACTACGATGGTCTGATCAAGCGTCATTTCAAGAATGACGTTCAGCCCAAGGGGCGTTCAGAAGCACGTAGTCTGTTCAGTCTCATCTCTTCAGGTGCAGGCTGGCAGATTCAGAGCCAGGTTCTTGAAGACCCTTCTATTATCGGTAAAACCGTGACGGTGGACCTGCTCGTCGATGACGATGTCGACCAATGGTTCAAGCATGAATACGGTAATGACAGCGGCAGTGTGCGCTTGAGCGAAAAACAGCTCGAGTGGATTACCGGCTGGATCGACAGTGATGCGCTTAAAACTCAGTTTAATACCACCTTCTTCGTGAACGGAGATTCCCGTGAGCCTGAGCTTGCAGGTATTCGTGGCGCAATTACCGGGACATTGCTTACGCTGCTGGTGACCTTCTTGTTGTCGTTCCCAATTGGTGTTGCTGCTGCAATTTACCTCGAAGAGTTTGCACCCAAGAATCGTCTGACTGAGATTGTTGAAATCAACATTAATAACCTTGCCGCAGTCCCATCGATTACCTTTGGTCTGCTCGGTCTGGCTATTTTTATCAATATATTTGGTGTGTCCCGCTCGACGCCTTTGGTGGGTGGTCTGGTACTGACGCTGATGACCTTGCCGACCATCATTATCTCGGGGCGTGCTGCGATTAAAGCGGTTCCACCGTCTATTCGCGAAGCGGCGCTTGGGCTGGGGGCATCTAAGATGCAGACGGTATTTCATCACGTACTGCCCCTGGCCATGCCGGGCATGCTGACCGGTACCATCATCGGTATGGCGCAAGCACTGGGTGAAACGGCGCCTCTGCTGATGATCGGTATGATTGCCTTTGTCGTGGATGTTCCTGGCTTCATCAATGACCCATCCACCGTATTGCCAGTGCAGATTTTCCTGTGGTCAGACAGTCCTGAGCGCGCTTTCACAGAACGTACATCGGGCGCCATTATGGTTCTGCTGGGCTTCCTGATCATTATGAACACTGCCGCCGTTATGCTTCGTCGTCGTCTTGAGCGTCGCTGGTAACAGGCCTGAAACAGAAATTATCGGATAACGTTATGAGTATTATTGAAAATCACGAAACGGTCGGCTCTCCTCTCAGCGAAGGTGCGAAACTTCGCGCTCGCGACGTCTGTGTGTTTTACGGTGAGAAGCAGGCCATTTACAACGTCAGTCTGGATATTCGCCAGAATGAAGTGATCGCCTTAATCGGCCCTTCAGGTTGTGGTAAATCAACCTTTCTGCGCTGCCTCAACCGCATGAATGACACCATCGACATCTGTAATGTCACGGGTGAAATCCTGCTGGATGGCGATAACATCTACGATCCACGCGTCGATGTGGTGCCACTTCGCGCGACGGTAGGCATGGTTTTCCAGAAGCCTAACCCTTTCCCTAAGTCGATTTACGACAACATCGCTTATGGCCCGCGTATTCATGGTCTCGCATCGTCACGTGTTGAACTGGACGAAATCGTTGAAAAAAGTCTGCAGCGTGCGGGCCTCTGGAATGAAGTGAAAGATCGTCTGCATGCACCGGGCACCGGTCTTTCTGGCGGTCAGCAGCAGCGTCTTTGCATTGCGCGTACCATTGCGGTTGATCCTGAAGTGATTCTGAT
This sequence comes from Oceanospirillaceae bacterium, assembly GCA_002724925.1. GTDB lineage: Bacteria > Pseudomonadota > Gammaproteobacteria > Pseudomonadales > Oceanobacteraceae > Thalassolituus. The sequence continues at coordinate 9,200 of PBQA01000034.1, forward strand.
GGATGAGCCGTGTTCTGCACTGGACCCGATTGCAACTGCTAAAATTGAAGAACTGATCGACGAGCTGCGTGAGAACTATACGATCGCGATCGTTACTCACTCGATGCAGCAGGCTGCCCGTGTGTCACAGCGCACTGCGTACTTCCACCTGGGCCAGTTGATCGAAGTGAATGCAACAGATAAGGTATTTACAACGCCTGAGCATCAGTTGACTGAAGCCTATATCACCGGCCGCTTTGGCTAAGGAGCAGTACGATGGAAATGAATTTTAACCAGCATATTTCTGGTCAGTTTAATGCCGATCTGGAAGCGATCCGTAACCACATGATGAGCATGGGCGGACTGGTCGAGCGCCAGGTAAACCATGCGGTTCAGGCGATCTGTTCAGGTGATACTCAATTAGCCGATGATGTTATCCGCCGTGAAGATGACGTTGATAAAGCAGAAGTCGCCATTGATAACGAGTGCACCCAGATTCTGGTGCGCCGCCAGCCAGCAGCATCAGATCTGCGTATGGTTCTGGCGGTCTCCCGCGTTGTCCGTGACCTTGAACGTATTGGTGATGAGGCGAGCAAAATCGCGATTCACACGCTGGAAGTGAAAGACTCTAAAAATCCTCAGTTCTGTCAGCAGGCAATTCGCTACATGGGTGAAGAGGTTGTGAAAATGATTTCTGGCGCTCTGGATGCTTTTGCCCGTCACGACGTTGAAGGCGCGATCGATGTAGTACGTACCGATAAGCTGGTGGATAAGCAGTACGCGTCTGCACTGCGTGAGTTGATCACATACATGATGGAAGCCCCTCGCTCTATTGGTCAGGCCATCAATATCCTCTGGATTCTGCGTGCGATCGAACGTATCGGTGACCACGCGCGCAACATCTCTGAACAGGTTATCTACCTTGTGAGTGGTACTGACGTGCGTCACAGCTCTCTCACAGAGATGGAAGAAACCGCTCAGAAAGAAGATTGATCTGATCCCCTGCCTTTTGCGCCTCCACCTCTCCGGAGGCGCGAACTTTCCCTTTGCTTTTCTGAAACTGGCCTATACTGACTGCCGACATAACTTGTTTGCTCCAGCATGGCTCCTCTCTGAATGTGACATTTTGATTTCATATATATGACGTTATTGTCATATTGCTGTAATAAAAGTGCCATAGAGTAGACATCATCCTGTAACACAGTGCGTTGCAGTAACAATTAAGCAAGATCATCTTGCACATAACTAACTCTGGATGAGAAGCATGAAAAAAACAGCACTTTTCCTTGCGATGGCATCAGCAACCGCATTTGTTAACGCCGAGACTGTTGAAATCCCGGTTCCTACTTTTTACGGCAAATTCAACGTGTCTCAGGAATTCATTCAGCAGGATGAAGCCGGGAACTTCAGCGAGCTTAACTCTAATGCTTCACGCCTTGGCCTGAAGGGTGATTTCGCAATTAACGATGAAATCACAGCTTTCTATCAGGCAGAATTCCAGATGGATACGGACGGTGATGCGGGTGAGACCTTTTCTGAGCGCAATACCTTTATCGGTGCTAAGGGTTCATTCGGTAAAGTTCAGGCAGGTATTTTCGATTCTGCTCTGAAGGCCTCACAGAAAAAAGTGGATCAGTTCAATGATCTGAGAGCAGATATTAAAAACTATGTGACTGGCAGTGAAAATCGTCCGTCAGATATCGTTCGTTATCAGTCTCCTAACCTGAGTGGCCTGGTGCTGACACTGGATCACATCAACGGTGAAGAAGAAGATACTCCGAATGCTCAGTCATTCTCTGCGGCCTTCACTCAGGACGTTCTGTACGTTGCGTTGGCGTATGACAACGGCCTGGAAGGTACCGGTGTAGAGACTACCCGCCTCGTCGGTCAACTCAACCTGGACGGTGGTATCCAGCTTGGTGCTCTGTGGGAAACCGAAGATGATAACGGCGAGAGCAATGACGGCATGATGGTTTCTGCAGCCGTGAAAGCCGCATCAAAAGTAAAACTGAAAGCACAGTATGCTTCGTCCGATATCCGTGCTGAAGGCGCAACTCAGATTACTCTGGGTGCTGATTACAAGCTGGCGAATAACGCTAAAGTATTTGCTTACGCGTCAGACGTAGATACCGATGAAAATGGTGGTGGCCAGGTATTCGCAGTGGGCGCAGAATACAAATTCTGATCCTTGCAATATCAGCATCAGAAAGAGCCCGGCGAAGCCGGGCTTTTTTATTTCTGTTTACTTGACCCGGAAAACCGGGATCAGGAAAGAAAAGGTGCTGCCCTGGCCAAGCGTGGATTCAATTCTGAGTTCGGCATCGTGATGCTCAAGGGCATGTTTAACGATCGCGAGGCCTAGGCCCGACCCGCCTACCGTCGATTCTCTAGACTCATCAACTCGATAGAAGCGTTCGGTAATTCGTGACAGGTGCTCCGGTGGAATACCCGGCCCCTGGTCTTTGACGGCGACTTCGATACCGCGATCACTTGAGGTAATAGAGATATCGACCTGTTTACCATCGCCGTATTTGATCGCGTTGGTGACAAGGTTAGTAAGAGCAGAGTGCATCTCCTCTTTAAAGCCATCAATGATCAGACTGCGATCAGTATTAATTCTGACTTCCGCATCGCCTGAGTAACCTTTCATCTCGCCAGCAACCTGATGACATAATCCCGTCAGGTCAAAAACTACCCCATCCCGCTCTCTGCTCGCGCTCTCTAATTTGGATAGCTGAATCAGATCATTAACCAGGTTGGTCATACGGTTAGCCTGACTATCCATCTGGCTCAGTGCTTTTGCCAAAGGAGCTGGGGTATCCATATCTGAGAGCATCTCAAGATAACCATTAATCACGGTTAATGGCGTGCGCAGTTCGTGGGAGACATCGGCAATAAAGTCCTGACGCATGGTTTCTACACGTTTGCGTTCAGTTACATCTCTGACAAGCATAATTTTCTGGTCGATACCGAACTCTGTGATCTGTACCTGTAGGCTGACATTGCGCAGATCAAACTGCAGAGGTTCGCCGAAATCATTACTGCGGAAATAGCGTACGAACTGAGGTACACGGATCAGGTGGGTAAGGTGTTGGCCGCTGTCATCTTTGCGCAGATAAAGCATGCGCGTAGCAGCGCTGTTGAACGTAGTAATATGTCCGGCACTGTCCAGTACAACCACACCATCCTTCAATGCTTCGATGCCCTGATTGTAGCGTTGCAGCATTTTTGCCTGGTTCAGCAGGCGATCTTTCAACGTCTTTTCGCGGCGGATGATGCGGTCAGCCGAGTAGCCGATGAGGCCGCTATCCTGAGGCGCTGGTCCCTGGCGGTAACTCCATTTAAAAATAGTACTGGCCTGACGGATACTCAGTATTTGTGAGGTCGCCAGTCCGATCAGTAACCCATAAAGTGAGTAACCCACCGACCAGCCCGCAGCAAACCCCGCAAGCACGATAACACCTACCCGAAACAGCTCTCGCTGCAGTGCATCCTGGTACAAACCTGTATCACCTCACCTTATTGGTCGGGAGAAAAACGATACCCACTTCCTCTGACGGTTTGAATCAGACGTTCGTGGTTATCAATTGAAATCGCTTTGCGTAAACGCCGTATGTGGACGTCAACGGTGCGCTCATCGATGTAGACGTTGCCGCCCCAAACCTTGTCGAGCAGTTGTTCGCGGGAAAACACCCGGTTCGGGTGGCGCATAAAGAATTCGAGTAGCTTGTATTCTTTCGGGCCGAGCGATACCAGTTCACCCTTGATACGGCATTGCTGCTCATCTGGGTGGCACGTCATATCGAGAACGGTCAGCGCTTCAGACGATGTGGTTTGGCTGCGACGGAGAACCGCCTTAATACGCGCATTCAGCTCTCTGGGTGAAAACGGCTTAGTAATATAGTCGTCAGCACCGCACTCCAGCCCTTTGATTTTGTCATCTTCTTCGGCGCGCGCCGTAAGCAGAATGACAGGGATGTCTTTTGTGCGTTCTTCGCGTTTTAGCCGGGCTGTCAGCTCCGGGCCGCTCATCATCGGCATCATCCAATCCAGTACTACAAGATCCGGTTGTTCATTGATGATCATCTGGAGGGCTATCTGGCCGTTGGCTGCTTTTCGGGTTTTATAGCCCGCAAGCTCGAGGCCGGTACAGATCATTTCGCAGATGGCTGGTTCATCGTCGGCAACGAGGATAAATCCGGCGTTCATGTCGGCACCTAGTGTATTCATTTCAGGGGGATGTATTGTGACATTTTTATTACGATTTTGGACCGTTTTTAGTCTTGGTTAGCTTATCTCACAGGGATAGAGGTTAACTTATTGAAAAATAGTAAATTCTTTTTGAAAAGTGGTTGACGACCCCCGGGCTGATCAGTAATATTCCCGCCCACTTAGCCGGTATAGCTCAGTTGGTAGAGCAACTGACTTGTAATCAGTAGGTCCCGAGTTCGACTCTTGGTGCCGGCACCATACAAAAAAGCCCGTACACATGTACGGGCTTTTTTCTTTTCTGCCAGTCTGTTTTTCCAGACGCATTCTAAAGTCAGAAGAATACCTTCACTTCGACCTGGTAACCCTTACTGCTATCGGTTTCGCTCAGACTGTAACGCCATTCCCCGGCTTCTGGCTCGCCTTTGTAGAGATCATAGGCCGTCGACAGCACTCTCATCGCCTGTTCTGAATCACTGTAACTCTGTTGTTCTTCTTCTTGCAGATACCAGTAAGTCGCCGCTTCATCCTGAGCAGAGAGCATGTGCTCTTCAGGGTCATATGCGTATGTCACTGACATGGGAGACAGGAGGGCAAAACAGGTGGCACAGGGGCGCAACCATCGCTGCTGCCGCAGGACGCGTTTAAGCACGCCCTCATCAATAGCACCCAGCGCAATCAAGGCTTCGCCGAGCTTCGCCCCTGCGTGTTCTTTCTGGTATTGAAGTGCATCATCCAACTGTTTACGAGTAATTGCGCGTCGGTTCAGAAGAAGCTGCCCGAGGCGCAGCTTAAGTGATGGTGATGGCATACTATTCTTCCGGTGTGTTTTCTATACGGATACAGAATGACACAGCCTCAATTACGCACCACAACAGTGGGTATGCCGATAGTAGCCTTTTGTAATGGCGCTGATGGAAATTTGACGAGCTTTAAATGATAACGGTGTCATTATCTGGCCGGTGTTCCAGAGGGAGGTTTAATGCGTAGCAAAGGGCTGTTACTTAACTGATTTCGTGTTTAACAAACGTACAAGTTGTTAACGGAACATGTCTGTGTGCAAGAGAGTTTTGAGAGTAATGAGGGGGAGTTGGTTTCGAGTGGTATGACCGGGAGCTAAATGGGCGGCCAGGACATCCTGTCCTCACCGCCACAGCACCCTATACCTTCCTGGTATATCGTCCTTGAGCGAGATCCTCTCTACCGTCCTGGTTGGCCTCCTGGCCACAATATTCCGTCGCTTCCTATATCGTCCCTGTGCTTCCTGCCCGGCGATCCTGCCGAATCCTGCATCCTGCTGCTGATTCCATCAGCACCTTGCGTCCTGCGAAATTAAAGATAGCAAAACTGTGAGTTCGTGTTACGTGACTATTGCGACATGATGTGTCGCCAAATGCCAGTGATTGTAAGAAAAGTCTTTTAAAACAATGAGTTGGGAATAATCTAGGGAAGGGTTTCGGAGGTTAAGACAGTGTTATGCCTATATCTCCCACTTGCTTGTGAGATATATCGCACAAGCGAGTGGGTGAATAACCTACAGTGTAATTTCTGGGCTGAAACCTGCCGTAACACTGTTTTACGATATTACATTTGAGTGCGCTTTGTTGCACTTTTTGTTTTGTAAAAATCTGTCGCAATCAGAGTGTCAGCGCTTCTTTTTGGCTGCTCTGTGCGCATTATATAAATCAGAAAAGCCTTGCGGATCCGCCAGCTCGCCATCTTCTCTCAAGTCAGGGTAGCTGAGATTATTCTCACGACACAGAAGAGCAATCTTTGGCTGGCACCATTCGAACAGTAAACGGTCAAACCATTCGTCTGGCAGGCGCTGTTCGTTATACATGCCGGCGGCCTGCCGTTGATAATGGGCTTCATTGAGAATAATGGCTGCGGCGACGGAGACGTTAAACGACTGAACCATGCCTCGCATGGGGATAATCAGGTGTTCGTCGGCCATATCAGATGCGGCATCGCTGACGCCTTCTTTCTCTGTACCCATCAGCAGGGCTGTTGGTTGAGTGAAATCGTAATCGCGGTAGTCAATGGCGCGATCTGTCAGGTGAGCTGCTACGACCTTGACGCCATTATTCTGAAGCTCACGGATACCGGTTTCGATATCGGCATGGGTCTGCACTTCAATCCAGTCGGAAGAACCTGCCGTTGCCGCTGTTTTCAGGCGGTAACGATCGCGTGGCCAAACGCAATGAATCTTAGGAATGCCGACGGCATCGCAGGTACGGGCAATGGCTGCCAGATTGTGAGGTTTATATACTTCGTCCGTAATGACGGTTAGGTCCGGCTGGCGCATCTCCAGGGTTTTGCGGATGCGTTCGTAGCGTTCCGGGGTCATGTCCGGCACTCCTGGGTGGTCAACAAAGGGCGAGGATTGTATAAAAGGCTTTTCGCAGATGCACGAGGGAATCATGAGCGGTAATCCTTTTACTGGTATGCAGTATGTCTGGCGTGGTTTTCAGAACTTAAAAACCCCCGGGCTGCGTCGTTACGTGGCGTTTCCACTATTACTCAACATCATCGTTATGGGCTTTGCCAGTGTCTGGGGGATCAGCCAGCTGGATGCCTGGATTGGTGAGCTGGTTGATCTGTTGCCTGGCTGGCTGTCTTTTCTTTATTGGATACTGATGCCGCTGGTCGTCATCTTTCTGGTGTTATCGCTGGTGTATTTCTTCAGTGCGGTGTTGATGATTATTGCCGGGCCGCTTAACGGCCTGTTGGCGGAACGGGTTGAAACTTTGCAGGGGCACTCGATACCTGACGAATCTATTCCGGCAATGACGCTTCGCACCCTCGGGCGCGAGTTCACTAAGGTGAGATATTATCTGCCACGTTATCTCGGCATTTTCTTACTTGGCTGGATTCCGGGCGTTGGGCAACTTGTTGCTCCGCCACTGTGGTTCTGGTTTGGAGGGTGGATGATGGCTATTCAGTATATGGACCTGTCATTCGATAACCATACAAAGCCGTTTACTGAAGTGCGGGAACGCCTGGCGGAAGACTTATGGACGGTGATGGGGTTTGGCTTGCTGGTGGCGCTTCTGCTGACGGTACCGATTGTGAATCTTTTTATTATGCCGGCAGCGGTGATTGGTGCGACTCTGATGCGTCTGGAGCGTATGCCCTTCGGCGGCGATTCTGGCAAAAGCAGCTATGCTGAGTTAACAGAAGATGTGACTCCAAGGCTGACGCACGATGAAACTGAGGGTTCTGGTCGTCGATGACGCTACGTTCGTCCGCGACCTTGTGAAAAAAGCGGTCCGGGATACCTATCCGGGCTGTGAGATTAATGAAGCGGTTGATGGTCGCAAAGCCGTGACCGTTATGAATCAGCGCGAAATTAATCTTGTGCTTTGTGACTGGGAGATGCCCGAAATGTCGGGCATCGAGGTTCTCGAGTGGATGAGATCTGACGAACGTTACAAGAAGACGCCTTTCATGATGATTACCAGTCGTGGTGATCGTGATCATGTCGTCAAAGCCGTTCAGTCTGGTGTTTCTGACTACATTGGTAAGCCTTTCACCCGGGAAAACTTTGTCGCTAAGGTCTCTAAGGTTGTCGCGAAACATCTGGGCGTGAAGCCGGGTGAGGGCCCCGCGTTCAAAGGCATGCCGGGGCAACAGTCCGCAGATGTTCTTATGGGTAAGCCTGCTGGTGCTGACAATTCGGGCGGTAAAGCGGGCGCTAAGCCTGTCTCGCAGGACATGGGCGGTGCCAGTGTACTTATGGGCGGCTCATCCTCTCCAGAAGCCGCACCGGCTACCAAGCCTAAGGCTAAAGCACGAGGCGTCGCGAGTGTTCGCTTTGGCTCGGGCAGTTCTGCCAAACTCGTACTGAAAGATATTAACCTGCAGGAAATGATCGGCGTGTTTCGCCGCGATGGTGTTCTGCCTGCACTGTTGGAACCTGCGGTTGCCGATATTGTTGATCAGGATTCAGGTGATGTGGCGCGTATCAATGGGTATGTCCGCATGATGCAGGCTCAGGAGCCGCACCCAGAAGCCGAGACAATTCAGATGCTTATCCGGTTTGTGGATGACGACGAAGACAAACTAGCCGTGCTGTCGCGCTTTATCGCCAAAGTTCGCTGATGATTCAGGTGCCTCAAAGCAGGCCGTAAAACAACTGCCCTTGCCATAGTCGCTGGTGACCTGCAGGTTGCCAGCGTGTCGTAGGAGCACGTGCTTCACTATGGCGAGCCCGAGCCCTGTGCCACCGGTGTTCTTGCTTCGGCTAGGGTCGGCGCGATAGAAACGTTCGGTCAGCCGTGGCAGGTGATGCTCCTCAATGCCGATCCCTGAGTCCTGAACGCTCAGGCAAAGATTGTCTCCATCCCGGTACCAACGGATACTGATGTTGCCTTCGCCAGGCGTGTACTTCACCGCATTAATGATCAGGTTTGTGAAGGCGCTGCGCAGCTCATGCTCATAACCATTCAGGCACTCGTCGGTGTCTATCGTCAGGCGTATAGAATGTTGCCCCGCAGATACCGCGATGGCTTCTTCGGTGATCTGTTCAAGCAGTGTAATGATATCGACGCCGGTTCTTGGGTCGTGTGCTCCATTCTCAAGGTGCGACAGGGCCAGAAGGTCCCTGACCAGAGAGTCCATTCGCGAGGCTTGCTCCTGCATCTGAGTCAACATACGTCCGGCGCGTTCTGGGATGATATCTTCAAAGGTCTCAAGGTAGCCCTGAATCACTGTTAACGGTGTTCTCAGTTCGTGACTGACGTTACCGACGAAATCTTTGCGCATTTGCTCCAGCTGGCGCAGCCGGCTGACGTCATGGGCGACGATCAGACGCTCGTTGCGCCCGAACGGTGTGATGTTCAGTGACAGACACATGTCTTTGGCGACTGGCGAGTTGAGTTCGAGTGGTGTATCGAAATCGCCTTTTGAAAAGTAGGCTGTGAATTCTGGTGCGCGGATCAGGTTCGTAATGGGCTGATTGATATCAATCGGGTCGCGCAAGCCCAGCATTTTCCCGGCTGAACGGTTCCACCATTCCAGATTGCCATAGCGGTCTACCATGACGATGCCTTCCTGAAGTGCAGAGGTTGAATCCTGCAAGCGGTCGAATAAGGCCTGAAGCTTGTGTCGGTAACGCTGGCTGCGTTTGGTAGGGCGTAAACTCAGCTTGATCAGGTCTTGCCAGATGCCGCTGCTGGTTGGGGCTTCCTGAGTTTCGTAGCTGGTCAGCCAGCGTTTCATGCGGATGGACTGGCGCAGGTGCCAGAGGAGAATTGCCAGGCTGATGACCGCCAAAGGTAGAAATGGCCAGGGGCTCCACCAGATCCCGCTAAGGCCAACGGCCAGCAGAAGCAGGAGCCGCTTTAGCTCCTGATGCCAGCCCGGCATGATCAGGACGCTTTGGTAGAGAAGCGGTAACCGGTACCACGAACTGTCTGAATCAGCTGCTCGTGCGATTGGCCAAGGGCTTTACGCAGGCGACGGATATGAACATCTACCGTGCGCTCTTCAACGTAAACGTTGCCACCCCAGACCTGATCAAGCAGCTGTGAGCGTGAGTAAGCGCGCTCCTGGTGAGTCATGAAAAACTGCAATAGACGGTATTCGGTGGGCCCTACGTCAACCGCTTTATCGTGAGCCATGACGCGATGGCACACAGGGTCGAGAATCAAACCATTCACTTCAATGGTTTCTTCGACACCTGGTGGCGTTGCGCGGCGCAGCACGGCTTTCAGGCGGGCAACCAGTTCGCGTGGCGAGAATGGCTTGGGGATGTAGTCGTCAGCACCGCTCTCGAGGCCTTGAACTTTATTTTCTTCTTCACCCTTTGCCGTAAGCATGATGATCGGCAGTTCGGCTGTTGCTTCTTCGCGTTTAAGACGTCGGGCAAACTCAATACCGCTGGTGCCCGGGAGCATCCAGTCGAGCAGAATCATATCCGGGCGTTGATCGACAACGAGTGAATGGGCGTCCTGAACATTTTCGGCTTCCAGGCACTCGTAGCCTGCCATTTCAAGCGCAACAGCGATCATTTCACGGATGGGTGCTTCATCGTCAACGATGAGTACGCGTTTTCCAGCGTTAGTCATAGTCCGGTCACAGATTAGTTATCATTACCGGCGTATTACACAGGTGAAATGTTACAGATATGTGACCAGGGCGGGAAAACTCAGGAAGTGGGCCATAGATAGTTTCCGGCAATGCCCAGCCAGACGATGGCGCCAAACCAGTGAGACTGACGGAACACCCGGAAGCAGTCGTCGCGGCTGCGGCTGCGAGCGCTCCAGATCTGCCAACCGAGGAACAGGGCACCGATGACGAGGCCGAGGTAGTAGATCCAGTTGAAACCGAATTGCTGGCCGGCGAAGAACAGGAAGGCGAGGTTCATCGCCTGCAGCAGGCTGATCATCTGTAAATCGAGCTCACCAAACAGGATCGCGGTCGACTTTACGCCTATCTTCAGGTCGTCATCACGATCGACCATGGCATAAAACGTATCGTAAGCCACGGTCCAACAGAGGTTTGCCGCGTAAAACAGCCAGAGATACGCGGGAAGCGATTCCGACTCAGCGGCGAAAGCCATTGGTATCGCCCAGGAAAAAGCCGCACCCAAAAAGAGTTGTGGCAAATGCGTGTGGCGCTTCATAAAGGGGTAAATGGCTGCGAGCGCGACACCGCCAAAAGATAGCCAGATAGTCATGCTGTTAGTCAGTAACACCAGCGCAAATGACACAGCACAAAGAATACCGAAGCCAATCAGTGCAGCTTTGGCAGATAAGGCGCCCGTCGCTAATGGGCGCTCATTCGTGCGTTTTACATGGCCATCTACTTCGCGGTCGGCGTAGTCGTTAATCACACACCCGGCCGAGCGCATCAGAAATACCCCGGCAGTAAATATAAGTAGGTTGCTTACCGAAGGGATGCCCTCTGCGGCGGTCCATAGGGCCCAGAACGTCGGCCACAGTAACAGGTAGGAGCCAACGGGCTTATCCAGGCGGGTGATGGCAATCCAGGCGCGCCATTGTGGCCACAGAGAATCCAGTCGGGTGGTCAGCACAGTTACCTCAGTTCGTTCTGTTTGGGTGGTCAAATTTGTTCAGCGATGGGCTGAATGCCTCAGTCACCATCAAAGATTTGCCTCCGAGGGTGAAGACAGACCTGCGGGCCCATTCTAACCCGGCCGCATTGGCTTTGCAGTGTGATACGCGGACGAACGTTCGACGTATGTCTGGTTGGCTGAACAGAAACGTCCCCAGAGAGCGGTTTCCCAGATGCTTGAGTCGTGCCAGTCGACCGGTGAGTGCGGAGCCGGGCACCACGGTGCGGGCATAAACGACGGGCACATCGCCCAGTTTCAGAATCACTTCCCGGAACCAGACGCGCTCGTTCGCTGCCAGGTTAAGCTCTCGCTGCTCTGCGGGTGTTGGATACCCGAGCCCCTCGTGTTGGCAATCGACGCTGAATTGACCCGGTCGCAAAGACGACAGTCGTGCAGTCAGAGAGCCGCGCTCAAGTAGCCAGGAACGCCAGAACGGTGGCAATGTCTGCGGCGCAACATTAAGGCAGGTTGACCAGCCGGGGCGCGCGGGGTGCAGGATGACAGCGAGATCAGAAGAGTGCTTCATGGCGCGGAGAATGCGCTAAATCAGGCGGTCAGGCAAGTCAGACAGAACGACTGGTCAAAAAATGCCCGGAATTGACCGTTGATTTTAGCGGGCTGGATAAGTACTTTTAGCGACCTTTAAAAACTCACCGAATCATAGGTTATTGGCATGAAGAAGTGGCAATGTGTTGTATGTGGCTGGATTTACGATGAAGCGGAAGGTGCACCTGAAGAAGGCATCGCTCCGGGTACCCGTTGGGAAGATGTGCCTGACGATTTTATCTGCCCAGACTGTGGCGTAGGTAAAGAAGATTTCGAGATGGTAGAAATCTGATTATCTGGGCTACCGGCTACCGGCTCCCGGTAGCCCTCCTGCATCCCTGCAGACCTCCCTTACCTGATAACTGAACGGACCCTTCTATGAGTAATTCATCTGCTCCTATCGTAATTATTGGCTCAGGCCTGGCCGGATATAACCTGGCAAAAGAACTTCGTAAACTCGCCGCTGATCAGCCACTGCTGATGATCACCGGAGATGACGGCCGTAGCTACTCAAAGCCAATGTTGTCTACTGGGTACGGCAAGAATAAAACCGCAGATGAGTTGGCGATGAGTACCGCTGCAGGTATGGCTGAACAGCTGAACATGACGATCCGTACGAATACGGTTGTGACAGCGATCGATATCGATGCGCATACCATTAGCCTGGGTGACGAAACGGTTGAATACAGCAAGCTGGTTCTGGCCTGGGGGGCTGAAGCGGTTGGCCCACGCATCGAAGGTGGCGCTGAAGATCTCGTGTTCTCGATCAATGATCTTGAAGACTACGCTAAGTTCCGCACCGCAGCCGAAGGTAAAAAGCGTGTTCTGATCATGGGTGCCGGTCTGATTGGTTGTGAGTTTGCCAATGATATGACCGCTGGTGGCTATGAGTGTGAGATCGTGGCTCCTTGTGAACAGGTGTTTCCGACTCTGCTGCCTGAGTCCGCGGCTAACGCAGTACAGGCAGGCCTGGAAGGCATCGGTGTTAAATTCCACCTGGGCCCTCTGGTCAGCCGTATTGAACGCGACGGTGACGGCGTTGTCGCAACTCTGGATAACGGTGATGAAATTCGTGCCGATGTAGTGGTTTCAGCGATTGGTCTGCGCCCTCGCACTCAGCTTGCGGGTGAGGCAGGCATCAAGGTTAACCACGGTATCGTTGCTGATCGTCACCTGAAAACCAGTGCTGATGATGTTTACACTCTGGGTGACTGTGCCGAAGTCGAAGGGCGTGTACTGCTTTACGTATTGCCGCTTATGGCTTCAGCACGTGCGCTGGCAAAGACACTGACCGGCACGCCGACAGAAGTCAGCTATGGCGTTATGCCTGTCACTGTTAAGACGCCAGCGTGTCCAGTGGTTGTTTCTCCACCACCGGGTGGTGATGCCTCTGGTCGTTGGATTGTCGAGCAGGAAGGCAATGACGTTCAGGCAGAATACCGCAATGAAGCGGGTGATCTGCTCGGATACGCTTTGACCGGAGCAAAAGTAGCGAATAAAGTAGCACTCAACAAAGAATTGCCGGCAATCATGCCCTGATTCTCTGTAACATCATTGGTCCTGAACAGATCAATACTGACAACAGAAACAAGGATATTACTATGCGTAAACCAGAACTGGCTGCGGCCATCGCTGAAAAAGCAGACCTGAGCAAAGAAAAAGCGGCTGAAGTTGTTACTGCTTTCACCGACCAGATTGCTAAGTCTCTGAGCGAAGGCGAATCTGTGACTCTGATCGGTTTCGGTACTTTCGAAGTACGTGATCGCGCTGAGCGCCAGGGTAAAAACCCGCAGACTGGTGAGCCAATCACCATTGCAGCCGCTAAGGTTCCTGCATTCAAGCCAGGTAAAGCGCTGAAGGAATCCGTCCAATAAGCGGCGTTCCTGATGTTACCGCCGCCGCTGAACTGACCCGCGAGTGGGTCAGCCGGCTGGTGGTCGGTGAAGGGCTTTGTCCTTTCGCCAGTCCTGTCATGGACACTCTCCGAATTGAAGTCTCTTCAGCCTCTGATGACTACACCGCAACCGGTGAGTTTATGACCCTGTTGCAACGGGTCGCTGAAGCCCCGCCCTCTGATTTGCCTACCGCATTGTTTGTTGTCCCAAATCTTTATCGCGATTTTGAAGAATACTGGAACTGGACTCTGATCTGCGATGACCTGCTGGTGCAGATGGGGTATGAAGGACGATTGCAGCTGGCGACTTTCCATCCAAAGTATGTGTTTGAGGGGGAAGACGCAGATGACATGAGCCACTTCACCAATCGCTCTCCGTTCCCTATGCTGCATATTATCCGTGAGCAGGATATCGAAGAAGCCTTAACACAGATCAGATTCCCTGAGAGAATTCCCGAAAGAAACCGACACCATATGCGCCGTCTGGGGCATAATGGCCTGCTCAATATTATGCCGTCGCTGGCAGGTACCGCGGTATTTGCTGATGGCGATGATCCAAGTACGCCCGATAATTAACGGGCGCTGACAGCTGAGGAGACTCCCTTGTTTAAATTCCGCATGTTGCTTTGGGTTCTGTCCAAACTGATGAAAAAAGCAGCCAAAAAGAATCCTAAATTCCGGGAGCAACTGGCAGGGCAGGACATGGCATTTCAACTACAGACTGAAGATGGCAAAGCCGTCCGTCAGTTTGTTGTTAAAGATGAGACCATTTCCAGCAAAGGCAAGGCACACAGTAATCCTGCATTTACGATCAGCTTTAAAGATGCACATACCGGTCTGAAAATTCTTACATCGAAAGATCGCAATGCCTTTATGCGCGGTATCCAGGTAAAAGACGTCACTATAAGTGGCGACCTGTCGAAGGTGATGTGGTTTCAGGGAATCAGTAAATATCTGAAACCCTGATGCCTGTCTGGCCCTGATATCTGGGGCCAGGGATTATTGAGAATTAATCAGAATAATAAGGAGGCTACACTGTGACGCTGACAACCCGAATTCTTCTGGCAATGGCCTTTGCCATCGTACTCGGCACCATCACGTTCAACCTCCTGGCAATGCCAGACCTCAATGACAACGTTCGGTACGTGCTTGATGACATGCTGGCGTCTGGTCTTTTCGCCCTTATCGGTAAAATCTTTGTTTCCAGTCTGAAAGTCCTCGTTGTCCCGCTTGTATTTGTGTCTCTGGTCTGTGGTGTGTGTCACCTGAGCGACCAGAGTAGCCTCGGACGCATGAGCCTGAAAACGGTTGTTCTGTACCTCGTAACCACGGCGATCGCGATTTCAGCGGCTATGACGCTGGCGAACATCGTGAACCCCGGCATCGGAATTGATATGTCGGTGGAGGCAGAATTTAGCGCCCCTGAGGTCGTACCTCTTATCGATGTACTGGCGAATATATTCCCAACCAATCCGTTCCAGGCAATGGCTGAAGGCAATATGCTGCAGGTGATCGTGTTCGCGATTCTGGTTGGTCTCGCTATTGGTCGTTCGGGTGTGCCGGGTGAGCGTATCGGTAAGCAATTCAGCGACTGGAACGAGATTCTGATGACGCTCGTTACTATGCTGATGAATCTTGCGCCGTACGGTGTGTTTGCTCTGTTGTTCAGCCTGTTTGCATCCAAAGGTCTGGGGCCAGTGCAGGAGCTGTTAGCCTACATGTTTACCGTGGTCGCGGTGTTGCTGGTGCACGGTATTGTTGTTTACTCTGCCATGCTGCGTATGTTCGCTGGCGTCTCTCCGGTGACCTTTCTGAAGAAAATGTGGCCGGTGCAGATTTTCGCCTTCAGTACTGCGTCCAGTAGCGCCACTTTACCTGTCACTATTAAGAACGCTGAGCAGAACCTCGGTGTAGGTACTCGCGCTGCGTCGTTTGTACTGCCACTGGGTGCCACCATCAATATGGATGGCACAGCAATTATGCAGGGTGTGGCGACCGTGTTTATCGCTCAGGCGTTTGGTCTTGATCTGAGCATGGGCGATTATCTGCTGGTCATTGCTACTGCCACGCTGGCCTCAATCGGCACTGCTGGCGTGCCGGGCGTGGGGCTGATTACCTTGTCGATGGTTCTCCAGCAGGTCGGCCTGCCAGTGGAGGGCATCGCATTAATCATTGGTGTCGATCGTCTGTTAGATATGTTGCGCACCGCAGTCAATGTGACGGGCGATACTATGGTGTCGGTCGTCATCGCCAAAACAGAGGGTGTTCTGAATCATGAACGATATAACGATTTGAGCATCACTGCGGCGAGCAACAGCGACGAGAAATAAAGCGGCTTTCTATGAATAGGTTTCTGACGTCGTTGGTTGCGGTCACAGGCATTGCTCTGACTTCCGCTGAGCTTGCGTATGGTGATGGTGCGAATGAAGGTGCCGCTGAGCGTATTATTTCTGGCAGTGGTGTTTCGGGGATTTCTACTCAGGTCCGTCAGTTAGCGGAGGCACAGCTGAGCGACTCGAAGGATATAGAAAGGCGTCAACGCATGCGCCAGCTACTGCCCTGGTCCCCTTCTGCTCTGAACGAATCTTTTACCCACCTGCTTGCATCCTTTACTGATGACGAGATTACTCGTTTATTGATGATCATTGATGACAGCATCATGGCCCGTGGTCGAT
Source organism: Oceanospirillaceae bacterium (assembly GCA_002724925.1). Lineage (GTDB taxonomy): Bacteria > Pseudomonadota > Gammaproteobacteria > Pseudomonadales > Oceanobacteraceae > Thalassolituus. Next base: position 25,581 of record PBQA01000034.1, read on the forward strand.
TAATGGAAGACATTGCGCTTCGGGAACAGGGAACGCCAGAATACGAACGTTACATGCAAAGGCTAGCCGCTTATCCACCGGCCGTTTCGCGCGTGCAACGGCTCGAAGGGCTGGTATCTGCGACCCGTATGTCGGAGTGGTTGATTCACGCACAAACGTCCGTTGCAGGGGTTCTGGAGCAGGACCTTGATCAAGGGTATGAAGCAACGACGCGGGATACAGTGCTGAATTTTATGCTGTACGCATACCGGCGTGTGAGTAATGCAGAGATTGATGCCCTGACCCGGTTGTGGACTGATCCGGTGATGCAGCGCTGGCTAACGGAGGCACTGGCTGTATTGCCAGAGACCGCCGGGCCATCTTTCGTCACCGACGGTCAGCTACTGAACACGTCTCAGTGATTGAGGATGCTGATCAGGTCGGCGAAACTGTCCTGATTTTCTACCAGGGTATCCGCGACTTCAGCGGCGTCCTCGGCGGATAGTCCCAGGCGTGTGAATACCTGCTCTGGAATGACTTCTGACGGGCCGTCACCGACACCACGTTCACGCAACAGACGCACGGCGACATAAAGAAGATTCGCATAGCCGGAGTAGTCACCATCATAATCTGCGTTATGCATTTGGCGCAGCGAGGCGATCAGTTCTCCCGGCATCTGCCATTGCATCATTAAGGCTGCAGCACATTGTTCGCGGCTCATCCCCAGTAAGTAGTTTTCGATGTAGAAACGGTTGATGTGAGGATTTGCTTCAATATGGCGATTAATCAGCGAGAACTGAGGTGGAAATATTTGCCCTAGAATCAGGAAACCGAAGTTATGCAGCAAGCCACTCAGATACGCCATGCCCTGTGATGGGCGCCCCGCAGGTTCTATTTTTCGTACCAGTTCGCCGCAGAGTGCAGCTGTCATTACCGCTTGTTTCCAGAATGGTGTATACCCGTGCGGACCCTCTTTAGGAACCGCCAGAGAGCGACCTAAAGCGAGGCCGAGGGCGAGGTTAATGACCAGATCAAAACCCAATACCCGGATGACGGCCTCTTCAACGCTTTTGATTTCGCCGCGGGTACCGTAGTAGGGCGAGCGCGCCCAGCTCAGAACCTGGGCCGACATGCCCGGGTCCACTTCAATCGTGGTTGCCAGTGATTTGCTGTCGGCTTCCGGGTCGACCCTCAGCTCAATGATTTTACGGGCAACTTCAGGCAATGGCGGTAAGTCGAGAGTTTCTTCAAGGCGTTGCTTGATTCGTAGGGGCGTGAACTGACGAATGGCTGAGTGTACGTCATCAAGATCCTGATCGCTGCCTTGCTCCGGCTGGTCGGGGCGCAGAGGCGTGCTGTAGTTGCCAACGTGCGAACTGGTGGTCAGGGCACGAAATTCCGACATCGGAATTTTGATCCAGTTTTTACCTTCCTCGCCTGAATAAACAAACAGCTCCTGCTCTCGCAGCAGTGCCTGATCAATCATGGTCTCCATTTCGGTGATCTGTGGGATCGCCGGAAACTGATCAATCTTGTAGCGTGCCTTAAGCAGATCCAGCTCGTCTACCGACAGGGCCGTGAACTGCCTGCCAAAGGCATGTGATAACTGGGTGAGATCAAGCATCCGGTCGCCCGGTACCAGAACCTGCACTTGCCCCAGCTCATCTTTCAGGAAAACGTTATAAGCAACCTTGGAAGAGTAGGATGCAGGCGGATTACTTTGCATGATTTCAAACAACTCCTTGTCATCAGCGGCGGAGTAGGGGATTCGCCAGTCTTCAAGGATTTTCTGTACGACGGCTGGAATGGCTGACATGTTTACGCCCCGGAATTGGTTCTTTCAGAAAATATAGTAGAGATCCAGAAAAATGTGGTCGATCGGGACTAAATTGGCCGATATTTCTTTGCCAGAGTCAGACGTTGGCGAAACGCTCGGCGTTCCCCAGCCAGCGTTTGATCAGGGGTTCAACGGTGGCTGGGTGCTGATACCAGAGGTCGTTAGCCATTTCCTGCACTTGTGGAAGAAGCCCAGCATCGCGTTGCAGGTCGGCAATCCTGAGCATTTGCAGTCCGGTCTGGCGGGTGCCCAATAGCTCTCCGGGGCCGCGTATCTCAAGATCCTTCTCGGCAATATAGAAGCCATCCTGGCTATCGCGCATCACTTGCAGGCGTTGCTTACTGGTGAACGACAGTGGTGACTTGTAGAGCAGTACGCAATGGCTTTTCGCGCTGCCCCGGCCGACGCGCCCACGTAGCTGATGCAGTTGAGCCAGCCCCAGGCGCTCCGGGTTTTCAATAATCATCAGGCTTGAATTCGGGACATCAACGCCGACTTCGATAACCGTGGTTGCGACCAGTAGATCCAGCTGATGATCTTTAAAGGCAGCCATGATGTCTGCTTTATCAGCGGCCTTCATACGTCCGTGAACCAGACCTACGCGCAGCCCCGGAAGCGCTTTCTGAAGCTCCTCGAACGTGTTCTCTGCGGCCTGACATTGCAGGGCTTCGCTTTCTTCAATCAGGGTACAGACCCAATAAGCCTGCGCCCCTTGTGCGCATGCTTCCTGTACGCGCTGAATAATTTCCGGACGCCTTTGATCACTGATCGCAACCGTAGTAATGGGGCTGCGCCCCGGAGGCAGTTCGTCTATGACCGAAGTATCGAGATCGGCGTACGCACTCATGGCCAGAGTTCGCGGAATAGGTGTGGCGGTCATGATCAGCTGATGCGGCGCCAGCCCGGCGCGCTCGCCTTTCTCTTTTAATGATAGGCGCTGATGAACACCAAAGCGGTGTTGCTCATCAATGATGACCAGACCGAGCTTCGAGAAGTGTACGTCTTCTTGAAACAGGGCATGCGTACCGACAACCAGTTGCGCTTCGCCAGCGGCGATTTCATACAGCGACTTCTCCCGGGCTTTTCCTTTAACTTTGCCGGCAAGCCAACCCATACGAACACCCAGAGGTTCGAACCATCCGGCGAGATTACGCAGGTGTTGCTCGGCAAGAATCTCGGTCGGTGCCATTAACGCAACCTGATAACCTTGTTGAAGCAGATCACAGGCAGCGAGTGCCGCAACTAAGGTTTTACCAGAACCAACATCGCCCTGGACCAGGCGCAGCATCGGATAGGGTTGCTTGAGGTCTTCAGTGATTTCATCGGTGACGCGTTGCTGGGCACCGGTTGGAGTAAACGGCAGCTTCTCCAGTAGCGCGTTTCGCAGCGTGTGGTCAGTCAGGATGGCAGGCGCTTTGTCGGCCTGAACCTGAGCGCGTAATTTAAACAGGGATAACTGGTGCGCCAGCAGCTCCTCAAGAATCAATCGCTTATGTGCCGGGTGACTCCCTGACTCCAGTTGCAACAGGTCAGTGTCTGAGGGCGGGTGGTGAAGAAACAGCAGCGCTTCTCGCAGGCCCGGCAGGCGCCATTGCGCACACCACTGCTCAGGGAGCAGGTCTGGTAGCGCGACCTCATCCTGCCTTAGTAGCTCAACCATCTGCTCGTGAAGCAGTCGCAGCCGTTGCTGGGTAATGCCATCAGTCGCTGGGTAAATGGGTGTAAGCGAAGCCTCCAGCGGCGTATCCAGACCGTCTTCGATGCGCTGGTATTCAGGATGGTACAGCTCAAGCCCGCTGGCTCCTCGACGGGGCTCGCCATAGCAGCGCAACAGGGTGCCTTTGCTCATCTGATTTTTCTGCGCCGCATTAAAATGAAAAAAGCGCAGATTGATCAGTCCACTCTGATCCTGAAGCTTAACCAGCAGGCTGCGACGCTTGCCAAACACCACGCTCGAGCCCTTCACCTCTCCCTGAATAACCGCGGGCCGCATAGGCATCAGGCCAGCAATGGGGGTGATTTTACTCCGGTCTTCGTAGCGGAAAGGCAGGTGAAAGGCGAGGTCAGTGAGAGAGTGGATATTCAGTTTACCCAGCTGCTCTGCCAGTTTTGGCCCTACGCCTTTCAGATCCGTTAGCTTACCGGAGTTCGCCATCAGCTTACTTCTTTGACCAGCACAGCTGGGCGTTTTCGATCAACAGGTCGATGGCATTGCCTCGAGGGAAACTGGCTCGCCAGGCAAGGGCCACCGTCCGAAACGGCGCCGGCTCACGGAACGGACGCGTGGCCAGCAGATTTTCGTCCATATTCCCGAGGGCGGATTCAGGAAGCACAGTCACACCAAGACCAGTGGCGACCATATGTTTCAGAGTCTCGAGCGAACTGCCCTCGAGAACACTGCCAACACGACTGTGCTGTTTACGGTGCAGAGCCGGGCAGTGCTCAAACACCTGATCCCGGAAGCAGTGACCTTCGCCCAGCATCAGTAGGTCGAGGTCAATGAGTTGTTCGGGATCGATGTCTTTCTGTTTCGTCAGCTCATGCTCTTTTGGCATCACGACCACAAACTTCTCTTTATAGAGAGGGCGAGTCACAACGTCGGGTTCGGTAAATGGCAGCGCGATCACAATGGCATCCAATTCGCCTTCCCTGAGCTGCTTGCGTAATACTCCGGTGTAGTTTTCTTCAAGGTACAGCGGCATGCCCGGTGCGGCGCTGTGAATCTGTGGAACAAGATGAGGAAACAGATAAGGACCGATAGTGAAAATAGCCCCCAGACGCAAAGGCGTAGATAACTGGTTCTTGCCCGAGCTGGCGATATCTTTAATAGCTCGGGACTCTTCTAAAACGCGTTGCGCCTGGGCCACAATGCGCTCACCTAACGGGGTTACGGTGACAGAGTTCTTGCTGCGCTCAAAAATAGCGACCTCTAACTCGCTTTCCAGCTTCTTTATCGCTACGCTGAGCGTCGGTTGGCTGACGTAACATTTTTCAGCGGCTCGGCCAAAATGTCGTTCCTGTGCAACAGTGACGATATAGCGGAGTTCGGTTAGGGTCATGATTGTTACCTTGAATGAAGGTGGCTTATCTGATTTATTCTACCTATCCATTGCGTCAGCGAAAGACCGTAACAAAATAAAACGTAAGGTACCGCCAAGATGCGGTACAAAATGCCTGAAATAGCGGAGGAAAGGCATGGCTTCTATTTTGGTTGTGGGCACCGGAGACATCGGCGGCCATCTGGCACAGGACCTCGCCCGGGAAGGGCATGACGTGACAGGCGTCCGCCGTTCGGACAAGCCTGTTGGTGAAGGGGTTAATGTGATCAGTGCTGACGTGTCAGATGCCAGCACCCTGACCGACCTGCCAGACAACATTGATATTGTCGTATACAGCGTAGCAGCGCCGGTTTTTTCGAAAGAAGGTTATCACGCGTACTATGTGAAAGGCCTGAAGAACATACTCAAAAAGCTGAAAGGGCAGCCACCTAAGCGTGTTTTCTTTGTTTCCAGCTCGTCGGTATACCACCAGATGGATGGTGAGTGGGTGGATGAAAGTTCTGAAACCACACCATCAAGCTTTGCCGGTAAAGAAATGCTGGCAGCAGAGAAAGTACTTCTTGATTCGGCGTTCGATGGCACTGTTGTGCGTTTTACCGGTATTTATGGTCCGGGTCGTGAACGCATGATTCAGCAAGCCCGTCAGGGTGGCTACTGTGACCCAGAGCCTGCCGTATGGACGAATCGTATTCATCGTGATGATTGTCTTGGAGCGCTGAAGTTTCTGATTAACCGTGCGTTAAACGGTGAGTCATTGGACGACTGCTATCTCGCCACTGATAACGAGCCGGCCACTCTGTTCGATGTCCTCGAATGGATGAAGGATCGTATCGGTGAAGTTGACCCAGACAGCGATGTGGGGGAAGTATCACGCCGTGCTAATCGTCGTTGTTCTAACAAACGACTGCGCGAACTGGGCTACGAGTTTAAATTCAGCAACTATCAGGAAGGCTATGATGTGATGCTGAACGAGATGGGGCTGGTCTGACAGCCCTTTGGCATTGCCGGAGTATTCCGGCAGTGCCTTTAAACTTTACACTCACTCCCTGTCACTTGAACCCCGCTGATATTCAGGCATTCTGATGACATCTGTCACCGGAAACGCCTATGACTTCTGTTACTGAACGTCTTCTCTCCCGTATTGAACATGCAGGGAATCGTCTGCCTCATCCGACGCTGCTATTTATCTGGCTGTGCGGGTTAGTGCTGCTCATCTCGGGGCTGGCATCTGCACTCGGGCTCTCAGCCATACACCCTGTTAATGGTGAGCAGCTTACAGCAATGAACCTGCTCTCTGCTGAAGGGGCGGCGAAGATACTGACCCAAACGGTCTCCAATTTTACCGGGTTCGCTCCCGTAGGAACCGTTCTGATTGCCATGTTGGGCTTAGGCGTCGCCGAGCGCAGCGGTCTTATTGCTGTTCTACTGTCATCCATAGTGCGCGGAGCACGCGGAAACTTGCTGACATTTCTGGTGGTTTTCGCTGGGGTGATGTCGAGCCTCGCCGCTGACGCAGGTTATGTCGTCCTGATTCCGCTGGCTGCGCTGGTATTTAAAAGTGCAGGTCGCCATCCGCTGGCAGGCATTGCAGCAGCCTTTGCGGGAGTCTCTGGTGGCTACAGTGCAAACCTGTTGCTCGGGCCATTTGATGCGGTATTAGCCGGTATCAGCACCGAAGCAGTGAGGCTGGTTGACCCCGGCGGTGAGGTAAATATCGCCGCTAATTATTGGTTTATGGTTACTTCTGTTTTTCTCGTTAGTGCGTTGGCCACTCTGGTAACAGCACGTTGGGTCGAACCTCGACTGGTCTCAATAGAGATTGAAGATGACGACAAAGCTGCTGCAAAAGAGAAGCCGCAAGAAAAGGCGGTTATCAAAAAAGGTAACGAGCAGCAGGAAGAATTTAATCAGAGTCGCGGACTGAAAGCCGTTGCGCTTTTTACCCTGATATTTGCGGTGATCTGTGCCAGTGGGTTGGCCGGAGAGCATGCCTGGTTACGTCAGGGAATGGCCATTATTTCTTCGCCATTTATGAAAGGCATTGTGGTTGTTATCTCGATCTATGCGCTTTTATGTGGGTATATCTATGGTCGCTTCAGCGGAACCTGGCGTCAGTCACATAAGCTGGTTGAAGCCATGGAAGCCAGTATGGCGACCATGGCCGGTTACCTTGTATTGATGTTCTTTGCTGCGCAGTTTGTTGCCTACTTCGCGTGGAGTAATCTGGGGATTATTCTCGCCATTCATGGCGCAGAGCTGCTGACGCAACTGAATGCTCCCGCTCCTTTAATGTTGGTGGCTTTTATTCTTATCGCAGCGACCATTAATTTATTTGTTGGAAGTGGCGGTGCTAAGTGGGCGCTTCTCGCACCAGTGTTTATTCCTATGCTAATGCTGGTGGGGATTGCACCAGAAATTACTCAGGTAGCTTTCCGAATTGGTGACAGCAGCACGAATATTATTACACCGCTTATGCCATATTTTGGTGTGGTACTAGCGTTTGCGCAGCAATATCGCAAAGACATCGGCATCGGGACCATCATGAGTATGATGCTGCCGTACAGTGTGGCATTTCTTATTGGTTGGACAGCACTGCTGGTGCTCTGGGTAGGGATGGATTGGCCGCTTGGGGTGGCATAGATGTCGATATGAGCGATTGAGGGGGGAAGTGATCTGTTTGTAGTGAGTAATATATTAATAACTTGATAATTACTTGAATCCCTGTATTGTCCCTGCGTAATTACAAAAGTATACATTGGGAAAGGACTCCATGATGACGCTACGCGCATCCGTTTCGGCTATATCTTCACTTCTACTTCTCGTTTCGCTTGAAATAAATGCATTCAGTCAGCCTCCATCCGATGGTGATGCTGATGGTGTTCCCGATACCGAAGATTTATGCCCCTCCACTCAGGCTGGACGCACTGTTGATACCGATGGATGCTCTTTATGGCAGTTGGACTCTGATAATGACGGTGTAAACGATGCTGAAGATGTATTTCCCGAGGACAGTACTGAGTGGAGTGACCTTGATGCGGATGGCATTGGTGATAATGCTGATACTGATAGGGATGGTGATGGTGTAGCTAATTCTCTTGATGTCTTTCCAAATGATCCATCTGAAAACAGTGATTTTGACGGAGATGGAATCGGAGACAACAGCGACCCTGATGTGGATGGGGATAACGTAGATAACGTTATCGACGCATTTCCTATGGATCCAGCCGAGTGGTCTGACCTGGACGCAGATGGTGTTGGTGACAATAGTGATGAAGATATTGATGGCGATGGTGTTGGGAATGATTCAGATGCATTTCCAGAGAACCCCAACGAAGTATCTGATCTGGACGGAGACGGAATCGGTGACAATTCAGACCCCGACAGAGACGGTGATGGTGTGCCCAATATTGATGATGTATTCCCTGATAGTGCCGCTGAGTCATCGGATACTGACGGCGATGGTATAGGTGATAACTCTGATAGTGATATTGATGGTGATGGGGTCCTGAATGGTGATGATGCGTTTCCTTATGATGCTACAGAAACTCATGATCTCGACTCCGACGGTGTTGGTGACAACTCGGATTCCGATCGGGATGGCGATGGAGTAGAGAATCAGCAGGATGCATTTCCCAACAACCCGCAAGAGTGGGCAGATACCGACAATGATGGGCTTGGAGATAATTCAGATCCCGATATAGATAACGATGGTTTCGGGAATGAGATGGATGAATTCCCGTTTGATCCTCTCGAATGGCTTGATTCAGACGGCGATGGCGTAGGTGATAACTCTGACTCAGATATTGATGGTGACGGTTATTCTAACGAGCTGGAGCTAGAAGCCGGCACCGACCCATTAGATCCAGGTGATGTTCCTCAGGATATGGATTCCGATGGCGTGCCGGATGTAGTGGATACTGATATTGATGGTGACGGTATCGCCAATGATGATGATGTATTCCCTTATGACCCTTCAGAATCTAGTGATCTTGATCTAGATGGAATCGGTGATAATTCCGATCCGGATATCGACGGCGATGGTGTACTTAATTCCGACGACGCATTTCCGTACGACAGTGAACGAGCAAATGATCTCGACGGTGACGGTATTGCAGATGTTGATGATCCTGATGTTGATGGCGATGGGTTCGGCAATGCGATAGATGAATTTCCGTCAGACCCCTCTGAGTGGCTTGATACGGACCAGGATGGTACCGGCGACAATTCAGATGAAGATATCGATGATGACGGCTTCCTGAATGCGAATGATGCATTTCCATATGATGCGAGCGAACATTCCGACCTTGACGGCGATGGTATAGGTGACAACGCAGACACAGATCGGGACGGCGATGGCGTAGAGGACGTCAATGACCGGTGTATTGAGTTAACAGAGGGTATAGTCGATGTAGAGGGGTGCCCTCCTCCGTTCACTACTCCTGATCAACTATCCGGTGATGACGAATTATTTGGTACGGCCTTTAAAGATTTCCTGGTTGGTGTGGAAGGGAATGATCGTTTCCATGCTGAGGGTGGAGACATTCTGCTTGGCGGAGAGGGCAGCGATGAATACTTACTTACCAGTACAAGTGGAAGCACAGTAATTTACGACTACCAGGGAACCAACAAAGTTATATTTGATAGTTCCGTCAGTCGTAATGATGTTGCTTATAACTTGTCCAGTAACGGCGTTGATTTATATATTAATTACAAGGAACAGGGCGATGTTACGGTTAAGGAATTCTTTACTGTCAGTAATACTGTAGCTCGCTTTGAATTTTCTGATGGTCAATCTGTGAGCGCGTCTCAGATTTATTCTGCATTTGGAATATCGGAGCCTACACTGGCGAAGGTGGGGGAAACGGTTATTCTTGGTACTAAATCGAGAGATATATTTCCACCGATGGAATCGAATACGATTGTTTTATTCGGATTGAATAATGATACGGCATACCTTGGTGAGGGAGAACATTTTTTCATCGGAGGACACGGTGACGATGTATACTTTTCACTAGAGCAAGCAGGGGAGTATATAATTTTCGACACAGAAGGTGATAATAAAATCGGTATATCTCAAGCTGCTAATGGCGGAGATCTCTCGTTTAGACGTAATAGTGCATCTGATGACCTAACGGTAACTATTAATAGCTCGGGTGAAATATTTACCATCTACGGTTTTTTTAAATACGCTAATACAATTAGTGAGTTCGTAACTCAGCAAGGTACAGTAACAGCGGAGCAGGTTTTTTCATTATTTGGAGTGGCAGCACCACAAGAGCAAATAAGCATATTTGATCTGCTTCGTCCGTATCCTACTCCCGATGATCTCGACTTTGATGGTGTAAATGATCAGAACGATATTTGTTTGGGAACTGAGCCAGGTCAGCCTGTAAACGAATTTGGATGTGGGGATTACGATAACGACGGTGTTCCTGATAATGAAGATGAGTGTCCCGATACGTCATACGAAGAACGACTTGATATTAATTCTGTTGGTTGCGGCCCATCACAACGAGATACCGATGGTGATGGTGTTAATGACGCTTTAGATGATTTCCCGGAAGACCCTTCAGAGACCAGTGATACCGACGGTGATGGTATCGGTGACGGCACAGATGAAGATATAGATAATGATGGATTCTTGAATGAGGTTGATGCATTTCCGTACGATGCCAGTGACTGGGCAGATATGGACGGTGATGGTATCGGCGACAATTCAGACCCGGATATAGATGGTGACGGTTACTCAAACGCAATTGAATATGAATATGGTGCATCACCAGTTGACCTCACCTCGACTCCACCAGACCTCGATGGTGATTTTATTGTCGACGACCAAGATGACGATGTCGATGGCGATGAATATGCGAATGATGTCGATATTCTTCCTAGAGACGCCCGAGATCATTCGGATATGGATGGAGACGGCATTGGAAATAACGTCGATGAAGACATTGATGGGGACGGTGTTGTAAATGCGGAAGATGAAATGCCTTGGGATGCTCAATGGAGTAAGGATCTTGATCGAGATTTAATTCCTGATCATTTAGATCCGGACTCAGATGGCGATGGTTACTCAAACGAGTTTGAACTGACGATGGATTCCGACTCGACGGATAGTACTTCCTTGCCTGGCTCGAAGAGGGTGTACTCTAGTATTCCGACATTGCAGACAGGAACAATGAAATCTGACGATATTGGTGATGACGGTTACTACAGGGCCGGTACACCATTAAATTACCATCGCCCAGAAGGGATGGATGTAATCTACGACGTTAATACCGGTTTGCTTTGGCATGACGATATAAGAAATCAGGATCGAATATTTAGCGCAAGTCACTCTCAAAGTTATTGTAGAAATCTTTCTGCTGCGGGGATTGATACCTGGCGCGAACCTACTATTTATGAATTGCTAGATATTCTCGATTTCGGCGAAGCTAGCCCGGAGTATCCATCCACTGAAAGAACGCTGTTGCTTAATGAAAACTTCATGTATCGACCAAACTCTGTAAGAACTGATGGTAGGTATTTTACTGGTGATATAGCGATAAGCTTTACCTCTGGGCGTATGGATTTACTCGATGCAGATGAAAAAACTCACGCGCGATGTGTTGCCGGTGAGATAAAGAACTTCCCGAGTTATGAAAAGCCCATATTTCAAGAAAGTGTCGTTGTAGATGTGTTTTCTGAATTAATGTGGCAGGATGTTAGTGATAATACAGAGATCGCACGTAATTATAAATCTGCTCTAAATTATTGTGAGACTGCAACTACTGGAGGCTATGAAGATTGGCGAGCCCCAAATTATAAAGAGTTGATCTCATTTGTAAGAGGTCCTAGTTCCAGGCTGAATTATGATATTGAATTTGGTAGTTCCGCCTATACGTATTGGTCTTCTACTAGAAGCCCTGGAACTGATGGTTTGGTACAGGTCGTAGTAAATCCTGTTGGTTCTCTTGGCTTTGATTGGGATGGTTTGAGTAAAGAAAATCTCATAAGATGTGTTCGATCGTATCGAAAGCCAGATGCTATTATCTCAGGACCATTTGAAGTCGGGACCTCAAAGAATGTTATTTACTCAGCTATCGATGACACCTTCCAAGAAATCGAAGGATCCTCTTTTGATTGGACTTTAACTAAAGGTGGAAATACGCTAGATCAAGGTGTGTCTAATAGAATTAATATAATTTTTGACGCTGAGGGGACGTATGAATTAAATCTGGTTGTTACGGATTCAATTGGAGTTTCATCGGAGTACTCTCGCAGTATATATGTATCACCATCGGATCAGAATTTACTCCCAGTAGCTGACGCCGGTGAGGATATTGCCACTTTTGTCGATCAGGCCGTAGTATTAGATGCAACTAACAGCTACTCCCCGACAGAGAGCTCTCTTACTTTCAATTGGAGCCATGATGGTATCGAGTATTCGTCTGCAGAGTACTTGGAGTACGTGCCAGAAACGGTTGGAGAGCATGTATTTGAGTTGTTGGTGGAAGATCAGGATGGTTATGTTTCTAGAGACAGTATAGTCGTTTCTGTTATCAGACCTGAAGAGAACATTGTTGCTAATGCAGGTCAAGATATAGACGCATTTAAGTCGAAGGATTTCTTGCTGGACGCTCGCGAGAGTTATAGTCATGTAGGTCTGATATCTGAATACCGGTGGTACCTTGGTACAGAGCAGGTCGGTAATGAAGAAGTTCTTAGTTATTCATTTTCCAACATTGGTGAATATATTTTTACTCTGGAAGTCGAAGATGAATACGGAGTAATTGCAGTCGATAGTGTCATAGTTAATGTGGTGCTTGGCTTGCCCGTGGCAGATGCGGGTGCTGATTTATATGTCACTCCATACTCTAACTTCGCATTGGATGCTTCTGGTAGCTATGATGAAGACGGTGGCTTACTGAGTTATGCATGGTCTCGAGCAGGAATTACAGAATCAGAATCGGAAGTATTTTATACAGCTATAGCTGATGCAAGTGTCGAATATACTCTCTTCGTTACAGATGAAGATGGGAATGTCTCTTGGGATACCGTAATGGTTTATTCGGACCGTGATAGTGCTGAACTATATTCGCTACAAGAGTGTGACGTTCCCTTAGATCAAGAGCGATACGTAGAGAGTTACCCAGAAGATAATATAAATTGGATCGCTAACGGTTATACAGACGTTGGAGATATCGAAAGGTCTTTTAATTACGCCAGAATGCTGGATCCAACGGTCAATTCATATCTTATGATGCCGTCCCAGAATGAATGGGATTCATTGAGTTCTTCTGAACAGACCCTGTTCCTTGTTAACTCGGAGAGGGCAGCTCGAGGACTTCTGCCTTTAGAAGGGATAAGCTCAGCAGTTGAGCGAGTCGCTCAGGAATATGCTGACTACATGACGAGTAATGATGCGCCATTTAGTCATACATCGGACGGGCGTACGCCTCAGGAGCGTATGGATTCCGATCCGCAGCTTTCTGGTCGCATGAGCGCAGGGGAAAACATAGCAGCTGGAGAATCTCATGTATCTTCTTCTGTAGCATATATGGTTTATGGGTTTATATATAAGGACAAAGACGTATACTCTGGTAAACCATGGGGCCATCGTGACAATAAACTAATAACAACCTTGAGTAACGATAGTCTTCTCTCTTCAGGAGAAGGATTGATTGGTGTGGGTTTATCCGTGGCACCTTATAGCTTGGATGGTCGTGATTTATCGTATGTATATGTGTACAACTTTATTGACCCGGACTCATCATGGAGTGAAGATGAAATCATCAGACCTCAGATTGTCGCAATCGAAGGGTGTAAAAATCAGGAAACGATAGCATTGTCGACTCCTATTGATAATGTCACTTCCATATATATTCGAAATAATCCTGTCACGATATATGAAGGGGATTCATTCGAGCTTGAAGTTGTTGCGAAACTGAATGACGGCACCACGATAGATATCTCGGATGACGTGCGACTGGCATCACCTGATGTTCTGTCACATCTGTCATCCAGTGGGGCTGTGTTCACTGCTTTGATTCCTGGGACGGTTAATTTACGTGTAGAACACAACGGAGTGGTTTCTAATCCGTTGAAGGTAACTATTTATGCAGAAGGCTCCCAATTACCAGATCAGACAGATACTCTTGGCGTTGATGCTGAGTTTATTCCAGATAATGCAACCTATCGTAATTACGATCCGAATGCTTTAACGGTATACACAGGTATTGTAATTGATGGCAACGAGGATCCAATTCAAGGTGCTGACGTTAGATTTACGCATCATCCAGAGTTTGGTTCTGTTGAAACGGACTTTAATGGTCGATACTTCATTTCTGCACCTTCTGGTCAACAAGCAATTCAGTTTGAATTGTTTGGCTATACCGGAGCACAGCGGGAGGTGATTGGATCATCAGGCACATGGCAAACCCTTGATGATGTGATGCTTCTTGAGCGGGATAAGGTTGTTACTGACGTTAAGCTTGGCGCTGAGCCTGTAGTACATCGCTCAACAGTCATTACTGATGAATTTGGCTCGCGTTCATCTACTGTGGTGTTTAATGGCATTAATTCGGCAACGATTCTGGGCGCTGACGGATACACCCGGGAAATAACCGACTTCAGACTGACATCAACAGAATATACTGACGTAAGAGCCATGCCGGGTGTACTGCCCGAGAGCTCCGGCTTCACTTACTGTACCGATTTACACGTAGAGGGCACTGCGATGGGTGACACCGTGCAGTTCGATGGCGGTGTGGTGATGATGGTGGATAACTTCCTCGGTTTTAATGTCGGTGAAATCGTACCTATCGGCTATTACGATATTTATGATGTTGAGTGGAAGCCATCTCAGAACGGTGTCGTTGCACGAGTTATTGATACAAATGGTGATGGTATCTCCGACGGCCTTGATTTTAATGACGATGGTATCGCAGACGACCTGACCGGTAATGGCAACATCCTGGATGAGTCTGTCGGTTTGGAAAGCTATCCAGATGGTCATACGGTTTGGTGGGGCAGGTTCGATCACTTTTCTTCGGTAGATTACAATTTCGATCAACTGAATATGGCCCCGGATACTAAAAATCTTCTACAAAGCGCTTTAGATCATAAAGACGGTAAGGAAATACAAGAATGTAAGGCTAAACAGGCATCGGGATCATATTTTCAGCCAAATGATCAGGTGTTTCATGAAGACATACCTGTACCAGGTACTGACTTTACGCTTCATTACTCCAGCCGTAGAGCTAGTGCTTATCAGCATGAAGTGAATGTGAGGCTAACCGAAGGAACTATTCCTTCTGAATTACAATCAATTGAAGTTCACTTGAATGTCGCTGGTAAGCGTTTCGTTAAAGAGGTCTCAGCCCGTCGGAACGCAAGTGTTACATTCTACTGGGATGGCATAAATGTACTTGGAGAGCGTCCGCAAGGTCTAATCAAAGGTTCTATTGCCATTGGCTATAAAGTTGATTCTGTGTATACGACTCCAGGAAACGTAAATGATACAGGATCGTTCGAGGGAGAAAACTGGAATCAGGATTCAACTTCTGAGACGGCAGTCGACAGCCGAGAGCCAACGACAGAGTGGATAGTTCGACCAGTGAGTTTTGTGAACTCATACTTGAATCAAATAGCCGACGGTTGGTCTGTGTCTTCGCACCATAGTTTGGTGGAGGGAAACAAAATATATCTGGGAAGCGGTGACCTGGACGAAATCGCTCCTCAAGGTAATATTACCAATACTGGTGCGATAGAGAGTTATTACCAAGGTGATGATGCCTATTATGGTGAAAATGGAATCCCGCTGTCTTATTCAATCAATTCAGATGGCACAGTTTCAGACCATAATACCGGACTGACATGGGAAGCCGAGCATTCGAATATTTTTGTCCTTAGTAAGGCCGCTGCAGAGGCGCATTGCACTACATTAAGTCTCGAAACAGGTTCATCCTGGCGTGTGCCTACTGCAAAAGAAGTTAATTATACGGCGTCTAAATCTTCTGTAGGCCAGCACATGGTATTCTTAACGGGGCGTACGGTTACTACGTCAACCCATTTTTATTTCTCAAGTTATGAACTTTTATGCGTTAAAGGAGAGTTCAGAGATCCTGTTGAGAGCGAGTCATTTGTGCGTGACGATGTAGAATCCACTGTTGCAGATTCAGAAAATGGTCTCATGTGGCAGGATACGTATAGCAGCCTCAATTACACCACTGACTGGGAAGGCGCGATTAATTATTGTGAGTCTTCAAACCACGCAGGATATTCAGACTGGCGTTTACCTAATGCGAATGAACTTCTCATAGCGAGTCGTAGTAATGCATTTCAGAATTACACCTACGACATATTCAGTGACGATGGTTTATGGCATGTGGATGATGATAAGCAAAGAGCATTCTGGAGCTCGACGACCAGTTTTGCATCGCCGGATCGCGCATGGATCGTAGAGCACTATGGTTTCGCATCACGCCATCAATGGAAGGTACAGCAACAATACGTCCGTTGCGTACGCGATGACGAGCGTGTGATACGTTCTCCGTACCGTTTTGATCGTTCCGGCCGTCATATTGCCACTATCGACATGGACACAGTCAAAGAACTCAAAACCTTCGAGTACAACGAGGATGGCCAGTTGGGCGCGATTATTGATCAATTCGGTGAGCGCATCTCGTTTGAATACTCAGGTGGAGAGCTCAGAACGATAGTCGGTAAAAATGGTCAACGTACAACGCTTGATATCGATCAGCAGAATTTGCTTCAGGGGGTTGCCTACCCTGATGGATCTATGTACGACTTTGGTTATGTGAATGGGCTGCTGGAAGTAAAAGTCGAACCTAACGGCAATACCTTCTATCACTATTTTGATTTACATGGTCGAGTTCATCAGGTCTCAGACACCGAAAGTGGCCTCTGGAACATCTACGATAACTCAACGAGTTACGGCAGCCGCCTTTTCGGTTTCACAACCGAGGCAGGGCAGTCGTTCGAAACACTCTACGAAACTCTGACCAACGGCAGCGTGCGTGAAACCACAACGGCCAAAGATGGGCGTTTGTCAGTGACAACCCGATCAAGCGATAAGCTGAACGAATCTGTTGCCAGCTGTGGCGTGACGTCAAGTATTGAACGTGTCATTGACCCTCGTACGAAACGAGAGATTCCGTCTAAATTCACGACGGTAATGCCTTCAGGCTTAACATCAGAAACTCTGATTACAAAAACTTATGGCAACGAGGGTGCTGATTTCTCAACCTACACCGAAACCACGGCGACGAACGGCAAGGTAACCACGGTTAATTTCAATGCCGAAACGGGTATTGAATCCATCGCGAGCCCAGAAGGGCGAACGACCATCATTACCTTCGACCCGCAGAATATGCAGACGGATCGCATCGAGAGCTCCGGCCTGAACGCAACCGACTTCTCCTACGATGCTCGTGGCCGCCTGGAGAGTGTACAGACCGGTTCACGAATCACCGGGTACACCTATGACCCAGTCACCGGTAAAGTGAAAACCGTTACCAATGCGCTGAATCAGGTCACTACCTATGATTACGACATCAAGGGTAACCTCACGCGCATTACCTACGACGATGAGTTCTACACCGAGTTTGGTCGTGATGCCAACGGTAATCTCACCTCAACGACAGTGCCGGTCCTGCAGGCGCATGACTCGCCTGTTAATGGTGTGAACAATACCGACTACCAGGAAACACCACTCGGTGCCCGTACTAAGTACTACTACGATGAAGATCGTCGTGTGACTGATATTGAGTTGCCGTCAGGCGAGTTCATCACCAACAACTACATTGGTGGCAAGCTCGACAGCACGGTCACGCCAGAGCGCACAACGACCTATACCTACACCTGTGGTAGCACCATAGATGAAATCGTCACCGGCAGCGAGAAGCTCAACTACGACTACGATGGAGAGCTGGTGACCAGCATCACCTACAGTGGCGAACTTAACCAGAGCATCTCCTACGGGTACAACAACGACTTCATGGTCGATGAGATGACCTACCCGGGTATTGCAACGCCGGTTGGCTACGACAACGACGGCCTGCTGACCAGTATTCATGGCTACACCATTGATCGCTTTGAGTCTCATGGTATGCCGCGTCGGGTGTATAACAGTAACCTTAATCGTGCTTACACTTACAACGGCTACGGTGATGTCGATTCCATAAGCCAGGCGATAGGTGATACCAGTATTACCACCAGTTTCACCCACAACCTGGCAGGGCAGATCAAAACCCGTACCGACGTGGTGGACACGCCATCAGGCACCCGCACCGACAGTTACCAGTATTTCTACGACAACCGTAACCGTCTGGAGCAGGTGAAACTCAACAACGTCGTGATTGAAGAGTACGACTACGACAGCAACGGCAATCGTTCGGTATACAGCAGTACCCGCGCAGGTCTTGCAGGTACATCCACCTATAACGACGATGACCAGCTCGAAGCCAACAGCAACGCCAGCTATGGCTACGACGCCAACGGACGTCTGGCTACCCGTACGCGTAATGTTGTTGATGGCGACCCAGTCATCACCACCTACGACTACAGCAGTGATGGCCGCTTACTGAGCGTCACGACACCAGAGCACACGGTTACCTATCGCCACAACGCCTTTGGTAACCGCGTTGCCAAACTGGTCGGCGGCGTAATCACTGAAAAATACCTCTGGGAAAACAAAACCCGCCTGCTAGCTACGTTCGACGGTAACAACAACCTGAAGCACAGCTACGAATACTCGGTAGGTAATACACCGACCTCGTACTATGTGGGTAATCAACGTTACTACATCCTTACCGATCAGCTAGGCAGCCCGCGCATCATCACCGACAGCGCCGGTAACGTACTGCGTGAGATCGAATACGACAGCTACGGCAACATCATCGCCGACAGTAACCCAGCGCAAGAGCTGCCGTTTGGGTTTGCAGGTGGGCTGGTTGACCAGCATACTGGCTTAATCCGATTCGGCTTCCGCGACTACGACCCAGAAACCGGACGCTGGACAGCGAGAGATCCGATTGGATTCGCCGGTGGTGACACGAACCTGTATGGGTATGTGTTGGCGGATCCGGTGAATGGGATTGATCCGGAGGGGTTGTTTGTTTGGACTCTTCCTGCTTTCGGTGGCGCAGCGGAAGCATTGCTGGGTGCGGCGGCCGGTGTTCTTGCTGGTACGGCTCTTGGCGACTGGCTCAGTGAGCTGATGTATTCCGAAAGTGCAGGGGCTGGAGATGGCGGTGAACAGTGTCCTGGAAACGTACCGGATTTTGATTTTGGAGATCCCACAAAACCTCCTGTTGGACAGGATGGGGCGGAATGGGATTGGAGAGGACAACCCCCGGTGGGTGGTCCCAAAGGGGGGTGGAAAAACCCCAATGGACCTGAAAGCATTCACCCTGATTTAGGTCATGGAGAACCAATTGGACCTCATTGGGATTTTAATGACCGTAATGGTCCCGGTTGGAGAATCGGGCCTGATGGGAAAGCGACTAGTAAATAGATGTTAGTTAAAAAAGATCTTGGCAGCTTAGCAGAGCAGTATGCTCTAGAAGTACTAAATTTCGATAATGCCTTGTGCAAGAATTTGTTTCACAGGGTAGAAGGCTGGTTGCCGAAAATTTCCTGCTATTCTTTCCTTGATAGAAATTTAGACATAGCCGATTTTAGTATGTTGGGAAGGGGAGGCTTATCAGGAAAAGCACCTGATTATCTGCCTCTATATTTGGTTAATGAATATCAATCAAGTCGCACCACATTCGCATTATTTGATGACGTAATGCTTGTTCCAGATGAAGCTAATTTAATGGATCAGGTAGGTACGATTTGTGTTGGAAATGAAGTCTATCACTGGTGTGATTTGGATCGTATTTCTACAGATAATCTCAGAAAGTTGATATGGGCGACGAGTGTTTCATGGCACTTTGTTTGTGTTATTTTTAAATTTAAAGATAATATTGATGATGAAATACTCTCTCGTGCCATAGTAAATGACTTAGTTGGATTTGAGTTTCTAGAAATTATTCTTGGAGCATATGACGGAGAAGGGTTTGTTCACTACAAATTCTAGAGGCATTGCCGTTTAAGATACCTCTGGGAAAGCAAAACCCGTCTGCTGGCGACGTTCGACGGTAACAACAACCTCAAGCACAGCTACGAATACACGGTAGGTAACACACCGACCTCGTACTATGCAGGCAATCAGCGTTACTACATTCTCACCGACCAGCTCGGTAGCCCGCGCATCATCACCGACAGCGCCGGTAACGTACTGCGTGAGATCGAATACGACAGCATCGGCACCATTATGAGCATGATGCTGCCGTACCGTGTGGCATTTCTTATTGGTTGGACGGTACTTCTGGTGCTCTGGACCGGGATGGATTGGCCGCTTGGGGTCATAAACCCACAGGCGGCCAACTAAGCAGGATTAACGTGCCAATTCACGTACCAGGCGGAAGCCGGTGAATTCGTCGGCGGTGCCGTTGTGAGCAGTCACTGTGCTGTAACGACATTCGTTCAGAGGTGTCTGTCTTGAGCCACCGGCAGCAACCAGTTCGTTATCGCGGTATGCCCACTCCTGAACATTACCTACATGCGATGCCAGGCCATAGGAGTTCTGCTTACCGTTGGTGGTTTTGTGCAGCTCAAGACCTTTCTCAATAGCTCCGTATTTCAGGAAGCAGTTACGCTCCGGAAATTCAGCTGCCCCATCGGCGGTCGCTGCCGTCAACCATTCGTCATAGGTTGGCAGGCGGTAATAATGCCCAGTAACGGAACTCAGCCAACCGGCAAAATTCTCAGCAAAATCCACTTTGATATTGTGAATAGGCATGAAATTACGTGCGTATTTATCGGTGTCACACAGCTGCGAGACGGTGCAGTAGTCGGCGACGTCGTCGTAGGTGATTTCGTACTGGCTGATGGCGATGGGACGTCCACCGTCCGGAGCAGGCACTACCACCATCGTTGGCCCCAGTGCGTCACGCGGCAGTGGATCTGCACAGGTGTAACGGCGCCCTTTGGCACCAGTACCTGGTTCTAGGTGTGAGCAGTAATCGACAACGAGTGGGTCCAGTTGACCTTGTGATGGTAGTAGCTCACGGGCTTCGGTCAGCATGGTATCGGCGGCAAATGGGCTGACAGCTGCTAGTTTGTTAAAGCAATTGGTCAGTGAGTTGGCGACGATAGTACGAAGATCTGCTGAGCGACCCGGGTCCAGTGACTCAAGTGCTTTCAGGTGACTGGCGACGTCACCAGCGACATCAATCTGGTTCGGGCAACGCAGGGATTTTTCGAGCGCAGCCACTTCCTGACGGATACGGATCTGGCGTGCTTCTTCGAGTTCTTTCTCCCGTTTTTCCTGTTCCAGGCGCAGCAGGTCGGCTTCTTTTTTCGCAGCGGCGAGACGTTCATTTTCTTGTCTCAGTCGTTCTGCTTCCTGATTGGTCAGTACCTGATTGGTCAGCAGTTCGATCTGCTCTGCGGGAGCTTCCCAGCGACTGGCGTACTGCAGCAGACTCAGAACATTCTCGAGGTTGTTGTCTGCGATGCGCTGCTTCGCTTCTTTTATGTACGCTGAAATAACACGCTGACGAACACTTTCGTTCAGTTCATCAGTATTCAGCCCGTCGATATTCGACACCAGATTTTCATAGCTCAGCAATTCACGACGTAGCTCCATATCCCACTTTGGGGTAAGTGCTGCGATCTGAACCAGCTGTTCAATTTTCTGCGTCTGGTTGGTGATGGCTGAGTCTTCAAGTTTCTGCGCGAGTTCTTCTTCGAGCTGAACTTTTAATTGCGCCTGCGCGATCAGCTGTTCCTGATACTGTTGGTAGTAAACGCCGCCACCAATTATGAATGCAGTCACAGACGCAGCCAGCGCCCAGATAAGCATGCGCGCTTTTCCGAAGAACTGTTTGTAAAATTCATCGACTGTCTGGGTGCGATTTTCGCGTTTTAGCTCTAATGCCCCTGACAGAGCATTCCACTGGCGACGGCTCAGGCCTTTAATACGTTTAGGCTTCAGCTTTTTAGTCAGCGCCTGATCAGCGGGTGTTTTATTAAATGGGTGCTTGCCAGAGTAAAGCTCGTAGGCGACGCAGCCCAGGGCATAGAGGTCATCGGATTCTGCAGGCTCCGCACCTTTGAGCATTTCGTAGCTGGCATAGGCCGGAGTCAGTGCTCCCAGGGTGCCCGCATCAAAGATGGTCTTTTCACCTGCACCGTGCGCCGCGCTGCCTTCTGATACGGCGCGGGCAATACCGAAGTCGAATACTTTCGAGCCTTTATTCTTGGTGACGTAAATATTTCCGGGCTTGAAGTCGGAATGAATAATATTGTGCGAGTGCGCGTAAATCAGTGCGTTCGAGATATCACGCAGTGCGCTTTCGGCCTGCTCAGGCGGCAAACCGTTTGGATGTTCGCGCAGCAGTTCATCCAATGGAGCACCTTCAAGGAACTCCATGGTCATAAATACGGTGTCACGGTCCCGGTCAAAATCGTATACGGTTACGATGTTCGGGTGAGCGAGTGTCTGTGACTTACGTGACTCCCGTTGCAACGATATAAAGGCATCAGGGTGTTGACGGAAGTCGTCATTCAGCAGTTTAACGGCCACATAAGGGTCCGAGTCACTGGCTTCAACTTTACGTCGGTCGAGTGCTTTATAAACAGCACCCATGCCGCCTGCACCGAGCATAGAAACCAGTTCAAAGCGGCCTTTGATTACTTTGTTGTTCAGGGCTGACACGCGCGGCGTTGTTCCGCCTGTCGTGGTGTTGCCGGTACGACTGCTGGTCGGTGTCGACAGGGGCGTCTGAGATGTAACCAACGTGGCGTCTGGATTTCGTGTAGATTTATCCGACGTCGGGCCGCCCGCTATTACGGTAGCGTCGTCGTTTTTTGCGGGGCCTTTGGAAGATTTTCCGCTTGCCTTGCGGTCTGAATTGCTGGCGTTTCCAGTGGATTTTCCACCGGTGACAAGACGTGTCTTGTCGTCCCTATTATCGGTCATAATGAGCCTGTCGTATCGATACCCTTGACGTATTTCGTCCTTTTCGAGCCCCGGTTCCTCGCTGGCCCGACCTTCCGTTTGCTTGAACTCAGAAAGTGGCGCCGATATTATAGGACTTGCTCGCGCGGCTCAAGACAGGTGTCTGTTGTGACCGCTCACCTGCACTGCGGTTACTTTCCTTTTAGCTGCTGAAACACAGGAACCTTACGGTGAAGAAATGGACTTGATTCTGACGGTCGTCGAATGCCCGCCTCACGCCAATATGCTCAATCACACAAAAGTCTTCCGCAGTGCGGGTGGCTCGGTAGGTCGTGCCGATTCGAACGATTGGGTATTGCCGGACACAGAGCGCATTCTTTCTTCCCGCCATCTTGAAGTGGTGTTTGCGGATGGTCGTTTCTCATTGCTGGATCACAGCACCAACGGCACATTTGTTAATGACAGTCAGGCGCCGCTCGGACCTGGGAAACCTCACCCTCTGGCCGCGGGCGATGTTTTAATCTGTGGTGAATATCAGTTGCAGGTGACTCTGAAAGCACCGCCAGCGGAGCCTGCTATCCCTGCAGATTTAGGGTCGGCGGATTTCCTTGATAAGGGGGATCGCACGACGTTTAATCCGGCTACAGCGGCGAAGCAGCAATCGGCGAACAGTGCCAGTCAGCTGGATTCCTGGCTTGAGCCCGGCGCTCAGACACCAAAGCAACCAGAACAGGACTGGGGCGCGGTGGTGTCTCAGTCGGTGGGGGCAGCTAAAGATGACCCGTGGGGTTCATCGTCGTCGGATGATTCCTTATTTGGGGAATCGTTTGGGGCGTCTTTTGGATCGTCTTCATCGGGCAATGACCCCCTCGCTGCGTTAAACAAACCTGCTTTCTCAGCCCCTACGCCATCGTCTTCGGGTTGGGATGATGGCGATGACTGGTGGAAAAGCGGATCTGCATCGGATCACGCTCCGGTCGAACAACAGAATATGAGAATTCCCCGGCCTGAGGCGCCTGTGCAGCAGCCCTTTGAGTCTCAGCCGCAGAAAGCCGCAGACCCGTTTTCTTCAGATTCTTTTGCGTCAGCGTCGACCGCATCAGAGCAGAATCCGTTTGCGGCATCCGAAGCTGTCGCTGGCGGTGCCGATGATATCGATAGTTTGTTTGGCATACCTACGTCTTCAGATAAGCCCCAGAATACACCACCGGCATTTTCGTCACGTCCTGAGTCGCAGCCGGTGCCGCCAGTGTCGGAGTCGCAGATTCCAGAACCAGCAGCGGCTACACCACCTGCACCCGCAGCTCCCGGTCAGGCTACGCCGGGTTCAGGTGCCTCCAGTGTTGATGTTCGCCAGCTCGCAGGCTTGATGGGGCTGAACAATATTTCGGATGAGCAGTTAGATACGTTAATGCCCGAAGTCTCGGGGATAGTAAATGAAGCGGTGACCCGCTTAATTGATTTGCTACGTGCCCGTACCGCGATCAAGAACGAACTTCGTGTGCAGCACACCATGATTCAGACGGTGGATAATAATCCGCTGAAGTTTTCTGCTAACGCCGAAGACGCGTTAAAGATGATGTTCAGCCGTGATGCGTCTGCGTTTATGCGTCCGCAGGATGCGGTTCGTGATAGTTTTGACGACTTGTCTGATCATCAGGTGGCCGTGTTGAAGGGGATGCATGCCGCGTACGATACGATGTTTAAACATTTTGACCCGGACAACCTGAAACAGCACATTAATGCCCGTGATTCGCTGTTAGGTAATAAAGATGCGAAAAACTGGGTCGCCTTCGAACAGTATTTCAAAGCACTGAAGTCAGACTACGAGACAACATATAACCAGTTGTTTGGTGAAGAATTTGCGCGCGCTTACGAAAAACAGTTGGCGGAGCTGAAGAATACACGGGCTCTTAACCGAACCTGATTACTTTTAGGGAAAGACAATGCAGTTTAAGAAAGGATGGCACCTGATATCGCTGGTGCTGGTACTTACGATGATGTCGGGGTGCCAGTCGGCGCGTAAAGCGCTGAACATGAACACCAGTGCAGTGATTGAATTTACGGCAGGCGCACAGATCAATCCGGATGCTGATGACCGCCCATCACCCGTCGTAATTCATGTGTTTAAGCTGGCTGATGACCGTCAGTTCAGCCGGGAAGATTTCCTGAGTTTGTACGAGGGCGCGCCCGCGCGTCTGGGCAAAGATCTGATCGATACGATCGTTCTTAAGGAGCTTACGCCGGGTGAGAAGCGCATCGAAACGATCGAGCTGGCGACTGAGGTTAAGTATCTGGGGCTGATGGCTGAGTTTATTCAGTATCGTGACGCCGAGGCGTTACTGGTCATTCCGGTACTCGAACACAATGAAAATGTGGTTCAGGTCGGTATCGAGGGAAATCAGATTGCCATTGTTGAAATAGAAGAAGACAACAGTGCTGCCACGCCTCATAAGAAACTACGCAGCGATCGCTCTTCACAGCTCTGACGGTCGCGCTATTCAGAATTCGGAATTCACTGCACGATCTGTGCAGTCACGGAAAGGATGACTCATGTCTTCAAAGAACAAGGTAATCTGGTCGGAAGGAATGTTCCTGCGTCCTCAGCATTTTCAGCAGCAGGATCGTTTTGTTGAGCGCCTTGTTGATGTGCGCACGGGTGCTGTTGGTAGTTACTACTGGGGTATTCAGGAGCTGACGATCGATGTCGAAGCGCTTGAGCTGGGTAAAGTATCTATCTCTTCTGTACGAGGTATTTTCCCGGACGGTACGCCAATACTGGCGCCCGAGTCAGAAGAACTTCCGCCAATTATTGAGATACCCGAAAATACCCGCGATGAAATTGTCTACCTGTGCGTGCCTATGCGCCGCCCCGGTGCTCAGGAATCGGTTCGCGATGCTGAAGAGTTTCCACAGGCGCGCTTCCAGACCTATAACTTCGATGCTCGTGACAGCTCTTCGGCGTCAGGCCAGTCGGCACGCATCCAGATTGGTAAGTTATCCACCTGCTTTAAATTAGGCTCAGAAGATCTTGGTGGCTATGCCTGTATTGGTATCGCACGTATTGCGGAAAGGTTGCCGGGTAACCCGGTGAAGCTCGATAAGACATTTATTCCACCCGTACTCGACTGCACGGTGAGTGGTGAGATTAAAGGCTATATCGAAGAAGTATCAGGCCTGCTGCGTCAGCGCGGTGAAGCATTGAGCCACCGACTGAGTGATTCGGGGCGTTCCGGCTCTGCCGAAATTGCAGATTACCTTCTGTTGCAAGTCATTAACCGCGTTCAGCCACTGGTGAAACATCTGACTCAGTTGGCGACACTGCATCCCCTGACACTTTACACCGAGCTGCTGCAACTCGCAGGTGAACTGTCGACATTTACAGCCAGTGATAAGCGCCCACCAGAAATGCCTCCGTACATTCACACGGATCTGCAGCAGACATTTGCCGGGCTTTTCTCGGCGCTGCGCCAGTCACTTAGCATGGTGCTTGAGCAATCAGCCATTTCTCTGGATCTGGTTGAGCGTAAGTACGGTATTCATGTTGCACCGATAACCGACCCATCGCTGACGCGTTCAGCGTCGTTCGTGGTTGCGGTAAAAGCGGATATGCCAACTGAAGTGTTACGCAGCCGTTTCCCCGCGCAGGCGAAAATTGCACCGGTCGAAACGATTCGAGAGCTGATCACGACGCAGCTGCCGGGTCTGAGAACACGTCCGCTCCCTGTGGCACCACGCCAGATTCCTTACCACGCCGGATTCACTTATTTCGAAATCGAAAATACCGGGGATCTGTGGAAGTCGATGCAGCAGTCCGGTGGTTTTGCAGTACATCTTGGCGCCGATTACCCCGGCTTAATTATGGAACTCTGGGCGATCAGGAGCTGATGTATGGGCAATGATGGACAACAACCGGGTGCGGCTGATCGTACGGTCATGATTCCTACGCCGGGCGCTTCTCGTTCGTCTGCGGGCGCTGCTCAGGGGCGAGCTTCTTCGCCTCAACCAGCGATGCCAGGCAACGAAAAAATCGACGTGCGACATGGTCTTAATCCGTTAGTGACAGGGGCGACAACGCTGCTGACCCTGGTGACAAAACTGCGTTCGACCATGAAGCATGATCAGGTGCCTGATCTTCATAAGCGCCTCACCGAAGAAATTAAAAGCTTTGAACGCAATGCACGAAATAGCGGTATTTCGGGCGACTCCGTTGTCGCTGCGCGTTACCTGTTATGTTCTGTGATTGATGAAATGGTGTTGAATACACCATGGGGCGCGGGCAGTGGGTGGAGTCAGCATTCACTTCTGAGTCTGTTTCATCAGGAAACTTCAGGTGGTGAAAAATCGTTCCTGATTTTACAGAAACTGCTCGAAACGCCGGGAACTCATCTGGACCTTCTCGAGCTGTACTACCTCTGCCTGAGTTTGGGTTTTCAGGGAAAGTATCGCGTGATGCCCCGGGGGAACGAACAACTTGAGCAGATACGCGAGAATCTGTATCACACGATTGAAAGTCATCGTCCTGGCTGGGAATCAGAGTTGTCTCCTCATTGGGAAGGCTCGGTTAAACCCAGTGAATATCTTAAAAATTACATTCCTCTGTGGGTCATCGCCAGTGTTGTGATGGCAATACTCGTACTGACCTATTCTGGCTTTCGCTATTGGATGTATCAGGAGACGACCCCGGTCGCTGAAAGTATCTATACCGAAATATCCGGTGTCGATGGTGCACCTGAACAAGGTTCAGACGTGGTTTCACCGCCACAGGGTAAGCGGTTTTATTAGTCTTGCGGTCTCTGATGAGATTGCAGCTGGATAAGTATAAATGACCATCGGGTAAGGATGCGCCTCCCGTTGTGTACATGGAGAACACATGAAAAAGCTGTTGGCGTTTCTGCAAAATAAGTGGGTCGTCGGAATTATTGGGCTTACGGCTCTGTCATTGCTGATCTGGTTTGGTGCTGAATTTATTAAATTCGGCGCAGACAATATGACGCTGAGCCCGATGACACGAGCGATCATTATCGGATTCTTCTGGTTGTTCTGGCTAACATGGAACGTTAGTCAGTGGCTTGTTGAACGCCGCCAGAACAAAGAACTGCTGGGTGAAATTGAGTCGTCACAGCAGAAAGATGCTGATGTCGTCGACCCCGATCAGGAACGAAGCCAAGAAGAGCTGGCTCAGATGGCAGGCCGTTTTCGTGATGCTCTGGCAACACTTAAAAAGGCACGCTTCAGCTCGCGCCGGGGCAAGCTCAGCCTCTATCAGCTTCCTTGGTACATCATTATTGGCCCGCCGGGTTCAGGTAAAACGACGGCATTGGTTAACTCTGGCCTCGAATTTCCACTGGCGGATACCCACGGCAAACAAGCACTGGGCGGCATTGGTGGAACCCGCAACTGTGATTGGTGGTTCACTAATGATGCCGTGCTGATTGATACCGCTGGGCGTTACACCACACAGGACAGTCACCGTGTGGTGGATAACAATGCCTGGCAGGCGTTTCTGGCACTGCTCAAAAAATATCGTCGTCGTCGCCCAATTAACGGTGCCCTTATTGCAATCAGCCTTCAGGATCTGATGGTTCAGACAAAAGAGCAGCGTGAGCAGCAGGCAAAAATCATTCGGGCCCGCATCAGTGAATTACAGGACGAACTCGGTATTCGCTTCCCGGTTTATTTAACCTTTACCAAGGGCGATCTGGTCGCTGGCTTTGCGGAATTTTTCGGTAATCTTTCACAGGCCGAGCGCGAGCAGGTCTGGGGTGTGAGTTTTCCTCAGGAAGAGAACGAAAACACCGGTGCCGATATCAGCCGCTTCCGCCACGAGTTCAATCAGCTTGTCGAGCGTTTGAACGAGCGTTTGCTGTGGCGTGTCCAGCATGAGCGCAATACCGATAAGCGCGCCATGATTCAGGGTTTTCCGCCAGCTCTTGAGAGTCTGGCGAACGTTGTGGATGGTTTTATTCAACAGACATTTGCGCCGAATAACTACAGCACAGTGCCTATGTTGCGTGGTGTCTACTTTACCAGTGCAACACAGGAAGGTAGCCCGATTGACCGTATGATGGCGCAAGTGAGTGCTAACTTTGGTCTTGAACGTAGTATGGGCAAGCAACAACATAATAGCGGGAAGAGTTTCTTTATTACCCGGCTGTTCCGTGATGTTATTTTTCCTGAATCCGAACTCGTTGGCGTTAACCGGAAGATTGAAAACCTGCTCCGTTGGATGCGTCGTGGTGCGGTTGCGGGCCTGACCGGTTTATTGATTGGCTGTGCCGCTCTGTGGACAGGTGCCTTGGTGCAGAACCGGGCTTATATGGCCGAGGTTGATAGTCTGCATCGCGACTATCTGCAATTGCGCGAAACAATTCGTCCGGAGCAGGCAACAACGGAAGAAGCGCTCAAACTTCTGACGCCACTCTATCAAGCCAGTCTTGTCTACGATCAGGAAGAGCACCCCTTCATCAGTTACCTCGGCCTGTATGACGGTCGTGTCGATGCCGCGGCAGATCAGGCGTACAACACGCAGCTCAACCAAGTGTTTTACCCGGCGGTTGCCAATATGCT
Source organism: Oceanospirillaceae bacterium (assembly GCA_002724925.1). Classification (GTDB taxonomy): domain Bacteria; phylum Pseudomonadota; class Gammaproteobacteria; order Pseudomonadales; family Oceanobacteraceae; genus Thalassolituus. The sequence continues at coordinate 55,042 of PBQA01000034.1, forward strand.
TGAGCGTCATTTAAATGCGCTTGGCGCAGACGACAGCGCGCTTCTGCCCGTCTTTCGTGTGTACCTTATGTTGTTTGATCGGGAGCATCGTGACTACGCACAGATTCGTGCCTACGCCGAGACCCGCTGGCAGGATCTTTTGCCGGGTGAGGCAAGCAAACAGTCGCAGCTACTCACACACCTGGATCATCTGATCGAGCTGGGTTTCGACGAGCAGCTCCAGTCCGATGAATATGTCGTTACCCGTACACGCCAGTACCTGCAGCGTATTCCGGTTGCGCAAAGACTCTTTGCGCAGCTTCAGAAAATGGGCAACAACGCTCGAGAAGTCGATCTCTACCGTGAGATTGGTGGTAACCCACAACAGGTATTTGGCTTAAGTGAAAATGATCCGGTATTTATGATGCCGTTCCTGTTCACCAAGGCAGGATACGACCAGGCAGAGTACGGCCCTGACTCCGAAATGATGAAACAGATCGCTGCAGATCAATGGATTTATGGCGGTAATATCAGTGGCGAAGACTACAGCAAGGCGGATCTTGAGAAATTAAGTGCCGATGTCGAGAAGTTATACCTGACTGAGTATGCCCGCCGCTGGCAGGCCTTCTACCAGAAATTCAGCCTCGCGAATTTACCGGGTGGTAGCCAGTCTGTCACCCACCTGCTTAAGTTGGCGGATCAGCTTTCATCACCACTGTCTCAGGTGACAGAGTTGGTTGTGAAAAATACGACCCTGACGCCAGAAATTGAAATGCCTACGGCTTCTGGTGCCGCAGGCGGTCTGGTCGAAAAAGCGGCGGGGATGGTGTATGACCCGACGCTGGTCGATCTCCGTTTTCGCGATATACAGCGCATGCTGGCGGCCGAGAAAGGCACGCCTTCTAAGTTCGCAGGTTATCTGGAGGCTATCGGTGCACTGGCTGAATATCTTGGTCAGATCGATGGTGCACCGGATTCAAATGCGGCGGCCTTTGAAGCGGCGAAAAAACGTTTCTCTGGTGGCGGTGCTGACGCTATTCAGCAACTCAAAAACCTGGCGGCCACCGCACCTGAACAACCTGCTGACTGGCTGAATAAGCTGGCCGATCAGACCTGGGGGGCTGTTATGGGTAAAGCCGGCGTACACCTTAATACCGTGTGGCGTTATCAGGTCTATGAGACGTTCCGTAATACTCTGGGCGACCGCTACCCATTGGTTGCTGGGCGTCAGTCAGAGGCCTCAGTGGTTGCATTCAACGAGTTCTTTAAACCGGGCGGCATTCAACAGGCCTTTGTTGATGAGTATGTTTCTCCGTTTGTAGATACCTATCGCTGGAAGCAAAAAGGGTATGGCGGCTTCTCTATCGGTTTAAGCAGCGAAGCGCTGCGCCAGTTTCAGCGCGCGGATGATATTCGTCGTGCCTGGTTCTCAGAAGGTGAGGCGGCTGCCCTTAACTTCCGCGCCACACCAGAAAAACTGCACTCCAATGTCCGTTTGTTTACGATGGAAATCGGTGAGAACCGCATCAGTTATTCTCATGGCCCACGGATTGAAAAATCACTGAGCTGGATCGCAGGTGAAAGTGGTCGCTCGCGTATTGTGTTCGAAGATCTCGGTGAGCGGGTGTCGAATGATCAATACGATGGTGACTGGTCACTGCTTAGAATGATCGATGATGCGCAGCTGCATTCCACTGTGAATAAATCAGAGAAGGTAATTACGTTTACCGAGTCTGGATATCAGGCGCAGTATCGATTGGCAGCGAGCACGAATGTAAATCCGTTCGACCTGTCATTGCTTCGTAACTTCCGTTGCCCACAGTCCTTGTAAGGAAATCGTATGAATTACGGCATTTACGGCAAGTTACCCGCGCATGGTGATTTTCTGGTGCGCAATCTGCCTCAGACATTTATCGATGTCTGGGATGAATGGTTGCAGTGCGTTGTGGCAGGGTCGCGTAATATTCTCGCCGATGACTGGCTCGAGTTTTACTTAACCAGTTCAGTCTGGCGCTTTGGTCTTAATGCTGGGGTTATCGATCAGCAGTGTTGGGCAGGAATTCTTGTTCCTAGTGTGGATAGTGTGGGTCGCTACTTTCCATTAACCATTGCTGTGCCTGTCGGTCAGGGGGAAAATTTATATGCACTGATAGCTGATGGCGAACACTGGTTTGCAGAGCTACAGCAGGCGGCGATATCCGGGCTTCAGGACCAGCTGGCGGTTGACGATCTTTGTGAAAAGTTGAGTCAGGTTGCAATACCGTCATGCCCGCGCCATTGCTTTACCAGTGCTTCCGGGAGCCAGGTTTCTGTCGGTGGCACCAAACCTGAATTCGGTTCTCTGCACAGTATGGCTCAGCCAGTGCCGGGCAGTGCCAGCCTTTGGGGAATGACTGCGAATGAAAATGCGCCGTCTGTTGCTTTTGTCGCATCTGGTCTTCCTTGTCCGGAAGAATATACGCGTATGCTGACGGGACAGTGGTCATAATTTAATGGGTGTTAACAGCCTACCGCTGGTGTAGTATCATTTTCCTACTGGACCAGAAATACCAAAATTGAAAGGACTCTGCCATGCCATTTGGTCATGTTGTCGATATCGATAGCCTCGTCGCCCCTGTTAATGAAGATACTCCACAGGGTATTGATATTCGTGAAGACCGCTCCCCTACATCCGATTACTACACCATTAAAGATGCTCGTAATGCGGCTCGCGCAGCAGAGCGTTCGGCCATGTTTGGTGGCGACGATGAGGTGGATGTTGCTGGCCCGTGGGATATTGTTCAGCGTACCGCCAATAAGATTCTGACTGAGTCTTCAAAAGATCTTGAAGTTGCTTCCTGGTATCTTGAAAGTCTGATTCGCAGCCATGGTGTTTCTGGTCTGCGTGATGGTTTTTCAGTGATTAATCTGCTTATTAACGAATTCTGGGATGATGTTTATCCGCTGCCCGATGAAGACGGAATTGAAACACGGGTTGCGCCGCTCACAGGCCTGAATGGTGATGGCGGTGATGGCACACTGCTGGCGCCGCTGCGTAATATCGAAATTACGGTATACGGTGATAAAGGCGCATTTAGTTATTACCAGTATTTGCAGGCTCGTGACGCTGATAAGATTGATGATGACGATAAGAAATCAGAGCGAATTGCGTCACTGGGTTATAGTCTGGCTGAAATTACCGATACGATAGCCGCCACTGACCTGCTTACCTGTCAGAATTTTGTAACCACACTTGAAGAGTGTGCCGAACTCTATAAAAACATCAGCTCGACCTTGCGTGAGAAGTGCGGCGCCGAAGCCCCACCAAGTTCAAAGATTACTGAGCTGATCGACGAAATCGTACGTACCACCCGTTTTATCTATAAGCCAAAGCTCGATGAAGCGGATGCCGCAAGCGCTGCGGTTGAAGCCGAAGAAAATGCCGCTGCTGCTGAAGAGGCTGCGGCAGACGCCAGCGCCATACAGGGAGGGCAGGTTGTGCGTTTAGTGAATGGAACCACAGGGCCGATTACCAATCGTGAGGAAGCACTGAAGCGTCTTGAAGAAGTTGCTAAGTATTTCCGCCAGTACGAGCCACACACACCACTGGCGCCAGGTCTTGAGCGTCTGATCAACTGGGGCCGGATGACGGTTGCTGAGTTGATGATGGAGCTTATTCCAGACAGCAATGCACGCGGCCTGTTCTCGCAGTTTACAGGCGTAAAAATGGACGGTTCAGATGAGTCAACATATGTTGCTCCTCCTGCCGCTCCGGCAGCTCCGGCAGCGAGCGAAGCCGCCGCTACTCCGGCTGCAGAAGCTGTCCCTCAAGCTGAGCCTGAACCGAAGTCTGATACCAGCTGGTAAGAATTAACAGAATTACGGTGAACACCGTTACTCAAAGGAAAAGGAGTTACTCATGTCCGAAAGTATCCACAATAAACTGAAGCGCGTGCGTAAGCCTCGCGTACACATCACATATGATGTTGAAACGAATGGCGCTGAAGTTAAAAAAGAACTGCCGTTTGTCGCAGGTGTCATGGGTGACTACTCAGGTGATAACGCTGAAAACCGCAAGGCACTGAAAGAGCGTAAATTCGTTCAGGTTGATCGCGATAACTTCAATGAAGTGATGGCTAAAGTTAATCCGAAACTGAACCTGCAGGTTGAAAACACACTGGCAGGCGACGGCAATACCATGGCTGTGGATCTGGACTTCCGTAAAATGGATGACTTCACACCGGAAGCGATCGTAGAGCAGGTTGAGCCATTGAAACAGCTGCTGGACGCGCGTAACAAACTGCGTGACCTGCTGAGCAAAGCAGATCGCTCTGAAGAGCTGGAAACGGTTCTTGAACAAATTCTGAAAAACACTGACAACATCACTGAGATTTCTCAGCAGCTGGGTGTTGGCGAAAGCAAAGAAGGAGCTGAGTAATGAGTACTGAAGTCGAAGCTGCGGTAGGCGCAGAAGCGGAAGAACAGTCGGTTAGTCTGCTTGAACAGGCAATTACCTACACCAAGCAAACTGGCCGTGAAGAAACTGAAGACCTGCTGGCAAACCTGACCGAACAGGTTCTGAAAGGTACTGTTACCTGGGATCGTAACCTGACCAATACAATTAAGCAGGCAATTACTGCGATTGATCAGGCGATGTCAAAACAGCTCAGCGCTGTATTGCATGACGAAAAATTCCAGAAGCTCGAAGGCTCATGGCGCGGTCTGAACCACCTCGTGATGAACAGCGAAACGGGTGCAACTCTGAAAATCCGCATGCTTAACCTGAGTAAGCGTGAGCTTTTCCGTGACCTTGATAAGGCGGTTGAGTTCGACCAGAGCCAGATCTTCAAAAAGATCTACGAAGAAGAATTCGGTACAGCGGGTGGTGAGCCATACGGCTGCATGATCGGAGACTTTGAGTTCACTAATCACCCTGAAGATATCGACCTGCTGAGTAACATGTCTAACGTTGCTGCGGCTGGTTTCTGTCCGTTTATTTCAGCGGCGGGCTCCGGCATGTTCGGTTTTGATGACTTTACTGAGTTGTCTAAGCCACGTGATCTGGGCGGTATTTTCGAGTCTCAGGAATACATCAAATGGCGCAGCTTCCGTGACAGCGAAGATTCACGCTTTGTCACTCTGGTTATGCCACGTGTTCTGGCACGTACTCCATACGGTGCGGCGTCTAAACCCGTTGAAGCCTTCAATTTCGAAGAGTTTGATCTGGACGAGTCTGGCATGTCGAAAGCAACTGAGCACGACGATTACTGCTGGATGAACGCGTCTTATGTAATGGGTACCACCCTGACACGTGCGTTCTCTGAAAACTCCTGGTGTACTGCGATTCGTGGTGCCGAAGGTGGTCGTGTTGATGGCCTGCCGACGCACATCTTCAAGAGTGATGATGGTGATACTGACCAGAAGTGTCCTACTGAAGTAGGTATCACTGACCGTCGTGAAGCTGAGTTGTCTAACCAGGGCTTCCTGCCACTGTGTCACTACAAAAATACAGATTACTCTGTGTTCTTTGGTGCTCAGTCTACTCAGAAGCAGAAAGTATTTGATGATCCGGATGCCACTGCAAACGCGTCGATCTCTGCTCGTCTGCCATATCTGATGGCGACTTCACGTATTGCTCATTACCTGAAAGTAATGGCGCGTGACAAAGTAGGTTCGTTCATGCAAGCAGAAAACTGCGAGCGTTGGTTGAATCAGTGGATTGCCCAGTACACCAACGGCAACCCAGATGCGTCTGCTGAAATGAAAGCCAAGTACCCACTGGCTGAAGCTCGCGTTGAAGTTAAGGAGATTCCAGGTTCTCCAGGTGCATACAGCGCCGTTGCTTACCTGAAGCCTTGGCTGCAAATGGAAGAGCTGACAACTTCTCTGCGTATGGTTGCGAATATTCCGCAGCCTAAGTAAGCAGATATCGGGGGCCTCAGGCCCCCTTTATAATTTCTTCTTTAGAGGTTTTCCGTGCTGAACGATTCCGCAGGCATGGCTGTCATGTCAGAGAATCCTTCGCCAACCCTTTCATCGGACGAAATACCCCTCGCGGATATTTATTCTTTCCTTTCTGAAAACGATGATGTGGAGGCGTTTCGCCGTTGGGTCGAATTATCGTCACCTGCCGATACGTCACGTCTGGAACCTTGTCGCTGGCTTGCACAGCAAATTGCTTTTATTGATGAGCTGATCTCTGAGCAGATCGATGCGGTATTGCACAACAATCGCTTTCAGGCACTTGAAGCATCATGGCGTGGCCTCTGGTTTCTAATTGATGCCGTTGTTAATCCTGAAAATACCAAAATCAGATTACTGGATGTCAGTTGGAAAGATCTCGCTCGTGATATGGAACGTGCGCCAGATTTTGATCAAAGCGGTTTATTTCACCTGATTTATAACGAAGAGTTCGGTACGCCTGGTGGTGAACCCTTCAGTGTCCTTTTGGGTGACTATTACGTTGCGCACAGGCCCTACGAAGATCATCGCATTGACGATGTTTTCACTCTACAGGGTATCAGTCGAGCTGCAGCTGCTGCTTTTTGTCCGTTTGTCTGCAGTGCAGCACCTCAACTCTTCGGTCTGGATAACTTCGATAACCTGGGTTTGCATATTAACGTTGATGAGATTTTCCGATCTCATGATTACGTGCGCTGGCGCTCAATGCGGGAGCACGACGATAGTCGTTTTCTTGCGCTGACATTACCCCAGGTATTGATACGTGAGCCGTACAAGGATAATCGCCGTTCGCGCCGGGGCTTGCGTTTCAATGAAAATGTTGCCGGCAAAGACAATCGCAAATACTTGTGGGGCAACGCCTGCTTCGCTCTCGGAACGGTGCTGATCAGGGAGTTTTCCGAGGTCGGTTGGTTCAGCCATATACGGGGCGTTCCGCGCGATCATTATGGCGGCGGGCTGGTGACGCAGTTTCCTACACCTGCGTATCGTACCGATTCATCGCGCGCGATGGTGAAAATGTCGACGTCTGTCACCGTGACCGATCAGTTAGAGCGTGAACTGAGTGATTATGGAATGATCGCGCTTTGTCACTGCTTCCAGACGCCTTACGCCGTATTTAATAATTGCCCGTCGCTGCAGATCCCGAAGGTGTATGCGAAGAAATCGGCAACGGCTAACGCACGTATCAGTTCGATGTTGCAGCAGATATTGTGTGGCTCGCGCGTGGCTCAGTACATCAAAGTGATTGTTCGCGATAAGGTCGGTTCATATACCACTGCCGAATCATGTGAGCGCTTCTTACAGAACTGGTTAGATCAATATACGACGGGTCGGGATGACCTGTCGTGGGAAATGATGGCACGGTACCCCTTGCGGGAAGCTCGCGTTGTGGTCGATGAAGATCCGTCAAATCCCGGTTACTACTCAAGCCTGGTACATCTGAAGACGCACTACTCAGTAGATCATTTGGTGTCAGAACTTAAGCTCACGACTGCGTTAAGTCAGATTGATATTGGCAAGGTATGATGAATGTCTGAATTAAAAGATAAGCCTCTGGTCGCGCCTCTCCTTGATCGTTTTCTTGAACAGAACAAAGGCACGGACTTTCGTCAGAGTCATCAAATTGTGCGCAGCCTGCGGGAAAGTATACGACGCGATCTTGAGAATTTGTTTAACACCCGTTATTGCTGTGTGTCGCCGCCAGCGGGATACAGCCATCTTGATGATTGTGTGTTGAATTATGGCTTGCCAGATTTATCGACGATCAACATGACCTCGTTCGATAGTCGTAACGAATTCTGCCGTCGGATTGAAAAGGCAGTAAAGCGTTTCGAGCCAAGGATTCGTTCAGTCAAGGTGAAAACCGACATGGCGATCGATAACGAAGACCCGACGATCCGTTTTAGGGTTGAGGCAACGCTCAACGTAAATCCGCTGCAAGAAATGATTATATTTGAATCGGCGCTAAACCCCGTCAATCAGACGGTGAATGTTTCGGAGATTTTCTGATTATGAGCGACAGGCTCTTATATCATTACGAAAAAGAACTGGCGTTTATTAAGCAGTCGGCCAGTGATTTTGCACGTCAGCATCCATCGGTCGCTGAAAGCCTCAAGCTGGGCAACGACTCAGTTGATGATCCGCTGGTATCGCGTCTGCTTTCCGGCTTCGCCTTCTTGAATGCGCGTATTCAGCAGAAGCTGAGTGATGATTTTCCTGAATTGACGGATGCCATGCTGGAGACGCTTTATCCGCATTATCTGCGTCCGGTTCCATCCATGGCGATTACTCAGTTTGCTCCACTTGATGACCTGGACTCTCCCGTTCAGATTCCGGCGGGTACCTTGCTCGATACTGACTCAGATGGCGAAGAGTGCCGGTTCACGACGTCTTATCCGGTAGAGTTGTTACCCTTGAAGGTCGAGACCGCTCAATTAATGCCCCGACCATTCGTTGCACCGGGCAGTCTGGAAGTGCAGGGTGCTGCGGCCGTACTCAAGGTCTCTTTCAGAACGTTGAGTGATGATCTCGTTCTGAATGAAATGGATTTCTCAAAGATTCGCCTGTTTCTTAAAGGGCAGCTACCGCATGTCCATCCGCTGTATGACTTATTGTTAACCAAGTGTTTTAAAGTTGTTGTCGCCAATGGTGAGTCTGATGTCGCTCCCGTTTTCCTGAACTCCGATTGTCTGGAGCAGGTTGGCTTTGGAATTGACGAAGGCATGCTGCCTTACCCGCCCAACTCTTTCGCCGGTTACCGGCTATTAACTGAGTTTTTTGCATTTCAGGAGAAGTTCCAATTCATTGATCTGACTCAGCTCGATGTCGCAATGAATGAGTCTTACACCAATACGCTGAATGTTTATTTTTATTTGCGTGAGAGTGACTCAGAGCTTGAGCACCAGGTGAATGCTGGGATGTTTGCACTCGGGTGTACACCGATCGTAAATATATTCGAGACGACCGCTGACCCTGTTGCTTTAACGCACACGGAGTCGCGTTACCCGGTTGTTCCGGACTCCCGGCGTCGAGATGGCCTTGAGGTGTATAGCATTACCGATGTTGGCGCGACCGACAGTGATGGCTATTACACACCTTATCGACCGTTTTATGGCATGAATCACAGTCGTAATACTGATGCTAAGCCAGCGTTCTGGTTAACGCATCGCCGCGAGGTGCTTGAGGGTGACCATCGTAATGAACTGGCATCCGAGGTGGATATCAGTCTGGTCGATATGAATTTCACCCCGCATCAGGTTAAGAATCAGAACCTTGAAATGAAGCTTTTATGCACTAATCGCAATGTGCCAAGAAAGCTGACCACAGGACAAGGGCGCCCTTATTTTGAAGTGGTTGATGATGAGTATCCAACCGAGCGTATCCAGTGTGTGGTTGTTCCGTCGGCAACCATTCGTCCGCCACTGCGGGAGCGCGGTTATTGGCGTTTGATTTCGCACCTTAATCTTAATCACCTGTCTCTGAGTCAGGGGGGAGGCTCTGTTGAAGCTCTGAAAGAGATTCTGCGCTTGTACGACTTCAGAGACTCCGCCAGTACACGCAATATGATTGATGCTATTGCTGCGATTCATACGAAGCCTGTTACCTCTCCTGTTCAGGTGGATGGCATGGTGTCTTTGTGTCGCGGTACGCAGATTGATCTCGAACTGGACCCAGTGATGCTTGCGGGAACGAGCCCGCTTATGTTCGCCAGTGTGCTGGAGCGCTTCTTCGGTCTGTACGGTTCGATTAATTCGTTTACCAAGTTAACAGTAACGCTCAATGGAAAAGATGGGGAGTTTAAGCGATGGCCACCGCGCGCCGGCGAAAAAGCCTTAATCTGATTGAGCAGTTACAGACTGAGCCACAGCGCTTTGATTTTTTTCAGGCGGTGCGGCTACTTGAATCTGCCTCACAGCAGAATACCCAGGATGATGATGTTGCTGATGCATCGGTCGGTGGATTAGCGCGTCCGGATCAGGAGGCCGTTCACTTTACGTCTCGCAATTCGCTGGCCTTTAATGGCTCTGACGTCACCAAAGTATCGCAGAAGCGGATTCATAGTCACGATTCTGAAGAAAACCCTGCACTGCAATGGCAGGTCGAAGTCGCCATGATGGGGCTGACGGGTAGCCAGGGGGTGATGCCTTACTATCTGAGTGAGACGGTCATCTCTGAGCTGAGACAGAAAAATCCGGCATTGAAAGACTACCTGGACCTGTTTAATCATCGAACTGTTTCGTTGTTTTATGAAGCGTGGCACAAGTACCAGATGGGCCCCTCATTCGAGCGAACGGTCAGAGAGGGTACTGAAAAGAAAGACCTTTTCACCGACGCATTGTTGTCGTTGGCTGGCCTGGGTATTCCTGAGTTGCGTTATCGCTCGACCATGCCGGACGAGCCTATTGCTCAATACGCCGCTCATTTTGCTCGCGGAATCTGTTCGGCAGAGTCTTTACGGAGCAGTATTGCAGGCATGTTCGGTCTCGAGACTTACATCGAGCAGTTTAATGGCTCATGGTATGACTTACCTGAGGACGCACGTTGCCGTTTACCGGATGAAGATCATCCCCATGGCGTTAATAATGCGCTGGGTGTGAGTACTGTTATGGGCACCCGTTGTTATCAGGCACAAAGTAAATTTACCGTTATTACAGTGCCGCACAATGAAGAAGAGTTTCAGAGCCTTGCGCCAGGATCGCGTGGGCTCGAAGAGTTAAAGTCATTCATACGCATGAGTGTGGGGGAAGAGCAGGACTTCGATATCGAAGTGAAGCTGGATGCCAGATACTTTCCGCTTGATGACCTGTTTGATCCAACCAAGTCTGATTCGCTTCTTGGTTGGAATACCTACATGAACCCAGAAAAGATAAAAGATAATGCGTTATCAGTCCGGCTCTCTCAGCACGTACCCGTGCCGGATGACGCATTACCAATGGCGTACTAATCGCACGGATCACATGGATTCAATAATTTCAGAGATGAACGAGGAATAAACCCATGATTAACATCAACCTGAAGTCGCTAGTCGACAAAATGTCGCCGTACATGAGGGACTCGCTTGAAGGGGCCGCTGGCCTTTGTCTTGCTCACAGCCAGTACAATGTTGAACTCGAGCATTGGTTGCTGAAACTCCTCGATATCTCTGATACCGATTTTGTTACCTTGCTGGAAAAGCACGACGTTAATCCCGGTAATGTCGCCAAGCAGCTGGCGGGTACTATTTCGCGTTTCCGTTCAGGCAGTAGTCGTCCAGCCGCTCTCGCGCCAAGTATTGTCGAAGCCGCTAAGAACGCTTGGATGCTGGCTTCCGTCGACTACGCGCAACCCGTCGTCAGCTCTGGCCACCTGCTCGCGGCTTTGCTGTTAGAAGACAGCACGCGTCGTCAGCTCCTTGAAAGCTGCCCTGAGTTAAAAGAGATTGCGCCAGAATCAATCCGTGAAACTGCCCGCGCTATTTTCGGCACCACTGGCGAGACTGATTCACTGGTTCGTGGCAATGAACCGGGCTCAGAAGGCGGCCAGGCAGGCCCTGTGTCTGCGTCTAAAACGCCAGCGCTTGATAAGTACACAGTGAACTTAACCGAGCGTGCTCAAAGCGGTCAGATTGATCCTGTACTCGGTCGTGATGAAGAGATTCGTCAGTGTATCGACATCCTGACGCGTCGCCGCCAGAACAACCCCATCATGACGGGGGAAGCCGGTGTGGGTAAAACCGCGGTTGTAGAAGGTTTTGCTCTGCGTATTGCCGCAGGTGACGTGCCTGAACCGCTTAAAGGAGTTGCTGTACGTACACTCGATCTTGGTTTGCTGCAAGCTGGCGCAAGCGTGAAGGGTGAATTTGAGAATCGCCTCAAGTCCGTTATTGAAGAGGTCCGCGCTTCTGTCACACCAATCATTCTGTTTATTGATGAAGCCCACACCATGATTGGTGCGGGCGGTAAAGAAGGACAGGGCGATGCAGCAAACCTGCTGAAACCTGCACTGGCACGTGGCGAGCTGCGCACGATTGCTGCGACGACCTGGGCTGAATACAAAAAATACTTCGAACGTGATCCAGCACTGACCCGCCGCTTCCAGGTGGTGAAAGTCGAAGAGCCGTCGGAAGAAAAAGCCATTGATATGATGCGTGGTATTGCGCAATCGCTGCAGGATCACCACAAGGTTCGGATTCTGGACGAAGCTATTATCGCTTCTGTGACTTTATCTCATCGTTATATTCCGGGACGCCAGCTACCCGATAAGTCTGTCAGTCTGCTGGACACGGCCTGTGCTCGTGTGGCGCTCAGTCAGTCCGCGACGCCGGGTGCAATAGAAGATGCGCAGCGTCGTATTCAACGTGCCGATACAACCATCGGTAAACTGGAACGGGAGGCTGCAGCGACAGGAGAACACACCGAACGTCTGGCAGCACTCTACGAAGAAAAGCAGAACGCAGAAAGTCTTTTAGCAGAGTTGAATGCTCAGTACGAAAAAGAAAACGCATTGATTACGCAAATTCGCGAATGCCGCGATAAAATTGATCAGAATTTTATGGCATCGGCTGACAGTAAGTTGTCCGATAGCGAAGCAGACGAACTGAAGACCCAACTTAAGGCACTGACGGCTGAACTGGCTGGTATTCAGGGGGATGCGCCTCTGATGCAAGCGAATGTCGATGAGCAGGCTATTGCCGAGGTCATCGCCAACTGGACCGGTATTCCTGTGGGTAAAATGGTCAGTGATCAGATTACTGCGGTACAGACACTTGCTGATCGCTTGGGGCAGCGTGTTATTGGTCAGCCACATGCGCTGGAAGCCATTGCACAGGTCATCCGGACCTCGCGTGCTGGTTTAACTGATCCGCGTAAACCTATGGGGGTATTTCTGTTCTGCGGTACGTCGGGTGTTGGTAAAACTGAGACGGCACTGGCACTGGCAGACGAACTGTTTGGCGGTGAGCAGAACATTACCACCATTAATATGTCTGAATTCAAAGAAGAGCACAAAGTCTCCATGCTTCTTGGTTCCCCTCCGGGGTATGTGGGGTATGGCGAAGGCGGCGTACTGACCGAAGCGGCACGCCGTAAGCCATACTCCGTCATCCTGCTGGATGAGATGGAGAAGGCACACCCAGGCGTTCAGGATATTTTCTACAACCTTTTCGATAAAGGTACGATCAAAGACGGTGAAGGTCGGGATATCGACTTTAAGAATACCATCATCATCATGACGTCGAACGCCGGTGAAGATGCCATCCGCGCTATCTTTAATCAGGTTGAAGAAAAACCAGAGCCTGAAGTGCTGCTCGACAATATCCGTCCACACCTGCTTCAGCATTTCAAACCGGCATTCATGGGGCGTGCGAATACCATCGCTTACTATCCATTGGATGACGAGAACCTAATGCAGATATCGGCGATTAACCTGCGTAAAATTGAGAAACGTCTTACCGAAAAATACGGTGCAGAGTTTAGTTACGACGAAGACGTACTCATCAATATTGTCGCGCGTTGTCAGGAATCCGATACCGGTGCACGTAACATTGAAACCATCCTCAATCGTACTGTGCTGCCTGCATTGGCATCTGAGTGCTTAGCGAAGATGGCCGAGGGCGAAGAAGTTACTAAGGTGCATATTGGTGCTACCGAAGAAGGTGACTTTACTTACCAGGTGAGCTGATTATTGGGTAGGAACAAAAAAAACGGGGCGAAAGCCCCGTTTTTTGTATCGATTTCAATTTAAGTATCAACTGAGACTATGGATCGACAGCGGGGAGGCCTATTCTATTGATCAACTGCTGCAGATGCCTTACGCACTAGTTCTGCGATACTTTGATGTATTCTAGTGAATATCATACGAATGAATGCCACGGAGAGGACCGTAGTATCTGTTACGATAATCCCCAAGGCTCGTGCCATACGCTTTATAAGTCTCATAACCCAGATACCAAGATCTTTAGATAGGTCATAGGCTTTGTGCATCATATACGCGAGACGATCTAAGATGGTGAATGTGGTTGTCCCAGCCCCGATGAGTGCTATCCCGGCTAGGTTAATTATTTTATTAATAACCCACAAGAGAGCAGCATCGAGAATACGTGCCGTATTTAGTGTAAGGGAAACGGGCCCATCTGACTTTAACCAGTTCTCTATAGCGGAATCCATCATTGCGGGTGGGCGTTTAGCCCTCAATATTTTCCAGTCTAAACTTTCAGAATCATCGCCTGTAACAGATTTTATATAATGCTTCATAAAATGATATTGCCATGGGATTAGGGCTAGTCCCGAATCTAGCAAATAATCCGTTCCCTGATCAGGCACATGAGTGAAAGGCCATGTAGGGAGCATTGGGACAGGATCAGTTTTGTGGAAAACACGAAAGATATTCTCTGAATGAAGTCTGCTCGTAAGCCCACTGGCGAAGTAGGGCATCCCTACTCTAGGTGATCCAAAAGTATATAATTGGACGGTCTTTGAGGTGTTATAGCTCAGCCAGTCAGCTACCAGGGTTGCTAAAGCTCCACCAAGACTATGACCAATGCAATGAATAGTGTGTATTTCAGGTCTACTAGCGAGCCCCGTATGGAACTCCTTCAGTTGAGGTAGAAAAGATTCGAATGTGTATTGAAATCCTTGGTGAACTTGGCCTCCACTACTACATCGCTTAATACCTGCATTTAGGTCGGTTAATGCGTCAAAACCGCTCGCTGTTCCTTTTAATACGACGAAGGATTGCCCTTTGTAGTCTTCAATTCCATAAGCACACAGCCCCATAATATGAGATGACTTCAGGAATACTAAAGCGCCCGTTTTTCCGTTTAACTCAGTTTCCCCTTCAAGTTTATCTTTGTATTCAATCATGAACGTCTTACGTTCTGATTCGGTCTTTAAACCATACGCATCTTGAGCTAGAAGTGCAGCAAATCTTGGATCGAGAGCAGTGTCCATGAACATTCCTTGTATTTATTCCCGAATTCATATACTAACCGCGACACTTTTCCAAAATAAGAAGGTGAGCTGTAATATCCGCTGTTTTTCACTCCCGCCAAGAAGTAGAAAAGCATC
>PBQA01000035.1 GCA_002724925.1 Oceanospirillaceae bacterium
CATACTTCAGCACATACGCGCGTCAGTGCAGCAGTCAGTGTAGTTTTACCGTGGTCAACGTGACCGATAGTACCCACGTTTACGTGGGGTTTGGAACGTTCAAACGTTTCCTTAGCCATAAAACACCTCGTTCAGGATCTTTAAATTACAAGTGATTAATAATCGCATCAGCTACGCTTGACGGTGCTTCCGCATACTTTTCGAATTCCATGGAATAAGTCGCACGCCCCTGACTCGCAGAGCGCAGATCGGTTGCATAACCGAACATCTCTGCCAGTGGTACGGACGCATTCACCACCTTACCGGACGGTGTATCCTCCATTCCTGAAATCATGCCGCGGCGACGGTTAAGATCGCCTACAACGTCACCCATATAATCTTCAGGGGTAACGACCTCAACCTTCATCATCGGCTCGAGCAGTACTGCATCACCTTCTTTTGAAAGCTGTTTGGTTGCTTGTGACGCGGCAATTTTAAACGCCATCTCGTTCGAGTCAACGTCATGGAAAGAGCCGTCATACAGTGTCGCCTTCAGACCCAGCAATGGGTAGCCGGCCAGAACACCGTTTTTCATCTGCTCTTCAATACCTTTTTCAACCGATGGGATGAACTCACGCGGAATCACACCACCAGTAATTTCATTAACAAACTCGAGACCTTCTTCTTCACTCGGCTCAAAGCGGATCACAACGTGACCATACTGACCACGACCGCCTGATTGCTTGGCAAATTTATTATTGATCTCAACAGTGCGGGTAATCTTCTCGCGATAAGCCACCTGTGGCTTACCAACGTTACACTCGACTTTAAATTCGCGCTTCATGCGATCGACAATAATGTCGAGGTGGAGTTCGCCCATACCGGAAATAATGGTCTGACCTGACTCTTCGTCGGTCTCGACCCGGAACGATGGATCTTCCTGCGCGAGCTTGCCCAGAGCAACGCCCATCTTTTCCTGATCTGCCTGAGACCTGGGCTCAACCGCCACCGAGATAACCGGATCCGGGAACTCCATACGCTCGAGGGTAATAATGTCTTTCTGATCACAGAGCGTGTCGCCCGTTGTGACATCTTTCAGACCGATCAAAGCGACGATATCGCCCGCGCGCACTTCTTTCAGCTCCTCACGGGAGTTGGCGTGCATCTGCACCATACGACCAACACGCTCACGCTTGGACTTCACAGAGTTCATCACAGCATCGCCAGAATTCAGTACGCCAGAATACACACGCACGAACGTCAGCGTACCCACAAATGGGTCAGTTGCGATTTTGAACGCCAACGCTGCAAATGGTTCATCATCCGATGATTTACGCACACCGACAGACTCGTCTTTGTCGTCGAGAATACCTTCAATCGCCTTCACTTCTGTTGGTGACGGCAGGTACTCAATAACGGCATCCAGCACAGCCTGCACGCCCTTGTTCTTAAACGCAGAACCACAGGTGACAAGAACGATTTCGTTAGCGAGGGTACGCTTGCGCAGCGCCGCTTTAACCTCTTCCTCAGAGAGTTCTTCACCCTCAAGGTACTTATCCATCAACTCTTCCGAAGCTTCGGCAGCCGCTTCGATGAGTTTTTCACGCCACTCTTCAGCAGTATCAACAAGATCGGCAGGGATATCTTCATAGGTAAAGGTCAGACCTTGATCCGCCTCATTCCACATGACAGCCTTCATCTTGATCAGATCAACGACACCCTTGAAGTCATCTTCGGCACCAATATTGATCTGCAGAGGCACGGCTGTAGCACCCAAACGAGCTTTGAGTTGATCGACCACCATAAAGTAGTCGGCACCAGCACGGTCCATCTTGTTCACGAAGACCATACGTGGCACTTCGTATTTATTCGCCTGACGCCAGACAGTCTCGGTCTGAGGCTGAACACCAGAGGAGCCGCACAGCACCACAACAGCACCATCAAGAACGCGAAGCGAACGCTCTACTTCAATCGTGAAGTCAACGTGCCCAGGGGTATCAATGATATTGATTCGGTGCTGGTCAAACTGCTGAGCCATACCCGCCCAGAAACAGGTTGTCGCTGCCGACGTGATGGTAATACCACGCTCCTGCTCCTGCTCCATCCAGTCCATCGTTGCAGCACCGTCATGCACCTCACCGATTTTGTGAGACACACCCGTATAGAACAGCACTCGCTCAGTGGTGGTCGTCTTGCCCGCATCTACGTGCGCACAGATACCAATATTACGATAGCGATCAATCGGCGTTGTACGTGCCACAGCTACACCTCTGTCTGGATCAGGGATGTCAGACACAAAACCGTCGCCTGACATGAGATATTAAGGGCGCGAATCGTAATATAAGAGAACACTGGCAGTCAATGACCGCCCCTGCCCAGCCCTGATTTCATGGGCGATAGCGGCAAAACAAACACAGACAGAACTACACCACCATTACAGAGGCGGATACGATTTCGAGAAAGGGAGTAAATAAGAGAGGGAGAAAGATAAAGGCTGTATCCGGACGAACACAGCCTTTGAGCGATCAAAAGCGGTAGTGAGAGAACGCTTTGTTCGCTTCGGCCATACGGTGAACGTCTTCACGTTTCTTAACCGCAGCACCTTTACCTTCGCAGGCTTCGATCATTTCGTTCGCCAGACGCTGAGCCATGGATTTTTCACCACGACCACGCGCAGCATCAACCAACCAGCGCATAGCCAGTGCTTGACGACGTGCAGGACGAACTTCAACAGGCACCTGGTAAGTCGCACCACCTACACGGCGGCTCTTAACCTCAACCATAGGCTGGATAGCTTCCAGAGACTGTTCAAACATTTCGATTGGATCATTGCCGCTTTTAGAAGCAACAGTGTCCAGTGCGCCGTAGACGATTTTCTCGGCTACAGACTTCTTACCACTGATCATTACGTGGTTCATAAACTTCGCCAGAATGGTATTCCCAAACTTAGGATCTGGCAGAATCTCGCGTTTCGCAGCGACGCGTCTTCTTGGCATGATAAGCCCTCTTTAGGTCTTCAGGTCAGCCAGTGCACTTAACGTTATCGAAAAATGGCACAGCCTTACTCTTATCCAATGTCTTAAAGGAATTAACCCTTAGGACGCTTAGCACCGTACTTAGAACGGCCCTGTTTACGGTTAGCAACACCAGACGTATCCAGTGAACCGCGAACAGTGTGATAACGAACACCTGGCAAGTCTTTTACACGACCGCCGCGGATCAGAACAACACTGTGCTCCTGAAGGTTGTGACCTTCACCGCCGATGTATGAGGTAACTTCGAAACCATTCGTCAGGCGTACACGGCAAACTTTACGCAGTGCCGAGTTAGGCTTTTTCGGGGTAGTTGTGTACACACGAGTACAAACACCACGACGCTGAGGACATGCCTGCAGAGCAGGTACGTCGCTTTTAGCGACCTTACGCTTACGAGGCTTACGAACCAGCTGATTGATTGTAGCCATTAAGCAAACTCCAGTTATTACATTTCACGTGTGCAGACGTCCACACACAATAAAAGGGGCCGGAAGGATACTCCCCCAGCCACAACAGGTCAAGATGGTGCCCCATTCAAATTCAGGTTATGACACGATTTCTTCAACGGGCTTGCGCAATGTCTGCTTCATTCGTCTGGAAAAGTGATATCGACTACGAAACAACGGCCAGTTGTGCGGATTAGTATCACCGGGCGTTGCCGGCGATGAATCCAGCACGATCAGCATCATCAGAATAGGTACGGTAAGGACGGGAATGACCGCCAGCCCGAGCCATAGAGGGCTACGACCCGTATCTCGCCAGCGCTTGATACTGAGAAAAGCAAAGCTAATCAATACAGCAGCGACAACCCCCCAAAAGACGCCATTACTCCAGGCACTGCCATTAAACAGGCTCGTAATGTAGAGCAGGCCCGGATACACCATTACCAATGTCAGAAAGTAGCTTCCCGCCGTTGTTCGCCCCAACGGACTGAAAAAATGCCGAAAGACAGCACTCACAGCCAGAGACCAACGCCGGGCTCGGCGGTCGGCATCACTTTCATAAGAGGTCAACAGGTCTTCAGTCAGGCTCAAGACCGATCGTGAAGGCATGCCGATATCATGTAATGAAGTGACTTCGAGATCCAGCTTCAGTTCGTTACAGATCAGCCGAACGACGTCCGGGTCTGGGTAACGCCCGAAGATGATGGCATCAAGTGCCTGTAGGTAGCTATGGTTCAGTGCCGCCCTGAATTCAATACGTGCAACCAGCGACAGTGAGTCGGCATCGCCGAATAATTGCTGCCACGCTGCAACCTCCTTGCGCCAGGATTTGGTTGAAAATAACGCCTGCATACGGTCAATCAGAGGTGCGGCGTTCCAGTCTTTCTGTGACTCAGGGATCTCTCCCGCTCCCTGAAACACCTGGGGTTCTGGTGGCGCAACAACAGGCTCTTCGGCTTTTTCAGCCTGAGGATCACCGAACGGCAGTACGGCGTCAGCAAGCAAAGGCTGCTCAGTTAAATCCGACGGGTTATTCACCGTCGGCTCAGGTGAAGGACCGGCCATAAGCTCAACCGCAGCAATCCGGTCACGAGCATAATCACACGCTTGATCATAGGCTTCCCGAATACGCATAAACATCTCCGGGTCATCTTCTGGGCCATGCTCTTTCAATAATGCCCGGTATGCCTTTTTTATTGCCCGCTGATCATGGGTTGACTCAAGACCAAGTACCTGCCAGCAGCTCACAACACTGTTCCAAACTGATTCAGGAAGTCTTCAAATTCACGCGCCGCCTTTTCAGCCAGGCGGCGATCCTGCGTTGCCAGTGCCTGCTCGAATAGCTGGATCTCGCGTGCAATACTCATTCGTACTTGCCCGAGATGCTCCATAAATAAACGCTCCCCCCGGGCCATCAAGGCCTGATTGGCCTCCTGTTCTGAGGGAGGTATCTTCAACTCACTGATACGAGCCAGCGCGGCGGCAACTTCGTCGTCACTGAGGCGACTTTCAGAATTCTGAATAACGACAGTTTCAGTCACCCCGGTCGACAGCACCTTCGCATTTACCTCAAGCAAGCCGTTAATATCGTACGTGAAACGCACCTCTACCGGCTCCTGCCCCGCCCGGGCCTTGGGCACCGGGACTGATAGTTTACCCAGTTTGATATTCTGCTCTGCCAATCGGTGTTCACCCTGGTACACAGTGAAATGGATCTTGTCCTGATAATCGCTCAAGGTCACATACTGAGAAGCCCTGCTGACCGGAATCGTGGTATTGCGCTGAATGATGATGCTATGAACATCATCAAGGTAGCCGCCCTGCCCGTCTTCATTGGAACAGCCAACGCCCAGAGAAAATGGCATCACATCAGTTAGTACAACATCGCCGAGTGCCTTATTCTTCTGCTTTAAGGCAGCCTGAATCGCTGCCCCCATAGCAACGACATGATCAGGATTAATATGACAGGCAGGAAAGCGTCGCAAGATACGAGTCATTAACTGCTGCACCTGAGGCATACGCGTTGCCCCGCCCACCATAAAAGCTTGGCTAATATCCGAAGGAGTAAGGCCAGCATCGCGCAAGGCCCTTTCCACAGGTAGAGTCAGACGCTTCAGAAGATTCGCCCAGACATCCATCAGTTCAGACTGTGTCACCTGTGTCGTATATTCCCGCTCGTTAACCCTGAAGGAAAATTCAGCGTGATCGTTGTCAGACAGCAGTGCTTTTAATTCGTCGACCTGACGATAGATGCGTCCGCGCTCCTGCAATGCGAGTATCGGCCATGAAAGATTATGCTGCTGTAAAATGTACTCGACCACTGCCTGAGTGAAATCTTCACCGCCCAACTCACTGTCACCGGCACTGGCCTGAACCTCAAGCAGGTCATCGAATTTCTCCATGACGGAGACATCGAACGTGCCGCCACCGAGATCGACAACGATGAAATTCATCTCATCGCTCTCTTCACGCACGCCATAAGCAATCGCTGCAGCGGTCGGCTCGTTAATCAGGCGCTCTACCTTAAGACCGGCAAGTTTGGCTGCCACTCGTGTGGCGTTACGCTGGTTGTCATTGAAATACGCAGGAACGGAGATAATAGCCTCAGTGACGGGCTCTCCAAGAAAACGTTCGGCATCGGCTTTCAGCTGCCTCAGCACCAAGGCTGAAAGCTCTTCTGGGCTGAATTCTTTGCCGTTCAGGGCAACCGTAGAAGGGGTACCCATTAAGCGCTTGAAACGTGCAGTTGTCGCCGTAGGGTGAGTCACCAGGCGTTCTTTGGCAGCACGCCCGACGAGGACAGTCTGATCATCCATCACGCTGACGACAGAGGGCGTGAGAAACTCTCCCAGAGCATTCGGCACCAGACTGACATCATTACCATGCCAAACGGCCGCCAGGCTGTTGGTTGTTCCCAGATCAATCCCTATATGTGCCATCGCTTTATGCATCCCTTACCAAGTCATCGACCAAGTATACCAGCGACAAAAACGAATCCGCAGCCTGACCGGAGTAAAGCAGTGTTTGAGTCCAATCCATGAAGGCCGGGCATAAAAAAACGGGAGCCGAAGCTCCCGTTTTTTATTTGGATCCCCGCCTTCGCGGGGATGACGCTCAAAGCACGTCAGGTGCTTTTCGACATCACTTGTCGCTGAACGCTTCGCTCAGTTTCGCTTCCATATCTTCAGCAGATACAGTCAACGATTCTGGCATTGCCTTCATACGATCATCTTCACGGCTCTGACGCTTACGCTTACGTTCTTCATGATACGTAAGACCAGTACCCGCCGGAATCAGACGACCCACGACTACGTTCTCTTTCAGGCCACGCAGAGTGTCCATCTTACCGGTCACTGCACCTTCGGTGAGTACACGGGTGGTTTCCTGGAAGGAAGCCGCAGAGATGAACGACTCGGTTGCCAGAGACGCTTTGGTGATACCCAGCAGAACACGTTCGCCCTTCGCAGCGATCTTACCTGCTGCATCGAGTTTCTCGTTCTCTTCCAGGAAGTTGGTGTATTCCACCTGGTCGCCTGGAATGAAGTTGCTGTCGCCGTTTTCACCGATGATGACTTTACGCAGCATCTGACGAACGATGACTTCGATGTGCTTATCATCGATGCCTACACCCTGCAGACGGTAAACTTCCTGCACTTCATTGGTGATGTACATCGCCAGATGGCCAACACCTTTCAGACGCAGAATGTCGTGCGGGTTGAACGGACCGTCAGAGATAACTTCACCTTTCTCAACCTGTTCACCTTCGAACACGTTGAGGTGACGCCACTTAGGAATCAGCTCTTCATAGTGATCACCACCGTCGTTCGGGGTGATTACGATACGCTTCTTACCTTTTGTCTCTTTACCGAAGCTCACGGTACCTGAAATCTCTGCAAGAATTGCAGGCTCTTTCGGCTTACGCGCTTCGAACAGGTCAGCAACTCGTGGCAGACCACCGGTAATATCTTTGTTACCTGAAGTCTCTTGTGGAATACGTGCAATCACGTCGCCCACAGTTACGATAGCGCCGTTTTCCTGGCTCACATAAGCGTTCGCAGGCAGCAGGTACTGAGCCGGAGCGTTGGTACCTGGCAGGTGAACGTCGTTGCCTTTCTCGTCAACCAGCTTAACCATTGGACGGATATCTTTACCGGCCGCTGGACGATCCTTAGGATCGATGACTTCGATACTCGACAGGCCAGTCAGTTCGTCAGTAGTACGGTTGATGGTAATACCTTCTTCCATACCAACGAATTCGATCTTACCGGCCACTTCAGTCACGATTGGGTGAGTGTGTGGGTCCCAGGTAGCGACCTTCTGGCCAGCTTCGACCATAGCGCCATCTTGCACGCTGATAACAGCACCATAAGGAAGCTTGTACAGCTCACGCTCACGACCGTGATCATCTGCCAGAGCAATCGAACCGGAACGGGAAACAGCAACCAGGTCGCCATTTTCACGCGTTACAGTCTTCATGTTGTGCAGGCGAACTTTACCAGCGTTCTTAACCTGTACGCTGTCAGCTGCAGACGAACGCGATGCCGCACCACCAATGTGGAACGTACGCATCGTCAGCTGTGTACCTGGCTCACCAATGGACTGTGCAGCGATAACACCCACTGCTTCACCCACGTTCACCTGATGACCGCGACCAAGATCACGACCGTAACAGGCTGAACAGATACCTACACGGCTGTCACAGGTAATCGCGGAGCGAACGATCACTTCGTCGATACCTTCGCCTTCGATCTTGTGAACCCAGGCTTCGTCGATCAGAGTACCCGCTGGTACAACCACATCGCCTTCTGAACCTGGCTTGTATACGTCGGTCGCAACAACACGACCAAGAATACGGTCACCCAGACCTACCACAACGTCACCGCCTTCAATCAGCGGGGTCATGACCAGACCTTCTTCAGTACCACAGTCACGCTCGGTAACAACCAGATCCTGCGCGACGTCAACAAGACGACGTGTCAGGTAACCGGAGTTCGCTGTTTTCAGTGCGGTATCCGCCAGACCTTTACGAGCACCGTGAGTCGAGGTGAAGTACTGGAGTACGTTCAGACCTTCACGGAAGTTCGCCACAATAGGCGTCTCAATGATGGAGCCATCCGGCTTCGCCATCAGACCACGCATACCCGCCAGCTGACGAATCTGCGCCGGGCTACCACGAGCCCCTGAGTCGGCCATCATGTAAACCGAGTTGAAGGATTCCTGCTCGACCTCGTTACCTTCGCGGTCGATCACGCCTTCTTTACCCAGGTTATCCATCATCGCCTTCGCTACCAGTTCGTTAGCGCGGGACCAGATGTCGATCACCTTGTTGTATTTCTCACCGTGCGTCACGAGACCGGAAGCAAACTGGCTTTCGATTTCTTTTACTTCTGCATCAGCGTTTTCAATGATCTCGGCTTTCTCGTCCGGAATCACGAAGTCATTCACACCGATTGAAGAACCAGAACGCGTTGCGAACTGGAAGCCGGTGTACATGATCTGGTCAGCAAAGATAACGGTATCTTTCAGACCAACGCGGCGATATGCCGTGTTAATCAGATTAGAAATCGCTTTCTTCTTCATCGGCTGGTTGACCAGCTCGAATGGCAGACCTTTAGGTACGATACGGAACAGCAGAGCACGGCCGATCGTAGTATCGATCAGGCTGGTGCGGGTTTCGCTGTTGCCTTCAAGGTCAATGCTGGTTTCGTTGATACGTACTTTAACCTTCGCCTGAAGATGTACGTTACCACCGTAGTACGCGCGGCTGACTTCATCGAGGTCAGCGAACACCATACCTTCACCCAGTGCGTTTACACGCTCACGGGTCATCCAGTACAAGCCAAGTACAACGTCCTGCGACGGTACGATGATTGGCTCACCGTTCGCTGGAGACAGTACGTTGTTAGTGGCCATCATCAGGGCACGGGCTTCGAGCTGTGCTTCCAGGGTCAGCGGCACGTGTACCGCCATCTGGTCACCATCGAAGTCAGCGTT
The DNA here is from genome assembly GCA_002724925.1 of Oceanospirillaceae bacterium. Classification (GTDB taxonomy): domain Bacteria; phylum Pseudomonadota; class Gammaproteobacteria; order Pseudomonadales; family Oceanobacteraceae; genus Thalassolituus. The sequence continues at coordinate 9,452 of PBQA01000035.1, forward strand.
ATAGGCCGCACACACCAGTGGGTGCAGTTGAATCGCTTTACCTTCAATCAGCTGTGGCTCGAACGCCTGAATACCAAGACGGTGAAGTGTTGGTGCACGGTTCAGCATCACTGGGTGCTCACGGATAACTTCCGCGAGGATGTCCCATACCTCTGGGGTTTCGCGCTCAACCATTTTCTTCGCAGCTTTAATGGTTGTCGCCAGACCGCGGTGCTCCAGCTTGGAGAAGATGAACGGCTTGAACAGCTCCAGAGCCATCTTCTTCGGCAGACCACACTCGTGCAAACGCAGCTGAGGACCTACGGTAATTACCGAACGGCCAGAGTAGTCAACACGCTTACCAAGCAGGTTCTGACGGAAACGACCCTGCTTACCTTTAATCATGTCTGCAAGCGACTTCAGTGGACGCTTGTTAGAACCTGTGATCGCACGGCCACGACGTCCGTTATCCAGCAGGGCGTCTACAGACTCCTGCAGCATACGTTTTTCGTTACGTACAATGATGTCAGGCGCGCTCAGCTCAAGCAGGCGCTTCAGACGGTTGTTACGGTTGATCACACGACGGTACAGATCGTTCAGGTCGGAGGTCGCAAAGCGGCCGCCGTCCAGAGGTACCAGTGGACGCAGATCTGGCGGCAGAACCGGCAGAACTTCCATGATCATCCACTGAGGATCGTTACCTGAGTTGTGGAACGCCTCAAGAATCTTCAGACGCTTAGACAGCTTCTTGATCTTGGTCTCAGACGTGGTGCCAGGGATCTCATCACGCAGGCGCTGAACTTCTTCGCCCAGTTCAATCTGACCCAGCAGAGTCTGGATAGCTTCCGCACCCATTTTCGCGTCGAATTCGTCACCAAATTCTTCAATCGCTTCGTAGTATTGCTCGTCGGTCAGCAGCTGACCTACGTCGAGCGTGGTCATACCAGGCTCGGTCACTACGAATGATTCATAGTAAAGAATACGTTCGATGTCGCGCAGCGTCATATCCAGCATCAAACCGATACGGGACGGCAGCGACTTGAGGAACCAGATGTGCGCAACCGGAGAAGCCAGCTCGATGTGACCCATACGCTCACGACGAACTTTAGCCTGAGTTACCTCAACGCCACACTTCTCACAGATCACACCACGGTGCTTGAGACGCTTGTACTTACCGCACAGGCATTCGTAGTCCTTGATAGGACCAAAGATACGCGCACAGAACAGACCGTCACGTTCAGGCTTGAACGTGCGGTAGTTAATGGTCTCTGGCTTTTTAACTTCACCAAAAGACCATGAACGGATCATTGCTGGAGAGGCGAGGCCAATACGGATCGCATCGAACTCATCAGCGTTGTTCTGGTTACGCAGAAAATTGACTAAGTCTTTCATAGTACTCTAGCTCCGCCCGCTTATTCGTTTTCCAGTTCGATGTCGATACCCAGTGAGCGGATCTCTTTAACAAGTACGTTAAAGGATTCCGGCATACCGGCTTCCATACGGTGATCGCCGTCAACGATGTTTTTATACATCTTGGTACGACCAGCCACGTCATCCGACTTAACAGTGAGCATTTCCTGCAGGGTGTATGCTGCACCGTATGCTTCCAGTGCCCACACTTCCATCTCACCGAAGCGCTGACCACCGAACTGAGCTTTACCGCCCAGCGGCTGCTGAGTAACGAGGCTGTATGAACCGGTCGAACGAGCGTGCATCTTGTCGTCTACCAGGTGGTTCAGTTTCAGCATGTACATGTAACCCACGGTCACAGGACGATCGAACGCATCACCTGTACGGCCATCGTACAGAGTCATCTGGCCAGAATCCGGCAGATCAGCCAGACGCAGCAGACGCTTGATTTCGCTTTCTTTCGCACCGTCGAATGCTGGTGTCGCCATAGGCACACCCGCACGCAGGTTATCAGCCAGATCAAGAACCTCAGCATCAGAGAAGCTATCAAGGTCTTCAATACGGCCGTCGCCACCGTTATAGATCTCGCCCAGCAAGCCACGCAGTTTCGCGATTTCCTGCTGTTCTTTGATCATACGGTCGATCTTTTCACCCAACCCTTTCGCCGCAAGGCCAAGGTGGATTTCCATGATCTGACCGACGTTCATACGTGACGGTACACCCAGTGGGTTCAGTACGATATCGACCGGAGTACCGGTGCCATCGTAAGGCATATCTTCGATAGGCTTGATCGCTGAGATAACACCTTTGTTACCATGACGACCCGCCATCTTATCGCCTGGCTGGATCTTACGTTTGATTGCCAGGTACACCTTAACAATCTTCAGTACGCCCGGAGCCAGATCGTCGCCTGTCTGGAGTTTGCGTTTCTTATCTTCGAAGCGCTCATCCAGTGCTTTCTGACGATCAACAATGTACTGCTCAGCACGCTCAATGGTTTCTGCCAGAGATTCGTCCTGCGGAAGAATCTTGAACCACTGGTCTTCGGTCAATTCAGCCAGGTAGTCAGCGGTCAGGGTATCGCCCTTCTTCAGACCTGGAGCTGCATTCACTTTCTGACCTTCAAGAGCACGTGTCAGACGCTCAAAAGTGGCGCCCTTAACGATACGCATCTCTTCTTTGAGGTCCTTACGGACTTCACTGAGCTGCTCGTCTTCAATGTCTTTCGCACGCTGGTCTTTTTCAACACCATCACGGGTGAAGACCTGTACGTCGATAACGGTACCTGTGGTGCCGGTCTTAACGCGCAGAGACGTATCTTTCACGTCAGACGCTTTTTCACCGAAGATCGCACGCAGCAGTTTCTCTTCTGGGGTCAGCTGGGTTTCACCTTTCGGAGTTACCTTACCAACCAGAATGTCACCCGGCTTAACTTCAGCACCGATGTAAACGATACCGGATTCATCCAGTTTACCCAGAGCGGCTTCACCGACGTTTGGAATATCCGAAGTAATTTCTTCAGAACCCAGTTTGGTGTCACGCGCCACACAGGTCAGTTCCTGAATATGGATAGTGGTCAGACGGTCTTCCTGAGCAACACGCTCAGACAGGAGGATGGAGTCCTCGAAGTTGTAACCGTTCCACGGCATGAAGGCGATACGGAAGTTCTGACCCAGAGCCAGCTCACCCAGATCCACAGAAGGACCATCAGCCATCACGTCGCCACGCTGAACCGTATCACCAGCGCGTACCAGCGGACGCTGGTTAATGCAGGTGTTCTGGTTAGAGCGGGTGTACTTAGTCAGGTTGTAGATATCTACACCTGCTTCACCGGCAACCGTTTCTTCGTCGTTAACTTTTACAACCACACGTGATGCATCAACAGAGTCGATGACACCGCCGCGTTTAGCCACCACACATACACCGGAGTCCTGCGCTACCGCACGCTCAATACCAGTACCTACCAGAGGCTTCTCGGATTTGAGTGTCGGAACCGCCTGACGCTGCATGTTCGAACCCATCAATGCACGGTTAGCATCATCGTGCTCGAGGAACGGAATCAACGACGCAGCGATCGATACAACCTGCTGCGGTGACACGTCCATCAGCGTCACGTTATCCGGTGACATCATGGTGAATTCGTTTTTGTGGCGTACAGAAATCAGATCACCTTGCAGACGACCTTCTTCGTCTGTTGGTACCGATGCCTGTGCAATCACGTAGTCTGATTCTTCAATCGCTGACACGTAGATGATTTCGTCAGTAACGACACCACCATTAACCTTACGATACGGAGTCTCCAGGAAGCCGTACTCGTTGGTACGCGCGTATGAAGACAACGAATTGATCAGACCAATGTTTGGACCTTCAGGCGTTTCAATAGGACATACGCGACCGTAGTGAGTCGCGTGAACGTCACGCACTTCGAAGCCAGCACGCTCACGGGTCAGACCGCCAGGGCCGAGAGCCGAGATACGACGCTTGTGAGTCACTTCAGACAGCGGGTTGTTCTGGTCCATAAACTGAGACAGCTGAGATGAACCAAAGAACTCTTTCACCGCTGCACCCACTGGCTTAGCGTTGATCAGATCCTGAGGCATCAGGCCTTCAGATTCGGCCATAGACAGACGCTCACGTACGGCACGCTCAACACGAACTAGGCCAACACGGAACTGGTTTTCTGCCATTTCGCCCACAGAACGGATACGACGGTTACCCAGGTGGTCGATGTCATCGACAACGCCCAGACCGTTACGGATATTGATCAGGGTTTTCAGTACCTCAACAATATCTTCCTTATCCAGAGTGCCAGAACCCAGAATTTCTTCACGACCGATACGACGGTTGAACTTCATACGACCTACCGCAGACAGGTCGTAACGCTCATCAGTGAAGAACAGGTTTTCAAACAGAGCTTCTGCGCTTTCTTTCGTTGGCGGCTCACCAGGGCGCATCATACGATAGATTTCAACCAGAGCTTCGAGAGCATTGCTGGTTGGATCAGTACGCAGAGTATCAGAGATAAATGGACCACAATCGAGTTCGTTGGTGTAAATAGTCTCGAACTCAGTGACCTTGGCTTCGCCCATTTTCTCGAGCATTTCGACAGTAATTTCGTCGTTCGCCGCAGCAACGACTTCACCACTGTTGGCATCAACGAGGTCTTTCGCCAGAGATTTACCCGCCAGGAATTCAACCGGCACAACCAGCTCTTCAACGCCTGCTTTTTCCAGCTGACGGATGTGACGTGCCGTGATACGACGAGTCGCTTCAACAATCACGTTGCCATCGTTGTCCATAATGTCGAACGCTGCTGTTTCACCACGGAGACGTGATGGAATCAGCTTCAGCATTACACCATCTTTGGTGATGCGGTATTCGTCATTGTCGTAGAAGGCTTCCAGAATATCCTGGGTGTTGTAGCCGAGGGCGCGCAGCAGGATAGTTGCTGGCAACTTACGACGACGGTCGATACGCACGTATACCAGGTCTTTTGGATCGAATTCAAAATCGAGCCATGAACCACGGTAAGGAATCACACGTGCGTTATACAGCAGCTTACCTGAGGAGTGGGTTTTACCCTTGTCATGATCAAAGAACACACCCGGAGAACGGTGCAGCTGAGACACGATTACACGCTCGGTACCGTTGACAATAAAGGTACCGTTATCGGTCATCAGGGGCATTTCGCCCATGTAAACTTCTTGTTCTTTGATGTCTTTAATTGCTTTGGTCGCTGATTCTTTATCATAAATGATCAGACGAACCTTAACGCGCAGTGGTGCCGCATAAGTGACACCACGGAGCATACATTCTTTCTCGTCAAACGTAGGTGTACCCAGACGGTAGCTCACGTACTCGAGAGCTGCGTTCCCTGAGTAGCTGACGATCGGGAAAACAGATTTAAATGCCGCATGAAGGCCGACGTCGTGACGCGTATCTGCGTCGAGACCTTCCTGCAGAAACTTGCGATATGAGTCAATCTGGATTGCCAGAAGGTAGGGCACATCCATCACGCTCGGTAATTTACCGAAATCCTTACGGATACGTTTTTTCTCAGTGTATGAGTAAGCCATCAGTGATCCCCGGACTGTTTCCTCGATTGGGCAGAAGTACCCGTGGCTCGAAGAGTTGCCTTGCTAAAAAACCCGACCAATGGGCCGGTTTTACTCACGTATTCCATAACGTGAAAAAGGCTGACGGGAAAAAACCCGTCAGCCGATCATCATGCCGGGTCTGGCATGATGCCAAGCGAATCGCAGAAGCTGCGATTACTTGATTTCAACAACTGCGCCAGCTGCTTCCAGAGTTTCTTTAGCCGCTTCCGCGTCTTCTTTAGAAACACCTTCTTTAACAGTTGCTGGAGCGCCGTCAACCATACCTTTAGCGTCTTTCAGACCCAGGCCAGTCAGTTCACGTACTGCTTTAATTACGTTAACTTTCTTATCGCCAGCTGCAGACAGGATTACGTCGAATTCAGTCTGAGCTTCAGCTGCACCGCCAGCATCGCCAGCAGCAGGAGCTGCTGCAACTGCTGCTGCAGAAACGCCGAACTTCTCTTCCATCGCTTCAACCAGCTCAACAACGTCCATTACAGACATTTCAGCTACTGCATTGATGATATCTTCTTTTGTCAGTGACATGAGATTGATCCTAAATTGTATTGGGTATCACACCCGTTAAATCGTTCGAAACTTACCTGAAACGGATCAGGCAGCTTCCTGTTCTTTTTGCTCACGAAGCGCAGCAAGGGTACGTACCAGCTTGCCAGCAGATGCTTCTTTCATGACGCTCATCAGTTTCGCGATTGCTTCGTCGTATGTCGGCAGAGTTGCCAACATATCAACGGAAACCACGTCACCGCCAAAGGCACCGGTCTTCAGTTCAAAAGCTTCGTTTTCTTTCGCGAAGTTTTTGAAGATACGAGCAGCAGCACCTGGGTGTTCTTTAGAGAACGCGATCAGGCTTGGACCAACCAGAGATTCGGTCAGACACTCGTATTCAGTACCTTCAACTGCACGGCGTGCCAGAGTGTTACGGACGACTTTCATCCATACACCGGCTTCACGTGCTTCTTTACGGAGAGCGGTCATGGCTGCCACAGTAACGCCGCGGGAATCCGCAACAACTGCCGACAGAGCACCATCAGCTGCTTCCTGGACTTCGGCGACAATCGCCTTCTTATCTTCGAGTCCTAAGGCCACGATTAACTCCTAAAAGTTGAGTTAGGCTCTATTGAGCCATCCCGTGTGACAATTCAGTATTCTGAACGGGGTCACACACTATCTACGCAGGTACAATTAAGCGGCGGAGTGCAAAGCAAACCACCGCGCCTGCGGTCTTTGACAGCTGCCGCTGAGATACAGAATCACAGCGACAACCCCAAAGATGGTTTTGCTGATCAGAATTCCAGAGCGGAGTGATCAACAACCAGGCCAGGACCCATAGTGGTGCTCAGTGTCACTTTCTTCATGTAGACACCTTTAGCCTGGCTTGGCTTAGCTTTCTTCAGATCCGCCAGCAGAGAGGTCAGGTTTTCTTTCAGTGCATCTGCAGTGAAGTCTGCCTTACCAATGGTCGTGTGGATGATACCGTTCTTATCGTTACGGTAACGAACCTGACCCGCTTTAGCGTTCTTAACAGCGGTAGCAACGTCTGGAGTCACAGTACCCACTTTAGGGTTTGGCATCAGACCACGTGGACCCAGAACCTGACCCAGCTGACCTACAACGCGCATCGCATCGGGAGAAGCAATAACTACGTCAAATGCCAGGTCACCGCCTTTCATTTTCTCTGCCAGATCTTCCATACCCACTTCATCAGCGCCTGCTTCTTTAGCAACGTCAGCGTTAGCACCCTGAGTGAACACAGCAACACGCATAGTCTTACCTGTACCGTTTGGCAGTACGGTAGAGCTACGTACGTTTTGATCTGATTTACGAGCGTCGATGCCGAGGTTAACGGCTACATCAACAGACTCTTTAAACTTTGCACCCGGCAGAGAAGCCAGCAATTCAACTGCTTCTTCTACTGAGTAAACTTTGCCGAGTTCAACTTTCTCAGCGATCGCCTTCTGGCGCTTAGTCAGCTTAGCCATTACTCAACTCCTTCCACGTTCAGACCCATCGCGCGGGCAGAGCCAGCGATTGTACGTACCGCTGCATCCATATCGGCTGCAGTCAGATCTGGTGCTTTAGCAGTAGCAATTTCTTCCAGCTGCGCACGAGTTACGGTACCGACTTTTTCAGTGTTTGGACGTGAAGAACCACTGGTAATGCCAGCTGCTTTCTTCAGCAGGTAAGACGCAGGTGGCGTCTTCATTTCGAAGGTAAAGCTGCGGTCGTTGTATGCAGTAATAACAACTGGAACCGGTGCACCAGCTTCCAGACCTTGAGTCTGGGCGTTGAATGCCTTACAGAATTCCATGATGTTCAGACCCATCTGACCCAGCGCAGGACCAACAGGTGGACTTGGGTTAGCTTTACCAGCGCCAACCTGAAGCTTGATATAGCCTTCTACTTTCTTAGCCATGTGCTTTTCTCCTAGTGGGTATTAACGCCAAAAAGTGGCAGACGCTTGCGCATCGGCCACTGGCTCCCCGCCCCTGAGGGCATTGATTTTCGCTTACGCGGATTTTTCGACCTGAGTAAACTCAAGCTCAACCGGCGTAGAGCGACCAAAAATTGTTACCGCCACCTGCAGACGAGACTTCTCATAATCAACGGTTTCAACCACACCGTTAAAGTCTGCAAACGGACCATCAATAACACGAACCACTTCACCCGGCTCGTAGATGGTTTTGTGCGTTGGCTTATCAGCGCCATCCTGAACACGCTGTAGGATCGCATCCGCTTCTTTTTTGCTGATCGGGGCTGGCTTATCTGCCGTACCACCAATAAAGCCCATTACGCGAGGGGTCTGATTAACCAGATGCCATGAATCGTCATCCATATCCATCTCAACCAGAACATAACCCGGATAAAACTTACGCTCGCTTTTGCGCTTCTTACCGTCACGCACTTCAACGACTTCTTCAGTAGGCACCAACACCTCACCGAATTTGTCCTGCATATCATGCAGTTCGATACGTTCTTTCAGCTGAGTCTGAACACGCTTCTCGTAGCCCGAGTACGCATGAACAACATACCAACGCATAGTCATATTCTGTTCCTCAACCTACAATCAGTTTAACGAGTGAGCTCAGACCCATGTCGAGCAGATACAGAAACAGACCAACAATGAAGACAACCGCAACCACAATCATCGTGGTCTGGCGAGTTTCAACCGGCGTTGGCCAGACGACTTTACGACGTTCTTTATTCGCTTCCTTCAGAAGCACCAGGAAGTTTGCACCCTGGGTCGTCGTGAGTGCAGCACCCGCAGCAAGCAACATCAGCGCTACAACCGCAAGCACACGGTACAGAGTACCCAGCTCCGGAAGAACATAATCGCCAGCGCCCACAACCGCACCTGCAAACAGGACAACTGCTACCAGCCACTTCACTGCATCAAACATCGAAACGCTTGCTTTACTTTCGGTACTCATACCTTTCCCTAAAGCCAAAAATGGCAGCCGAAGCTGCCACCTTGAAATTTTGGCAGGCCAGGAGGGACTCGAACCCCCAACTTTCGGTTTTGGAGACCGACGCTCTACCAATTGAACTACTGGCCTATGACTCTCAATCAGGGCGGCGTAAGTTACAGCAACCCCACCAACTAATCAACCCCTAACGTATTGATAAACTGGATTTATTTGCTATCGAGAGATAGCAACCGGAAAACCGGCTAAAAACACCCACATAATGCGTGCTTTTTAATTGTAGGAGCGAAGCATCTTCGCGAACACCGGATCAGCAGATACGGGTTCGGGGATAAGATCCCCTCCTACAAGGTATTGGCGCAGATTATTCGATAATCTTAGCTACAACACCAGCACCTACAGTACGACCGCCTTCACGGATCGCAAAGCGCAGACCTTCGTCCATCGCGATTGGAGCGATCAGAGTCACTTCCAGTGTCACGTTGTCACCTGGCATGACCATTTCTACGCCTTCTGGCAGCTCTACAGCACCAGTGACGTCAGTCGTACGGAAGTAGAACTGTGGACGGTAACCTTTGAAAAATGGCGTGTGACGGCCACCTTCGTCTTTACCCAGTACGTAGACTTCTGAAGAGAACTTGGTGTGTGGAGTGATTGAACCTGGCTTCGCCAGTACCTGACCACGCTCTACTTCGTCACGCTTAGTACCACGCAGCAGGACACCTACGTTCTCACCTGCACGGCCTTCGTCCAGGATCTTGCGGAACATTTCAACACCAGTACAAGTCGTCTTGGTGGTTTCTTTAATACCGATGATTTCGATTTCTTCACCAGTCTTAACGATACCGCGCTCAACACGACCCGTTACAACCGTACCACGACCCTGGATCGAGAATACGTCTTCGATTGGCATAATGAAGGCGCCGTCTACTGCACGCTCTGGCTCTGGGATGTAGGTATCCAGAGTTTCAACCAGCTTCTTAACAGCAGTGGTACCCATTTCGTTGTCGTCCTGGCCGTTCAGAGCCATCAGAGCAGAACCTGGGATGATTGGAGTATCGTCACCTGGGAATTCGTATTCGCTCAGCAGGTCACGCAGTTCCATTTCTACCAGCTCAAGCATCTCTGCGTATTCTTCTGAGTCTGCGCCACCGCAGTCTTCAGCCAGCAGGTCTGCTTTGTTCAGGAATACAGTGATGTAAGGTACACCTACCTGACGTGACAGAAGGATGTGCTCACGAGTCTGTGGCATTGGGCCATCAGTCGCACCACATACCAGGATCGCGCCGTCCATCTGTGCAGCACCGGTGATCATGTTCTTAACATAGTCAGCGTGTCCTGGGCAGTCGACGTGTGCGTAGTGACGGCTTGGTGATTCGTACTCAACGTGAGAGGTTGAGATGGTGATACCACGCTCACGCTCTTCTGGTGCGTTGTCGATACCTTCAAAAGCAACCAGCTCACCGCCCCATACTTCAGCACATACGCGCGTCAGTGCAGCAGTCAGTGTAGTTTTACCGTGGTCAACGTGACCGATAGTACCCACGTTTACGTGGGGTTTTGAGCGTTCAAACGTTTCCTTTGCCACCGTCTTGGCCCTCAGGTTGTAATGTTTATGCTAAAGCTTCGCCGGCGAGCCGACTAATTATGAAAGCCGACATCATACGCGCGCGCGGCATCCTGTCAACAAAGGCTGCCACCTTGGGACTGGCAAGACTTCGAAATGACATTCAGCGAAGGTTTTTTCGCTTTAATTGGACTTACGAACAAAAGTGTGAGGAAATCGCCGCCGAAAACGTGTACATTATCGCGCGAAATTTCACTCTGCTAACCGAGTAACGTTATGACAGACCTCTCTAAATACAGAAACATAGGTATCTTTGCCCACGTTGATGCGGGTAAGACTACCACCACGGAACGTATCCTGAAGCTGACCGGTAAAATCCATAAAACCGGTGAAGTACACGACGGCGAATCCACCACTGACTTCATGGAACAGGAAGCTGAGCGTGGTATTACCATTCAGTCTGCTGCTGTTACCTGTGAATGGGCAGGCCACCGCCTGAACGTTATTGACACCCCTGGACACGTTGACTTCACCGTTGAAGTTTATCGTTCACTGAAAGTACTGGATGGCGGTATCGGCGTATTCTGTGGTTCAGGCGGCGTTGAGCCTCAGTCTGAAACCAACTGGCGTTACGCGAACGACTCAGAAGTATCCCGTATCATCTTCGTGAACAAGCTGGACCGTCTCGGTGCAGACTTCTACCGCGTTGTTGAGCAGGTGAAGAAAACTCTGGGTGCTCGTCCACTGGTTATGGTTCTGCCAATTGGCACCGAAGACGAATTTGTCGGTGTTGTTGACCTGCTTAGCAACAAAGCTTACGTATGGGACGACACTGGTCTGCCAGAAAACTACGAAGTACAGGACATCCCTGCTGACATGGCAGACGACGTTGAGATGTACCGTCAGGAGCTGATCGAAACCGCCCTGGAAATGGACGAAGATCTGCTGATGGAATACCTCGAAGAAGGCACTGAGCCATCTATGGAGGACATCAAGCGCTGCATCCGCGAAGGTACCCGCACTTTGGCGTTCTTCCCTACCTACTGTGGTTCTGCATTTAAGAACAAAGGTGTTCAGCTGGTTCTGAACGCCGTTGTTGACTACCTGCCTAGCCCAACGGAAGTTGATCCACAGGATCTGACCGACGAAGAAGGTAACCCGACTGGCGATAAAGCGATTGTATCTGCTGATGAGCCTTTCCGTGCTCTGGCGTTCAAAATCATGGACGACCGTTTCGGTGCCCTCACCTTTATCCGTATCTACTCCGGTAAGATCAATAAAGGTGACACCGTGCTGAACTCTGCAACTGGTAAGACTGAACGTATCGGTCGTATGGTTGAGATGCAGGCGGACGACAAGAGCGAACTGACCTCTGCACAAGCCGGTGACATCATCGCGGTTGTCGGTATGAAGAACGTTCAGACTGGTCACACTCTGTGTGATCCTAAGCATGAATGTACTCTGGAAGCCATGGTATTCCCGGATCCGGTTATCTCTATCGCGGTTAAGCCAAAAGATAAAGGCGCTGTTGATAAGATGGGTATCGCGATCGGTAAACTGGTTGCAGAAGATCCGTCATTCCAGGTTGAAACTGACGAAGATTCTGGCGAGACCATCCTCAAAGGTATGGGTGAGCTTCACCTCGACATTAAAGTCGACATCCTGAAGCGTACTTATGGCGTTGAGCTGGAAGTAGGTGCTCCACAGGTATCTTACCGTGAGACCATTACTCAGCCGATCGAAGATAGCTACACCCACAAGAAGCAGTCTGGTGGTTCTGGTCAGTACGGTAAGATTGATTACCGCATGAAGCCAGGTGAGCCAGGTACCGGTTTCGTATTCAATACGTCTGTTGTTGGCGGTAACGTACCTAAAGAATTCTTCCCTGCGATTGAAAAAGGCTTCAAGAGCATGATGGAAGAAGGCCCTCTGGCTGGCTTCCCGGTACTGGACGTTGAAATCGACGTATACGACGGTGGCTACCACGCGGTTGACTCCTCTGCAGTTGCGTTCGAAATCGCTGCAAAAGGTGCATTCCGTCAGTCTATGCCTAAAGCCGGCGCTCAGCTGCTCGAGCCGATCATGAAGGTTGACGTTTTCTCTCCAGAAGACAACGTAGGTGACGTAATTGGTGACCTTAACCGTCGTCGCGGCATGATCAAAGATCAGGAGCCGGGTACCAGCGGTGTTCGCATCAAAGCAGACGTTCCACTGTCTGAGATGTTTGGCTACATCGGCCACCTGCGTACCATCACTTCTGGTCGTGGTCAGTTCTCTATGGAGTTCAGCCACTACATGCCTTGCCCTCAGCAGATCGCTGACAAGGTAATGGAAGAAGCGAAAGAGCGTAAAGCCAACAAGTAAGTTGTCTTAACGATTAAGACCCCGCCCGGTTAGCCGCGCGGGGTTTTTTATTGGTTGAAGATTCACCCCTCAGGGGGAAGACAGATTACGACAGATTGCTTATTATTTGGCCATTCTCACAGAGGAAGTAAAATAATGAATTACAGACAAGGCCTCTCCACTGCGATTCTCCTGCTTGGCTTACAAGCTCTCAATACAAATGCTGTTGAATGCGACGGTATCGATTGCCCATCTGACACACTTCCGCCGGAAGAATGTTTCGATCAGGGCTGCGACCTTCCACCAGAAGATGAAGCACCCGCCTGCGACGAACAAGAATGCCCACCCATCGATGACTGTCAGGACCCACAGAGCTGCGAAGGCCCGATTGATGGTCCCGGGGATGGACAGGGAGAAGCCCCAAATTACGCGGTCAGCGTGGATTCCGACAGCTCAGTGACGATTCTCAGTACGGATATAACAGCAGATGGTGACATCTACGTTGAAGTTTACCCTCAGAAAGGTACGGCCACGAATAACCAGGGCGCATCAGTAACCTTTGATACCAACGGCGACTTCAGCAATCTGGAAGAAGGTGTCACTGAAGAAGTTACTTTCGAAGTCAACACAACCGGTACCGATGTCACTTATTCAACCATCACTGTGACAGTCACCGGGGTGGCTGAAGAAGAACCCCAGACAGAAGAACCTGTCGACCAGGCCCCCGGAAACGAAGTCAGCCTGAACGCTGGAGTGATGCCTCACGACACTTTGTCTCGCAACGGTGAGCTTAACGATGGCGAGTTCGTCACCGTATGGATGGACACGCAACGGCTCGCTGCAGGCGAAGCACTCGTCATTCGTGATATTCCCGACCACCTCACGTACATAGAGACCCTCTCCGCGGACCTACCAGCAGATGCGAGCAGCACAATGCCTTTCAGGACTCAGGTGCTCGGCAGCTTCTACCGGGAAGAGGATCGTACTCTTCGAATAAGCCCACGAAGCGGCGATACCACCTCAACGCCAGCGGTCCACATTGTCTTTAAGGCGAGCTCCTCAGAGAGTGACGAAACCACAGCACTGCTTATTGAACGACTCGACAGCACAGGCCTTGAAGCTACCACCACCACAGTCGAAATTCCACCGGCCCGAGCCGCTAAGTATTATTACGAAATCGCGCGCAACAGCAATGGCGCCGTGGTTACGGCCTGGCCACCAAATGATCAGGAAGAGGACTTTGTTCGCCTGGAAGCCAACCTATCCTCTGATCCATCCCCACTGACCTGTGGTGAAAGTGATACCCTGCTCACTGAGGGATTACTGGATGGTGATGGCAATGCCATCGCAGAGTGCGCAGACGGCGTCATCACTGCCACTCATACCGATGCCAAAGTGTCAGCGACAACGCCGCTTACCTGGCCCCTCAACTTTATCGCTGAAGAATCAAATACCCTCGTCGCTGGCGGCAGCATCACATTCAGTGACGGCAACAGCCTCAGCATGGAAGACTCGACCAGCTCAGCCGTTGAGGCCGGCGTCGAATTAGTTTCTCTGAGAGACAACGTCCAAAGTCCCAACATCAGGTTGCGAATGGAACTCCCAGAAGACATACCAGAAGCAACCAATCTGACTGTCGATCTGTTGATACTACCCAGCGATCCGGAAGAAGTCGGAGAAGACAATCCACAGTTTACTTGCGATGGAGGTGAATTGCCTGGCGTGCGATCTACGTCTGTATCACTGAGAGGCCAAAGTTTCACCACCACATGCACCAAGAAGCACTTGCATATCGCTTTCCCAACCGGGATGACAGTAACCAACCAGAGCGACTTTTCGGACGGTTTGCTTCGCGTTGATATCTTCGTGGCTGATGCTAATTACGGCGGGTACATCGAAGCTAACCTTCTCACACTTTCAAGTTACGATGAGAGCGAGGGGCCGGCCGTCGAATACAGCGAATTCAGCGCATTCTATGAAGATGAGGAAGAGGAATCCCTTGGTATAGTTGCCGCAGTGCTCGCATTACTGACGTTTGCGTATTACCGCCGCCGTAAACAGGTAGCCTGAAGCAACAACGAAGCCGGTAAACATACCCAAGACATGGGCCGGCTTTGTCTTCTTACCGGGCGTCGAGTCTATCGAGTGCCCGGTGAGCATTTCCCAGCCAGTCTGACTCCCAAGAAAACCCAATTCATGAGCTGAAAAAACGACAAGAATCGCCGCGCTGACGACCACCATCCAGAAATCCCGGGTAGTCATACCCTCTGCGATGATAAGTATCAACAGCAATACGAAGGTGCCTGACGCCACACCACTGAAGCCCAAAGAACTGTGTTCTCCGCCATAAATCAGTAGCTTAAACGTCGCGTTTGCAACCAGCATAGCAAACAGATAAATAACAAATACCCGCCGGTTAATCTGCTCACACACAAGGCTGCTTGCGACAAGGACGATCACATTCCATGTATAGTGATCCCATGAGCTATGGACAAACACAGCCGTAAAGATGCGCCACCACTCCCCGTTTTCAAGAATAGCAACGCTATCAAACCTGAGGTAATTATCCGCATCAGGAACGAACATCAGTGCCGTTACTGTTATCCCGAGCGTAATTGTCACCCATGAGTGAAACAGAAAATCAGAACGCACCCGCGCCCAGGTTAACCCCAACACATTGGCCAGCGCTCTGAAAAAGTTAAGCTGCATCGACCTCAGGCTCTTCGTCTACAACGTGCTCGTCACCCACGAACAGAAGAGCAAGCTTCCAGGTAATCACTCCCACTAAAAAGCCCGCCACAATATCAATCACGTAGTGCTGTTTAGTTAATAGCGTTGAAGCGATAATCGGCAGATATAAAAACAATCCCCAGGCCCACCAGAACGTCCGTACTCCATGGACCCGGCTCGCGGTAACCATCACAATCGCCGCCAACAGGGTTTGAGACGCATGAAGGCTGGGCAGAATATTCACGCCAGCATCCAGACTCCGCAGCATGACCAGCGCGCTGCAGGACCAATCGGCGCACACAAAAGTGTCATGGATAATTTTAAGCGGCACGAATGCAAAACAGACACAAGCTATGAGGACAGATAGCACGAGCGACAGGGCGTAGCGGAGGTACAACGTGAATGGCATATCCAGCAGCGCCGGAACAATCAGCCCCGGAATGTAGAGAAAATAGATAAAAGCGAATTCAGGAACTAAAGGCAGCGCAGCATCAAGGGATAGAGCAACATCCCAGGAGTCCACAGAATCCATTCGAGCCATGTTGTACTGCTGCAAAACCTGATAAGCAACCAGCTGGATTACCGCAACCAGCGCACCGATCACTATGCGACCGACGCGTATATCTGCTATCCGATAGTCGTACTTCTTTCTCAACGGCATGACGCTTCATTACTGGAAAAAACAGCATTGTAGCCCAGGGCTCATGAAAAAACTGGCCTCAGGAAAGCACAAACACCTGAATTTCAGGCACAAAAAAGCCCGCACGGAGCGGGCTTTTTAATTGTAGGAGCGAAGCATCTTCGCGAACACCCTATCAGCCGATACAGGCTCGGAGATAAGATCCCCTCCTACATTCTTGCAGCCCTGCAAGAGAG
>PBQA01000036.1 GCA_002724925.1 Oceanospirillaceae bacterium
ACACTGTCTCAGCTGTCGATCCACTTCGAGGGACGGCTAGACGCTCATATTGACTTGTGACTTGGCTGACACAGAATTTTGAACACCCTCCGTTGGGATGTTTTGGAAATGGTCAAAATACGGAAGAGCAAAGCACCTTATCGTGTCGACAACGTCCGCAATCGTATCTTCCCTGGATTCGGGGTCAGCCAGTTCCCATGTGAGGTAGACTTGGTTCGTCCCTAAAAGATGAATCATCCCTCCACCGACCCAATCATCTTTACGCAGAGATACTGGCTGAGAGTTCCGCCACTCCTTGAGTTTTTTAGATCCCACGTTGGCAGCTACGGAAAGCGATACATGTTGACCTGGAATATTATGGTAACTAGTTTGAAATACAACCTTCTCAGCAAATCCGTTTCTACGTCTTGTCATGTGAGGCCCGCTCTTTGCATAACGGAAACCGTCATTTTCAAACGCACTAGCGATCCTTGCACAAGAGTCAGCGTATACTTCGGCAGAAGGTTCAGCCGCTTTGTCTCGGCCTTTGCGACGAGCCTTAGCAGCGTCAGATTTCCTGCGGACTATATCCGAGAATACTCCTCGAATTGATTTAAATTCATTACGTGGCATGTGTTCTCTGAGCCCAACGCCCCGCTAGACGGCGAGCGAAGCGAGTCCTAGTGAAGGCCACGCTTTTTGTGGCCGCAACGAATTTCATCGGTTTGTTAGCAGTTTCAACGAAAGGTCTGATTATAGCGATTCTCATCCCACTCTTCTCCAAATCCGGAACTTCCTACTAAAGCCTTCGAAAATCCTAGCTGATGATCCGCATATATAGCAGCGATTGGACTGTCTCTATAATGAATTGAAAAGCTACCCGAAATAGACGACCACCTAACCTTTATACTTGATGTATCAAGCGAATCAATGACTGCAGATTCAGATGCGTACCTGGTGATCAATACTGGCGTAGCACCTTCAGCCATTGCCACCTTATCAAAATTTTCCTGGGGCTCAATCGGGCTATATAAGAACACATCCTTCAGAATATTTTCACTATCAGACTCAATGAGGTAAGCCCAACATGAGGTTCTATCGTTTTCAACTAAAACAAAACATCTGCCATCAGGACTATCAAATTTCAATAGGAACTCTTCCATAGGCGTAATCACCAAATCCTGCTAACGCCCCACTAGACGGCGAGCAAAGCGAGTCCTAGTGGAAGGCCACGCTTTTGTGGCCGTAATGAATTTCAGCGGTTTGTTATGCAGCTGCAGCATGGAAAACAAAACTCGATGCCCATAGAACTAATCCTCCTACGAAACAAGCCACCCAAATCAAGTAAAAACGCTCCTTTACTTTCAACAGCCTATCACCTGCCCTAATGAGCTCAGCATCACCCGACAGCTTATACTTCTTCAGATAGAGAGAATCACTCAACTTATCGAATTCAGTGGATCGAAGATCAAGGCCTGAGTGCTTCTCAAACTCCTTTCTAGAGTATGACTTCATAGCTCTACTAAATGCCACATGTGCATAGATCCAGTAAGCAAAGAGAACGAAGAATCCGATTACAGCTATATATTCCATCACAGATTACGCATAACGCCCAGCACATGGGCGCGCTATTAGCGCGTCCAAATGCTGCTGTTTGTTAACTTTCTGCGGGAATATATACGACAATCCCTGACGCTCCTTCTTGCTTATTAGAACCACTAGGCAATTTCACTCCAATGATCGCATTACCGCCCATCTCTGCCGTTTTAATTCTAAGAAGATCAACAGCTTTATCCTTTGTCATCTTCGGGGGTGTCATCATAGGGTACGCAGCGATCCCGAAAGTTAAGAGTCCAGCGATCATAAAAGCTGGTATATTCACAGGTTTAAATTCTACCTTTGCTTCACCTAGTATCTCATATTCGTATCCTTCTACGACTGAAACTATCCCTTCGTCATAATGAAAGCCTTTTGGGTACTCTTGAACATAAACGTCAACATGCTCTGGCGGTATGGAATTTGAATTTAGTTCAGACTCACTCTTATATTTCCCCATATGTTGATATGTCGTATTCCAACCAGCACAACCGCTCAAAAAAAGAATTGACACAACCAGTGTCGACACTACCAATTTATTTACCATATTTTCTCCTTGTAAGATTTTAATTTTAAAGTTAACGCCGCAAGCAAAGGCGCGCGTTAGCGCGTCCAGCCCGCAGGGCGATTTTGCCTTGCCTTGTTATGTTTTTACGGTATAGCACTGAGCTAAAACCTCAAATTGACCAACAGCATTAAAGTTAAATTTGTAATGCTTATATTCTTCTTGGGGGCCAATCTCACCTTGTTTACGATGAAGCTCTAGCCATTCAGAGCCTTCAATTTCGTAGCTACAATCATCACGTTCATTGGCTAGAAAAGATTCGGCCATCTGCCACTTGAAGGCAATAGCATCACCGAAGAAAACCTCAACGAGTTTTTCTTGCCAGTCTTTAAAGCGCAGAGTTAAATCTCCATCCTCTTGCTTTATTTCAGGGTATTCAGCGTCAGCTGTGGAGAACCCTGGCTCAATTAGATTAGCTATTTGCATAGTGGTTTTGAAACATAACGCTCAAAGCAGGGGCGGCGAAGCCGTCCCAGCCTGCCTTTGCTTGTTATGTGTTTACCCTTCATTGATTTCCGCCAATACCTCGCCTGTAGAAGAGCGGATATATTTTACTTTAGTGCCATTTCCAAAACTTACTTCGATACTTTCAGTCGCATCTATACTTGCCAATTTTTCTACCAATACTTCCGTGGCTGCTTTTACAGATGAAGGAGGATTCGTAATTCCCTCATTTTGCATCTGAAGCCTATACTTCATTGTCTCGAATAATTCACCGGCATTTGCACTCATGACAGGATCTCTAGGGACACATAACGCCTTGCTAAGCGGTTGTGGTGAACTGGCGACACGCTTGCGTCTTTTTGCAAGCGAGGTGACAGATTACCACAATCCGACTTGAGCAACTTGTTAGCCGATTTTTGCACTAAATCACCTTTTTGCAAAAGCAATATACAAATTTTTGTTCATTGCCACCCGGCGTATGATGTGACTCCTTTTCATGGCCAAGAAGTTGGAATGGCTCACCAAATTCTGAATGTAACTGGTCTGCGCTGTATCGCATTACCGGAAGCCCGCTGCATTTTGTTGGGCCATCTTCGGCAAAGGTGGCAACAATAACAAGCCCGCCAGGTTTAACTGCTTTTAACACTTGCCGAACATAAAAGTGACGATCTTCTTCACTGGTCAGGAAGTGAAAAACTGCACGATCATGCCAGACATCATAAGCATGGACTGGAAAGTCCGCCTCTAAAACATTTGCCTCAAGCCATTTTATTTTTGATGCATTTTTGCCTAGTCGACTTTTTGCTGTAGATAAAGCGGCACTGGATAGATCAAGAACTGTAATATTCTTATAACTGTGTGCCAGAAGATCATCAACGAGAGTTGAAGCACCACCGCCCACATCAATAATTGAAGCTGATGTAGGAATGCCAACATCTTGAATCAATTTCATTGAAAGCTCGGCGTGTTCTTGAAACCAACTAACCTCTGTAGAGGCCTTTGCGGTGTAAACATTCTCCCAATGATCTTTTGATTGCATAACGATTTCTCCGAGTAATTTATTCGGCTAACAGCTTATTAGTGTGCGTGCGCATTTATCCTGGGACACTCTTTCGAGGTTTCCCGGATAACTTATTGACTGTATTGAAAAATCTTCCATAACTCAAACCTCCCTTCAAGAAAAACGCGCACGCCTGTTATTTCGATATTCGTGCGCACATAAACTTGTAAACCAAGTTTCTAAGTATCTGATTCGTTTGATGTTTACCGTACTCCCCTCCGGCAAAACGCGCAAGCACGAATGTAAAGCGTGCCAGATTCGCGCGAAATGCCGAAATATACTGTATGGGCAACCAGGCCTTCTTTACATTCGCCAGATACGAAAACGCCGGGCATTACCCGGCGCTTTATTTACTAATTCAGTACTTTTTTATTAGATTACGATTTCGACCAAGTCGTCCCTTCAGGGCCGTCTTTCAGCACAATGCCTTTGGCTACCAGCTCATCACGAACAGCGTCGGCGGTGGCGAAGTCTTTGGCTTTTTTGGCTTCGAGGCGCTTCTGGATCATTTCTTCGATCCATTCTGCTTCGTCGCCTGCACCTGATTGCAGGAAGCTTTGTGGGTCTGACTGCAGGCAGCCAAGCACGCCACCGAGGTTACGCAACTGGCCTGCCAGTGCAGCTTGTTCTTCACCAGAGGCTTTATTCAGATCGCGCACCAGGTCAAACAGCACGGCAATGGCCACTGGCGTATTAAAGTCGTCATCCATGGCGGCGTGGAAGCGTGCACTGTAATCGTTGTCGATATCTTTTACGTCACCGACGCTGACGTTCAGGAGTGCGTTGTAGAAGCGTTCGAGTTTGGTCTGGGCTTCTTTCAGGCTGTCTTCTGAGTAGTTAATGGCGCTGCGGTACTGGCTCGACAGCAGCAGGAAGCGCACCACTTCGGCTGGGTATTTGTCGAGAATTTCGCGAATGGTGAAGAAGTTGCCCAGTGACTTAGACATCTTTTCGCCATCAACACGTACTGCCCCTGCGTGCATCCAGGTGTTCACGTATTTCTTGCCAGTTGCCGCTTCTGATTGGGCGATCTCATTCTCATGGTGCGGAAATTTAAGGTCCGGGCCACCGCCGTGAATGTCAAAGGTATCGCCTAAGCAGCAGGTCGACATGGCAGAACATTCAATGTGCCAGCCCGGACGACCAATACCCCACGGCGAATCCCAGTGTGGCTCTTCGGGTTTGGCAGACTTCCAGAGTACGAAGTCGAGCGGGTCTTCTTTTACGTCGCCCACTTCTACGCGCGCACCGGCTTCAAGTTCGTCGAGCACCTTGCCAGAGAGCTGACCATAGCCTTCGAATTTGCGTACACGGTAATACACGTCGCCATTATCGGCAGCGTAGGCAAAGCCATTTGATATCAAGGTTTCGACCAGCTTAATGATATCACCGATGTGCGCGGTGGCTTTTGGCTCTGCGTCTGGCTTTTCGATACCGAGCAACTCTGAGTCTTTGTGCATTTCTGCGATAAAGCGCTCAGTCAGTGCATCAAAGGCTTCGCCATTTTCGTTAGCACGCTGAATGATTTTGTCGTCGATATCGGTGATGTTACGGATGTAGTTCACATCGAAACCGCGATGGCGCAAATAACGCGCAATAACATCAAACGCGACCATGACACGGGCATGCCCTAGGTGACAGAAATCGTAGACCGTCATGCCACACACGTACATGCCGACTTTGCCGGGTACGAGGGGTTTGAATTCTTCTTTCTGTCGGGTCAGGGTGTTAAAAATCTTCAGTGTCATGGTTTTTCCGATAGCTAAATTTGAGGCTTTAGTTGCCGGTTAATTTTGGGCGTTTACGACGCCGAAAATACAAGGCGAAGGGCGCATCAAAAAACGGAGTTTACTAGAGTAAATGAGTATTTTTGAGGCGCACTTCAACGCTGTAGTTTCAAGGTAGTTAGCCCAAAAGGGCTTTGTCTTCGCGAAGACCGATAGTTAAATTGAAAATCGGTTTTTCAGCGGTGTGATCAAAGCGATCAGCAACGTAGTAGCCTTCTCGCTCAAACTGGAAGTTTGCTTCAGCATCCGCTTCGGCCAGTGCCGGCTCGATCAGTGCAGTAACAACACTCAATGAATCTTTATTCACGTGATCCATAAAGTCGCCCTCGCCTTTGTCTGGCGTCGCGCTGGTGAAGAGTCGCTCGTACAGACGCAGTTCGGCTTCTTTGTGATCGGTGGCCGACACCCAATGAACAACACCCTTAGGATTTACGCCGTCTTCCGGGTTTTCGCCAAGGGTATTTTCAATCAGCTTCGCCTTCACGAGCGTGACATTGCCATCGGCGTCTTTCTCGTAATCGGTTGCTTCAATCACATAAGAGAAACGCAGACGGATGCGTTTGCCCGGACAGAACTTCTTCTTGAACTTCTTGCTGTACTCTTCTTTGAAGTCGTCCTGATCAATAAAGATTTCACGCGTAAATGGCATCTCACGCTCGCCCAGGTCCAGCTCTGGGTGGAACGGCGCTTTGAGCATTTCTTTGTGATCTTCAGGCAGATTTTCAATCACCACTTTCAATGGCTTGAGTACGGCCATGGCGCGAGGTGCATTCTGGTTCAGGTCGCTACGCAATGCGTGCTCCAGCATGGCTACGTCAACCATGCCATCACTGCGGGTAACGCCAATCATGTCGCAGAAGGTGCGAATTGAGCTTGGGGTAAAACCACGGCGGCGCATACCAGAAATAGTCGGCATACGCGGATCATCCCAGCCAGCGACCACACCTTCATCAACCAGGAACTTGAGCTTGCGCTTAGACGTTACCGTATAGTCGAGGTTGAGGCGGCCGAACTCGTACTGTTTAGGCTGCGCAGGTACCGGCAGGTTTTCGATGAACCACTCGTACAATGGGCGGTGATCTTCGAATTCGAGCGTACACACAGAGTGAGTGATGCCTTCAATCGCATCCGACTGCCCATGAGTGAAGTCATAGGTCGGGTAGATGCACCACTTATCACCGGTCTGGTGGTGGGTGATCTTACGAATGCGGTAGATGATCGGGTCGCGCATATTCATGTTCGGCGACGCCATGTCGATCTTAGCGCGCAGAACTTTCGCACCCGTATCGAACTCACCCGCTTTCATACGAGCAAACAGGTCGAGATTCTCTTCGACAGTACGTTCGCGATATGGGCTGTTCTTACCCGGCTCGGTCAGGGTGCCGCGATATTCGCGCGCCTCTTCGGCGTTCAGGTCACAGACATAGGCTTTGTCGGCCTTGATCAGTTCAACCGCCCAGTCGTGCAGCTGATCAAAATAATCAGACGCGTAGTGAATATCGCCCTTCCACTGATAACCAAGCCAGGTGATGTCGTCTTTAATCGCATCAATGAATTCCTGGCTTTCTTTCTCTGGGTTGGTGTCATCGAAACGCAGGTTACATGCGCCATCAAACTGTTCGGCAACGCCGAAGTTGAGGCAGATAGATTTCGCATGGCCGACATGGAGGTAACCATTTGGCTCTGGCGGGAATCGGGTCTGCACCGATTGTACGCGCCCGGCATCAAGGTCTTCCTGAATGATTTTGGCGATGAAATTATTACTGGTGTTCGATGTCGTATCAGTCATATTGGTCCGTATCTGTACAGAAACGATAGCCGCCCCATGTCGGGCCGTGGAAAAAGGCGGTATTATACGCGCCGAAAGCCCGTAAGGGATACCCGAACACACTATTTGAGCTGAGAGAAATCATGATCCTGCTGAAAACCAACTTTGGTGACATCAAAGTCGAACTGAACCACGAAAAAGCTCCTAAAACTGCCGCAAACTTCGAGCAGTACGTTAAAGATGGCTTCTACGACGGCGTTATCTTCCACCGCGTCATCGACGGTTTCATGATTCAGGGCGGCGGCATGGAGCCTGGCATGAAAGAGAAGGCAACTCGCGAGCCTATCGAAAACGAAGCTGACAACGGCCTCAAGAACGAAGTTGGCACCCTGGCGATGGCCCGCACTATGGACCCACACTCTGCCAGCGCGCAGTTCTTTATCAACGTTGCTGATAACGCCTTCCTTAACCACACCAGCAAAGACATGCAGGGTTGGGGCTACGCAGTATTCGGCAAAGTAACTGAAGGCATGGATGTGGTAAACCGCATCAAAGGCGTGCGTACCACGATGGCTATGGGCCACCAGGACGTACCTGCGGAAGACGTAATCATCGAGAAAGCTGAAGTCATCGCTGACTGATCCGGTTTCTATGACGCATTACTTTATTTCTGACCTGCATCTGCAGGGCAACCGACCAGCCATGTCCGAAGGCTTCTTCGGACTGCTGGACCGGCTCAAAGACGCAGAGACACTGTATATTCTCGGCGACTTCTTCGAAGTCTGGATCGGTGACGATTACACCGACGCTCTGGTTGAACGCATTCAAACCTCACTGAAAGCTCTCGCGGATCAAGGCGTAAAAATTTTCTTTATGCACGGTAATCGCGACTTTCTGATGGGCGATGTATTTGCCAATGCCTGTGGCGCGGACATGCTCGCTGAAGGTACGGTTATTACCGTTGGCGATCAACAAGCCCTGCTGATGCACGGTGATAGCCTGTGTACACGTGACGTTGCTTACATGAACATGCGACAGCTGTTCCGCAACCCTGAGTGGCAGGCCGATCTGTTGAGCAAGTCGATCGAAGAACGACTGGCCATTGGTCAACAGGTCAGGTCAGAGAGCAAAGCTGGCCAGCAGATGAAAGCGGACGACATCATGGACGTCACCCCCGAAGAGGTCGACAAGGTGATGGATGATGCGAAAGTAAACCTGCTGATCCACGGTCACACTCACCGCCCGGCAACTCATGACTGGGAATTTAACGGCCAGGAGCGTCAGCGCATCGTACTCGGTGACTGGGGCGACGATCACGGCTGGCTTATCCGCTGGGATGAGGGCTCAAGCCCTGTCTTAGAAAAGTTCGGGTTTTAACCCGGACTTTTATGAGTTCACCTCCTCACTGGCTTCGCACGCTAGGGCTCACCGCCTTTGCAATGCTTGCCTTTGCCGGTAATTCTGTCCTCTGTCGACTGGCGCTCAAAGACGAAACTATCGACCCGGCCGGATACACCCTGGTGCGGCTTATTGCTGGCGCCGTTTTCCTTGCCCTGCTCTCGTTAATCCTGTTGAAGCCCAGTCGACCGAACCAGATTCTGAATTACGGCAATTGGCCCGCCGCAACGGTTCTGTTTATTTACGCAGCGACCCTGTCATTCGGTTACATCAGCATTGATACCGGCGCAGGCGCACTTATTCTGTTTGGTTTTGTTCAGCTTTCCATGATTCTGATTGGCGTTTTTCGTGGGCATCGGCTTGCGCTCACAGAATGGGCCGGCACTCTTCTGGCCTTTGGCGGCTTAAGTTATATGCTGCTGCCCGGGTCAGAAGCACCTGAGCTTGCCGGCTTCGTTCTTATGGCCATATCGGGGGCAGCCTGGGGCGTATATACCCTGATCGGGCGAGGCTCAGCGACGCCTCTGGCCGACACCAGTGGAAACTTTTTACGATCTTGCATACCTGCGCTGATTCTGCTTTTTTACTTTTTGGGCGACGTTTACCTAACGGAAAGAGGGCTCCTGCTCGCCATCGCATCAGGCGCACTAGCATCCGGTGCAGGCTATGCAGTCTGGTATGCCGTCATCAGCCACCTTCGGGTATCTCAAGCGGCGGTCGTCCAGCTCTCAGTGCCGGTCATTGCCGCCGTTGGTGGATTGCTATTCGCGGCAGAGCCCATCACCAGTCGATTCGTCATTGCCTCTCTGTTGGTTCTCGGTGGTATTACCATCGTCACGTTTACTAAGAAGCCTATCCGCCAATAAACTGAGTTTGAATGCCCCGTTTCCAGTAACCAGAGACTTTGATGTAGTTCCTCGACCAGTGCAAATCGTCCGCGATGTGGGCCGCACCTTGATATTCTGAATAAACTGAGCCGAAACCTCAGTCAGTAAAGAGTTGCGGCTCAGGTTCGAGGTGAACACCAAAGCGTGATTCGACTTCTGTCTGCACCAGGCTTTGCAAGCGGGCGACATCCTGTAGCTCAGCCTCCCCCGGAGCGGTCAGCACGAGCGCTTGTTTTTCATACATGGCAACGGGCCCGTACGCTTTGCCTTTAAAGCCACACTGCTCAATTAACCAGCCTGCCGCCAACTTAGCACTCTGGGGAGCACTATGAACCGGATAAACAGGCAGTGTTGGGTGCAGGTTTTTGAGGTCGTCGGCGGTCTCAGTACTGACAATCGGATTTTTAAAAAAGGAGCCAGCATTAGGAATCAGCCCAGGATCTGGCAGTTTTGCAGACCGGACGCCGACCACAAAATCGATCAAATCCTGAGCAGACAAGGCATTTGGTTCAAGTGAATTAAGCGGCGCATATTCAAGATTTGGCGAAAAGAACTTATTCAATCGGAACCTGACACTACAAATAACAAAATTATTTTTCAGGCGATGTTTAAAAACAGAATCCCGATAGGAAAAATCGCAATCTGCTTTTTCAATTGTCAGCATGCGCTGTTCTGCAATACTGAACCCAGTCACAGAGACAAGAAGGTCTGACACCTCAACACCATAAGCACCGATGTTCTGCACGGGCGAGGCGCCGACCGAACCTGGAATCAGTGCAAGATTCTCAAGGCCATGGCCATACTGAATGCTTTCTACCACCCAGTCGTGCCAGCACTTCCCGGCCGCCACATCTATAACGACTGAGTTTTCATATTCAGAAACGACCGATACCGTTTCATCTTTTGACTGAATAACGAGCCCCGGAACAAACTCAGGCATAAGGACATTGCTTCCCCCGCCGAGGACGCGGATCGCAAGGCTTTTCTGCTCTGCCCAGTGAACAAGCTCCGCAAGTTCATCACTTGAGGTAAATGTTGCGAAGTACTCCGCACACGAAGCCAGCCTGAGCGTATTTTTATCGTGGAGTGAATAGTGTTCAGAAATGACCGGCATCTGAGACATCAGGCATCCATCTTCTGCCGGATGTCGGCCAACAAGCCGTCACAGGCGTCTTCAACCAGATCAAGAACATGACGAAATCCTGCCTCACCACCGTAATAGGGATCAGGCACTTCATGTTCGTCAAAGCTGCGTCCAAATGCACGCAGAAACAGTTTGGGCTCAGTGCCCTGACTTCCATTACTGGCATAGAGCGCTTTCAGATCGTCGAGGTTTGATCGATCCATTGCCAGAACATAATCGAAAGTTTCAAAATCTTCTGCAGAAACCTGGCGTGCACGCTGGTCTGAAATATCAACGCCCCGCGCGAGGGCTGCCTGCTGAGAGCGCGGGTCTGGCGTTTTACCGATATGCCACCCTGCTGTTCCCGCAGAGTCGACAAAGACCTGATCATTCAGACCCTCACTCTCCAGCAGCCCCAGCATGACGCCGTGCGCCGTTGGAGAGCGACAGATATTGCCGAGGCAAACAAACAGTACCCGGATCATTCCGCTGGTTTCACCGCTTTGGCTTTCTCTAGCTTTTCTTCTTCGCTCATCTTACGAGCTTCGCCCTCCAGCATTACCGGCACGCCATCCTGAATCGGATACGCTAAACCATCGAACGTACACAGAAGCTCCTGAGCTTCACGGTCGTACTTCAATTTGCCTTTACACTCAGGGCATACCAGCATGCTCAGTAATTTTTTATCCATGACGGATTGCTCCCAATCTTTTCAATAACTGCGAAATGTTTTCTTCGGCGGCTTCAGTCGCAGCGGCACTTACCCGAAGAAAACCTGCATTTGGTAAATCAAAACTACGACATTTTACCCAGTCTTTCTCTGTCATGACGACGGGTAAATCATCATTAAACACAAGGTCTTCTTTTACAAACGCGTGATGATCGGAAAATGCATGCTCTACAACATCAGCGCCTAACTGCCGGAGCGTGGTAAAAAAGCGTGCTGGATTTCCGATGCCAGCAACAGCGTGAACACGCCTGCCCTTCAGGCTCTCAGGCGATAGCTCAACCGAATCGACGAAATAGCCTGTCGGCTGCACCGTGAAATCAACGCCATTTACCAGGTGCAGATCACACGTATCGATACGGGATATGGGCTCACGCAGAGGCCCAACCGGCAACTGCCAGCCATTACCAAATCCGCGCGTCGCATCACTGACAACAATTTCGGCGTCTCTGGCCATCGCATAATGCTGCAGGCCATCGTCTGACAGAATCAGATCTACTTTATCTTTTAACGCCTTTACCGCACGGGCTCGCTGAGGGTCAACAACCACCGGGAACCCCAGCCCTGCGAGCAAAGCAGGCTCATCACCCGACTGCGCGACAGGTGTATCTGTATCAACCACCAGAGGGTATTGCTCTGCACGACCGCCGTACCCGCGAGACACGACACCGACACGTATCCCCTGTTTTGCCGCGAGATCAGCGAGCAAGGTAATTAAAGGCGTTTTTCCAGTTCCTCCGATGGCTATATTGCCAACCACAAGAACGGGCGTACCTGTAGGGGCCGCAGGAAATATCCGGTACTTCATTCGTCGAAGCGCACTGATCAGAACAAAAAGAAACCACAGCGGTAGCAACCAAAGGTTTCCCAGTGCCCGGCCGTACCAGTTCTTTTCAATACGGGTCGCTAACCCCACGATCAGTCGTCCTCTGCAAACTGCAACTGATGAAGCTGAGCGTAAGCGCCCTGTTGCTGCAGAAGCTCCTGATGAGGGCCACTTTCAACAACCTGACCATCATCAATAACGACAATGGTATCGACATTTTCAATGGTGCTCAGACGATGGGCAATGACGAGCGTTGTGCGCCCTTTCATGACCTCTTCCATCGCCGCCTGAATATGTCGCTCGGACTCGGTATCCAGCGCCGACGTTGCTTCATCGAGAATAAGAATCGGCGCATTCTTAAGAATGGCACGAGCTATCGCCAGACGCTGACGCTGGCCGCCTGACAACATGACGCCATTTTCACCGACCTGTGTGTCATACCCTTCCGGAAGCTTCTCAATAAACTCATGCGCATGAGCGGCTTTGGCCGCTGCAATAACGTCATCATCACTGGCATCAGCAAGACTGCCGTATGCGATATTCTCACGGATACTGCAATTAAATAGGGTCACGCTTTGCGACACGATGGCAATCTGCTCTCTCAGTGAATTAAGCGTCAGCTCATTGATTGGGTGGCCGTCTATGCTGATGCTGCCCGACGTCAATTCGTAAAAGCGCGGTAGTAGATTCACCAGAGTGGTTTTACCACTGCCAGAGCGACCGACAAACGCGACCGACGTACCAGCTTTAATATTCAAGTTGACGCCTTTAATAGCATCGGTTTCGGCCTGAGCATAACGGAAACGGACATCTTTAAACTCTACCGCACCTGTGCTTTTTCCTAACTCTTTTGTGCCGGTATCCTTCTCAGTCTCAGTATCCAGCACACCGAACACCGACTCAGCAGCAGTCACACCCTTCTGAATCACCGAGTTAACATCAGTAAGCGCACGAAGAGGTTTAGCAATCAGAGACGCAGCGGTAATAAACTGAAGAAACTCGCCCGCATCCATTGTGCCGCTGGCCACTCGCTGGAACATCAGATAAATCATCACACCAAGGCCAGTAGCAATTACCTGCTGGGATAAAGGCACGTTAATCGCATTCGTTAAGGCGAACTTCATCACCTGCTTGCGGTTTTCATTACTTGCCTTCAGAAAGCGCTGTTCTTCAACCGAAGTGGCATTATAGGTGCGAACTTCCCGGTAACCGCTGATGGATTCATTGGTCACCTGAGTTACCTGGCCCATGGATTTCTGGATACGGCGGCTGTATCGGCGGAAGAATTTACTTGCCAAAGAGACGAGACCGCCAATCACTGGAATAACGACAAGAAAGATCGCCGTCAGGGTGTAATCTAACCAGATCAGATACCCCATCAGTAGAGTAACTGTAAGACCTTCCTGAACAACAGTTGTCAGAGCTTTTGTGCTGGCACCGTTGACCTGCTCAACATCAAAAATAACCCGAGAGATTACGCGCCCGCTGGATTCGTTGTCATAGTATTGGCTAGGCAAGCGCAGCATGCGATTAAACAGTTGAGTACGCAGCGCATGAACGATCTCACGCCCGACCAGCGCGGTAAAATACTTACCAAGAAAGGTACCGACTCCGCGAAACAGGTAAACGGCAAATAACGCAGACACCAGAAGAAAAATATTTTCCTGCGTGGGTTCATTCAGAGTCTCTTCCACGACGCCCATCAGGTGGGCAAGCGCCGGCGCGGAAGCCGCAAACATGGCAAAGCCGATAACACTCAGCAAAAAATACCATTTCTGCGGACCAAGATACGTCAGCAGGCGCTTATAAATAGCGCCTGCAGTTGCTTGAGTAGCCATATTTTTAGTCACCACCGGCAGACTTGCGTGTCGTAATGCTGAGATTAATCAACCCCAGCTGACCAGCCGCATCCATGGCCCGCACAACAGATTCATGAGACGTTCTGGCATCCGCTGAAATAACCACGGGAGCAATGTCACGTCCGTCTAAGGTTTTCTCAATGGCGCGCTTAAGAGTTTCTACCTTGGTATTCACCAGAGGTTGGCCATCAATGCTGTACTCTCCGCTCTCGGAAATCAGAATCTCGATCGCTTTTGGCGGCTGACCTGTTTCTTCAGAACTGGACTCGGGCAGACTGATACTCAGATGATTTTCTTTCGTGAATGTCGTCGACACCATGAAGAAGATCAGCAACAGGAATACAATATCAATCAGAGGCGTCAGATTGACTGTCACCTCTTCTTTCGACTGACGACGAAAATTCACCCAGCTTTCTCCGGAGTATCTGCCACTTCACGCTCGCCATGAAGTACATCAACGAGTTTCAAAGCTTCCTGTTCCATGTAAACAACAATCTCATCGACACGTCGCTGAAGCATGCGGTGACAGATAAGCGCCGGTATCGCAATAACGAGGCCGGCTGCCGTAGTAATCAGGGCTTCTGAAATACCACCTGCCAGCAAATTAGCCTGACCTGTGCCTTGAGCCATGATCTCGGCAAAGACTTTAATCATACCGATGACAGTACCCAAAAGGCCCATCAACGGAGCAACCGCTGCGATAGTACCGAGAGCG
Source organism: Oceanospirillaceae bacterium (assembly GCA_002724925.1). Taxonomy (GTDB): domain Bacteria; phylum Pseudomonadota; class Gammaproteobacteria; order Pseudomonadales; family Oceanobacteraceae; genus Thalassolituus. Next base: position 14,735 of record PBQA01000036.1, read on the forward strand.
TTAAGGTAACGCTCCATTTCGTGAATTTCGTGCGATGCGACTTCTTCGATGCTCTCTTTCATAATCTGACGACCATGGCGAGAGTTGATCAAGCCAGCGGCCAGAACATTACCAAGCGGGCTGGAGTCTTTCAGTGTCCGGATTTTCGCCGAGTCCAACTGTTTGTTTTTCATCCAACTCCAAACCTGCGACAGCAGATCTGGCGGCGCAATTTTACCCGGACGCAGCGTCCAGAAACGTTCTACGGTAATCGCAAGTGCCAATACAGAGGCGATGATAATTGGCACCATCATCCAACCACCACTCTGGATGATCTCAAGCATGTGCAGCGTCTCCTGCCAGTTTTTGTTTGCGCGCTACTCTAGCACATGGCCGTGAAGTGAAAAATCCCTTTCAGCGTCAGGCTTTGCGTGCCAGTGCGGCATCCATCGAGCACGCATCAGTGTAACCTCGCCATCTGGCGATATTTCGATCAAACCGGACGTCGCGGTATTAGCGTAAGGAATTCCCTCTCGCTCGACACGGTTAATGACGTCAGGATGCGGATGATTAAAGCGATTACGATAACCTGCACTGAAAACCACAACCTGTGGTGCGACGGCTTTCAGCCACATCGAGCTGGTACTGCTGTTGCTTCCATGATGGCCCGCAACAAGCACGTCAGACTTCAGCTGATCAGTACCGGAGGCGATCAGCGCCCGCTCAACTTTGGCGTCAGCGTCGCCCGGAATAAGGATGCTATAGCCCGCCCAGCGCACGCGGACAACGCAACTCTGGTTATTGTCATTGACCATAACGTCATCACTGACTCGAATAAAATCGATCTCAAGGTCAGAACCAACCACAACACTTGCCCCGCTGTCTGCCTTAGAACCTGCCTTAGAACCTTGAGGGCGGCTACCAATCCAAGGATGACAGCTTAGCTGCTCTTTTCGAGAGTTCAGTTTAAGAGGCTGCCCGACATACAGCCGATCAACCGTTACAGATTTGAGAATGTCGCTGGTACCGCCCGAGTGATCATTATCGGAATGAGAAATAACAAGAAGGTCGAGATGGTGTATGCCCTTTTGGCGCATGACAGGCAGAATAGCGGCACTAGCCACTGAAAAAGAGTCAGAGAACGCAGGGCCAGTATCTATCAGTGCCGATGCCTTTCCGTCGCTGATTAAGACCGCCTGCCCCTGACCACTATCAATCACCCACAAGCCAGGGGTCTGAGTTGGGGATATACCAGGAAGAAAGCTTATAGAGAGATATATCGCGGTAAAACTGCCTGGCAGCGCCCATGAGCGCCCGGCCCAAATCCAGACAGCAATACTTGCTGCAAGCAGCACCAGAGCGGAACTGTCGAACAGATCGACCTTTGGCAATTCAGGCAAACCTTCCAACAAACTCCAGAACAATCCATTAAAAAACGACAACACTGAGTCCACCCATTCCAATGGCGATACTGCACTCAGAAGCGCTAAGGGAAGAATGACCAGTGTCACCAATGGTATCGCGAAAAAGTTGGCGATCAGGTGCACCGGTGTTACCGCCTGGCCGAAATAGAACATGACCGGCAACATCGCGAACAGTATCAGGAGTTGAGGAGCCAGCAAGACAGATACCCGGGACGTGCGCCGTCCCGCGAAGAAAAAGACCAGCGCTGCGACAGCCCAGAATGAATACCAGAACCCGGCCTGCGTCCAGCTCAGTGGGTTCATGACCATGATCGCCAATGCGGCCAGGAGCAATAACGGGAGGCGACGAATGCGTTTAGGTAACTTCCATATAGCCAGAGCCGCCGCAAACATAAACCACGCGCGTATCAGCGAGATACCAGAACCGGCCAGAGCCACATACGCAGCTGTAATGGCCAGCGCCGATATGACGGGAAGGACCTGCACAACACGAACACCTGCCGCGAATGTCGCCCACGGGAGTGCTGTCGCTAACAGCATCAATAGCCGGGCAACGATTGCGCCAGCCAGCAACCCCATTGCCCCAATCATGCTGACATGAAGGCCACTTACGACCAGCAAATGAAGTGTCCCTGTATCTCTTACCAGCCGCCACTGAGCACTATCGAATGCAGTTTTGTCGCCAAAGACCAAACCTTTCACCCACGGAATAGCCTCTTTAGATAAGCCGGTCAGTGCAGCCTGTTTTACCTGATTCGCCAGAGCGTCTGCGCGCAAAAAGCCATGTTCAGGGGGAGTTACCTGCGCTCCTTCTGTCAGGTAGCCCGTCGCATCTATCTTTTGAAACAACATACTAGCGACATAGTCGTAGCTGAGGCCGTTAGCGTAGCTCCGTGGTGGTTTAAGCCTGGCAACCCCAGTGAGACATACACCGGGTGAAAGCCAGTCAGGGGCATTAAACCAACTCACACGAACATTGCGGAGACCTTTTTTTGAAAGAGCATTAGGGTCGAGCACGAGCTTAAATCTGGCTCTTGATCTCAAGGATGAATACGTTTGTCTGTCTACGTCACCGACAACACATCCTTTCAAGGCGACATCCTGACCATGAAGCAGCGGAGACAAGCGATGATCGAGTTGCGCGCCCGTAAATGCGCTACTCCACATCAAGCACAGTGCAATAGAAGCGGCCGGTAGTGAAAATCTTATGTAATGCCTGAGGTGCCCAACGTCTGGGGCGTTGGCAAGAGCGAGAACAAAAACGCAACTCAAAAAAACGGCCGAGATCAAGGCCGCCCATGACATTGGTATGAGTGTCCCTGCAAGCAAAGCTGCAAGGCATCCCATAAGGGTCAGATTCATTGCCACTCCATGGCGTAATGTGCATAATTCAGCCGCGATCAATGAACGGCGACCAGCATGCCCAAAAAGCTTTTAAAACGATTTTTCCCGTCGCCGGAGCAGATCCAGCGAAAACGCTCCCTGCGTTTCCTGTCACCGCTGTTCAGCAAGCCCAATCTCTGGCACGTAAACCGTCGGGCGGTTGCCAGAGCATTCCTCATTGGCGTCTTTACTGCGTTTCTGCCACTGCCGTTTCAGATGGGCATCGCAGCATTTCTGGCATTCTATATCAACGCCAACGTGCCAATCTCAATAGGTCTGGTGTGGATCAGCAACCCAGTAACTATACCGCCTATTTTTTACGCGACCTATTTGCTGGGAGCCCAGATTCTGAACGCCGACCCGCTGGACTTCAATATCGAATTGTCAATTGACTGGGTATTAAATAATCTGGCCGACTTCTGGGCGCCTCTCTTCGTCGGGTCTTTGGTTGCAGGCATTTTTCTTAGCGTTATCGCCTACTTTGCTATCCATCTTGTGTGGCGACGTCATGTCAGCAAGGCCTGGGAGAAGCGTAAGCGTCTGCGTCAACAAAAAGCGCTTCAGTCAGACTGAAGGCGCCCTTCGATAAGGTGATACACCCGGTTCATTCGCCGGGCCAGTGCCTGGTCATGAGTAACGGTAATAAACGCAGTCTCAGCATCAGTCCGCAACTCTGCCATTAACTGCTCAACTTCCGACGCTGTCCCCTGATCCAGGTTTCCTGTCGGCTCATCCATAAGAACGAGCTTCGGCCGAGTGACAAGTGCGCGGGCAATGGCTGTACGCTGTCGTTCACCGCCAGACAGCTCTGAGGGTTTATGAACAACCCTACTGCCAAGACGCAGTCTTTCAAGGCTCTCAGTTGCTCTGCGCTTAGCATCAGATCGCGATACGCCTCCCAGCAGGAGCGGCATCATCACATTTTCAAGTGCCGAGAACTCTGGCAGCAAGTGGTGGAACTGATAAACAAAACCAACGTCCTGATTACGGAGCTTTGTCTTTTCCTGCTCGGAAAGCTGACTTAACTTTCGCCCGCAAATCTGAACATCGCCTGCGTCCATATCATCAAGACCTCCAAGCACATTCAATAACGATGTTTTTCCAGAGCCCGACGCCCCGACGATAGCAACAGAATCACCGGCATCAATCGTCAGGTCGACGTCTTCCCAGACGGTGACAGCCTGCGGACCACTGGTGTAGGTTTTCTTCAGGCCCTGTGCAACAAGAACGGGATTACTCATAACGCAAGGCCTCCGCTGGCTGAACGCGCGACGCACGGTACGATGGATACAAAGTTGCGAGGAAGCTGATGGTCAACGATGCAGACACAACAATCAGGACATCAGATAGCTTTAGCTGGCTCGGCAAATACGAGATAAAGTAAACGTCGGCATTGAGAATCTGAAACTTGAACAGTTTTTCCAGTGCTGCAATTAATTCAGAAATGGTCAACGCACCGATTATGCCGAGTGTCGTACCCAGTAAAACGCCAACCACCCCAATAGACAGGCCCTGCACCATAAATATGCCCATAATAGTACGCGGCGTGGCTCCCATCGTGCGTAGAATAGCGATGTCGGCCTGCTTATCCGTGACAACCATGATCAAAGTAGAAATGATATTGAAGGCTGCAACGGCGACGATCATTAGCAGCAGAAGACCAATCATTGTCTTCTCCATGCGGATCGCTTGAAACAGGTTGCCGTGCGTACGGGTCCAGTCTGTACCACTGTATCGGCCGTCAAGCTGGCCAACGATTTCCCAGATACCCGCGGGGGCATCAAACAGATCATCGAAGCGTATCCGCAATGACTGCACCTCAGCGTCAATGCGCCCTAGTTTGCGGGCATCATCAATATTAATAACAGCAAGATTCGAGTCCAGCTCCGCCCCTACTGAAAATATCCCGGTGACTGTGACTCGTTTGATACGCGGCAGAACACCCGCCGGAGAGAGCGTTGCTTCGGGAAGCATCATGGTAATTTTATCGCCCATGCCTACTTTAAGATGCCTTGCGAGAAGCTCACCAATCACAACACCGAACTCGCCCGGCTGCAGAGACTCCAGCTCACCTTCTGTCATATGCTGAGGAAGAATAGAAACCCGCTCCTCTACTCCCGGTTCAATACCCGTGATCATCACGCCCTGAACACGGCCACCATAACCCAGCATACCCTGAAGCCTGGTCAGCGGCGCCGCGGCGGCAACGCCCGGCAGGCCCTCAACGCGGGTTGCCAGAACTTCCCAATCCTCGATGCCTCCGTACTTGTACAATACGGCATGAGGAACCATCCCTAATATGCGTTCACGCAACTCACGGTCGAAGCCATTCATGACAGACAGAACCAGAATCAGAACCGCCACACCGAGCGTCATGCCGATCATTGATGACATTGATATAAAAGAAATAAAGTGATTTCTGCGTTTCGCGGCGAGATAACGCAGGCCAATCCAGAGGGGGATATTGGCTCTCATAAGGACTACAACCAGTGATAACAAAGCGTGCGCGCAAGTGTGCCCTAAGTTGTACCCGTGTTCCAGCTTACAGAGAGTTTACGGTTCAGATTCAATTGTTAACTGAAAGGCCTGAAATGCGGCACTGGTGACGCTAATGTACGCTTGTAACTCTGCGGCGTTCCTCTAGGATTAGTAAAACATCATTGGGAGTCTCATCATGAAAGATATCAATAATTTCTCAGTCCTTGCTGGCGCCGTGCTGAGCCTCTCTATCGCTGCATCTCCTCTCACATTCGCTGAAATCACCGAAATTCCGGCTGAAGAGATGACGGAGTCTTACATCCGCGATACAACCGTAATTGTGCGCAAGAAGGCACCCACTCAGCAGAATGAGCGCCGCAGTATTATTCGAGTATCACCACTTGAAGACGATTTCTCCGAGGGCGAGTCAACGTCGCAGTCGACGATAGATATGCGTGAGCAATATGAAGCGATGCCCTACGACATGACAGCTCAGACAGAATATGAGTTCGCACGTATTTCTCAGAGCATCCCTGACACGCCCGTTTATGATCACGACAAGTTCATCAATGAGGCGGCTCTTCGCTCTGCACTGGGGCTCGAAGAAGGAACTCCGATCGACTACGAAAATCTGAGCCTTTCGAACGCGGTTTACCCAGACGGCGCGGTCCCGCCCTCTGAGCTTGCCATCAGCCCGTATTCATTCGAAATCGTTATCCCGAATGCAGGGAACCTGGCGCCAGAATCGCACTCTACTCCTAACGGTGATTTTGACATCAACGTAACGCCCGATGAGATTCGGTTTCAGTTTAATTCGCCACGTTAAGAAATGTGACGAGAGCAACGATTATTTTTCATGAACCCGATCGACTCACGTTACGCGGCTAAATTTTACCTTTAAAATCAAAGACATAGAAAGAATTCAATGTTACGTAAAGAAAACATACAAGTGTGGCATTCTGTCTATAAGTGCGATAGAGTGATCACACTATAAGAATAAAGAGTCGACACCATCATGCAGTTTGCCAACTACTCCCCAGCAGCGTTAAAGCAAGCACCGAACATCCAGATGATTGGTGACTATAAGGTTGAGTTTGTTGCCTACGAAAGTGAGGGCAACATGGATAAGTCGCCAGTCATGTTTCTTGGTGGTGCTTTCCAGAGTTTTTCGTCGTTCCGTAATGAAGTTGAACAGATGCTTGAGCACTGCCCTGTCATCCTTGCAGACTTCCCTTCTCAGGGTGGTAACGACCAGCTCGCGCCCGAACTTGATATGGAAGACTTCGGTGACCTGATCGCAGGTTTTCTGACCTCTCAGGGCGTAAGTAAAGTTCAGCTGATGGGTGTGAGCTACGGTTCAGCCATGGCGACGCTTTTCGCATCGGCGTACCCGCAGATGATTGATCGTCTTCTTATTTCCGGCATTACATGCTTCCGTCGTGAAAGTCTGATCACCTTGCTTGAGGATTCTCTCACGCTGCTCGATAGCGGCGACATGGACGCGTTTGCGACCACCGCTGTCTGCAACCTGATCAACCACAATCGCATGGAAGATACGCAGATTGGCGCAACCTACCGTCGTCTTCTGTTCCGCCAGATTGCTCGTCTGAATGACAACGAGCGTCAGCGCTACGCTCAGAACACCCGCCGCCTGCTACGCTTCCAGGGTTTTAAATCATTCCCGACTTGCGAAACCCTGATTGCCACTGGTGAGTTCGACAACTTTACTCTGCCGCAAGAGAACGCCGCAGTAGCACGCCAGTGTGTTAATGGTAAGTTTGCAGTTATTCGTAATGCTGATCACCTAGCGCAATTCGAGCAGAAGTCAGCCTCAATGGAAGTGGTATGCCGCTTTATGAGTGGTCAGTCTCTCGAAGGCATCCAGGGTGTCGATCTGTATGACCCACAAGCATACGACTTCGCTAACCAGCGTCTGCAAGCACGACTGCGCCCTATGGAACAGCCATACAGCCTGCACGATAAAGCAACAGGCAAAGAACACACAGTCCGCATCAGCAACATTAACTTCAGTGGGTGCGAGATCGAGCAGATCAACGTTGATATGACGCTTAACGAAGCTTCAGACCAACTATGGCTTGAGATCCCGGAAACAGGTCACACTTACCATGTTCGTATTCTGGGCAAAGACAAAAAATCATTACGTTGTTTACTGATGCAACGCGAGATGAAAGGTGCTGAAGCACTTTTGAACTATCTGCAGGACCACCTGCTGATGGTCCGCGAAGATCAGCCCACAGTTGAGGAAGTAGCAGGCCAGCTGGCCTGAGACTAAAAGTGCACGGCAGGACTGCCAGATACACAGCCCGCTTCGGCGGGTTTTTTATTGCCTTAAGTTTGGCTCTGATATTGGAAAGCCAGACCGGAAAGATCGAATCATACCCGGCGGAAAGGCGGCAGCGAATCGAGTAGCAGCTGACCGTAGCGCGACGAGACCAATCGTTTATCAAGAATACTGACCTTACCGCGATCTGACTCTTTGCGGATAAGGCGACCGCACGCCTGGATGAGGCGAATAGAAGCCGCCGGTAAAGTCAGCTCCATAAACGGATTGCGACCACGACTTTCCATCCACTCGGATATAGCAGACTGAATCGGATCATCGGGTACCGCAAACGGAATTTTAACAATGACAACATGGGTGACGTATTCACCCGGTAAATCGATCCCCTCGGCGAACGATGCGAGCCCGAAGATCACATTCCCTTTTCCATCATCAATCCGTTCTTTGTGACGGCGTACAATTTCACCTTTCGGAAGGTAGCCCTGACAGAGCAGGTGCTCATACCAATCCCGAATAAAAAAGTCTCTCGTGGCTTCAAGCTGTGCTCGGGAGCTGAACAACACAAGCGTTGCTTCATCAGGGTTTACTGCCTCTTTGAGCCAGTCCTGAACATCACTTTCAAAGGCTTCACTCTTCGGGTCAGAGGCTAACTGAACCACTTCAAGTTGACCGAGTTCTGGATAATTAAACGGGCTGGCTACCCTTTCGTAGACAGCCCAATCTGGCAGACCAGCCTCCCACTTCAATGCATTAAAGCTGTTCAGTGCAGTGAGTGTTGCCGAGGTGACGACCGCGCCATAACAACGACTCCACAAATTCCTTCTCAATTGAGCTGCAACCGAGATAGGTGAAGCTGAAATAGAGATATCCCAGTCGTCTCCATAAGGACGCTTGCTGAGCCAGCGGGCGACAGGAAGCTCACCTTCTGCCTCTTCTGCGGCAATCCATGAAAGGGCCTCTGACAGCTCTTCTGCACGCGCGAGCATGATACCGACCGGCGCCTGCCAAGCCTCGGCGACTTCCCGCTGAAAATCTCCGGTTTCATTCGGGTCGAGAGACTTTTGCAGCATGTCCGACATTTTGTCGAGGCAATGAACCACCGGCTGCAAAGGCGCCTTCATTGTCTGCAAAAGTTCGCGAAGCGATTCAGGTAGCACACCAAATTCGAACCGCTGTCGGTCTTTGTCCTGCATCAGGTCCATGACCAAAGGCCAGACCAGGCTGGCACTCTGAGAAAGCGCCTGAAGATTAGCGGGCATCTCCTGCAGCGAATGCATTAATCCTACAGGCATACCTGCATCTGCGATAAATTGCTCTATCACTTTCTCAAGTTGCTTCAGCCACTGGCGCGTTGAACGTACACCGAACTCCAGACGGAAATGATTCAGCGCTTTATCAGCCAGGTGGTGCCCTTCGTCAAACACGTATATGGTCTTCTCCGGCGCCGGTAAAATAGCACCACCACCGAGAGACAAGTCAGCAAGCACCAGATCGTGATTAGCGACAATAACGTCAGCATCTTCCATTGCACTTCGCGCCTTATAAAAAGCGCAGTTCTGAAAATGAGGGCAACGACGATTAGAGCATTCTCTGTGCGTTGCAGTCAGGTGTGACCACTGTTTATGCTCGATCTCATCATCCCAGCGGTCACGGTCTCCATCCCAATCACCGCTGCCATACTTCACCAGCATTTTCTCGTAGAGTTCCCGGTCCTGCTCTTCGGGCGTCTGCTCGAAAAGATCGACAGTCGAGAGAATGCCAGAAAGTTGCTGTAAGGCTTTATCAAGCTTAGCGAGACACAAATACCGGCCACGCCCTTTCGCCAGAGCAAAGTTAAAAGGTAAAGAAAGATGTTTCTTTAATGCCGGCAAATCCTTATCAAGAATCTGCTCCTGAAGAGCAACCGTTGCTGTCGAGACCAACAGTTTACGTTCCCTCTCGATAGCCACAGGGAGTGAAGCAATAAGGTAGGCCAGTGTTTTACCGGTACCAGTGCCCGCTTCGACGACGGCAATTCCGGCGTCGTTGTCACGTTCATCTTTCTCGCCTTCGTGAATGGCACCGAGGGCTTTTGCAATTTCCGCAATCATGACACGCTGGCCATATCGAGGGCGCAAGTCCAGAGCTTTAATCGCTTCACGATAGAGAGACTGGATACGCTCTTTGGTTTCTTTTTGCAGCATTAGCGGATGGCCTTCCAACCACGTGTCCGGCCAATCACGACAGGCCAACCAGAAACGTCGAGCAAAATACCGTCGCGAGTAATTTCTTTCAGCAATACACCCTCTACCACTTGCTCACCCTCTTGCCAGGCACGGCCATTCATGGTCACTGTTCTTTTGGCAGGCACGGAGCTGAATGTGTGGCCGGTGATATCCAGGTCGGGAATGCGCTCCAACGCTTCAAAAGGTGCACGGGCATCTTTCAACGATGCCTCAGGCGCTGCCTTCGACTCCGCTTTCGGTTCGCCACTCTCCTTACTACTAATGGTGGCACTGGCGCTCTGTTTAACGATATCTTCGGCTGCAACAACGGGAGCTTCCGTGAGCTGCACCGTCGTCACAGGACCAATAGGCTCTGCACGTGCTATTTCGGCCGTATCACCAGCGTCAACCGAACCATTGATTTGATTCAATGGCACGCCTTGGTTTTCAGGCAGCCCAAAGTAAAGCGCTCCACCACCAATGACCGACAGGAGAAACGCAGCGAAAACCACCCCTACGACGGGTCTTTTGCGGGGAGTGAGACTCGCTTTATCTGTTGCTCCGTCTGCTGAGGCGGTGTCAGTTACCAGGCCCTTTTTAGCAGGCATCCGGGCAGCGGGACGCTCTTCGCGCTCCTGCTCCGATTTCTTTAGTGCGTCGAGAATATAAGACAATGCTAATTCCTCGCCTGCAGGTACATCAGGGTTTTTGGCCCGATAATGCGATCAGCTTTCAAACCCTCAGCAATCTGAAATTCAGCCACTGCGCGTTCAAGGAGAGGATCATAAAACTCTTGATTCACTTCAACCTGTACTCCGCCAGGTCCGATACTGGTCCATTCCTGATCCCAGCCAGCGCCGAGACGTGATCTTACCCAGCGGATAACCGGGGCAGTTTCGCCTGGCTTCACGGCATTGGTATAACCCGCTGGCGCCTGCCACAAAACAACAGCTTCGCCTGCGTATCCGCGCTCATGTTCTTCAAGATCGTAGTCTTCAAGGGAGTACCACTCGTCTTTGGAAGTCCCTACCTTAACGACAGCAGTCACGGCCAAATGGCGTAATTCTGAGATATCCCAGTCAACTGAAATGCATCGCCAACCGGCCGAATCGCACGTCGCAGCCCCTTCCGCAAGTGAAGCCTGCAGCACTGTGTAGGGATTACTTCGATCCAGTGAGACCAATTTCAATACAGAAAGACTCTGGTATAGATAAACTCCGGCAACGATCAGTACGGCAGCGAGAAAAACAGCGAGTACGCCTTTCAAAAAACGGTTATTGCTAGCGCCTGTCGGTCTATTGCCTCCGCCAACCTCTGAGGGCGCCAGATAATCGGCACCCAAAACCTCAACGACCGCCTGGTTGGCGATATCTGCGCTGACCAGATGAGAGCCTGTGGCATAGGCACCCAGCAATGCCCTGTCACAAATACTGTTAATCAGTCGTGGCGTCCCTTCACTTGCATGCCAGATCGCCTCAATAGCGGCCGGGTCAAACAGCATCTGATCGCCGCCGGCGCAGACCAGTCGATGCTCAACGTATTCGGAGGTTTCTGTCAGGCTTAGCAGTTCAAGGTGGTAACGGGCAGTAATACGCTGATTCAGCTGTCTAAGGTCATTTCGCTTCAGCATGTCACGCAGCTCAGGCTGACCAACGAGAACCAGTGTGAGTAACTTTTCACGATCAGTTTCGAGATTCGTCAGCAGGCGTACCTGCTCCAGCAAGGCAACAGGCATGGACTGGGCTTCATCAATAACACAGATGACACGCTGGTGCTTTCCGTAGAAGCTGACAAGTGCTGCGTTGATTGATGCATAGACGTCTTTAAGTGTCGCGCTTTTTTCGTAGGCGATACCCAGGTCATCACAGATGCTTTGCATCAATTCAACCGGAGACAGTTGCGGATTAAATATATAGGCGACATGATCTCCTTCAGGGATCGATGCCATAAGCGCACGGCACAAAGTGGTCTTACCCGTACCTACTTCACCCGTAAGGCAGATAAGGCCGCCCTGATCGGTCAGTGCATAACTAAGATGCGCCAGCGCTTCCTGATGCCCCGGCGAGGGGTACAGAAAATCCGGATCTGGAGAGATGGTAAATGGCAGTTTATCTAGGCCAAAGTACTCTAGGTACATGCTGCATCCTGTCTGATTGATGCCGGCATGATACCGGAATTGTGCTCTGTACGCAGTGGTGCCTTAACCCGAAATAACCAGTATCAATTCACCGGCGACCATTCATCAGCGGCCCTTCACCATAGATACTGATACGACAGGCCTATGCGGGCATCCCGCACTTGCTTGATATTGAGGTCATCGACGATATAGCTGGCAGAAAGCCCTTGCCAGTAGAGTGCAGCGCCCAGCTGACGCTTCGACGTCCCCACCAGGCCGAGCTGAGCATTTCCGAACGGATAACGCTTTTCAATCGATAAGTTACGATACACATCGTGCCAGTAATATTGCACGTACACATCAAGCGGCTTATAGACGGCATTCGCAATCACAGTCGACTTAATTGAGGTTTCAAGCACCTTTGGATTGTCGTCGCCGCTGGCTGCTCCGCCACTGGAGCAAACCGGATCTGTCACTTCACCGACCTCAGCGCAGATCGAACGATGACCAGAGTTTCCCATATCAAGGAGATTCCACAGGTCTTTGACCTGCAGTGCGAGATCCAGCTCCTCGGTAGGTGACCAGTTACCTGATACCGATGCGCTGTACCCAAACCAATCCTGGGACGCAGTGCCCTGAGGGTCTTCATATTCGGGAAGTGTATCGAACGAAGGGAAGCGATATTCATCGAAGTAGTATGAAAGGCTGGCTGAAAAGTTCGACCCTTCATCAGCAAAACTCCGCCCTACAAACGAACCAAACTGATAGTGAATCAGTTTGTATACCATAAATGCCGGTGACACCGACCAGTTTTCGCCTTCAAACCGGTAGGAACCACCAATTCCGCGAGCCTGAAATACCTTGGCGACGAGGTTAAGGTCTCTATCCTGCTGAGTTTCAATACCAAATTCGGCATCGAGATACACTGCCGTTGTATCAGGAGAAAACTTAAGCGAGTAAAACCAACGCCGCTCAGCATTTAGCGTGAAGTTCTGGTAAGACGCAGAGGCCACCAGGCTCATATCTGCATAAGCGTACTCACCCGGATCAGCATCCTGCTCCCAACCCTCGATCATCTGATCAATCGGGACAGGCTCTGAGCTGGCCTCTGCAGACAGCGAAAAGCTCATATTTCCTGTGTGCTTGATATTCTGTTCTGCCGCAGCGCTGGTTGTGCTGGCCAAGACTGCGGACAAAATGGCAACAACGCGCGGTTTAATCACCAATGATCATCCAGGTACCGTCGATAAAGCGTGCGACGAATACGTTATCACGCTCTTCGCGAATGGTGCCGACGAGCGCACCACGCACCGTCAGATAGGCGACCGCTTCGCAGCCATCATTTGAAGTTGCGTCTGTCGGCGCTGCTGCTGATAACTTATCGCGATCATTGAAGCCGCAGGCCGTTTCATCGTTACCTTGCGTGTATTCTGTACGAGTAGCTATCTGAGCAAGAACCGACTGATCTGTGCCACCCATCGATACGTTTGAACGGGAAATCAACCAGTAACCACGCTCGACTTCAATGGTCTTCAGCCCTCCTTCCCCGTCACTGATCTGTTCTTCCGAAACCGACAATTCAACATAAAAGCCCTGAGCATCGCCGCCAGCGACAACCCCTAGCTGATTGCTGATATTTTCATACGTTTCTTCAGAGCCGAAACCATAAGAAGCGCTCAAGGCGAATTCATCTTCAACCTGCCGCTCAAGAGCCAATTCAAAAATGACGGGGATTAACGCGTTTTGCTCTGGATCTTTAAGGTAGCTTTCTGCAACGGCAGTAAGGCGATCTATCCCTAACTCGATATCATCATAGAAGGTACCGCTGAACGGCCCATATTCTTCGCCTTCTCTAAGGCCCTGATACTCAGTACCAGATACAATTGCAGACGTAGACAAATCGATTTCATATATCCCGTTTCCAGGTACGCTGTATCTGGATAAAACATTATTTTCGAAATTTCTCTCGAGAAGCTCATCAAGAGTTACCTCTCCGGCTAGCTCAATAACTGTGTCGCAACTCTGCTCAACTCTTTCATCATCCCCGTCCATATCGACATCCACCCAGGATACATTACAGGATTCGGAACGGGTCGTGTTGGTACTAGAGTCGTAGGGGTATAACTTGATCCGACTTATGAAGTCCCTCCCACGAAGCTCTTCATCAAAATATTCTATAACCCGACCATCAGATAAGACGGTCTGGTCGCGATACAGGCTTTCAACGAGATCTGTAATTTCCGTCGGAGCATCTGGACGCCCAAGGAAGAATTCATGGGTCGCAGGCCATTTACTGGTTGGGTAATACGATGAAGAATTCGTTGTCCTGAGCTGAACGTTCAGTTCAGTCCTGTTCTCTTCATCCGGCTCGAGAGTAGATCTTGCACGAACGACGAATGTAACTGGGTTATACCTCGTCTGTGAGGCATCATCGAGCGGGTCTTTGACCCCTACCAGGTTGGCCTCAACGAGCGCGTTGAATTCATGTTCACCATTATCGCCCGCCTGGGCGCCATCGATATTGCCTTCAAACCTGACCAACGGCCAGACAATCGCAATCTGCGTTGGCGCAACGTGTGAAGGATCTGAGTCATCCAGAAATGATCCAGCAGGAGGCGACGCGTAGCTATCCTCATAAAACACCCGAACGTATGGACGAGTCGTTATGCTTCCGTCAGAAATCGCCTCTGTATACCAGTAGAGTTTCTTACCGTTGCCAAGTACCAGAGCATTTTTAATTTCAGAAGGAATGGCTTCTACTCCATCCTCTGGATTGTCGGCAGACTCTATTTCAAAATCGAATACATTATACAGGCCCGCATCCGCGTCACTGGTCTCAATCGGACGCATCACGAGGCGAAGGTTCCCATCAATAAGTACGCGATCACTGGGCAACCCAGATGGGTCGTCGCTGTCAGTCTCAATTGGGAAGCCTTCGGTGGAACAGTCACCGTTGCCGAATTCGCATCGTGCGAGAGCCTCCGCCCCCTCAAGAATTTGTTGCAGAGCACCAGTAGGCCCAAATGCTAGATCTGCCACCCCGTTCAAGGCTGTTTCATGCGCCAGGTAATAAGAGTCAACGCGACGTCCGTGAACGGGGTCGACGAAGCTAGGCTTGCTGTCATCATAACCCCAGAAATTCTTCACCGCGGCCGTCAGATCTGTAATAAAAAACTTGCTGTCTTCAATTGCAGTGCGCCAACTAGCAAGTCGTGAAGGGACATCAATATCTACCGAGGTTTTAACATCATTCCGCATCGATGCCACAACACCATCAAGCCTTTCAAGCGCTGTCACTGCACCAGCAGGAACTCTCGCCCCAATCCCATTGAAATAGTTGATATTGTCCCGAAGAATTGTACTGGCCGCAGAGAAAATCGTGAACTTAGTTACAACATTTGCAGACTCGTTTTTCTCCAGCAACTGTCCACGGTGATCTATAACGACGTCCGTAATCTCACCCAACTTTGTGACAAAGTCGGTATTGTCTGATTCAGCAAGGAACGGCAATGCAGCAATTAAGGCGCCGTAATAAACACCCTCGACCAGGGCATCACCTGAGACGGTCTCGATCTGAGTAATCTGACTTGGAGCAACAACAGCTGAAGAAATAACATCGGTAATACCGAAAAGTTCAGAGACGTGTAGGTTAGCCAGTTCCATCGTATATTGGTTATACACGCCTGGTTTTGCAGTTTCGATGTCATCCAAAACCGCCTGGTTTATGTCAGTACGATCATCGGCCGACAGTTCGTTGGTAACGGCATCTATATAAACGGTTCTGGCCATGCTACTTGCGATGTCAGTAATCCAGTTGACGTTCACCGTCATGCCATCAAGCAACTCTCCAACGCCTGCTCTGACATCCAGATCATCAGGGAGAGGAACGTAACTCCCGTAGGCAAGAGAATCGCACCCCTGTACTCGCTCACAGCGATAGAACACATCACCGTTATCGGCATTAGCTATGAAGATGAACGTCCCTGAGAGATCTTCGGCTTCTGACGTCAGCTCGTAAGTACCGGTTTGAGAGGACTGTGAAGCAGCGCCATCATAAACGAGATTGCCACTGTCATTTTCGATGAGCGAAGGGCCACCTTCTATGTTGATAGGCGTGGCACTGATGCGGCTCCCCCAGGTCGCGGTCCCCACTCGCCCGCTAATGCCAAAACTCTCCTCCTCCACTCCAATGGTTCGAGTCGAACTGGAGTTTCCTGAGCAAGCTTGCAGGAGCAGACCAATGAGGATTACTGAGGTGAGCTTATGAACCATCTTCTTATTACTCTTATTCTGATAACTGTCATTCTACGTTTGAGCAGACCACAGGATAGCTGTCAGACAGGTGTTTTACTGCCCCTTTACACAAAAAAACCCGGCATTTGCCGGGTTTTTTACAGTGCTTGACGCTACTTACTGAGCTTTGAACTTCAGACGGTATGCGTGCAGCAGCGGCTCGGTATAACCACTTGGCTGCTCTTTACCTTTGAAGATCAGGTCAGACGCCGCTTTAAACGCGATAGTGTCGAAGCCTGGCGCCATATTGATATAAGAAGCGTCACCCGCATTCTGACCATCAACAACCGCAGCCATGCGCTTCAGGCTGTCTTCAACCTGTTCGCGGGTACAGATACCGTGTTCCAGCCAGTTAGCAACGTGCTGAGAAGAGATACGCAGCGTTGCGCGGTCTTCCATCAGGCCAACGTTGTTGATGTCTGGCACTTTAGAACAACCAACACCTGCATCAACCCAGCGAACAACGTAACCCAGAATACCCTGGCAGTTGTTGTCGATTTCTTTCTGGATCTGTTCTTCAGTCAGCGCTGACGCTTCTTCAGCAGTCATCAGAGGAATGCTCAGGATGTCATCAACAGAAGCATGTTCACGGCTCTTCAGCTCATTCTGAACAGCGAATACGTCTACCTGATGGTAGTGCATAGCGTGCAGAGCTGCGGCAGTTGGAGATGGAACCCATGCAGTGTTCGCACCCGACTTAGGATGGCCGATCTTCTGCTCCATCATCATGCCCATCTCATCAGGAATAGGCCACATGCCCTTACCGATCTGAGAGCGACCCTGAAGGCCTGTTTCCAGACCTGTGTCTACGTTCCAGTTTTCATAAGCGTTGATCCAGGTCTGCTGCTTCATGACGGTCTTCGGTACGAACGGGCCTGCCAGCATAGACGTGTGGATTTCGTCACCAGTACGATCCAGGAAGCCAGTGTTAATGAACACAACACGGTCTTTCGCAGAACGGATACATTCTTTCAGATTAACCGTAGTACGACGCTCTTCGTCCATGATGCCCATCTTCATAGTGAAGCGTGGCAGACCCAGTGCGTCTTCGATGCGACCGAACAGTTCGTTGGCGAAAGCCACTTCTTCTGGGCCGTGCATCTTAGGCTTAACGATGTTTACAGAACCGGTAGTCGAGTTCTGGAACGGAGAGTTACCTTTCAGATCGTGCATCGCGATCAAGGTAGTCATCATGCCGTCCATGATACCTTCTGGAATCTCGCTGCCATCAGCCAGCAGGATCGCAGGGTTAGTCATCAGGTGACCAACGTTACGAACGAACAGCATTGAGCGACCTTTCAGCTTAACGGTTTCACCGTTCAGGCCAGTGTACTCGCGATCTGGGTTCATGGTACGAGTGAAGGTTTTGCCGCCTTTGGTTACTTCTTCAGCCAGATCACCTTTCATCAGGCCCAGCCAGTTACCATAAGTCACGACTTTGTCTTCTGCATCTACAGCAGCAACCGAGTCTTCACAGTCCATAATGGTCGTCAGAGCGGCTTCCATCAGAACGTCTTTTACGCCAGCAGCGTCAGTCGAACCAACCGGGCTGGTTGCATCGATCTGGATTTCAAAGTGCAGACCATTGTTCACCAGCAGGATAGCTTCTGGTGCCGCCATCTCGCCTTTGAAACCAACCAGCTGAGACGCGTCTTTCAGACTGGTAGTGCTGCCGTCTTTGAGAGTAACAACCAGCTTGCCTGCTTCGATTGCGTACTTAGTGCTGTCAGCGTGATCGCCAGACGCCAGTGGTGCAGATTCGTTCAGGAAGTTACGAGCGTATGCGATAACTTTGTCACCGCGTACTTTGTTGTAACCCTGGCCTTTTTCAGCGCCGTCTTCTTCAGAAATAACGTTTGTGCCGTACAGAGCATCGTACAGTGAGCCCCAACGTGCGTTGGCAGCGTTCAGTGCAAAACGCGCATTCATCACTGGTACAACCAGCTGAGGACCCGCCATCTGGCCGATTTCTGGCTCTACGTTGGCAGTGGTTGCTTCGAAGTCTTCGCCTTCTGGCAGCAGGTAACCAATTTCCTGCAGGAACGCTTTGTACTCAGCAGGATTGTGAGCCTGACCTTTACGCTCAGTGTGGTAAGCATCGATTTTGGCCTGCAGATCATCACGCTTAGCCAGCAGCGCCTTGTTCTTTGGAGCCAGTTCATTAGCGATAGCATCAAAGCTCGCCCAGAACGCATCCTGTTCAATACCAGTACCTGGCATTGCTTTGTCATTGATGAAATCGTACAGCTCCTGGGCGATCTGGAGTCCACCCTTCTGAACGTATTCTGTCATTGTTTAGCCTCAACTCTTTTGGGGACGCAGTCTTGTGTGTCGACTGCATCTTAGACCGGTGAAATTTCAGGGCCGGGAGTATAACGCAACTGTTTTCGTATCGCGACTACGTATCACGCCGCCGCCAGCGAGCACTCCCGCGGAGTTCGGACCGGAAAAATCTAAAAGCAATACAAAACCTATACAACAAATATACAAGGTGTTTATAATGAACGAGGAGCTTGGCCGCACCCGAAGTAACTGACATTGACTCTGCTGCAGAAGAACTGATTTACAACCAGATCTGGCGTAGCAAACAGGAGAACCGATATGGCTTCGAAGAAAGGTGCAGAAAGACGTAAGGCAAGTCCCGAAGAGCTGCGTCAGCAACTGGAAGCGGACGTTCAGGCTTACCTCTCGAGCGGCGGGAAAATTAACAGGATAAAGGAAGGTATCAGCGGTGAAGCAGGCTGGAAGCGACCGCGTAACGGGTACAACCCGAACACACGGGTAAACATACAGCTTCCTATTTCCTTCGGAACACTGTAATCCACAAAGGGAACCCCAATAAGCACCGGCCAGGCCGGTGCTCACATCATCAGTTAAGCGATTCCCAAGTGCCGTCGATATAGCGAATAATCCAGACACCACTCTCGTAAACAACCTTGCCGTACACCTTGTCCCGGTAGTTCAACACGTAGACCGCCTGCTGAGGATCGCGGTTGAAGGAAGGTTCAGCTGTATTAGAAACAACACACCGACGATATTCTCCATCATCGCCGACGATATAGCGGTAAACCGGGGCACTGTCGACCAGGTCGAGATTGCTGCCCAGGATAATTTCGCTGTCTACCGTGTCGGTTGAGCCATCAGCGAGAGAGAGTTCAACACCGTCTTTAAATACAGACAGGCTTGTGGCTTCAACCGTACCGCTCTCAGTACTGAAATCGAAAATCAGACGATCAAGATCAGCGCCCACGCCCTGATATAGCCCTGTCGTATTCACGCTTGTATAGTCATGCGACACAGAAAGCGACACGTCGACCTGCTCACTGTAGGGAGCAGTTACCTGGACATCGACCAGTGTTTTCGGCTCAGTCGCGGTTGAGTAGTCAAGTACAACTTCGCTGGTAAAGCGTGCACTCGACAAGCCCAATTGCGCACTTCTATACAAGGTGCCGTCCAATGAAGATAGAGATGTCGGCAGCGGAGAAAGTGTCAGGCACCCTTGATCATCGGCAGCTTCAACAGGGAATTCGACGAAGTACACGCCCTGCCCCGGTACTTCCGGGCGAGAGAAAACACCAATCTGCCACAACTCATTCACTGCATTCTGGAGGTCCTGCTCGGCATTCAGGCGCTGCTTAGGCTGACAACGATCAATAACCGGAGATTCAGGGCTGCCACTCAGCAAGCACGCCTCGTAATCATGTGTCGCAATCAACTCCTCGGTGTTGCCATCACCATCCACGTCACTCACATCTTCGCGCATCACGGTTGGGTAGAAGCGGTAGCGGAAATCATCCCCGCCGTCGACAAAATAGTCCAGATACTGAGTCTCACGCCCATTCACTGTCTGAGTTCCAGTACGGTACTGCACCAAACCATTGGCAACTGTGCCTTCCGGGTACAGCGGCGCTCGCTCAAAGAATGCATTGAACGAGGCAAATTCTGACTCAGGGTAAAACTCCGAGGCCTGATTGGCATTCGCAGTCAAGAACACCGTAGTAATGTTTGCGTCTGTTCCGTTGTCATCTTCATACACATCAGAAATACGACTGTTAAGAACAACTTCTGAAATATTGAATCGACGCTCAGAAACACCATCAGGATCATCCACTCCCTGATACAGAATACTGAACGCCCCCGTCAGCTCGGTTTCACTGGCCGCGCCAACGTCATCAGCATCGTACAAGGTGAAATCCGTCCAACGTATCTGATAGGCCAGCGCAGGATCAGATACCTCATCCTGCAAAACGGTTACCGTATCTTCATAAAAAATGCGTAAACCGCTTGGGCTGCTGATTTCATCATCGCTATACGTGTGATCCAGCTCTAACCGCAGGCCATTGGCAACCAACGTACCTTTCATCAGAATATCGATCGCCCGGGAGCTGCTCGGGGAATTGCTATCATCCAGCAGATTAATATCGGCAACGGCCTGAGATACTTCGAACCCACCTCCATTGAGAGTGAGCACAGGAGCCGAATAGGTATGGCTCTGATACCACTGCCACTCTGGGCTCACCGAAGGACACCCACTGTTCAGATAACAGTCACGATAAAAGCCTGCGATTTCCGATACTGCTGTGGTAATTTCATCCAGGTTCTCAGCATTGTCTTCGCCAACCCCACGCAGGATATCCGCATAGCTATCGAGCTGAGCCCGGTAACCTTCTTCGAAGAAGCTGTTACCGTAGTCACGAAGCTCCTGAACAAAGGCTTTCGTGCGCTGAATGCCAAGCTGATAATCTTCAAGTTCGTCACCCAACAAAGAACTTAATGACGCTGGTGTGATTGACGTCAGAGCACCATCCACAAAGGCGTCCCGCTCAGACTGAAGTTGAGAAATCACACTGGCCACATAGCCAGACACCGTTGAATCAGTCACATCTAACGCGTTGAGGTTATTAACGGCAGCGTCGTACAAGTCGTACATGGACAAAGTCTGCGAACCACCGCGCTGAATCAGCTGGCCGTCATTAGCAACCAGATCTGCAGCCACCGCAGAGGCGAACGACGGCAGGTCCGTCGTTGATGTATACGACAATTCATATGACTGCCAGGCTGCCAACAACGCGCCGTAGCGAATGGAGTACTGTGCCTCAGTCTGATTAGCGCCCCGCCACTCTTCGATCTGCGTCAAATCGGCTGGCTCACGACTCTGTACCGAATCGATGCCAAATAACCGAGATACCTGCGACTCTGCCTGCAATGTCGAATATACCGAATAAAAGCCGGTGGCTACCCAGCCTGCATCCTGCTGGGTACCTGAGCTTTCACTAAAAACACGATCAAACGCCAGTTGAGCGGCCAGGTCAGTCAGGGGCGTAACCCGGATGCGCTGACCATCTTCGATTCCCGCGGCAACAGAGCGCCAGCCCGGTGCCGCGACAATGCTGTATTCAGAACCAAAAGAAACAGATCCACAGCCGTTGACGACCTGGCAGCGGCGTGTTGTCGATGTGCCGTCATTGCTTTCGCGCCCGTAGACATCGAGATAGACGATTTCCGTACCATCGGCAGTGACTACTGCCTGCCCTTCGTCATCGGTGGTGAAGCGGGCAAAATTGAGAACTCCCGGTTGAACCTCAGAAGGCATACCCGTCTCATCGACGGTCACGCGCCGGACCATGGCCTCATTAAAGTCTTCCTGACCAACCTGGACATCCAGATCAATGGTTGTAACCGACGAACCACTATCGTCGTTACTGCAGGCTGCCAGCGCAGCAATCATAGGAATAACAGCCCAACGACGGACGGATAAAGTGTTAATTACAGCTAAGCGGCTGACAGAATAAAACGGTCTGGTCACACGAGCCTCAAATGAAAAGAGATGTAGATGTGGGCCATCATATCAGTCACGCGTGCGGATGCCACCTGAGACAGCACCGTTTTGACAAAACCCGGCATATCAACAAGTCGCACCGGGCCTGGCTGCGTCTTCGCTATCTTTCCTCTATAATCGCGCCCAACTGCACTGGAGTACTTATGCACTTATTTGTCGAACAACTCACCAACGTCGATTTCAGCTACCTTGACGCCAAACGCGGTGTCGTTGGAGAAACCTGGTGGGCCTCAGCCATTCTTGAGGGAGCGCTGGACGATCAGGGCATGGTCTGTGATTTCGGCATTGTGAAAAAAACGCTCCGCCAATGGCTGGATCTTGAGCTGGATCACCGGCTACTTGTACCCACAAAGGCACCCGGACTTAAGATTGAAACAACAAACGATCGCGTGAAAATTGCCATGCTTACCGGTCGCGGCATCGTTGAGATGAGTGCACCAGCCCAAGCAGTTACGTTAATTGATGCGTCTGAGATAACAGCAGAAAGCGTTGCTGCCTGGTCGATCCAACAGCTGCAGGCGTTCTTTCCTGAGACTATTGACCAGCTGACACTGGATTTCACCCCTGAAACTATTAATGGTGCCTTCTACCATTATTCGCACGGTCTGAAAAAACATGCGGGCAACTGTCAGCGCATTGCCCATGGCCACCGCTCCCGGATTCAGATCTGGCTGAACGGTGAACGCAGTGATACCGAAGAGACGTATTGGGCAGAGCGCTGGCAGGATATCTATATCGGCAGCAAGGAGGACCTGTCGTCGGAAAACGCAGACACGCTGTCATTTGCCTACACCGCAGAACAGGGCGACTTCTCCCTCACCCTCGCCCGAGAGCACTGCTACATGATGAGTACAGACTCAACCGTCGAACTGATCGCTGACCACCTTGCACAGGAAATTAAGCTTCGCCACCCAGAACAAAACGTCCGGGTGAGAGCATTTGAAGGGGTTAATAAAGGCGCGATGGTACAGCGCTAGCCTACTTCTTCAGGCAGTTTTTTCCTTCAGGCAGCCTCTTCCATGGATTGGCGAGCCCGACGTTGCGTATAGATAAAGGCAATGATGGCGAACGGCAGAAGAAACCAGGCCCACTCGTGGAGCTGCTCACCAAACTGACGCCCTAACAGGTAGGTGGTGGCAAACAATGCCGTCGCCCAGGCAATGATCGACGCGAGATTCGCCAGACAAAACGGCGCCGCCTGCACCCTGGCCAACCCACACGCGATATAACCAAACGTGCGAAGCCCTGGCATACAGCGAATCAGCATTAACTGCTTCCACGGCGATTGCCGTAACGGCTGCACTTGCTTCTGAATAATTGGGTGGCGGATCTTGCGTCTCAGCTTCGGCCAGATAAGCGCCGCCCGACCAAGCAGATACAACGCGGTATCGCCAATAAACATCCCGAGGCAAACCGCAAAAAACGCCACCCCGGGCGCCATTTTCTCGCTTGCCGCGAGCAAGGCAGCACCGATTATGGCTAAATCTTCAAGCATAAAGGTAGAGATAACCACGACCAGTATTGGCCAGGCGGGGTGATCAATATAACCAAATAAACTGTCCAGCATTCGTGGTCCTACTAAAGCCACCAGTGAAAATTGACCGGCGATTGTACCAGAAGTGCCCAGATTGCCTATGTAACTGGCTCTAAATACCCGGATATTAGATTTCACGATACTATTTCACGACAGTTTCACTCCATATTGGCCCTCAGGTACTGAGATCTCGTTCAAAATCCGTTAGAATCCCGCGCCAGAAAACGCATCGAATGCCCAACCTATTACCAAAGATTGAGAGACCCCATGGAACTGTCTGCACTTACCGCTATTTCTCCTCTGGACGGCCGCTACGGCAGCAAAACTGCCTCACTGCGTGCTGTTTTCTCTGAATTCGGTCTTATCCGTGCCCGTGTCGAAGTTGAAATCCGCTGGTTGCAGCGCCTCGCAGAGCACGAAGCAATTACAGAAGTTCCGGCGTTCTCTGCAGATACTAACGCTCAGCTCGACGCCATCGTGGCCAATTTCAGCGAAGCCGATGCACAGCGCGTAAAAGACATCGAAGCAACAACCAACCACGATGTAAAAGCCGTTGAATACTTCATCAAAGAAAAGTTCGCAGACAACGAAGAACTGAAAGCGGTTAACGAATTTGTTCACTTCGCCTGTACGTCTGAAGACATCAACAACCTGTCTCACGGCCTGATGCTGAAAGAAGGTCGCGACACCATCCTGCCGATGATGCAGAAAATCGCTGACGAAATCCGCAAGCTGGCACACGAGCAGGCTGCTCTGCCAATGCTGTCCCGTACCCACGGCCAGACTGCATCACCCTCGACGCTGGGCAAAGAGATGGCGAACGTGGTTGCTCGTCTGGAGCGCCAGATCAAGCAGATCAAAGCAGTCGAACTGCTGGGTAAAATCAACGGTGCGGTGGGTAACTACAATGCTCACCTGTCGGCCTACCCTGATATTGACTGGGAAGCCAACGCAGAAACATTCGTGACTTCACTGGGCCTGACGTTTAACCCGTACACGACTCAGATTGAACCACATGACTACATCGCCGAACTGTTCGATGCGTTTGCGCGTTTCAACACCATCCTGATCGACTTCGACCGTGATATCTGGGCGTACATTTCGAACGGTTACTTCAAGCAGAAAACCATTGCTGGCGAAGTGGGCTCATCGACGATGCCGCACAAGGTTAACCCAATCGACTTCGAAAACTCCGAAGGTAACCTCGGCCTCGCCAATGCTGTGCTCGCGCACATGGCGCAGAAACTGCCGATTTCCCGCTGGCAGCGTGACCTTACCGACTCTACCGTGCTGCGTAACATGGGCGTAGGCATGGGCTACAGCATGATCGCTTACCAGGCGTCCCTGAAAGGCATCAGCAAGCTCGAAGTCAATGCAGCTCGTCTGGGCGAAGACCTGAATAACGCCTGGGAAGTCCTGGCTGAGCCGGTTCAGACCGTTATGCGTCGCTACGGCATCGAGCAGCCATACGAAAAACTGAAAGCCTTCACCCGCGGTAAGGCCATCACCAAAGATGCAATGGGCGAATTCATCGCATCTCTTGAGCTGCCGCAGTCTGCGAAAGACGAACTGAATGCAATGACTCCTGCCTCGTACGTGGGTAACGCAGAGGCTCAGGCGAAGAAAGTCTGAATACCTTAATGCCAGAGGTGGATGTGCGGATTAAGGCTCGCCGTAAATCCATCCCTGGAGGCTCCCGTGTGCCGTCCGTGGCACACAGGGCCTGAATCCACACACCCACCTCTATCTTCAGCCACTCCCAAGACTTTATATATGCGGAGCCCTTTATGCACGTCCTCGGTCACCTAACTGTTGAAGAATTCCTGCGCGACTATTGGCAAAAGAAACCGGTACTTATCCGTCAGGCGATCCCAGGATTTGAACCTTTACTGGCTGCCGACGAACTGGCAGGCCTGAGCCTCGAGGACGATATCGAGTCCCGCCTGATCATCGAAGAAGGCAAGACAGGGGCTTGGGAAGTGAAGAAAGGCCCGTTCACCGAGTCAGACTATCGCGCCCTGCCCGAGAACAAATGGACCTTATTAGTTCAGGCGGTAGATCAGTGGGTTCCAGAGGCTGCCGAACTACTGGAGCATTTTCGCTTTATTCCGTCGTGGCGCATCGACGACCTGATGATCAGCTACGCCACCGATGGCGGCAGCGTTGGCCCACATTGGGATCAATACGATGTATTCCTGCTGCAAGCCGAAGGTCAGAGAGAATGGCGGGTTGGCCAGATGTGCTCAGAAAAAAGCAGCATACTTGAAGGCCCGAGCGTTAAGATTCTCGCCGACTTTACCGAAAACGAACGTTGGGTACTGGAGCCGGGCGATATGCTTTACCTGCCGCCCGGTCTTTCCCACTGGGGCATTTCTCAAGGCGAGTGCATGACCTACTCTATTGGTTTCCGGGCACCTTCAACGGCAGAGCTACTCGAGCGCGCTATCGACACCGCGCTCCCAACCTTAACGGAAGATAACCGTTACTCAGACGCGAGCTTAAGTCTTCAGCATTCGCCGGGTGAGATCACTGATGATGCTGCCGCGCGCCTTAAGTCTCTCCTCGTCGACGCACTCAGTGATCCCGCCCTGCTCCAAGCAACGCTCGGGCAGCTTATGACCGAGGCAAAGTATGAGGAGCAAGCCCCCACCTTTGATACCTCTGAACAGGGTTGGGCAGAAACTGTTTCAGCACTGCAAGAAGCTGAACAATGGACTCGCCATCCTCAGGCGCGCTTCGCCTATAGCATCAACGACACAGGCGCCGCTTTTTACTGCCAGGGCGAAATCGTCAATCTACCAGCCTCCGCTGGCAAGTCCCTTGAAGTGCTATGTGACGAGGCGAGCTACGACAGTCAATCGCTTATCGAAGCCTTTGACGACTCACACCTTAAAACCTTATTAACCAGTTTAGTGTTCTGTGACCTGATTGTTCCTGTTTAAGTCTGCCTCAGCTTGATGATTCACACTTAAGCAGCCATTCTTTTTATCAGAGACCAGAATTTTTGCAGATAGACAGGGAAGCAACGACTTGGAAATTCGCATCACAGACTGGCGGGCATCCCGCGACATCATTCGTAAAATCCGGGAAGAAGTGTTCATTAAAGAACAAGATGTTCCGCCCGAACTGGAGTGGGATGAATTCGACAGCGAAGCAATTCACTTTCTCGCTCTTGAGGGAAGAAACCCGGTCGGCTGTGCCCGCCTTATGCACAACGGTAAATTTGGACGAATGGCAGTGCTCAGAGAATTCAGGAAACAGCACTGGGGCTCCCGACTGATTAATGCCATTGAAGATTTTGCTCGCAACGAATTAAAAATACGCGATATACGGGGTGCGGCTCAGGCACATGCCATCCCCTTCTATCAGAAGAATGACTTCAATATTGAAGCTGGTTTTTTCGACGACGCAGGTATCGCACACCTGAACGTATACAAAGCCCCAGGTGCACCTGAAACCAACTATGTTTTTCGTCCTGGCCGCGATAAAAACATTTACCCGCAGAACGATTTAATTTCTCTCGTCGGGTGGGTAGAGATGATTCTCGCCATGCGTCCACGCAATGCGCTCATTACCTGTACCGATTTAACCCACCCGCTATGGTGGAACAAGGCAGCACTGCATGCCGTCCGCGAATTTGCCCTGGACTCACATCGGCGCCGGGTGAAAATCCTGATTCCCTCCGAAAGAGGCGGGATAAATCGTCACCCACTATTGCGGCTTCAGCAACGTCTGAGCAGCCGGATAAGCCTGAGAGTAACTCCTGAAGTGCAGGATGACCTGCTCATTACAGGCCCATGGGGGTTGTTACAGCTCACCACTGAAACTCAGGGAATTGCGACGATGGGAGATGCCAGTCGGGTCAAACGCATGGAGGCCTACTACAAACCGCTCACAGAAACGGGCCAACGACCAAGAGAAGCGCGCAGGCTATCAATATAACCTGCGGCAAAATTATCTAAGCAAGCCCCAGAAAGCGATAGCATGACAGGCACTGACGACCAGAGTCAGTATCCATCTCATCGTGCGGTAGTCTCGTTTATAGCTCTGGCGAAACACCGGTTGACGCTCAAGCCACACCAGCACCCAATACCCGAGCAATAAGCCGGGCAGGCCCACGATATGAGGGACGAAGTACATCAGCCAGCCCCACAAAAACACACCGATGGATAGCCCCAGCTCAGCGGCGGAAACGTGATCGCGGTGCGCCTGCATTACACCCCAACATGCCCCCGCCATAAAGCTCAGGATTAACGCCGAGTACAAGGTGAAGAAATCGGGCGCCCACGCACTCCCGGCAAGCACAGATAAAGAGAAAAAGATGAACGGGATCAGCCCCGCGTATCCCAACTTCTGGCTAATTCCGTTCATAGTAACCCCATAATTTATTTGTGATGGCCTGCCTTCAGGATAGCAGCTACACGCTCAACGTCATGCGGCGTATCAATGCCGTGACCCGGTGCCTGATCAATAACCGACATATGAATACCGACGCCATACCAAAGTGCCCTAAGCTGCTCCAGTGATTCGGTCAGTTCGATCGGACAAGGTGCCATCTCACGATAATCATTCAGGAACGATACACGGTAGCCGTACATACCAATATGACGGTAAACAGGCATTCTACCGGTCACCTCCTCCTGGCTCTCTTTGTACAGATCGCGATCCCAAGGAATCGGTGCACGGCTGAAGTACATCGCA
Source organism: Oceanospirillaceae bacterium (assembly GCA_002724925.1). Lineage (GTDB taxonomy): Bacteria > Pseudomonadota > Gammaproteobacteria > Pseudomonadales > Oceanobacteraceae > Thalassolituus. Next base: position 42,988 of record PBQA01000036.1, read on the forward strand.
AAGTGTCGCTCGTTCAACACGACCTTCACCACATTCGGGTCAAACGCGTCATGTGCGGTTGTGACCGGCGTACACACCGAGCTCATCCCAGCATCCGCATTTTGCAACAGCCCCTGCGCTGTTAACTCAATCAGTGATTTGGGAATCAGCGGCTCATCTCCCTGGAGATTCACAACGACCGTATCGGCCGGCCAACCCTTTAAAGAAACCACCTCAGCAATGCGCTCGGTGCCGTTCTCATGATCAGGCGATGTCATCACCACATCAGCGCCAAAGCCGCGTGCAACATCAGCAATTCTGTCGTCATCAGTCGCGACAACCACATCTTCAGCACCCGCTTCGAGCGCACGCTCGTACACGTGCTGAATCATTGGCTTGCCAGCCAGATCAATCAGTGGTTTACCCGGCAAGCGGCTTGATGCGTAACGCGCGGGAATGACGATTTTATATCCAGACATCATTTGACCTTATAGAAGTCTTTGTACCAGTCAACGAAGGTGCCTATGCCATCCGCCAACGGAGTGTTCGGTGCGAAGTCGACGTCAGCAGCCAGGTCATCAACATTCGCATACGTCGCCAGTACATCGCCGGGTTGCATTTCCATATAATGTTTATCGGCTTCGACACCCAAAGCGCCTTCAATTGTTTCAATAAAGGTGCCCAGCTCTACCGAGTTATGATTACCGATATTGTAGATTTTATACGGCGCTGAGCTGCGTGAGCAGTCACCAGATTCTGGCGTCCAGTTCTCAACCGACTCCGGCGCTTTCATAGCAATACGCACAACGCCCTCAACAATATCGTCGATGTAGGTAAAATCACGCTGCATCTTGCCGTGGTTAAAGACATTAATCGTTTTGCCTTCAAGGATGGCTTTCGTGAAACTGAAGTACGCCATATCCGGACGCCCCCATGGGCCATACACCGTAAAAAAGCGTAGTCCGGTGGTCGGCAAACGGTACAAGTGTGCATACGTGTGAGCCATCAGCTCATTCGACTTTTTCGTTGCTGCATAAAGAGACACTGGATGATCCACACGATCACCGGTGCTGTACGGCAAGTGCGTGTTCAGACCATACACCGAACTGGATGAGGCATAGACAAAATGCTCCACCTCATGGTGGCGGCAGCCTTCCATCACATTCACGAAGCCGATCAGGTTACTGTCCACGTAGGCGTGAGGATTCGTGATGGAATAACGTACACCCGCCTGAGCAGCTAGGTGAATAACACGATCAAACTTATGCTCATTAAATAACGCGGCAACCGCATCACGATCGGCCAGCTCCAACTGCTGAAACTGAAAACCACTTAACGGCTCCAGCCACCCCAGGCGGCCGTGCTTAAGTGCAACATCATAATAGTCATTGAGGTTATCGACACCAATAACCTCGTGACCCATTTCAACCAGTTTTTTACTGGTAAAGGCGCCAATAAAACCGGCGGCGCCCGTGACTAAAATCTTCACTTTTTATTTATCCTTAGCGTCATTAAGACTTTCAAACTCTGGCAGCATCGCCTTAATGTAAGCCTCTTCTAACGGCATACGACTGCCCAAAACGATATCCGCGACTTCACGCGCAACCCCCTTCCCGCCCGGAGCCTCGGTGATCAGATCTGCACGATCACGAACCATCCAGAAGCCGTCTGCCGGAGATATTGCAAGACCAACGCGAGTCATGACCTTCAGATCAATCACATCATCGCCGACATAACAGACCTCTGAAGGGTCAACCATCAGTTCATCCATCAAATCAGCCAACACCGGCCATTTATCTTTGGTACCGGGAAAGAAGCGATTGATACCCAGATCCGCCGCCCGTTTCGCCAGTGGCGCCGAGTCTTTCGCAGAAATAATGGCAGTATCAATATCAAAGACATTCAGCAGTTTGATTCCCACGCCGTCTTTTACGTTGAAATGCTTAACCTCTTCACCCGAGGCGGAATAACTCAAAGTGCCATCAGTCAATACGCCGTCCACATCAAATACGACAAGACGAATTGCACGGGCTTTTTCTTTAATTGCGTTGGGGAGATGAACCATACCAATCACCGCGATCGAAAGTACCAATTGTACCGACTCCGGCAAGTGATTGGCAGGGTTAGTGCGGGCGGAATCAGGTTTTATGCAACAATTGCGATAAGACCTGAGACTGGATATTAAAGCGAAACAAAAATAGGAATGTAAGCCAACACGGCTTCGAAATAACGTTCAGAAATAAAGATGGCATCCCCAAGGGGATTCGAACCCCTGTTACCGCCGTGAAAGGGCGGTGTCCTAGGCCTCTAGACGATGGGGACACAAGGACAAGCAAGAAGGTTTTGGTGGAGCCTAGCGGGATCGAACCGCTGACCTCAACACTGCCAGTGTTGCGCTCTCCCAGCTGAGCTAAGGCCCCGTCTCAAAACGTGCGCGAATAATAATGACACCCCCCGGCCGTGTCAACTGTTTTACGGAAAAAATTCACATAAACAACAACTTACAACCACCACTCAAACAAAAAAGGCGGCTTAACAGCCGCCCTTCCCGTTCAACTGGTTGACGAACAGATCAACTATCAGCCTGTGCGTTCTCGATGGCGATAAGAAGCGACGTGTACTCTTTTTCGAGCTTCTTCAGCTTCTTCTTACCCGGTGCACCGAGCACATCAACGGCATGGCGCACACGAGCACGGCTCATGTCCGGCCCCAGCAATGCCATAGTATCGAGCACCGAAATAGTTGAAGACGTACCCGCAATCGCAATAAAGAACGGATAAAGAAAATCACGGATTTTCACATCCATCTGCTTCGCCAGCCCGAACAACGCCTGCTCAATGTTTTCTTTTTCCCAGTGACGAATTGCCTCAAGTTGCCAAAGGCCCATCTGGAGGATATTCGTCGTTGCTTCTGTATCGAGGACTTTGTGCTCAAAGCTTTCGGGTGTCAGAGGCGTCATGCCCGACAAAAAGTGCCCGGCCAGCGGCGCAACGTCAGAGAAAACTTCGACCCTTGGCTGTACATGCGGAATCAGCGGCAGAACATTTTCAGAACGGAAGCCCCACTGAGCGAACTTCTCAACGAACTGCTCAGGAGACAATTCACGCAGCCACAGGCTGTTAAGCCAGCGCAGTTTCTCTACATCAAATACCGGCCCACCCAGCGACACCCGATTAATATCGAAGTTACTGAACATCTCGTCACGGCTGAATTTTTCGCTCTCATCCGGCATCGACCAGCCCATGCGCCCGAGATAGTTCAGGACGGCCTCAGGCATAAAGCCCATGCGCTCGTAGAACATGATCGACGTTGGGTTCTTACGCTTACTCAGCTTGCTCTTGTCCGGGTTGCGCAGCAGCGGCATATGGCAGAGCTCTGGCATGTCCCAGCCAAAGTACTCATACAGCAGCTTATGTTTCGGAGCCGAACTGATCCATTCTTCGCCACGAATCACGTGGGTAATGGCCATCAGGTGGTCATCAACAACGTTGGCCAGGTGGTAAGTCGGCATGCCATCGGATTTCATCAGAATCTGAGCGTCGACTTGAGCCCAGTCCAGCTCAATCTCGCCACGCAGCATGTCTTTGACAAGACAAACACCCTCTTCCGGGACGTTCATACGCACAACATAAGGGGCACCCGCGGCTTCGCGCTCGTTCACCTCATCATCAGGCAATGCAAGATCAGATACCTTCAGAGCAGTTTGATTACCGCTTTCCTGCTTTTGCTGACGTAAGGCATCCAACTCTTCAGCGGTGCGATAACATTTAAACGCTTTGCCACTATCGAGTAGTTTCTGGACGTGCTCTTCATAGATCGCACGACGCTCGCTCTGACGGTATGGCCCGTAATCGCCACCGACATCAGGGCCTTCGTCCCAGTCCATGCCCAACCAGCGCAAACTGTCGAGAATCGCTTGCTCTGATTCAGGCGTGCTGCGTACCTGATCGGTATCCTCAATACGTAAAAGAAATTGCCCGCCGTGCTGGCGCGCAAATGCGAGGTTAAACAGAGCAATATATGCGGTACCTACATGGGGGTCGCCGGTAGGAGACGGCGCAACGCGGGTGCGGACAGTCATGGGGGATCTCGGTTAACTCAAAACTGCCGCGATTATAGAGAAATACTTGCCCGAATGCATGGCGAATACGGGGCGAATCCAGCGTCGCCCCAAAGATAATCAGCGTGCGACGGCTTCCTCAATTTCAGTGAGAGTGGCAATCACTTCCTGGCTCGCCGTCTCCATCGCCTCCAGGTACCCCAACATCGCATCCCGGTTACCCTCTCTATGAGCCTTCATAGCCTTGAATCCATTTTCATGCACACCCTTGTGCGGCGCATCAAGACGACGGTACGCACTGAGATGACTGTACTTTTCTCGCCCCTCACCTTCTGCGTACCACTTACCCAGACGGCACATAGTATGGTCGGCAAGTTCAGGCAGTTCGACGTCCTGGCTTTGGCTTATGGCTGCATAAACCTGCCCCTTCCAGACGATATGATCCAGTTTTACTGTCTCAAGAAAAGACTCCGCAGATGTCCGCTCAAAGCTCTGACACACCTGGCCGGCAACCTCGCCAACTTCGTTGATATGCGAAGATACAGTACCGACCTCCTCCGAGAGTACTGCGCCACGTTCACCGAGGGCAGCAATGCCGCGAGCAACGCGGTCAACTTCGCCTCCGATGGTAGAAATCAGGGCATCAATTTCTGCCGTCGCGTCAGCAGTGCGTTGCGCTAACGTGCGTACTTCATCCGCAACAACGGCGAAGCCACGCCCTTGTTCACCGGCACGGGCCGCTTCAATAGCAGCATTCAGCGCGAGTAAATTCGTCTGTTCAGAGATGCCCTTAATGAGACTGACGAAATCTTCAATCCCTGATGCCACTGATTTCAGCCCACCAACAGCGGTGGAGGCCTCTTGAGATTCATTCTGGATAATGTCGAGAGATTCGGTGAGGCGCCCGAGCGTTGTCGATATCTCACTGACACGCGCCAGTGAGGCCTGAACGCTTTGATTCTCTTCAGTGAGTCGGGTTGCCGAGCCAGCCATGGTATTGCGGATACTGTCGATTGCATCTGTAGAACTGAACCAGAGGGATTGAAGGTCTTTGACGTACTGATACTGCGTCAGGCCAAATTCACAGCGCATGTCAGCAACGACTTTAACTTTGTGAAGAAGCTCGTTCTCCTGCTCCAGCTTATGAATATGCGCGTCACATTCGGCGGATGGAATTGTCTCTACTACTTTTTTAGGCGATCGAAAGAACACGAGCAGCTCCAGAGTAATACTAAAAAGTTCATCATCCAGAAAGCTTAGTTGAGTTCAGGGGAAATGCTATCAAACGCGCTGGCCGTCAGGCCTCTGACTTACTGACTTCACGTTTCATAAAGTCTGCAGGCTTCTTACCCGTCCAACGCGTAAACGCCCGCGAAAATGACTGAGACGAGCTAAAACCGAGCAACTCAGAGAGCTCTGCCACTGAGTGACCACCCCGAGCGAAATATCCACGTGCGAAGCGCTCCCTGATAACGTCCATTTCTTTCTGATAGGTCGTGCCATCCTCAGCGAGCCGGCGGCGCAACGTACGCCCGCTCATGCCGAGTTCGCTGGCAGCTCGCTCCAGCGATGGCATTGCGCCGTACGAACGAACAAGAAAGTGGCGTAATCGAAGCGGTAAAAACTGCATTGCCCGTGTCGGGATACGCTGGAAAAGTGATTTTTCTGCCGTCATCGCCATTAGCCGGTTGGCCAGGGGTAATTCAAAATCCGCACTGCCCGACTTTCGGATTATCCGGGTCTGAGCACAATCAAACCGCACCGGGCATTTAAAATACCGTCGATATATATGTCCCCACTCGGGCTCAGGGTATGAGAACTCAACCGCGACAGGCTGAAGTTCAGGAACGCGACCCACCAGATCTCTGACAATGTTGTAAAAACTGATGCTATTCAGTTCCATAAAGTAGTGGGTATACGGTGCCAGAGATATGTTTTCATCGATGGCCAACCAAACAAGTCCATCAGCCTCATGCACAGACATCTCGAGAGGAGGAAAAAGCTCACGACAGAGGCGCGCAGTCATTTCACTGCACTCCCGCAGCGTTGGCTGAGTTACACAGGTCAGACCTGCCAGCCCATGATGCGACACCGTCATGATATTGCCCACAAACAAACCCAGATACGGCATATTCATATGCTGTACGGCAATATCTGTTAACCCAAGCACCTGTCTTGCTGTAAGAAAGCGCTCTGAGATATTGCCCTCTGCCAGGTTTACTCCCACGCGACGAAACATGTCCTGATGATCCAACCCCATAGAAACCTGCATTAGCTTATTTAGCTGGACGGCCCTCTCATCTTCACCATAGAGAGGTGCTGCCATTCCGACTTCAGGTTTCTGGGCGATATTAAAATAAGTAAGGATATGACCAAGGGGGATGCAGGGGGTATCAAGGTCCATAGGTGTTCCAGCCAATACGTCGATACCGGAACATAGCAATCAGCTAGTGAGAGTTCAATATTGGCGTCCATGCCTGTCAGACAGCCACTTCAGGCGCAGGGGCAAGAGCCGCATATGTAAGCGGCCCAAGGTAACAGAACGAGTCAGGATGCTTTAATATTGAACTCAGAGCCAATTCTGCGCGCTTCTTCTGCTGCACGACTTCTGATCCTGTCTTCATCCTCGTACATCGCTGAAATAATTCTCAGCTGAATACGCTGAGCCTTCTCAACGGACATTTCCTGATTCTCAATACGCTGAGGGATTCGCGACAGCACAGCCTCACTCAACTGTTCCTTCTCTCTTTCATCAGAAGCAATTTCGAGCGCTTCCAGCTGTTTGTTAAACCGAAGCAGATTTACCAAACGCAAAAGCTCCTGCTCAGGTTCAGCGTTGCGCCCTGCAACTGCTCTGAGCATCAGCCACTCAGCGGGCGATACAAAATCAGGCCGGCTATCCAGAGATTTCAGTTCACCGGCGTCGCCAGCCGTATCTCTGACCGCAGAGAGTGCCACACTCTGCATTTCAAGAAGCTGATCTGGCGTCATCGCGGCAAGATCCTTCTGGGAATACTCCGGCTTGCTGATCACTTTTACACTGGAGGAGTCCCGAACAACTTCTGAAATTACTGGAACCTCTGCCCTGAAAACATACAGGCCAGCGGCAATAGCGGCGACTGAAACAATGGCTACTTTCCACATACTTACCTCACTACATATTCAGCAAATGAAAGGCAAAAAACCGGGGAAGGCACAAGGCCCTCCCCGGCTCAAGCAACGATCCAAGGGGAGGATCGAATCAGAGACGGTCTGGTGCTGGTGGAACCAGACGGAAGCTGTATTCCTGACCTGGGCCTGCCACGAGAGCATTAAACAGAGATGTCATCCAACCACACTCAAGTTCTGCAAACTCTGTCTCACCTTCGAAGACGATACCGCCCGCACCGAAGTCAGCAATAGGCCCTTCCCAGTCAAGGTCAAAGTTCGCAGGCTCAGTGGTTTTACAGTTAAATGGCAGCTTCAGCCAACCGAAACCAGCAGCGTTAATAAGAACGTTTGCCTGTGTTGAACCATTAATCGCCAGAATGCCATCACGGCTCAGACGGTTAGTCGCTTCGATCTGACCAACAGGCTCTACTGACAGTGAAACGTCCAGATTGACCAGAATGTTCAGCTCGGCTTCGAAGTCAGGCACATACAAGTCACCTACAAGGCTCTCATCAGTGATGTTTGCATCCGCAGTAATGGTCGTATCTTCAGGAAGTTCAACCGTCTGATTCAGAGTCGCCAGCTGCAGCTCTGCATCCAGATTCCACTCGTCCAGAGTTACGATAAAGTCACCGCCACCCGGGTTCGCATTAGACACTGGGTTCTGCTTCAGGCTGTAACAGCTGTTACGCGGGTTCTGACCAGCAAAACGCTCATCAAGCCATGTAAGCACGCCAGGCGCTGCCTGGAACAAGGTCACGATATGCTCGCTTGGGTATACATCGTAAGTCACTTTATCGAAGCGACCGCAGTAGTCTCGCTTCAGTTGTACGCTCTGCTCAATCGGAATGAACTCATCCGCAGTACCGTGGTACAGAAGCACAGGAACGTCTGCACCATCTTCACCGAGGTTCTGGTCATTAATACGCTGGCCAATTGCTGGAACTTGCAGCAGCTCGTCCAGATCTTTGTTGCCTACAGTGTATGAGCTCAGTGAGTCGTTCATGTAGTCGAACAGAAACTCAAAAGTACACTTGGTTTTGTAGTCTTCAATAGCAGCCAGACCATTAGCACTTGCCAGGTCGTTCACTGGGATATCATCAGGGTACTGTTCAGACAGACCGATAATACCGCCCAGGAGGAATGAAGCACCGGTGCTGCCGTTAAGGTAATCAGCGACTACAGGGAAATCCGCCGGAGTACCACCAGAAGCAACACCTACCAGATCCAGGTCCGGAGCGTATTCATCAGCAATCTGACCTACCCACGCAGCCGTCTGACCACCCTGAGAGAAACCCCATACAGCAGCAGGAGCGTCAGCACTGATGCCAGCACGAGGAATCTGAGAAGCCGCGCGGAAGATATCGAGTGCAGCATGTGCCTGAGACTCACCTGCCAGATAAGTCGGTGTAGCACCTGTGGTGTAACCTTCGTAGTCAGTCACGAGAACGGCATAACCCTTTTCGAGAGCAGCACGAATGTTACGCGCTTCGTAATCAGTGCCAGCTCGCATCTGCATAGAAGGAGCACAGCTCTGCTCCAGACCATGAGTACCAACCGCGTAGCTCAGAGTAGGACGATCACCTGAGCCTTCCCAAGGCTTGCTGGAAACCAGAACGGTACCAGTGACAGCGTTCTGCGCACCCAGAGAATCAGTAGAGCGGTACATTACGTTGTAAGCTTTTGCCAGAGACGCACCAGCACCGAGGTTGACTGACGTTTCACGGTACCAGATCAGGTCACCATTCTGCGTAGTATTGATTGATGGAACTTCATAGAAGTCCATGCCGGATGGACCTTCAACAGCAGCGTTAGCAGCTAGCGGAGACAGCAGTGCTGCGCTCAGAGCGATGGTGCTTGCCTTCAATTTGAAGTCAGACATATGAGATCACCTTTGAATATCATTATTTTTATAATGGTCGGTAGATTCCGAACCTGTGATCTACTCTAAGTCGTTAACCCGACCGTCTGCTCGCATTTGCTGGACAGTCATCGGTCTGAAATGGCCACTATCAGATGGTGTTTTCGGCCACCTTCGACCGATGGCCATTTATGGTTATGTCCTGGCCTGAATTGACGCCATATACTCTTTTGGTGACATATCCGTCCAGCGCCGAAACGCCTTAGCAAACGCCGAAGAATCCGCAAAACCTAAGAGATGTGCGAGCTCAGTAATGGAATCTCCACCCCTGGCAAAATATTCACGAGCAAACTTCTGGCGCACGAAGTCGAGTTCTTGCTGATAAGAGGTTCCATCATCCTTCAACTTTCTTCTCATAGTTCGCCCGCTCATCCCGAGTTCACTGGCCGCATTTTCCAGGGATGGAAACGCCCCATAATAACGGATGAGCAACCTCCGCAAGCGCAGCGGTAAATACTTCATTGCGCGGGTTGGGATATTTTCAAAGAGCGACTTTTCGGCAGTCATCGCCATCAGGCGATTCGCAAGCGGGAGTTCATACTCAGCAAGCGATGCCTTTCCGATAATCCGCGACTGGTGACAGCCAAAGACAACCGGGCACTTGAAGTAACGCCTGTAAATGTGGCCCCATGCGGGCTCGGGATACCCCAGCTCCACTCTCACAGGCATCAGCTCCGGATCATTGGCCACCAGGTCGCGAAAAATGTTGTAAAAACTGACCATGTTGAGTTCCACAAAAAAGTGGGTGTAGGGCGCCAGTGACGTATTCTCTTCAATAGAGAACCAGCCCTCGTCACCGTCGAGGGTGATGCTCATCTCCAGCGGGGGAAACAGTTCGCGGCAATAACGTACAACTGCCTGACCGCAGTCCCAGAGTGTCGGTTGCGTCACCGCTGCAAGGCCCGCCATACCATGGTGGGAAACTGTCATCAGGTTGCCCATCGGTAAACCAATGTAGGGCATATCCAGGGCTTCAATAATTTGACCGACCAGGTTGAGCACCTGCCGGGAGGACACAAACATCCCAACACCATCTTCATCGCCTAAGTCGACGCCCGCGCGTGCATACATGGCCGAAGGCTCCAGTCCGGTGATTGCCTGCATCAGCTCATCGGGGTTCTCGGGAGTAATCCCCGTGCGCTTCATCAGCCAGTCGGCATCGACTTCGATGGACTTCTTCAGGTTGAAATAGGTCTGGATGTGACCCAGCGGTATGCATTTTGTGTCGAGATCCATAGTCCCTGCTGCGCTCTTGTTGTTTTTGCTTTGCGCTCACCACAAGAATACACGCCTGTTTTTCAGCGCGACAACATCCATCGGCCATAATTTCGGAGTAATGGCCACATTTAACCGAAACTGTGCCGCAAGAAACTTAAAGAATAGACATACAAAATGAGATTAGAGAGAAGAATCAGCAAGTCGCCGGCCAGAAAAAACCGATTCGGAGCACCACGGGTGGAGTGTGCGTTACGCACCTGAACGCCAGCCAATAAAAAACCCGGCCAATTGACCGGGTTCTTTGAATTAATGGCGGTGAGGGAGGGATGACTTACGCCCTTCGGGCCGTCGTCGCAGGCTCCGACGTTGTTTCGCTTCGCTCTACTCGAACCCAGCGAGGGTTCTCACCCTGCCCTCACTGGTCACTGGCAACCTGAACGCCAGCCAATAAAAAACCCGGCCAATTGACCGGGTTCTTTGAATTAATGGCGGTGAGGGAGGGATTCGAACCCTCGATAGGGATAAACCTATACACGCTTTCCAGGCGTGCTCCTTCAGCCACTCGGACACCTCACCTTGTTCGTCTACGTTGCCTGATAACAGGCTGTAAGTCGCACTTACGCGTGCTCGTTACCGTCGTCGTAAACTCCGACGTTCTCTGCGAGTCATCCAATAGGACACCTCACCAGCGCCGCGCACTATACGCATGGCACTGTACGAGGTCAACCATTACTGGCTAATGCCTTGTTTTTTAACTGATTTCACCGGTCCAGGCAGAGACGTATTCAGACAGGTCTACCTCAGGGACGGGTTTTGGCGTCGTATTAATATGGCCAACATAGAGGAAGGCTGTAATGACATCATCAGGGCGTAACCCGAGTGCTTTACGAACACCTTCACATTCGGCCATAGCGCCAGTGCGCCAGATAGCACCAAGCCCCATTGCGTATGCAGCGTTAAGCATATTCTGTACGCCGGCGCCCGTAGACAGTAACTGCTCATCCCGAGGGACCTTTGGATGCTCTTCAAGGTGAGTGATGCCGACGATCACCAAAGGGGCCCGTAGCAGCATATTCTTGACCTTTTTGGCTTTCTCCGGTGAGAGGACTTCACGGCCTGCCTGGTATTTATAGAAAATCTTGCCAAGCTCTTCTCTGGCCTCGCCTTCAATCGTGAGGTATCGGCTAGGCCTCATCCACGCGTGATCCGGGGCTCTCATTGCGGCTTTGAAAAGGACCTCTTTTTGCTCTTGAGTGATGTCAGGTCCGGTGAGCTGTGCCACCGACACTCGCTCGGTTATCGCTCTAATTGCGTCCATCAGGGCTCCAATGTATCATTACAGGCCATGCGTAGGTATTTACGCAGTATTGTGACAAATGGGTCAGGGTCTTGCCGTGTCGTCAGAATGTCTATATAAGTATGACTAAGGCAAAGTTATTAGTTCCGCCCCGCTCCGCCACATAATAATAAACAATCGGTGAAGTTACATGTCGAGTTCGCAGGCCCAGGCGCAGTTCCACGAAACGACGCTACCCAAACAAGATTATGTTGCACGGATATTCGGTTATGCAGTGGCAGCCGTCAGTATCTACACGGGCATTCATTTTGGATATTTCCCGGAGAGCAGCGATGGTATAGCGATGTTCGCGCTGCTGTACCCTCACCTTGTTTACTTCGCGAGCGGCCCTTTCCGACGTCGCAAAGCCTACACAACACGCCAATTTCTGATTCACGGAGATGCTCTGCTGTGTGGCATATTCCTAGGGCTCATTAATTTCCCGATTGAGATCGTCGTTCTCTTCGCGGTGATGATAAACACCAGTTTTATTGTCGTAGGTAGTCTCACTGCCTGGGCATTCTGCATTATTTCTCTGGTATCCGGCGCAGGCGCCGCCTACCTTCTGACTGGCTATACACAGCCTGCACCTGTTCCCTACGAAGTATTTGTTGCCACCGCAGCAGGTGTCGGATTTCACCTGGCTTTGACCGCACATAACAGTTACCGACAGGCACGCGACCTCATGCGATTAAAGATGAAGTTTCAGGGCCAGGTTGAGCGCTTCCAGGCCCTCTCGCATCAGGTATCTAAATACGTAGCACCTCAGATCTGGGAGTCAATTTTCTCTGGCCGCCGCCAGGTTCGACTCGAGACTCAGCGCAAGAAGCTCGTCGTATTCTTTTCTGACATTGTTGGGTTCTCGGCACTCTCAGAGCAAATGGAAGCCGAATCATTTACCGACCTGCTCAACACCTATCTGACCGACATGTCTCATATTGCCCTCAAGTACGGCGGCACCATCGACAAGTTCATCGGCGATGGCATTATGATTTTCTTTGGTGACCCTAAAACCAAGGGCACCAAGCGCGACGCCCTCGCCTGCGTTTCGATGGCGATTGAAATGCGCAACCATATGGAAGTGCTCCGCCAGCGCTGGGCAGATCAGGGCATATCTGCACCATTGCAAATTCGTATGGGGATCAGCACCGGGTACTGCACGGTTGGTAACTTTGGTACCGAAAGCCGTATGGACTACACCATTATTGGCAAAGAAGTGAATCTGGCTTCGCGACTTGAAACCGAAGCAAGATCAGGCGAAATTCTGGTATCGCAGGACACTTACACACTGATCCGCGACAAGATCGATTGCCGCAGTCGAGGCAACGCTATCGTTAAAGGTTTCCGCGACCCCATCCCTACGTTTGAAGTGCGTGATTACCGCAATCAGGATGACTCCAACGAACGCCAGTTTGTTAAAGAGTCTGAGGGATTCAGTCTTCGCCTCGACCGCGATCAGATGACAGAAGCTGAGCGACTGAGGACAGCAGAAACGCTGGAAAAAGCAGCTCGACGCCTGCGTTTGAACCAACCTGCAGACGCCGATGACGTGACTACTGACGTTGTAACCGAAAGTTCAACGCTTCGAAAGTTTCCTCTGTCGTCCGGAATGGATTGATATCCAGCCCGCCACGACGAACATAGCGGGCATACACCGTAAGGCTTTCAGGCGCACAACGTTGCTGAATATCACGAAATGTTCGCTCAACGCACTGCTCGTGAAAATCCTGATGCTGGCGCAGCGAGACCAGATATGCCAGCAGCGACGCCTGATCTATCTCCTGCCCCTTGTAATAGATGTAAATCGAACCCCAGTCTGGCTGGCCCGTCACAGGACAGTTTGATTTGAGCAGATGGCTGCATATCCACCCGTCGAACCGACTGTCAGAAACCACTGCCAGAAGATCCGGTGATGGTGTGTAAGTCGAAATATCGACGTCGACATCATCGATACAGTGGGCGTCCGGCGCGGACGGATATACGTAATTCATCCCATGAAAATCAACCGTTACCGGGCCGCCAGCCGCGCGGGATAAATCTCTCTCCATCACCGCCTTAACGTCAGATTCACTTTCAAATCGTGCCTGGTTAAATGAGTTCAGATACAACTTGAACGATTTAGACTCAACGAGAAACGGGCTATCAGACGGCACACGAAATTCCGCTACACAAACGACAGGCTTACCTTTCGCAGTTAACCAGGAAACCTCGTAGCCATTCCAGATATCAACGCCGTAGAAATCTATTTCTGAGCGATCATCTCCCGATGCCTTCCAGCTTTCGTTCCTATCGATAGGAAATAACAAACCGGCGTCATAGTGCTCGGGATATTCAGATGTTTTGCCGAGAGGATTAGTCTCACTGTGTACTGACCCCATAATTATTGCCTCATACCTGTACCCCGTCGCAGCAACCAGATGCTGTAACTACCCAATATAAGAATAAACAAAACCAGCATCCCAAACGCGACGTAAACATTAATATCCGTCACCCCCAGCACACCGTAGCGGAAGGTATTTACCATATAGAGGATAGGATTCAGTTTCGAAACATCCTGCCAGAAATCAGGCAGCAGGCTGATCGAGTAAAACACACCACCGAGGTAGGTCAACGGCGTGATAATAAAGGTAGGCACAATCGCAATATCATCAAACTTGGTTGCGAAAACCGCATTGATAAAGCCGCCCAGAGAAAAAAGAATCGCCGACAGTAAAACAACCCCAACCATCACACCAACGTGATGCACCTGCAGGTCTGTGAAGTACAGCGACAACATGGTAACGATCACGCCCGTTGCAACGCCACGGGCCACACCGCCAGCAACAAAGCCGAGAAGAATGGTGACGGGATAAACAGGAGCCACCATCATTTCTTCGATACTGCGCTGAAATTTATTACTAAAAAAAGACGAAGAAACGTTGCCGTAGGCGTTAGTGATGACACTCATCATAATCAGCCCAGGAACGATATAGGCCATATAGTCGACCCCGCCCATCTCACCAATCCGGCTACCGATCAGATTTCCGAAGATGATAAAATACAACGTCATGGTGATCGCAGGTGGCAATAAAGTTTGCTGCCAGATTCTCATAAAACGTCGAATTTCTTTGGTAACTATCGTCTGAAACGCTACCCACTGAACGCGCATCGGGCTCATGAATTACTCTCCCGTACCAGATTCACAAATAACTCCTCAAGACGATTCGACTTGGTTCTCATACTCCGGACTTCCAGCCCTTTTTCTGTGAGCATCGTGAATATGCGATTAATGCTCTGCCCTTTTTCTACCGTAACTTCGAGCGTCTCGTCAGCCGGTGAAGAAAACTCAAAGCCTTCCAACGAAAAACCCTCTGGTAACGATTCGCAAAGATCGAAAACAAAGGTTTCAGTCGTCAGCTGGCTCAACAATTCACGCTTACTCGTACACTGAACGATTTCGCCTTTGTTGATGATGGCGATATTCCGGCACAGCTGCTCTGCTTCTTCGAGGTAGTGGGTTGTCAGAATAATGGTCGTGCCTTTCTTATTGAGATCCTCCATGAATTCCCACATCGAACGGCGTAACTCAATATCAACCCCCGCGGTTGGTTCATCGAGAATCAGGACGTCGGGCTTATGAACCAGCGCCCGAGCGATCATCAAACGACGCTTCATACCACCAGATAACATACGTGATGGCGTGTCGCGTTTCTCCCAAAGATCGAGAGCTTTCAGAAGCTCCTCGGCATTCGCGCGAGCTTCAGAGGGCTTCAGACCAAAGTAACCCGCCTGAGTCACAACGATGTCGTAAACCTTCTCAAATTGATTGAAGTTAAATTCCTGAGGCACCACACCGAGTGAGCGACGCGCTTGAAAAGCATCACCATTCACATCGTGACCCATCACGTAAGCACTGCCAGAGCTCTTCTGAACGAGCCCAGACACGATGCCCAGAGTTGTCGACTTACCGGCACCATTAGGGCCTAGCAAGGCAAAGAAATCCCCTTTGGCAACTTCAAGCGTGATACCCTTCAGGGCCTCAAAACCGTTGCCGTACACCTTGGAAAGGTTTTCAACCGCCAGGGCTGCAACCATAAACTGAATACCTTCTGAGATAGAAAATGAATAACCGACTGAAATACCACCTCGAACTGCTGAACGAAACGCTTTCTCGTATCGAAAAGGCCGCAGCAAACGAGTCAGGGGTCATAGATGCCGACATTCTACAACAATTCCGTGACGTTATTGATCAGCTCACAGAACACAGGGATTCAGCCTACGACGCCGGGCAGGATCTGTTCAGCAAAATTGGCACACACCAACCACAATTAATGCCCGCCGTAGACCGCGCGCTGCTGTGGTTCTTTGGTGGAGAGTGCATGCACTTTCTCAGCGATGAAGAAATTACACGCTTTCAGCATCTCGATGAAATGGCAGCAGAGGCCGAAGCTGAAGGCAAAGAATACGACTACCGCTCTGCGGGGCGCAGCCTGCACTGATTCTTAGCAATCAGATTACGTATAGAAGGCATTGCACACGTTACTCAGGGACACGCCGTAAATACGTCCCTGTAGGCTCGGGTGCCGTATCCCCTCGGCACACGGTCCCCGAGCAACGCGCACAATACCTTTATCTCGCCGCAATCAAATCGCACGCAATAAAAAAGCCGGCTCATTTCTGAACCGGCTTTTTCGAATTTGGAGCGGGATTAAATCGTCGGGAACGATTTAACGCGAGCGAAGCGAGTCCGAAGGACGTGCACATGGATGTGCAACGCAAAGAGGCGTAGCCGACTGAACCGCGTAAAATGAAAACCCCCCTGCACTTGCGTGCAGAGGGTTTTGAATTTGGAGCGGGAAAGGAGGCCGATCGGACTGGCGCCCCAGCTCACGACCCTGGTCGGGAGTTGAACCGCTACAAATGCCAGACAATAAAAAAGCCGGCTCATTTCTGAACCGGCTTTTTTGAATTTGGAGCGGGAAAGGAGGCTCGAACTCCCGACCCCAACCTTGGCAAGGTTGTGCTCTACCAACTGAGCTATTCCCGCAATGGCATCCCCAAGGGGATTCGAACCCCTGTTACCGCCGTGAAAGGGCGGTGTCCTAGGCCTCTAGACGATGGGGACACATCGTTTAAGTGCGTTGCATTTTAACTCCATCTCGTTGATTTGCAAGAACTTTTTTCAACAAGATGTTTGCTAACTGCCTAATTGCAAAACACCGATCCTGATTCAGCGTCATGCCACTTTCGTGTGAAATTGGAGCGGGAAAGGAGGCTCGAACTCCCGACCCCAACCTTGGCAAGGTTGTGCTCTACCAACTGAGCTATTCCCGCATTTCACACTTGAAAATGGCATCCCCAAGGGGATTCGAACCCCTGTTACCGCCGTGAAAGGGCGGTGTCCTAGGCCTCTAGACGATGGGGACGTCTCAATCAAGGAGCGCGCATTCTATGTACGTTCTTCGAAAGCGTCAATACCTGTAAAGCAAAAATTTTGTCCTATACTGTGAAAACAGCCCTACTCCCAGGAAACGTCCAATGGACAGTACAACGATGATCGCGGTCGCTATCGTCACCGGCATTATTGCCATCGCTGTGGTGACGATAAAAAGATGGATGGATCAATACCGACTGGAACAAATGCGCAAATCGGTTGAACACATTGATTCCATCAACTTGACCAGCAATGTGGGCAACAGCTTGCGCCCCTGGCTGTCGATCGAAGCTCTGCGCGCACTGGCCGAGCTGACAGACTTCCACGCTCAGCAAGTGAATACAAAGTTCATCAGTATGCCGCAACGTACCTCAAAAGCTCTGGATCAAGCTGAAGAGTGGCGAAATAACGCCGCTCCGCCCTCCCCATCACCGCTTCCCACGCAACCGAAACAAGCGAAAGAACTGCGCGATTCACTAATGGACTATCTTGAATTGATTAAAAGTGGTCATAAAGAACACGTGATTCCTACAGAATCGGCACGTGAGCGTATCAGGGAGGCGACCGTCCTTAATGCCCGCATCTGTGCCAATACTTACCAGGCCCGGGCGAAACAGTCGTTGGAGCAGAATGCACCTAATCAGGCGCTGCATTTCTTAAAGCGTGCTGAGAAGACCATTCGCAACATCAAAGATCTTCCTCAAGACCTGATGACAGAGCTGGACGCTCTGGTTGAGGCCATTGACGAACTCGAACAGCATCGCGCCAACTCAGGGCCGTCCCGACTGGCGGAAGGGGCCGATGAGCTGGCGGAGGCAGAAGAATCCTGGAAGAAGAAAACGTTCGATTAATCCATGCGCTCAGCCTTCCAGCGCTTTCAGGATATCCGCTTTCAAAGACTCAGGGGTTGTGGTCGGGGCATAACGATCAATGACCTTACCATCACGCCCAATCAGGAACTTGGTAAAGTTCCACTTAATACCTTTCGTCCCCATCACGCCTGGCGCTGCGGACTTCAGCTCGTCATAGATAGGCGCAGCATCACTGCCGTTCACATCAATCTTGCTGAACATCGGAAAACTAACACCGTAGTTTTTCTGACAGAACGCACCAATATCATCCGCGCTGCCGGGTTCCTGCTTACCAAACTGATTGCATGGAAAGCCGAGAATTACCAATCCTTTGTCTTTCAGGTCCTGGTATAAAGTCTCAAGACCATCATATTGCGGCGTAAAACCGCACTTACTCGCAGTGTTCACGATAAGTACAACCTTGCCTTCATATTCACTGAGGTCCTGATCTTTGCCGTTTAACAAGGGCATGGTGTAGTCAAGAACAGACATCGGATACTCCCATCCATTAATTTTAAAGCGGTTAAAGTAATCATACCGCCATGCGGCCACAAGTGCCGATTGAGCCCAAAGCCGTGTGCAATTCGCACAAATACCTTTAACTTTTTTCGTCTTTAGACTCAAAGGTCAAAGCAGCGGAGTTTATGCAATAACGCAATCCCGTTGGTGCCGGGCCATCGGTAAATACGTGGCCGAGGTGCGCATCACAGTGTTTGCAGACCACTTCAGTTCTCACCATAAAGTGACTGGTATCGCTGCGCTCTTCTATGTTGTTTTCATCAGCGGGAAGGCTGAAGCTCGGCCAGCCACACCCCGAATCGAACTTATCGCCCGACAGGAAAAGAGGTTCACCACAACACACGCATTTATAGGTACCCTCTTCCGAGAAATCGTAATACTGACCAGTAAACGGACGTTCCGTTCCTGCTTCACGCGTTACCCGGTATGACTCAGCACTCAGCTGCTGGCGCCATTCGTCTTCACTCTTGTTAATTTTTTTCATTCTTCCAACCACTTTCCGATAGAGCATCGTAAGAGTATGATTAATCACTTAAATTCAGTTCCGATACAGGCGGCAAAGTTCCATGGAAATCCTCAAGTCCAACAAACTGGCAAACGTGTTCTACGACATACGCGGACCAGTGCTGGATGCCGCCAAGCGTATGGAAGAAGAAGGCCATCGAATTCTGAAGCTGAACATCGGCAACCCGAAACCGTTCGGGCTGGATGCGCCTGAGGAAATTATCCAGGACGTCATCTACAACTTGCCAGATTCTGAGGGTTATTGCGACTCCAAAGGGCTTTTCTCGGCGCGAAAAGCCATCATGCAGTACACCCAGCAGAAAAAGATTCCTAATGTCGGGCTCGAAGACATCATCATAGGTAATGGCGTCAGTGAACTGATCGTCATGTGCATGCAGGGCCTGCTGAACAATGGCGACGAGGTTCTGGTGCCTGCACCCGACTACCCACTCTGGACGGGCGCGGTCAGCCTGGCAGGCGGCAAAGCCGTTCATTACCTCTGCGATGAACAATCCGACTGGTACCCAGACCTCGACGATATTCGCAATAAGGTAACCGACCGCACCCGCGCAATGGTGATTATTAACCCGAATAACCCGACGGGGGCTGTCTACCCGGATGAAATTCTGGAAGGCATGCTGCAGATCGCTCGCGAAAACAACCTGATTGTTTTCTCGGATGAGATCTACGACAAAATTCTGTTTGATGGTGTCACCCACACCTCGACGGCATCGCTGGCCGATGACCTGTTAATTATTACCTTCAATGGCTTATCTAAAAACTACCGTCTGGCGGGCTTCCGCTCTGGCTGGATGATAATCAGCGGCGCCAAGCACAAAGCGCGGGATTACATTCAGGGCCTGGAAATGCTGGCCACCATGAGACTGTGCGCCAACGTGCCATCCATGCATGCCATCCAGACAGCACTCGGCGGTTACCAGAGTATTTTTGATCTGGTCAACGGTGACGGGCGCATTGTTCAGCAGCGGGATATCGCCTACGAAATGCTGAACGACATCCCCGGTGTCAGCTGTGTGAAGCCTAAAGGTGCCCTGTACTGCTTCCCGAAAGTAGACGTCAAAAAGTTCAATATACGCAACGACGAACGCATGGTGCTGGACCTGCTTGAACAACAGAAAATCCTGTTGGTACACGGTACAGCCTTTAACTGGCCAGACCCGGATCACTTCCGCGTTGTCTTCCTGCCAAGACCAGAAGATCTGACCGCAGCGATGCAGCGCATGAAACAATTCTTCGAAACCTATCAGCAGCTCTGATCCGACCAAAGGCCCGCACGCCAATGCTCGACGTTCATATTGATGATTTCTTTCGTGATGTTGCTGTCACCCTGCTCACAGGGTTACAGCAATTTCCGGCCCCAAGAACCCTCTTTGTAGAAGACGTGTGCGGGCCGGATGAGATGGACGAGTTCGGCCTTCACTCACCCCGCCACTTAGCAGCGCTGGGCGCAATTCAGTGGCTTCGCGACGAGGAATACGTCCGCTTCGGAATCGTTGACCGGCAGGAATCAGTCGATGATTTCGTACTGAGCAGCAAAGCATTCACCCGACTGCTGCGTCAGCCTGACGAAAGCGACGAACCATTGTTCCGCCGCCTTCATTCTGCCGTACAAGAAAGTGATTCTGAGTTAATAAGAAGACTGCTTCGCGAAGAATTTCTCGAAGCATGATTCAGCCGGCCTGGCCTGCGTAGCGATCAAATCGGCCGTTACCGTGAGCGGACATCAAAGCCCGCAGCTTCCAACGCATCCTGCAGATCATGCGCGCGCGCTGGCACACCCACCTTAAGATTAATGGTATCCCTGCGTAGCGGGTATTCTTTGCGCATTCGGTCAAATGATTCGCGCAGATTCTTACTGTGACGAATCACCGAGCGCATCACGCCGTCGTCGACACGTATTTCATAAGACGCACGAATCGCAGTGCGCAATGCCTGATGCACAGGCACTTCTGGTGAGAAATCCACCTTGCGGATACCCGGCTCAGGTAAGAACTGCCCAAGCTTCAGGCGCACAGGTAAACCAAAGAATTCGCACGCTGCCTGGTACACCAATTCGGTGCCGCGCATTTTTCCATCCAGAGAGTACCCGGCGATATGAGGTGTCGCCAGTGCGCAGAAATCCAATAATTCGCGATTCAGCTCCGGTTCGCCTTCCCAGACATCAAGTACCGCAACAAAATCCGGATTCTCATGCAGGTGCTTCAGCAAGGCATCGTTATCGACCACCGCCCCGCGACACGCATTGATAAGACAGGCATCCGTCATCATCTGCTGCAACTGGGCTTCGCCGATAAGATGCCAGGTCGGATGATCACCGCCCTTCTCCATCGGGGTATGCAGGCTGACCACATCGCAGGCGAGCACTTTATCGAGCGTCGTCAGCTCGCCGACGTCCTCTTCTTCTTTGAACGGGTCACAGGCGAGTACCGTCAGACCCATTTGCTCAAGACGCTGACGCAGAAGCAGGCCGACGTTACCGACACCAACAATGCCGACACTCAGATCACGAAAATCAATCCCGCGACTATCCACGACAACACTCAACGCGCTAAGCACGTAATCAACGACGGCCTGGGCGTTGCACCCCGGCGCACTGGCGAAGCCAATACCCGATTCGCTCAGGTAATCAAGATCAATATGATCAGTGCCGATCGTCGCCGTACCGACAAACTTGACCTTGCTGCCGCTAAGAAGTGCTTCATTCACCTGCGTCACCGAACGCACCAGCAGAAGATCGGCATCGGCGACATCGGCCGCCGTCATGGTTCTACCCGGAACCCGGATGATGTCTCCAAAGTCTCCGAAGAACTGATCAATTAAAGGGATATTTTCGTCGGCTACGATCCGCACTGGTGATAATCCTGATCTGACAAGAGAACGTCATTGTGGCAACTGACTGCCACAATGACAACGACTAGCAAGAGTTCAGCGTCATCGACTAACGGCAGCCACCGATACCGGCACTCCGTTCAGCGCTGCATTTCCGGTCAGTCCATCGAGGCGCGCATCATCGGTGAGCACGTTGGTATTCACCCCGCCGGCCTCTCGTGCGGTCTCCAGACGCACACCGTCGACGTTGTGGCCCCAACCATGCGGCAAGCTCACCACGCCGGGCATCACTTCCTCAGTAATCTCAGCTTCGGTCACCAGCTTTCCGACCCGTGAACTGATTTCCACAGTCCCGCCTTCGGCAATACCGAAACGCTCCGCATCCTCAGGATGAATCATCAGGCGATCACGTCTCGGCCCTTTAATCAGGCGGCGGCTGTTATGTAGCCAGCTATTGTTGCTGCGCACATGACGGCGTCCAATCAGCACAAGATCCTCGACGTTCTTGGCCAACAACTGTGGACGCACCCTCTCGAGTTCCTCCAGATACAGATCAGGCGCAAGATGTAGCTTTCTATCCCGGGTAAACAATCGTTCCGGCATGCATGGTCGCAACGGCCCAAGATCCATACCTGACGATGCGGCTTTCAGCTGTTTCAATGTCAGTTTATAGGGGCCGCGTTTGAGCATCGCATTCAGAATGCCTGACGGCTTCATCCAGCCCATGATGCCCAGTACGAGACGGCCCTGGAGACGGGTTTTCAGGCTACCACGGCCCATTCGCTTCAACAGACCGTGAATAATCTGCCAGTCTTCCTTCGCACCTTTGTCCGGTGGGAATAAAGCTGGCGCGTATTTCGCGACGTTACGGACGGCGAAACTGTTAAAGATCAGATCGTAATGGTCACGCTCCAGCGGTCCGCAAGGCGGCAAAATCACGTGTGCATGGCGGGTCGTCTCATTGAGGTAATAATCAATCGACACCATAAACTCCAACGAATCCAGCGCCGTCACCAACTGAGTACTGTTGGGCGTCGAGACAACCGGATTCCCCGCCATCGTGACTAACGCCTTCACCTGCCCTTCGCCGGACGTCAGAATCTCTTCGGCAAGCACAGATACCGGTAGCTCTCCCCCAAATTCAGGCAGACCACGAACGCGGCTCTGGTAGCGGTTGAAATTTCCGCGACTGCCGCGTGCAGCCAGAATAGCTGGCAGGTCCACCGCAGGATGAGACAGCATCAAGCCGCCTTCCCGGTCGAAATTACCACTAACGATGTTCAACACCATGATCAGCCACTGACACAGTCCGCCATACTGCTGAACTGATACCCCCATACGGCCATAACAGCTGGCCGACTCCGCGCTCAGCCAGTCACCCGCCAGCTGGCGGATAGCTTCGGCACTGATACCCGTTCGGTCTGCAGCGTGTTCAGGCGTCATACCCGCACAAATAGCGCTAAGATCAGCGGGAGTAACGTAGTCCGGCAATGCCGGTAACTGAGCAGACAGTTCATGCACCCAGACGTGGAGCACAGCCAGCAGCAGCTGAATATCCTGACCAGGACGGATAAACCAGTGCTCATCAGCAACTCTGGCAGTTTCAGTTGCCCGCGGATCAATCACCAGAACACGACCTCCGCGCGCCTGAATCCCTTTGATCCGACCACGGAAATCCGGCACAGTCATCATGCTGCCATTAGATGCCAGAGGGTTGCCGCCGATGATGATCAGAAAATCCGTACGGTCAATATCAGCAACAGGCTGCAGCAACTGATGCCCCAGCATCTGCAGGCTCGCCATGTGATGCGGCAGCTGATCCACAGACGTTGCCGAGAACTTGTTCTTTGAGCCAATCGCCTTAAGCAGCATCGGACCGAATAGCAGATTGCCGTAATTGTGAACATTGGGATTGCCGAGATACGATGCCACCGCATCGCGACCGTGCTGATCGCGGATACGCATCAGCTCGCTGGCGGTATAATCCAGAGCCTCATTCCAGCTAACTTCATGCCACTCATCGCCCCTGCGGATCATCGGCAGGCGCAGACGGTCAGGGTCTTCATGAAGGTCTTGCAGCGCCGTGGCTTTGGGGCAGATGTAACCCTTACTGAACGGGTCATCCTTATCGCCTTTAATCGAAAGAATCTGGCCATCTTCATGCCTGACTTCAATGCCACAGGTCGCCTCACACAGGCTGCAGGTGCGTTTATGCGTCTGAATAGTCATTACTTTTTTCCTGGCTGCTGATCGCCGGATGAGACCGGGCTTATTGTTCTGATTGACTATACGCGTTGCTTACCGGTCCGGAGCAGGCCAATTGTGCCAAAGTGCAGGACGACAGAATTCAGAATCCACCAGGCCGGACGCCACAGGAAACTGTCGACGATCTGATAAATTGAAAAAATATTAGAGACCTCCATCATAAATACTATGAATAACGCATATCAGGGGTACAAATACGTCTGAGCCTAAAATTCCGGTATACTCCGGCGCTACTACAAGTAGGTGATGCAGATACTTGGTGACTTTTGGCACTAAGTAGTACTGCTCACCGGACATAACTGCATGGATGCGGGCTTGCGATCACCTTAGGACGCAAGCCAGCTAAAGTGCAATGAAGTTGCAATCAAGGCTTTGAGAGAGGGTCGCAAATGAGTCTGTATTCAGAATACCTGAAAGAAATTGAGGTTCGTAAGAACGAGCTGGGGTTGAACCCTAAGCCGATCGACGGCGCTGAACTGCTGTCTGAAATCATCGAACAGATCAAAGACGTAAACAATGAGCACCGTAAAGACTCGTTGAACTTCTTCATCTACAACACCCTCCCTGGTACGACGCCTGCGGCCGGTGTCAAAGCAGAGTTCCTGAAAGAAATCATTCTGGGTCAGGCTTCTGTAGAAGAAATCAACCAGGACTTCGCGTTCGAGCTGCTGTCTCACATGAAAGGCGGCCCATCTATTAAAGTACTGCTCGACCTGGCTCTGGGCGACGACGCTGACATCGCAAAAGCGGCTGCGGCGGTTCTGAAAACTCAGGTATTCCTGTACGAAGCCGATACCGAGCGCTTGGAAGCCGCCTACAAAGCAGGCAACGCCATCGCCAAAGAACTGCTGGAAAGCTACAGCAAAGCAGAATTCTTTACCGAACTGCCAGACATCGACGAAGAAATCAAAGTTATCACCTACATTGCTGCTGTTGGTGACATCTCGACTGACCTGCTGTCTCCGGGCAACCAGTCTCACTCACGTGCTGACCGTGAACTGCACGGCAAGTGCATGATCTCTCCTGAAGCTCAGGAAGAAATCACTCAGATGAAAGAAGCTAACCCAGACAAGCAAGTTATGCTGATCGCCGAAAAAGGCACCATGGGTGTGGGTTCATCACGTATGTCTGGTGTGAACAACGTGGCACTTTGGGCTGGTAAGCCTTCAAGCCCGTACGTTCCATTCATCAACATCGCTCCAGTTGTTGCTGGTACCAATGGTATCGCACCTATCTTCCTGACGACTGTCGGCGTAACCGGCGGTATTGGTCTGGACCTGAAAAACTGGGTACAGAAGAAAGACGCAGACGGCAACGTTGTTCGCGACGCGAACGGCGATGCAGTACTGGAAGAAAAGTACTCTGTTAAGACCGGTACCGTTCTGACCATCAACACCAAGACCAAAAAGCTGCTCGACAGCGATGGCAATGTGCTGTCTGACGTATCCGACGCTTTCACTCCACAGAAAGTCGAGTTCATGAAAGCGGGCGGTTCTTACGCGGTTACCTTCGGTAAGCAGCTGCAGACCTTCGCTGCAGAGACTCTGGGTGTTGAAGCACCGGCTGTTTACGCGTCTTCAAAAGAAATCTCTCACGAAGGCCAGGGCCTGACTGCTGTTGAGAAGATCTTTAACCGCAACGCCGTTGGTGTGAACTCTGCGACGCCACTGCACGCGGGTTCTGACGTTCGCGTTAAAGTGAACATCGTAGGTTCTCAGGATACTACTGGCCCTATGACCACTCAGGAACTGGAAGCCATGGCTGCTTCTACCATCTCTCCAAGCGTTGATGGTGCGTTCCAGTCTGGCTGTCACACTGCCTCTGTATGGGATAGCAAAGCGAAGGCCAACACGCCTAAGCTGATGGCGTTCATGAACGCGTTCGGCGTGATCACTGCACGTGATCCTAAGGGTGTTTACCCGGCAATGACCGACGTAATCCACAAAGTACTGAACGACATTACGGTTGACGATCGCGCGATCATCATCGGTGGTGACTCTCACACTCGTATGTCTAAAGGTGTCGCGTTCGGTGCTGACTCCGGTACGGTTGCAGTAGCACTGGCGACTGGTGAAGCAGCAATGCCTATCCCAGAGTCTGTGAAAGTTACCTTCAAAGGCAACATGAAGCCGCACATGGACTTCCGTGACATCGTACACGCTACTCAGGCGCAAATGCTGAAGCAGTTCAGCGGCGAAAACGTCTTCCAGGGCCGTGTGATCGAAGTACAGATCGGTACCCTGCTGGCTGACCAGGCCTTCACCTTCACCGACTGGACTGCAGAAATGAAAGCAAAAGCTTCTATCTGTATTTCTACCGATGACACCCTGATCAAGTCTCTGGAACTGGCTAAGTCACGTATCCAGATCATGATCAACAAAGGCATGGAAAACGAAGCAGGCATGCTGCAAGGCCTGATCGAACTGGCTGACAAGCGTATCGCTGGCATCAAGTCTGGTGAAGAGCCTGCTCTGGCTCCAGACGACAACGCTAAGTACTACGCTGAAGTGGTTGTTGACCTCGACGCAATCGACGAGCCAATGATTGCTGACCCAGACGTAAACAACGAAGACGTTTCTAAGCGTTACACCCACGACGTGATCCGTCCGGCGTCTTACTACGATGGCCGTAAAGTTGACCTGGGCTTCGTTGGTTCTTGTATGGTTCACAAAGGTGACATGCAGATCATCGCTGCGATGCTGCGTAACCTGGAGAAGAACGGCCCTATCACGTTCAAGGCTCCACTGGTTGTTGCACCACCAACGTACAACATTGTTGACGAGCTGAAAGCCGAAGGCGACTGGGACATCCTGTCTAAGTACGCTGGCTTCACCTTCGACGATGCAAACCCGAAAGAAGCTGCACGCACCAAGTACGAAAACATCCTGTACCTGGAGCGCCCTGGATGTAACCTGTGTATGGGTAACCAGGAAAAAGCAGAACCAGGTGACACCGTACTGGCGACTTCTACCCGTCTGTTCCAAGGCCGTGTTGTAGAAGACAGCGCTGAGAAGAAAGGTGAATCTCTGCTGGGCTCTACCCCAATGGTTGTTCTGGGTACCATCCTGGGTCGCTTCCCGACTCTGGAAGAGTACAAAGCAGCGGTTGAAGGTATCAACCTGACTTCTTTCGCTCCACCATCGAAAGACCTGGCTCGCCCAGCGATCCCTCTGAAAGCTGTTTAATTAACAGTTTTTGAGGCGATTAGCCCACTGCCCTGACCTTTTGGTTGA
>PBQA01000037.1 GCA_002724925.1 Oceanospirillaceae bacterium
AACCTGCTGGGGTTTTTTCTTGCCTGAAAGAAAGCGAAAAATGTAGGAGGGGATCTTATCCCCGAAAATCTCTGCGACCCAGACGCCATCGGGAAGACGCTTCCCTCCTACAGCGTCGCGCAAGCGCGATGCGGCGCTTCGACAGAAATATGTAGGAGGGGATCCTATCCCCGAAAGCCTCTGCGACCCACACGCCATCGGGAAGATGCCTCGCTTGGTAACTGCTTCTGGACACCGTCTGCATATACATTTGGCCTGTCTATTATGTATGCCACACTAACCGAGTCAGATTTACTGCCTACACTGTAAAAAGTAGTGGGAGGTGAGCGTGTTCCTGGTAATAGAAGATAGTTCGATCGTCCAGAAGATACTTAAACATACGTTCAAGCAGCAGCGTGTGGAGCCTGTGTTGTTCGCTTCTACGATGTCGGAGGGTAAGAAGCTATATGAGGATCATAAGAGCTCTTTGGTCGCCGCTCTTGTCGATATTTCGCTTCCTGATGCACCGCGTGGAGAGATGGCTGAGTATCTCCTCGATAACGAAGTTCCGATTGTTGTTTTAACAGGAAGTGATGACCTTGAGCAGCGACAATCATTACTCAAGTCGGGTGTAGCTGACTATGTAATTAAGGAGAATCGGTTTTCGTATCAATACGCCGTCCGCATGTTAGATCGCCTGGATCGTAATCGCCGTCTTAAAGCACTGGTTGTTGACGATTCTTCCACTATGCGCCAGGTCGTAGCCGGTTACCTTAAACTTCAATGTTTCTCTGTTGTTGAGGCCGCGGATGGTCAAGAGGGCCTTGAGATACTAGAGCTGGACTCTGACATATCACTTGTTATCACGGATTTTCATATGCCAGTGATGGACGGTTTTCATTTTGTTCAAGAAATTCGTCATCGCTTTGATAAAAGACCGCTCGCGGTCATCGGCTTATCCAGCCAGGAGGACTCGGACATATCAGTCCAGTTCATAAAAAAGGGGGCTAATGACTTTTTACAGAAGCCCTTCCAGCAGGAAGAGTTCAGTTGCCGGGTTACTAACAATATAGAGGCGCTTGAACAGCTGATAGCTTTGAGGAAACAGGCTGATAAAGATTACCTGACGGGGCTTAATAACCGCCGCTACTTTGTAGAGGAAGGTCAGAATCTTGTGCGCAAGATGGTCTCTGAAGGAACCGCCTTTTCCATAGCGCTCATGGACATCGATCACTTTAAGAGCATTAATGATGAACACGGTCATGATGCAGGGGACGCTGTTCTTACTCAGCTGGCCGACCATCTGGAGAACACCTTTTCGCGCTTTCATTTGGCAAGGTATGGCGGAGAGGAGTTCGCTCTCGTGCTTCCCGGTCTGGACGTGGAAAAGGCATACGGTCTATTGGACCAGTTCCGGCGTTATGTAGGTGAACAACTCTTCATATTACCTGATGACGACTATTTGCGGGTATCGGTCAGTACCGGACTTGCTTCTGTTACATCGCCTGTTGGTGAGACGCTGGAGGGGCTTCTATTGAAGGCGGATGAGGCATTGTATTTGGCAAAAGAAGGCGGCCGTAATCTGGTAACTTTATACGAGCCGCCTACCTGAGTATCTTTGTTCTTTAAACTCCAGCCGTTTTAAACATCGCACTGACAATGGTCTGAGCTTCGTCGATGATCTGAGCAAGATGCTCTTCACCTTTAAAACTCTCGGCGTAGATTTTATAGATTTCTTCGGTACCCGACGGACGCGCCGCAAACCAACCATTTTCAGTACTGACTTTCAGACCGCCAATCGCCGCTCCGTTACCTGATGCGTGCGTCAGTTTTTCTTGAATGTCTTCACCCGCAAGCTTGTCGGCCGTAACGTCATCCGCGCTCAGCTTTTTCAGAACAGATTTCTGTGGGCCGCTAGCCGCAGCGTCGATACGCTTGTAGACGGGGGCCGAGAATTTCTTCGTCAGCTCAATATAGTGTTCACCCGGATCTTTGCCGGTAACGGCTTTGATCTCTGCGGCTAACAAGGCGAGGATGATGCCGTCTTTATCGGTTGACCAGACGGTGCCATCGTTGCGTAGAAAGGAAGCGCCAGCACTTTCTTCACCGCCGAAGCCAAACTTTCCGGTATACAGACCATCGACGAACCACTTAAAGCCCACAGGAACTTCAGTGAGCGTACGCCCAAGGTCGGCAGCAACCCGGTCGATCATGCTGGATGACACCAGTGTCTTACCGATGGCGAGATCCTGTGACCACTGCGGTCGATGGGTATACAGGTAGTTTATGGCAACCGCGAGATAATGGTTCGGGTTCATCAGGCCGACAGAAGGCGTAACGATACCGTGGCGGTCGTAGTCCGGGTCGTTGCCGAGTGCGATATCGAAGTCGTCCTTCATTTCGATTAGCCCGGCCATGGCGTATGGGCTTGAGCAGTCCATACGAATCTTGCCGTCTTTATCCAGTGTCATAAACGAGAATGTCGGATCAACGCTTTCATTTACCACTGTGATATCCAGCCCGTAGGTTTCGGCAATCACGTCCCAGTAGGCGATACCCGAGCCACCTAGTGGGTCGACGCCGATTTTTACGCCAGCTTTAGCAATAGCGTCCATATCGATGACATTTTTCAGATCATCAACGTAGGGTTTGATGTAGTCGTATTCAGTCACCAGATCAGATGCCCAGGCTTCATCAAAGCTCATGCGTATTACGTCGTTACTGCCGTTGCTAATAATTTCGTTAGCCCGGTCCTGAATCTGTGTAGTCACGTCAGTGTCCGCTGGACCACCGTTGGGCGGGTTGTATTTAAAGCCACCGTCTTGAGGTGGGTTGTGCGAAGGGGTGATGACTATGCCATCCGCCAGCTCTGAGGTTTTACCCTGGTTGTATGTCAGAATCGCATGGGAGATCACAGGTGTTGGTGTATAGCCACGTCCTTGCTGAACACGAACACTAACTCCGTTCGCTACAAGTACTTCCACGGCGGTGATGAAAGCACATTCAGAAAGGGCATGGGTATCCATACCAATATAGAGCGGGCCGGTAATACTCTTCTCTTTACGGTATTCAACTAACGCCTGGCATATAGAAGCAATGTGCGTTTCGTTAAAGGAACCATTGGCTGAGCTGCCTCTGTGGCCGGAAGTACCGAAGCTTACCATCGTATCGGCGGATGGCTGACGTACGTAATATTCGGCGATCAGGCGTGGGATGTTGGCAAGATCAGAGGTGAGTGCTTTCTGACCGGCTCTTTCGTGTAGGCTCATGCAGAGAGTTTCCTTACAAAGACGTCTGGTAATACCGGGTATTGTGCCCTCTGTGTGTGACAGCTTCCAGACACTTTCGGAAGAATGGCAACGGAACCCGCTCGCCATAGTACCGAGAGTGGTGATCAGACAGGCATTCGGTTACCCTCTCAATACCGTTCATTAACGAGACTTCGATATGTCTGAAGATACTATTTTCGGCAAAATTGCCCGTGGTGAAGCTGACGCTAAAATCGTTTATGAAGATGATCAGTGTCTGGCGTTCCGCGATATGTTCCCAGCGGCACCGATGCATATTCTGGTGATTCCACGTAAGCCGATCCCGCGCCTGTGTGATGCGGAAGAACCGGACGCTGCACTTCTGGGGCATATGATGCTGGTTGCGAATAAAGTCGCTGAGCAGGAAGGCCTTGGGGATAAATTCCGTTTGGTGATTAATAACGGTGAAGGGGCGGGGCAGTCGGTGTTTCACCTGCACATGCATGTTATTGGTGGGCGTGATCTTTCCTGGCCTCCGGGTTAACGCTGGTTGCGTTGCTGCCACTGTGTTGGACGTTATTTCGAGGTACTCATTTAGCGCACTAAACTCCGTTTTCTCAATAACGTCCGGCCGTGTGGCAGCGGCCTCACCGACGCGTTAACAGCACCGTTAGCTGACGCTTTCGATGCGTCGTATTAAACATTTGGCTCTTTTCTGATTTTGAAATCTACTCGCTAAATTATTACCGATGAACACTGAATTTAAAGAACTCCGTGCGCGTCTGCATGACGGGCGAAATCTTGTTGTTGATGACTGGTCTGTCTCTGCGGATCAGACCTGGGGCATTATCGGGACGAACGGCAGCGGTAAAACGGTGCTGTCGCGCTTGTTTGCCGGTGATGTTCGTTTGAGTCATGGTGAGGTTTCAGGCCTGCCAGAGCACGTTGCTTTTGTATCTCTGGAAGCGCAGGCGGCGTTGATTGAGCAGGAGCGCCGCGAAGATGAGTCTGATCTGATGGATCAGCAGGATATCGGGACCTTGGTCAGTGAGTTACTGGCGCCTGTGGATGAGGTATCTGATTGGATTCAACTGCTGGGGATGGAGCACATTCTCTCGCAAGGTTTCCGTTTGTTATCCACCGGTGAGAGTCGTAAGGTGATGCTGGTGAATGCAGTGCGGCAGACCCCCGGCCTGCTGATTCTGGATGAGCCACTTGAAGGCCTGGATGCCAAGAGCCGTGAAGCGTTGGCGGACGCGTTGTTTAGACTGCACCAAAGTGGTCAACGTCTGTTGTGGGTGGCTAACCGTTTAGATGAGCTGCCAGACTGGCTGACGCATCTGGCGTTTGTTCACGATGCTCGCTTATTAGTGCAGGGCGAACGTGAGTCGGTACTTACCTCGCCTGAAGTTCACTCTCTGCTGCATTTTGATAAACCTCTATCGGATTTTCCGGAAGCCCCCATCAAGTATGCGCTGAATACTAGCGAGCCTCTGATTCGAATCGTTAGCGGCTCAATTATCTACGGTGATCGAACCCTTTTTTCAGAGCTCAACTGGCAGGTTGAGCCGGGTCATCACTGGGCTATTACGGGACCGAACGGTTGCGGTAAAACCAGTCTGCTGCAGATGATTACTGGTGATAACCCTCAGTGCTATCGCAACGAGCTTTATCTGTTCGGGATGAAGCGAGGCAGCGGTGAAACGATCTGGGATATCAAAAAACATATCGGTCTGGTGTCATCGTCATTGCAGTGGGAATACCGGGCGACCACGAATGTGCTGACCACAGTGATCTCGGGCTTGTACGACAGTATTGGTCTGTATCAGGCGGCGGGCGATGACGACAGACGATTGGCTGAGCAATGGCTGGAGATGATTGGTTTACGCCACAAGGCCAACCAGAGCCTGCATCATCTGTCTTATGGAGAGCAGCGTCTGGTGTTGATCGCTCGCGCGTTGATTAAACAGCCGCCACTGTTAATTCTCGACGAGCCGTGTCAGGGGCTGGATGACCCAAGCCGTGAAATGGTGCTCGCCTTTATCCGTCGCTTATCAGAACAGAGAACCATTACGCTTCTCTATGTGACTCACCATGCGGATGAGATCCCGGCGGAGGTAAGTCATCACTTACGGCTGGGGATTGATAATTCTTGCGGGTTTGAGATTTAAGCCTGGTACTTATGTTTCCGTTAGGCGGGTATCTGTGCCATGGATGGCACAGCTAAGCATACAGGGATGTACTTGCTGCGTCCCGGCGATGGAAATAGAAGTACAAGGCAATAAAAAAGCACCCGAAGGTGCTTTTTCTTTATCTATACGTTGCATTGTCTCGGGAGCGTTGCCGAGGCAGCCAGAGCGAGGCAAAAACTTCTGAGGAAACGGAGCCTACTGGATGTAAGTGAGGCAGATTTTTGCTCCTGCAAAATCTGCATTTCCGCCATCCATGGCGGTCATATTCTTCAGAAGTTTTTAACAAAGCTCTGGCACCGCAGGTAGCTCCGATCTTAGTAAAGGACGCGGGCGCGAATGGTGCCCTCAACCTGCTTGATCTTCTCAAGCGCCAGATCAGAGGCATCCGCAGACACATCAATCACGACATATCCCACTTCCTCAACGGTCTGCAGGTACTGGCCGCAGATGTTGATGTCGTTTTCCGCGAAGATGCTGTTGATCGCATTCATCACACCAGGCACGTTTTTGTGGATGTGCAGGATGCGGTGAACATTCGGGTTCGATGGCAGAGCAACTTCCGGGAAGTTCACAGAAGAGGTTGTCGTGCCGTTGTCACTGTAAGTGGCCAGCTTTTCGCCAACTTCTTTACCGATGTTCTCCTGAGCTTCGATGGTTGAACCACCGACGTGTGGGGTCAGGATGACATTGTCGAATTCACGCAGTGGAGAGACGAACTCATCGTTGTTAGAGCGAGGCTCTACTGGGAACACGTCAATCGCAGCGCCCAGCAGTTTGCCGCTGCGTACAGTATCAGCCAGCGCATCGATATCGACCACAGTACCGCGAGATGCATTCAGAAGAATGGAACCTTCTTTCATCTGCTCGAATTGTTCTGGGCCCATCATCCACTTAGTGGACGGCGTTTCTGGCACGTGCAGGGATACAACGTCAGCCAGGTTAAGCAGTTCGTTCAGCGTACCAACCTGCTTGGCATTACCGATTGGTAGCTTGGTCACTACGTCGTAGAAGTACACTTCCATGCCCATGCTTTCGGCCATGACAGAAAGCTGCGTACCGATAGAGCCATAACCGACGATACCCAGCTTCTTGCCTCGGATTTCGTAGGAGTTAACAGCAGACTTGCTCCAGCCGCCGCGATGGCACTCGGCATTCTTTGCTGGAATGCCACGCATCAGCATGATGATTTCGGCCAGCGACAGCTCCGCTACAGAGCGGGTGTTGGAGTACGGCGCATTGAACACCGCGATACCACGCTTAGTTGCTGCTTTCAGGTCAACCTGGTTGGTACCGATGCAGAAGCAACCCACAGCAATCAGCTTTTCGGCTGCGTCGAAGATCTCTTCGGTGAGCTGTGTACGTGAACGAATACCCACAAAGTGGGCGTCTTTGATGGCGGCTTTCAGCTCGTCATCCGGCAGCGAAGTCTTCAGATACTCGATGTTGGTGTAGCCAGCAGCCTGCAGTGTATCGAGAGCAGACTGGTGTACGCCTTCCAACAAGAGGAACTTGATCTTGCTTTTATCCAGGGACGTTTGTGCCATGGTGGTACCTATAGTCAGTAAGTAATAGCTGTCAGGTCCCCGCACACCTTGCAGCGAGCGGGGCTGGGCGGCTTAAAACCGCTCCGAAAAATAAGGCGCGTATGCTAGCATATACCTTTATTAAAGTGAGCCTCAGAGCATGAATTCAACACGAATATTGCTCAATTCGAGGTGAATATGATTCAAACATCGGGTAACTCCATGACCACGTTGACACAAGACGCTCTGGTTGAGCAGCTTTCAGCCATCGTTGGCGCAGACAAAGTGCGCACTGATGCCGATTCTCTTGAGACCTTTGGCAAGGACTGGACGAAAATCTATCCACCAAAGCCATCCGCAATTGTCTTCCCAAAGACAACACAGCAGGTCGCAGACATAGTGAAGTTTGCGAATGCTGAAAATGTTGCTTTGGTGCCATCTGGCGGCCGTACCGGCCTCAGCGCCGGAGCCGTTGCCGCAAACGGTGAGGTTGTTGTTGCCTTTGATTATATGAATCAGATTTCTGACTTCAGCGCGACAGATCGCACCGTGAAATGCGGTGCGGGTGTCATTACAGAGCAGTTGCAGACCTTTGCTGAAGATAACGATCTGTTCTATCCGGTTGATTTTGCCTCTGCGGGCTCCAGTCAGATTGGTGGAAACATCTCAACGAATGCCGGTGGTATTAAAGTAATCCGCTGGGGTATGACCCGTGACTGGGTGGCTGGTATGACGGTCGTTACCGGCGAGGGCGAGATCCTCGAGCTGAATAAAGACCTGATGAAAAACAACACCGGGTACGACATGCGCCAGCTCTTCATCGGCGGTGAGGGAACGTTGGGCTTTGTGACCGAGGCTACCATGCGTCTGACCCGCACACCGAAAAACCTGACGGTACTGGTGCTGGGCATTCCGGAGCTGGACGATGTGATGAAAGTGCTGAGTCAGTTCCAGTCGACGATGGATCTGACTGCATTTGAGTTCTTCTCTGACCAGGCGATGCAGAAAGTTCTGGCAAGCGGTGATGTGCCAGCGCCGTTCGAAACCAGCACTGATTTCTATGCATTGATTGAATTCGAAGCCGTGACCGATGCTGATATGGATCAGGCCATGGTTCAGTTCGAGAAGTGCATGGAAGAAGGCTGGGTCGTCGATGGTGTGATCAGCCAGAGCGAAACTCAGGCGGCAAACCTGTGGCGTTTGCGTGAGGATATCTCTGAGACGATCTCGGAGTGGAC
Organism: Oceanospirillaceae bacterium; assembly: GCA_002724925.1. Classification (GTDB taxonomy): domain Bacteria; phylum Pseudomonadota; class Gammaproteobacteria; order Pseudomonadales; family Oceanobacteraceae; genus Thalassolituus. The sequence continues at coordinate 8,181 of PBQA01000037.1, forward strand.
GCCGTACAAGAACGACATTTCTGTGGTTGTATCAAAAGTACCGCCATTCCTGCGTGATATCGATGAAATCGTGACACGGGAATATCCGGATTTCGAGATCATCTGGTTCGGCCATATAGGTGACGGTAACCTGCATCTGAATATTCTGAAGCCAGATGACCTGGCGAAAGAAGAGTTCTTCGAACGCTGCAGCAAGGTATCAACCTGGGTATTTGAGATCGTGGAAAAATATCAGGGCTCTGTATCTGCGGAACACGGCGTGGGTATGACCAAAAAACCGTATCTGGAATATACACGCTCTGCGGCAGAAATTGCTTACATGCGTGCTGTTAAAAAGGTGTTTGACCCGAATAACATTATGAATCCGGGTAAGTTGATCGACGTCTGAGGCGATGCGAGACAGTAAAAAGCCCGGCAATTGCCGGGCTTTTTTATTGTAGAGTGCCTGTAACGTGGTCAGAAAAGTTGTTCCGGGATGACGCTGCCTCCCCTTGAGCCGGTTTCATCTTCCTGGTAGGGGATGATGTCTTTTGTTCTGGCATATTCTGTCGGAGCTGACCCAGTCTTGAAGTATTCGAATATCGCGTCTTTCTGGCCCGGTGAAGCGAGTAGCCCACTGTCCGGATCAATTCGAACTGTGACAATCCCCTCTGGTTGTTCAAACTGCTCTTCCGGTGCGCCATCAAGAGCTTCCCTCATATAATCGACCCAGACAGGGAGTGCCGTACCGCCGCCTGATGCCCAGCGCCCCAGTGTGGTTGGCTGGTCGAAACCAATCCAGACAGTAGCAACAAGGTCGGGATTAAAGCCGGAAAACCATGCGTCCTTCTGATCGTTCGTGGTCCCCGTTTTGCCAGCAAGATCATTTCTACCCAGCGCCAGCGCTTTTCTACCTGTACCTCTGCGAACGACATCCCGCATCATGCTTACTGTCAGGTAGTGGTTTTCTGGAGACATTATGCGTTCTGCAAAAAGTGTAGGCTCTTCAATGTTCTCTGCTTGCTCAGAGTTATTCTCAACCGGTGCATTGTTGTCGTTAACACCTTCGCTGATGAAGTTGCCAGTTGAATCCTCTTCTGGTGGCGCCATTGCGAGTGCCGGGTTGGCCTCGTACAGTATTTCACCTGTATCCGAGATAATACTCTGCATCACAAAGGGGCTGACCTTGTAGCCGCCATTGGCAAAAGCGCTATAGCCCGTCGCCATATCCAAAGGAGTGACCGCTGATGCGCCTAATGCCAGTGAGAGATCTTTATTCAGTCGTGCTGGATTAAACCCAAAGTCCTGAATGTAGCGAACGGCTGTGGCTGGCCCCATCTGCTTTAGAATGCGGATTGAGACAAGGTTTTGTGAGCGATATAGCGCCTGTCTCAGACGGGTCGGTCCATAAAACTTGCCGCTGTAATTCTCTGGGCGCCAGGTGCTCTCGAGACTGGCATCTTTAAATACCACAGGCGCGTCATTAATAAGGCTGGCTGTGGTGAAACCATTGTCCAGTGCTGCGCTGTAGATAAAAGGCTTAAAAGCAGAGCCAGGCTGGCGCTCCGCTTGAGTAGCACGGTTAAATTGATTGTCTGAGTTTGAGAATCCACCGACTAAGGCCTCAATTGCACCGTTGTGAGGGTTCATAGATACCAGAGCCCCTTCAGCTTCTGGCACCTGAGCCAGTTTCAGCCCCGAGGACGTTGCTTCGAGCCAGATAAGATCACCATCACTGGCCACATCGAGTGCATTTTCAGGGGCCTCTCCGACCGAATTTACACTCAGGTACGGCGCAGCCCACGTCATTCCCTCAAATGGTAGCCAACGTATTTGGCCGACGCTGTATACCCAGGCTCCTTCTTCTATGGCGTTCATGACGACGGCTGGTTCGATAATGCCAAAGTCGCCGAGTTCGCGAAGCTGCTCTTCCCAGTTATTCAGAGTCTGGGGCCAGTCAACGTCTTTGGTTGGGTCGGCCTGTGCAATCCACTCTTCTAACTCCGGGGGCTCAGGAACGCTCAGGGGGATAACCGAATAAGTAGCCTGAGCTCCGCGGTAACCGTGGTCACGATCGTATTTCAGTAAACCTTTTTGAAGTGCCGCATTCGCTGCTTGTTGGCGTTTGGCGTTGATGGTGGTGTACACACTGTAGCCAGAGGTGTAGGCCTTATTACCATAGCGCCGGATCATCTCCAGGCGAATCATCTCGGCAACATACGGCGCACTGATTTCAGAGGTGGCACCGTGGTATCGAGCTGTTGCGGGCTGGCGGATACTCTGTTGGAACTCGGCTTCTGATATTTTTCCGAGGTTGTACATTCGAGCAAGCACGTAGTTACGACGCGAAACGGCGCGCTCCGGGCTCCGTATCGGATTTGCTGCGGAGGGTGCCTGCGGCAATCCGGCGATCATCGCCAGCTCTGCCAGGTTCAGTTCAGTGATCGACTTGCCGTAATAGACCTGAGATGCGGCTTCAATACCGTATGCACGCTTACCCAGGTAGATTTTGTTGACATATAGCTCAAGAATTTCTTCCTTGGTAAGGGCTTTCTCTATTTTCAGCGCGAGTAGGATCTCTGTGAACTTACGGGTGAAGGTCTTTTCACTGCTCAGGTAATAGTTTTTAGCTACCTGCATAGTGATTGTACTCCCCCCTGATTTCTTACGACCGGTAGTCACAAGATCAAAAACCGCTCGCGCAAGGCCTTTCAGGTCTATTCCTGAGTGCTCAAAAAAGCCGTCATCTTCAGAAGCGAGAAGTGCGTCAATGAATTGAGGGGGTATTTCCTGATATGTAATAGGGGTTCGGCGCTTCTCGCCATATTCAGTTATCAGAAGGCCATCTGCGGTGTATACGCGCAGAGGGGTTTGAAGGTCTACATCTTTCAGTGTTTCTGCATCGGGAAGCGTCGGCGCTAAGTACAGGTAAACACCGGTTATGGCCATGGTGGCTCCGGCTCCGATAGACAAAAACAGCCAGATTGTGAACTTAAGGAGCGGAGTTGCCATATTCATATAAAAAGATCGTTAAATTCCTGAAAAAGCCAGCTATCATGCGGGATGCGGCATTATAAGGGTTTTTTGTTCTTTTCGCAGGATTGTGCTTATAATGGCCGGAATTATATAGGATCTGTGTGAGCTTGCGCGCGCAAGTTCGCGAAACAGAAGGGGATTTTGTCGTGCTGGGCAGCCTGTTTAAGAAGAAGAATAAGGCGCTTCTCGGGGTGGACATAAGTTCAACGTCCGTCAAAGTGCTGGAGTTGAGTCGCCAGGGGGAACGCTATCAGGTCGAAGCCTACGCAACGGTAGCTTTGCCTCCCAATGCTGTTGTTGAGCAAGGCATTAACAACGAAGAAGCTGTTGGTGACGCGATCCGCCAAGCGGTAGTCCGCTCCCGGTCTAACGCTAAAAATGTTGCGCTCGCTGTTGCGGGCTCTGCCGTGATTACTAAAACCATCGATATGAGCTCGGGTCTTAGTGACGACGATATGGATTTCCAGATCCGTACTGAAGCTGATCAATATATTCCTTACCCTCTCGAAGAGGTTGCTCTGGACTGGGAAATTGTCGGGCCAAGTGACAAATCACCTGATATGGTCAGTGTTCTGCTGGCTGCCTGCCGTTCTGAGACTGTTGAGCGAAGAAAAGATTCCGTTGAAATTGCCGGCTTTGAAGTAAATAAGGTCGATGTCGAGGCGTTCTGTACCGAGCGTGCATTCTCTTTGCTGGATGCGCAGCTGGAAGGTGAGGACATAGAAACCGTCGCCGTCATAGATATTGGCGCCACCATGACAACCTTGAGTGTGATGCACGAGGGTCGGTCGATATACACCCGCGAACAGTTATTTGGTGGAAGTCAGCTCACCGAAGACATTATGCGCCGATATGGCCTTAGTGAAGAAGACGCTAACAGAGCGAAGCTCGAAGGTGGCGTTCCTGACGATTACGAGTCTGAAGTTCTCGGGCCTTTCCGCGAAGCCGTGGTTCAGCAGGTGAGTCGTTCCCTCCAGTTTTTCTATTCTTCGAGTCAGTTCAATGACGTTGACTACATCGTTCTTGCTGGTGGTACGTCCTCTATCCCCGGGCTCGAAGAACAGGTTCAGTCTGCACTGGGGACGCCTACTGTCGTAGCTAACCCATTCATTAGTATGACCCTGTCACAACGAGTGAACGCGACTTGGCTTGCGAACGATGCGCCTTCGCTTTTGATCGCAGCTGGCCTGGCAATGAGGAGTTTCGACTGATGGCGAATATTAACTTATTACCCTGGCGTGAAGAGTTGCGCGAAGAGCGCAACAAGAACTTCTATGTGGTTATCGCTGGCGTTGTTACTTTGGTTGCGGCTTCTATCTTCGTAGTTTATCGCTACTACGATGATGCTGCGGTGAACCAGAACTCCCGCAATGCTTTCTTGCGCAATCAGATCTCGGCGATGGATCAGAAAATCGTCGAAATTCAGAAGTTGAAAGAAACCAGAGCTGAGCTGGTAGAGCGGATGGAGCTGATTCAGCGCCTGCAGGGTGACCGCCCTGTCATCGTTCGGGTATTTGATGAAATTGTGCGCTCGGTTCCTGAGGATCTGTACTTCAATAAGCTTGAGGTTGAAGGAGATAAAGTTCGTATCGCCGGTGTCGCCTCAAGTAACAACCGGGTATCCGCTCTCATGCGCAACTTTGACCAGTCTGAATGGTTCAGAGATCCATCCCTCATCAAGGTAGAAGCAACCTCGGCTGGAGTGAACGAGTTTGAGGTTGTGATGACCCGAATGAACCCAAGAACAGCGGAGGATAATAATGGCTGATTCAAATAAATCCTCCACTTCGATCGTCGAGCAGTTGCAGGGCTTTGAACTCGGTGATATCGATTGGCAGAATATGGGGTCCTGGCCCGCCATAGGAAAAATTGCCTTCTGCGTGATGCTTTTGGTAGTTGGCGTTGTCGTATCTTATCTGGCTTTATTTCAGGGGCAGTTATCATCTCTGGAATCACTCGAAAGACAGGAGCAGCAGCTAAAGCGGGACTTTGAAACGAAGGCGTTTCGTGTCGCTAATCTGGACGAATACAAAACGCAGATGGTTGAGATGGAAGCAAGCTTTGGCTCATTGCTAAAGCAGCTGCCTAAAGATACAGAAGTCCCGGGCTTGATTGATGATATCAGCGCTGCAGCATTGAACGCAGGGTTAGAGCTGAAGCGGATTGATCCTGCGGATATGAAGAAATCGGAGTTCTATAAAGAATTGCCCATCAATATTGAAGTGTCTGGTGGATATCATGAGATGGGAGCGTTCGTATCGGGTGTCGCATCTCTACCTCGGATTGTTACTCTGCACGACTTTAATATCGTTAAAACCAAGGGACAGGAGCGTCTGTCTATGGAAATTGAAGCGAAAACATACCAGTACGACGCGGATAGCAGGGGGCAGTAACGTGATTATATCAAGAATGCTGCTTCTTTTATGTTCGGGCATAGCTGTCGCAGCTTGTAGCTCTTCAGGTAATGTTTCTGACCTTCAGCGTTATGTCGATGACGTAAGTTCGAAGCCAAGAGGCCGTGTTGAGCCTATTCCAGAGTTCAAACCGTACGAATCTTTCAGTTACAGCGCTTCTGCTCTGAGATCACCTTTCGGCTTGCCGGCTATTGCTGAAGAGACTGAAAAAATATCCCTTAATGGCTTTAGTGTGCGTCCAGACCCAGACCGTGCAAAAGAGTATCTGGAGCAGTTCAGTGTTGATCAGCTTGGTATGGTCGGTACTTTGCAAAAGCCGCAGGGTGATTTGTTCGCTCTTATACGAGATGGTTACGGAGGGGTTGTCAGGGTTAAAGAAGGCGAATACATGGGGCGGAACCATGGTCGCATCGTATCGATACAAGATGACCGCATCAACCTTATCGAAATCGTACCAGATGGACAGGGTGGCTGGCTTGAGCGGCCCAGAACGTTGGCCCTCAACGGAGCGCCAGGAGAATAATTATGAAAATCATGAACAACATTCGCACTCTCGGTAGAGCTTTCGTCTGTGTGTCGGCGTTATGCTCGTTTGAGGTTATGGCGGCGACTCTGACGGATCTCAATTTTTCGACGGCTCCGGGGGATGTAACACAGCTTGAGCTGGTGTTTGATTCTACACCTCCGGAGGTCAGTGGCTACACCATTGAAAAGCCGGCACGTATTGCTTTGGATCTTCCTGGCGTAGATAGCGCTCTGGGTACTAAACGCCATAATATCGGAAATGGTAATGCCAGAAGTGCAACCGTCGTTGAAGCGAAAGATCGCTCTCGACTTGTAATCAATCTGAATGAATTGGTTGATTACACAACGTCGGTGCAAGGCAATCGTTTATTCGTTCGGATCGGTGAATCTGATGAGAACGAGAAATTTGCTGGTAATCAGCAGGTTAATGCAATGGGTGATGTTGTTCAGCCCGGCTCTGGCGTTAAAATCGTGAATGTCGATTTTCGCCGTGGTAACCAGGGTGAAGGTCAGGTTCAGATTACACTGAGCGATGACAGTGCTGCAGCCAATATTCGTAGAGAAGGCTCGAAAATCATCGCAGATATTGACGGTGCATCGCTGCCTGATGCGTTGAGTCGTCGACTCGACGTCACCGATTTTGCGACGCCAGTCAAATACGTCGACGCCACTGTTGAGGCGGGTAACGCGAGGATCGTAATTGAACCTTTGTCTTCAGAATTCGAATACCTCGCCTATCAAACAGACAAACTACTGTCGATCAACGTTTCTGAGCCACCAGAAAGTGAAGAGGCGGTAGCTGAAAAACAATTCCCGTTCACGGGTGAAAAGCTGTCCCTGAACTTTCAGGATATTGAGGTGCGAGCTGTTTTGCAGCTGATCGCTGACTTTACAGGTATGAACCTGGTGGCGTCAGACTCTGTCGGTGGCAACATTACTCTGCGTTTGCAAAATGTACCTTGGGATCAGGCGCTGGATCTCGTGCTGAAAACTAAGGGGCTTGGTCAGCGTCAGATGGGGTCTGTCCTGCTCATTGCCCCAGCCGAAGAAATCGCAGCGCGAGAAAAAGTTGAACTTGAAGCTGTGCGCCAGGTTGAAGAGTTAGCTCCGCTGGTAACTGAGTACATGCAACTGAAGTACGCTAAGGCCACTGACCTGGCAGAGCTTCTGACGTCTGAACAGGGCTTGCTATCTGAGCGTGGGACCGCTGTCGTCGATAGTCGTACGAACACTTTGCTCATGAAAGACAGTTCGAAAAACCTGGAAAAAGTCAGAGAAGCCCTGCAAATGCTGGATGTGCCTGTGCGTCAGGTACTGATCGAGGCTCGTATCGTTATTGCCACAACTAATGTCGGTGAAGAGTTGGGCGTGCAGTGGGGTGGTGCAAGTTATAAGGATAACGGAGATAACTGGACTACCTTCGGCGGTACTAAAACAACATTGGAAGAGACTAATCAAATCTTGTTTGACCGGGCGACTACGGGCACCAGTGATCAGACTATCGATCTTGAAGCTTCTGATATTGTGGATTTTGGTGTAACAGATGCCTCAGCAACTACGTTCGCTTTGGGGTACCAGACTGCAGATTTCCTACTTGATCTCGAGCTTTCAGCGATCGAAACCGAGGGGCGTGCTGATATTGTATCTCAGCCTCGTGTGATTACTGCTGATGGCCAGACCGCATCAATTGAGTCGGGTACCGAGATCCCTTACCTTCAGGCGAGTTCAAGTGGTGCTGCTAACGTTGCCTTTAAGTCAGCAGTGTTACGCCTTGAGGTGACACCACAGATCACACCTGACGATCGTATTATTATGGATCTGGTTATTAATCAGGATTCGGTTGGTGAGTTGACCGACGCAGGCCCTGCGATTGATACCAACGCGGTGGAAACTCAGGTGCTGGTTGAAAATGGTGAGACGATTGTCCTTGGTGGTATTTTCCGTTCAGAGGAGATTCGACAGGTATCCAAGACGCCATTCTTTGGCGATCTGCCTCTCATTGGTGCGCTTTTCCGCCGTACCAGTGAGCAGGAAGAGAAGAGCGAACTTCTTGTGTTTATTACTCCTCGACTGGTTAAGGAAACGCTCTCAGCACGTTGAAAATGACACAGTCTGTATTTCTTATCGGGCCGATGGGTGCTGGAAAAAGCACCATTGGCCGCATGCTTTCACAGGAACTTAAATACGAGTTTTTTGACTCAGATAAGGTGATTGAGGAACGCTGTGGCGCGGACATTCCCTGGATCTTTGATAAAGAAGGGGAGTTGGGTTTTCGCGAGCGCGAAGAATCAGTCATTGATGAACTGACTCAGCAGAAAGGCATTGTTCTCTCCACGGGTGGTGGTGCTGTATTGCGGAGTGAAAATCGCCAGCATCTTGCTTCCAGAGGAACAGTTATTTATCTCTGTACGTCTGTTGATCAGCAGTTGGCCAGAACTGCCCGCGACCGTAATCGTCCACTCCTCCAGACTGCCGATCCAGAAGCGGTGCTGCGCAAGCTGTTTGCAGAGCGTGATCCGCTCTATCGTTCTGTTGCCGATATTATTATTGAGACGGATCAGCGAAACCCTCGATGGGTAATTCAGGAACTCAAAAAACGTTTAAAAGGTGAATGATGCAGACCCTAACCGTAGATCTTGGCGATCGTAGTTACCCTATTTACATCGGCCCTGGCCTTCTGCGGAATAAAGAGCTGTATAGTCCCCATATTAAGGGTCGGCAGGTACTTATTGTCACCAATGAGACCGTCGCTCCTATCTATCTCGATGACGTAATGTCCGCACTGACGGATTATCAGGTCGACACCGTTATTTTGCCAGATGGTGAAAAGTACAAAGATCTCGATACCCTGAATATGATTTTTGACGAGCTGCTGGATCGTCGTCACAACAGAACAACGACTCTTATTGCGCTAGGCGGTGGAGTTATTGGTGATATGACTGGTTTTGCAGCGGCGACCTACCAGCGAGGTGTTAACTTTATTCAGGTTCCCACCACCTTGCTCTCGCAGGTTGACTCATCTGTGGGCGGCAAGACTGCCGTCAATCATGCTCTCGGTAAGAATATGATCGGTGCTTTCCATCAGCCGCAGGCTGTGATTGCTGATACCGATACGTTAGAAACGCTGCCTCTCCGTGAAATGGCTGCAGGCATGGCCGAAGTGATTAAGTATGGGTTGATCTCCGATTCTGAATTTTATGCATGGTTGCAGGATAACGTAGCCGGCCTGATGTCTGGTGATGATGAATCGCTTGCTGAAGCCATTTATCGATCTTGTGAGAATAAAGCGTCGGTAGTCGCTCAGGATGAGCGAGAGGGCGGAATCCGTGCAACACTCAATCTTGGGCACACCTTTGGCCATGCAATTGAGGCGCATCAGGGATACGGTAAGTGGTTGCACGGCGAAGCCGTTGGCGCTGGGATGATGATGGCAGCAGACCTGAGCAGAAGGCTGGGTTATCTTTCTGAGAAAGATGAGCACGATCTTTTACGTTTGTTGCAAGCGGCACATCTCCCAGTGAAAGGCCCAAGAGATATGTCCTGCGATGATTACATCAGTCGCATGGCGGTCGATAAGAAAGTTCTGGATGGTGCACTCAGACTGGTCTTGCTTAAGGGGATTGGGGAGGCCTATATTACGTCTGAGGTTCCCCGGGACCTGCTTGAAGAAACCTTGATGGCGTATGGCGCGAGCCGCTGAAAATAACCACTGGAGGAATTATGGAAACGGATTTTGATCTGGATCTTTCTGGTGTGAATGTGACACACAACTCTTCCAGCAAAGAGGCATTCTCTATGCATAGCCTTCTTGATTCTCAGAAACGTCATGTCGAGCTCCTGTCGCACCTTGCTTCTTACAGTGAGCTGCTGGTAGCCGTCACCGGCTATGAGGGCGCAGGGAAGTCGTTTATAGCGAATAACCTCGCGGCTCAAAGAGAGGCTCCTGATGAGACTCTCCTATTAACCGCAAGCGTTATGCTAGGCATGCCCTCAATACTGTCTTCAATCGCCGCTCACTGGGATATGCCGGCTATTCACGACGATGGTGCTCAGGCTCGTGAAGCTATTCGCAACGAGGCTATCGACAGGAGTGAGGCCGGCGGGAATCTACTGTTGATTATTGATCAGGCTGATCAGTTAGACGCGGAGAATCTGAATGACATAGCGCACTTTGCTCTGTTGGCGCCACAGGCGATTTCCGTCATCCTGTTTGGCGCTCCGGGTTATGAAAGTCATTTCCGAAATTCACCTGCACAGGCTCCGGTTCACGTACTAGCTGTTGAGCCGTTATCGGACTCTGAGATCGCGGCGCTTATGGCCAGCGTTTTTGGTGACGGAGAGGTCTGTCCGTTCGGGGATAAAGAACTCGCAGATATCATGATGGATTCTGGATGCTTGCCGGGACCAGCCCTTCGTCAAGGCGAACAAATACTGTCTTCGGCAACGCGTGCAGTCTCCAGTTCGCCGGCGGGTGGTTTTCCTGTGCGCAATATTCTCGCTATTGCCGGTGTCGTGACTGCTATTGCAATGGTGTTTATCTACCAGTGGGGAGCCTCATCAACCGACGATGAGCTGTCTCCAGAAATTCAGGCGCAGTTCGACTCCGCGAAAGATTTTAATTATCCCGGTGCTTCAGTTGAACCTCAGGCGCAACCCGAGGCAGACAGTAGTGATACATTGGCGCTTCCAGACAGGGCCGTTGTCGAGGCAGAAAGTCGTGTTGCAGCAAGTTCTGATGTGACGGCACTGTCGGGTTCCGATATCCAGCCGGAGGGGAGGGTCGTCTCTGGTGCGCCTGAATCGGTGCCAGATACAGGCTCTGATGCTACGCCTGTTTCCCGGGCTGAAGTTCAACCAGTTGAAGCGACAGCAGAACCCATGAACACCTCCTCTGAGCCGGTTAAGATTGGGACTTCATCTTACACTCCTGACGAACAGGCCTTGTTGGCATCTGAGTCAGGGTATATCGTGCAGTTACTGGGGTCGCACAGTTCCTCCGGTGCTGAAACCTTCCGTAACCAGTGGCAGAGCCAGATCACAGGGTCACTGTATCGTTACCAGACAACCTATAAAGGTAAAGACTGGTTCGTGGTGGTGTCAGGTGTCTATTCCAGCCGTGCAGAGGCGAGAGCTGCGGTAAATGCTATGCCGGCTTCGTTGCGTAAGCAGTCGCCCTGGGTTCGTCCTTTAGGGGATGTGCAGAAGGTAATCCGGTAAGTCTGGAGCCTGTTTTTCCCGGGTGTGTCAATCCGGGCCTTTCCTCTGTTCATTTGTGGCAACCGCCTCAGATGTGTAGAATGAGCGTCCTTTTGTCTCAAGGCCGCTTATTTTTTGATCGCATTTCGATTGTAAGCCCTTGATATTTAAACGATTTATTGGTGAGAGCTGTTCTATGAGAACTGGTCTGTATACTCCAGGCGAATTTAAGGATAACTGCGGCTTCGGTCTGCTTGCCCATCTTGAAGGTGAGCCAAGCCATAAACTGCTGCAGACATCTATTGAGTCCCTGACCTGCATGACACACCGTGGCGGTATTGCTGCGGACGGTAAAACCGGCGATGGCTGCGGTCTGCTGATTCAGAAACCAGACTCATTCCTGCGCGCCGTCGCCCAGGAACAAGGCATTGATTTGCCTGAACAATATGCTGTGGGCATGCTGTTTATGGATCTGGACGATGCGGTTTACGCGGAACAGAAAGCGGCCGTTGAAGCGGCGGTTGCGGGCCAGGGCCTGAACGTCCTGGGTTGGCGTACCGTGCCAACCAGCAATGACTGTCTGGGGCCGATGGCCATAGATTGTCTGCCTCGCTTTGAGCAGATCTTTATTGCGCCTGCTGAAACGCTGGATGATACCGACCTGTCGGTAAAACTGTTCTATGCCCGTCGCTTTGCTGAAAAAGCGCTGGAACAGTACCCTGATTTCTACATTGCCAGCTTCTCTGACCGTGTACTGTCGTACAAAGGCCTGATGATGCCGGTCGATTTGCCGAACTTCTACCTGGATCTCGGTGATGAGCGTCTGGAAACCGCTATTTGTGTTTTCCATCAGCGTTTCTCGACTAACACCATGCCTCGCTGGCCGCTGGCTCAGCCATTCCGCATGCTGGCCCACAACGGTGAGATCAACACCATTCGTGGTAACCGCAACTGGGCTAATGCCCGTGCGAGCAAGTTTGCCAGTGAACTACTGCCAAACCTGGAAGATATCTCTCCGGTAGTGAACACCACAGGCTCCGACTCTTCCTCCATGGATAACATGCTGGAATTGCTGGCGACGGGCGGTATGAATATCTTCCGTGCGATCCGTATGATGATTCCGCCAGCCTGGCAGAATGTCGAAACCATGGACTCTGATCTGCGTGCATTTTACGAGTACAACTCCATGCACATGGAGCCGTGGGACGGTCCTGCAGGTCTGGTAATTACTGACGGCCGTTATGCGGTATGTGGCCTCGACCGCAATGGTCTGCGCCCATCTCGTTGGGTAATCACCAAAGACAACTTTATTACTGTTGCATCGGAAGTGGGCGTATACAACTACAAGCCTGAAGATGTTGTAGCGAAAGGCCGTGTTGGCCCGGGTGACATTCTGGCGATCGATACTAAAGAAGGTAAGCTGCTGCGTACCGATGATATCGACACCATGATGAAAACCTCTCAGCCATACAAGCAGTGGCTGAAAGAAAATGCGCTGCGTATCGAGAGCCGCTTGCACCTCGAGAAAGTCGATGGTCAGGAAGCACTGTCAGGCGACGCATTGAACACCCATCAGAAGCTGCACCTGGTGACCCGAGAAGAGCGCGATCAGGTTCTGCGTCCAATGGCCGAAGACGGTCAGGAAGCAACGGGCTCTATGGGTGACGATACCCCGATGGCGGTTCTGTCTCAGCGTGTTCGTCACGTGGCTGACTACTTCCGTCAGATGTTTGCTCAGGTTACCAACCCACCGATCGATCCACTACGTGAGTCGATCGTGATGTCGCTGGAAACCTGTATCGGTGCAGAGAAGAATGTCTTTGAAGAGACGCCAGACCACGCTAATCGTGTGATTCTGACCTCTCCAGTGCTGTCGCCACTGAAGTTTGTTGGTCTTAAAGACACTGGCCGTGATGAATTCCGCACGAATACCTTGTCGATGGCTTACCCGGCGGGCACATCGTTGAAAGATGCCATCGTGGCTCTGGCTGACAAAGCCGAAGCAGCGATCCGCAACGGTGACGTAATCCTGATTTTGAGTGACCGTGACGTGGCTGAAGGTCAGTCTCTGATCCCAGCGCCAATGGCGACTGGTGCGGTACACCACCGTCTGAGTCAGAAAGGCCTGCGTACCAACGGTAACATCGTGGTTGAAACCGGTTCGGCTCGTGACGCACACCACTTTGCTGTCTTGCTGGGCTTTGGTGCGACTGCTGTTTACCCATGGCTTGCGTACGACATCCTCACCGACCTGCACCGCAGCGGTGAAGTTCTGGGTGACCCACTGAAATCTCAGGCGAACTACCGCAAGGCGATTCGTAAGGGGCTGCTGAAAGTGATGTCTAAGATGGGTATCTCGACCATCACTTCATACCGTGGCTCTCAGCTGTTTGAAGCCATTGGTCTGAGCAAAGACATCGTTGATCTGTGTTTCTGCGGCGTGACCAGCCGTATTGAAGGCGCGAGCTTCACCGACTTTGAAGAAGACCTGATGGTCATCAACAAGGTTGCCTGGAAAGCACGTAAACAGATCGAACAAGGCGGTCTGCTGAAATATGTTCACGGTGGCGAATACCACGCGTACAACCCAGATGTGGTTAAGAACATTCAGGAAGCAGTCCAGACTAACTCGCAAGCGGCCTATGACCGTTTCGCCGAGCTGGTAAATAAGCGTCCTGTCGCAACGATCCGCGACATGCTGACCTTCCGCAAAGATATCCAGTCAATTGATATCTCTGAAGTGGAACCGGCTGAGAAAATCTTCCCTCGCTTTGATACAGCGGCGATGTCTCTGGGGGCTCTGTCTCCAGAAGCCCATGAAGCACTGGCGATGGCAATGAACGAACTGGGTGGTCGCTCGAACTCGGGTGAAGGCGGCGAAGACCCACTGCGTTACGGCACGACACGTAACTCTAAAATTAAGCAGATCGCTTCCGGTCGTTTCGGTGTGACTCCTCACTACCTGTCCAGCGCTGAAGTGCTGCAGATTAAGGTGGCTCAAGGCGCGAAGCCGGGCGAAGGTGGCCAGCTGCCAGGTGGTAAAGTTAACCAGCTGATCGCGACCCTGCGTTACTCAGTACCAGGCGTGACGCTGATTTCTCCACCACCACATCACGATATTTATTCGATCGAAGATCTGGCGCAGCTGATCTATGACCTGAAGCAGGTGAACCCAACTGCACTGGTATCGGTGAAACTGGTATCTGAACCGGGTGTTGGCACGATCGCAGCGGGTGTGGCCAAGGCCTACGCCGACCTGATCACCATCTCTGGTTACGACGGTGGCACGGCAGCGTCTCCGCTGACGTCTATTAAGTACGCGGGTTCTCCTTGGGAGCTGGGTCTGTCCGAAGCGCACCAGGCGCTGCGTGGCAATGACCTGCGTGGCAACGTACGTGTTCAGACCGATGGTGGTCTGAAATCTGGTCTCGACGTGGTGAAAGCGGCGATTCTGGGTGCTGAATCCTTCGGTTTCGGCACGCTGCCAATGGTTGCTGTGGGCTGTAAATACCTGCGTATCTGTCACCTGAACAACTGTGCGACCGGTGTTGCCACGCAGAACGATGATCTGCGTGAGAAGCACTACATCGGCACCAAAGAGATGGTCGTGAATTACTTCCGCTTTGTAGCTGAAGAAGTTCGTGGCTGGATGGCAAAAGTCGGTGTTCGCTCCATGGAAGAGCTGGTAGGTCGTACAGATCTGCTGGAAGTTCTGGAAGGCAAGACCGAGAAGCAGCGTCATCTGGATCTGTCACCGCTGCTGGGCAGTGACCTGATTCCGGCCGACAAGCCGCACACGGTGAAAGTTGAGCGCAACAAGCCTTATGACGAAGGTCTGCTGGCGGAGCGTATGGTTGAAGAAACTCTGTCTGCGATTGAAAACAAAGCAGGCGGTGAGTTCAGCTTCCACATCACCAACTGTGACCGTTCTGTTGGTGCTCGCCTGTCTGGTGAAATCGCCAAACGCCACGGTAACCAAGGCATGGCTAACGCGCCAATCCGCCTGAACTTGACCGGTATTGCTGGACAGTCGTTCGGTGTATGGAACGCTGGCGGCCTGGAGATGGTTCTTGAAGGCGATGCGAACGACTATGTCGGTAAGGGTATGACTGGCGGTAAGCTGGTTATCCGTCCGCCTCAAGGTTCTACCTTCAAGACCAACGACACCTCTATTGTAGGTAACACCTGTCTGTACGGTGCAACCGGCGGTAAGCTGCTGGCGGCAGGCCGCGCTGGTGAGCGTTTCGGTGTGCGTAACTCCGGCGTTCACGCCGTGGTTGAAGGTGCTGGTGACCACTGCTGTGAGTATATGACCGGCGGTATGATCTGTGTGCTTGGCGAGACTGGCTATAACTTCGGCGCGGGTATGACGGGCGGTTTCGCTTACGTACTCGACCGCGACAATACGTTTGTTGATAAGTACAACCATGAACTGGTGGATATTCACCGCATCAGTAATGAAGAGACTGAAGGTCATCGCAACCACCTGCGTAGCGTGATTCGTGAGTTCGTGGAAGAGACCGGAAGCGAGTGGGGCCAGCAGATTCTGAATGACTTTGATGGCTTCATTGGTAAATTCTGGCTGGTTAAGCCGAAAGCGGCTGACTTACAACAACTGCTGAACAGTACCCGTGCTCGTCCTGAGTAATTGGTCCGGGACGAGAGAGAGAGGTTCGAGATGACACAACGTCTGAACAATAATTTCCAGTTTGTGGATGTGGGTCGGCAGGACCCATCCAAGAAAGCGATCGACGTCCGTAAGGCGCAGTTCGTTGAAATTTACGAGCCCTTCCAGCAGGAAGAGGTGACCGACCAGTCACATCGTTGTCTGGCCTGCGGTAACCCATACTGTGAGTGGAAGTGCCCAGTACACAACTACATTCCTAACTGGCTGAAACTGGCCAGTGAAGGCAACATCATGGAAGCGGTAGAGCTGAGCCATGCGACCAATACACTGCCAGAGGTCTGTGGCCGCGTTTGTCCTCAGGATCGTCTGTGTGAGGGATCGTGTACGCTGAATGATGGCTTTGGTGCTGTGACCATTGGTAATGTTGAGAAATATATTACTGATACCGCCTTCGCTATGGGCTGGCGCCCAGACATGTCGGATGTGAAGCCAACTGGTAAGCGCGTTGCGATTATCGGTGCAGGCCCTGCGGGTCTGGGTGCTGCCGATATTCTGGTGCGTAACGGAGTCACTCCGGTTGTCTTCGATAAGTACCCCGAAATCGGCGGTCTGCTGACCTTCGGTATTCCAGAGTTCAAGCTCGAGAAGACCGTGATGTCTAACCGTCGTGAAGTGTTCGAAGGTATGGGCGTTGAGTTCCGTCTGAACACGGAAGTGGGTAAAGATATTGAATTCCAGAACATCGTCGACGAATTCGATGCTGTTTTCCTGGGGATGGGTACCTACAACTACATGAAGGGCGGCTTCCCGGGTGAAGATCTGCCAGGCGTTCATGACGCACTGGATTTCCTGATCTCTAACGTGAATCGAAACCTCGGTTTCGAGAAAGACGCTGCAGACTTCGTCAGTATGAAGGGTAAGAAAGTGGTTGTTCTGGGTGGTGGTGACACCGCGATGGACTGTAACCGTACTTCTATCCGTCAGGGTGCAGACACTGTGACCTGTGCCTACCGTCGTGACGAAGAAAACATGCCGGGCTCTAAGCGAGAGGTAGTTAACGCGCGCGAAGAAGGCGTTAACTTCCTGTTCAACCGTCAGCCTGTCGCCATCGTTGGTGAGGACAAGGTTGAAGGCGTGAAGGTTGTGACGACCAAGATGGGTGAGCCAGACGAAAACGGTCGTCGTCGTCCTGAGGTAGTTGAAGGTTCTGAAGAGATTCTGCCAGCAGATGCGGTATTGGTTGCTTTTGGTTTCCGTCCAAGTCCTGCTCCTTGGTTCAAGGACTTTGGTATCGAACTGAACAGCTGGGACGGTGTGGTTGCACCAGAAGAGCAGGAGTTCAAACACCAGACGTCTAACCCGAAAGTGTTCGCCGGCGGCGATATGGTTCGTGGTTCAGACCTCGTCGTGACTGCGATCTACGAAGGTCGCCAGGCAGCAGAAGGCATTCTCGATTATCTCGATGTCTGATTCTGTACCTGCATGACATAGCCGTCGGACGTGACCGACTGCGCCAGAAAACGCGACTTCGGTCGCGTTTTCTTTTTTTGCGCTAGAGCTAAAATGGCAAGCAGGGTATGCTGGCCAGTGATTTGATATACCTTTCTGACTGAATCCAGATGGAGCTGCACCATGAGTATGTATCGTTTTTATCTTACCGCGTTGATGGCTGGGTTGCTGGCTGGCTGTGGCGGTGGCGATCCGGTCGTACCCGCTGATGAAGAGTCCGACTCCGGCAGTGGAGATGATGGTGGGAGTGAAGTCAGTGCAGCTACTTCTTCGTACTATCCACTGCAGTTCTATATTACTGGTGAGGGCTATACGGACGAGAGTGACGTATTCGCCGGAGTGTGGTTCAGTCCTCTGATACACGGGTTTGTTATTTCTCCCGTTCACGCTGAAACGCTGGCTCCATTAGAAAATCCCGATATCACCAATTATGTGGTTACAGTTGACGGCGAACCGGTGTCTGCCGCAGAGCAAGGCCTTATGATGCAAAAGATTATCGGTCTTCCCGTTGATCTTCGTACCGCAATTGTCCTGGATACCAGTGCGAGTAATAGTGCGGCTGCAGGAGTGTCCGTCAGTGCTCTGGTAAATGAAGTAAAAGATTACATTGCAGCTGCACAGGCGAGCAGCAATCCGATCATAGCGCAACAGCAATATACACTGGTCGCGTATGCTGACGCTGGTGATGGTGTAGATGCGTTAGTTGCTGACTTCACTACCGATGCCGCCACGTTAAATGCTGCCCTTGATGCTTTGCCGGCAACCTGGGGCGACCGCGGGGCGAGTTCTGCAACGTATGAAGCAATCGTCACGGCTGTAGGTCGTTACGTCGGTACTGGTAGTGGTGGCGTATCAGCTGATATTGATCTGTTTACAGATGACCTCGATGATCTCACTGAAGGCTATACTTATAACGGCTCCTTCTTTGGAAATACAGCTTACCAGCTGACAGGTGTAAGGGTATCGAATGTTGTTCTGGTATCTGCCGGAGCGAACACGAACACCCAGGCATTTAATAAGGAAGATGCGTTACAGGCGCTGAATTGGCAGTCGCTTCTTCAGTTTGTAGAAGACGATGGCAGTGGAGCAACAGACGACCAGGCGGATGGAGAGACAGAAAGTCAAAACTCAGATACTTTGAGCATCGGTAAACCTCTGATCTACGTTTCAGTAGCCGAGTCGGGAGTTGAACCAGCGGCAGGGATCGCTGAGCTGGCTACTGAGGTTATCAGTACTAATTCGCTGACATCGTTCGATTTCGCATCGCAAGTGATTGCGGCACAGGAAGCGGCGTTTGATGAGCGTATGTTGCTTGATAACCAGTATCTCGTTCGATATGCCATGTTTGAGCGTGATGGTACGCATGAAGCGATCTTTCAGAGTGAGTCCGATGGCTACAACTACGCTCTTACGACAGATATCGACCTGAGCGATGGTAGCTTTTTACTGTTTCCTGAGACTGAACCAGTGGTCGAAATTGCAGGGCCGAAAAACGGGTATATACCGGCAGGCTCAGTAAGTCTGTCTGATGTAACCAGCCTTTACCCCGCGACTCGCTGGACTGTCGCAACCTACGAGGCGGCTGATTACAGCTGGACTGTTGGAGGTTCCCTACGAAATGCCAACGCCGACGGCTCGATCACAATTTCTTCGGGAGATATTGGTCAGGCAGTTGTGCTAACCAACGATTCACTCAGCTCAGGAACAACGGCAGCCTCATTAACTGTCGTCCAGTAACTGTGCTCATGTCACAAACCCGGCCCTGCGCCGGGTTTTTTGTTATTATTCCTGCCTGAAATTTTTTACATTACTCCGGAAGTTTTATGTCTGAGCTTAAAAACGATCGTTTTCTGCGTGCCTTATTGCGTGAGCCTGTCGATCGCACTCCAATATGGATGATGCGTCAGGCAGGGCGCTACTTGCCTGAATACAAGGCGACCCGTGCTCAGGCCGGCGACTTTATGTCTCTTTGTAAAAATGCTGAGCTGGCTTGCGAAGTTACTATTCAGCCGCTG
The DNA here is from genome assembly GCA_002724925.1 of Oceanospirillaceae bacterium. Taxonomy (GTDB): domain Bacteria; phylum Pseudomonadota; class Gammaproteobacteria; order Pseudomonadales; family Oceanobacteraceae; genus Thalassolituus. The sequence continues at coordinate 27,482 of PBQA01000037.1, forward strand.
GAGCGCTTTCCGCTGGATGCTGCGATTCTGTTTTCCGATATCCTGACCATTCCGGATGCCATGGGGTTGGGTCTGTATTTTGAGACCGGCGAGGGGCCTCGCTTCAAGAAGGTCGTGCGCACAGAGCAGGATGTTGCTGACCTTCCGGTTGCAAATACAGAAGCGGACCTGGATTACGTACTGAAGGCAGTCTCTACCATTCGCAGCGAGCTGAATGGTCGCGTTCCTTTGATTGGTTTCTCAGGCAGCCCATGGACACTGGCAACCTACATGGTTGAGGGCGGATCATCAAAAGACTTCCGCCACGTAAAGGCCATGATGTACGACACGCCAGAAGTGATGCATGAATTGCTGAATAAGTTAGCGTTATCTGTGATTGATTACCTTAACGGTCAGATTAAGGCAGGTGCGCAAGCGGTTCAGATCTTTGATACCTGGGGAGGCAGCCTCAGTGACGTTGCCTACCGCGAGTTCTCGCTCAAGTATATGAAGCAGATTGTTGATGGCCTTATTCGTGAGCACGACGGTCATAAGATCCCTGTGATTCTGTTCACTAAAGGTGGCGGTCAGTGGCTGGAGTTGATGGCCGATACGGGTGCTGATGGTCTGGGTCTCGACTGGACGACGGACATTGGCAATGCCCGCGGGCGTGTAGGTAACCGCGTTGCGCTACAAGGGAATATGGACCCATCCGTGCTGTATGCATCGCCAGCGACTATTCGCGCAGAAGTGAAGCGGATTCTCGATAGTTATGGTCAAGGCTCGGGTCACATCTTTAACCTGGGGCACGGCATTCATCAGTTTGTTGACCCCGAGCATGCGAAGGCCTTTGTTGAAGCTGTTGTTGAGCTGAGCCCTCAGTACCACAGTTGAGACCGCGGAGATAAAAAGCCCTGTCAGTCGGGGTTTTTTATCGTCTATAGTTAGTGATTCGAGCTGACAATACTTCGCAAATGGCACTTCTGTCTTAAAAGTGCGGAGCTGATACACTTATTGTACAACTGTGAGTGGAGACTCTCTGAATATGAACCTCATCTGGGTTCCTCTTCTACCCCTGCTGGGCTGCCTGGTGTCACTGTTACTCGGGCGTTACCCACGATCAACAATGGCGCTTGGCGCTGCCATTCTGCCTGCTATTGCCTTAGGTATAGTTGTCTCTCTCGCACCAGAGGTTATGTCGGGCAACAACCCTGTCGTGACGTTTGACTGGGTACCAGCGTTATCCCTGCAGATAAGCTTCATGCTTGATGGCCTGGCATTGATGTTTAGCCTGCTGATCCTTGGTATCGGTCTGCTGGTGATTCTGTACGCTCGCTACTATTTGTCTGAAGCCGATAATGCCGGTCGTTTTTATGCCAGCCTGCTGTTATTTATGACAGCAATGCTTGGTGTTGTTCTCTCGGCAAACCTGATTCAGCTCTGGTTTTTCTGGGAGCTGACCAGTGTCAGCTCCTTTATGCTCATTAGCTATTGGTCACATCGTTCCGATGCCCGAAAGGGCGCCCGTATGGCGATGACCATTACCGGTGCTGGTGGACTGGCCTTGCTGGCTGGCCTGATTCTGATTGGCGAAGTTGTTGGCAGTTATGACCTGCAAACTGTGTTGGCCAGCGGCAGCCTGATCGCAGAACACAGCCTGTACCCTGTCATCGTCGTTCTGGTGCTGCTGGGTGCGTTTACCAAGTCGGCGCAGTTCCCTTTCCACTCGTGGCTACCACAAGCGATGGCGGCACCTACGCCGGTCTCTGCTTATCTGCATTCTGCAACCATGGTGAAGGCGGGCATCTTTCTGATGGCTCGCTTCTACCCTGTATTGTCTGATACGCACTTGTGGTTCGCTCTGGTGAGCCTGGTTGGTCTGACGACCTTGCTGGTAGGGGCTTACACCGCTCTGTTTAAGCACGACCTTAAGGGGTTGCTGGCGTATTCGACCATCAGTCACCTGGGTCTTATTACTCTCCTTCTTGGCCTGGATACCGAGCTGGCTTCCATTGCTGCTATGTTTCACGTGATTAACCACGCCGTTTTTAAGGCATCGTTGTTTATGGCAGCGGGGATCATTGATCACGAGTCCGGTTCGCGTGATATGCGCAAACTCAATGGTCTTTTCCGTTACATGCCGTATACCGCAACCCTGGCTATGGTGGCAGCGTCATCGATGGCAGGTGTGCCGTTGCTGAATGGCTTCTTGTCGAAGGAAATGTTGTTCGCTGAATCTCTGCATCAGGAAACCTTCGGTTCTCTATCCTGGCTGATTCCTTTGCTGGTAACGTTTGGCGGGGCTCTGGCTGTTGCCTACTCACTTCGTTTTGTTCACGACGTATTCTTTAACGGAGAGCCGATCGGCCTGGAGAAAACACCGCACGAGCCGCCACGTTACATGCGCGTCCCCGTCGAGATTTTGGTGGTTCTATGTCTGTTGGTCGGTGTTCTGCCAGATCTGATTGTTGGTGACCTGCTGGTTGCCGTCGGTGCTTCACTGATGCCGGCAGGCGTTCCTGAGTTTAGTATTTCTATCTGGCATGGCTTCAATATTCCGCTTCTGATGAGCTTCCTCGCTGTGCTGGGCGGTGTCGCTCTTTATCGTCAGCGTCGCCATATGTTTAATTTCCAGGCTCGCTTTACCGAGGTTGACCCTAAGCTGGCCTTTGAACATATGATTCAGACGCTGGTTGAGCGCGCACGCTCGGTACAGTTGTGGCTCGACAACGGTAGCTTCCAGCGTTACGCGCTGTGGTTGTTGCTGATGGCAATCGCTGCGATGAGTGTCCCTATGGTGAACATTCCTCATGCACGCGGAAGCCTGGAAGTAACCGAACTGGACATGGTGGCTCTGGGTGGTGCTCTGCTTATGATTGTTGCCTCTGTGGCGACGGCGATGCTTAGCCATCAACGCCTTCTGGCGCTGGTGACTATTTCAGTTGTTGGCTTGGTGGTTTCTGTCGCATTTGCCTGGTTCTCAGCCCCGGACCTCGCGCTGACGCAGCTGTCTGTTGAGGTTGCGACCATTATCCTTTTCTTGCTAGCGCTTTATTTTCTTCCGCAGAAAGTCAGCCTTAATCACCTTTCACCCGGGCGCATTGTTCGCGACATGGGTATTGCTACGGCAGCAGGTGCCATTGTGGGAACGTTGACCTATGCCATGCTGACGCGTCCGTTTGACAGTATCAGTAGCTTCTTCACGGCCAACGCGAAAACCGGCGGTGGTGGTACCAATGTTGTTAACGTCATTCTGGTCGATTTCCGTGGCTTCGATACCTTTGGTGAAATTACCGTACTGGCGATTGCAGCGATCGGTATCTACAAATTGCTGGCGGGTGTACGCCTGTTCGTACCTGCTGCGGATATGGACGGTCGGCCATGGTCGAAAGACAGCCACCCGCTTATGTTGATGCAGATATCTCAGAGCCTGCTCCCTCTTGCTCTACTGGTGTCTGCCTATATTTTCCTGCGTGGGCATAATCTTCCCGGTGGCGGTTTCATCGCAGGTCTGATCACGGCGATTGCCCTGATTCAGCAATATGTGGCAAACGGTGTTGTTTGGATGCGTGATCGCGGTGATCTTAAGTTTCAATGGTTTATCGTCTGGGGGCTATTTATCGCCTTCGCCTCTGGTGTCGGAAGCTGGTTCTTTGAGCGTCCGTTCCTGACATCCTGGTTTGATTATTTCTACCTGCCATTGGTAGGTAAGTTTGAGTTAGCCAGCGCAATGGCGTTTGATCTTGGTGTTTATCTGACGGTCATTGGTGCAACGTTGTCGATTCTTGCCAACCTCGGTAAGTTGACGACGACAGACCGACCCACGCGGCCTGGAAGGAGATCCTGATGGAGTTGATTTTTGCAGTTACTGTCGGCGTGATGGTGACTTGTTCAGTCTTTCTGATGTTGCGGGGCCACACCTTTGCGGTTGTTATTGGTCTCACACTGATGTCTTACGCTGTAAACCTGTTTTTGTTTGCAAGCGGTGGGCTCGCGCTGCATAAGCCAGCCATTCTGGCGGATGGTGCTGAATACTCAGATCCGCTGCCACAGGCGCTCGTCCTGACTGCGATCGTTATCGGTTTTGCAATGACGGCCTTTGCTCTGATTCTTGCAATCCGTGCTCGTGCGGACCTGGGCAATGATCAGGTGGATGGTCGTGCCTTGCCGGGGGATTCTCTGGCGAACAAAGAGTCACAGGGAAAAATGCGACAAAACCCTGTCAGCAGCACTGCGAAAAACACCGGAGGTAAGACAAGGTGATGCATTTGCCGGCACTTCCTGTGCTTCTACCATTTTTCGCGGCAATTCTGATTCTGTATCCGTGGTTTAACAAACGCCTGCATCTGCAGCGTCTGGTTGCTCAATTTGCACTCTTGATGCTGGTGGCGGTGTCTATGCTGACGCTGTTCAAGACGCTGGCAGATGGCCCTATCGGCTATGCTATGGGTGACTGGGAAGCACCGTTTGGTATTTATCTACTCGCCGATCCGCTCGCGGCGTTTATGTTGGTGGTTACGTCTGTTCTGGCTCTCTGTACACATCTTTATGCGTGTGGCGGTGAGGATAAAACGGGGCGTTTTTTCCATCCTCTGTTTATGTTCCAGTTGATGGGATTGAATGGCGCCTTCCTGACGGCCGATGCCTTTAACCTCTTCGTTTTTTTCGAGATCCTTCTGATCGCCTCGTACTCTTTGTTGATACACGGAGGTGGCCGTGAAAGAACTCGTGCAGCTCAGCATTATGTACTCTACAACCTGATAGGTTCAGCCTTCTTCCTGATCGCGTTGGCCTTGCTCTACAGAGCCTTTGGTACTCTGAATATTCCGGACATGGCATTGCGAGCGCCTGAATTGCCTGAAGAGAGTGTACCGCTCGCACAGGCTGGTGGGCTTTTATTGATGGTTGTTTTCGGCGTGAAAGCGGCACTGTTACCACTCCACTTCTGGCTACCAAGAACATACAGCACGACATCGGTGCCGGTTGCTGCTTTATTCGCCGTTATGACCAAGGTGGGCGTGTACAGCCTGTGGCGGATTCACAGCGTTGTGTTTGGGCACGACAGCGGTGAGTTATCTGACCTTGGCGTTGTCCCGCTGTCCTGGTTGTCCGGACTGACGGTACTGGCCGGGGCCATAGGAGCACTGGCAAGTCAGACATTACGTTGGTTGATCGCTAATTTGATTATTATATCCGTCGGTACGCTGTTGATGACCGTAGCCATGGGGACGACTCAATCGGTTGCGGCAGGCCTGTACTACACCTTGCACAGTACTTTGATGAGTGGGGCGTTCTTTCTGGTGGCTGGTTTGATTCTCATGCAGCGCGGACAGGCGGAAGATCGCTTCGTTCGTTCCCGCCCACTGCTTTATCCAATCTTCACCGGCGTTCTTTTTGCCGTCACGGCGATGGCCATGATTGGCTTGCCTCCGTTCTCGGGCTTCTTAGGTAAAGTCTTTATCCTTCAGGCTGCCATTGATAGCGGAGACGCTATCTGGGTATGGCCAATTGTACTGATCTCTGGTCTGGCGGCACTAATCGCGTTGTCACGTGCGGGAACCACTCTGTTCTGGAGAACGCAGGGTTCTGTCGTTCCAGAAGCCAAAGAGAAGCTGAGTAACGTCCACCTCGTGGCGGCTGGTCTACTGGTCGCTACTACTCTGGTCCTGGTTATTGGTGCTGGGCCTCTGACTGAATGGTCACTGCGAGCAGCCCAGGATCTGCATACGGGTGTGACGTTGAATTACCTGAATGGAGGGCAGCCATAATGAAGCGCTTGCTGCCAATGCCATGGCACTCAGTCATGCTGATAGCCGTCTGGCTTCTATTAAATGGCTTCTCGTACGGACAGTTATTGCTGGCTGTCATCCTGGCGTTGCTGATTCCAATTATTACGTATCCATATGTTCGCGGTCATGCGCCGGTGAAAAAGCCTTTAGCAATGATGACGTACTCGCTGCGCCTGTTATATGACATCGTAGTCGCTAATCTTGATGTGGCTCGTAGGGTCGTGTTGCCGAATCGTTATCTCAAGCCCGGTTGGCTGGCTTATCCATTATCCATGACGGAGCCGTTCCCCGTGACCGTGCTGGCAAGCTCTGTGTCACTGACTCCAGGAACGGTAAGCGTCGAGTTTTCAGAAGACCGCACGTGTCTATATATCCACGTTCTCCACCTTGAGGACGAGAAAGAACTTCAGGCATTTATATTCCGCCGTTACGAACAGCCGCTGAAGGAGATATTCGGATGCTGAGTAATGTCATCATGATCTGTACCGGGATGATTGGACTGGCGATGCTTTTCTGCCTTTGGCGCTTGATTAAGGGGCCAGATATTACAGACCGAATCCTTGCTTTGGATACGCTGTACATCAACAGTATTGCTCTGATTATTCTGCTGGGCCTGTACTACGGGACCGCTCTTTATTTCGAAGGTGCTCTGCTGATCGCTATGCTCGGTTTTGTCAGCACCTCGGCCGTCGCCAAATACCTGTTGCGGGGTGACATCATTGAATAATCTGCCTGTATATAGTGATTATCTTGTCGCTGCACTCCTGATTGGTGGCGCGTTGTTTATGCTCGTAGGTTCGTGGGGGTTGGCAAAGCTGCCTGATTTTTACACACGCCTCCATGCACCGACAAAAGCATCTACGCTCGGCATGGGAGCGACTCTGCTCGGGTCGCTGGTTTGGTTCAGCGTGCAGGAAGAAAGCCTGCACATCCATGAGTTAGTGATCAGTATTTTCTTATTTCTGACCGCTCCTGTGTCTGCCTATATGATGGGCAAAGCAGCGATTCATCGCCGCCGACCTATGGCAGACGGCACTCGCAATGAAGAGGAAGCAGAGCGGGCAGCAGAACGTAGAGGCATTAACGACCGGGACGACTAAGCCTGGGTTACGGAGTCTTCTTACAGGCGTTCGATGGCTTCCTGAAGTTTATCAACGCCAATGACCTCCATCCCAGCAACCGGCTGCTTAGGCACATTCGCTTTTGGCACAATCGCCCGCGTAAAACCATGCTTCGCCGCTTCTTTAATCCGCTCCTGCCCCGAAGGAACCGGGCGGATTTCTCCGGATAAGCCGACCTCACCGAAGACAATCAGACCCTGCTCAAGAGGTTGATTGCGGAAGCTGGACAGGGCAGCTAATAACAGCGCCAGGTCTGCTCCTGTTTCGTTTACTTTTACGCCGCCAACGACATTGATATACACATCCTGATCACCAAGGTGGATACCGCCATGGCGATGCAATGCTGCGAGCAGCAGGTTAAGACGATTCTGATCCAGACCAACCGCCACCCGCTTCGGGTGTCCGAAATGGCTGTCGTCGACTAAGGCCTGAATTTCGACCAGCAGTGGGCGTGTGCCTTCCCATATCACCATCACGACACTGCCAGCGGCAGGTTCGTCGCCGCGACTGAGAAAAATCGAGCTTGGGTTTTTAACCTCTTTCAGGCCGCGCTCCAACATGGCGAAAACACCCAGCTCGTTAATCGCGCCAAAACGATTTTTAATGCCCCGCAAAACACGATAGCGGCTGTCGCCTGAGCCTTCGAGCATGATCGAGCAGTCGATCATATGTTCCAATACTTTCGGGCCAGCCAGAGAACCGTCTTTGGTGACATGGCCGACAAGAAACAGAACTGTGCCGGTCTGTTTGGCAAACCGGGTCAGATAGGCTGCGCTTTCACGGACCTGAGAAACACTGCCTGGTGCCGACTCAATACCATCCACATGCATCACCTGAATGGAGTCGATCACGACAATACGAGGTTTATGCTGCTGCAATACATTGGTCAGTCGTTCGACATTGGTTTCACTCAGCATCTGTAATTGATCCGTTGGCAAGCCAAGTCGGTTTGCCCGCAGCGCTACCTGTTGCAGGCTCTCTTCACCCGTAACGTAAATAGCTGGCATCTGCGTCGCCAGATAACACAGGGTCTGTAACAACAGTGTCGATTTACCCGCGCCCGGATGGCCACCAATAAGAATCGCAGAGCCTGGCACCAGGCCGCCCCCTAACACCCGGTCGAACTCCTGCATTCCGGAACTGAACCGTGGTAGTTCGGCGAGATCGACGTCGGCGAGTTTGATGACATCGCTCGTTCCGGCATCGCCGGCATAACCACTGAACCGGGTATCTCTTGCAGCGGTTTTCGCTGAAGCTACGACAAATTCCTGCAGGGTATTCCACTGCCCGCAACCGGCACACTGGCCTTGCCATTTGCTGTGATCGGCGCCGCATTCATTGCAGACGTAGGCGGTTTTCTTTTTGGCCATGTAGCGTTCGCTGTTTCTCGTACTGGATAGTGTTCAAAAGTGTACTCGTATTTGAGTGTATCTTCGACATACTCGAACCAGATACCACGGTGTTGCGGTTTTAGCGAATGTATGGACTGCAGGGGACTGTCTATGGAGTAGAAATATTGCGAATGCGCTGTTAATAAAAGCAGGGTTCGATGGCCCGCCGTAAATACGTCCCTGTAGGCTCGGGCACAGCATCCATGCTGTGCACGGCCCTCGCCACCTGCTTTTACCAACAACTACCCGCAGCCTCGGTGGTTACCTGTGAATCTCTAGTGATAAACGTTCTACCTGATGGGATTGATTGATACTATGTCGCCACATTTTACTGGGCTGCAGATCAGCCTATTCGGGAGGTTTCGTGTCGTTCGGTCAGTTTATTGCCTTAGCATCCTTCGTACTCTCAATGGGTACGATTGCGGTGACTTATTTTGTTGGAACCTCGGCGGGTACCGCAGAACTATGTAACCCGTTTTTCGATGGCTGTACGGATATAACTCATACCGGAATGAAAGGTGACGCAGGCTTTATCTTTCGTGGGGGAATGATTGCCGCATGTGCATTTTTCGTTATCTGGTGGCAGGTTTATCGTGTTTGGCTGAGCCCGTATTCCGGGCGTGTTGCGCTGGGCTCAATGCAGTTTTTTGGTGTGTTGGCTGCGGTTGGTCTGTTGGCAGGTACGGCCGTGTTGCTGCCCGAGAAATCAGATACCCGTTGGGGGATACACGTGCGCGGTGCCAATCTGTTTTTTCAGGGGATGTTGATTGCACTTACGACCGCGTACGTTCTTACCTTTAAAGCGAGGAAAAAAGGGCTACAGGTACCGAGTTTTGCAGTGAAGACTGCAGTCATGGGCATTCTCTGGTTTATGTTTATTGCTTTCGCCGGAGTGACTGTTGGGATAGAAATGAGCCACGGTAAGCGCATCATTGAATGGTGGGCGACCCTGTTTATCGGGATTTACTTTCTGTCATCCTATTGGGACTGGAAAAGTATCCGCCTCATCAGCGAAAGTCACCCCACACATACTGGAGAACGCTGAGAGCTGTCAGCGCTGCGGTCTCGGTACGAAGTATGCGAGGCCCGAGTAGTAAACCATCAAACCCTGACTCCTGACATTGAGTCACCTCAATGTCAGAGAAACCGCCTTCGGGGCCAACCAGAAGCGCAATGCTTTGTGGAGACTGGCCGGAGGACACCTCAGATTCGAGGGGCTTCTGGTTGTGAGGGTGAAGCAGCAACTTTCTGTCGGCATCTGTGTCAGTGCTCCAGTCACTCAGCGACTTTGGTGGATGGATTACCGGAACGGTATTTCTTCCACTCTGTTCGCAGGCGGAGATGGCAACTTTCTGCCAGTGCTCGAGCTTTTTCTCCATGCGATCGCCTTTCAGGCGCACATCACAACGTTCACTCGTCAACGGCGTAATGTCAGTCACGCCTAATTCCGTTGCCTTCTGAATAGTAAAATCCATCCGGTCACCTTTTGAGATGACCTGACCCAGATGTATCTCCAGTTTCAGCGGAGCATCCTGTCGGATGACATGCGTCACTGATGCCGATGCGGATTTCTTGCTCTCGATGATGAGCTGTGCCTGATACTCAGAACCATCACCATTGAAGAGACGCAGATCGTCGCCCTCTTTCATACGTAAAACACGGACGAGGTGCGTTACTGCCTGGTCATCCAGTGCGACGGTCGTATTTTCAGTGAGTGGCTCGGGAGTATAAATTCGAGGGCCAGACATCATGCGCTCTCAACAGAGTATTAGTGAATGAAGTAAGGCGCATGATAGCAGAGGGGAGGCCTCTTTTACTGCAGTAAATGAGGCCTTTTGAAATGAAGTTCAGCAAGCCGCATCGTTCTGAGCTTCGCGCTCTGAGCGCAAGCGGCGTGATTGTAGCTGGAACAGGTGGTGAATCAGAATTTCCTGTTCTGCCTCTCTGAGACCTTCAAAATCGACTCGCACAAGATAGGGAGCATCAGGGTCTGCCGTATGCTCCACACCAACAATTGTCCCCATTAGAGTCACTGGAATATTGGACGGCTTAAGCTGCATCTGCAGTCGCAGATTGTCACTCTCACTGAGTGGTTCTGTGGAATGGAATGCCATGCCGCAGGCGCTCAGATTCACCCGCGTGCGCACTTCGGTTTGTGATAGTTCGGGTTTTGCGTCTGGCCCAACAGGGGAGTTCAGCAAGTTGACCTTCTGGTTCAGCAGTTCAAACAAGCGGGCAACCGTGGGGTTCTGTGCCTGTACCTGATGCAGCACACCAGCGATGTCGCGTTCGAGTTCTGCCAGCTCATTGATGTGATCCTGATGGCGGGCTTTCCAGCGTTGCACTTCTTCTTGTGAGATGGCTTCAAAATCCAGGATGACTTCATCATCCAGGCGGAAATAACGGCGTCTCTCTTCCACTGTTCCTATTTCCATCGTTTCTCTCCCGATCAGAATATTTCGTTGGGATTTAATTCAAAATCTTCCGGGCGGGCGGTTGCCGCGTCATCAATCTCCTGTTGCGTCGGAGTGATTTCCGGTTGATCGTCATCATCAAATTCATGTGTGCGTAAAATGACGATCTCTACCCGTCGATTGCGCGCGCGGGAAGCATCATCAATATTGGGCACTAGCGGTTTTTTGTCAGCATGGCCCACCACCTGAAACCGGTCCGAGTTCATCTCAGGAGCAATAAACAGTTCCTGCGCGAAGGCAACGGCACGGGCAGTCGATAATCCCCAGTTTGAGCGGAATGGGCCGCCTGCGAGTGGAATATCATCGGTGTGCCCCTCGACGGATATTTTGCCGGGAATATCAACGAGCACTTCCCGGATTTTGTCGATCACAGGTAAAAAACGATCCTCGATATAATCCGAACCCGAACGGAAAGCGCCTCTTTGTTGAATGCGGATAATAATTTTCTTACCTACGGTCTCAATCTCGACCTGGCCCTGTGCGATTTCGTTTTCAAGCTGAGCAGCCATTTCGACGGCCATCTCTTCGCTTTTCTTATTTTCGATATCCTCACGTGGCACGACGACTTCGCGCGTTTGCATGCCGCGGTCGCCCTGACGTTCTTCCTGCTGCGTCACCTCATCCTGGCACAGCACTTCGAGCGAGCTTTTGGTAATGTCGCTGGTTTTTTGCCGGACTTCATTAATCGGTGTCGGCTCAGGAATCGACGGGCTGAAATGCCGGGCGATCACACTGGTCCCCTTTGGCGGATCACTGGCATTAACCACCGTCTGCACACCAAAGGCATCTCGAAGTTCACCGGCCAGACGTTTGAACTTGCGTGCGTCCATTTCTGAAAATGACAGCAGGAGCACGAAAAAGCACATCAACAGCGACATCAGGTCGGCAAAGGTCATTACCCAGCCGGGTATCCCATCGGGACAGGGTGGACATTCGTCTTCTTCTTCAGCCATGACTTACTACTCGCTCGCCGCTACGCGTTTGCCTTCCTGAATGTAGGCTTGCAGCATGGATTCAATAACTCGCGGGTTCTGACCGTTCTGAATTGCCAGTAAGGCGTCAATGATCATCGACTTAAGCCGATCTTCTTCGTTTTTTCTCAGATTCAGCTTATCTGCCATGGGCAGCGACAACATGGTTGCAACCATGGCGCCGTAGAGTGTAGTCAGGAGGGCAACCGCCATTGCCGGGCCGATGGCTTTCGGGTCATCCATGTTTGCCAGCATGGCGACCAGACCAATCAGGGTGCCGATCATCCCCATGGCGGGTGCTACATCGCCAAGTGATTTGAAAATCGTAATGCCGGTATCGTGGCGCTCACTGGCGAGTTTCATTTCTTTACTGAGAAGGGTTTTCACAACGTCGGGGTCGTGACCATCCACGAGTAGCTGAATCCCTTTACTCAGAAACTCATCGCTGACCTCTTTGCCTTCCAGAGACAACAGCCCCCCCTTACGGGCAAGCCCGGCGAGCTCGACAATTTCACCAATCAGGTCTTCAGGTTTGATCAATTTGAACGCAAATGCTTTGCCCGCGACTTTTCCGGCAGCCAGAAACTGGCCCAGCTCGAATTTCATCATTACAGCAAAGAGACTTCCGACAATAACAATCAGCAGCGACGGCACGTTAACAAACATGGTGATATCGCCACCGAGAATCATGGCGAAAATTACGATACCGAACGCGCCGACAAGGCCTACTAATGACGCGAGATCCACACTCACTCCTTTCCATACTGAGGTAGCTTCTGTAACAGAGTTTAGACGCTTCCTGCAGTTCTTCCTGTGATCTGACAAAAAAAGCCTGTGTTGACCCGCTCATGCCTTGGGTTTAGTGTTCGAGCCTTACGACAGGAGTAACTATGTCTGAGAAATCCTCATCCTTTGGTTTTGAGTCGGCCTTGTCTGAACTCGAAGCTCTGGTCACCCGTATGGAAAGCGGTGAGCTGACCCTTGAAGACAGCCTGGAAGCATTCGAAAAAGGTATTGGCCTCACTCGCCAGTGCCAGCAAGCATTAACGGCAGCCGAGCAGCGAGTGCAGCTTCTTATGGAGCGCAATGGTCAGAGTGACGCCCAGCCATTCCAGGGCGGAGACGCCGGCGAATGAACCTGCAGCCTTTGCAAGCCCGCGTCGCTGAGTTGGCTGAAGCCAGACTCGCGGATCTGGGCATCGCTGATCAGCGTCTGGCTGATGCTATGCATTATGGCCTGATGAATGGTGGCAAGCGTCTGAGGCCGTATCTCGTCTACGCGACCATGGATGCGCTCAATACCGAGCAGTCACTTGCAGACTGTGCCGCCGTCGCGCTTGAAATGATCCATAGCTACAGCCTCGTCCATGATGACCTCCCAGCGATGGATGATGATGATCTGCGCCGCGGTAAGCCAACCTGTCATATAGCCTTCGATGAAGCGACTGCAATCCTTGCCGGAGACGCACTGCTCAATGGTGCCTATGAAGTGTTAGCGTCGGCGAGAGAACTATCAGAAAGGCAGCGCCTGCAGTTGGTTCAGGTGCTCGGTCGTGCTGCTGGCAGCGCAGGCATGGTGGGCGGTCAGGCGATTGATATTAATAACGTTGGTAAATCGATGGCCGTTGAACAGCTCGAACATATGCACCTGCATAAAACCGGAGCCCTGATCAGAGCGGCCGTGCAGATGGGGGCCATCTGCGCTGATAAGCACACAGATGCTTCCATTACCGAAGCCCTTGATACATACGCGATAGCCGTTGGCCTGGCCTTTCAGGTACAGGATGACATTCTTGATGTCGAAGGCGATACCGCGGTATTGGGAAAGCAGCAGGGTGCAGATGAGGCGTTGAATAAACCAACGTATCCATCATTACTTGGGCTTGAAGGCGCCCGCACGCGTGCGGAAGCCCTTGTGGATGAAGCGATTCAGGCACTCGCCAGTTTGCCCGGTGATACCTCGACACTCGAGTCGCTGGCGCGCTACATAATCGAGCGCGATCACTGACACCGCAGTGACACTACAGAGCTCACCTGTCCGTATTCGCGGGCAGGGGATTGGCGGGCAGGGGAGTTTTAACTACTCATCTTGTCTCTCAGCCGGTAGAATGCACCCCTTTAGTTTTCCGGCGCTGCCGGTGCACTTTTTCTACCGGAAGCAGTTCCTTCAGATGTTTACAGAGATTCCCAAACACAGACCAGAGACGCCACTGCTGGATCAGATTGAATCCCCAGCGGACCTGCGCGAGCTGAGCCCTGCTCAGTTACAGCCTCTGTGTCGTGAGCTGCGTGAATATCTCATTTATAGCGTTGGACAGTCGGGCGGCCATTTTGGTGCCGGTCTGGGCGTTGTTGAACTGACGGTAGCTCTGCATCACGTTTTTGATACCCCAGACGATCGCATTGTCTGGGATGTGGGTCATCAGGCCTATCCGCACAAAATTCTGACAGGCCGGCGCGAGCAGTTGCCCAAGATCCGTTCTGCCGAAGGCCCGGCTGCGTTTCCTCTGCGTACCGAAAGTGAGTACGACACCTTTGGCGTTGGTCACTCCAGTACCTCGATCAGTGCGGCTTTGGGGATGGCGCTTGGTTTCCGTCATCGTGGCCTACCGAACAAAAGCGTTGCCGTGATTGGTGACGGCGCCATGAGTGCTGGTATGGCGTTCGAGGCTCTCAATCATGCCGGTCACGAAAAAGCCGATATGCTGGTTATTCTTAACGACAATGATATGTCGATCTCGAATAACGTTGGTGCTCTGAACAAGTACTTCACCCGTATCTGGTCGAGCCAGACCTACTCTGCTATGCGTGAAGGCAGTAAGCGTGTTCTTGAGAATATTCCGGCCGCCTGGGAGTTCGCCAAGCGCACAGAAGAACACATGAAAGGCATGGTGGCACCAGGCACTCTGTTTGAAGAACTTGGCTTCAATTATTATGGCCCGGTCGATGGTCATGACCTGAACGAACTGGTGGCGACACTCGCGAGTCTCAAGAAACTCAAAGGTCCACGCTTTCTGCACATCGTGACCCAGAAGGGCAAAGGTTTTACTCCTGCGGAAGAAGAGCCGATTCGCTACCATGCGCTGAAGGCCCAGAAAGGCGGGCCAGCAAAAGCTTCGAAGCCAAGCTATTCCAATGTATTTGGCCGTTGGTTATGTGACGTTGCAGCTCAGGATGAGCGCCTGGTTGGTATTACGCCGGCGATGCGTGAAGGTTCAGACCTGATTCGTTTTTCGCAGGAATTTCCTGACCGCTACTTCGATGTCGCTATTGCTGAGCAGCACGCTGTGACGCTGGCAGCGGGTATGGCCTGTGAACAGGTAAAGCCTGTCGTCGCTATTTACTCGACCTTCCTGCAGCGCGCATATGATCAGCTGATTCATGACGTCGCGCTTCAGGACCTCGATGTACTGTTCGCCATCGACCGCGCGGGGCTGGTGGGCGAAGATGGCCCAACGCACCACGGCGCGTATGACCTCAGTTACCTTCGGTGCATTCCTAAGATGGTCATCATGACGCCATCGGATGAGAACGAATGTCGCCAGATGCTGAATACCGGTTATCTGCACGAAGGCCCGGCCGCTGTTCGCTATCCGCGAGGTTCTGGCACAGGGGCTGCCATCGATGCGCCACTTGATGTGTTGCCTCTGGGGAAAGGCGTTATTCGTCGCGAATCGCAAAGCAAGAAGGTCGCTATCCTGGCGTTTGGCGCGCCTCTATCTGCGGCGTTGAAAGTCGCTGATGTCGCTGATGCAACGGTCGCTGATATGCGCTTTGTGAAACCGATGGATGATGCCTTGGTAGCAGAGCTGGCAGAAACGCACGACCTGTTAGTGACGGTTGAAGAGAACGCCCGCATGGGGGGAGCAGGCTCTGCTGTGCTCGAGTCGCTGGCTCAGCAGGGGCTTAAGTCGACGGTTGAAGTTCTCGGTATTCCGGATACCTACATTGAGCACGATTCACCGACCCAGCAGCATATTGTTGCGGGTATTGATGAGTCCTCTATTCTCGCAGCGATCCGACGCCACCTCCCTCAAGACTGATTACAGTGATCGTAAACACGCTCTAAGTGTCTGATTAGTCACTCGTTATTTGCCCCTTACGGCGGGCGCTTCACAGCGAAGCTGCTTAACTGAATGAAGGTTCAGTTCCGGAGGGGTTCATGCCGCTGCGACGCCAGTTTACCGCTATCTCTGCACTGATAATCGTGACTTTATGTGGTTACGCATGTTCTGCATTGTTCGGCCCCTTGTCTCCGGCAGCAAGTGCAGGGCTGGTGCTCTTTTCTGCGTTAGTTATCTGGCGTGTGTCTGCCTGGTGCCGGAGACGAGCTGAGGCGCAGATCGAAATGCAGGCTCACTCAGCTGAGCGCCTCGCCACGTTAGGTGAAGCTGCCGCTGGCATTGGTCATGAAATCAACAATCCACTCGCCTACATCCACAGCAATTTGCACGGCCTGAATGAAGATATCGAGGCCTACAACGCCTTCATCAGTGTTCTTGATAGCGCCTCTGATCACCTCGAAATCCGCAACCCGTTTTATCAGAAAGCACTGGCTGCTTATCACAACCTTGATGTCGCCGAAGTCTGTAAAGGCGCTCCGGAGCGTCTGAAAGACTGTCTCGAAGGTATCGCCCACATTGAGCGTATCGTCGCTGATATGCAGACCCTCAGTCGTCGCAGTGACGCCAGCATGCAGGTTGCTGATATCAATACGGATCTGCAGGCCGTCTTCAATGTCATCCGAAGCAGACTTCCGGCGAATGTAAATCTTGAGTTGGAGCTGGTCTCCGCTCCGTTGATGCTTTGTCACCCTTCGCGCTTCGCCCAGGTGATCATGAATATGATGATCAATGCATTGCACGCAATTGATGTGGGGCCCGGTGTCGTCAGTATCCGTCAGTATCACCGCGGAGATATCTTCTATACTGAAATCTCAGATACCGGGTGCGGAATGTCCCCGGAAGTACAGGCCCGTATTTTCGAGCCATTTTTTACGACTCGTGCAGAAGGTAAAGGCACGGGCATAGGTCTGGCCTTGTGCTACAAATTAATAGAA
Organism: Oceanospirillaceae bacterium; assembly: GCA_002724925.1. GTDB lineage: Bacteria > Pseudomonadota > Gammaproteobacteria > Pseudomonadales > Oceanobacteraceae > Thalassolituus. Next base: position 44,266 of record PBQA01000037.1, read on the forward strand.
GAGCATCAGGGGACTATTTCAGTAGATAGTCGTGTGGGTGAAGGCACCCGTTTCACTCTGGCGCTACCCGTTCGCAATGGAGAGAAAGACCATGTCAATTGAAACCACAGGCCGGGAGAAGAGTGGCCGGTTACTGCTGGTCGATGATGAGCAGGGTGTCTTGCAGGCCCTGAAACGACTGTTCTACCGCCACTACGACGTTGTGTTGGCAAATGGCGGTGAAGAAGCACTCAGCATTCTCGAAACTGATTCATTCGATATGATTATTTCGGACATGCGCATGCCTGGTATGTCCGGTGCAGAGCTGCTGAAGTCCTGCTTTGAGCAATACCCGGCGATGATTCGCGTCTTGTTGACCGGGTATTCTGATCTTGATTCAGCTATCAAGGCCGTGAATGAAGGCAACATCTATCGTTATATCTCGAAACCCTGGGACAACGACCAGCTCAGGGATATGGTTGCTGAGGCACTTGAATCCAAAGAGCTGAAGTCGGCTAATCAGCGCCTGAGCGCACACATCGTTGAGCAGAATGATGAGCTGGCGAGACTTAACCGTGAGTTGCAGGCGAAATATGAAGCCTCCTCGGATGCGGTGGGCGAAGCCGAAGCAAAGCTCCAGGATGCGTATAAAACCCTGAGGCACGAGTTTGATGCCATGGTGCATATTCTTGTCGGCAGTATGGAAGATCGCCTTGGTATGGAAAAAGGCTCTACTGAACGTTTTGCTGAGCTGGTTCGTTCGTTCGCTAAAAATTCGGGGCTTGATGAAGCTCAGATTAACGATACCTATTACGCTGCACTTCTGAAAAATCTCGGAAAAATGTCGCTGTCAGATTCCGTTCTGAATAAAGCCATTCCGCAGATGAGTAATGCCGAAAAACAGGAATACGCGCGTTTCACCATTAACGGTCAGACATCTTTGATGCTGCTTGAGCCACTGCAGAATGCTGCCAATATCATCCGCTCGCACATGGAGCTTTATAACGGTAAGGGCTTTCCTGATCGCCTTGCCGGAGATGCAATCCCTAAGCCCTCACGGATACTGCGCATAGTGTGCGATTACGCAGAGTTGCAGCGCGAGAGCAACTTCCTGGGCGAGCCTCTCAGCGAGAAAGACGCCCGAGTGTATCTTCTGAAGCTGGCCGGGCAACGCTATGACCGGGAGTTGGTGGATATCTTTGCTGAAACTCTGGAAACCTACGACGGCGGTGCGATCTCCAGCATGGAACGTCTGAATATCGCGGATGTGAAAGAAGGAATGATCCTCGCGGGCAATCTGGTCAGCCCCGGAGGTGCCGTGCTGCTCTCAACCGGGACTCAACTAACGGAGCGTCATGTCGCCAAACTACAGGCATTGATGCGTCAGTTTGAAGGGCACGAAATCTTCGTGCACGTAAGAAAGCCGCCACAGGATGAAGAGTAGCCTGAGACGGCGAACGATTATGCTTCTGGCTCGTCGTCCTGATGCGTCGAGAGGTAGTGCCCCAGCTTACTGGCTTTCGTGTTGAGATAGCCATTGTTGTGGGGGTTGCGGCCCACTTCGATGGCGACCCGCTCTTCGATGGTAACTCCGGCATCACCCAGAGCTTTCACTTTACGCGGATTGTTGGTCATCAGACGGATAGATGTGACACCAAGATGTTTCAGCATCGGTTGGCACATGCCGTAGTTTCGCATGTCAGCGCCGAAACCCAGTTGCTCGTTGGCCTCTACCGTGTCTGCGCCCTGATCTTGAAGATTATAGGCTTTCACCTTATTGAGAAGACCGATGCCACGACCTTCCTGTCGCAGGTAAAGGACAACGCCACGGCCGGCTTCCGATACCGAACGCAGAGCTTCTTCCAGTTGGTAACCGCAGTCACAACGCATGCTGAAAAGCGCATCGCCCGTCAGACATTCAGAATGGGCACGCAAGAGCACCGGCTCGCCGTCATCCAGCGTACCCATGGTCAGTGCGATGTGTTCTTTCCCTGTTTCTGCTTCCTCAAAACCATGCATGGTAAACACACCGAAAGGTGTTGGCAGCTTACATGAGGCGACGAAATTGATGTTCAAGGGGCTTACCCTCTGAGTAAAACAGGGCGCGTATTCTATCAGCAGGTGCTCTTATTGCCTAATCTCTGAGCGGAACAGGGTGTTTCTTTGCGTAACCCAGGTTGACGCCACGGTCGATGTAGCCGCTAATAGGCGTCGGGTGGCGTTTTCTTTACCTGCCTGTTATTCAGGATGAGTATGAGATTCTATATAACTACATTATTTTCCTTGTTACTTGCGGCGCCTGTGGCCGCCTGGGCTGCGGTTGACCGTACCGCAGTTGTTTCACTGTTAGAGCGGGAATGGGGCGAACTTCAGTCAGTGGTGGCGGGGGTTCTCGGGGCCTGGGCGCTACTTATTCAAGGCATGCCGAGCGGCGAAGAACTCAGCATCATTGCGCGCACAGGGCTGCCTCTATTGCTGCTGTGGCCACTGCGATCACTGTCGCGCTGGTTGGCAGCGTGGCTGACGGGCTACCTTCGTGGGCTGCACAATCAGTTGGTGTCAGGGGACATCAAACATAAAGGTCTGCGTGCGCTGACCCGCTTTGTTACCAGTATTACTCCTCTGGTGCCCTGGTTGCTCTTTCTCTGGGTGGCGTTGCTAGTGCCTGTATTCCCCTCAGCGGAGGCCGGACCGGGCGGGGCTCTGCCACTTCTCTATGTTGTGTACGTTGTTTATGTGCTGGTGAATCTGTCTTTAGAGTGGTTTCTGCTCAGCGCATGCCAGGGGGCGGGTACCTATCTGAATGGCGAGACAACCGAGCTTTTAGAGCGACGCTCTCATTCTGTGACCTCGCTTCTGTTACTGCCATGGGTGGTCATCACCTTGTCGGAGTACCTGCTGCAAAGCACGGCAGTGAGTCACTTAATTGGAGCTTTGGTCTGGCTGTTCAGCTGGTTAATGCTGAGTTACCTGCTGCACTTCTATCGCGAGCCACTGGTTACCAACCTGAAGCGTCTCACGCCAGAACGTTTTGATCCGATTATCGAGCCGCTGGCGGCCGGACGCATTACGGTGTTCTTATTGCCTTTGCTGATTCCGCTGAATCTGGTGTTATTTTTCCGCGCATTTATGGAGCAGCTGCTGGGCGAGTTTGCCTGGTATCAACGTCTTAGTGCGCGCTGGTTCCGCATGCGTAATCAATTACAAGAAGATGCCGAAGAGTCTGACGTCGCAGAATGCACCGATGAGAATTATCTGCGCTGGTTTGAGAGTTACGGTGAGGGCGATTATCCGATTATCAACACCGGGCTCAGCGATGTTTTTCAGCGGTACTACAGTGCCTGGAATGCAGATCGCGGAGACGACAACGTACTCCTGATGACGGGTGAACCCGGCATTGGTAAAAAGTCGGCGGTAAAACGCTTCTGCAAAGAAGTTGGCGCCGCGGATCAGAGCGTTCGCATTGCAATGCTAGATATTCCTGCACGGACACTAGATGCCAATACCCTGTTTAGCTTGGTTGGCGAGCAGATTGGTGTTGATCTGACGGATGGCCCGGCTGCGCTGGCGAATGCCAATGAAACACTCGAACCGACCCTATTGGTTCTGAATAACGCCGAACACCTGTTCCTTGCTGATGTCGGTGCGTTAGATGCGTGGCAGGCACTGCTCAGCCTCACCAATGCCCGCGCAGGTAATCTTTTCTGGATGATAGTGATGAATAATCAGAGCTGGGCATATCTCTGTAATGTGTTTGGTCGCGATTATCAGATGCGTAATGTCGTTCGGGTGAAGCGCTGGACTCAGGCCGAAATCCGGTCTTTGATTTTATCGCGCAACCAGCAGAGCGGTTACCGCCTTCGTTATGATGATGTTTTGATGGATACACGGGCGCCAGCAAATAATTCATTGCGCAATGCCGAACAGAGATACTTCAGTTTGCTGTGGGATGCGAGTCGGGGTGTTCCGGTGACCGCTCTGCGTCTCTGGCAAGAGTCTGTTACAACCCGCAGGAATGAAGTGACAGTGAGAGTGCCGCGAATTCCCTCCGGGAGCAGAATCGAAAAGTCTGGCTCAAACCAGTCGTTTATTCTGGCGGCCATTGTGATACACGGCACACTGAATACCGCTGAAATTATGCGGGTTACCAACCTCTCCGAAAACGTCGTACGCTTTTCACTTAAAGCAACGTTGGAGGATGAAATCGTCGAAAAAGGAGAGGATGGGCGTTATAGAATTACAGCGCTCTGGTACCACACCGTTGTCAGTATTCTTAACAGGATGAACATGTTGCATGAATGATACCAGTGGTCTTGTTGATGGCCTGCTGAGTGTTGCAGGTATTTTTAATTTCTACGCTATCTTCCTGTTATTTTCGGGTGGCGTTGCACTTTGGGCATTAGCCAAAACACTGAATAATGTCAGTAATCGCCTGATGGAAAAAATTCCGGCGCGGCGATTTTTTATTCTTCAGATTTCGACGCTACTGAGTTTCGCACTCTACATATTTGGTACGGTCGGTTTACTGATCGGAGTTTTGCAGCCGCCGAAAGAATTGATATTCGCTGCAGCAGGCTCTGTCGCTGTTGCGCTGGGTTTTGCGCTGAAAGATATCGCGGCGTCGCTGGTTGCGGGTATTTTATTGCTCTTTGATCGCCCGTTCCGGGTTGGCGACCGTGTCAGCTTTGGCGACACCTACGGTGAAATTGTCTCCATCGGGTTGCGTACTGTTCGTCTGGTCACGCTGGACGATAACCTGGTAACGATTCCTAACTCCCGCTTTATTACCGACGTCGTGTCGTCAGGTAATGCAGGCGAACTCGACATGATGGTGGTGACCGATTTTCATCTTGCGCTGGATGCTGATATCCCATGGGCACGGAAACTTCTTGAAGAAGTCGTAGTGACCAGCCGTTACGCCTACCTTAAAAAACCGGTCTCATTCGTTGTCGAAGAACTGGAGGTTGCGCATATGCTGGCCATCCGTTTGCGAGTTAAAGCGTATGTACTGGATGTCAGGTATGAAAAAGCGTTTCAGAGTGACATTGTGCTGCGTGGCACACAGCTGCTGAATGAGCATAAAATTGCACGTCCAAAAGTCTCATCAGAGAGGGCGTGATGTTGTACCTTGTTCTCATTGTTATTGTTCTGGCTATCATGTATCTGCCCGGTTTCTGGGTGAAGTCTGTGCTCAAAAAGCATAATCATGAGCGTAGTGATTTCCCGGGAAATGGCGCAGACATGGCCAGGCATCTATTGCAGAAACTGAATATCGACGACGTCAAAGTAGAGGTGACTGAGCATGGTGATCACTATGATCCACAAGATAAAGCGGTACGGCTGACGAAAGATAAATTTGAGGGACGTTCACTGACCGGCGTTGTCGTGGCAGCTCATGAGGTAGGGCACGCGATTCAGCACCACAATAATGAGAGTTTGTTTACCTTACGTGGTGGCCTCGCCCGCTTGAGCTGGATCGTCAGTAAGGCCGCCCCCGTGTTTCTGGCGGCGACGCCCTTGCTGATCTGGATTAACCCGGCGCTTTCCCGCTGGACACTGATTGCAGCGGTTGGCTCCATGCTTATTGGCGTTCTCGTTAACCTGGTGACCTTGCCGGTCGAATGGGATGCCAGTTTCGGTAAAGCACTGCCCATGCTCGAAGAGGGCCAGTATTTCAGTCAGAGTGATATGGGCTCAGCGCGCCACATCCTGACCGCCGCAGCGATGACCTACGTTGCGGCATCCCTTGCCAGCCTACTGAATCTGGGTGTGCTTGCGCGGTTGCTCAGGCGTTAAACAGGCGCTCATGGACGTTGAAGCTTTAAGGTTCGGGCGTTAGTCTTACAGGTGTCTTTTATCTATGGTGGTTTTATGCAGTTTCTTCGAAATATATTAGTGCTTTCGTTTTCACTTTTCATGGGTGTTGGTGCCTTTGCGGAAGAGCTCAAGCCCGCGGACGTTGTTCCTGTTGTGAATGGTGAGGTCTATTCACGAATCGCGCGTGTTGAAGGTGAAGAAGGCGTCACGTCATTGCAGTACATCAGGCCGAATGAAGAGTTTAAAGCATGGACCAATACGGTTATCTATGCGAACTACCGAATTGAAGACATTGGAGATGACCCACAGAAAGTGGCTGTTCGCCTTGTAGAGGGACTACAGGCTCTGAATCCCGGTGCAAAGTATCAGCTGGTGGGGGATGAGAAAGGAAAGGTCGTACTTCTGGACTTTCTCTCATGGCCACCGAATCGCCAGTATATGGAACTGAGCGTGTACCGTATTCAGAAAGATGAAGCAGGTGAAGGAGTATTTACTGTACAGATGTCAGTACGCATGCCTTTTTACACCGAGATGACCGAAGAACTAGCCACCAAACTAAAAACTCTGCGTGGCTCGTTGCTTCAACAGACCATCCAGTTTGATATGAAGAAAGTCATTTCATTGTTAAAATCTCAGCGCCCATCTGCTGATAACTGATCATGACACAGCGCCTCGTTATCATCTCTGATGAGCCAGAAGAAGACCTGACGGAGCAGCTGATTGCAGCGGCTCACGCACATGCGCTGGAGCCGGTTGTTATCGAGCCAGCGCTGTTTGATCACGTTGCGCCACCCGTATTGAATTACGGTGATCTTCTGTATCGGGTTGCTATTACGCATGAGTCTTGTGTAATCGAGCAACAGCTCGTGCATCCGGGCGTAGCAACCTGTTACCGCGAAGCGTTGGGCGCATTTCTTATCTGGGATAACCAGACACTTTTCCTTGCTCGCAATGGTATAGAAACGCCTCGTACCTTCCATGCGATGACAACAGACAGGGAAGAACTGAAGCGCAGAGTTGAGGCGTTGGGCGGTCTTCCTGTTATTTTCAAAGTACCCGGAAAATCACTGGGCGTTGGTGTTGTTCGTGTGGATAACTGGCCAACCTTCTATTCAGTCGCCGATGCACTTGAGAGCGCGCACGGTCAGTACGTTCATCTGATGGCAAGTATCGAACCAGCAGGGCACTGGCGGATGCTGGTGGTCGGTGGTGAGGTCGCTGCTGCTTATCAGAACATCCCGCAAGAGGGCGATTTCAGAACATGCGTCGACGAAGACAAAAAAGAGTGTTTTACGACACCTGCTCCTGAGTCAGCGAACCAGCTCGCCATCGATGCCTGTGAAGTCCTGGGGCTGGAATTTGGTGGGGTTGATGTGCTGGTGCATAGCTCGGGCAGGGAATACGTTCTAGAAGTTAACTTCCCTTGTTACTTTGCTCATCCGAAGCACGCAATCAACCTGGACGTTGCGGACCGCTTAGTAAGTTACCTCAAACAAAAAGGCCAGCGGCTCAAGGAGCAGCTGGCCGGTTAAGCGCGACAGATTCTTACTGCACCGCTTTGCGCTTAGATTCCTGCTGGGCCCGCTTCGCTTTTTTCTCCATCGCCGCCTCACGTTGCTGAGTCGCTTTACTGCGCTTCTCCGCGGCTTGCTTGGTCGCCTGCTTCTTGCGTTGCTCAACGACCTTCTGTTGGCCGGCTTTCTGATCCTGCTCAGAGGCCTTGCGCTTTTCGACGACTTTTCGCTGCTGCTCAGACGCTTGCTTGCGGCGTTGTTCCATCGGGCGCTTCAGCTCTGCGGCATCCGAGTCGGCTGCAGGGTTAGTTTCCAGCGAAATATCTCGATTCGCAAATACCTGTGGCGCATTCATGAGAGCGGTAGCACCGAGCGCCCCCATCATGACCTTACTCATGGCCTCACGACGATTCAGCAGCGCTGGATGTGGAGTTGATGACGGCGGAGTCACTCGCTCAGAAAGCGCATTCTGATCTGCCAGGCGATCAAGGGCTGCCCAGCATTCCTTAACAGAAATGCCAGCATCACTGGCCAGCGTCTCAATTGCGCGGCTGCCGTCTGCAAGACGCCACACGGAATAAGCCACCGGGTCGGCCTGTTTAAGAGAGTCTTGAGTGTCGCCGGTGACTACCGAAGCAACAGGAAATACTGATTGTGTCATGGGAAGTTCCTCATACCCCAGAATATGTCGTCAAAGAACATACCACTAAATGGCATCAGGATCATGACACCTGAAGAACAATCACCCGTTTGGGTGATCAGCGTTTTATAGAATGGCCTGAAAATAGCCAGGAATCAGACCAAAGCGGCTGTTAATTGCACGACCACAAGGCCGAAGATACCGGCGATCACATCATCAATCATAATACCGAAGCCGCCATGAACCTTGGCGTCCAGCCATTTGATAGGCCACGGCTTGATGATGTCAAAGAAGCGGAACAGCGCAAACGCATAAGCCAGCCACAGCAAATCAGTGCCTAAATTGCCCGACACTGGCAGCCACAACAACGTAATCCACACCCCGATCCACTCGTCCCAAACGATACCGCCAAAGTCATGCACGCCCATATCGCGAGACGTTATCTCGCAGATCACCACACCAAAAGCAAAGCCTGCGAGCAAAACACCGATATAAGGCAAGGTCGGGACACCCTGTAATAAAAACCACCATACCGGCAGCGCAGCCAACGTACCCCAAGTGCCTGGAGCCTTCTTCGCCAGACCAGAGCCCAGGCCAAACGCCAACAGGTGAATCGGGTTTTTCATATCAGGAGGTGTCATAACATACTCAGCACAGATCAAAACGTACTAGAGAGTATACCGACAAACACGCAATGTAGGAGGGGATCTTATCCCCGAACAACTTAACCCAATAAGTCTAATGGACTCGACGTCCCAGCAAAATGCTGACCGATCACATGCGTATAAATCTGGGTCGTTGCTACATCGCTGTGACCGAGCAACTCCTGAACCGTTCGAATATCACGACCACTGCGTAGCCCTGATCCAAATAACAGTGAAAAAATAAGACGATCCCGCTTATTACAAACGTCGAGCAGTTGCCCTACCTCACTCGTTGATAACACAGTGGGCAAGTGCCGCGGACGGCTGGCAAATGAAAAGCCGATATCCCCCAAAGGTTGGTTCAGATATTTGTTGTAAAGGAAGGCAAGGGCATTCAAGGCGACCTTCTGAGTGTTAATCGCAACATCACGCTTATTCGCCAGAAAACTCAGAAACATCACCACATGGTCGGGCCCAAGGGTCGAAGGATGCTGCAACCGATGGAAGCGGATATAGAACCTGATCCAATAGATATACGTATGTTCAGTACGAATACTGTAGCCATGAAGGCGCATATACTCGCGCACCTCAGTCAGAAATCTACTCTTAGCCATCCTGGCCTCCAAATGTAAAGAGATACTGTTTAAATATACAGTATATTTTGCGATTTTCCAGAAAGTATGGCACGCTTTACATTCGTGCTTGCGCGGTTTGCCGGGCGATAGTACCTTAAACAGTAGACGAATCAGATACTTACAAACTTGGTTTACAAGTTTATGTGCGCACGTATATCGAAATAACAGGCGTGCGCGTTTTTCTGAAAGGGAGATTTGAGTTATGGAAGATTTCTCAATGGTGTCAATAAGTTACTGGGGAAACCTCGAAAGAGTGTTCCAGGATAAACGCGCATGCACACTAATAACCTGTTATGCGTACTCGTAGGCTGTATCCATGTTGAGTAAGATCTTGATTTACATTATTTCAGCAGCGTGCTTAATTGCGTTGACTTACTGGATATATCTGTACATAACCGACGCTCCAAAAGTAGTGAGCGTTGAGCGCGGAGTAATAAGCTCACACCGTGGCGAATCAACATTTGTTGAGTTAGAAAGTGGTGCAATAATCGAAACACCGATTTATGAGAGTCAGCAAGGTTCTGAAGTGCTTGTTGTTGTGAAATCGGGTAGGAGAACGGGTAACATCTCATACCTAATATCTAAGCCTTCAAAGATCTTGATAGCAGTAGACGCTGACAGTTTCGATGAAGACGGCAATTGGAAGTAGCGCATAACAAGGCCAGTAACAGCGAGCAATTTTTCCGTCGCTTTTTCGTGGCGGGCGCTACGCTGCCACAAAAAATCCACTCCAAAATTGCCGCGTTCTGGCGGCGTTATATTTACAAATGCCCCACCTTCACATAAATCAATGCGCCATCTTCTTTCGTAAAGGGCGTATGCTGGCTCATGTGGGGGTTACGAAGCCAAGTGCCTTTGGGATATTGGCCATGCTCATCGTAAAACGTGCCTTCCAATACAAAGATTTCCTCCCCTCCCCAATGGTTGTGCGATTGAAATTGAGTGTGAGGTGACCATTTAACTAAGGCGACCTTCTCACCTTTAAACTCATGTAACGGCATCACCGTTAGCCCATCTACAAGCCCTTGGTGCCACGGGTGGTTTTGAGTGTCTATCATTTTTTGCTCTGTGTCGTCCTGATCAAATTGATGTAGCTTTACCAATATAGTTGCACCCTCTTTACCTATATTTGGTGTGTGAGACGTACCAATTGGATTGCGCACATAGCTCCCCTTTGCGCAGTTCTGATGCTCGTCCGAAAACACACCATCAAGCACTAAGAATTCTTCTCCACCACTATGAGAGTGTGACGAAAACGCGGTGTGTGGTGCATAACGAACGATAGAGGTCGCTCGTGCAACCTCATCTCCAACGCGATCAAGCATCATGCGCTCAACGCCAGGCATAGGAGAATCAACCCACTTATAGTCGGCGGGTTGAATTACTACACGTTGCTTGAAATCAGCATTGATTAAGGTAGTCATATTGACCTCTAATAAAGATTGTTGCCTAATTTCTGCCAGCAATAACGCCGCCGTCAACGTCCCAAATCGCGCCTGTTATCCAGCTTGCACTCTCGTTCAAAAGAAACATGATAGCGTTGGCAACGTCATCTGGTGTACCAATACGACCAATGGGATGGAAGCTGTCAAAACCTGCAAGGGCATCGTCCATTTCTGCTGGATCGATAAAAGTTTCGTAAATTGGCGTTTTCACTACCGCAGGTGACACTGCATTTACCCTAATACTATGGTCGGCTAGTTCCATTGCCATATGCTGCGTTAACGCGTGTAATCCTGCTTTTGCCATGGAATAAGCAGAAGAAGGGGTTGCTTTGATCGCTTGCTTTGCCCACATTGAACCAATATGAACAATGGAACCACCTCCATTGTTACTCATATTTTGGGATACGGCTTGGCTTATAAAAAAGGTAGCCCGATTCAGTACAGCATAAGCATCATAATCCTCTAATTCGTGTTCCAAGTATGGCTTAGGGTTGAAGTAGCCTGCCGAATTAACAAGGTATTGGATATGCCTTTCGTCCGAGTTTATCGCTTGAATCACTCTGTCAACATCTTGTTGCTCATAGAGATTGGCTTGTAATGTCTCAATATTAATATCATTGCTCGCTATTGCGGTTAACTGAGACTTGGCCGACTCCAGCTTTTCAGCGTTGTTGCCTAAGATAATAACACTGGTCCCTTGAGCGACGAGTTGTTTTGCTGTTGCCAGCCCCATTCCGCTCGAACCACCGATGATTAATGCGATGTTTGAAGTTGTCATAGATTTTCTCCGATATATGTTAAGGTACGGAGAGAATTTATCGAATCACTGTGGCGTTAAAAAGTAAGTACAAATTGGTAAGGTAGGTACTTTTTGGTACATCTTTATGAAAGATAGAGAAAAAAAATATTTGAGAAAAACTGCACCTACTGAAAGTGCAAAGATAGTGGAGACTATTTATGGCTGTAAATGGTCTCTTACGGTTTATCAGCTCTTGGCTGATGGAATCAATCGGCCTGGTGAAATGGTGCGCAGCATTGAAGGTTTAACCACTAAAGTTCTGAACCAGTGCCTACGTAAAAATACGGAGTTTGGGATCTTGGAGCGGATTTCTTACAATGAGGTGCCACCGAGGGTGGAGTACGAAGTCACTGATTTCGGAGCCAAATTTATGAAAGTGCTTGATGAGCTTGAAAAACTACAACGTGAAATTGAAAATAAAATATAACAAGCGCGTCAATTAGGACGCTCGCGAGCTCGCGCCTATTACGCGGGCGTTATGCACTTGGCTCAGTAGTGATAACGTAGTTGTGCAATAAGAATGGATTCTTGATGAATTTTATAAACTATTCGATGCTCGTCGTTAATGCGTCGAGACCAATACCCAGAAAGGGCATGTTTCAAAGGTTCAGGCTTTCCAATTCCTTCGAACGGTTCTCGTTGGATTTCTTTGATGTCAACGAACGTGCAGAGCAACAGGAGCTATTACCAGTACTGATCAAAGTGTATCCAACGGGTCAACATCCACATGCCACCGCACTTTATTGAATCCCTTCAAGGTCTGAAGCTGTTTTAGTGCAGCATCCAGTGTCTGGTGCAGGGCTTTACGTTCGCTGCAGAACACTTGCAGCTGAAAACGATAGCGGCCATTTCGTCGCTCCATAATCGCAGGCACAGGCCCAAGCAATGTTACCGGAGCATCTTTCTGGCCGTATTGTTTTAACCAGTGTTGGAGTATGTGGCGGGCCTGCTCAAGAAATCGCTGCGCGGTTCCTCTGTCTTCACATTCGCTACGCAGCATGGCCATGTGGGAGTAAGGCGGTAGTTGTTGATCTAAGCGCTCGCGTAATATCGACAGTGCTAACGCGTGATAACCGTCATCTATTAACAGGTTGAGTTGCGGATGGTCGGCATACAGGGTCTGAATCCAGACATCGCCGGGGCTTTCTGCGCGCCCGGCCCGCCCTGCAACCTGCTTAATTAATTGTGCTGAGTGCTCCATGCCCCGGAAATCCGCACTGAACAATCCAGCATCGCTGTCGAGAATGACCACAAGCGTCACATCCGGAAAATGATGCCCTTTGGCCAGCATTTGCGTGCCAACCAGAATGCATGGGTCACCGGTATGAATTTCTTCGAACAAATCATCAAATGCCTGTTTGGTGCGCACGGTATCACGGTCGACACGCTTGACCGGCGTCTGTGGAAATAATGCAGACAGGTGATCTTCAATGCGCTCTGTGCCCTGACCGATCGGTTCTATGTCTGGCGAATGGCAGTCAGGGCACACTTTCGGCACCGGCTGCTGATAATCACAGTGGTGGCAATGCAGGTGCGGAGGATATTGGTGCAGTGTCATGCGCGCATCGCAACGTCGGCATTCTGCGTTCCAGCCGCATTGTTTGCAGGCGAGTAGTGGTGCAAATCCCCGGCGGTTTAAAAATACTAATACCTGCTTGCCCCGGTTCAGGTGTTGTTGCATCGCGCTGAGTACCGGTTCGGCGAAACCGTGAACCAGTGGTTGATGCAGAATACTGTGCAGCTTCATACCCGGCGGTCTCGCATTGCCAGCGCGGCGGGTCAGTTTCAAATGAAGGTACTTACCCGTTAATGCGTTATGAAGTGTCTCCAGCGATGGCGTCGCCGAGCCAAGCAGAACAGGCACTTGTGCCTGATGGGCGCGAACCAGTGCAAAGTCACGCGCCGAGTAGCGCAGACCATCCTGTTGCTTGAAAGAACCATCGTGCTCTTCGTCCAGGATAATCAAACCCAAGTCTGGTAATGGCGTGAATACTGCTGAGCGTGTGCCAATCAGAATGCGTGCCTGGCCTTCACGCGCCTGTCGCCAGCCCTGAAGTCGTTCGCGGTCATTGAGCCCGGAATGCAGCAGGGCAACCGGAACATCAAAGCGTTCCTGAAAGCGCCGCACCGTTTGTGGTGTTAAGCCGATTTCGGGCACCAGCAGCAGTGCTTGTTTTCCCTGTTGAATCACTTGTTCGATCAGCTGGAGGTAGACTTCGGTTTTACCAGATCCTGTCACGCCCTCAAGCAGGCAGGCTTTAAATTGCCCAAGTACGGCACTGACTTTATTTACGGCTGATGCTTGCTCTTCGTTTAACGTCAGTGCTGGTCGAACCGATTCTGGTAGTGCCGGGACAGGTAATCGCGTCTGCTCTTCAATTAAGCCGAGTTCGGTCAGCTTACGGCACTGGGCAAGCGAGAAGCCCTGAGCTGTCAGAAACCGATGAGTAATGTATTCCTGCCGTTGAAACTGTTGCCACAACGCCTGCTGCTTACTGCCTTTGAGGGCGGGCTCGGTATCGGGCGGAGGGATACGTTGCCAGCCGCTTTCGTTGGCTTCGCTTAGCTTAGCGCCGCGCCGCAGCATGGTAGGTATCCAGTGTTCCAGCACGTCCCCGAGGCTGTGGTGATAGTAATCAGACATCCAGCGGGCAAGACTCAGGTCGCGCGGCGCGAGTAATGGTGCATCATCGAGCCGTGCTAACAGGGGTTTGAGCTTGTTTGCGGGAACTTCACTGGTGTCACGGGTGCCTAAAACAATGCCAGTGAGCAATTGTTTGCCAAAGTCTGCACGAACCCGCTGTCCGGGCTGGTAGTTTTCTCGGGCGTCACCCTCTACCGGCAGGTAGTCAAAGGTGCGTAACAGGGGGACGGGCAGAGCGACGTCGACAACATAAAAGGACATGAAAAAGCTTGCTGATACGGAATGCTCTGGTATTATGCGCGTCCTTATTGCCCTTGCAAGGGTATATTGTATCTATAACAAGCCAGTAGCGCGGTGCATACCGATATTGGGCCCGGCCTGAGAGATCAGGCGAAAAGAGTGGTCCCCGGGATGTGGCGGCGCGAAGACTGTGAGGTGATTTATGAAAGACGGTATTCATCCTGAGTACGCTACCCTGGAAGCAACCTGCTCTTGCGGTAACGTAGTTAAGACTCGCTCGACCAAGCCAGGCACTATGTACCTGGACGTATGTTCTGCATGCCACCCGTTCTACACTGGTAAGCAGAAAGTTCTGGATACTGGCGGTCGTATCGACAAGTTCCAGAAGCGTTTCGGTGGCTTCGGCGGTAAGAAGTAATCGACGCGTTCTGAAGAAGCCCGCTTTTTGCGGGCTTTTTTGTGCCCGTCGTTTGTGCGCTGATCATCTATCTGAAAGTGCTTACTGACCACATTGCGCTCTGGTATCGGAGCATTCTGATTTGATATTCTGACACACAGTCGGGACGGCCCGGCCAGCACGTCGCTGAACACCACTGGACGGCCAGTCACCCTGAAACCTATGGGAGACTGACATGCAACGACGCACTACCCTCAAGAATCAAACACCCCTTCGCCAGTTTTCATCCATTCCTGTGATCGATATTTCGGGTTTGTATTCCACAGTGTCTGCTGAGCGACACGCTGTTGTGGCGGATATCCGCAATGCGGCGAGAGACGTTGGCTTTTTCTATATATCCGGACATCAGATTCCTGACGATGCCACTGATGATCTGATCGCAGCTGCTAAGCAGTACTTTGCTCAGCCTTATGAGCAGAAAATGCAGAACTACATTGGCTTGTCACAGAATCACAGTGGCTATGTCCCGGAGGGCGAAGAAGTCTTTTATAGCCCGGACCAGAACTCTGGTTCAGACAGGCCTCGCGATCAAAAAGAGGCGTACGACATTAACTACGACCTGAGTGACCTCAGTTACCAGCGGCCCATGCTTGGCCCTACGTTGTGGCCTGATAATGACGATTTTAAAGCGAAAGTAAGTCGTTACTACAACCACGGAACCGAGCTTGCAAAGGTTCTGTTCAGGGGTTTTGCTCTTGCACTTGGGCTGGAGGAGACCTTCTTTGATGGCAAGCTGATTCGCCCTCCTAACCAATTACGTTTAATTCATTATCCTTATGATCCCGAGGCGGAAGACGCTCAGGGTATTGGGGCGCATACGGATTACGAGTGTTTCACCTTGCTGCTACCCACCGCCGACGGTCTTGAAGTGTTGAATGGTGAAGGGCGCTGGATTGATGCGCCGGTGATTCCAGGATGCTTCGTCGTCAACATCGGCGACATGATGGAGCTACTGAGTAACGGTCGTTTCAGAGCGACGACGCACAGGGTGCGCAAGGTGAGGGAGGAGCGCTATTCGTTTCCGCTGTTCTGCACCTGTGATTACGATACAGTCATCGAACCCGCAATAGGCGCCATCGAAAGTACCGATAAACACTATGCGCCAGTAAAGTGCGGTGATCATTTGTACGCCCAGACCATTGATACATTCGCGTACCTTCAGAAACGGCTCAATTCAGGAAAAATAGAGCGCCCAGAGACACACCTTGATATCGGCTTTGGCCGGGAGGAGCAGGCGTTATGACGCAGTGGTTGGATAGCTTATCCCGTGTTGCGAACACACAAGGCACTGTCTGGCCATCGGGCTCTGTACCTGAATGGATGTGTGGAGCCTTCCGACGGCGCAGCATCAGCTTTGCAAACGGGTTAACCGATACTGATACTCGTGTCTTCTGGATTCAGTCGGGCGCTTTGACGATCGATCTGCGTTTACCGCTTGAGTACGAACAAAAGGCCGAGCCCGAGAATAAGGCGGATTACGAAGGCTGGTACGCCCACAGTATCTGGCGAAATAAGCTGCTCGATTGGCAGGGCGGTGTATCTTCGCTGAGTGAAAACCGCTGGCCAGAACCTGCAGAACTGAGGCGTGTCGGTAACTGCATGATGGAGTTTGCTCCAAGCGGTGCGTATGTCGAAGACAGGCGCTTGATGAATAGCGTACCAGGCCTGTTGGCAGGTCTGGAGTTTGTTTCTGAAGAAGACTTGAACACAGGTAGTAAACGCTCTGTGCAGGGAGCACTCATTATTGCCGGTGACCACATCGGTGGCGTTCTCAAAACTTCTGAAAATGACGTTATTACCGATGTCGGTGAGTGTGTGCAGGATGATTTCATTGTCCGGCACTCCCGCGATATTCACAGGGTAGGGCAGGCCATGTTCAGTCGGCTGTTCGAGGCCGACGACGGCGAGTTCATTTTTGATGCCCGGCAACCGGATTACCTGACGCTGCTGGCTGGTCAGAAAGCCTGGCTGTTTCGTATTGATACTCTTGTTCATGACTTTCAGTTCGCCCCAAACACATCTCAGCCTGAGAGTGCAGAGCGCTGGTTTCAACAATTTCGGGCGACGCTGGGCCGGTATCTGAGACGAGTGATGTGAGCGGGGAGTGAGTTCACATAGCCCATGGCGAGCAATTCCTCCAGTGCCTGCTATGCTTAAAAGTCAGGTAAAGCAGTTGGGTTCTGGAGCCTCCAATGGAAGACGAAAAAGAGTTTGATCTCAGTGAAGGGCAGCGCATTTCTCTGCTTGAACGAACGGTGTCTTTTAATCGTAAGGTTGTGATTGTACTTGTCGTGCTCTCTGTCGTTGGACTGTCAGCGTTATCAACCCTGGGTATTGTTTCTTTATTGAAAGAAGACGTTGCCTACGCGAAAGCCGCAGAACTGGAACTGGTGAAAAAAGAAAATGAAGCGTTGCGCATTCAGATGGCGGCGTTTGAAAAATCACTGGTGCAATACCGTATGATTATGGACACCAGTCAGGCGTCTGGCTTTAAAGAAATTCTTCTCGATCAGGAGCAGAGCTATCAGACGCATCTCAGTGCGTTAAAACAGGGGATGCGTGATCTCGCGAAAATGATGCCGGGCTCGCGTACCTGGTTGGAGATGTATGACGAACAAATGGATATCGCATTGGAAGAAAGCCGCCAGCGAGTTCAGAAACTGGCGGCTATTCAGACTTCGGAGCTCAGGAAGAAACCTGCAGCAACGTCGCCCTGAATAAAGATAAGTACTTAGCCGCGATGGTCAGAGACAAAAGGATTGTGCTGACGTTCGTGGCCGAAGGTTGAATTCGGGCCGTGCCCACAAATAAATTCAATATCGTCGCCCAGCGGAAACAGCTTCTCGCGGATCGACGATACCAGTTCATCAAAATTCCCTTTCGGAAAATCCGTACGGCCAATCGAACCATTAAAGATAACGTCGCCGACCAGTGCTTTTTTACCCTCTTTATCGAAAAACACCACGTGGCCCGGTGTATGTCCGGGGGTATGGATGACTTCCAGGGTAATGTCTCCCACCGTGACGGTGTCGCCATCGTTCAGCCATTGATCGGGGGTGAAGGCTTCAGCCTGTGGAAAACCGAACATCATGGATTGCTGCGGCAGAGACTGAATCCAGAAGTCATCTT
The DNA here is from genome assembly GCA_002724925.1 of Oceanospirillaceae bacterium. GTDB lineage: Bacteria > Pseudomonadota > Gammaproteobacteria > Pseudomonadales > Oceanobacteraceae > Thalassolituus. The sequence goes on from PBQA01000037.1 coordinate 62,209, forward strand.
CTTTGTGTGGACCAATGACAGGAACATTCAGATCACGGGCAAGGCCCGCTGTGCCCCCGGCATGATCGATATGCGCGTGAGTTAACAGAATTTTAGTGGGTTTAGCGCCCATGCGCTCAAGCTGCGCTTTGATCTTGTTCGTCTCACCGCCCGGATCGACGACCGCGGCCTCGTTGGTGTTGTCACACATGAGAACAGTGCAGTTCTGCTCAAAGGCAGTGACAGGAACAATGGCGATCTTTAATGCCATGACGGCCTCCTTAAAATACTTCAACAACGTCGGGTGACTGACCCGCGAACTGCGGCATAGTCATGCCTGCACGCGCGTTAATATAGGTCGGATCAGTGACTGTGTACTGGCGGCCATTGTAAACGATTGAGTCACCGTTCACCCGCCCGGTAAATTCGACGGCAGCGGCAACGTGTCCTGGGTAATCCAGTAAGACAACGGGCAGGCGGAGAAGGTCATGCACCAGCAGAGAGAAAAGTGCGGCTCTGTCTTCGCAGTCTGAGGCAGAATAATGCAGGGTTTCGAGCGGGAACAGGTAGTTTTCGGCGTTGAATTGCTGTTCGTCGGTCTGATACTCGAACGCGTTCTGGACAAAGTTAAGCAGGCGGTTAACCGCGACTTCTTCAGAGTGCCCCTGGAGTAATGGCTTTAGCTGCATAGTGAGCTCTGCTCGTGTCGCTGCGGGCAGATCCAGAATAGGGTAGCGTGGCAGATTAAGCTGAGGCATTGAGTTCAGATAATTAATCTGTTCAACCGGATATGTGACAACGATATCGACGACCTTGTCACCCTCCTGATAACTGAGCGTTCTTTTGCGGATAGCACCCTCGCCGTTAAAGCGTTCTGGCATTTTGAAGGCGACCGGACGAGATGCAGTTTCGTGCTGTTTGCCGTAGGTATACACCTTACCTGCAATTCTGACATCGCCATTGAGTGGCAAGGCATAGTAGCGCTCACCGCCGAGTGTGAAGTAAGTAACGCCATAGACATCGTCGTCAGCGGGCATAAGCAGGTACAGGCGGTCGTTGTAGGCGAGGCGGGCATCGTAGCCGAGTTTTACGAGCATGAACCAGCTCAACATAATGCGGCTGTCTGCGTTGCGAGTAACGGCCTGAGCGTAATCTGATACGAGCCGGGCAGTCGCCCAGTCACTGAGCAACAGAGAGGTTTTCGTCGCCTTAAGTTGCTCTAGCGCAGGTTTGAAGTCGCTGCGAGCCAGAGCCTCCCATGCGGTGGCAATGGCGTCGGATGACGGCTTTGATGAAAAGGCGCGCGGCATGGCCTTGTTGTAGGGTAGACGTAAAGCGTGGCCATAAAAGTCAAGATTGGCAGCCGGGCCTGTGATCTGAGGTGCAGGCCTGACTTTTCTGGGGGCAGTCTCAGGCGTTGTATTTTCTGGCAATCGTGTTGGCGTTGGCACTGGAACGGTCACGACGGGTGTAGGTTCTTTAGCCGTCGTATCGGGTGCATCGGTCGGCGTGTCTGCTGGTGGTGCTTCGGGGATCTCTGTCGGTTTTGGGGCTTTATCTTCTTCTTCGCCTGATTCTGTGTCGACTGGCTCCCAGCGCTGCTTCAGAAACCCGATAAAGGCTTTATCATTCTCGTCGAGGTAGCTTTGAAACTCTTGCTGAGTTGCCGCGCGCCAGCGCTCGTAATCGCTCATCCCCGGGTTTGCGATGACGGATAGTGCGGCTGTGCACGCTGCCAGGCCAGTGGTTATTAGCGTGAGGCGGAAAATATGTTTCATTGGAGCTCCCTCAAAACAAAAAACCGGTACAGAGTTGCCCCGGTACCGGTCTGGATATCATGCGATGAGCTGACTCAGTTCATGTTCAGCATTTCTTCGCGCATTTCGTCGAAAGACTTCTGTGACTGGAATTTCTGCCACAGCGCTTTCTCGTTATTCATCGAGGTTTTCAGGGCCTCTTCTGCCAGCTGGTTCACGGTGTCGGCGTCGAGACCAACGAGAACCACCATGCCGCCGCTCGGCGTGGGCATCTGACGGAAGATCTTGCTGCCAGTCAGTGTCTGCTTGGTAATCTGTTTTGTTGTCACAGAGTTAACCTGATCAACCGTTTCGTCGTCCGCGGTGCCCGTGGTTTCGGCGTACTGCTTGATCATGTTCTGAACTTCAACCTGCATCGTCTGAGCAAGTTCAACACGAGCAGCAGTGGCTGCCATCTGCTTCATGAAGTTTGCGCCAGCCGCAGACTTGTCGGCATAACCAACGGCGGTCAGGTCGACGCCATCAACAGGTGCACCGCACACCCATGCAGGAGCAGGTTGCATGCTGCCATCGGCGAATACACATTCAGCAACTTGAGGTGCCGGTTCGTTAGAAGAACACGCAACCAGCAGAGTGGCGGCAGCGGCAGTAAACAGGTGACGGATGTTCATCCTTAATCTCCTACAGGTGTTTTAAACGATTCATTCGAGAATAGCCGAAGCAATATTAAAATACCACCGCACTCAGGCGGCTATTCCCGGCAGGTCTGATCTGCGTCAGGCTCAGTGCTGGTGGCCGCCAACACCGTGGGCGTGGCCGTGATCAAGTTCTTCTGCAGTCGCTGCACGAACGTCCAGAATTTCGACGTCGAAATGTAAGGTTTTTCCGGCAAACGGGTGGTTCGTGTCTACGTCGGCCATAAAGCGTCCGACCTTGACGATAGTGACCTGACGTTCGCCCTGATCGGTATGCACCGAGGCGACCATACCTTTGCTCCACTTCTTTGAGCCTTGCAGGTGCTTTACCGGCACACGCTGAACCGAGCCCTCTACGCGATGGCCATAGCCGTTCTCAGGTGTGACGGTGATTTCGAGTTTATCTCCGGCCTGTTTGCCCTCAACAGCCTTCTCGAACCCCGGAATCATGTTGTTGTGCCCTTGCAGGTAAACAATCGGATCGTGACCCGCTGTAGACTCAATCTGTTTGCCATCGGCATCTTTAAGAGTGTAGTGAAGCTGAACAACCGTATCTTTGGCGACAATCATGGGCGTTTCCGTAATTCGTAAATAGTGTGATCAGGGACAATCTATAGGGCGTGAAGTATCCGGTATCCGTGTGTTTACTGCAACGCTGACGCCTCTGTGCGATAATCCCCGCCTGTCCGGATTGATAGTCTTCAGATTGTCAGTCTCAGGAGGGGAACCCGGTGGAAATCCGGGGCTGTGCCCGCAACTGTAAACAGTGGCTTTTAACCAGTCGACTGTCAGCCAGATTGCCTCCCGGACGTGCAACCCTATTTCTATGATCGAGCGGGTTACTCGATGATGAACTCTCTGTTCGGGCAGGTTTCTACTGCGTCCCCGAAGTGCGTCCATCATCCGTATTCTGCCCTTAACGTGCCGATATTGAACTTATGTACGGATGTCGATGGTAAATCAGCCTCAAAACAACAGTCACGGCCCTGGCGATGCAGATCTGGCGCATATTAATGTTGAGCGCTTGTCTCTGACCTTGGGGGTTAACGCTATTCTGCGGGATATTTCGTTCACTGTAGAATGCGGCAGCCTAACCGGTATTGTTGGGCCTAATGGTGCGGGCAAGTCGTCGTTACTGAGAGCAATTTACTGCCACCGCTACGATCAACCGGCCTCGCTGTCGGGTCAGGTGATGATTGCCGGGCATCCCGTGCATAAGATGAACAGGCGTGAGCGGGCCTGCAAAATTGCCGTCGTGCTGCAGGAATCTGCGCTGCCTTTTGAGGTCTCCGTGCGCGAAGTACTTGCCACCGGCCTGACGCCTCGCAAGCCATTGTTATCCTTTACCAGCAGAGACGACACCCAGCTGATTGAGCGTATTGCCGCAGATCTCGATGTGATGCGTTTTATTGATCGTGACTTTGGCTCCCTGTCGGGCGGCGAAAAGCAGCGAGTATTGATTGCCCGTGCGCTGGTGCAACAACCTCAGATACTTCTCCTGGATGAACCCACCAACCATCTGGATATTCAGCATCAGATTGAGACACTCAGTCTGGTCCGCTCATTGGGCGTAACCGTTCTTCTTACCATTCACGACCTGAATATGGCTGGTGCATACTGCGACCAATTATTGGTGCTGAATAAAGGTCAGTTGGTCGCTAATGGTAAACCCGATCAAGTACTTAATCGCGAACTGATTCAGGATGTATTTCGGGTCTCTGCGGACGTTGCCATCGTCCGGAATACGCATACTCAGGAGCGCCGTATTCGTATCGCTTACGATATGCCCTCCCGCGTGCCCGTGGCTGCCCAACCTTCCAGGGAGTTCAGAAAATGAAAATACCGTACGCATTCGCGGTCGTACTGGCGTTCTCTGTTCTTTGCCTGTCTGTGATGGGGGCAGCGGCACAAGGTTCGTTTGATTTATCGTTCCTGAATGTTTTGCATGGAATGTTCATCTGTCCCTGGGCCGACCAATGTCAGCTGTCTCTGATTGAACAACAAATTCTTACCGACATTCGTTTACCGCGTATTTTAATGGCACTACTGGCCGGTGCGGGCCTGTCGGTCACTGGCGCCATCCTTCAGTCCGTGACACGCAACCCGCTCGCTGATCCTTACCTTTTTGGTATTTCATCGGGTGCGGCATTAGGTGCCGTGTTAGCGATGTCGGCTTTCTCAGGAATGCTTGCCGCAACGGGGCTGAGTGTCGTGCTAAACGTGACGACCGGGGCCTTGGCCGGTGGGGCGTTATCTGTATTTCTGATGCTGACGCTTGCGGGGAAATCCGCAATTCAGGTTGAAAAACTACTTCTTTCCGGGGTGGCGGTTTCTTTTATGCTCAGCGCATTTACCAGTCTCGTTATTTATTACTCGACGCCCGAAACCGCAGCGACCTTGTTGTTCTGGCTGATGGGGAGTTTTTCGGGCAGTAACTGGGCTGACCTTATGCTGCCATTTCTGGCGGTTACGCTTGGCAGTGGTCTGTTTTTTATATTCTCGCGCTGGCTGGTGGTAATGCAGCTAGGCGAGGAGAGTGCCGCCACACTCGGTGTGCCCGTGCATAAATTACGTTTAGGTATGTTGCTTGTGTGCTCCGCAATCACTGCGATTCTGGTTGCTGAGGTCGGTGGCATAGGTTTCGTCGGGCTTATGATTCCTCATATTGTTCGTTTGCTCGTTGGTGGTCAGCTGCACCGGGTATTGCTTATGTCTCTGTTGATCGGTGCGACCTTTATGATCTGGGTCGACGTATTGGCCCATTCTTTACTTCAGGATCAGGTTTTGCCCGTTGGTATTGTTACATCCGCGCTGGGCAGCCTTTTCTTTTTTATTATTCTTAAACAACGACAGAGTCGTTGATGGCAGGTGTTATGTTTTCGGTTTCTCCGGTGTCCCACTCTCGGGATGCTGTCATCCAGCAACGCATTGATATGAAAACCAAACCCCCAGGAAGTCTGGGGCGGTTGGAATCATTGGCGGCTCAGTTGGCAGCGATCACCGGCGTTGAAAAAATTCGACTACATAAACCTGTCATGATCGTATTTGCGGCTGATCATGGCATTGCCGAAGAAGGCGTTAGTATTGCGCCTGCAGCGGTCACTCAGCAGATGGTTAAGAATTTTATTGATGGCGGGGCGGCAGTGAATTGCTTCTGTCAGGTTGCCAGTATGTCTTTGTACGTGGTGGATGCCGGTATTCTTAATGCAATAGAAAGTGGGCGGGTTATTAATCAGCGTTTGGGCGCTGGCACTGACAATATCGCTAAAGCCCCAGCGATGTCGCGCGAAACCGCGGAGTCAGGGTTGACCCTTGGAGCTGACGTCGTGCGTCAGCGTGTTGCGGAAAGCAGCAATGTATTTGCCTTCGGCGAGATGGGAATTGGTAATACCTCAGCGGCATCTGCTGTGCTGGCAGTTATTCTCGGGCGCTCAGTCGAGGAGACTTGTGGTCGTGGAACTGGCATCGATGATGATGCATTTGAGCGTAAAAAGTCTTTGATTGCAGCGGCGTTCGAACGTCATCAAGCGACTCAGTCGCCTGATGATACGATCAATATTCTTGCCTCGCTTGGCGGCTTTGAAATCGTCCAGATGACAGGGGCAATGTTAGCTGCGGCAGAGCAGCAGTGCGTCATTATGGTGGATGGCTTTATCGCTTCTGTAGCGGCTCTGGCTGCGGTCAGAATAGCCCCAGAGGCTCGGGATTATATGGTCTTTTGTCATCATTCAGAAGAACAGGCCCATTCTCTGATTTTAGAGGCGTTGGACGCTGAACCCTTGCTTGACCTCGGCCTGCGACTGGGAGAAGGAACTGGCGCTGCATTGGCGTATCCTTTGTTGCAGTCGGCGCAGTCTTTCTATAACTACATGGCCAGCTTCGATGACGCAGGTATTACTGCGGTATGAGTCAGATACGTGAGCAATTGAACCTGTTTTGGATTGCTGTGGCGTTTTTCACACGGATACCGGTACCCGCGTCGGTCGAATTCAGTCAGGCGAGCCTCAATCGAGCCAGCCGTTATTTCCCCGCGGTAGGCTGGTTGACCGGTGTGCTTTGTGCTGCCGCTCTCTGGCTGTTTATGCAGGTATTTCCTCAGGATGTTGCCGTCGTATTATCCATCGCAGTGAGCCTGCTGCTTACCGGCTGCTTTCATGAAGACGGCCTTGCAGATAGCAGCGACGGTATGGGGGGCGGCTGGACCCGCGAGCAAAAGCTCAGCATCATGAAAGACTCTCGCATCGGTACCTATGGCGCTGCGGCTCTCTGGGTCTCTTTAACGCTCAAGTTTGTTGTTTTATCCCAGCTGATTAATCCTGTTTTTGCATTACTGATCGCACATCCGTTAAGTCGCGTAATACCGACGGTATTTATCACTGTGATGACCTATGTCTCAGACGCAGATACGTCGAAAGCCAAGCCATTGGCAGAAACGGGCTCCAGAAGTGACACAGCTATTGCAGTGCTAACAGGCGGTCTTGCGTTGTTGGTCGTAGCAGATGCTCTGGCTGTCCTGACTCTTCTTGTTGTGCTTATTGTTTTAGGGTTCGCCGCGTATGTTTTTTTACAGCGTCAGCTTGGTGGTTTTACTGGCGATGCGTTGGGTGCTGTTCAGCAAGTCGGAGAGTTATCTATTTATCTGTCCTTGTTGGCGTTAAGCGGAGTGGCGCTATGATTCACCTTATAACGGGCGGTGCACGATCGGGTAAAAGCAGTTACGCCGAACAACTCGCAAGTATGCGGGCTCAGGTCACATACGTAGCAACTGCGACTGCATGTGATGACGAAATGGCGACGCGCATTCAGCGTCATAAGAAGGATCGACCGGCGCATTGGGCGTTGGTAGAGCAGCCTTTTGAATTGTCCTCGGTTGTGAATGATTCATCGTCAACGCTCCTGATTGATTGCCTGACGTTATATCTTACCAACTGGCTTTGCAGCGAGTCGCGTTGGCCTGATTATGAGCAGGAAAAGTCTAAATTTCTGGCAGCGTTAAGAAATACGTCTGAGGTGTGTCAACGACATATTTTTATTGTCACCAATGAAGTGGGTAGCGGGATTGTGCCGGTCGGAGAATTAAGTCGTCGCTTTGCTGATGAAGCGGGCTGGCTGAATCAGGCCGTAGCTGCCATCGCGGATGACGTTACCCTGGTTGTTGCTGGCTGTCCGCTTGCCGTGAAACGCAACGGAGTGCTGCTTCATGGCTGATACTAATACTTCGTTACCGGTAAAAGGCTGCCTGATGATTCAGGGCACGACGTCTGATGCTGGTAAAAGTCTCTGTGTGACTGCACTTTGCAGAATACTCAAGCGTAAAGGCATTTCGGTTGCACCGTTCAAGCCTCAGAACATGGCATTGAACAGCGCGGTTACTGCTGACGGTGGTGAGATTGGGCGAGCCCAGGCCCTGCAGGCGGAGGCATGTGGTTTAGAGTTATCCACGGATTTCAATCCGGTTCTTCTGAAACCGAACTCTGATATGCGTTCTCAGGTCATTATTAATGGAAAGGCCGTCAGCGAGCTCGACGCACGACGTTTTGGCAATATCAAAGAGTTAGCGTTTGACCATGTATTAGCGGCGTTTCAGCGTCTCAAAGAGCAGTACGATGTGGTGATCGTTGAGGGTGCAGGCAGCCCTGCTGAAGTGAATCTACGCAAAAACGATATCGCCAATATGGGATTTGCCGAAGCGGTAGATTGCCCGGTTATCCTGATTTCGGACATTGATCGCGGCGGTGTATTTGCGCACCTTACTGGCACAGTAAATATTCTTTCTGCCTCTGAGCAGGAAAGAATCAAAGGCTTTCTGATCAATAAATTTCGCGGTCGGATCGAGTTACTCCAGGATGGTCTCGACTGGCTTGAGGACTACAGCCAGAAACCCGTACTGGGCGTGCTTCCTTATATTATGGATCTGCGTCTTGATGCGGAAGACGGAATCAATCGCACACTTCATGAAGAAAACCTGAGTCACTCAGACCAGCAACGTATTGTGATCAAAGTCCCTGTCCTGCCCAGAATCAGTAACCATACGGACTTTGAACCCTTGCTGCAGCATTCGGGCGTCGTACTTGAATATGTGACGACGGGAGGTGATTTTTCGGGAGCTGATCTCATTATTCTTCCGGGCAGTAAGAGTGTTCAGGCTGATCTGGCTTATCTTCGGGAGCAAGGGTTCGACCGTCAGGTTTTCAAGCATCTGCGTTACGGTGGCAAGGTGCTTGGTATTTGTGGTGGTTTTCAGATGTTGGGTCAGAAAATTTCTGATCCGGAGCAGGTCGAAGGCTCGATTGCCGAGTCTGAAGGCCTTGGTTTGCTTGATATCAGTACTCGGCTTACCGCAGAAAAGCAGCTGAAAAATGTAGACGGTGTACTGGTCAACTCCGGAAATAAAATTAAAGGTTATGAGATTCATTGCGGGATCAGCGAGGGTGTGGGCCTACAGTCGCCTTTTTGCCATGTGAGTGATCAGAATGATTGTGCTTACACTGACGGTGCCGTATCTGATGACGGCCAGGTGATGGGAACATATCTTCATGGAGTATTCGATCACCCAGAGGCGTGTGCATTTATTCTGGAATGGGTCAGTGGCTCACCAGTAACCGCTGAGGATTGGCAAGTATTGCGCGAACGCGAGATCGAGCGCATTGCTGATATCTACGAACAACATATCGACATGGAAGCGCTACTTAATATTATCCAATAGCGTTTTTAGTCAGGCAACATTTTAAAGCATAGAAATTCAGAACGTATACGAGGTTAAGTCATGTCGAAAACCGAAGAAGAGCTAAAGCAGGAACGACACAAAAAGAAGGCTCAGAAACAAAAAGAGAAAGTCGATGCCAGTATTGCTAAGGCGACGGAAGAGCGAGGCATTGTCATTGTGATCACCGGCAACGGTAAAGGGAAGTCGACCTCAGGCTTTGGAACAGTCGCGCGAGCGGTGGGGCACGGGTACAAAGCCGCCGTTGTTCAGTTTATCAAAGGTCAGTGGGATTGCGGTGAGCGCAATCTGCTTGAGCAGAATGGCGTACCTTTCGCCGTAATGGGCACAGGCTTTACCTGGGAAACCCAGGACCGCACAGCGGATATTGCTGCGGCAGAAGAGGTCTGGGCACACGCAAAGGAGTATCTGGCTGACCCTCAGTATCATGTTGTTCTGCTTGATGAGCTGACATATATGCTCGGCTACGATTATCTAGATAAAGACGAAGTATTGAATGCCATTCGTAACCGCCCTGAAAACCAGAGCGTTGTTGTTACTGGGCGTGGCGCCATTAAAGAATTGCGTGATCTGGCAGATACTGTCAGTGAAATAAAAGATGAGAAGCATGCCTACCGGGCGGGCATAAAAGCACGTAAAGGTGTGGACTGGTGATCCGCAGCCTTTGTGTTTTTGCTCTGATATTAAGTTCGCTCTGTGCTGCAGCATCACAGCCGGTTGAGCGTATTGTTGCTTTATCCCCGTCGTCGACTGAGATGTTGTTTGAAATGGGTGTGGGTACACGTGTCGTGGGGACGGTTGAATGGGCTGATTTTCCTGAGGCTGCAAAAGCTATCCCGCGTATCGGCAGCTACGCCGGTATTAACATTGAGGCGCTGGTCGCTTTGCGCCCTGACTTAGTCGTGGCATGGAAAAGTGGAAATAAAGAAGCCGATCTGCAAAAGCTCGAAGCGCTCGGTTTGAACCTGATATACGTTGACCCTAAAACCATGGACTCGGTCGCTGGCAGCATGGAGGAACTGGGGGCCGCGGCAGGCGTTCCGGAGGCGGGGAAAGCCGCGGCTCAACGTTTCAGAGAGCGCTATCAGGCCTTAAAGGGCAAGTATGCAGACGCAAACCCGGTGCGCGTCTTCTACCAGTTGTCTTATGATCCCCTGCGTACTGTTGGCAAGGGTAGCTGGGTTGATGCTCTCATTAAAGATTGCGGCGGTGATAACGTGTTTGGAAAAGCACCGGCACACTACCCTGTTGTGGCTTTTGAGAGTGTGATTGCTCGCGACCCTGAGGTCATCATTATGTCGAGCCATACGAATGTGGTGAACTCAAAAGAAGCCCTGTGGAGCGAGTGGCCATCGGTTGCGGCCGTTAAAAGCGGTCATCTCATTCCAGTGAACAGCTCGGCTCTGCTGCGTTCAGGCCCCAGAGCAACGGACGGCCTGGCATTACTTTGTGACGCTATCGACCAGGCGCGTTAACCTGTCTGACTGTTACCGGCGTATCTTCCGCTTGAAATGCCGGTAACTGCCCCCATCTGTATCGAAAGCGACACATCATTTACATCTGAGACACAAGGTACAGAGTCATGACAACGATTGTATCCGTGCGCCGAGGCGACGAAGTCGTCATTGGAGGCGACGGTCAGGTTTCACTGGGCAACACCGTAATGAAAGGCAATGCCCGCAAAGTCCGCCGCTTATACGACGGTAAAGTTCTCGCGGGTTTTGCTGGTGGCACGGCCGATGCCTTCACTCTTTTCGAGAAGTTTGAAGCTCAGTTGCAGCAGCATGGTGGTCAGTTGACCCGTGCGGCCGTTGAGCTGGCAAAAGAATGGCGCTCAGACCGTGCACTGCGCAAGCTGGAAGCGATTCTGGCCGTGGCGGATCACACTGCGTCGCTGATCATCACCGGTAACGGTGATGTCCTGCAGCCGGAAGAAGACCTGATTGGTGTGGGCTCCGGTGGCAATTATGCACTGGCTTCGGCTCGTGCCTTGTTGGAAAACACAGAGCTGGGCGCTCGCGATATCGTCGAAAAAAGCTTGAATATCGCAGGTGAAATCTGTGTCTTCACCAATACCAACCTGACCATAGAGTCGCTGAAAGAGAGTGACGTTACCGGCGACAATTCAGGAGCAAATGCATGAGCCAGATGACACCACGCGAAATCGTCCACGCACTGGATCAACACATTATTGGTCAGAATGATGCTAAGCGCTCTGTGGCTATCGCGCTTCGCAATCGCTGGCGCCGTATGCAGCTTGAGCCAGAGCTGCGTGATGAGGTCACGCCAAAGAATATTCTGATGATTGGCCCGACCGGTGTGGGTAAAACTGAGATTGCCCGCCGTCTGGCTAAGCTTGCGAACGCGCCTTTTATTAAAGTAGAAGCCACTAAGTTCACCGAAGTAGGTTATGTCGGTAAGGACGTTGAATCCATTATTCGAGATCTGGTTGAAACGGGTATAAAGCTGCTGCGTGAGCAGGAGATGAAGAAGGTTCGTACGCGCGCCGAGGAACTCGCTGAAGAGCGCATTCTTGACGTATTGCTGCCTCCAGCCCGATCAACGACCAGCTGGGATACCACCGAAGAGCCGAAACAGGAAGACAGCTCCGCGCGCCAGGTGTTCCGTCGCAAGCTGCGCAACGGTGACCTTGATGATAAAGAAATTGAAATTGATGTCGCACAGGTAAATACCGCTGGCGTAGAAATTATGACGCCACCGGGCATGGAAGAAATGACCAGCCAGCTGCAGAACATGTTTGCCAATCTGGGCGGTGATAAAAAAGCCAAGCGTAAGATGAAAATTGCCGATGCGTTCAAGCAGATCTGTGATGAAGAAGCCGGCAATCTGCTGAACATGGAAGAACTGAAAGTGCGCGCGCTGGAGTTAGTCGAACAGAATGGCATCGTATTTATCGATGAAATTGATAAAGTCGCTAAGCGTCAGGACAGTGGTTCTGGTGGTGATGTCTCCCGCGAGGGTGTACAGCGCGACTTACTGCCATTAATCGAAGGCTGCACTGTCAGCACTAAGCACGGTATGGTTAAAACAGACCATATTCTGTTTGTTGCTTCAGGTGCGTTCCATCTTGCGCGTCCGTCAGATCTTATTCCGGAGCTTCAGGGTCGTCTGCCGATTCGTGTTGAGCTTGCGGCTCTCACTCCGCATGATTTTGAACGTATTCTGACTGAGCCAAATGCGTCTCTGACAGTGCAGTACAAAGCGCTGATGAAGACGGAAGGGTTGGATATCGACTTTACAGCAGACGGTATCAAGCGCCTGGCGGAGATCGCCTATCAGGTGAATGAAAGCACCGAAAACATCGGCGCCCGTCGTTTGCATACTCTGATGGAACGCTTGCTTGAGAGTGTGTCGTTTGATGCGACCGACCTGACCGAACAAGTGATCATTGATGGCGCCTACGTCGACCAGAAGCTGGGTGCTCTGGCTCAGGATCAGGATTTAAGTAAGTTTATTCTCTGATTGTGCAGCACTAATCGATCAGCCATAAAAAAGCCCCCGTTCATCGGGGGCTTTTCGTTGCTATAAATACGAGGTCGATCAGATACGAAAGCGGGAAACCTGCTGAGATAGACGCTCACTACACTTTGCGAGTTTTTGGCCACTGGCATCAGAGCGCGACATGTTATTACTGATGTCGTTGGAAGACTCTGCTATCCGGTTTATGCTTTGACTGATTTCGTTGGCCGCAACGCTTTGTTGCTCTACCGCACTGGCCACACTCAAATTCATCTCTGTAAGTGTCACCACTGCGTCACTGATGCGTGCAATAGCCTCACAGGCTGATTGAGACATCTCGCTGGTTTCTTCGGAGTGGTTGGCGCTATTCTCCATCGACTGGACGGTTGCTTCTGCCTGTTCCTGTAAGCGAGAAATTGTTCGGTGAATTTCTTCGGTAGATTCTTGGGTGCGTGATGCCAGAGTGCGGACTTCATCTGCAACCACGGCGAACCCCCGCCCCTGTTCCCCCGCCCGGGCGGCCTCAATAGCGGCATTCAGGGCCAACAAATTGGTTTGTTCCGCAATACCCCGAATCACTTCAAGTACAGTCCCGATACTCTCCGTTTCAGACCGAAGACTCTGAATAGACGCGCGTGATGACTGAATCTGGTCGGCAAGGTCTGCAATGTGAGCCTGGGTATTCTGCATGGTTGTTAAGCCAGCTTTAGAATTACCTTCGACCACTTTCACCGCATCAGCAGCCTTGTCAGCGTTATCGGCAATCTCCTGAATGGTCTGACTCATTTCGGTTGCCCCTGTGGCAACGTGGTCGCTTTCCTGCATCTGTTCGTCAGTCAGCTTGCGTGTGGCAGCTCCCATACCTGCGAGTTCGCGGCCCAAAGAAGCGACCTCATTGGAGGCATTGACGCTTTCGCGGATAATGTCGTGAATCTGACTGATAAACTGATTAAACGAACGGCTAAGACGGGTAATTTCATCTTCGCCATTAACAGGAATGCGCTGAGTAAGGTCACCGTCTTCTTTCGCGATATTACTCATCGTGTGGCTCAGCTGTGTGAGTGGTGCTTCTATACTGGTGCTGATTAAGCGGATTATGATGGCCATAAGTCCTACAAAGATCAGAGTCATGACTGCGGTAGAAGCCGCTGATGACCAGAAGGTACTCGCAATATCGTTCGGGTAGGTTCCTGAGCCTATGTACCATCCCCAGTGATCAAATTTTCTGACATAGCTGACTTTTGTGCTGGCCTCGTTCTGTCCCGGACGTGGCCAGCTATACGTGATAGTTCCACCTTCGGCAGAGGCATCTGCGATCTGCATCACCTCTAGAAAGACTTTTTTACCTGCTTTGTCTTCGAAGTTTCCAACGTTTGTGCCTTCGAGTGAGTTAACCGCAGGGTTGAGTAGCATGACCGGTGAGCGGTCGTGAACCCAGAAATAGGAATCGCCATCTCGTAGAGAGCGCAGTCCATCAAGAGCGCTTTTTTTAGCCTCCTCTTCACTGAGTACACCCTCCTGAACCATGCGCTGATAGCGTTCAAGGAGACTGTGAGCACTGTTAACAAGCGATCTGGCTATGTTTTCTTTGGCGGTGTATTCAGCAGCAAACATAACGTCGTACTGACTACTTAGCGCCTTTGCTTCAAGCAGGACGATACATATCAGGGCCGCGGCCATTATGAGCCACAAGCGGGCGCGAATGGATAGGTTTCGCAGAAATGTCATGGCTTAGCATCTCCGGGATAGTAAACTTAGGGGTGGAAATGAGTATAGAAGCTGAAACCAGGCCTGCTGGTTTAATTTTAATCCGGAGTCTCTGTGATCCCAGAAGCCATTAAAGTAAAGAAATCCAGCCGCTGCGTTGCACTGACGTACGCGGGTGTTGAATACCAACTGAGCTTTGAACTGCTGCGTGTGTTATCCCCGTCCGCCGAAGTGCGGGGGCATGGTGTCGGGAATGAGGTGCTGCAGTATGGTAAGAAAGATGTGGGGTTGCTGAGTATGGAGCCCGCAGGCAACTATGCGCTCAAACTGACGTTCGATGATGGGCACGATTCAGGCCTGTATGACTGGAAGTATCTGCATCATTTGTCCGTCAATCAGGATGCTCTCTGGCAGGATTACCTGGACCGACTGGAAGCTGCCGGCAAGAGCCGGGAGTCATCTCAGATTAATTTTAAGGCGTTATAAGCTCGACGGAAACGCTTTGTGCCTGTGTGGGGCCTTTGAACCCTGAGCCCGTGCTGTATACTGATTCAAACTTTTCCTTCCAGGAGTGATCGCTTGAGCGATACCAAGAAGACAAAAACCTTCAAAGATCCGAACGCTGCCGCTGAGGCTGAAAAATACGACAACCCGGTGGCAAGCCGTGATGCACTGCTAATGGTGCTCGAAAGCGCGCCCAGCCCGCTAACACACCCTGAAGTGTGTGAGGTCCTGGGTGAAACCGACGAAGACCGCGTTGAAGCGGTGCGCCGCCGCTTGATTGCTATGTGTCGTGATGGTCAGCTGATCAGTAATCGCCGTAATCAGTTCATGCCGATGAAGAAGGTCGATCTGGTGCAGGGTACTGTGATGGGTCACCGTGACGGGTTTGGTTTCGTGCTACGTGATGATGGTGATGATGTGTATCTGTCGAACCGACAGATGCGTAAGGTCTTTCATGGTGACAAGGTCGCTGTACAGATTCTTGGCCTGGATCGTCGAGGACGCCCGGAAGGTAAGATCGTTGAAGTTCTGCAGCGCAATACACAGCTGATCGTTGGTCGCTACTTTGAAGAATCCGGTGTCGGTATTCTGCAACCAGACAACAAGCGTATTCCAATGGAAGTGCTGATTCCTGCGGAAGGGCGAAATGGTGCAGAGCACGGTCAGTTTGTGGTCGCTCAGATTACCCGTCAGCCGTCGCCGAAAGGCCTGCCTGTGGGTGAAGTGACCGAAGTCCTGGGTGAGCATCTTGCGCCGGGTATGGAGATCGACGTCGCTATTCGCAGCCATAATATTCCGCACGAATGGCCTGAAGATGTCGAGGCTGAAACCAAAAAAATTCCGGATCAGGTCAAAGCAGCAGACAAGAAAAACCGCATCGATCTGCGTCATCTGCCATTCGTCACTATTGACGGTGAAGACGCCCGCGACTTCGACGATGCCGTCTACTGTGAACGCAACAAAAATACCGGTGGCTGGCGCTTATGGGTCGCGATTGCCGATGTCTCGCATTATGTGAAAGTGAAATCTCCTCTCGATAATGAAGCGTATCAACGTGCGACGTCGGTGTATTTCCCGGGGTTCGTTGTGCCTATGCTGCCAGAGAAACTGTCTAACGGGCTGTGCTCACTGAATCCACACGTGGATCGCCTGACCATGGTTTGTGAGATGACGATCTCGAAGGCCGGACGTATTTCTGGCTATAAGTTCATGGAAGGGATTATTCACTCCCATGCGCGCCTGACGTACAACAAAGTCTGGGACATGATTAATCCGGATGGTGACAAAGAAACGCAGGCCCAGTGGCGCGAGCACTATGCTGACGTCGTACCGCATGTCGATGAGCTGTATCGTCTGTTCCATATTTTACGTGAGCAACGCGAAGTTCGTGGCGCCATGGACTTTGATTCAGTCGAAACGCGCATTGTGTTTGATGCCGAGCGTAAAATTCAGGAAATCGTGCCGACTGAGCGTCACCATGCGCATATGTTAATTGAAGAGTGCATGCTGGCGGCGAATGTTTGTGCGGCAGATTTCTTTACGCGTTACGAGATTCCGGCGCTGTACCGTGTGCACAAAGGGCCGAGTGCAGAAAAGCTCGAAAACCTGGGGGCGTTCCTGGGGGAAATGGGTCTGACGATGCCGAACGGCAAAGATCCTGCGCCCAAGGATTACCAGACGCTGCTCAGCCAGATTGAGAAACGCCCGGATTCGCACTTAATTCAGACCGTGTTGCTGCGCTCACTCAGTCAGGCGAAGTACGAACCTGAGAACGAAGGTCACTTTGGACTGGCGTACAAGGCGTACACGCACTTCACGTCACCAATTCGTCGTTACCCTGACCTTCTGGTTCATCGCGGTATCCGCAGTGTTATTCGCAGTGAGCAGGAATGTAAGCACGTACTGCGCGCTGACGGCACCAAGAACATGGCTAAACGTACGATTTATCCGTACGACCTACAGGCCATGGTCAATATGGGTGAGCACTGCTCAATGGCCGAACGACGCGCAGACGATGCCACGCGTGATGTGACTGACTTCCTTAAGTGTGAGTACATCCGCGACAAAGTGGGTGAAGATTTTGAAGGTGTAATCTCTGCCGTGACCGGGTTCGGCTTATTCGTCGAGCTTAAAAACGTCTACGTCGAAGGTCTGGTGCATGTCAGCACTCTGCAGAATGATTTTTACCAGTTTGATGCGGTCAAACATCGTCTTATTGGCGAGCGTACCCGTCGCAGCTTCCGCCTCGGTGACAACATCTGGGTGAAAGTGGTTGGTGTGGATCTGGATGATCGTAAGGTCGACTTTGAATTAACCACTGCGCCTGTTAATGCCGGACAGAACTCTGGTCGCTCACAACCCTTAGATATGCCGAAACCTGCGCGTCTGCCACGCAAGCGTAGCGCCTCTGGAAAAGCGGGCGAGAAAAAGGGCATGACCAAAGAAGAGCTGATGAATCCGGGTCGTAAAAAACCGGGCTCGGCAAAAGGTGCAGGCAGTACTGCGGCGAAAGCTGACAGTAAAAAAACCTCGAAGAAAAAGCCGAGTAAACGCCAGAAACTGAATGCCAAGAAAAATAGTTCAGCACCGGCAAAGTCGACGGCCAAGAAAAACACGCGTAAGAAAAAATAAATGAAGCTTGAATCTGTTTACGGTATCCATGCCGTCACAACGTTGCTGCAACGATCACCGGATCAGGTAGTAGAAGTATGGGTACAGAAAGGTCGGGTTGATGCAAAAATGCAGAAAATTCTCGACCTGGCGAACGCCGAAGGGCTATCTGTTATGGAGGCCGACAAAGGACTCCTTAATCAGAAGGCTGACGGCAACCATCAGGGTATTGTTGCCCTGAGAAAACCTGTTCAGGGCAAATCAGAAAAGCACCTGCCCGAGATTCTCGACAATATCAGCGGTGATCCTTTCGTGCTCATTCTGGATGGCGTCACCGACCCGCACAACCTTGGCGCGGTACTGCGCACCGCGGATGCGGCGGGCGTTCATCTGGTTATCGCCCCCAAAGATAAATCCGCCCCTTTGACGGCAGTGGCAGCCAAAGTCGCTTGCGGTGCTGCGGAGGCGATTCCCTATATTCAGGTGACGAACCTGGCGCGTACCATGAAAGATCTGCAAGAGCGTGGCATCTGGATTATCGGTACGGCGGGCGAAGCAACCACCACGATTTACCAGCAGGACTGCAAAGGCCCGCTGGCACTGGTTATGGGTGCCGAAGGGCCGGGGATGCGTCGTCTGACGCGTGAGCATTGCGACCATCTTGTGAATATCCCTATGGCGGGCGAAGTCAGCTCACTGAACGTGTCGGTAGCGACCGGCGTATGTTTGTTTGAGGCCGTGCGTCAGAGACGATAATCCCGGCGGTCAGTTCAGGAAGAAAATATCATGGAAATATACATGGGCTGGTGGAATGAGCTCGTAAGTCAGGATTACGAGTGGTTCTGGAATGTCGGTATTGCCCTGACTCTGACGCTGGTCGCGGGTCTTTTCTGGCGCATGATACGTAAGCGCCTGGTGCGTCTCGTTGCCAGCACGGAAAACCATTGGGACGACGTGGTCATCAACGCCATTGCCGTACCAGTCAACTGGATGATTGTCGCGGTTGGCCTGACCTGGGCCGGTGACATTACCGCAGCCTACTACGATAGAGAAGTGCAGGGCAGCATCTCAGTCGTGCGTCAGCTGTCAATGATTATTCTTGCTGCCTGGGCCATGTGGCGCCTGATTAATCGCGTTGAAGAAAAACAGTTGGAAGGCGGCATGGACCCGACCACGGTTCAGTTGGTCGGTAAGCTCGCCAAGCTGGCGGTGACGATTCTTATTATTCTGCCCGTGTTTCAGCTGCTTGGTATATCTATCTCGGGGATACTGGCGTTTGGTGGTATGGGTGGTCTGATCGTAGGTCTGGCAGCGAAAGATCTTCTGGCGAACTTCTTTGGTTCTCTGATTATTTATCTGGATAAGCCATTCAAGGTAGGTGACTGGGTGCGTTCACCGGACCGTTCAATCGAAGGCACAGTCGAGAGCATAGGCTTTCGTGTGACGCGTATCCGCACCTTTGATAAACGCCCTTTGTACGTACCGAACTCTGTGTTCACCAGTATTTCGGTGGAAAATCCGTCCCGTATGTTGAACCGCCGGATTTATGAAACCATCGGCGTGCGCTATCAGGATGCACAAGCCGTACGGGGCATTATGGAAAAAGTACGCGACATGCTGCGCCAGCATCCTGAAATTGATCAGAGCCAGACCATGATTGTAAATTTCAATGCATTCGGTGCGTCGAGCCTTGATTTCTTTATTTACACCTTCACTAAGACTACTGACTGGGTGCACTACCATGACGTGAAGCAAGACGTGCTGCTCAAAGTGATGGATATTATCCATGACAGTGGCGCCGACTGTGCTTTCCCGACCCGGACACTGCACCTCGAAAGTATGCCAGCGGAACTCTCAGGCAGAGAGACTGCCGCACAGGGTGTCACACAAGGGTAATCCTGTGTTGGTAGCTTGATAGGCAATTGCTATCAGATGGTTTGAAAAGATCAATTTAACGTATAAGCTCCATGCTTCTAGTATGGAACCCGTTCAAACATAAACCTAATGGAGAAACACCATGATCGATACAGAAATTAAGCCGTTTAGCGCAACTGCATTCAAAGATGGCGAATTCGTTGACGTAACTGACGCTGACGTAAAAGGTAAGTGGGCTATCTTCTTCTTCTACCCAGCTGACTTCACTTTCGTTTGCCCAACTGAACTGGGTGACGTGGCTGACAAATACGAAGAACTGCAGAAGCTGGGCGTAGAAGTGTTCTCTGTTTCTACCGATACTCACTTCGTACACAAAGCATGGCACGATGCTTCTGAAACCATCGGTAAGATCAAGTACTACATGCTGGGCGACCAGAACGGCACTATCACCAATAACTTCGGTGTAATGCGTCCAGGCCAGGGTCTGGCAGACCGTGCTACTTTCCTGATCGATCCAGACGGTGTGATCCAGGCAATGGAAATCACTGCTGAAGGTATCGGCCGTGACGCTGACGACCTGATGCGCAAAGTGAAAGCCGCTCAGTACGTTCGCAACAACCCAGGCCAGGTTTGCCCGGCTAAGTGGAAAGAAGGCGACGAGACGCTGGCTCCTTCTCTGGATCTGGTTGGCAAGATCTAAATCTGACTTCGCTGAGACGCGATCTGCTGTGTTATTTTTTCGCTCGTCCCTGCGCCTACCAATCTGGTATGTCTTGGGTACTCGCTCAAAAATGCCTTGCAGCTCATCGTCTCAGCTGTGCCAGATGATCTGAGCTAGCCGCGCAGCCTGGCTCGCAAACGCTCAGATAAAAGATTGAAACCCCGGCTTCGGCTGGGGTTTTTATTTTTCTGGCGAATACATTTTGGTGCGCAGTGCGCACCCTACGTGTGATGACGATCTGAATTGTAGGGTGGGCATTGCCCACCTTCTGCGGTTTCAGCTTTTCCTGCACGTATGTTCCGGTGCGCAGTGCGCACCCTACGTGTGACGATGATCTGAATTGTAGGGTGGGCATTGCCCACCTTCTGCGGTTTCAGCTTTTCCTGCATGTATGTTCCGGTGCGCAGTGCGCACCCTACGTGTGACGATGATCTGAATTGTAGGGTGGGCATTGCCCACCATGAACTTACGGTAACAGTGGCGTTACTCTCCGCCGTTGACCGTGTCATTCACTCCATCGCAAGCCCATTCTTCAGGGTAGATGCCCGCTCTTGCATAGCGATGAAAACTCGAATACGGCCAGTCGGTCACCTTTGATACCATGCCATGTTTTACTGGATTGAAATGGATGTAATCAAGGTGATTCCGGAAATCTCTTTCGTCACGTATCAAGTGTTCCCAGAACCTACCTTGCCAAAGCCCGGACTCTCTGCGAGCGTTTGCTTCGATTGAAGGCAGAATAACTCGTTTGCTTACTCCAGCTTTGATGCGCCCCCATCGTTTGGAAAAATCCTGATCGCCCTCTGGAAGTGTCCACATGCAATGCATGTGGTCGGGAAGTAGTACCCAAGCATCAATCTCGAAAGGTTGTGATTTGCGCACTTCGTTTATAGCCTCCCGCAAAGCAAATCGGAAAGACTCTGTTGTTAGAAGCGGCTGGCGGTTATGGGTAACGACTGTGAAAAAATAACTTCCTCCTGGCACTCCTGCCCGGCGGTAGTTCGGCATACATCACCTCCTTGTGAGTATATTGATTCCACTGAGAAATACTGGTGCGCAGTGCGCACCCTACGTTATCCGAATAGTATCAAAAGTAGTAGGGTGGGTATTATCTACGGGTGCAATTTTGCTAGCGTGTTGGTAAGCCGTTAGCGATAGACAATCTCTATCGCGAGGTTTTAGCTAATGCCTATCACCCTCTTAGAAAAGATTGATTTATCTTATCAGTGCTGAGGCGCTACTATAATCCTGTACTTTGAATTAAGGCGCTTCCGGCACCATATAAGTAGCAGCCAGAAGCCGAATCAACATAAAGGAAACCATCATGCTTGATGCAAACATGAAACAACAGCTGGGCGCATACCTTGATAACCTGCGTAACCCAATTTCACTGCTGGTCGCTGTGGATGGTTCGCCTAAGTCGAATGAGCTGGAAGAGCTGGCGCGTGAGATCGCTGAACTGAACGATAAAATATCGGTCAGCACGACGGAAGAGAAAATTAATGGTCGTGCGCCTGTGATGGCGATTGCGAAAGAAGACAACGCACCGCGTGTATTCTTCGCAGGCATTCCACTGGGTCACGAGTTTACGTCTCTGGTGCTGGCCCTGCTGCAGGCAGGTAGCCATCCTTCGAAGGAAGATCAGGCACTGCAGGATCAGGCGAAAGCACTGACCAAAGAACTGAACTTTGAAGTGTATGTATCGCTGTCTTGCCACAACTGCCCGGATGTCGTTCAGTCGATTAACCTGATGGCGGCTCTGAATCCGAACATCACCGCAACTATGATCGATGGCGGTGTATTTCAGGAAGAAGTGACGAGCAAAGACATCATGGCCGTGCCTGCGCTGTACCTGAACGGTGAGCCCTTGGCGAACGGTAAGCAGACTCTGGCAGATATTATCAATCTGGTGGATGACGATGCCGACGAGAAGGCAGCAGCTGCACTCAAAGACGTTGATCCGTTTGACGTTCTGGTTGTCGGTGGTGGCCCAGCGGGTGCATCGGCTGCTATCTATGCGGCACGTAAGGGCATTCGCACGGGTATTGTTGCAGACCGCTTTGGCGGGCAGGTGGCAGACACAGTGGGTATTGAGAATTTCATCTCTGTACCTTACACCGAAGGGCCGAAGTTGGTGGCGCACCTCGAAGAGCACGTCAAAGAGTACGACGTCGATGTGATGAAGGCTCAGAAAGCCGTCGGCGTTCGCAAAACCGACAGCGGCCTGACTGAGGTCGAGTTGGCGAATGGCGCAGTCTTGAGCGGTAAGTCAGTGATTCTGGCCACAGGCGCTCGCTGGAGAGAAATGAACGTACCGGGTGAACAGGAATACCGTAATAAAGGCGTGGCGTACTGCCCGCACTGTGACGGTCCACTGTTCAAAGGCAAAAAAGTGGCTGTGATTGGCGGTGGTAACTCAGGTATTGAGGCTGCTATTGATCTCGCGGGTATCGTTGAGCACGTAACTGTACTTGAGTTTTCAGACACGCTGCGTGCGGATGCGGTACTGGTGAAGAAAGCAGAGTCTCTGCCTAACGTTGAGATCATCAAGCAGGCAATGACCACAGAAGTACTGGGTGATGGTCAGCGTGTTACCGGTTTGCAGTACAAGGATCGCGAAACAGACCAAACTCATATCGTCGAGCTTGCGGGTATCTTCGTTCAGATTGGTCTGGTGCCGAACACTGAGT
The DNA here is from genome assembly GCA_002724925.1 of Oceanospirillaceae bacterium. GTDB lineage: Bacteria > Pseudomonadota > Gammaproteobacteria > Pseudomonadales > Oceanobacteraceae > Thalassolituus. The sequence continues at coordinate 84,951 of PBQA01000037.1, forward strand.
TCCTCAAAGACACAGTGACGCTGACAGAACGTGGCGAGGTCGTGATTGATGACCATGGTCAGACCAATATTCCAGGTATCTTTGCCGCTGGTGACTGCACGAATGTACCGTACAAGCAGATCATTATTTCGATGGGGGCCGGTGCAACAGCTGCGCTTGGTGCATTTGATCATCTGATTCGTAACTGATTTTAATTTAAGCACCCTTGCCACTGTTACAGTGGCATTCCTCTGAAAAAGAGGAATAAAAGCCGCAAGACATGGAGTCTTAGCGGCTTTTTTTATGCGTGCTGATTCAAGATAAATAAAGTTCCTGAAAATTAAAAAAATATAATTCGAACTATTTTTTACACAAGTTCTCCGATTACGTACTCGTTTTTATTACGGAGATATTCTATGAAAATGGTCATGAACACACTGACAAAGAAAATGGCAATTTTGGGTATCGCGGGCGCTTGCGCTGCTCCAGTAATGGCCGACCGTGCGATGTATGCCGGTGGCGGCCTGGGGATGGCAGAGCTGGGAGACGACAATGACGTCACCATGCCATACGGTCGTTTTGGTATGTATATTAACGAGAATTTTTCTGGTGAAGTGCGTGCTGGTTTTGGCCTTGACGATGATGGCGTAGAACTGGACAGCCTGTTGGGTGGTTATGTCCGTGGTGGTATTGCCTTATCTGACGTATTTTTTCCATACGCGATTGTCGGTCTGACCCGTGCTGATTACAGTTATGACAATGGCGCCTTCAGTGATTCAGACGATGAAATGGGCCTTTCAATGGGTATTGGCGCAGACTTTAACATCAACGAGCGATTAGAAATTAACGCTGAGTATATGAACTACATCGACGACGATGATGTAGAGCTGGATGCACTTGGGGTTGGTCTGGCCGTGAATTTCTGAGGTATGCTTTGGGGTATGACTGAATCGCATACCTCTCTTACTGCTTCACCTCTGCCTGAGCATAGCTGCCCGCTGTGCGGCGCTGACAACCACTGTCAGCCCGCCGCCTCGGGCTCTTTTGATACCCCATGTTGGTGTATGACTGAGACAATCGGTCAGCATGCACTCAATCAGATTCCCGCTTCAAGGCGGAATAAAGCCTGTCTTTGTCCCTCTTGTGCCACTGCTGGCAATCAAACTCAGCAAAAGTCCAGACATACGTAAAACTGTCATAGTTCGCTGGTATCCCTGACCACTGGTGGAATAGCTGGTTTGGCGTATCAGGTTCGGCCAAATAGCTGCATTGTTCAGACCCTTGGCTTAGGGTGACATGAGCAGTTCTGACGAAAGAGCCTTCGGGTTCTATAGAATAATGACAGTGGCAGCTGAGTTCTGTAGCGACGCCACTCTGAATAGGCAGGGATACTATGTCTGGTACACACTCAGTTCTGGCGCACGTGCAGGAAGCAGAAAACGCGCCGGTCAATACAACCTTTCTGAACGATGTTCTGCGAGGGCTTAGTCAGCCGCAGAAGTCTCTGTCATCCAAATACTTCTACGATGAAGTCGGAGATCATTTGTTTCAGCGTATTATGCGTTGTGACGACTACTATCTGACCCGTTGTGAGATGGAAGTGTTTCGCGAGAAAGCGAACGAGCTGGTGTCCGAGCTGAATATCGACGGAGCCGAATTTGATCTTGTAGAGCTTGGGGCCGGTGACGGAATAAAGACACGTCATCTGCTGCGGTACCTGTCAGAAGCGAATGCTGACTTCCGATACTTACCAGTCGATATTTCTGGTCACATTCTCGATGTGTTGTGCGCGGGTATTCAACAGAATATTTCGGGTATTGATATTCATCCATTCGAAGGCGATTACTTTTCTGCATTGGGGGAAATTGACCGATTTTCTCAACGTCGCAAAGTTGTACTATTTCTCGGCTCTAACATCGGAAACATGCCCATCGAAGACTGCCACACATTCTGCCTGCGCCTTGGCGAACATATGCATCCTGGTGACCTGTTAATTACAGGCTTCGACCTGAAGAAAGATCCGCGAACGATTCTTAAAGCCTACGATGACAGCGAAGGTCTGACACGGGATTTTAACCTCAATTTATTGCATCGTATCAATCATGAGCTCGGGGCTGATTTTAAACTGGACTCTTTCGAAGACTACCAGACGTACAACCCGGTAAGCGGTGCCTGTCAGAGCTATCTGATCAGTCAGAAAAGTCAGACCGTCACCATTGCTGGGCATCGGGTAGCCTTCGAAAAGCACGAGCCGATCTTCATGGAAGTCTCACGGAAGTTCAGCCTGGCAGAAGTGGATGATCTGGCTGTGACCACCGGATATTCACCAGTAAAACATTGTCTGGATAGCAAGGGCTGGTTCGTTAACGCCGTCTGGATAAAGAACTGATGACAGACCTGTTGAATCAATATCGCATGGTCCGGGCTGCTTCTAAGTCGATATGTCGGAATCTCGCTGCTGAAGACTATGTTGTTCAGCCTGTTATCGATGTGAGCCCTCCGAAATGGCATCTGGCGCACACCAGTTGGTTCTTTGAGACCTTTATTCTTTCACCGCACTCTTCCGGCTATCAGGTATTTCATCCCGCGTGGGGATATCTGTTTAACAGTTATTACGAAACGGTAGGCGAGCGCGTACCGAGAGCAGACCGGGGAAATCTGAGCCGTCCAACGGTCGACGAAGTCTACGCATATCGGAGTTACGTTGATGAGGCCATGGCTCAGTTTCTCGAACAAAGTAGTCTCTCTTCCGAGCTCGAAGCATTGATCGTCCTCGGCCTGAACCACGAGCAGCAGCATCAGGAACTTTTGATTACGGATATTAAATATATCCTTGGCCATAACCCCTTGTACCCATCTCTGGAAGTACCTGAACTGCGATCGGCTCAGGCTGTCGCCTCCGAGTTAACAGAGCAGTGGTCTGCCGTGGGAGGTGGTGTTTATTCGGTGGGCGTCCCGGCCAGTCATAAAGGGTTTTCGTTTGATAACGAACGTAGCGCGCACAAACAGTACATCGAAGATTTTGAAATACGTCGCTCTTTAGTTACCAACCGCGAGTACCTGGCCTTTATAGAAGACGGTGGGTACCAAGAGTTTGATTTATGGCACTCCGACGGGTGGAGTTGGGTGCAGGAAACGAATGCTGTTGCGCCTCTGTATTGGCAGAAACTTGATAATGAATGGATGACTTACGACTTCAATGGATTGCGTCCTATTCAACCTGACCTGCCAGTGGTGCATGTAAACTTCTATGAAGCATCGGCGTTCGCAGCATGGAAAGGCTGCCGCTTACCAACCGAGTCTGAATGGGAAGTCGCTTCTCATAAGATTCAGTGGGGCGAGTGCTGGGAGTGGACTAATAGTGCCTACTTACCTTACCCGGGTTTCAGCACAGCCAGCGGCGCTGTTGGCGAGTACAATGGTAAGTTTATGGTGAATCAGATGGTGCTGCGGGGGAGTTCAGTCGCGACGCCAGAAGGGCACAGCAGAAAGACCTACCGCAACTTCTTCCAACCCTGGCTGCAGTGGCAATATATGGGAATTCGTTTAGTGCGTTGAGCAATGTTTTGTCACGCTTGCTTCTTTAGCGGCTTGGTGTAATCTCACGCTTCGAAATTCGTTAATTAAGAGCTAGTTTTCATGCCTAAGGCCAGTGAAATTAAAAAGAATGCTGCGGTTGAGTACAACGGCAGCGTGTACTTCGTAAAAGACATCGAGCGTTCTGTGCCGCAGGGCCGTGCCGGTGGTTCTATCTACCGCATGCGTATGTACGATGTAGTGACTGGCGCTAAGCTGGATGAATCCTTCAAAGACAGCGATATGCTGAATCTGGCAGATCTGGTACGTCGCCCGGTGACTCTGTCGTACATTGATGGTGACGAGTACAACTTCATGGATTCTGAAGACTTCACCATGTACCCGCTGAACAAAGAGTCGATCGCTGAAGAGTCGATGTTCATCAATGAGGAAACTCAGGGCCTTCAGGTTGTAGTACTGAATGATTCTGCGGTGGGTGTTGATCTACCGACGATCGTTGAGTTAGTGATCGTTGAGACTGCGCCTGCAATGAAAGGTGCGTCGGCGACATCCCGTACTAAACCCGCGACGCTGAGTACAGGTTTAGTCGTGCAGGTGCCTGAGCATATCGCAGAGGGCGACCGCATTAAGGTGAACACCGATGAAAGCAAGTTCACAGGTCGTGCTAACTGATCTGAGTTTCTTTCATATAGAGCCCGGATTATCCGGGCTTTTTTGTCTCTGAGGCGTGGATATACTTTGGCTTCAATATTTCTCAAAAAGCCGCCGATGCAAGCGGTACGTGGTGACTTACGTGTCGGTGACTTTTTAGACCTTCCACCTGAAATACGGTCTCCCGGACAATCGTTACTTGTCTTCGTGCGGCATACAGGCTGCCCTTTTGCTGAGCGAGATATCAAACGTGCGCGTGCCTGGGCGGCAGAGAACCCAGAGGTTCAGGTGATTGTGGTTACGCATGGTGACGAGGGGCTGCGCGACACCTGGGTGGCAGATATTGGCGGCGCCGAGGGGCTGACGCTTTATCATGATCCTGAGCGTTGTCTTTATGGCCAGGCAGGCCTGGGCTTCAGCGCTGCGTCTCATTTTATGGGCTTTCCCTCGTTATTGGGCGTCATGCGCTTATGGCGAGAGGGCACCCGAAACCGAAGTGCATCAGGAACCCGCTGGCAGCGTGCGGGCGTTTTGCTACTCAAGGATGGCAAGCTGGTCTGGAGGAATATTCCTGAATCTGCCGAGGGCTTCCGTTTGCCTCAAAAGTCTTCGTGCGGAAAGTAGTGGCTCTGCTTGTCGAACTGTCGGCTGAACTCCCCTGCGTTCTGTTGAATATACTCCACAAAGGCCCGTGCTGCTGGCGTCAGGCTTTTGTTCGCTGGGTGTACAAGGCACCAGCTACGGCGCAGTGGAAAGTGGTCAATGGGCAGAATCTGCAAGGTGCCCAGCTGAAGTTCTGGCAAGATACTCAGCTTCGGTAGCACAGCGACGCCAAGGCCGGCGATGACCGCATGCTTGATTGCATCGTTTGAGCCCAGAATCATCGCTTCGGGTATCTTCAGTTTCGTTTCATGGCAATGAACTTCAAGAGCCAGGCGGCTACCAGAGCCAGCTTCGCGCATCAGTAACCGGCTGCTTAAAAACTCTTCGGCACTGACGGCTTGTTGGCCGAGTAGGGGATGCTCTGCCGGTGCAACTGCCACCAGTTCGTTATCCAGAAATGGAATCGAGATCAGCCCCTTGCCGTCTGGCACCATCCCCATAATGACAAGGTCGTCGACATTGTCACTTAAGCGCTCGATTGCTGTTGCCCTATTAACTACCCGTACGCTGATCCGCACGTCAGGGTTCTTATCGAGAAAGGGGCGCATCAGGTAGGGCACGACGTATTGAGCAGTATTGACCGCAGTAATGCGCAGTTCGCCTGCCACCCGCCCTTCGAGCGCCGCAAGCTCTGTTTGCAGATCGAGGATCTCTGCGAAGATACCTTTGACCGCGTCGTACATGCGCTCGCCAGCCGCGGTGGTGTAAAGCTTGCGCCCGATGTACTCGAACAGAGAGGTGCCCAGCGCTTGCTCCAGCTGTCGTACCTGGCTGCTCACGGCAGGTTGCGTCAGGCCGAGCAGATCCCCTGCCTGGCTATAGCTGCGCAGGTCATAGACGGCTTTATAAACCTGGAGCTGGCGAAAGGTCAGGCGGCTGGCGAGTTTCTGGATTGTGAGGGGCATCAAAGGTCTCTATAAGGTTAAGCTTATGGATGGTAGTAAATATATCAGTTTTGATTTTGTTGTACGGACTTATAATGCAGCTAAGGCGACAGATAAAGCAGACAAGCGTGTGTGGGCTATGTTGTGAAGTGGCAAAATCATTTAGGCTACGCAACCCTGAAGAAGAGGTAAGACAGTGAAAGACGTTATCAATGGTGTGCTCAATTTCCGCAAGAATGTTTATCCTGAGCGGAAAGACCTCTTTGGTACCCTCGCGGGAGGGCAAAGCCCGGATTTCCTCTTTATTACCTGCTCCGACTCGCGGATTGATCCTAACCTGCTGACAGGGTCCGATCCTGGAGACCTGTTTATCTGTCGCAATGCCGGCAATATCATCCCGCCTCATTCCAACGAAACAGGGGGGATGACTGCCTCTATCGAGTATGCCGTGGCTGTACTCGGAGTGCGCCATATTATCGTCTGCGGTCACACAGATTGCGGCGCGGTTAAGGGGGCTCTGGATATGGATGGCCTGAATGGTCTGCCTCACGTTAAAGAGTGGCTGGGGCACTGCCGCTCAGCCATGGAGATTGTGCGAGAGCGTAATGGCATTGAAAGTGGAGCCTGCCTGGACAATCAGCATCTCAATGAAGCCATTGAAGAGAACGTTCTGCAGCAGGTTCAGCACCTGCGTACACATCCGGTTGTCGCTGCCAAACTTGCCACTGGTAAGGTAGAGATTCACGGTTGGGTGTACAATATCGAGACTGGCGGTATTCGCTGCTCCTCAGAAACAGGTAACTCTTTCGAAAATTTTGAAACCCGGTACCAGAAAGAGATCTCCGAACTTAAGTGACGAAAGTCATTATTTTATGTAACAAAATGGGCCATTGTTTCTGTGGCTCGTTTTATCCATTGGCTATGGCCTGAAAAGGCGTAAACTCCCCAATTAGTCAATAGACAAATTCCAGTTTACTTAACGGTTGTTTATTTTCTTGTCATCAAAGTGATGACGTCAGATGGTGGGGCGCTGCCCCGATAATAAAAATAATAAGAAAATAGCTCACACTACGTCTGCGCGCCTGTTGATGGCGATTCTCGAGGTGGTGGTGTTTCTGACTCTCTTATTATTTTTGTTGTCGCACTGGGATATCTCCCTCTTGTCGCCTTTCTGACACTGCTTGAACAATAAAATAAATGAGCCCTATCAAAAGGGACAGGAGTTCTCACTATGTCAGCGAACAAAGCAGCGCAGAAGAAACTGCCTCCAATCAAGATGCGCTTCAAAAAGCGTGAAGACATTACCCTGGATGAGTGCCTGGGAATGTACAAACTGTTTAAGGTGTACTATCAGAACACCCCGTTTGAGCAGTTTCTGGAAGATTTTTCTAACAAAACAGGGGCACACATTGCCAAGCGCAAAACCGATGGCAAAGTCGTAGGTTTCTCGACCGGCGTTGCTCGCACCATCGAAGTTGACGGTAAGCCTGCCCGCATTCTGTTCAGTGGTGACACAGTGATGTCGAAAGAATACTGGGGTCACTCTGCTTTCCCGCAGTCGTTCTTCCGTTGGTTACTGTCAGAGCGTCTTCGTCACCCGACGCTGCCGATGTACTGGTTCCTGATTTCTATGGGATATCGCACCTACCTTATTTTGGCAAACAACTTTTACAAGTATTATCCGAACATTGATGGTGACGATCCGCAGCTGAAGAATGTTGCATTTACAGCAGCGGATAACATCTTCCCGGGTGCCCTGAACCGCGAAACGGGTTTGCTGGATTTCGGTGAAGATGCCTGTGCGCTCTCAGACTTTGTGACGCCAATTACAGAGAAAGAACGTGCTGTTCCCAAGATTGCTTTCTTTGAAAGCCGTAATCCGGGTTGGCACAAGGGCGATGAAATGGCCTGCGTTGGTTCAATGGATTGGGGTTCGTTTGGCCGGATTATCCTGGATGCGCGTCGCACACTCTTCAAGAAGGGTACTCGTAAGACGAAGAAGCAGGCGAGTTCGGCAGAGGTTAACCACAAGCCTGAGAACATTGAGGTGACCGTCGACGATATTTACAACAAAGAGTCTGACAGCAGAACTGCCTGATATCTTTGTGAACTCCTGAAAAAGCCCGGCTGTTTTGCAGCCGGGCTTTTTTATTTTCGGCTTGTTGCAGACTCAGCCTGGATAGCGCTGACGCAGATATTCGAACATGGCTCTCATGCCCATAGCTTCACCGCCTACAGGCTTGCCGCGAAGGGCGCGACGATTCCAGGCCATCACGTCGAAATGCACCCATGGGGTTTCTTCGACGAATGCTTCCAGATAAAGCGCTGCGGTAATTGCACCCCCAAAGGGCCCGGGAACTGAGTTCACCATATCGGCAACTTCGCTGTGCAGGGCTTCTTTGTACATGCGGAATAATGGCAGGTTCCAGACAGGGTCTGACACTTTTTCACCGGCCTGCATAAGGTCGCCAGCCAGCTGCTTCTGATTGGTGAAAAAGCCGGGCAGATCGGTCCCGAGCGCAACACGGCATGCGCCGGTCAGTGTTGCAAAGTCGATCATCAGGTCTGGCTTCTCGCTGGCACCTTCGAACAAGGCGTCACACAGTACCAGGCGCCCTTCGGCGTCGGTATTATCAATCTCGACGGTTAACCCCTTACGTGTAGGGATGACATCGCCGGGTCGGAAAGCGTTGCCGCTGACAGCGTTCTCAGCCGCAGGAATAAGCAGTCGCAGGCGCACAGGGAGCTTGTTCGCCATGATCAGGTAGGCAAGGCCAATGGTGTGTGCTGCGCCACCCATGTCTTTTTTCATCAGACGCATTGAGTCGCCTGGTTTCATGTTCAGGCCGCCGCTGTCGAAGCAGATTCCTTTGCCGACCAGTGTAACCTTAGGGTGGTCTTGGTTTCCCCAGGTCAGATCAATCAGGCGCGGGTCATGTTCGCTGGCGCGGCCTACCGCGTGGATCATCGGGTAGTTCTGCTCAAGTAATTCTGAGCCTACGACATCCCGTACCTTTGCTCCGAACTCATCAGCCAGCGAATGAACGGCAGAGGAAATATTCTGCGGCATCATGTCAGACGCTGGCGTATTAATGAGATCACGCACGCGCTTAGTGCCTTCGATCAGGCGACCAGCTTCCTCGATGACGGCTTCATTATTCAGCGCCAGTTTTGCGGTCGCGGCAGGTTTCTCTGTGTAACGATCAAATCGATAAGCGCCTACGCCCCAGCCAAAAGCCAGAGCCAAGAGGCTTTCATCTGAGAGTTCAGAAACGGGGGTGTATGTACCAGCAGGCAGTGCACTGGAGAGATTGCCGCAGACGAAGAAGTCCTCGGTCGATTCAACAACACACAAAACGCTATCAATACTGCCACTTGATGACGGAATGACCGTATGCCCTGAGCCGGCGTAGCCTGAGTGCAAAAGCCATTGCTTGACGTATTCTGGCTGGTCATCAAGCCAGTTGGCGTAATGCTCTTTTTCTATCAGGTGAAGGGGCGTACCTTCCTGGCTATGCATCAGTACTGCAGACATCATTATTTCCTGTTTCTGGGTATTCGCTAGTTAGTATAGGAGTATAACAAGGGGAACAGAACCAGACAGACATTCGTGGCTCGGGTAAACTAAGCCGCGTTTATTCTGGGCCTTCGGAGGCAGAATGTGGGATGAGATAGGCGGTGGCTTTCTGATAGGAGCCGCTGCGTCTTTGCTCTGGATAGGAATCGGCCGGATCAGTGGTATGACCGGGGTACTCTCTAGCGTATTTATGCTCAGGGACACCGGGCGCCACTGGGCGCTGGCGTTTCTTGCTGGGCTGCTGGTCGCCTAGCCAATTATGCAGGCAGTGGGGTATTCAACACCCATTAACATTACTGATGATTCGGTGCTTCTGGTCTCAGCAGGGCTGCTTGTTGGGTTTGGTACATACATCGGCAATGGCTGTACCAGTGGTCATGGAGTGTGCGGCATGGGGCGGCTTTCCTTCCGCTCTTTTGTGGCGACATTGACCTTTATTGGCGCGGGTATCGTGACAGTTGCGGTGATGAATGCGCTGGGGATGGGGTTATGAAGCATGTAATACCTTTTTTGAGCGGTCTCCTGTTTGGCTTAGGCCTGCTGCTCTCGGGGATGAATGATCCTCAGAAGGTACGCGGATTTCTGGATATATTCGGAAATTGGCAGCCTGAGCTGATCGCGGTGATGGGAGGTGCTGTTGTGACTTTCTTTATTGTTTTTCAGGTGAGTAAAACACGGGCTCGGCCACTGTTCGCTCCGAGCTTTCATCTGCCGAGCTTGCAGGCGATTGATTTTCGTCTGATGTCTGGTGCGATTATGTTCGGAGCAGGGTGGGGGCTGGTAGGTCTGTGTCCGGGTCCTGCTTTGGTGGATATTCTCTCGGGAAATGAGAGCGTGCTTATTTTCGTGGGGGCGCTGATTGCCGGTAACCGGCTGGCTCACTATGTGGTGGGGCCGGTAAAAAGTAGCTGAAGGGGGAAATCAGAATTAGCTATCGGGCCATTAGTTAATATCTGTTTCTGCTTTGGGGGAATCCGCGGTTAACTATCAGAACAGATAACCGGGAGCAGCACCCATGCAACACATATCTCATTCCGCTTTATTTATATTGTCCGTATTCAGCGAGCCTCATCTTTGCACTGATGAGGCGGCTGTTGCTGACTTAAAGAACGCGTGACAGGAACTCTTCGGCGTCTTTTACAGACTGTTCCGGAATTTCTTCCATCGGAACATGGCCAACGCCAGGGTAGGTGATTAATTCCGACCCTTTGATGTCACGGTGAAACAGTGGTGCATTCTTCGGTGTGATCCAGATGTCTTTCTCGCCCCACTGAATCAGTGTGGGTGCTGTTACGTCAGAAACCCGCTCGGGCGTCATATTGTCGAGTTCTTCGAAAACTTTCAACAGCGACAGAGGGTTGCCTTTGTGTAGCATCATATCCTGATAGCATGGGATCTTTTCTTCGGCTATGCGGCGTTTGTCGCCATACACTTCACCGAGAATATATCTGACGACAAACTGGGGTGTCGCTACGCGCACCAGATGGCGCAGGTAAGGAGTGGTGAATAACTTCATGATCAGAGGCAGCTGCATCGGATAGCCCGCCGCATCCAGTAACACCAGAGCCTGAACTTTGTACGGGTGCTCCGCCGCAAAACTCCATGAAATGTAGCCACCCAGTGAGTTGCCTATAAGCACCACTTTATCGAGCTGCAGGTGCTCCGTCAGTGCATTGATGCGGTCTACGATGCCTTCGATGGAGGTATCGCCATCAGTGATCGCGCCGCTGAGGCCAAAGCCTGGCACATCGAGGCGAACAATCCGGTACTTCCCCTTCAGGTGATCTACCCAGCCATCCCATGTCTGTAGTGAGGCCATAATGCCGTGCAGCAGGACGAGTACGGGAGCGTTCTCGTCCTGATTGCCCTCTATGCGGTAGTGAATATTGTCACCGCGGTAATGAAAGAACCGGGAGTTATCGTTGGTGTAGATCTCGGCGAGTTCGGCTGTACTCAGTTTGGTCAGGCCCAGATAACGCATCAATGACATGCTGCTTTCCTTTGTTTTTGGATCACACGAAGCATGCCCGTCTCCGAGGAGGGCGGGTAGGTTGAATAGCGACAGCATTGACTTCGAAATTGTCATCGTTTTGTCAGATGAGGGCCATCTGACTGTCATTTGCAGAGGGTTTACTGTGCGCGTCAGTCACAGAATGAGCCGATGATATGCCTCTGTCTCGCAGGGAGTTTCTGATTGATAGCCTGGCCAGTGGATTTCTATTTCCTGGTGGAAAAGATCAGAGAAAACAGGCTGGATTTCCTTTCCGTCACGGTATTGCCAGTGGCGACCCTCTGACTGACGCCATCATCCTCTGGACCCGAGTAAGCCCGCAGGATGACACTGATGTTGTGGCTTATCGCTGGGTAGTCGCAACCGATCGATCTCTCACAAACGTAGTAGCGTCGGGTGAAGGCCTGACGTCTATCGAGAGAGATTTCACGGTTAAGCACGATGTGCGGGGCTTGTTACCGGGGACAACCTACTTCTATGCGTTCTATGCTCGTGGTCACTGGTCAGATACAGGTCGATTCCGGACACTGCCTGAGGGGAACGTCGAGCATCTGAGACTCGCTTTTACCTCCTGTTCCAATTACGCCGCGGGTTACTTTAACGTATATCGCGAGTTGTCTCATCGTCATGATCTTGATGTTGTTCTGCATCTGGGCGACTACATTTACGAATACGCCAATATCGAAGAATCACTGGCATCCGGCCGGGTTAATGAGCCGCTCGGTGAAACTGTCTCACTGGAAGACTATCGGGCTCGCCATGCTTCTTATAAAGCCGACAAAGATCTTCAGGCAGCCCATCGCCAGCACGCTTTTATCGCGATATGGGATGACCACGAAGTTGCGAACAACGCCTGGCAGGGGGGTGCGGCTAATCATTCGTTAACCCAGGGGGAGTGGGGACAACGTTTAAGCGCCGCAGTACAGGCTTACTACGAATGGATGCCGGTTCGTGAAATCAGTCATACGGGCAGACTTGCGTTGTATCGTGGGTATCGCTTCGGAAACCTGCTGGACCTTTCTGTACTGGATACCCGTCTTGCCGGAAGAGACGCGCCCGTAGATACCCCTGATGCCATCAACGCAGAAGAGAGAACCCTGTTGGGCGCCGAGCAGGAAATCTGGTTAGAGAGTCGCCTTGCCTCGGCACAGCAGGAAGGCGTGACCTGGAAGTTGTTAGGCCAGCAAGTGATGATGCACCAATTCGGTTTGGCCGAGCAGCCATTTAATTATGATCAATGGGATGGTTATCCGGCGGCACGCCGTCGACTATTCGAATGTATTCGTCGGCACAATGTAGAAAATTTTGGTGTGCTCACCGGTGATATTCATTCAGGATGGGCAATGACACTCAATGATGACCCATTTGTTTCAACCGAAACTCCGATAGGCTTCGAACTGGTCACGCCTGCGGTAACATCACCAGGAATCAGTAATAAAACGACGGCTGCATTAGCGGGCTCGTCGTTAATGCAGGTAATGCCTCATCTGAAATTCATCGATTTTTACTATCGCGGATTTGTATTGCTCGATATTACCCATGAGCATTTGCAGGCTGAATGGTGGGTGGTGAATCGTGTCGACAGTCCACGCTATGACTCTGCCTGTATGAAAGCGCTGAAACTGAACCGTGGAGAATACCGCTATATCGAATCTCAGCCAGTAAAACCTGAGATGTCCTCAATGGAATTGGCTGATTTTTCAGGCGATCTTTCTTATCTGAGAAATTGGTCTGCGGGGGATGAACTGGCAGCAACCGATATGATTGCTGCGTTACATCCGGGGAATTAAACCCCGGAATGACGAGGTTATAGTCAGGGTCTCAGCAAAAATTCGCGCGCATCCTTGACGCTGATTTCCGGAATTTCTTCCATCGGCATATGACCCGCGTTGTCATAAATCACAGACTCTGAATTACGGATATTTTTCATAAATGATTTTACGTGGCGCAGGGGGATCCAGCGATCTTTTTTACCCCACATAATCAGCGTCGGCTGGTTCATTTTTTTCATGTAGCCTGTCCGGAATCCACCGGTATTGCGGATGAAGTGAACGACACGGGCAGACGCGGCTCTATTGCCCTCGCGCATCGACAAATCATAATAAAGATCGACTTTTTCTTTGGTGACCTTTGAGCGATCACCATAGACATCTTTAATAACCGCCCAGAACGCTGACTTTGGATATTTTACCGCTTGACTGAGAAAGGTTGCTCCCGGTAGGGCCAGAGAAATCAGCAACCAGGGAGTAACGAACAGAAAGCCCGCAGAATCAATAAGAATGACCTTCTTCACCTTCTCCGGGTAGCGACCCGCAAATTCCCAACTCATCCAGCCGCCCAATGAGTTGCCGGCGACCATGCACTCTGAAATGCCCAGAGCGTCTGTAAAATCATTGAGGAATTCACTGTAGATATGTTTGAACATTCCCTTCGGGTGTGGGCCAGTCAGACCGTAATTGGGTGCATCGAGAGCGATGACGCGAAAGTCCTCTTTTAGAGTATCAATCCATTCTTCCCAGGTGTGCAGTGATGAGAACATGCCATGAAGTAAGATCAGTACCGGGCCCTCGCCAACATCACGATAATGAACATCCATTCCCTGCACCTGAATGAATTTAGAATCAGCGTAGGCGTGTCGGCGCTTAATCTCATCCAGTGGAATGCCATACTTCTCTGTAAACAACGACTGCAGCATGCTGGCCTCTGTAATCCGCAATGTTGGCGACCGTAGACGCCATGGCTGGTAAAATTGAGCCTTAGTTTATCAGACACCTGTATTATCACTATGGTCGAAACGGACTTTTTTAACCTGATCATCGAGACTGGCATGATGTTTCTGCTCGCATTTGCAGCGGGCTCAGTGCTGCCTGTCGGGTCTGAATGGTATCTGGTGTTATTGCTTGAACAAGGCGCTATCGCCTGGCTGGTGACCAGTGCGGCAATTCTGGGAAACACAGGTGGGGGGTGGTTGACGTTCGCATTGGGTCGGGGTGGCAGAAAGCTCTATGAGCGCTCGCACGAGGTACCGCGACGTTTCCGGGCCGCAGAGACGTTGTTCGCCCGCTATGGCAGCTGGTCCTTGTTGTTCAGCTGGGTGCCTTTGTTGGGCGATATTCTGGTTGCTCTCGCAGGTGCTGCGCAGCTGCCGTGGAAGCGTTCTCTGGTGCTTATTTTTATCGGTAAGGCGTTGCGCTACTACCTCGTATACCGTGTTTGGGCCGGATTAACAGATCTATGAGTCACCGACTGAAGGCGACCTTGTTTGAAGAAGATGACGGGAGAACGCCTGCGGACTTCATAGCCTGGCTATTACCGAGGCATTCAGAACTTGAGCGAGCTCAGCTTCTGGTCTCAGCCACGATAGATGGTCAGCCTTTGGCTGAGTCCCGACAACTGCCCGGCGAAGGTGAGTTTTCCGTCATGCTCGACGATCACCATGAGGATACAGTGTCGAATGATTGGTGCATCGTCTGGGAACGTCACGACCTGATGGTCATATTTAAACCGCATCAACTGCCCGTAAGCCGCACCACACGTAACTTGTTCGGTACGTTGATTTCAGAAATACGTAGGCATACACCCTGGCGAGATGCTCGCCTGTTGCATCGTCTTGATGCCGAAACCGCTGGTCTTATTCTTGTCGCGAAACATGAAGCAGCAGACCGGCGTTGGAAGAAACGCCTCAGCCGATTGGTCGCGGTTAAAGAGTATTATGCGCGTGTGTGGGGAGTACCGTCCTGGGAGCACCGGGAAGACTTTACCCCCTTGTCAGAGCGCACTGACAGCGAGATACGAACCAGAATGTATCCTGTCACTGATGGAGATTCTGACGCATACCGAAACGTGAAGCAGTGTCACTCGGAGTTTGATGTTATCAAGACAGAGGGAGAGACCTCTTTAATCCGCTGTCGGATTTATACCGGCCGTAAGCATCAGATTCGTGCTCACCTCGCAGCGCAGGGGCATCCCATTGTGGGCGATAAGATCTATTCATGTGATGGCAGCTTCTATCTGAAGCGATTGCAATCACCTCTCTCGACGGATGACTTTGAAACGCTGGGCGCCGAATGCCAGTTGCTGGTGGCGAGCACGTTGGTACTTAACCTTCCGGGTGAGGAAGTCACTGTTACTCTTCCTTCAGCGCTTTGTCATCCGACAGAGATTGAGCTGGCACGAGAATACTTGTCGTATAAGTGACTGTTGGCACATCTTCGTTTTGAGCCAGGCGTCTGAGTTGCTCGTACACAAGTCGTCCCATATCTTCAAAGTCGATGCTCACCAGCCCATAGAGCAAATGCTCTCGCAGCATTTCACGGTGCCCTGTACTGATTTTCCCAACACCCGCAATGATTCGGGTATTCATCTCTTCCTCCTCAAGCGCGTACATAGCCGCCTTGAATGCACGTTCATTGATGACTGGCCAATGCCCGACAGAGACCAGTAAGTCAGGCTGGATGTCGCGCAGGATACCTGTTAACTGATGCAAGGCCTCCCGGTGATTCGCATTAGGTAATTTGGGGCAACGGGTTGGCTCCGACCAGCCGCCTTCGCCGGATAAGCGCTGCCCAGACTCCATCGGAATATTGCCGGCGAGGTAGCGGCGCAGGGCATCAACCCGAATTGCGAGGTTGGGGTCGTGATCTACCGTCATGATACAGAGGGTTCCGGCCTCCGGAGAGGCCAGCGATGCCAACCTGCCCAGGTCTCGTCCAAAGGTTTCGTTGTCAGCCCCGACGTAAGGCAGAGAGGCGAGTTCTTCGCCCTCCTTGAAAGGCGAGTCGAATGTCATAACGGGAATACTGGCGTGAGTCAGCCGGTCGGCAATGAAGGATGACTGCGTCACCGAAACCGCAATCGCAGAGTAGCGTCCACTCGCGAGTGCGGCCTCAATCGCCCGTGCTTGTAAGTGCGCGTTTGCAGGCTCTGGAGAGCCCAGCAACTCGCAAAAATTACCGTCCAGCCGCGCGGCTCTGTCGCAAGCCTTCCAGGCCAGCACAAAATTCGGATCAGAGGTGCTCTTGGCTACCAGTCCGAAGATCTGTTGTTCGGCGCTGACTTGAGCAGACCAGATCAGGACCAGAGAAATCAGGAAGTATTTCATTGATAATGTTATCAATTCTCATTGGGCTGTACATAATCAAGATATACCCTATGGCCTGTTTGGCAAGGTGCGCGAGAAACAAAAAACCGGACACTTGGCCCGGTTTTATATAGCAGTTACAGCGTGGTATCAGGATGCTAACCGTCGACGTGCCATCACGCCGAGAGAGCCAAGGAGTAGCCAGAACAGATTGACTGCACCGCCGCTGCTGCCGCTATTTCTACTGGAAGGCCATTCTTCTTGTGAAGATATCTCTGATGACTGTAGCTTAACGAGGTCCGCCGAGAAAAAGCCCAAGCCCTCTGCATAAGTCTCTGAGGCACTTACGTCGTTGTCATACATCAGCTCAACTGTATTAACGGTTGTCCCATTAAAATCAGCCTGTCCCCGGCCAATTAATGTCAGGTTATAGCTGTCAGTGAAAATACCCATCAAGTTACCATCTTCAAATCTTTCGTAACTGTACGCTATGATTATTGGTTCACCTGGCACTAATTCTGCGGGCATTACTAACTTATCGGTAAATTGCCAGCGTAATTCGCTTTCCTCGCAAACCTGCTCTATGTGATAAATACCGTCGGAGCGGGCCTCTAGTATGCTGTAGCAGTCGTCGTCATTAAACCAGCGTTTGTATTGGTTGTTTCCTATTGTCTCCATAGTGATTTCGTACTCGCCATAATAGTCGTTTACGTAGGAGTTTTTCAGGCTTCCCAGCGGGAAGTAGGGTCGAAGGCCCACACTGGAGAATGTATCGGCATCGCTGACAGAGCTGCCTATTTTCATTTCGATGAAGTCGGCGACGCCGTCTGCATCAGAGTCATACCAGATACCTTCGGATTTCATAGGATCTCTGCCCAGAGCCTCTTCATCACGATTGTCGAGTCCATCTCCGTCAATGTCGTCATCGCACAGATCACCCAAGAAGTCTCTATCGGTATCAGTTTGTTCAGGGTTAGCAGTGCTAGGGCAATTATCATCCCAGTCGCTGAAACCATCACCATCACTGTCATTATCGCCATAGGTGTATTCACAAGCGTCACCTATGCCATCGCCGTCACTATCACTCTGGCCGGGGTTGTAGTCCCACTCACAATTATCAACGAAGTCGGCTATGCCGTCCGCATCCCAGTCATCAAAGTAGCTATCACATGCATCACCCCGGCCATCCTTATCCGAATCGATCTGGTCAGGGTTTGGCGTTGAGTAGCAGTTATCAGTGTCATCGGAAATGCCATCATCGTCCCAGTCTGGTCCGATATAGATCTGATATTCAATATCGTCGATGATAATCTGCTCGTCAGGGTCATTCCAATTATTAGACGGTACCTGTAACTCCATCCTCACTTGCTGAATACCGTCAGGAATATCAGAACTGTCAATATACCGATATCCATCTCTGTACTGCGCTGTTACCTCTGAGTCACCAATATAGATTTTCAGAATAGGTGAGCTGCCGTAGGAGTTATCACTTGATCTGTTGAATCGCAAATCGCCGCTACCATCAAAGTCGGCATAAAATTCAATATAAGGAAGTAAAGATCCCAACTCCGCTGCCGGACCGCGCAGGTCGTATCCCTCCGCTTCATAGCCACTGTCCTCAAGAATGAACCATTCACCGCCGTGAGTTAGGACCGTTGAGGGAATCAGGCCGTCATCAAAATTAATGGTAAACTGACCTGTAAAAGGGGCAGGTGAGTCCACGGATATATCAGTTCCGGTCCGGTATTCGTAATAATTCGGAAGACCGTCGTTGTCCTTGTCCTGATTGCGATCAGTATCGCTGAGAGGGTCAAGTCCGTTGGCTGTTTCAATATCATTCGGGATGCCATCGCCGTCAATATCACTGTCGCAGGCATCACCAATATAGTCATTGTCCTGGTCTGCCTGGTCGCTGTTCGAATCAGAGAGGCAATTATCGAAGAGGTCACTGACAGTGTCACCGTCGGTATCTCCTCCAGACGCGATGTTGTAGCGGCTGATTGTGGTGCCTTCAAAGCTCACGCGGATGACGCCCAGGAATGTGGCGTTATAGACCAGTCGAAGGTCGTCGGGGCTGCCTTTAGCAACGAATGACGTCAATTCCCCATCTGCCGACCAGACCTGCAGACCTGATTTATCACCGGAAACTGTTATTAACTGATTTGCGGGGTAGGCGGCTTGGTATATATCACTGCTGAGGGTCTGGTCATTTGACAGAGTATCGAGCTTGATAAGCTTACCGGTAGTAAGAACTGCTTTGCCAAGTTCAGGTAAGACGAACAGGTCGCGCTCTACCTGAACTCCTGTTGATAGGGAGGAAGAAGCTACACGACTTTCGGTTGATGTGTCGTAGCTGTGTTTATTGAGATAGGTCCGGTATAGCTGATAATAGGCTTCTTCTGACTCAATCCAATATGACGGATTCAGGCTATAGAATTGGTTTATGAATAGACTCAGAAAGTTACCTGAAGGATCAACTGAGTGCTTACGATCAAACGATCCATAACCTATTTCAATTTTATCCATAAATACGGCGATATCGGACCAGTCAGAACCGGGCATATATGTCAGCGCCGCGACCCTTGGAGTATCATCGCTAAAGTCTATTTTTCTAAGATACCCATCCGTATGAACACTGTATACCGAGTCAGAGTATTCGTCGTACGCGAGCTGAAGAGCATCTGATTCTATAAAGTAGCTCTTTGTGAACTCTCCCTCTTCTACGTCCCAGATATAAAGCCCGTTTGTTTCAGCATCGTAAATGATCGCCTCACCGGATTGTGTTGTCAGAATTTTCTCTGGAATGATTTGAGAGGTATTGGCAGGTAGTGGAGGAGATGTATTGAAGATTACAGGCGGAACGATATCACTTTCGGGAGAAATATATTCTGAAGTAAACCCAGTATCGGTGATGTTCAGTGCGACATACTCATCGGCAAACGCTGATAAATAAGCAAAGCTGTCTGATAGTGTGTAGAAACCAGTTTCAACGCCTTGCTCTGAGTACTGGATTAACTCGCCTTCGCTATCCAGTATCGCTATTGCCCCATCAATTCTCGAGGTTGCAACAGCATTGCTTGACGGTAGACGTGCTATGATTTTCTGTTCTGCAATATTCAGTATGTAGCCTGACTGAACTAAAGCCTCTGAGCTACTCAGAGTGATGGCATCTCTGTACTCTCCGTAGTTGCTTGAATAGAGTTGGTAGCAACTTGATGACAGATAGTCAGCGTCGGTTTTTACCAATTTGCACACACTATTGGAACTCTGATATACCAGCATGTTCGAAAGCTTTCCGCTTTTAAAGCTTATTTGGTTTGATGATATCGAACGGCTCGCTATCTCTAGGCCTGCTTCATTATATAGGCGAGCGTAATTGTCGGACTCTCCAGTAATTATGTAGCCATTATCAATAGCTACTCCCCTCACGTTCGCTGGTGTTCCACCTAGGTAGGACACACTGAGGTCAGTTAAGGATATTGCTCGAATTTCACGACTGTTTGCTACGACGATCTTGTCTTGAGAAATAGCAAGGTGTTGAGCCGTTGAGGGAAGATCAATGGCTGTTAACTCCGTGCCCGATGCGAGATCAAACCTGAGAATTTGATTCCTATCAGTCAGTGCGTAAACAATACCGTCGAACTCACGGGTTTCCAGAACTGCGGAATAAGCGGGAAGTACAATAAGTAACGTGAGAAGAGCGCCCACGAGCCAGCTACGGAGGGTCATAGATACTACATCCATGTAAAAAATAATTATCGATATGGTATCAAATGGTTGAATTTTGATCTATGTCGTCTGCCGACACTGACGGCTGAGGCCCGCTTAATTTACAAAAACCGGGCAGTCAGCCCGGTTTTTTAAACGTTTTGCTTGCAGTCTCATACTGTCAGGCGCCGGCGTGATAGCAGGCTAAGAGAAGCGAGTACCAGCCAGAACAGGTTGACTGCGCCGCCACCTCCGCCACCGGAAGAGGACTCTGGCTCTACTCTCTCGGTCTGTTCTTCATCCGGTAGTGCTGCTGCAACGGCCGCGACATCAACACGACTGTTAATTTTATAGTCGATCAGGTTCATGTAGTGCGTGCCGTATAAACCAATGTCTTTGAGGTAGATGTAATATACGCCGCGGCTGAACACTGATGAGGCGAGAGTTATGTATTCTCTACTTTCGTCGTTAAAGATCATTTCGCCTCGATCAATCATATAAATGATGTGATCCAGGCAGTGCTCATAAGTACATTTTGAATCGCCAGAGGATACAACAGTTCCCCCCTCCTGGATCTCGAAAGGCAGATGTAATAAATCAATCTCTTCGATGCCTGAATTCCATTCACCTTCTACAAAATAATCCCGGTATAGGCTCTTAAGGTATATGCCGTCCTTACCGATTCGATAGTAGTGATCACCCTCCCCGAACAGGGCATAGCTTGTATTTTTATAAATTCCCGGCGAGTCTTCATCGACAGTTTCAGTGAACTCTTGGTTGTAGGTAGGCGGCTCGATAGTGACTTGAGCACGATAGGTATATTCAATATCTCCTAATGGCACGTAGTCAGTCAGCGAGAGTGTCGCGAAGTCATCCGCTACGAAAGGGTCGGTTCCTGTATTCAACTCGTATATGTCGTTAGCGCCGTCGCCATCGGAATCTGTGTTGGTAGTATGAATTACATTCCCTATGGAGTCTTTGCCTAGGTCAGTCCCTCTGGAATCCCTGTATTCAAGCTGATCCTCAATTTCATCGGGAACTCCATCAACATCATCATCCGGATTACATGCATCACCGAGGAAAACAACATCGAAAAAGAGGGATTCTTGTTCTGAATTGTGCTCGGTTGGACAGTTGTCTCGTGCATCAGCGATCCCATCTCCATCGTAGTCGGGGTCAGCGAGGACTGCCTGGCTCAACAGGACAGTTGTGAATAGAAGGGGGATTAACTGTAGGCGGAACATCAATAACATCCATATTTGAATCTCTCCGGATACTACCACGAAGAATTTCTGTGGGGTTTAGCTTTACGCGACAAGTAATGGGTTGACATAAAAAACCGGGCAGTCAGCCCGGTTTTTTAACGACTTTGAATACTACTTAGCAAGCAGTTATAGCAGGCCGTTTACAGCATCAACGACTGCATCGGTGGTGATGCCGAACTCTTTGAACAGTTCGCCTGCTGGTGCAGACTCACCGAAGGTGTCCATGCCAACGATGGCGCCGTTCAGGCCGACAAACTTGTACCAGTAGTCTTTGTGCAGAGCTTCTACCGCAACACGAGCAGTCACAGCGCTTGGCAGTACCTGCTCCATGTATTCAGCGCCCTGGGCACAGAATACTTCGGCAGAAGGCATAGAAACCACGCGGATGTTTTTGCCGCTCAGTTTCTCTGCGGCGTCGACTGCCAGTGAGACTTCAGAACCGGTTGCGATGATGATGGCGTCAGGCGTACCTGCACAATCTTTCAGGATGTAACCACCACGGGCAATCGCTTCAACCTGCTCAGCGTTACGCTCTTGATGAGGCAGACCCTGACGAGAGAAAATCAGAGCGGAAGGACCGTCTTTACGCTCAACCGCTGACTTCCATGCCACTGCAGATTCGACGGTGTCACAAGGACGCCAGGTCTGCAGATTGGGTGTGTTGCGGAGGTTGGCAACCTGCTCAACGGGCTGGTGCGTCGGGCCGTCTTCGCCCAGACCGATAGAGTCGTGGGTATAGACAAAGATCGAACGCTGCTTCATCAGTGACGCCATACGCACGGCGTTGCGGGCGTATTCCATAAACATCAGGAAGGTGGCGCCATAAGGTACGAAGCCTTTGTGTAGAGCGATACCGTTCATCATGGCGCTCATAGCAAATTCACGTACGCCGTAAAAGATGTAGTTGCCGGACGCATCAAGGCCGCTCACGCCTTTGGCGCCACTCCATAATGTCAGGTTAGAGCCTGCCAGGTCAGCTGAGCCACCCAGGAATTCAGGCAGCATAGGGCCGAAGGCGTTGAGTGTGTTCTGTGACGCTTTACGCGACGCAACGGTCTCGCCTTTTTCCTGACATTCGCGAATGTAGGCCTGTGCTTTTTCTGCGAAATCTGCAGGAAGGTCACCTGCGATACGACGCTTATATTCTGCTGCCAGTTCTGGGTAGGCCGCTTCATAGGCTGCGAATTTGTCGTTCCATGCGAATTCTGCCGCAGCGCCTTTTTCTTTCGCGCTCCAACCTTCGTAAACATTTTCAGGAATTTCGAACGAACCGTGTTTCCAGCCCAGACGCTCGCGGGTCAGCGCGATCTCATCATCACCCAGAGGCGCGCCGTGGCACTCTTCTTTACCTTCTTTGTTCGGTGAACCGAAACCAATGATGGTTTTGCAGCAGATCAGCGTCGGCTGATCGCTGTTCGCGCGAGCAGTGTCGATGGCTTGTTTGATCTCTTCAGGATCGTGGCCATTAACCTTAGGAATCACCTGCCAGCCGTAGGATTCAAAACGCTTAACCGTATCGTCTGTGAACCAGCCTTCAACTTCACCATCGATAGAGATGCCGTTGTCATCGTAGAAGGCAATCAGTTTGCCCAGACCCAGTGTACCGGCCAGAGAGCAGGCTTCGTGGGAGATACCTTCCATCATGCAGCCGTCGCCCAGGAACACGTAGGTGTTGTGGTCAACGATCTCGTGTCCTTCACGGTTGAACTGACCTGCCAGAACTTTTTCTGCCAGTGCCATGCCGACACCGTTGGCGATGCCCTGACCCAATGGACCAGTGGTTGTTTCGATACCCGGTGCGTAACCGTATTCAGGGTGACCCGGAGTTTTGGAGTGCAGCTGACGGAAGTTCTTCAGATCATCAATCGACAGATCGTAACCGCTCAGGTGCAGCAGAGAGTAAATCAGCATGGAGCCGTGACCATTCGACAGAATAAAACGGTCGCGGTCGGCCCATTCCGGATTCTCCGGATTGTGTTTCAGATAGTCGTTCCAGAGAACTTCGGCGATGTCTGCCATGCCCATCGGGGCGCCTGGGTGTCCTGACTTGGCTTTTTGCACGGCGTCCATGCTGAGTGCGCGGATGGCATTTGCCAGTTCGGTACGGGTGGTCATGTAACGACTCCTGATCACGATTGCTTAGCATTGTCGGCTGCCATCATCAGGGGCCGCCGAAAAAGGGGCGCTATTGTCCCTCAAGAACTGGGAATGGGCAACGCCGTCGGGCAGATTATGATCAGATAAAACTGTAAAGAGTCAGAGTCGGTTGACCTCGTACGCCGCCATATTCACTGCTGTTGCAAGATTCAGAGATTCAATGGCGCCGCAACCGGTGATTGTAAAGGTATGCGGATCAATTGCTTCCAGCGCCTCGCGCGGCACGCCTCGGGCTTCGTTGCCAAACACGTAGCAGTCACAGCCCCGGAATGACGGATGGCCCATTTGCTCGCCAGCCATATCCAGTGTGGCAATGTTGCGGAAACGATGTGGCAGAGACATCAGGTCAACATCAAGCTCAATAGGGACGTGAAAAATGGCCCCCATACTGGAACGAACGACTTTGGGGTTGAAGGGATCGACGCTGTTAGGGCTGAGTAGCAGGCGAAAACCACCGAACCAGCCAAGGGTACGGATAATGGTGCCCAGGTTGCCCGGGTCCTGAATTTCATGAAGGTAAATTGCTTTCTGGGTTTGGGCCGAGTCCGGTGTTGCTTGAATCTGCAACATGGGTACGACTGCGATCAGCCCCTGAGGAGTCTTTGTGTCTGACATCTGCGCCATGGCTTTATTGCTGATCAGATGCTTGCGGAAGGGGGCGGGCCAGTCCTGGTGCTGCTCTGTGACGTACAGCTCCGATTCTTTAAGTGCGGGCTGCGTTGCGCATGCTCGCTCAAGTTCAAGAACCAGGTGCTCGCCTTCGACCAGATACTTCTGATGCAGGGTGCGGTATTTTTTCTGGTGAAGTTTACGGATATCGTCGAGTTTCATGCTGAGCCCCTGCGTAAGCCTACTGCGGTCAGGCGTAGTTTACGCCAGTGGTCGCAGGGAGTCAGTCCCCGGAGCTTCGGTCCAGGAGAATCTGCGTACCTTTGAACAGTATCATGATGCCATTCACCATCGATTCACGGCTGAGGTGGTAATCGTTAACTGCCCAATTGCGGGTTGCCTGAATGATACCGCCGACGATGGCGTTGCCGAGCACTTCGGTTTCTTCATCAGACAGTGGCCACGCTTTAACGTAAGCGCGTGATGCGCCCATCAGAATCATGACGAAGCGACGGATGTAATCGTTGTACATCCCGTGCATATGATCGCTGACGCCTTCGGCCTCAAACATACAGACCTTGGCCACGCGAGGGTCTTCCATTTCTTTGAAGAAGTCGGTGAGCAATGTCCGTATCAGGTCTTCAGGGAAACTTTCAGATGGAATGTCGGTAAGAGACGCTTGTAAGCGTTGCAGAATACCTTGAAGGCAGCGCTCATACACTTCAATCAGAAGTTCCTCCATGGAGCTGTAGCTCTCATAGAAATAGCGGTCGGTCAGGCCTGCTTCTTTGCAGATTTTACGTACCGTGGCGCCGTGAAAACCTTCGTTGCCGAACAGGTTCAGCCCGGCTTCAAGAAAGCTTTCGCGACGTTGAGCGGTGCGCTGCTCGGGCGTCATACCCCGGTAGCTGCGCCCTGTAGTTCTGGCATTGGATGTTGGCATATGCATATTTGACATCAGCTGTCGTCAGAAGTAAAGTGACATTGCGTGTCTTCAGATAGGTTTGATGAGGAAAACAGATGAAGCAATACAACACGGTTATTATCGGCAGTGGCTTTGGTGGTCAATGCGCTGCAATCAACCTTCTGAAGAAGGGACAGGAAGACTTTGTGATTCTTGAGCGTCGCAGCTTCATGGGCGGAACATGGGTTCAGAATTCCTACCCTGGCGCAGCGGTTGATGTGCAGTCTCCGTTGTACTCGATTTCTCATGAGCCTTATCCGTGGTCCCAGATGTACTCTGATCAGGCTGAGCTGAATAAATATACGGAATTCGTGATTACGAAATACGGTCTTCGCGATCGTACGCATACCAACTGTAACGTGGCAAAAATTGAATGGCAGGATGATATCTCACGTTGGCATATCCAACTGGATGACGGTGAGGTTTACGAGTCACAGTTTGTCATTAATGCGTCAGGCCCGTTAAGTACACCGGTGATTCCTAACTTCAAAGGGCGGGATTCTTACAAGGGTAAGTCATTCCATACCAACGATTGGGATCACAGCTACGACTATAAAGGCAAAAAAGTGGCGATCATTGGTAGCGGTGCAAGTGCCGCACAGATCATTCCTGAAATTGCTAAAGATGTCGGTGAACTGCATGTATTTCAGCGCACACCACACTGGGTGATGCCCCGTCACGATAAAACGTTTAAACCGTGGCAGCGCAGTCTGCTGAAAAATAAATTCCTCTATAAAATGCTGCGTTGGAGCATTTACTGGGGCCTTGAAACCCGTATTGTGGGATTCAAATATTCAGAGAAAGGCCTGAAAGCTGCTGCGCAAAAACCTGCTATGGCGCACATTAAGCGTCAGATTAAAGATCCTGAGTTGCGTGCCAAAGTAACACCGGATTACACCATCGGTTGTAAACGCATTATTTTATCGAACACTCTTTACCCGGCATTCTGTCGCGATAACGTGTTTCTGCACGATAAAACAGACGGTATCGATGAAATCACCGAAACAGGTATTAACACTGAAAAAGGCGAGAAGCTCGATTTCGATCTGATCATTTACTCAACCGGCTACGACGCAACAGACGGTGTTATTTCTTACCCTGTGGTCGGTCGTGGTGGTAAAGCCATCAGTGATGTCTGGGAAGACTACCCACGTGCCTACCTGGGTACAACACTCCCGGATTTCCCGAACTTATTCATTGTTACCGGCCCGAATACCGGTATTGGGCACACATCTGCAATTTTTATCATTGAAGCTCAGATGAACTACATCATGGATGCTATCAAGCGCGTTCGTGGGGCTCATGCTAAATCGATTGAAGTGACGCCTGAAGCAGAAGAACGTTATACCAATCACATCCACAGTGAAATGAAGAAAACGGTCTGGGAAAAAGGCGGCTGTAATTCCTGGTATAAGAGCAAAAGCGGTAAAGTTATCGCTATGTTTCCAGGCTTTAGCTGGACCTATTGGTTGCTCGCTAAGAACTTTAAGCGTGCAGACCACAGCATGCGCTGAGCCCCTTTAAATTACGCCAAAGCAGGGTGTTTTCTGATCAGATATTGGCTGAAAGCACCCTGTGAAATACGGGGGTTTAACGTACAGTTTAGTCATCATAAAAAACGTATGACAATAGACAGTTTTCAGGCATCGGCCTGATGCCTGAAGGAGAAAACCATGAAGAATCTGAGCGGTAAAGTAGCAGCAGTCACAGGTGCGGGTTCCGGTATCGGTCGCGCTCTGGCGATCAATCTGGCACAGAACGGATGCAATGTTGCACTCAGTGATGTGAATGAAGCGGGACTTGCTGAAACAGCTGAAATGCTGAAGCAATACCCGATAAAAATCACAACTCAGAAGCTGGACGTATCTGATAAAGACGCCTTCTACGCATGGGCTGATCAGGTGGTCGCAGACCACGGTAAAGCCAACCTGATCTTCAACAACGCTGGTGTTGCTCTGGCGGGTACAGTTGGCGACCTGTCTATTGAAGACTACAAGTGGATTATGGACATCAACTTCTACGGCGTACTGTACGGCACGAAAGCATTCCTGCCGCACATGGAAAAAGCCGGTGAAGGTCACATTGTTAACATCTCCAGCATCTTCGGTCTGGCGTCACAGCCACTGATGAGCGGTTATAACGCGTCTAAGTTCGCTGTACGTGGTCTGACTGAATCACTGCGTCAGGATCTGGATATCGCGGGTTCTTGCGTGAGCACTACCTGTGTACACCCGGGCGGTATCAAGACCAACATCGCTCAGTCGACCCGTTTTAACGAGAAGTCGTCTGAAATCACTGGCGCAAGTGCAGACGATTCTAAAGCTGAATTCGAGCGTCTGTTCATTACGACTCCAGATAAAGCGGCTAAGACCATCATCAACGGCGTTAAGAAGAACAAGCGTCGCGTACTGATTGGCCCGGATGCGGTTGCTTTCGACCTGATGGTTCGTACCATGGGTTCGTGGTACCAGAAGGTCATCGTTGCAGTTATGAAACTGCAGGCGAATCAGAACCGTAAGAAGAACAAAGCGGCGTAATTGCCCGGGTTCTGAATTGAAAAAGGCTGCGACCGCAGCCTTTTTTATTTCTGCCCTAGCTTTTCCATATACTCACTCGGGCTCTGCCCGGTCCAGCGCTTAAATGCCCGGCTGAAGGCTGAGGTATGAGCAAACCCCAATGAAGTTGATAACTCGGTGACTGAGTTGCCACCCCGGGCAAAGTATTCCCGTGCGAAGCGTGCCTGTATTTTTTCGACTTCGTTCTTATAGCTGGTACCTTCTTCGGCAAGCTTACGACGCAATGTGCGGCTGCTCAGCCCCATTTCTTTGGCTGCGGTATCCAGCGACGGATTCGCCCCGTACGAGCGGATCAGGAAATTTCTGAGTTTCAGTGGTAGGTATTTCATCGCCCGGGTTGGGATTCGCTGCAGGAAGGCTTTCTCTGCGGTCAGGGCCATCAGGCGGTTTGCCAGTGGCAGTTCTTTGTGTGCGCCTGCACTGTGCCCAATCATACGGTTCTGTGGGCGATCAAAGTAAACTGGGCAATTAAAGTAGCGCTGGTACAGGTGGCCCCAAGGTGGCTTTGGATAGGCAAATTCTATTCGTGTTGGCATCATCTCCGGGTCGCCACCGGCGAGGTCAGAGAGCATGTTGTAGATACTGACAAAATTGAGCTCGATAAAAAATTCGGTGTAGGGAGCGAGAGAAATATTCTCTTCAATGGTCATCCAACTTTCTTTTTCACTAACATGGGCTGATATATCCAGAGGAGGAAAGTATTCACTACAAAACCGGGAAAGCAGCAGGCAGGCTTCATGAAGTGATGGCTGACAAACGACGGCAAGACCGGCCATCCCGTAGTGAGAGACGGTCATTATGTTGCCGATAAATAAACCCAGGTAGGGCATATTGAAGAGCGTCACCGCCTGGTCAACCAAGCCAACGACCTGCCCGGTAGAAATAAACCTGTCTTTTACGACGCCATCAGAGAGATCGACGCCGACGTTCAGGAAGGCCTCGTTGTGATCCATCCCCATGCTGATTTCGATCAGGTCCTGAACGTGTTTCAGTCTGGATGCCCGTTCGGTATCCAGCATCTGAAGGCCAAGTTCCTCTTCGAAACTGGGTTTTTCGCGGATGGAGAAATAAGTCAGTATGTGACCGAGCGGTATGCACGAGGCATCTCTGTCCATAAGCGTCAGGTAGGTGTATCTGCTGAATAAGTGGTTTGCAGTCTGGCATGGAAAGGCAGCCTCAAAAACATCTGGCTGCCTTTTGGCCGCATTAATCAGTCACGCTGATAATCGTATGCGGTGAACCACCCTTCGGCGACGTGCTCTTCGTGTTCTTCCCCGTCGAAGTAACTGTAAGCGGCGTTATTATCTTTCAGCTGAACTTCCAGGAAGGCAGTTACCATAGTACGGATGCGCATCTGTTCGATCTCATCACCGGTGCTGATGAAGTCGAGGTGGCTGGCGTCAGAGATCATCGCCAGGCCGCGTTCGATATCAGAACGGAACTGCGGGTAATAGACTTCGCTGTTGACTGCCACGATGTCTTCGGCGGCACCCACGATCATGCTTGGCACTGTGATCTGGGTGTAGTCGACGTTGTAGGCGCCCAGCCAAGGTGCCAGAGCGATCATACTGGCCGGCTTTTCGATCATTTCTTCGGCGGCCATGATGGCGCCACCGCCACCCATCGAATAACCCATGATGTTGCGCTTCTCGAGATCCAACTTACCTTCTAATGGGCTGTCGACGCGATTATTCTCAGCTGCGAGTACGTTGAAACCAGAGATATGAGCTTTGCGCCAGATCGGCGGTACCGACAGTGGATTTGTCGGGGTGATGGTGAGAACAACAATGCCGTGACTAGTAAGGTGATCTGCAAGCCAGAACATCTGCTCTTTGGTATTGGTAAAGCCGCCGGTGAGGGTGGTAGACGGATAGCTGACCTCGCTCAGGTCACACGGGTAAGACATGCGGGCGGAGGCATAGCCGTCGTTGTCGAGATTGTCTTCATACGAGCAGATTTCGTGGGTGCCCGGATTCGAGAGATCCTGGCTGTATTCACCGTCACCGGGTTCTCCACCACCAAAACAGCCCTGCAGCAGTGCAGCGAAAGCGACCGGGGCGACCCTTAATACCGTCATAGTCTTCATGATTTTTACCTTTTGTTTTTATTGTTCAGAGGTCAGCCAATAAAGCAGATGCCGACGCCATGGTCACGTGCTTTGCGCTCGCGGGTAGAAAACTGGTCTGTGCTGACGTCTGTTTGGCCGTTAATGGTAAGTCGGGTGTTTGTCAGTGATTTTTCCGGACAAGGCAGGGCAGGCGCTCTGGCTTTCTGTAGCGCCCTGCTTATTTCTCCGCACGCGCGTGTGATAGCTCTCCTGTCTGTTTATGACAAATAAAGAGAATCAATAGCATCTGCAAAAATTCTAAATTAGTCGTTTTTTATGGTCTGGATATAGTTTGTCGTCGGGCCCGCAACGACCTCTCGGTGACGAGGGGATGACAACATTACTCTGAGACACAAACATGAAAAAAATGACAACGTGGAGCAAAGCGGTTTCGCTGGTTGCTTTCTGTGCGGCAGGTCTGGCGTCTCAGCCCCTGATGAGCGGCTACAACGCATCTAAGTTCGCGGTACGCGGTCTGACCGAATCTCTGCGTCAGGATCTGGATATTGCAGGTTCTTGTGTAAGTACTACCTGTGTACACCCAGGTGGTATCAAAACCAACATCGCTCAGTCGACCCGTTTTAATGAGAAGTCGTCTGAAATCACTGGCGCTGATGCTGATGCCTCTAAAGCCGAATTCGAACGCCTGTTCATCACCACGCCAGACAAAGCGGCTAAGACCATTCTGAACGGTGTGAAGAAAAACAAGCGTCGCGTACTGATCGGCCCGGATGCGGTTGCTTTCGACCTGATGGTTCGTACCATGGGTTCGTGGTACCAGAAGGTCATCGTTGCAGTTATGAAACTGCAGGCGAACCAGAACCGTAAGAAGAACAAGACTGCTTAATAGTTAATTGTTCTGATTTAAAAGAGGCTGCGTATGCAGCCTTTTTTATTGCTGAGAAATTCTATGGATACTGAGTTACTGAAAGCGTTAAAGAAAATTCAGCGAACGGAATGGATGATATATCTGTCATTCTTTCTGACTTTTTTCGCGATCGCGTACTATTTTTCTGCTGAAAAGCGGGAAGTATCAGTGCTGCTGGTGAAAATCATCTTCCCTGTATATGTTGGCGTTTATTGGGCATATATCAGAAGAACCAGGTGTCCCAAATGTGGAAATCGGTTTCATAGTTATTTAAGACTGTTGGGTTATGGGGTAAATAAGCCAATTAGCTGTCAGAATTGTGGACTGACAATACAGGGGCGAAAGCGCTACCCCGAATCTTCAGGTGATGAATGGCATTCATGACTTCGCCGGTTGGAGCTGGTTTGTACTTGTTGAAATTAGAAAGTGATACTATAGTGATACTTTCTCTTGTCGAGGATCAGTCATGAAAACCGAGCTTGTTACCAGCCTGAAGCGCCAGGCAACGCGCATCCTTGCTGATCTTCACGAAACCAAAGAGCCTGTGTTGATTACAGAACATGGTCAGCCTTCAGCGTATTTGCTGGATGTGCATGACTACGAGCAGTTGATGACCCGGATGAGCATCCTTGAAGGGATCGCCCGCGGTGAGCAAGCGGTCAAGGATGGTCGCGTTATGTCTCAGAGTGAAGCTAAGGATCGGCTTTCAAAATGGATGAAGTAACACCTGCTGAACTGATCTGGACGAAGCCTGCTGTTCAGGATCTTGACTCGCTGGCCGAGTATATAGCGTTATCGAATCCAGTTGCCGCAGGTGAACTGGTACAGCGAGTGTTCAACGCGGTTGAACGTCTGTCTCGTTTTCCCGAATCCGGGCGTTTCCCTCTGGAACTCGAGGGTTTTCCTTACCGCGAAGTTATTGTTGACCCTTGTCGCGTCTTCTACCGAATTGAGAACAGCAAGGTGTTTATTCTGCACGTATATCGCCAAGAGCGGGATATACGCCGGTTTCTTGTAGGTGCCTGATTCTAAGATGGAACTCGCACGCCCGGATTTACACCAATTAATTAACTATGACTCGATTTACGGAGCCCTTGTATGACGACTGAATTCCGCACCGAACGTGACAGCATGGGCGAAGTGCAGGTGCCGGCGGATGCGCTATATGGCGCACAGACGCAGCGGGCGATTGATAATTTTGCCATTGCCGGGACGCCAATGCCGATCGCATTTATCCGCGCTTTGCTTGATTTGAAGCGTGCAGCAGCGGAGGCGAACGCGGCTCTGGATCAATTGGATCAGGCGCGCACAGATGCGATCGTAGCGTCGGTGATTCAGCTGCAGGGGTCGGCAGAACTGATGTCGCACTTCCCGGTGGATGTCTTTCAGACAGGGTCTGGAACCAGTTCTAATATGAATGCCAATGAGGTACTGGCAACGCTGGCGTCGCGGAACCTGGGCGAGGAAGTATCCCCAAATGACGATGTAAACAGCGGCCAGAGCAGCAATGATGTTATTCCCTCGGCCATGCATATCGCGGCAGCAGTTGCTCTGGAGAATGAGCTGTTGCCGGCATTGGCGCATCTGGTTGAGGTGCTGGAGCAGAAGGCCGTCTCTCTTGCGCACATCACTAAAACAGGCCGCACGCATTTAATGGATGCCATGCCGGTGCGTTTCGATCAGGTGTTAGGTGGCTGGTCAGCGCAGATCCAGCACGCTATGCGTAAACTGGAAGATGCGGGTGGTGAACTTCAGGGGTTGGTCATCGGTGGTACCGCTGTGGGTACTGGGGTAAACGCTTCAGGAGGCTTTTCTGAGGCCGTTTGTGAGCGACTTAACGAGCTGACCGGCCTGAATTTTTATCCGGCTGAAAACCGGTTTGCGGGCATGGGCGCACAGGATGTTGTTGTCTCTGTTTCAGGTGTATTAAAGACGCTGGCCGTTGCGTTGATGAAAATAAGTAATGATCTGCGCTGGATGAATTCAGGGCCGCTGGCGGGCTTAGGCGAAATTGAATTGCCCGCGTTGCAGCCTGGGTCTTCGATTATGCCGGGTAAGGTCAACCCGGTCATTCCCGAGGCAGTTGCCATGGCGTCGGCTCAGGTAATTGGCAATGACACCAGCATCACGGTGGCGGGGCAGTCGGGCAACTTCGAGTTAAATGTCATGCTGCCCTTGCTGGCCAGTAAGTTACTCGACAGTCTGGCGTTGATGACGCGCTCTGCGTCCAGCCTGGCGGATGATGCCATCCTTGGGTTTAAAGTGCGGGAAGAACAGGTTGCTGGGCCGCTTTCGAAAAACCCGGTGTTAGTCACGGCGCTGAATCCGGTGATTGGCTATCTGAAAGCGGCGGAGATTGCTAAGGCCGCCTACAAACAGGGACGGCCGGTGCTGGAGGTCGCGGAAGAAATGACCGACCTGAGCCGTCAGGAGCTGGAATCCCTGTTGGACCCTCAGGCGCTCACCGAGTCAGATCAGAGCTCGTAAGTCGCTTTGCAATAAGCTACGCCTGAGGCCAATAAGTATTTCTGACAAACATTAAGAGTGCAGTAAAACTCATCCGTACGGGCTTCGTCAGGGCGAATAATTTCAGGTTCGCCCTGATAGCCTTTCTTGCAGAGTTCCGAGGCGCGTCTGTGCCAGATGTCTTTGAGGTTATTCAGCGTTTTTTCTTTTTGCAGCATCATGGCGGGAAGGTTCTCGTGGCGAACCTCAATAACGTACACCCCTTCGCTGACTTCCTTAGTGATGTAGCCGTCTGTCTGAACAGGCTGCTCCGGTGAGTCTAGCTGAACGGCCTGATACTCCAGCGGTGCGCAGCCCGCAAGATGAATAAGCAAGGTGAGTAGTAATACATGTGATAATCGCGGGGCGTTCATGAACAGCCTAGAGTGCCTTGATGTAAAAGGCCTATTCTGCCGTAATTTTTGCGAAAATGCCTCTGCTCAATGTCGCCAGATCGTCAGCACTCAAAGCAATTTCCAATCCGCGACGTCCGGCACTGATATGAATATTCGGTAACGCCTGAGCAGAGAGGTCGATTACGGTAGGTAGCGCTTTCTTTTGTCCTAATGGACTGATGCCTCCTACGACGTAACCGGTGGTTCGCTCTGCTAATTTCGGGTCGGCCATGTCGGCCTTCTTTGCGCCCAGCGCCTTGGCGATGGACTTCAGGCTTAGAGTGTGTGAGACGGGCAAGACGGCAACAGCCAACGCGCTTTTGTGGCCGCTCAGGCTGACCAGCAATGTTTTGAATACACTGTCTGGGTTCAGCCCAAGCTTCTCCGCTGCTTCAAGACCATAACTCTCAGCGGTAGCGTCATGGCTGTATTCAAGCAGCTCGTATGTTATGCCAGCTTTTTTAGCGGCGTTCACGGCAGGAGTCACTCAATGTCTCCGATGTTGTCCTCGACGAAGCGGAAGCGTGGTTGTGTCCCTTCTGAGGTATTGACCTGTTCGGTGAACATCGCCAGTGGGCGGACCCAGTGGCTGAAGTCACCGTAGAGTGTCCGGTAGTGGACCAGCCATTCTTCCGTCTCACTGTGCCTTACCAGACCGAACACTTCATAGTCGCTGCCCTTGTAGTGGCGGTAACGACCCGCTGGAATCGTTGGAGTCTCGCTCATCGGTTTAATCTTCATCCATTTCGAAGCGGACCTGAACCTGCTGGCTTATCGTCTGCTCCTGAATTTTCATACCGCTACCACTGTCGGCTTTTGCCGAACGCATCATGGGGGCACTTTCCAGCATCATTACGGGCTGAGGGAAGTGAGCCGCCTGCTCCTGAATCCAGATCACGCCTGTGATTTTCTGCCCAAGCGTTGCGGCCATTTCTTCAGCCTTAGCTTTGGCATCCAGCAGGGCCAGACGGCGAGCTTTGCTTTCGTGCTCTGCGGGCTTATCGAAGCCAAGGCTGGTGTTCTGGATGCGGTAACGCTCGTCGATCAGAACTTCTTCAAGAAACGGGCCATATTTTTGCAACGACCGCAGAGTGATAGTGACCGGACGGATGACCCGGTGACCGATCAGCTGGCGTTTACCATTGCCCTGATATTCCCACTGGGGGTAGTTGCTGATACGCACTGACTCGATATCGTCTTCGGCGATGCCGTGCTTCTCTGCAACCTCAGATAGCTGGGCGAAAGCGTCATCGACCTTGTTTTTGGCGCTCACGAGGTCTTTTTCTGTGGCACTGAGTTCAACGGACAGTGTCAGGAAGTCCGGATAAACATCCAGTTTTCCCTGACCACTGACATCAATGTAAGCACTATCACTGAGTGCCGGTGCGCTCATACAGAGGGTAAGAAACAGTGCGCCCAGTACGGCAAGGAATGGTTTGTGAGTATTCATGGCAATCGTCCTGTGTGAATCTCAGAGCAGTATCAGTTACGGAAGTGGGTGTACCCTTCTTTGCTGAATACCAGTAATTCATTATTTTTGTGGACGCAGACATCTGCGTCGCCCGCGGTGACTTCACCTACGATCTGGCACTCGCGCAACCGTGCTGTAAGTGCACAGGCTTCAATGCGCTCACGGGCATCAGCGGGAGCCGTAAACAGTAGCTGATAATCATCACCACCGGTCAGACATTCGTGCCAGCGCGGATGTTCCCCACTGACAGCTGTCGGAATTTTTTCAGCATCCAGATTCATGACGACGCCGGATGCATTGGCGATGTGGCGCGTGTCCTGAATCAAACCATCAGAAATATCGATCGCCGCGGTGGCGAGGCTGAGTAATAGGTGTCCGAAAGATAAGTGAACCCTGGGGTGATAATAGGGCGCGGTGTATTGGTCGTCTCTTGTCGGGTCTCTTAATACCTCGTCGAGGATCAGTGCTGCACCGCCGACTTTTCCCGTCAGCCAGATATCCTGGCCCGGACGTGCTGCATCGCGACGTAAGCCAAGCCCGCGGGGCAGCCAGCCTTGCACAGCAACGGTAATGGTCAGGTGTTCACCGTAGGTCGTATCGCCACCTAGTAATGGCATATTCAGCGTGTTTGCAGTCAGGCGCAGTCCTGCGGCAAGGTCGCGAAGAAACCAGTCTTCGCTGTTATTGAGTGTCAGAGCAAGATGAAAGCCCTGTGGTACGGCACCCATCGCGGCAAGGTCGCTGGTGGCGCAGCGCAGAGCGCGGCCAGCAATTAAGCCGGGAGGAGCGTCAGCAGGAAAATGTACGCCCGCGACCTGAGTATCAATGCTCTGGGCGAGTTCCATATCGGCGGGGGGAGTGATCAGGGAGCAGTCATCACCGATCCCCAGCAGCAAGTCGCTTGCTGCCGGGTAGCCGGTAGAAAAGCAGTCGCGGATCAGGTCAAACTCTGAAGACTGCGGCAAAACTCAGCGTTTTCCGCCGCGAATTTCGACCATACGTTCGCGTTGTGCCAGCTTATCGAGCACACCGTTAACGTATTTGTGACCATCGGTTGCGCCGAAAGTCTTTGCCAGCTCAATAGCCTCGTTAATGACGACCTTGTAAGGAACGTCGATACGGTGGCACATTTCGAAGGCACCTAAACGAAGAATAGCCAGTTCAACTGGAGTCAGCTCATCGAGGCGACGATCCAGGAAGGGCTGAATTTTCTCGTCCAGCACGCTCTTTTCTTTCGGCACGCCATGAAGGATGTCATGGAAATATTCGTCATCCACTTTGCTCATGTCGTTATCAGTGCGGAATTCGGCTTCGATATCGCCAAGGCCGCTACCAGACACTTGCCATTGATACAGTGCCTGCAATGCAAAGCGGCGCGCTTTACGGCGTGCAGCCGGGCTGGATTTTTGATGGCCAGAAGCTCGGGACATTGTCCTTACGCCTCCATAGCTTTGAGCAGTGCAACCATTTCAAAGGCTGACATTGCTGCTTCTTCACCCTTGTTACCTGCCTTGGTACCAGAGCGTTCGATGGCTTGTTCGATGGTGTCGACGGTCAGGACACCGAAAGCGACCGGAATATCGTATTCCATCATCACGGAGGCCAGGCCTTTTGAGCATTCGCCGGCAACAAATTCAAAGTGCGGAGTACCACCACGAATCACCGCACCCAGAGCGATGACAGCATCGTAGTTGCCAGACGCCGCTGCTTTTTTCACAACCAGTGGAATCTCGACAGCACCTGGTGCGCGGATGATAGTAATGTCTTCTTTCTTTACGCCGTGACGCGTCAGTGAGTCGACAGCACCTTCAAGCAGGCTTTCAACAACAAAGGCGTTCCAGCGGCCAACTACGATGGCGTACTTACCATCGTTCGGGGTCAGATTCCCTTCAATTGTACGGATGTCTTTCATAATGATTTCCTGTCGGTCAATTATTCGCTGAATGGCAGATATTCGGTGATTTCAAGATCAAAACCGGATATGCCACTGTATTTCATTTCGGAACTGAGCAGTCGCATCTTACGGACGTTCAGTTCACGCAGAATCTGAGAACCGGTGCCAATGGTCAGAAAGGCACCGCTGCTGTCTGTATTCGGACTGCGCATGGGCTTGGCGCGACCAAAGAAGTTGTCGAGTGACGCGCTGACGTCTTCTTTTTGATCGGCTGAAAGCAGGACCAGAACGCCTTTGCCTTCTTTCGCAATATGCTCCAGTGCCGCCGTCGAAGACCAGCTACCAGATTCGCAGGTGCGCAAGCCCAGAACGTCACGGATCATATTATTGGTCTGCACGCGAACCAGAGTCGGTTCTTCGGGCTCAATGTCGCCCATCGTCAATGCGAGGTGCGTTTCGTTCTGAATCGTGTCGCGGAAAGTGATCAGGTTAAAGTCACCGAATTCGGTATGTGCTTTATCTTCAGAGACGACTTCAATGGTTTTCTCGTTCGCCATACGGTATTGAATCAGGTCGGCAATAGTGCCGACTTTCAGGCCGTGTTTTTCTGCGAAGACTTCGAGGTCAGGGCGGCGGGCCATGGTGCCGTCGGCGTTCATGACTTCAACAATGGCCGCTGATGGAATCAGACCAGCCAGGCGCGCAAGGTCGCAGCCCGCTTCGGTATGACCTGCACGGCTCAGTACGCCGCCAGGGCGGGCGCGTAGCGGAAAGATATGACCAGGCTGTACGATGTCATCGGGCTTACCCATAGGGTTTACCGCTGCAAGAATCGTAGCTGCGCGGTCAGCCGCTGAAATACCGGTGGTAACGCCTTCTGCCGCTTCGATAGATACGGTAAATGGTGTAGAGAACTTAGCGCCGTTGCCCGCGACCATTGACGGCAGACCCAGATAATCACAGCGCTCACCCGTCAGGGTCAGGCAGATCAGACCGCGGGCTTCTGTTGCCATAAAGTTGATGATGTCGGGGGTGACTTTCTCAGACGCTACAATGATATCGCCTTCGTTTTCGCGATCCTCGTCATCCATCAGGATAACCATTTTACCATCGCGGATATCGGCAATAATTTCTTCGATACTGTTCAGAGCCATAATACTTCCCGGTTATTTCCAGAAGCCGTTCTCAGCGAGGAACGCTGGTGTCAGGCGACTTTCATCGTGTGTTTTTTGTCCCAGAAGCTGCTCGAGGTAACGTGCAATCACGTCGACCTCAAGGTGGACTTCTGCTCCGGCTTCCAGGTCGGCCAGAGTCGTTTCCTGTGCCGTATGAGGCACAATATTCAATTCAAAACCTGTTGCTGTCAGTGCGTTCGTTGTCAGGCTGACACCATCGACGGTGACTGAGCCTTTAGCGGCAATGTAGCGACGCAGATCGGCGGGCACTTCTATGTCAAAGCGGATTGAGCGCGCATCAGCTTTGCGTCCGCGGACAACACCTACACCGTCGACATGACCACTGACAATATGGCCGCCCATGCGGGTCGTTGGCAGCATCGCTTTCTCAAGGTTTACCTTTGTTCCGGGTGACCATTGAGCAATACGCGTGTGAGCCAGAGACTCTCGTGAAACATCAGCTTCAAAACCGTCGGCATGGGCAGCAACAACGGTCAGGCAGACACCATTGGTTGCAATGCTGTCGCCGAGTTTTACGTCGCTCAGATCGAGGTTGCCTGTACTGATCCGAAGACGCAGATCACCTTGCTCAGATCGGGTACTGGCTATTTTACCAACCGCTTCAATAATACCGGTAAACACGTCAGGCCCTTTCTGCTGCAGTGGAAGTATCGGGGCGTAGGGTCAGACGCAGGTCATTTCCGACCATACGAACGTCCTGCCATTGCCAGCGGATCTGCTGTTTCATCTTGCTGAATGGCAATGATAGCAGTGGCCGCGCGTCACTTCCGAGTAATGTTGGCGCGCAGTATACGATAAGTTCGTCGGCGAGGCCTGCACTGACAAAGGCGCCGGCGAGTTTTGCGCCGCTTTCTACCAGGATTTCGTTGTTGCCCTCAGAAGCGAGATGGCGCAATAGTCCTTCGATGTCAGTATTACCATCGAGATCGCCTGCCCAGTAGCCGAGCCGCCCAATAGTTTCATCACGACTGATCGCGGTGACCGGGGGCGTGCGACTGGCAATCAGGATGTCGCCGGCTTTATCAAAGATGGCGGCCTCGCCGTTCACGCGGTGTGTCCCGTCAATGATTACTCGCAGCGGTTGTCGGCGCAGAGCCTCTGGAATATCCAGCTCCGCCTCTTCAGGTCGAACCGTCATGGACGGGTTATCAAGAATCACGCTGTCCGCACCTGTAATTATCGCACAGCTTTGTGCTCTGAGCTTCTGAACGTCCCGTCTCGCGCTACTGCCAGTGATCCATTGGCTCTCGCCGGACGCCATTGCAGTGCGCCCGTCCAGGCTCATGGCGAGCTTGATACGCACATAAGGAAGGCCTGTGCGCATGCGCTTCATAAACCCCGCATTAATGGCATCTGCTTCTGGCTCAAGACACGACTCTACAACCTCAATACCAGCTTGTCTGAGCATCTCGTATCCGCGCCCGGCGACGCTTGGATTCGGGTCGCGGACAGCGCCAACGACTCTGGATACGCCGGCTTTGATCAGCCCTTCTGCGCAAGGGGGGGTTCGCCCATAGTGACTACAGGGTTCCAGCGTGACGTAGGCGGTCGCGCCTTGTGCTTTATCACCGGCGGCACGCAAAGCGTGAACCTCAGCGTGGGGTTCGCCGGCTTTCTGGTGCCAGCCTTCGCCGACTTTGATTCCGTCTTTGACGATAACGCAGCCCACGCGCGGGTTAGGACTGGTGGTAAACCGCCCTTTTTTTGCCAATCGGAGGGCTTCAGCCATCCACTTCACGTCTGCGGTTGACTGGCAGCTCATGATGATTCCTTCTGGCTGTGATCACTCTCATGGGGGTCATTGCCTGTCAGAGAGGGCGAATTCTCAACGGCTTTAACAACCGCAGGCGAGGCTGCCTTCAGGCTGATGCGCTCAATCTCGGCGCGGAATTCTTCCAGATCTTTAAAGCTGCGGTAAACCGACGCAAAACGCACGAACGCGACCTCGTCTAAGGAGCGCAGCTCGTCCATCACCCATTCGCCAACATCACGACTGGCGACTTCGCGCTCACCCGTGGCTCTGAGCTTTTGTTTGATGTGGGTAATGGCCGCTTCGATGGACTCAATACTGACAGGGCGCTTTTCAAGGGCGCGCTGAATGCCAGAGCGAAGTTTGTCTTCATCAAAGGGTTCGCGTTTTCCGTCTTGCTTGATCACTCGCGGCATGACGAGTTCGGCGGTTTCAAAGGTGGTGAAACGCTCACCACAGAGGATGCATTCCCGGCGCCGACGGATTTGTTCACCGTCAGCCACAAGACGTGAGTCTATGACTTTGGTTTCCGGATGTGCGCAGAAAGGGCAATGCATATTAAAGAGCGTTCCGTTCGAATAAAAGCGGAGGAAATATGGCCGCAATGGTACTCAGGTTCGGTCCATGCAGCAATAAAAAAGGGCCGCTGATGCGGCCCCCTGACAAGAACGGAATGTTCCGTTTGCCTGTCGGCTGATTAAGCAGCCTTAGTGCGAACGTGCGAAGGGTTCTTGATCTGGTCAGCCAGCATGCCACCCTCCTGCAGCATTTTTTCACGCCAGTCGTCCAGCAGCTGAACGGTGTCGTGGTCGTTCGGGTGGAAGCCCGGACGGAAGTAATCCATGTACTTGAAGAACAACTGAGGGAAGAGACCTTTCCAACCCCACAGGAACCAGAGACCTTTCAGGTTATCCTTCATTTTGAACAGGCTACGGTCTGCCCACATCAGGCGGATGTGACCCTGACCAACAATCGCGAAGAAGAAGATGGTTGAAACCAGCATCGCGAATACGCGAGTGAAGTAACCGCCGCCGATGGTTTCGTACACATCGTATGCAACAATCTTGTGTTCATTTTCTTCGAGCGCGTGCCACATCCACAGTTTCAGAGCTTCTGGGTCCTGGATGTTTTCCTGGTGGCGTTCGTCACGCAGCAGCTGCTCAGCCAGAATCGCTGTGTAGTGCTCAAGCGCTACGGTGATAGCCAGCTGAAGTTTCTTCGGCAGAATCTTGCGGCCCAGCTTGAATAGCATGCCCAGTTCTTTATCCAGTTTGTTGGCTGGCAGACCATGGCGTTCTGCGATGTCATTGAAAGCCGCGTGCTCTTTCGAGTGCATTGCTTCCTGACCGATGAAGCCAGACACCTGATCTTTCAGCAGCTGGTCTTTGATCTCGTGACGATAGTTTTTCACGGAATCAACGAAGAAGGTTTCGCCTTCTGGGAATAGTGAGGACAAAGTCGTCCAGAAAGTCGTCAGGAATGAGTTATCCGCGTACCAGTAGCGCTTGGAATCTTCTGAAAATTCGAAATCCATACGGCGCGGCGGAATACCTGCACGCTCACCTGCAGTCATGCGTACCTTGCCAGTTGGGGCAGTAGCGGTAGCTGTAGTAGTCATACGATACACCTGCTTTGGTTTGTGTTTGTTGTAGATGTTGTTTTGTTGAGTCTATTAGACGTGGCCAGACTGTCCAGTTGAAGGTATCTCTATGCCAAATTTTGCGCATGGCCGGGGGTGTCTTAAAGACAAGGAAGGGTAAGTTGTGGCTCAAATCGCCGTAGCGGGGTGTTAAACAGATGTCTAATAGGTCCGAATCGGTGATTTTCTGTCAAATATGGCAATTTCAGAGGGGGTTTTTCTTTGCCAGGGGGGTATATAACGGCCAAATCAGATTTACTGAAACTATAGAAAGTAATAGAAATCTGCCGAAGCAGGGTCAGAAACCCGGCTTCAGCAGTGTAACAGGGTCAGCCCTTACGGCTTTTGCTGTACGTTTGTTCGGCTAACAGGCCACCATCGTTCAGCATGCGCTGGCGCCAGCTTTCGAGCAGCGCTTCGGTATCATGGTCGCTAGGGTGGAAGCCCGGGCGGTAGAAATCGAAGTACTGACGACCCAGGCGAGGGAACAGGCCCTTCCAGCCCCAAAGAAATTTCAGGCCGCGCCAGTTGGCTTTCCAGTTAGTCAGTTGGCCATCGGCCTTGAGTAGACGAATGTGACCACTGACAACGACGACAGCAAACACCAGTGTTCCTATCAGCATGGTGCCCACGCGGGTGAAGTAACCACCGCCAACCTGGTTGTAGACATCAAACGCGACGGTCTTGTGTTCGTTTTCTTCGAGCGCGTGCCACATCCAGAGTTTCAGTGCTTCGCGATCACGAAACATTTCCTGGTGGAAATCTTCACGCAGAAGCTGCTCAGCAATGATCGCGGTGTAATGTTCCAGAGCCACAGTCAGTGCGAGCTGCATTTTCTTCGGCACATATTTGCGGATCAGGCGGAACAGAACCCCGAGCTCTTTATCCAGCGTTAATGCTGGCAGGCCGTGCTTTTCAGCCATGTCGTTGAAGGCTTCGTGTTCTTTGCTGTGAAGTGCTTCCTGGCCAATAAAGCCTGAGACTTCGTCTTTCAGTTTCTGATCTTTAATGTCTTTGCGGTAGTTCTTTACGCTGTCTACAAAGAAGTCTTCACCTTCTGGGAACAGGGCGGAGAGAGTCACCCAGAACGTGGTCAGAAAGGCGCTGTCGCCGTACCAGTATTTTGTGGTCTCTTCCGGGAATTCGAAGTCCATGCGGCGGGGCGGAATACCTGCT
Source organism: Oceanospirillaceae bacterium (assembly GCA_002724925.1). GTDB lineage: Bacteria > Pseudomonadota > Gammaproteobacteria > Pseudomonadales > Oceanobacteraceae > Thalassolituus. The sequence continues at coordinate 127,613 of PBQA01000037.1, forward strand.
CGCTCGCCAGCGGTGATGCGTGGAGTTCCCTGTGCTTGTGTCATAGTAGCCATACGAAAACCTGCCTCTTGTTTTCTATACCTTATTAGGGAGCGCATATCTGTCATTGCGCTATGTCCTACAATTTAGAAGAAGTTCGCAGATTCAAGAACGTGGCGAGCGGGCAACAATCAGTGAATTATGATCAAAATAAGAAATGGCCGGAGTAATTCCGGCCATTGCTTATAAGTTACCTGATAGAGCGTCTGCTTCAGGCAGCTTTGGACTTGCTGTAGGTCTGCTCTGACAGCAGACCGCCATCCTGCAGCATGCGCTCACGCCAGTCTTCCAGTAGTCTCACTGTGTCGTGATCGTTGGGGTGGAAGCCCGGGCGATAGAAGTCGAGATACTTGAACAACAGGCGTGGGAAGAGGCCTTTCCAGCCCAGCAGTTTCCAGAAGCCTTTGGCATTGTCTTTGATATCGAAAAGGGTGCCGTTCGCCCACAGCATGCGCAGGTGGCCCTGCCCCACAAAGACAATAAAACCAATGGTGGCCACGATCATGGCAAAAATACGCGTAAAGTAGCCGCCACCGATCAGTTCGTACACATCGTAGGCCACGGACTTGTGCTCGTTTTCTTCCAGAGCGTGCCACATCCAGAGTTTCAGCGCTTCGCGATCCTGAATATTCTCCTGGTGCTCGGTGTCGCGCAGAAGCTGCTCCGCAAGAATTGCAGTGTAGTGTTCCAGAGCCACTGTGGTCGCCAGCTGTAGCTTCTTCGGAAAGATTTTTTTGGTCAGGCCTAGAAGGCTCCAGAGTTCCTTATCGATGCGACCGCTTGGCAGACCATGACGATCCGCCATGTCATTGAATGCCTGATGCTCTTTAGTGTGCAGAGCCTCCTGACCGATAAAGCCGGAGATCTCGTCTTTCAGCTTCTGATCTTTGACAACATGACGGTAGTTCTTAACAGAGTCGATAAAGAAGGTTTCACCAGCTGGAAACAGTGCCGAAAGCGTGGTCCAGAACGTGGTCAGAAACGCGTTGTCTGCATACCAGTAGCGCTTGGTATCGTCACCAAACTCGAAGTCCATACGACGCGGAGGGATGCCTGCACGCTCGCCAGCGGTCATGCGAGTCGTGGTGGATGTAGTAGCGGCCTCAGTCATATTGAAAATCCTGTGTTGTAGTGAGGTTGTTGTTGGTTATCTGAGGCTATTGAACAACTGGCTGGCACGAGAAAGTAGGGGGGAGCCAGCCAAGATTTTCGAGTGGCAGAGGTGCGTTATATACGTTTCAGGGGTGCTGAACCGACATACTGCTTCTTGCGGGAGTGATGTGAAATCAAAATATGATCTGGGTCATTAAATTGCCCAAGGCCAGACAGGTTATATCTGGCCAGCGCATGTCAGAAGGGAGTCTTCTTTATGCGCTTTCAGTCAGAGGCTCCTGTTGCAGCAGGCTGTCTATCGCATGCTGCAGACCAGCTTTCGACTTCTGGTAATTGATTATGTGGCCCCAGCGTTCGAACTGACCTACAGAGAAACCTTCGGTCAGATCGTTGTAGTAGATGCAGTGACGGCCAGCGGTCGCCAGTACCCAGAATCCACACCCTTCATTGCCCCAGGGGTGCTGTTGCCATAATTCGGCGGCAGGTAGTCGGATAGCGTTCCAGAAAGGGCGAAAACTCTCCTCCAGCTGGCTTTCATTATGGCTCATCAGGTTAATGAGCTGTACATAGGTCACGGGTTTCCATGAATCGGACATGTGGGAATCCTCTGTTGCCGGCTTGGATCTAAAGCGTGACTACTCTATGAAAACTTTGTGACATATGTGTGACGCAGGCCGGGTCTGAGAGTGACCTGTCTCAAATTTCAGGCATAAAAAAACCGGCCATCTGGCCGGTTTTTCAGAGATCCAGTGCTTACTTGTACACAGGGAACTGTTCGCAAAGTGCGACAACTTTCTCTTTTACTGATGCTTCAACGGCTTCAGATTCACCTTTCTCCAGACCATCAAGAATGTCGCAGATCCAGCCAGCCAGCTGGGTCGCCTGCTCTTCTTTGAAACCACGACTGGTAATGGCCGGGCTACCGATACGCAGACCAGAGGTCACGAACGGTGAGCGAGGATCGTTAGGTACAGAGTTCTTGTTCACAGTGATGTTGGCACGACCCAGAGCCGCGTCTGCATCTTTACCTGTGTACTCTTTACCGATCAGATCAACCAGGAACAGGTGGTCATCAGTACCGCCAGATACCACGTTGATGCCGCGGCTGATGAAGGTTTCAGCCATCGCTTGAGCATTCTTGACCACCTGAGCCTGGTAGTCTTTGTATTCCTGGCTCATGGCTTCTTTGAAGCACACTGCTTTTGCGGCGATCACGTGCATCAGTGGGCCACCCTGAGACTCAGGGAATACAGCGAAGTTAAATTTCTTGTTCAGATCTTCGTCGTCGTTGGCCAGAATCAGGCCGCCACGAGGACCGCGCAGTGTTTTGTGGGTCGTGGTGGTCACGACGTCTGCGATACCCACAGGGGATGGGTATACGCCAGCCGCAACCAGACCTGCGATGTGTGCCATATCGACAAACAGGTAAGCGCCCACTTCGTCGGCGATCTCACGGAATTTCTTCCAGTCTACGACGCGTGAGTAGGCAGAGAAGCCAGCAACGATCATTTTAGGCTTGTGCTCACGAGCCAGGCGTTCTACTTCTTCGTAGTCGATTTCGCCAGTTTCTGGGTTCAGACCGTACTGAACTGCGTTGTATACGCGACCAGAGAAAGATACAGACGCGCCGTGAGTCAGGTGACCACCGTGTGCGAGGCTCATGCCCAGAATTGTATCGCCAGGCTGACACAATGCGAAGTAAACCGCTGCGTTTGCCTGTGAGCCAGAGTGTGGCTGAACGTTAGCGTAGCCAGCACCGAACAGTTCTTTAGCACGGTCGATCGCCAGTTGCTCGATTACGTCGACGTGTTCGCAGCCACCGTAGTAACGCTTGCCTGGGTAACCTTCGGCGTACTTGTTAGTCAGCTGAGAGCCCTGTGCTTCCATCACGCGTGGGCTGGTGTAGTTTTCAGAGGCGATCAGCTCAATGTGATGCTCCTGACGGGCATCCTCAGACTGCATCGCTGACCACAGATCTGGGTCGAAATCCGCTATGTTCATATCACGGCTAAACATCAGGGCTTCCTCAAGTAGGATAATCAGAAATTTTTTGAGGTGCACATTCTACCGCAAAGTTGTGCGCCTCGCACTTGAGAAGGTGTCATATCAACATGACTGATGTTCAGCTGTTGCCAAGATCCTTAATCAGGGTTGTCTCATCGACCGGTTTACTGAAATAGAACCCCTGAACCTCTTCGCATTTGGCCATTTGCAGGAAGGTCAGTTGTTCGGCGGTTTCGACCCCCTCAGCAATGATCCCCATACCAAGGTTGTGGCCCATGGCAATGATGGTTCGTGAGATCTGAGCGTCGTCGGCGTTCTCTGGCAGGTTCTGGATGAAACTGCGGTCGATTTTCAAGGTATCTACCGGGAACTGCTTGAGGTAGTTCAGTGAGGAGTAGCCTGTGCCGAAATCGTCAATCGCTGTTTTCACCCCGGCGGCGCGTAAGCCTCGCAGGGTTTCCATGGCCAGCTCGACGTCTTCCATCAGGATGCTTTCGGTGAGTTCCAGCTCCAACTGTTCTGGCCGTATACCAGTGCGGATGATGATGTCTTTCACCACGTTGAGGAAGTCTTCCGAACGGAACTGTCGTGCGGAGACGTTTACCGCAATTCGCTCAAGCCCCAGTTGTTGCTCGGCCTGCCAGCGTACAAAACAACGGCAGCTCTCTTCGAGCACCCATTGACCAATCGGCACAATAAGCCCAGTGTCCTCGATGATGGGGATAAAGGTGCCGGGCGAGATCATGCCGCGCGTCGGGTGAATCCAGCGTAGCAGCACCTCGACGCCGACAGCTTTTTCACTGTCGGTGCGATATTGCGGCTGAAAATAGAGCTGCATTTCGTCACGGGCGAGGGCATGGCGCAGGTCATTTTCCAGTTCCAGTAACTGGACCGCCTTGCGATTCATGGAGGCTGTGAAGAATTGCATGTTGTCACGCCCCATGTCTTTCGCGTGATACATCGCCATATCGGCATTTTTCAGCAGCTCAATAACGCTGTTACCGTCATTAGGATAAACAGAGATCCCGATACTGGCGCTGATAAATACTTCACGCTGGTTCAGGTTAAATGACTGATGTAGTGATTCCAGAATACGTTCGGCAACGATGATCGCAGTATCTGACGCGGCGTTGTGACTTGGCTGATCCGCGATTGCAATGGTGAATTCATCACCGCCCATACGACAGACAAGATCACGTTGTTTAACACAGTTACGCAGACGCCCAGCCACTTGCTTCAGTACCTCGTCACCTGCAGGGTGGCCCATTGAGTCGTTAATCGGTTTGAAGCGGTCAAGGTCGATAAACAGCAGCACCACCCATAGGCCCTGCTTACGTGCTCGCTTTAGCATGCCATCTAATGTCTCGTGCATCTGACTGCGATTTGGCAGGGCCGTCAGGGGATCGTAATACGCAAGCTTGTGGATGCGTTCTTCACTGGCTTTGCGTTCTGTAATGTCTGACATAATGATGATCAGGCTCTGAACTTCGCGGTTCTGGTCACGAATCGCACTGACTCCGGCCCAGCCAGTACGGATATCGCCCTGGCTGCGGCGATACGAAATTTCGCCTTGCCAGTAACCATCCACCATCAGGCGCTCGCCGATTTTTTCAATCAGGTCTTCTTCGTATTGTTCTGAAGAAATCAGAAAGTCAGGTGTTTTGCCGGTGACATCTTCGGCGGAATATCCGGTGATGTGCTGGAAGGCCCGGTTCGTATTGGCGATTCTGAGTTTCTGATCCGTGATCAGGATGGCCTCGTTACTGTTTTCGAACACTTCCGCCGCAAGTTGTAGCTCCTGTTCGATGCTACGTGACTCGGTGACATCTCTGCAGATACCTAAAAGCCCTTGTAGCTCTCCCTTATCATTCCAAAGCAGGCTGGCTTGCAGCTCCAGAAGTACGCGACTGCCATTACTGGCCGAGGCATAGAAGTCTTCCCGAATGACGGTACTGCGACGTTTGGCTGTTTCTGGGCTGTTGATTGCGATCTGTATCTGGTGCTGCAACGCTTTGCCAAGTCGCTTGAGGTCGGGGCGGGAGAATATCCGGGCGACGCCGCCATTGGTCAGATCTTCAGGCTGGTATCCCAGCAGGCGCTGCACTGAGGTACTGACGAAATTGAAATTGAGCTGGGCATCGGTGGCCCAGACAATATCATTCATGTTCTCAGCCAGCAGGCGGTAGCGTCGTTCGCTTTCGACGATCTGTTCCTGCTTTTCAATGTCTGCGGTGACGTCTCTGCCGGTACCTATGTAGCGCTCTACCTTGCCGTCACGGTCATAGGTGAATGGCGTATCGCGGAATTTAATCACCCGGATTTCGCCATCGACATTCAGAAAACGGGCGGTGGTTTCAATGGTTTGGCCATTGATGGAATTTCTGATGTTTCTGAGTCCGTCGCGGCAGCGTGCGAGGTCGTCTTCAATGACGTAATCCATCCAGCTGCGTTCAATGTATTCGCGGCTATCCGGGAACCCTAAGAGTTGCGCAACGTGACGGTTAGAAAAAATGGTTTTCTGTTCCAGGCGGTCGTTAACGTCGAGTACGTAAACCACATCGGGCATGGCCTCCATGACATGCATCCAGAACGCTTCGCGTTCACGGATTTTTTCAGTTGCCTGCTTGCGCTCAGTGATATCCAGCATGGTCAGCAACACCTGATGACTGGCATTCGTGCGGAAGCTGATACTCGCCCAGATATCGATTGAGCGGCCATTACGGTCGCGCAGGGTGAGCTCGCATTCGTTTTGCTGCAGCCGGAGAGACTGACTGCTGGTCAGCGCTTTCAGTAGAGGCGTCAGGGATTCTGGATGGCGCTGATAATGTGCCCCCATTGCTTCGGCGGTATCGAAATCGCCCAGCTGCAGGGTCGCTTCATTGACGCTGACTACTTTCAGCGTTTCAACATTGCCATCAAATTCGCTCAGATCCAGAAGGCCATGAGCAATACCGGCTTCTTCAAACAGGGTTTTGTAGCGGGTTCTGCTATGTTCCAGTGCCGCTTTCGCCTGCTCTGATTCGGTGATGTCCCTGAGTAACCAGACATAGCCACTGACTTGCTTGTTGTCGTAAAGCATCTGCATTTTCTGCTCGAGAATATGCTTTCCGCCAGTGTGTGGGACGTGCATAACACGTTGATCAGGTTTCAGGCCTTCAATCGCTTCCGGTGTCAGCCCTGTGTTCCAGAGGGCGTCTGATGCTGGCCAAATATCAGTCAGAGGCATACCCAGAACCGGCTCTGGCTCTGCGCGACCAAGCAACGACAGAGCTTTGGGATTCAGGTAATCAATATTGCCTTTGTGGTCGGTGGAGATGAAGGCTTCATCAATAGAGCGTAAAACTCTGTCGGCGCGTCGTTCGGTCTCTTGTGTGGCCTTTTGCAGGGCAACAACGGCTTCACCTTGCTGGCTCAGGTAACGACGTAAAACGACGAGAAGGATGGCGAACACCACCAGAAAAGTGGCCGGTATACGGATGCTTTCAATAACCTGTTGCTTCCAGTACCCCTGAACAGGCAGAGCCAGAATATCCCAGGGCGACATTGGAATATTGTCGCGATAGAGAATGTTGTCGGTCTCGTTTTGTGTCAGAGGACTAGGGTGCAGCGTGTCTGAATAGAACTGCTCGCGGATAGACACTGTGTTATCTCGGCGATCAAAAAGCACCATTTCGAACCCATTAAATCCGCCCCTGAAAATGATTTCTGAGAGGTGACTGTATGCGCGACGGGATACCATAATCATGGGGCCGTTGCTGGTGTTGAAGCGCGTACCAACGTAGTAACCGCCCAGGTGGCCATAGCGTAATGAAAAAATGGCTTTGTCTAATCCCTGCGCACGTAATTCGTTTTCAATATCACTGGTTTCACTCGGGCTCAGCAGGCTGCCGTAGTGGTTGAGTACTTTGCCGTTTTCATCGGTAACAAAAAAACCGGTCGCATTGAAAATCGCTGCACTGACGTGTCCCCACAGGTCGTCGGTGTCGGCGGCCTCCGGGTGAGTGGCATACACTTCGAGCTGATCGCCATAACTGCGAGTGAATATCTGGTTAGCGTGAAGCCCTGCTTTAATGATCAGTTCTGACTGGCGCTTGTAATGGTCGAGCGTCCGTTCGATGTCAATGCTGTAGGCGTGCCGTGCGGTCTGCCATTGCTGCCAGCTCTGAAAACTGAGAACGACAGTCAAAAATATAAAGCTCAGCACAAACAGGGGAGTATTTGCCCGGTGAGTGGCGGCTGAGTGAAGTTTAGCCTCTGGGGCTCCATGATGCGGGAGCATGTAAAGCGGTGTCCGTTAACGACTGATTATGGTTATTAACCTTAGTCATTGTCTGTCACCTTCACAACCAGAGACCCATCATAATGGGCTTTATTTGCCTTTCTATGGGCTTTTCAGTAGCGTTGCGGCGAAATACATTGCGGAGGCGATGCCCATGGCACAGTACGTATTCACTATGAACCGCTTAGGGAAGATTGTTCCACCTAAGCGACAGATCCTGCGTGACATCTCTTTGTCCTTTTTTCCGGGCGCTAAAATTGGCGTTCTGGGCCTGAATGGTGCAGGTAAATCAACCCTGCTCAAAATCATGGCGGGCATTGATACTGATATTATCGGTGAGGCTCGTCCTCAGCCGGACCTCAATATTGGTTACCTTCCTCAGGAGCCAGAGCTCGATCCGGCGAAAGACGTGCGCGGCAACGTTGAAGATGGTCTCAGCGAGCTGATGAATGCCAAGGCCGAGCTTGAACAGGTGTATGCCGCTTATGCTGAGCCTGATGCGGATTTCGATGAATTGGCAAAAAAACAGGGCAAGCTGGAAGCCATTATTGAAGCGTCTGATGGCCACGATGTTGATCGGCAGATGGAAATCGCCGCCGATGCCCTGCGCCTGCCGCCATGGGATGCGGATGTCACTAAGCTGTCTGGTGGTGAGCGCCGTCGTGTCGCGCTGTGTCGTCTGCTGATGTCCAAGCCAGATATGTTGCTTCTGGACGAACCGACCAACCACCTGGATGCTGAATCAGTCGGTTGGCTGGAGAAATTCCTCGAAGAATACCCAGGCACCGTCGTGGCCATTACCCACGACCGTTACTTTCTCGATAACTGTGCGGAATGGATTCTCGAACTCGACCGCGGCCACGGCATTCCTTATCAGGGCAACTACACCACCTGGCTTGAAGCGAAAGAAAAGCGATTAGAGCAGGAGAAGAAAGAAGAAGAAGCCCACACCAAAGCGATCAAGCATGAGCTGGAGTGGGTACGCAAAGGTGCAAAAGGTCGTCAGGCTAAGAGCAAAGCGCGCCTGGCTCGCTTCGAAGAAATGAACTCCCGTGAGTTCCAGACCCGTAACGAAACCAACGAAATCTACATTCCACCGGGTCCGCGTCTGGGCGACAAGGTCATCGAGTTCCACAACGTGACTAAGTCGTTCGGTGACCGCGTTCTGATCGATAATCTCGATTTCGCCGTGCCACCGGGTGCGATTGTCGGCATCGTCGGCGGTAACGGTGCAGGTAAGTCGACTTTGTTCCGTATGATTGCGGGTACAGAGCAGCCAGACTCAGGCGAAGTGGTCATCGGTGAGACCGTGAAGCTGGCCTTCGTTGAACAGCTTCGTGACGAACTCGATGACAGTAAAACCGTGTGGGAATCTATTTCTGACGGCCTCGACATGCTCGATATCAACGGCAAAGAGTACCCAAGCCGTGCTTATATCGGTCGCTTTAACTTTAAAGGTGGTGACCAGCAGAAGCGCGTCGGTGAGCTGTCTGGTGGTGAGCGAGGACGTCTGCAACTGGCGTATACGCTGAAGCAGGGCGCTAATGTACTGCTGCTCGATGAACCGTCTAACGACCTCGATGTCGAAACTTTGCGTGCGCTGGAAGAGGCCATTGATGCCTTCCCGGGTACCGTGATGGTGGTGTCGCACGACCGCTGGTTCCTGGATCGTATTGCGACCCACATTCTGGCGTATGAAGGCGACTCGAAAGTGACCTTCTTCGACGGTAACTACACTGAATACGAAGAGGATCGTAAAAAGCGCCTGGGCAGTGATGCGCAACCTAAGCGTATGAAATATAAACGTTTAGCCTGATAGTTCGGTCAGATCGCTGAAAAGTGACCTGACTGGAATAAATCGCATTCGCGAGCTTGCGGTTTTGCCATAACAGGCTAAACCTGTTGTATCCCAAACAGGAAACAACCATGGAACAACGACAAGCAAAGCGCGTTCACCTGTTTCAACGGGTTCAGGTAGACGACGGCACTCAGAAGCTTGAAACCTTCTGTCTGGATATCAGCATGCGAGGCATCCTGCTGGTCATACCAGAAAACGTCAGCTGGCAGCTGGAGCAATCGCTGAAGATCAGCCTGACGCTGGAAAACGGCGGTATTATTGATATGGACTGTTCTTTGGTTCATATCGATGATGATGTTGTAGGGTGTGCCTGCGATTCGATGGATTTCGAGAGTCAGGAAACTTTGCGAGGTGTACTTGAAAGCAGTCTTGAAGTGCCTTCTCAGGCAAACCGTGAACTTGCAGAACTGATTTCCTTTCCTGGCGGTAAATCCTGATTTTTAGCCCTGAGCAGTGATGAACCCCGGCGTGTTATAGTCGGGGTTTTACCTTGTTGCAGGTCGATTATGTTTACCCCTTCCCTTGATGGTGCGCCATTTTCATCGCCGGTTGGCAAGATTGTGTGCATTGGCCGTAACTATGCGGCACATACAGCAGAACTGAATAATCCGGTTCCCGACACCCCTGTTTTGTTTATTAAACCGGCCGATGCCGCATGCGACCTGCAGGCGCCGTTAAGCATTCCTCTGTCTCAGGGCGATGTGCATCACGAACTCGAAGTGGCGGTATTGATCGGCCAGAGGCTGACAGCTGCGTCTGAAGCTGATGTCGCTTCCGCGCTGGCCGGTATCGGTCTTGGGCTTGATCTGACCCTGCGGGATGTTCAATCCGTATTAAAAGAGAAAGGCCTGCCCTGGGAGCGCGCAAAAGCGTTCGACGGTTCGTGCCCTCTGAGCCCATTTGTATCTGCGGCGCGGGTATCTGACTGGCAGAACCTGAATTTCTCCTTGCATCGTAATGGTGCTCAGCAACAGTCAGGCAATAGTTCCGATATGCTGAATCCCGTTCTTTCTCTGATTGCTCATATGTCTCAGACTTTTACCCTGAACCCCGGCGATGTCGTCATGACGGGTACCCCTCCGGGGGTCGGGCCACTTGAAGCTGGCGATACTCTCGAACTGTCGTTAGAGGACTGGATATTGGTCACGACGAGCGTTTCGAGTCCAGATTCTGTGGAGGCCAAGTCATGAATCCTTGTGATCAGCCGGGATTAACTCCGGTCGATACAGCAATTGAGTATCTGTTATCGCAGGTAACGCCCGTTAGGGAGCAGGAGCTCTGCCCGCTTGAGCAGGCGTGTGGTCGTGTGCTGGCCAAGGACGTGATCAGCCCTGTGAATGTTCCCCCTGCGGATAACTCAGCCATGGATGGGTACGCTGTGAATCCTGGTTCTCTTGATAGTGGGCGTACGCCAATCGGTCTTTTCCGTCAGCGTGGCATCGTTCTGGCTGGTGAGGTCTTTGAAGGTGTACTCAGCGCTGGTGAATGCGTTCGTATTATGACCGGAGCCGTTGTTCCTGACGGCGCTAAGCTTGTGGTGATGCAGGAAAATACCGAGGTGGTGGATGCCGGTGTGCGGGTCGATCACCCGGAGTCTCTTCGCGACGGCGATAATATTCGTCGTGCCGGAGAGGATATCCGCCATGGCGAGGTTGTTCTGGCTGCAGGGCGTCGCCTGACCCCAGCTGATTGTGGTCTTCTCGCCAGCATTGGCATTGCTGATGTCGATGTTGTAAGACCGTTGCGAGTCAGTCTGTTAACTACAGGCGACGAGTTGGTAGCTCCAGGCAGTGAGTTACCTGCTGGAAAAATCTACGAGAGCAATTCCTTTGTATTGCGGCCGATTCTTGCGCGACTGGGTGCTGAGATATCTGCAGTTACTGCGGTGAGCGATACGCTTGAAGCTATTCAGGAAGCGCTGGAGACAGCCGCCGCGGATGCCGACATCATTATTACCAGCGGTGGCGTATCTGTCGGCGAAGCGGATTTTACCCGCACTGCGGTCGAGGCTCTGGGTAAGTTGGATCTCTGGAAGCTGGCGATGAAGCCGGGCAAACCGTTGGCGTTTGGGCGAATCGGCAAAACGCTCTTTCTGGGGCTGCCCGGTAACCCTGTATCGGCCCTAGTAACCCTACACCAGATCGGGCTGCCTGTGTTACGCAGCCTTTCTGGCGAGACGATATCTCCGCCTGTACGCATACCGGCTATTGCCAGCGAGCGCTTGAAAAAGCGTCCGGGTCGGGCGGATTACCAACGAGGCATTGCTGAATTACATGACGCTGGCCAGTGGCAGGTACGCAGTACAGGGCAGCAGGGCTCGGGAATTCTAAGTTCCGTCAGTAAAGCGAACTGTTTTATTGTGCTTGAGCAGGAGCGAGGCCATGTCGAGCCGGGCGAGACGGTGATGGTCGAAATGTTTGATCAATGGCTCAGCTGAAGTCGGATGTAGAGCGTGAAGAAAACAAAAAGCCCCGGCAACATGAGTTCCCGGGGCTTTTTTATGGTCAGGGCTGACCAGTGAATCAGCGTTCCAGATACTGGATCTTGTCTGGTACACCGTCCCATTCTTCTGCGTCTGGCAGAGGATCTTTCTGCTCAGTAATGTTGTTGTCAGCCCACTCTTCAGACAACTCAGCATTGAGTTCAATATACTGTTCCTGTCCTGCTGGAACTTCGTCCTCAGAGAAAATCGCTTCGGCAGGACACTCTGGCTCACAGAGTGCGCAGTCAATACACTCGTCCGGGTGAATAACGAGGAAGTTCGGGCCTTCGTAGAAGCAGTCTACCGGGCAGACTTCAACACAGTCTGTGTACTTACACTTAACGCAGTTATCGGTTACGACGAAGGTCATCTGATCTTCTCCTGAATCATCATTCGGGGCTCTTCGGCCCTGCTTATCACGGTTGCGGGTATTCTAGGTAGTCGGCGATGGTCAGGCAAGGCGCCGGGTCTTCTTTTGTTGGGGAAAATTCGGGAGACACCGTTCGGTTATACCGAACAATGCTCCTCATTTATCCTCTATATCAGGTCCTTCAATGAGTAGACCAGCTCCAGTGCCTGTCGCGGTGTCAGGTCATCCGGATTAACCTTTGCCAGTGCCTCTTCAGCCGGGCTGGGGCCTGCGGCAAAAAGATCGGACTGCATTGGTGCCGGTTCGCTGTTGCGCCCGGTTTTGATGGGTACGACAGGCGTGACTGGGCCTGTTTGCTGCTCGAGTTGTGCCAGTTGTTGACGGGCATTGGAGATAACGGCAGGTGGAACCCCCGCCAGCTGTGCGACCTGTAAGCCGTAACTCTGATTGGCCGGGCCTTCCTCCACACTGTGCAGAAAGATAATCCGCTCATCGTGCTCGGTCGCCTTAAGGTGAACATTGATGGTGTTGGTGTATTGCTCGGGCAGAGCGGTCATTTCGAAGTAATGCGTCGCGAACAGCGTAAAAGCTTCGGTATTCTCGGCGAGATGAGCGGCGGCTGCCCAGGCGAGGGACAGGCCATCAAAGGTTGAAGTGCCGCGTCCGACTTCGTCCATTAACACCAGGCTGTCGCACGTGGCGTTATGCAGGATATTGGCAGTTTCTGTCATCTCGACCATAAAGGTAGAGCGACCACCGGCGACGTCGTCAGCCGAACCCATGCGGGTGAAAATACGGTCGATGGGTCCGAGCTTGCAGAATTCAGCCGGTACGTAAGAGCCGATGTGTGCCAGCAAGGTGATCAGGGCAACCTGACGCATGTAGGTCGATTTACCGCCCATGTTCGGCCCGGTAATAATCTGCATGCGGCGTTCGCCATCCAGGCAGGTATCGTTGGCGACAAACGGATCGGTAATCAATGATTCGACCACCGGATGACGCCCCTGGCGGATATCAACCACACTGTCATCAACCAACTCCGGAGCATTAAGGCGGAGTGTCTCTGCCCGTTCCGCCAGGCAGGTAAGCACATCAAGTTCCGACAGGGCAGCTGCAGCTACCTGCAGTGGGATAAGGTCTTCAGCGAGGTCTGTGAGCAAGGCGTCGTAGAGCATTTTTTCACGGCTGAGTGCCCGTGCTTTCGCGCTCAGCGCTTTATCTTCGAATTCTTTCAGCTCCGGGGTGATAAAGCGTTCGGCGTTCTTCAGTGTCTGGCGACGGATATACTCGGTGGGCGCAGACTCAGACTGCGCCTTGCTGATTTCAATGTAGTAACCGTGCACACGGTTGTAACCCACCTTGAGGGTACTGATGCCTGTGCGTTCACGTTCGCGTTCTTCCAGTTTAACCAGATAGTCGCCTGCGTTCTCACTGAGGGAACGTAGTTCATCAAGCTCAGCGTCATAGCCTTCTGCGATGACACCACCGTCGCGGATAACGACCGGCGGGTTATCTATAATCGCTGCTTGTAAACGGCTCACCCATTGCGGAAATTCTGGGGCTCGCTCACAGATATCGGTTCCGAGGGGCGCTTCCAGTTCAGACAGCCGCTGACGTATGTCCGGAATAACCGCAAGTGCATCACGCAGCCTTGCAAGGTCGCGGGGACGGGCGGAGCCCAGGGCCACACGAGAGAGAATACGTTCAATATCACCGACCTGCTTAAGATGCTGATGCAGATCTTCATGCGCGTATTGTTGCAGGCATTGTGCGATCAGGTTTTGGCGAAGCCCCAGAATCGTATGATCGCGCAGCGGACGATTGAGCCAGCGGCGCAACAAGCGGCTTCCCATTGCAGTGGCTGTTTTATCGAGCACCCAGGCGAGCGTGTAGAGATTGTCGCCTTTCTGGTTGATGTCGATTTCGAGATTACGGCGGCTGGCCGGGTCGATGATGATGGCATCGTCTGGCTGCTCTACCGTTAAAGAACGAATATGGGGCAGGCTGTTGCGCTGCGTCTCTTGGGCATAGTTGAGCAGGGCGCCTGCGGCACGAATGGCTGTCTTCATGCCTTCGCAGCCAAAACCGCGCAGATCGCGGGTCTTCAACTGAGTCGTCAGCAGGCGCAGTGCCGTATCGGACTCATAATGCCATGGTGCTTGTTGGGTGGCACCGGCACGGTTGGCAACCGCCTCCGGAAAAATCTGATCTTCCGGCAGTAGCAATTCTGCCGGGCGGAGTCGTTCAATCTCTGCCAGTAGGGCATCCTCACCATCAACTTCAAACACACTGAAACGGCCAGATGAAATCTCAAGAACGGCAATGCCGTGGCGCTGTTGATGAGAGCACACAGAGACAAGCAGGTTATCCAGGTGCTCATCGAGCAGGGCTTCATCGGTCAGGGTGCCCGGCGTCAGAATACGCACAACTTTGCGCTCTACTGGGCCCTTGCTGGTGGCTGGGTCGCCAACCTGCTCTGCAATGGCAACCGATACGCCATTTTTAACCAGCTTCGCGATGTAGTTTTCTGCCGCGTGAAAGGGTACTCCAGCCATAGGAATGGGTTGTCCGCCACTCTGTCCACGGGCCGTCAGCGTAATATCGAGAATCTGCGCAGCGCGTTTGGCGTCATCGTAGAAAAGTTCGTAAAAGTCGCCCATTCGGTAAAACAGCAAGGTGTCCGGAAATTCAGACTTAATCTTGAAGTACTGCTGCATCATCGGGGTATGTGAAGACGCCTTGCTCATTCCTGTGTTTCCTTGGGCTTGAGGATGAGGGCGGATTGTACGGCAAACCTTTTTGATTCTGAAATGCGCTGCCGTACAAGGCGTACCGATACGACTGTCAACCCGCGGTAAAGCCACACAAAGACAATGTAACGGCAATGTAACTGAATGCGTTTTCAGGTATAAAAGCAATCATCAGAAATCTGTGACTGTCGAGGGCTTTATGTCCGGGGGACACACGTTTTATCACGATGTGATCAGATGGTCTGAAATGACAGCTTGTAAAGAAGAAGCGTGATCATCGCTCTGCCATGACAAGCTACAATTATGGAAATCAAAATAATACTGCGGCCGAAATGCCCAGCGGGCATTCGGTAACATTTGGAAAGTTGGCAGTATTCTAATTATTGAGCAATCGTAAGGACCCATAGATGTCCCGTTTTTTTAAGGCAAGTTGTATCGCCGCGTTGGCGTATGCCTCATCTCTTCACGCTGAAGAAGTGCTCCCACTCAGTAATTCACAAGTCACTGTTGATACCATGGCAGAGTTGCTTGCCGGGCCGGGCGTTTCGGTGTCTGGCGCAACATATTCGACAAGTTACCAGGTACGAACCGGGTGGTTTACTTACGTGTCGAACACTCAACAGGGCGGACAGTTCAGCGGATATAGCACTCTGTTTGGCAGTGCTTTTGATTCTGGCGTTATTCTCAGTACGGGGAATGTCGAATCGGTTGTTGGTTCGAATGACGCCTCAAACACCACAACAGCCTGGTCTAACAGTGCAGTAGATGACACTGATTTAGGTGATGGCCTTTACGACGTTGTTAAGTTCTCGTTCGACGTTGTTCCGGAAAATGACGTTTTAATTATCGACTTTATCTTCGGCTCGGAAGAGTACCTTGAGTATGTTGGCGACAGTTATAATGACCTTGCGCGCGTGCTGGTTAACGGTAACAACTGCGCACTTACGCCAGCGGGTGATGAAGTGCGGATTAATAATATCCACTCGCTGAATCTTCCTGCACCTGAGGGAGCTAACAACTATCCCAATAATACGGACGGCGTGAGCAACAGTGGTATCTATGTAGACAATACCAATAGTGGCATCAATACGGAGATGGATGGCTTCACGCGCAGGCTTTCCTGTCGTGTACCTGTGACTCCGGGTCAGAGCGTCAACGTCGTTACTGGCCTCGCAGATGTCAGTGATGCAGGTTACGATACCTGGATCTTTTTCAGAGCAGATAGTATACGTTCTGAGCCTATCAGTGATTATGGCGATGCCCCGGATAGTTACGGAACCTTGGCTTCATCGGGCGGTGCCGAGCACGACATCGTTGAAGGTGTGCATTTAGGGCCTGTAGGCTTGACAGGTGACGTTGATGGCTTTGTTGACGGAGTTGATGACTCTCAAGGTGGAGCCGTAGATGACGCAGACAATGCTTTAATTGATGTTCCGAATATCAGCCTTTCCGAGACGAGCTATAGTGTCACTTTTGCTGCTACCTCCATTAACGGCAGCAGTTCGGATGTCGTGGGGTGGATTGATTTTGACCGTGACGGGCAGTTTCAGCCGGATGAGGCGTCTACTTTAGCGCTGGTAGATAGTGATTCGTACGAAGTGCCGGTTACGCTGACCTGGAATGACATTGGAACAGCCGGCGCAGACGTTGTTGCTGGCCCAACATACCTCCGTTTACGTATTGCCAACCTGGGGCTTACAGCATCTACGCCGGCGGGGGCATTTGCTTCGGGTGAAGTCGAAGATTATTTCGTAATTATTTCGGACGGCATGAGCCCCTCTATCTCAGGTTTAACAAGGTTGAACCCGGCGGAGGAATTTACTAACTCAAGCGCCGTTACCTTCCGTGTCAGCTTTTCGGAATACGTTGAGAATATTGACACTACTGATTTCGTTACGACGCTCGGAACGATAGCGTCCGTAACGCCTGTTTCTGAAACCGTGTTCGATGTTACCGTTTCTAGTATTTCGGGAGCTAATGGCACACTGGCACTGTCCCTTTCAGACGCTCAGAACATTGTTGATGCTGAGGGCAATGCAGCTTCCGTCACACTCCCTGCTGATGCAGAAACCTACACGCTTGACCAGACCGCACCAGCCGCGCCTGTTGTCTCTTCCATCTCGGCCGACACTGGTTTATCCGACAGTGATCAGGTTACTAACGACACATCTCTGGTTTTCTCTGGTACTGCAGAAGCGGGAAGCACCGTTGCTGTTCGTATCGACGGTAATCAGGTCGCAACCGTGGTTGCCGATGCCAGTGGAAGCTGGTCGTATGATCACTCAGATACAGAGCTTGATGACGCGATATACTCAGTAACTGCAATCGCGACTGACAGTGCGGGCAATACCAGTGGCGAATCTGATTCATTGACTGTCGTCGTCGATACCGCCGCGCCTGCTCCTACGGCAATCACGGGTATCAGTGACGATACCGGGCGTTCGAACAGTGATGCTCTGACTAACGATACTACGCTGGTACTCACAGGGCAGGCGACTGCGAATCAGCGTATTTCAGTGTTTGTCGATGGCGGCTTTGCTGGTTTTGTGGACACCGACCCAACTGGGGCATGGGCCTATGATTACTCGTTCGTAAGCCTGAGTGACGGAGAGCATGTCTTTACGACGGTGGCGTCTGATATCGCGGGCAACACGTCGACGGAGTCAGCATACACAGTGACTGTCGATACCGAAGCCTCTGCAGCGCCTGTGATTTCAGCAATATCTGATGATACGGGTACGCCGGGCGATGGTATTACCAGTGACAATACTCTACGCATTCTGGGTACAGCAGAAGCGTTTGATGATGTGGTTGTTTCAATGGACGGTAGCGTCGTTGGCACTGTCCAGGCAGACGGTAATGGCGATTGGGTTTATGACAACCGGGCAGTCGTTCTGGACGACGGCAGCTATGTGATCACTGCCGTGGCAGTGGATGCTGCAGGCAATGGATCTGCTGTGTCTGATAATTACTCCATAACTGTTGATACGACGGGCCCTGTAACGCCAGCCATCACTGCAATCACCGATGATACGGGCGTTGCGGATGGCATTACTTCCGATGCGACTCTGCTTATCCGTGGTAGTGGCGGAGCTGACACCAGAATTACGGTCTTCCTCGATGGCGCTGCTATCGGAACCACGACTACCACGGCTGCGGGTAGCTGGACGTTTGATTACTCTGGCGTAGAGCTTACTGAAGGCACCTATCAGCTGACAGCCCAGGCAGAGAGTCTGGCAGGCCTGATGAGTCCTCTTTCTGTGGCTTACTCTCTTATCGTGGATCAGACAGCACCGGACGCACCGCTGGTTTCTTCTGTGACTGAAGATACTGGCATCGCCGGGGATCAGGTCACTTTTGATAACACGCTGATTCTGAGTGGCACCGCAGAAGCGGGAGCCGATCTTGATATCCGGATTGATGGCGCTCTCGTCGGTATGGTGAAGGCGAACGCTAGTGGAGATTGGACGTTCGACTATTCCGGGATCGTGCTGGCGGATGGTTCGCATCAGATCACTGCCATCGCCACTGACATCGCAGGTAATCAGAGCAACGAGTCGTCAGCACTTGTGTTGGTTGTTGATACGCAGGCACCTGATGCGCCTATCGTCAGTGGCATTCTTGATGATACCGGCGCATCGGCTGCCGACGGCGTGACGTCAGACAACGTTGTTGTGTATGTGGGAACGGCAGAAGCGGGCAGCGATATTGATATCCTGCTGGATGGTAGCGTTATTGGTTCGACTCAAGCGGGTGACGCGGGTCAATGGCAGTTTGATAGCGCTCCGCAGGCGTTGCCAGATGGCACGTATCAGGTGATTGCGCGAAGTCGAGATTTGGCTGGTAACCAGTCAGACAGTCAGCCTTTGCAGCTTGTCATTGATACCACTGTGCCAGCGCCAGCGACTCTCGCGGGTATCAGTGATGATACGGCGACGCCAAATGATCGTATTACGGCGGATAACGAACTGATTATTTCGGGTTCGTCGGAGCCATCAAGCCAGATCGAGGTCTTTGTCAATGGTAATCCTGCGGGCGTTGTTGCGGCTGACGAAGCGGGCCAGTGGCAGCTGGATTACACCGACGTCGCTCTGACGGACGGCGAGTATCAGATCACAAATCAGGTCACTGACCTGGCTGGCAATACCGGCGTTGTTTCTGCGCCTGTTCTGGTCGTGGTCGATACGACCACGCCAGAAGCGCCTTCCATTACTGGGATTTCAGGCGACACAGGCGCCGACAGCAACGACGGCCTGACCTCTGATAATAGTCTGGTGATCAGCGGTACAAGTGAGCCGGGAGCAGAGATTAACATTTATCGTGATGGTAGCCTGATCGGCAACGTTATCGCCAATGCGTCCGGTGAGTGGAGTCTCGACTATGGGCAGACCGCACTGGATGATGGTGAGTATTCACTGACGGCCACTGCCACGGATGCCGCGGGTAACCTCTCTGGATTGTCAGAGTCGTTCGCTATTACGATTGATACCATTGATCCGGTTGAGCTGTCGCTTACCCAGGATGGCACCACGATTGTGGATTATACGCCGGAGCTGTCTGGTAATGCAGAAGCAGGAACTCAGATTACAGTATCCGTGAATGGCAATGATTACGAAACCAGCGCAGATACGAATGGCCTCTGGAGCATTACCCTTGTCGATGCGCTGGATAACGGTAGCTATCCAGTGACCGTGGTGTCTGAAGATGGGGCAGGAAATACGCGCGAAATCATTGGCCAGATCACCATTGAAGTGCTGGTCAGCGCTGACAATTCATCCACCTCTGCAACGCCTTTGTCGGTTCCTGCCGATGGTTCTTCTGCATCAGTAATCAAGGTCATTGTTCGTGACACTGCAGGCGACATAGTGACTGAGGTACCGGCCGAGTTCACCACGGATCTGGGGGCACTCTCTGCCGTGACAGATCAGGGCAACGGTGTTTACACCGTTGAACTGACTTCGCTTTTTGAGGTGGGCACTGGGACGGTATCCATCAGTGCTGCAGGCGAAGCTCTGACGCCAGTGATGATTGAATTCTTTGCTGCAGACGGTGATGGCGATGGCCTGACCGACCTTGATGAAGACAGAAATGGCGATGGCGATCCAACCAACGACGACCTCGATCGCGACGGCACACCAGATTACCTTGACGACGACGATGATGGTGATGGCCGTACGACGGAAGAGGAAGATGTTAATGGTGACGGCGATCCAACCAATGACGATAGCGATGGCGATGGTATCCCGGACTATCTAGACCGTGATGACGACAGTACCGATGGTACCAACGACAGCGATGATGACGGCATCCCGGATACCGTTGAATGTCCGGATGGCATTCCTTGTCAGGACAGTGATGCGGACGGTATCCCGGATTACATGGATGAAGACGACGACAACGATGGCATTCTGTCAGCCGAAGAAGGCGGCGAGCGCGACTCTGATGCAGACGGCATGCCCGACTTCCGTGATGAAGACGATGACAACGATGGCATTCTGACGCGCGACGAAGACCTGAACGACGACGGTGATTTCACCAATGACGATCAGGACAGCGATGGCATCCCTGCGTACCTTGATCCGAACGACGCGGATGACACTAATGCAGGCGACAGCGACTCTGATGGAATTCCTGATGATGTCGAGTGTGCTTCCGGGCACCCATGTACTGACATCGATAACGATGGCATCCCCGATTTCGCTGACGCCGACGACGATGCTGATGGTATCCCGACGCTGAGCGAAGGTTCAAATCGTGACACCGATGGCGATGCTGTTCCTGATTATCTGGATCGCGATGATGATGGCGATGGCATCGCCACAATTGACGAAGATAGCAATACCGATGGCGACGCGAATCCTGCGACGACGCCGGGGCCGGATGCAGACAATGACGGAATCCCAGCGTATCTGGACCCTAACGACAGCCTGACGGCGGCGCCTGGTGATGCTGACGATGACGGCATCACAGATGATCGTGAATGTGCTTCTGGTCTGCCGTGCCGTGATAGCGACAACGATGGTCGTCCGGACTATATGGATTCAGACGATGACAACGATGGAATTCCTACCCGTACTGAAGGCGCCGAAACCGACTCTGATGGTAACGGTGTCGAAGATTATCTTGATAATGACGATGATGGTGATGGCACTCTGACCCGCGATGAAGATGCTGACACAGATCTTGATGGGAATGCCGCGACCAATCCGGGCCCGGATGCAGACAGCGATGGTATACCAGCGTATCTCGATCCTAACGATGGTGAGGCTGGAGTAGGTGATTCGGATGGCGATGGTATCGCGGACAACACCGAGTGTGGTACCGCGTTACCGTGCCAGGATACCGACTTCGACGGCATTCCTGATTTCCGCGATGAAGACGATGACGGGGACAGCATTCCAACCACTCAGGAAGCGCCGGGGCGTGATACCGACGGAGATAATATCCCGGATTACCTCGACGCTGATGACGACGGTGATGACATTCCAACACCGACGGAAGATGCGAATACTGACCTCGATAACAATGCGGCGACCAATGCCGGACCTGATTCAGACGGTGACGGCATTCCGGCCTACCTCGACGCTAACGACGGTGTAAGTACGTCACCGGGCGACGGCGATGGAGACGGTATTCCAGACAACATTGAGTGCCCGACAGGGGTTCCTTGTATCGATCGTGATTTCGATGGCGTGCCGGATTACATGGATGCCGATGACGACGGCGATGGTATACCGACTGCAGACGAAGACGCGGACCTGGATGGCGACGGCAACCCAGCCACCAATCCAGGGCCTGACGGCGACGATGACGGCGTGCCTGATTACCTTGATCCTGACAGTACCGATGACGATGGCGATGGCCTGACCAATCTGGAAGAGGACGCCAATGGCGATGGTAATCCGGATAACGATGACCTCGATCGAGACGGTATTCCTGACTACCTCGACCCTGACGATGATGGCGATGGCCGTACAACGGCCGAAGAAGATCTGAACGGGAATGGCAATCCGCGCGACGATGATGCAGACGGTGACGGCATTCCAGCGTATCTGGACCCGAACGACGAACTGAACGGCTCGCCGGGGGATGCTGATGGCGACGGTATCTTCGATGATCTTGAGTGTGACACTGGGTTCCCATGCCGGGATACCGATGGTGATGGCCTGCCTGATTATCTTGATGCTGATGACGACAACGATGGTGTGCCAAGCAGCATTGAGGGTTATGAGCGCGATACGGATAACGACGGTATACCAGACTTCCGCGACGCTGATGACGACGGCGATGGCGTGAATACACGCAGTGAAGACGATGACACCGATGGCGACGGTAATCCATCAACTCAGGCAGGCCCTGATTTCGATGAGGATACTATTCCAGCGTATCTGGACCCGAATGACAGCGACATCAGTGGGCCGGGTGACAGTGATAATGACACCCTGTCAGACCTTGCAGAGTGTCAGTCAGGCGCGCCATGTAAAGACACCGACCAGGACGGTCAGCCGGACTACTACGATCCGGATGACGACAATGATGGTCGTATGACCCGTGCCGAAGATCCGAACGACGATGGCAATCCGGCGAATGACGATACCGATGGTGATGGTATTCCTGACTACCTGGATCGTGACGATGACGGCGATGGCGTTCTATCCGATGAAGAAGGTAACGGTGACGCTGATAGCGACGGCATTCCGGATTATCTCGACCCGGATGGCAGCACAGCGTCAGGAACCGGCGGTGATTCTGATGGCGATGGAATTAATGACATTACAGAGTGCCCGACTGGTATCCCGTGTCGTGACACTGATGGTGATGGCACACCTGACTACGCCGATGACGACGACGACAATGACGGGCGTCCAACTCTGGAGGAAGGTCCGAACCGAGATACCGATGGTGATGGCATACCGGATTACCGTGATGAAGATGACGATAACGATGGGTTCAACACCATAGACGAGGGCACTGGTGACAGTGACGGTGATGGTATTCCGGATTATCTCGATCCATCCGCTGGCGATTCAGACGAAGATGGAGTTCCAGATGGTGCCGAGTGTCCGGACGGTGTTCCGTGTCGTGATACAGACGCCGATGGCGTTCCGGACTATCTCGACGAGGACGACGACGGTGATGGCATTCCTTCCATTGAGGAAGACCTGGGCGCGGATGGCAATCCTGTGAACGATGACACCGATGGTGACGGACAACCGGACTATCTGGATCGCGATGACGACAATGATGGTGTGCCGACGGATGACGAGCAGGGGCTGGATGCCGATAACGACGGTATCCCAGACTACCTCGATCCGGATGACAGTAACGAAGCCATGACTCCGGATGGTAGCGGTGATAGTGATCGCGACGGCGTGAGTGATGCCCGTGAGTGTCTGACCGGTATTCCTTGCCCAGACAGCGATGGAAACGGTGCTCCGGATTACCTGTCTGAGGATGATGACGGAGACGGTATTCCGACCGTGGACGAAGATCGCAATGGTGACGGTGATCCGTTGAACGACGATACCGATAATGACGGACGTCCAGACTACCGCGATCCTGACGACGACGGTGATGGTGTACCGACCGCAGAAGAAAATGAGGGCGACAGCGACTTTGATGGTATTCCGGATTATCTGGACCCGTCAGGTGGTGACTCGGACCGTGATGGCATCAGTGATGCTATTGAGTGTCCGGGGCTGATTCTCTGTTGGGACAGTGATGGCGATGATTTGCCGAACTTCCGCGATCCGGACGATGATGGCGATGGCGTTGCGACGGCATTTGAGGATGCCGACGGCGATGGTAATCCACGCAATGACGATACCGACAATGACGGTATCCCTGACTACCTTGATCCTGATGACGACAACGATGGCATCCTCACCAGCGAAGAAGGTGGCACAGGTGACGCCGATGACGACGGCATCCCGGATTACCGTGACCCGGACAGCAACAATGCTGCAGGTATGCCGGATGGTTCGGGCGACTCTGACGGTGATGGCATCAGTGACCGTCAAGAGTGCGGTACTGGCGTTGCATGTGCGGACTCCGATGGCGATGGTACGCCAGATTACATGCAGGTACCGGATGCCGAGCAGGCCCCTGAGCTGGTGGAGAATATCGTACCGGGTAAAGGGGAAGTGAATGCATCATTACCAGGCCTTGGTAGTCAGAGCCTGCTCTGGACATTGCTCAGCCTGCCGTTGGTGCTGATGCGCCGCGGAGCACGTAGACGCTCGCTTCTGAAGCCCGGTGCGTCACTCGTGTTCGCGATACTCACAATGTTGCCGCTGACCTCACAAGCCTTTGAATCGGAGGAGACGTACGTTGGTTTCGGGTTGGGGGTCAGCCGTCTGACACCGGGAACCAGCGATAGCGTCTATGACAACGTCGATGACTCCGGAGTGGGTTTTCAGTTGTTCGGTGGTTATCGCCTGAAAGAAGACCTCTCGGTTGAATTGCATTACACCGATCTCGGGAATGCAGTGCTTGAGGACGGTGATACAGGGGATGAATCTGACTTCGGTTACAGTGCTCTTGGCGCCGCATTGCACTGGTACCCCTGGCAGACCAGTTGGAACGGCAAAAACTCGCTGAACGCCTATCTTGAAGCTGGTCTGGCATCACTATCAACAGACTCTGACGTCGACTACAGCAAGGAAGCATCCATGGCTCTGGGGCTCGGCATAGGAATCGAGTACAGCTTCAAAGACAGTTGGACGGCGCGAATTTCAGGGCAGTCATTCACACGTGATGCTCACTTTGTGGGGCTGTCCGTTATGAAACGCTTTGGCACAAGTGAGCCGGTGCCGCAGCGTCGTCGGGTAGTTAAGCCGCGCCCATTGCCTAAGCCAGAACCCGTTCGTGAGCGGGTAGTCATCATGGCTGATAGCGATGACGACGGAATTGTCGATGATATTGATGATTGTCCGGGGACGCCTGCAGGCATGTCAGTGAACCACCGTGGATGCTCCGTACTGGATGCTCGCCTCGATGGTGTTTACTTTGCCAGCGGATCAGCCGAACTGACGCGCGGTGCAACCCGTGTTCTTGAGAAGGTCGCAGATACCTTGCTGGAGTACCCGGATGCCCGAATTGAAATTGGCGCTTATACCGACTCCCTCGGTGCAGCAGCAAATAACCAGCGCCTGTCAGAGCGCAGAGCGAACGCTGTGATGCAGTATCTGGTTAATATGGGCATTCAACCTATGCGTCTGGAGGCTCGAGGTTACGGCGAAGAAGACCCTATCGCCAGTAATGATACACCGCAGGGGCGCGCCGAAAATCGCCGTGTAGAAATTCGCGTAATTAAGTAGCCTGAGAATGACAGAACAGACATGCCAGGAGAGCATGTCTGTTCTCATTTCATCTGATATCCTGTGCCTCAGATACTGACGCCGGAAATATCATGCCCGCCATTGCCGATCTTCTGAGTGAACTGTCAGCACAGTTGTTAGCCCGCAAACTCAAGCTTGTCACCGCAGAATCCTGTACCGGAGGATTGATCGCTTCAGCCTGTACCGACCTGGCGGGAAGCAGTCAGTGGTTTGAGTGTGGCTTTGTCACCTATTCGAATGCAGCCAAAGAGCGCGATCTTGGTGTGCCCGCAGAAATATTGAATTCATACGGTGCGGTGAGTGAAGAAACCGTGAAAGCCATGGTGAAAGGCGCTGCGCGGTATGGAGACCTGAGCATCGCAGTCAGTGGTATCGCTGGCCCCGGTGGCGCTGTCGCGGGTAAACCCGTGGGTACCGTATGGATTGGCTGCGGCAGTGAGGAAGTTCAGCGAATAACCCTCTTTCAGTTTGACGGTGACCGGGACGCGGTCCGCCAGCAGTCTGTAGCAAAAGCGCTCGAGATGTTGCTGGAGTTCGTTAATGACGCCGCTCATTGATATTCACTTAAGTAAAAAAGTACTGAACAAATAACCAGTGTTTTGTTGACATTAGAAAACGCTGTGATTAAATACTGGTTAAATCTACAGTGATCAAAGATTGCTGGACAATATTCCTGATTAACGACTGAATACGACCAAGGAACCGACCATGGATCAGAACAAACAGAAAGCTCTGGATGCAGCCCTGGGCCAGATCGAACGCCAGTTCGGTAAAGGTGCCATCATGAAAATGGGTGAGCAGCCACGTGAAGCGATTCCGGCAATCTCCACAGGTTCTTTGAGTCTGGATATTGCGCTCGGTATTGGTGGTCTGCCAATGGGTCGTATTGTCGAAATCTACGGCCCGGAAAGCTCTGGTAAAACCACGATGTGTCTGTCTGCGATGGCTCAGGCACAGAAAGCGGGTAAAACCGTGGCAATTATTGATGCCGAACATGCGCTCGATCCACTGTATGCTGAAAAGCTGGGCATCGACCTGGATAGCCTTCTGGTCTCGCAGCCTGACACAGGCGAACAGGCACTGGAAATCTGTGACAGTCTGGTGCGTTCAGGCGCTGTTGACGTGATCGTCGTTGACTCTGTGGCGGCCTTGACGCCGAAGGCAGAGATTGAAGGTGAGATGGGTGATAGCCACGTTGGTCTGCAGGCTCGATTGATGTCTCAGGCGCTGCGTAAAATTACCGGTAACGTAAAAAATGCCAACTGCCTGGTTATCTTCATTAACCAGATTCGTATGAAAATCGGTGTTATGTTCGGCAGCCCAGAGACCACGACTGGCGGTAACGCACTGAAGTTCTACTCCTCTGTTCGCCTGGATATTCGCCGTACAGGCTCTGTAAAACAAGGTGATGAAATCGTCGGTAACGAAACGCGCGTTAAGGTGGTGAAGAACAAGGTATCTCCACCATTTAAGCAGGCAGAATTCCAGATCATGTACGGAAAAGGGATTTACCACATGGGTGAAGTTATTGATCTGGGCGTGAAGTGCGGTATTGTCGAGAAATCAGGCGCCTGGTACAGCTATCAGGGCGATAAGATCGGACAGGGCAAAGCGAACGCATCCCAGTACCTTGAGGATCATCCAGAGATGGCCGCTGACATCGAAGGTCAGATCCGTGCACAGCTTTTGAATGTACCATCAGAGCAGCCAGAGTCTGAGGATGCAGAAGCCGAAGCCTGAGCCTCTTGACTATGCTGGACTGAAACACGCGGCGGTAGATCTGCTCTCCCGCCGTGATTACTCTCGCCACGAACTGTGGCGAAAGCTCTCTCCTAAGGCAACTTCTGCCGACGACCTTGAACAGGTATTAGACGAACTTGCTGAAAGTAAGTGGCAGTCTGACGAGCGCTTTGCATCTATGTTTGTCCGTTCCCGCGCATCTCGTGGAGTAGGTCCTATGAGGCTGAAGCAAGAGTTGAAGGAAAAAGGTGTCGATGGTCAAACTGTCTCTTCTGCGTTTGAAGAGTCCGAGGAAAATTGGCACGAGAAAGCGCTTGAGGTGGCCCAAAGAAAGGCGCGTTCCATTGGTATTGATAGTCCCGATTTTAAAGCGAAGCTTTGGCGCTTTCTGTCATATCGCGGCTTCAGTAGCGATCAAATCAGCTCCGCCATCGACACCTTACTGCATGAAAGCTCTGAGTAATTCAGTTTATAGACGTAAATTCGTGCCTAACCGGGCAGTGTCGCCTCAGTCTATTGACTCAGATGGCGCAGGTACGGAACATTCGAGTTTGGCAGAAAAAGAACAAACGTTAACTGTCTGATTGTTCATAGGATTCGAATGTTGGGGAAGGATATGGCGCCGACTGCTCAGGTCGATATTGTACTGGTACAGCACCTGCTGAATTACTGGAACGGCCGCGGCGTGGATATGAATCAATTGTGGCCTATCCTGCGGATAGACCCAGAACTTCCACTTCCACGGTGGGTTGATACAGATCGTGTTGCAGATGCATACGATTTCGTCGCGCGTTTTCTTAATGATGAACTGCTGGCCTTTGACCTCGGTAACTATATGGCGCGCCGGGAGATGCCTTTGCAACGACTTCTGCGTTGCGCTCCGTCGCTACGCAAAGGTATCGAGGCTCTGATTCCGTATGTGTACCTGTCGACAGGCAGTCTACGCTACGAGATTGATACCTCTCAGAGCGATATAGTGCTCATTTCTGTAGAACGTCACCCAGAGCGCCATGTGTCGCCTCTGCAACTATCTGCCGCCGTGGTTATTATGGCTGGCGTTTGCCGTGATGCGTTGGGCGAAAGCTTTGAAGCTGAAGATCTCTGTATGCATCTCCCACAGAGTGAAATCGTGGATGCCGCAAAAGCGACCGATATTACCGGAATTCAGGTCGCGGCGACTGACGGCTTTTACATGCTGGAGATCAGTCAGGTGGCATGGAACCGGGCGGGACCCGATCCTCAGCCTGTGCTTTTCAAAAGTGTTCAACGTGAATTAATCCGCCAGGATCAGAGGTTCCGTGAACACCTGGCACTTTATTCTGAACTGAAAGATATTCTTGAAATGTGCCTGATCCGCAGAAATGTTTCTCAAGAAGGCGTCGCAGACCAGTTGGGAATCAGCGTGCGCAATCTTCAACGACGCTTGCGGGCTCTGGGGACTACTTATCAGAACTTATTAGACGAGGCGCGTCAGGGGCTTTCAATGAAACTTATCTGCGAAGGCGATATGCCTTTGTATGAGGTCGCTTATAAAGTGGGTTACACGGAGCCAAGTGCATTCTATAAAGCGTTCAGACGTTGGACTGGGTCAACGCCCGGCGATTACCGCCAGGCGTATCTTTCAACGATTAATGCAATTTCAACCGAGGACGAATAACTTTATTGATGTGTCCAACCAGCGTTAGCAGCAGGGTATGCCAATACCCGTGTAACGCAACCTGATGCAACCGATAAAGTGATACGTAGACCAGGCGTGCTAAGCGCCCCTCGATCATCATCGAACCTTTGGTGAGGTTCCCCATCAGGCTTCCAACCGTACTGTAGCGGCTGAGTGAAACCAGAGAGCCTTTGTCTTTGTAAACGAAATCCGGCATCGCTTTGCCCTTGTGGCGTGCACTCAGCGCTTTTACCAGGTGAGAAGACTGTTGATGAGCGGCTTGTGCGCGCGGTGGTACAGGCTTACCGGTTGCCTGATCAATCACGCTGCAGCA
Organism: Oceanospirillaceae bacterium; assembly: GCA_002724925.1. Lineage (GTDB taxonomy): Bacteria > Pseudomonadota > Gammaproteobacteria > Pseudomonadales > Oceanobacteraceae > Thalassolituus. Next base: position 156,579 of record PBQA01000037.1, read on the forward strand.
GTCACCCAGTGCAAAAATATCGTCGTCCTCTGTCTGCAGGCTGTTGTTTACCACAAGTTGATTGGCGCGGTTAGTCTCCAGCCCAAATTCTTTCATGAACTCAGGGGCTTTTACGCCTGCTGCCCAGACCCGGATCACCGCCGGAATCTGTTCGCCTGATTTATTCACAAAACCTGACTCCGTGACTTCGGTGATCATGGTCGACGTCAATACCTCAACCCCGAGTGATTCAAGCTCGCGAGTCGCGGCTGCGGATAGCCGCGGTGGTAGTGCCGGTAGAATTCGCTCACCGGCTTCGATTAAGCGCACCTTAAGTTGTTCTGGCGAGACATTCTTAAGACCGTACGAGGCCATGACCTCGGCGGTGTTGTACAGCTCGGCTGAAAGTTCTACGCCGGTTGCCCCCGCGCCAACAATCGCTACCTCAAGAGGGCGTGGTTCTTCAAGGTTGCTGCAGCGCAGAAACTCGTTAAGCAGTAATTTATGGAAGTGCTCGGCTTGATCCCGGCTATCCAGAAAAATACAGTGCTCTGCAGCGCCTTTCGTGCCGAAGTCGTTTGTGACACTTCCCAGCGCCATAACCAGGGTGTCGTAATCAACCGTTCGTTCGGGCAGCACTTCCTTGCCATTCTCATCGAGCATTGCCTGAAGAATAATGCGCTTATTGTCACGCTCTAAGCCGCTCATTCGTCCGATCTGAAAATGGAACCCGTGTTTTTTACCATGAGCTCGGTAGTTCAGTTCATCAATCCCCGAGTCCAGTGCGCCTGTGGCTACTTCGTGCAGTAATGGTTTCCAGAGGTGGGTTGGCGTGGCGTCAATTAACACGACTTCAGCCTTCTTTTTACGGCCGAGCTTGCGCCCAAGTTGAGTCGCTAATTCCAGTCCACCTGCGCCGCCGCCGACAATGACGATTCGTTGCATGGAGTACTCCCTATATATGAAATTGGCAGCATTATACGGGGAAACGGGAAAAAAGTCGGAGAATTGTGGCGGTTAACGACCCCCTTCTGTTAAAAGGAGGTTATTAGCCGCGCAACAAGAAATCAGGCTGGATGAGCAGAGAAGTGCTCAAGCAGGCGTTCAGAAACTTCGTCAGGCTTGTCGTGTGCAAGCCAGTGCGTCGCGTCCGGATAGGTTGTCAGTGAGCCATTTTCGAGAAACTTTTCACTGTCTCTCGCCATATCAAGTGTCAGAGCGAGGTCATGTTCACCCCAGAGAATCTGCGTCGGCGTTTTAATTTGATCGCCTTTTTTCGATTTGGGCTGGCTGCGCATCGCTGAGCGATAGTAGTTAACCATGGCACGCATCGCACCGGGGATTCGCCAGTGTTTTTGTAGCTCACGGAAATCTTCGTCGCTGTAACTGCCTTTATTCGACGTGCGCTTCAGGATATCCCGGAAAAAGAAGAACTTATTAAACGGCAAGGTCAGCTCAGGCAGACGCGGAATCTGAAAGTAAAAGACGTACCAGCTCTTCAGCATTTGTATCGGACTTTTACGTAACGTCCCAAGAAATACGGAAGGGTGAGGGACGTTCAGAATACTCAGGCTGGCCAGCTGTTCAGGTTTATTCAACGCGAACCACCAGGCGACCATGGCCCCCCAGTCGTGCCCGACGAGGTGAACTTTCTCGACGCCGGCGAAGCGGCGGATGGCGTCGACATCTTTAATCAGCTCATCGACGTGGTAGTCGCTCACGTCGGCAGGTTTGGATGAGTGTCCGTAGCCGCGCATATTGGGCACAAATACGCGATAACCGGCGTCTGCTAAAACAGGGATCTGGTGTCGCCAGGTACTCCAACATTCCGGAAATCCATGCAAAAGAATGACGACGTCACCGTCAGCAGGCCCTGCGTGCCGGGTTTCCAGTCCTATCGGGCCGTTATAAATGTGGGTAGTGTCCATGATGCCTCTCAATCAGCTGGGTTGTCTGCGGAGGTGGTGAGATCAATGATGCCAAGCATTTGTGCAGCTCCCGTCACCAGAACGGCGATGCAGATTACCTGGATTATTATTCTTAGTAATTTGGGTACACGCAGGAAAGCCAGGTGGTGTTTTATCATGCTCGGATGACCGAAGGGCCCAATGCCAAGATGGAGCATAGTAAGCGCCATAGCAGGGAGCATCATCAAATAAATCACACCGCTGTTTTCCATTGCTTTTAATCCTTATTCAGAGATTTAAGCGCACGCTGACAGTGCATCTGGTTGAGCGCATCTTCTGCATTGACTGGCTCAATAGCCATGCACGTGTTCAGTAGTTTGCGTATGTCTTTGCGAAAGTCATCCTCATCAAGACGGATCAGGCCAACAGAAAATTCGTTGTAAACGATCGCCATGTCAGGCAGCAGTTTCTGTGCTTTCTCGAAGTTCTCGATGGCGCTGCTCTCGGTAGCTCCGTAGGTAATGCTACCCAGAAACGAACCTACCCGCTCAACGATACCGGCTTCGAGACCGCCGCGCGTCAAAGGGTAAGCGCCGCGATCCGGTGCGTATTCCTGTAATTTATCCAGCTTGTCCTGGGCAATGGGGATATATCCCGAGCTACGGGCTTCTCCTGTGCTCATCAATTCAAGCATGCGTACTTTGGCGTAGACCAGTCCGAATTCTGCAAACCGGTATTCTGGTGCCAGTGCCAGGCCTTCGTTAGAAAGCGCTGCGGCCTCTTCGAACTCTTCCATTTTGTCATCGTGGTCATCGATCAGAAGGGTTGCGTGTACCAGGCGTGAGTAAATGGCTGGAACTTCTCCGACGGGCCCAAGCTGCATACCTAGTTCATAGGCTTTTTCGTATTGGCCTGAATAGTGTAGACGCCAGACTTCCTGGACGGCTTGAGCGAGGTCGGAATAGTCACTTTCCTGAATGGCTTTGAAGACCGCAGGGTGCGCTTCAGGGTCGGAGCCCAACACCATCATGTGATGTGCCAGGCGAGGGTAATCCGCCATCATGGATGTAATCCAGTCAACGTTCGGGTATTCGACCCGCGTTAACTTGGTCAGGCCTTGCCACTGTTGCTGCAGCTTATCTCCCGAAAAGTCGAACTGTTTAAGTTCTTCCGGGTAGTCTTTCCAGTCTGTGGAGAAGGCTGGAAGGCATAGAAATACGGAGAATGTAAAAACGAGAATGCGTTGCATAAAACCCCCAATAAAGAGGGCCAGTATACATACGCTTTGTTACCTTGGCGTGTGGTATTCCGCCAAAGCTTGAAGTGCCCCGGCGGCAGGGAACGACGAGCTTTGTCAGGAGTACTTTTCAGTTGAAAGCACAGCCGGCTTTAACGCCGAAGCCTTTCAGGATTCTTGCCAGAGGACAGAATCCGGTAAACGCCGCCTGCAACATATTCAGGCCCACGAACGCGGTAAACAGTAGCCAGTAAACAGAGTGCAGCTGAGATAGCGCCAGGCTGGCCAGAATGAATGAGCCAGCGATGGCAAAGACGAGGCGATCAATGTTCATGGAGTTTGACCTTTATAATGAGATAACCAAGTAGTTATATTATGCATTGTTTAAAAAACCGTCAAGCACTCCCTTGATGTGGGACTCAGGCCCACAAACCGCTATACTGCCCGGCTTATTATCTCTGAACTCGTTTGGAATCACGCAACCGTATGAAAAGCTCAGAAATCCGCCAGGCGTTCCTCGACTTCTTCGCATCGAAGGGACACGAAATCGTTGCATCCAGCCCACTGGTGCCGGGCAACGATCCGACGCTGCTGTTCACTAACGCCGGTATGGTGCAGTTTAAAGACTGCTTCCTTGGCAACGACGTGCGCAGTTACACCCGTGCCGCGTCCTCGCAGCGCTGTGTCCGTGCAGGCGGTAAGCACAATGACCTGGAAAACGTGGGTTATACGGCACGTCACCATACTTTCTTTGAAATGCTGGGTAACTTCAGCTTCGGAGATTACTTCAAAGAAGATGCGATCAGTTATGCGTGGGAATTCCTGACCTCAAAAGAATGGTTGAACCTGCCTGTCGAAAAACTGATGGTCACGGTGTATGCAGAAGACGACGAAGCGTTTGATATCTGGAATAAAAAGATGGGCATTCCAGAAGATAAGATCGTGCGTATCGGTGACAACAAAGGCGCACGTTACGCATCGGATAACTTCTGGCAGATGGGTGATACTGGTCCTTGCGGGCCGTGTACCGAGATTTTCTACGACCATGGCGAGCACATCTGGGGTGGGCCTCCGGGCACGCCAGAAGAAGACGGCGACCGGTTCATTGAAATCTGGAACAACGTTTTCATGCAGTTCGAGCGTAAAGCTGACGGCGAAATGCTGCCACTGCCTAAGCCTTCGGTTGATACCGGTATGGGGCTTGAGCGTATCTCGGCCATTATGCAGGGCGTGCACAGCAACTACGAAATCGATATTTTCCAGGCGTTGCTGAAAGCCGCAGGAGAACTGACCGGCTGTAAAGACACCGAGAACAAGTCACTGCGTGTGATTGCTGACCACATTCGTTCTACCAGCTTCCTGATTGTCGATGGTGTGCTGCCATCCAACGAAGGGCGTGGTTACGTTCTGCGTCGTATTATTCGTCGTGCAGTGCGTCATGGGCATATGCTGGGTGCGTCAGCAGGCTTCTTCAATAAGCTGGTTCCTGCCCTTTGTGAGCAAATGGGCGAGGCCTATCCTGAACTGGTTAATCTGTCTGAGCATGTTCAGAAAGTACTGCGTATTGAAGAAGAGCAGTTTGCTAAAACGCTCGATAAAGGGATGGCGATTCTCAACGATGCGATTGCAGACATGAGCGGTGACACGATTCCGGGTGAGACAGCGTTCAAACTCTACGACACCTACGGCTTCCCGCTCGACCTGACGGCGGATGTGGCGCGTGAACGTGACCTGAAGGTTGATGAAGACGGCTTCAACGTTGCGATGGAGAAACAGCGTGAAACAGCACGCGCTGCGGGTAACTTCTCTGCGGATTATGGCAAAGGTCTGGAACTCGACGGTGAAACCGGCTTCCTCGGTTACGAGTCGCTGGAAAATACTGGCACAGTGAAAGCTCTGTTTGTAGGTGGTGAAAAAATTGAGCAGCTGAACGCTGGCGATGAAGCTGTTCTGGTGCTCGACGAGACGGCTTTCTACGCAGAAAGCGGTGGTCAGGCAGGGGATACAGGCTTCCTGAAGGCGGATGGTGTTGTCTTCCAGGTGAAAGACACGACCAAAGAAGGAAAGAACCACCTGCACAAAGGTGTGCTGGTTGAAGGTTCTGTAGCCCTCGGTGATCAGCTGACCGCAAGCGTGGACGCAGAAAAGCGCGCCTCCACAGCTATTCACCATTCGGCGACGCACCTGTTGCACGCTGCACTGCGCAAGGTTCTGGGTGAACACGTCGCACAGAAAGGCTCTCTTGTAACCTACGACAAGTTGCGTTTTGACTTCTCTCACCTCGAAGCGGTGAAACCCGAAGAAATCAACGAGATTGAAACACTGGTGAATGCGCATATTCGCGCTAACACCCCTGTAGCAACACGCCTGATGAACATCGACGATGCCAAAGCGGCGGGCGCGATGGCTCTATTCGGCGAGAAGTACGACGACGAAGTTCGTGTCCTTTCTATGGGGGTGGATGACTTCTCAATTGAACTCTGTGGCGGTACTCACGCTCAACGCACCGGTGATATAGGCTTGCTCAAGATCAGCTCAGAGAGCGGTATTGCCGCGGGTATTCGCCGTATTGAAGCCGTAGTAGGGCAGGCTGCTCTTGATTTCGTAGCCCGTGAAGAAGCGACGCTGACAACCATCGCTCGCGCTCTGAAAGGCTCGACTGATAATGTGGGTGATAAAGTTGAACAACTCATCAGCCGTAGTCGCCAGTTGGAAAAAGAACTGGACGCACTGAAGAGTAAGCTCGCTTCCAGTGCTGGTTCAGATCTGGCAGGGCAGGCGAAAGACGTCAACGGCGTGAAAGTACTGGCTGCTGAACTTGAAGGCGCAGATGTCCCAGCGCTGCGCAACACCATGGATCAGCTAAAGAACAAGCTAGGTTCTGCTGTGATCATGCTGGCCTCTGCCAATGAAGGAAAAGTGACTCTGCTTGCCGGTGTGACTAAAGATCTGATTGGCAAGGCCAAGGCCGGAGATGCGGTAAAAGAGGTTGCGGCCTATGTTGATGGTCGTGGTGGTGGTAAGCCAGAAATGGCTCAGGCCGGAGGCCAGAAGCCAGAAGGCATTGCCGATGCGCTCAAAGCGTTCGAAGAGTGGACTTCAGCTAAGCTCTGATCGTCTGCCTTTGCTTTACCGAGAGCCCGCACTTGTGCGGGCTTTCTTGTTTTAGCGTACTAATTTCAGAGTCTGGCCTGAATTGTTGTGTATGTGGCAGAACAGTCTCGTCCAACGTCTACAGATTGCTTTTCTCGTGCTCCCATTTATTGTTTAATTGCGACCCTTTTGATCATTTGCGCAGATATCCCCATATGGCGTTGTACGTACAGAAATATGGCGGCACCTCGGTCGGCACGACGGAGCGTATTGAAGCCGTCGCAGATAAGCTGAAAGCTTTTCACGATGAGGGCCATCAGTTGGTGGTTGCTGTCTCAGCGATGAGCGGTGAAACGAATCGTCTGATCGGTCTGGCCGGTGCGATTACAGATAGCCCCTCTCCTCGTGAGATGGATGTTCTTGTATCGACAGGTGAGCAAGTCACGATTGCTCTTCTGGCTATGGCGCTGGAAAAACGTGGCATCACTGCGCGTTCATTTACTGGCTGGCAGGTCGGCATCAAAACCAACAATGCCTTTATGAAAGCCCGTATTGAAGATATTGAAACCAGTAAGATGCGTGAAGTTCTGGATAACGGCGGTATCTGCATTGTTGCTGGTTTTCAGGGCGTCGATGACGACAACAACATCACGACGTTGGGGCGTGGCGGCTCAGATACCACCGGTGTTGCTCTAGCTGCAGCACTGAAAGCTGATGAATGCCAGATCTACACTGACGTTGACGGTGTCTATACGACAGACCCCCGCGTGGTGTCGGCTGCGCGTCGTATGGAAACTGTGACATTTGAAGAAATGCTGGAAATGGCCAGCCTGGGGTCTAAAGTACTGCAGATCCGCTCGGTTGAATTTGCCGGTAAATACAAAGTTCCTTTGCGCGTGCTGTCCTCATTCAAAGATGGCAATGGCACACTGATTACAACCGAGGAGAACAGCTCCGTGGAAAAACCCGTTATCTCTGGTATTGCGTTTAACCGTGATGAAGCAAAAGTAACTGTCCAGGGTGTACCTGACGTACCGGGCGTAGCGTCACGAATCCTTGTTCCTGTCAGTGATGCGAACATTGAAGTCGATATGATCGTACAGAACGTCTCCGAAGACGGCTCGACTGACTTTACCTTTACCGTGCACCGCAACGACTATCAGAAAGCGCTGAAACTGCTGAAAGAGCTGGCTGCAGAGCTTAATGCAGAAGGCGTTAACGGAACTGATGACATCTGTAAAGTGTCTCTAGTAGGGGTAGGTATGAGATCCCATGCCGGTGTGGCCAGCAAAATGTTTAAAACGCTGGCGGATGAAAGCATCAATATCCTTGCGATTACGACCTCTGAAATCAAGATTTCAGTCGTGATTGAGGAAAAGTACCTTGAACTTGCTGTTCGTGCGCTGCATACCGCGTTCGGACTGGATGCAGAGGTTACTGAAGAGCACTAAGCTCTATGGTTATTAGTGGGCGGCCCATGAAGGAATGCCTACTAATAACAAAAAGTCCTCACTCTGCGCAGGACCCGGCTTTAAAACTGGCTGAACTGGTCAATACTGGAAGAGTGGGACACAAAGGTGACGAATGTCACAGCACCCTATACAGAAACTGGAATCTGAGGAGAACCTCTATGCTTATTTTGACCCGCCGTGTTGGTGAAACACTGATGGTTGGTGACGAAGTCACCGTGACCGTTCTGGGTGTTAAAGGAAATCAGGTACGAATTGGTGTTAATGCCCCTAAAGAAGTTGCAGTACACCGTGAGGAAATTTACCAGCGCATCCAGCGCTAGAAGGACGGTGGTGAACCTAGCGGTAACTACTAACGCCTTAATTTTCTTGAATTTTTCCTTTGAAAATTCTCTGAACGTGGTATGATGCGCGCCGTGATGTGGAGAGATGGCCGAGTGGCTGAAGGCGCGCCCCTGCTAAGGGCGTATAGGTTTACCCCTATCGAGGGTTCGAATCCCTCTCTCTCCGCCACGTTCTTTCTGCTTCGGCAGAAGCGTATTTAAGTCGTTGACACCTATCTCAACAACCCTATAATACGCGCCCCACGATGCGCGCTCGTAGCTCAGCTGGATAGAGTACCTGGCTACGAACCAGGCGGTCGGAGGTTCGAATCCTCCCGAGCGCGCCATTCTTTCTTTGAATGCTTATATCGTGATTTTCTGACGCGCGCTCGTAGCTCAGCTGGATAGAGTACCTGGCTACGAACCAGGCGGTCGGAGGTTCGAATCCTCCCGAGCGCGCCATTTCAGAAACCTTCCCCCGAAGTACCAAAATTTCCCTGATTAATCCGCTCTACTCGAAGGCACTATTGCGCTCGGGATGGACGAGAACCTCTGATAGGTTCGGCTGATTGCCGGGAGCAATCAGGACCGCGTCAGCGCCCGAAGGGGCGAGGGCAGGACGCCCGAGAGTCCATCCTCCTTCCCGAGCGCGCCATTTCAGAAACTCTTCTTCGAAATATTTCCAGTTTCCGTTTTTACCATCGCTCTCGAAAGTACATTCACTTATTCGCTATTCATCCAATGGATGAGTTCATCCGCCATGTCGGACGTGAAGCAGCTAATCCCATGTTGTTTTAACAGGGCTGTTGTGACGCCATCCCCTGTCGTTATGTTTCGGGAGTGGCTGCCATCGTATATCTCGCCAACCCCGCAGGATGGTGATCTTGCAGCAAGCAGTGCGCCGCGGCATTGATGGCGCTGCGCAGTGGCGAGCGTTTTTTCTGCGCCTGTGACAAACGCCTGGGTGACATCCTCGTTATGGTACGTCTGCACCTTTGCTATGCCTGCGAGTACGGCATCTCCGCCGCCGTTTTCTGCTTCTGCAGGCGGTCTAGGCGTTGGCAGGCCGCCTAATGTTTCAGGGCACACAGGAACAACACGTCCTTCTGCCATCCATTGGTCGAGCAGGATTTTCAGGTGCGAGACTTTATCTGCGTTGTTATCGCCGTCATAACGCAGTGGTTCACCCAGAAGACAGGCACTGACCAGTAGCTTCTTCATTGAGCTTTCCGCAGTAAGAAGTGCACGTACCGCCCAAGACGCCGATGAGGTTCCTGAAGGCCGGTTTCGAGGTCTGAGCGATTGACTGCATCCTGACCGATACGTTCGCGGATTTTCTGGTGCATGTGATCATGAACGCAACGGATGCCGCGCCAGCGTATCAGTTCAAATCCAAGCCCCGTCATCGCTGACTCAATGTCATCCGGGTTCAGGGGGTGCTGAGGTGCATTGCCTTCTTTCCGTAAGCGCGGATTTGCTGATTCGGGGGCATGCGTCCGGCCATTCATAATCTGGCGCCACTGGTGGCCATGCAGGTTGTAAAACATCAGTGACAGCCAGCCGCTGGCTTTCACTTTACTGGCCAGCACGGGCAGAGCTTCAAAAGGATGCTCCAGCCACTCCAGAACCGCATGGTTAAGCACGATGTCGAATTGTCCGGGAAAGATCGAGTCAACGTCTTGCAGGCGCCCCGAGCGAGCCGTTAAGGGCTGACTCTCAGCGTCGAAGAGATCTTCGGCGAGCCGCAGCATCTCGTCAGAAATATCACACAGACTGATGTCACCACCTTGCCTAGCCAGAGAAAGGCTGAACTGTCCCTGGCCGCCGCCAATATCAAGAATCTGCTTACCTGCAATATCCACCTTGCAGTCGCTGAAGTCCTGCTCCAGCGCCATCAGGCGAAGCTGACCGCGTGGTGTGGCGTAGATGGTGCGGCTGAAACGTTCGGCAAGATCGTCAAAATTCCGATCTTTCTGGGTGTCTGAATTCTGTTCTTTCATAGCTATCGTCCGGAGTGTCAGCAGATAATACCAGTAGCAGAGCAGAATTCTGTAGCTGGGCTACACTTAAGGTGTTTACCGCCTTTTAAATCAGCCGCAGGGAAGTGTTGTACCCGTATGTCTCCAGAGGATATGTCCGTCGAGAAGCTCAGCTGCCCTGTGGGTGAATCCCATTGCGTTCTCTTTGATGAGGTGGCAACGCTTCGCAAACAGGTGGTCACGGACCCTCTTACCGGACTGTTTAACGTCCGCCATTTCCGTAAAAGTCTGGAGCACGAGCTGGAACGAACCCGTCGCACCGGAATGACGACCGCGCTGGTGATGGTTGATCTGGACCACTTTAAAAGTGTGAATGATACCTGGGGGCATGAGGCGGGAAATCTGGTGCTCCAGACGGTTGCTCAACTGCTGCAGGATCAGACCCGCAAACTTGATATCTGTTGTCGTTATGGCGGCGAGGAGTTTGCGGTGATACTGCCTTCGACAGAGCTGATGCTGGCGCGTCAGGTCGCTGAACGTTGCCTGAATGCTTTGCGCAATACCTTGATCCCCCTTGAATCCACCGATCTGCAGGTCACGGCAAGTATTGGTGTTGCCGTTGCGGATAACAGTTCCCAGACTTCTGATCGCCTGATCGAGGATGCCGATGAATGCATGTATGACGCGAAAAAGGGTGGTCGCAATCAGGTCGTGAGTAAACGCCCGCAACCATCCCAAAGTGCCGTCAGTATTGACGAGCGGGATGCCCTGCGCGGCTTGTTTGGCGACGATTAAGCGTTCACACCTCACGCTTTCGGTATTGGGCAGGCGTCATGCTGTGCCACTTTTTAAATGCCCGGATAAAGGCCGCCGCCTCGGTGTAGCCTAACTTTCCTGCGATCACTTCGATGCTGTCTTCGGTGGTATCCAGTAAACGGCACGCTTTCTCGGAACGAACAGATTCGAGTAGCTGCTGAAAGGTTGTGCCTTCTTCTTTCAATTGCCGTCTGAAACTTCGTTCGCTGGTACTGAACGTATCGGCACATTCGTTGATCGACGGGTAGCCTTCCCGGAACATGCCAAGATATTTTTTAACCCGGTCACTGAGATTATTCGTTTCTGGCTGACGGCGCTGTTTCAGTAGTTCATCGCATTGTTGCCGATACAGACTGAGCGCTGTGGGGTTCGCGTTCGGTAGTGGTTGATCCAGCAGCGCAGCGTCAAAGACGAAGCGCGCAACGTCGGTTCCGAATTCTACCGGGCAGGCAAAGGTATCGCGGTAAAAGTCGGCTTCGAAAGGCTCTGGGTAGGGCACGGATATCAGCTTCTGCATTTTCTGCTGGCCGAGCATCGTTTGCATCATGCTCAGGAACTGAAAGGTGCCGGCGACATCGCGGTCTATAATAAAGCGGTGCAGCTCTTCGGGAACGTGGTACGGATGAAGCAGCAGTGCAGCCTCATCGCCGTTGACCTCAAAGTCGAGACGGCTGAACAGGTAGCTCAGTTCCTGATACCGGATTCCAAGTTCAATCCCCTCTTTTACCGTACTGCAGCTCATTAACATCATCGCGAAAGCACCGTACGCGGCAATACCGAAAGTGCTCGAAAGCTTCATTGCAGCCAGCGGATCATGACGCAGATCAACATAAAGGTCAGAAAGCACAGCCAGTTCATCGGCCTGTGAGATCACCGCTGAGGCATCAATCTGATCCGGATTGATTCCGTTGCGAGCCAGAGCTGGCGCAGGATCTATGCCATATTTCTTATGTATCTGTTCAGCGGTAAAGCTGAGTGCAAGTATCGATCTTAAGGTCATGGTGGCCGAAATTGTTAATTCGCAGGAAATTCCTGACATGGTTGAGCGCCGAATGCTCCGGCTAAAGTACACAACATAATAACGCGACGGAGCAGAAAACAATGAAAGAAATGAACAGCACTCTGCCGAAGTATACAGACACAGTGATCATCGGCGCAGGCCTTGGCGGTCTGGCGATGGGCATTGGTATGCAGAAAAAAGGCCTTAACGATTACATCATTATCGAGAAGTCCACCGAAGTGGGTGGCACATGGCGCGATAATTCATACCCGGGTTGCGCCTGTGATGTTCAGTCGCACCTGTATTCATACTCTTTCACAAATAAGTCTGACTGGACCAAGCGCTACGCGCCATGGAACGAGATTCAGCAATATATTCTCGATACTGTATCAGAATATAACGTGCGTCCGAATATCCGTTTCGGGCTGGAAGTGAACAGTGCTGAATTTGACGAAAAATCAGCGATCTGGACGGTAGGCACTGCGGATGGTCAGACGGTTCAGTGTCGTTACTTTGTACTGGCAACAGGGCCTTTGCATGTTCCTCAGATTCCGAATATCCCAGGTCTGGATAAGTTTAAGGGCAAGGTCATGCACTCGGCGCAGTGGGACCACGACTATGATCTGAAAGGTAAAAAGGTAGCGTCGATAGGTACCGGTGGTAGTGCAATTCAGTACGTGCCTGAGATCGCTCCGGATGTAGAGCAGATTGATGTGTATCAGCGTACCGCGGCCTGGGTTATTCCTCGTGACGAGCGCCCATACAGTGGTGTCAGTAAATGGGTATTTAAGAAATTTCCATCACTGCGTCGCCTGTATCGTTCGCGCCTGTACTTTACGAATGAAATGCGTGTCTGGCCGATTTTTAATCCAGCCATTGCTAAGGGCGTCGAGTTTTTCGCAAAACGCTTTATTAAACTGCAGGTTAAAGACCCTGAAGTGCGTGCGAAACTGACGCCGGATTACACCATTGGCTGTAAGCGTATCCTGATTTCAAACAAGTGGTACAAAACGTTCAACCGTAAAAATGTTGATCTGGTTACAGATGGCATCAGCGAAATTCGTGAAAACAGTATCCTTGATAAAAATGGCGTCGAACGCGAGTGCGATACCATTATTCTGGGTACCGGCTTTATCGTTGATCCACGTGGATATATGAATAAATTCAATCTGAAAGGCCTGCCAGGCCACGACATTCTGGAAGATTGGAAAGACGGTGCTGAAGCATATCTGGGCAATACCGTTACAGGTTATCCGAACATGTTTGAGCTGGTCGGACCAAACTCTGGTCTGGGTCACAACTCCATCATCTTTATGATTGAAGCGCAGGTTCACTACATTCTTGAATGCATGAAAGAAGCGAAGAATCGCGGCGTTGACTACCTGAACGTGAAAAAAACCGCGCAGGATCAGTTCAACGAAGAGATTCAGGAACGTATTAAAGGGTCAGTCTGGACGTCTGGCTGCTCCAGCTGGTATCAGCAGTCCGACGGTAAAAACTTTGTACTATGGCCGTATTCAACACTGGAGTTCTGGAAGCGTAACAAGAGCGTCGCAACGGCTCACTATGATTGGGTAAAATTAGATGCGGCTACGAAAGGCAATAAGGTGACTGCTGCGAAAGCGAAAAAAGCAGAAGCGGTTGCCTGATAAAAGTTAGTCATACGGTAGGCGGGTCTTACAGACCGATCGAAGCCTGCTCTTTGCGGCGCTGAATCAGCGCCGCTTTTTTATTTCTTCGAGAATTTCCTCACTCGGAATTCCAGGCGTTCGCCGACCTTCTTCGATATCTTTAATTAACTCAACAAGCGTCAAATTGGCAGGTGCTTGCAGCCCCAGTGCCTGAGCGGCTCTGACAACGGCGCCATTAATGTAGTCAATTTCGGTTGCTCGTTGGTTATTAAGGTCTTCCCACATTGATGATCGCGCCTGAGGGTCAATGGCGAGCATTGAGGAAGCGAGCTTCTTAAACCATGAGTCAGGTGCACGCAGAAGCAGAGGAATCCAACCGGCAGGCAGTTTGGTTAATTTCGGCAGCTTCAGCTGTTCTTGTTTGGTAACTTCTATTAACTCGCTCATCGCCAGGCTGAGAATGGTCCGGTAACCGCGGGTTTCAAGCTCCTGCTTCAGTGGCAGGTTACTCACTGCGTTAATCGCATTATTGAGGTTCAGCTGCAATTTTGCCCACTGTAAGGCTTCGAAAGCGGAGGTCGTGTGTAGCCGGAACCCCATGTCATGAAAGGCGCTATCGAGTTGCTCAGCGATGGCACTATCAATCAGCGATTCACAGTAGACATCGCCTTCGGTACCCCGGTGATAGCGGCAATTATCCAGAGGCGCAACATTGAAACCGACGATGCCGCGGATGACCGGGCTCTTCAGCTGCCGCAGCATGTCGTCGCTGCCTATACCGTTCTGCAGGCTTACAATGGGCGTCGTCTCCGCCGCAAATGCCTGTAGTTGTTGAGCTGCTTCGTGGACCGCCAGACATTTTACCGTGAGCAGAATAAGATCTGCGGAGGCCAGAGCATCTGTCGAATCCGTGACTGTCAGGTTTGAATACTGGCAATATCTTTCCTGATAATCGCTCAGAGCCATGTGTCCAGCACGGTTGAATGCATTGATCAGTCGCTCACGACCAATCAGAGTAACTTCGTGGTGATTACTTAATACTGCGCCAAGGTAACAACCGATTGCGCCTGCGCCCAGAACTGCAATTTTCATTAAGCCCCCCGTTTTGCGCGGGCCAGCCAACGGTCCAGCGAATTGGCAAAGGTTTGCTTATCTTTGTCTGAAAACGCCGCAGGGCCGCCGCTCTGAACACCCGAAGAGCGTAGAGTTTCCATAAAGTCGCGCATCTGTAGCTTCTGACGTATCGTCTGAGGGTTGTAGGTCTCGCCTCTGTTATTGATGACGTCGACCTTATTCTCCATGACCTCGGCAGCCAGCGGGATGTCCTGGGTAATCAGCAGGTCACCCGCGACGGCTTCTTGAGCGATGTAGTTATCTGCCACATCAAAGCCTGGCTCCACTTGATGTGACGTGATGCACGGGTGCGGTGTCACCGGAACCCGGTGGTTGGCGACAAAGCGAGTTGTCATTTCAGTGCGGATGGCCGCCTTGCAGATAATCTCGCGTATGGCCTTTGGCGTGGCGTCAGCATCGACCCAGATTGTTGGCATAGTTGATCAGCCTGTTAGTTATTTGCCTGTCATTATGGCTTAAACCGGTATTTTTTTTCACCGGAGATTGTTTGCTTTCCACCTGTTGCCGGTGCTCGTCTCGGGCGACTATAAATAAAACACAACAACAGATGACATAAACCTGTTCTGACAGGAGGACACTATGACAGCAACTGCAGATCATCCGGCCATCAAGCCGCGGCATATGTCGATGCCATTCGAGCAATTGGATACGCCTTATTTCTTCGACAATAACGCATTACTTTCTGCATTTTTCGCCGCATTGTCGTCCACCTTCCCGGCGGGCGAAGGTGAATTTATCGCATCTGTTCGACAGTACCGCGACAAAATTAAAAGCCCGAAGCTGAAAGAAGAGATTCGTGGCTTTATCGGTCAGGAAGGTCATCATAGCCGTCAGCATGAGCGTGCCAACGAGACGCTTCGTGATCTTGGCTTCGATGCGGTTGCTTTGGATCAGGATCTGGCGAACTACATTCAGAAGCACGTCGTGAACCGTTCAGATAAGTTCCGCCTCGCCATGACTGTGTGCATGGAGCACCTGACTGCTATTTTGGCAGAGCACCTGCTGACTTACCCAGAGACGCTGGAGAATCTGGCACCATCGGTTCAGGACCTGCTCTACTGGCACGCGGTTGAAGAGATTGAGCACAAGTCTGTCGCCTTTGACACCTTCATGAGCATCGAAGGTGATCAGAAATATCTGCGCTGGTGTCAGGTCTACGCGACCTTGTTCTTCTTCCATCGCATTGGCTGGTACACCATCAAACTCTTGTGGTGGCAGCGTAAGATGCCGTCCTGGAAAGAGTTCAAAGGTTTCTGGCGCTTTATGACTGGTAAGAAGGGGATGTTCACGGGTGTCACCAAGAACTACCTGGACTGGTTCAAGAAAGGCTTCCACCCTTGGGATCACGACAACATGGATCTGATCGAACGCTGGAAGACGGAGTTCTACCGCGAAGATCAGGACATGAAACTGCAGAAAGAAAAAGACAAGCTGAAAGCGGCCAGTTAATTGACCAAACTTGAAGCTTAGTCACATAAAGGCCGCCGACGAGCGGCCTTTTTTATGGTCAGCTACACCCTGACCTCTATATTTGGACACAAACCACCTTGTCATTCGTAAATGACCTACCTATCGTAACAGGCACAAGAATAAACACCTCTGGAGAACCCCTATGCAAGGTCTGATGATGGATCGCCCACTGCTGGTATCAACACTGTTGCAGCATGCGGAAGCGACCTACCCGAATACTGAAATTGTAAGCCGTCGCTGTGAAGGTGATATTCACCGTTACACCATGAAAGACGCTGCCAGCCGTGCCCGTAAAGTGGCCAATCTGCTGACTCGCCTTGATATCCAGGACAGCGACCGTGTAGCGACACTGGCGTGGAACAACTATCGCCACTTCGAACTGTATTACGGTATTTCTGGTTTTGGTGCGGTACTGCACACCATTAACCCGCGCCTGTTCGCCGAACAGTTGGTGTACATCATCAATCATGCCGAAGACCGCTACATTTTTGTCGACCTGACCTTCGTGCCACTGCTTGAGGCGATCCTTCCACATATCGGTAACGTCGAAGGCTTCATCATTCTGTGTGATGAAGACAAAATGCCAGAAACAAAGCTACCTAATGCGCTGTGTTATGAAACGCTGCTGGCGGCAGAATCCGACGAATTTGAATGGCCTGAGTTTCCTGAAACCAAAGGTGCCAGCATGTGCTACACCTCAGGTACTACGGGTAACCCGAAAGGCGTTCTCTATTCACACCGCTCGACCTGCCTGCATGCGTTTGCTTCTGTCGGTGAAGAGGTGATGGGCCTGTCATCCAGCTCATGCTTCCTGCCGGTTGTTCCTATGTTCCATGTGAACGCCTGGGGCACGCCGTACTCTGCATGTATCACTGGGGCCAAGCAGGTATTCCCGGGGCCAGGTATGGATGGCGCTTCTCTGTGGGAACTGATCGAAGCGGAAGAACCTGATCTGTTGTTAGGTGTTCCGACGGTATGGCTGATGCTGCTGAACCATATGGACAGCATTGGTAAGAAATTGGAATCAGTGAAGAACGTGATTGTTGGTGGTGCTGCCGCGCCTCTGCAGATGATTAAAGACTTTGATCAGAAGCACGATGCCTTCCTGATTCATGCCTGGGGTATGACCGAAACCAGCCCGATCGGTACGATTAATGCGATGAACCCGATCATGGCGAAGCTGCCTAAAGAAGAGCAATACCAGCTTCAGCGTAAGCAAGGTCGCCCGATTTTTGGCATCGAAATCAAAATTATCGATGACGAAGGTAATCGCCTGCCGCATGACGGTGAAACCTACGGTCGTCTGATGATTCGTGGCCCTTGGGTGGTGAATGGTTATTACAACAACGACGACAAATCCAGCTTTGAAGACGGCTGGTTTGATACCGGCGACGTGGCAACCATAGACCCAGATAGCTACATGAATATTGTTGACCGCTCTAAAGACGTCATTAAATCAGGTGGTGAGTGGATCAGCTCGATTGACCTTGAAAATACCGCGGTAGGCCACCCGGGTCTGGCAGAGTGCTGTGTGATTGGTGCTCGTCATCCGAAATGGGATGAGCGCCCGATTCTGCTGGCGATCAAAAATGAAGGTTCTGACGTTGATGAAGCAAGCGTGCTTGAGTATCTCGAAGGTAAAATCGCCAAATGGTGGATGCCAGATGCCGTGATTTTCGTTGAGTCTCTGCCGCACACTGCCACAGGTAAATTGTTGAAAATAGACCTGCGCAAAGACTATGAAAACTATCTGATCGAAAACGCCAACTGAGCATCAGTCAGTCGCTTTTGATTAATAAGTTATAAAGAAAGCCCGGCTTGCTTATGCAATCCGGGCTTTTTTGTATTTGAGGGGTCAGGCAGGGTAAGGAAGGTCTTCCGGGCGGTTAACGTCAGAGTGGATCATAGAATCACCGATCATCACATTAACGTAGGGGGCGTCCGGAATCAGCCGAGTCTCTGTCCTGTGACCGTGGAGCTGCATCAGTTCGAAGGCGTGTTCTTTTCTGAAGCCAGTTGGATATCCGGGCTGACCATATTCATCAACAGGGCGGGCGCAATCGTGGTCTTCGAGATGGGACGCTAATACCCGGTAGGTTTCGGCGGTAATCCACGGCATATCAGCACGGGCAATGATCCAGCCATCCCAGTCCTGATTGGCGTGCACGCCAAAGGCAATGCTGTCACCGATGCCGCGTGAGGCATCCGGGCAGACGCCTGCTTCAGCCCCATCGTCGATACAGTGGTCGAGTATGGATTGATCGCCTTCATGCAAGACGACGTAACATGGCAGGCCAGAGAGAAGGGCGTTTTCAATGCTGGCTTTCAGCATACAAGTCTGGCCCGGCCAGGGGGCGCATCGTTTGTCGCTGCCAAAGCGGGTGCTGCGACCCGCGGCGAGAAGGATAATGCCTGTTTTCATCGTTAATCCTCCCTGTCAGAGGTGTTCGATTCTTATCCGACGCTATCACAGGCTATTGACCGACAGCTCAGTAAAAATGTTACTGCCTGCCGGTTACACAAGAAGCTCTTGTGTCGGTCAGTCTGATGACTCAACGTCATCCCACCAGGGATAGACATCGGGCATATCTGTACTGACGCGGCCCTGAAAGTCGGACGGGCGTTTTTCTAAGAAGCTCGCAACACCTTCTTTGCCGTCTTTCAGGCTGGTGTAGAACATTCCGAGCGACTCAATCTTATGTGCTTCTGCCGGATGAGTCATCGCACTGTTGCGGTACATCATCTGGCGAATCATGGCCACAGACACCGCAGAGCGCTGAGCTATGCTGGCTGCAAGCCGTCGGGCTTCCGGTAGCAGTTCGTCAGCGGGAACGACTTTGCTGACAAACCCCGCATCTTTGGCTTCATCTGCCTTAAAAATGTCTGCCGTCATCGTCCATTCCAGTGCTTTCGATATGCCGACAATCCGCGGTAAGAACCAACTGGAGCAGGCCTCTGGCACGATACCGACCTTACTGAACACGAAGCCGATACGAGTATGCTCACAGGCAAGACGAATATCCATGGCACAGGTCATGGTTGCGCCTATTCCTACTGCGGCACCATTCATCGCTGCAATAACAGGCTTAGTGCACCGGAAAATAGCCAGAGCAACGCGGCCGCCGGTATCACGTACGCCCTCGACGATGTCTTTGTCGCTGAAGCGTTCGTTCAGATCGCTTAAGGTTGGCTGCTGAGATTCGTCCAGCCCGAAGACGTTCCCTTCTTTTGACAGATCCATACCGGCACAGAAGGCCTTACCTGCACCGGTCACAATGATGGCGCGAACATCGTCATCTGCACTGGCACGATCAAAGGCATGAATCAGCTCATTACACATTTCAACGGTAAACGCGTTCATCTGGTCAGGGCGGTTCAGTGTCAGTGTCAGAACGTGCTCACTGACGTTCCAGGCGAGAGTAGAGTAGGTGTGACTCATCAGAAGTCTCCAGTGAAAGAAGAAACAGCGTTCTGGTATTCGGCTTTCAGGCGCGCGACCAGTTCGGCGGTTGTCGGTACGTCAGCGATGCTGCCAACCCCATGCCCGGCGGACCATAGGTCTTTCCAGGGCTTAGCGCTGGTGGCCTGAGCCATTTTTTCAGTATCCAGTTCTGCACCAAAATCGACATGATCGGGTTTTTGGTGCGTGGCAAGGTCAATATCGTGGGTGTCCAGTGACGGCTTCAGGAAGGACGCATTCACGCCGGAGATTTTCGGTGTATAAACAATGTCGCCAGCGCTGCTGGTGGTTAGCATTTCTTTGTATTCAGGCTGTACCTGACATTCCTGAGTGCCTATAAAACGCGTACCCATATACGCCATGTCGGCGCCCATCATCTTGGCTGTGGCAACGTCCCGTCCGGTACTCAGGCTGCCCGCCAACAGAATAGTTTTATCAAAGAACTGCTTCAGCTCATTAATCAGCGCAAACGGGTTCCAGTCACCGGCGTGGCCACCGGCACCGCCACAGACAGCTATTAAACCGTCCACGCCAACGGAGGCAGCCTTGCGCGCGAAGCGGGTATTAACGACATCGTGAAAGACGACACCACCGTAACTGTGTACGGCATCCACAACATCCTGAACTGCCCCAAGGGAGGTGATTACCAGAGGCACCTTGTGCTTAACAATGATTTCCAGATCCTGCTGCAGGCGGGCGTTACTTTTGTGTACGACCAGATTAACTCCAAACGCTGCGGCGGGTTCACCGGTTTGCTCTGCGTGAGCATCGAGATCCGCGCGGATTTCGGTCAGCCACTGATCCAGGCCTTCGCTTGAGCGCTGGTTTAATGCCGGAAACGTACCAATCACACCGGCTTTGCAGCACTCAGTGACCAGGCTAGGGCCAGAGGCCAGAAACATAGGGGCAACCACCACGGGTAATTTGAGGCCGGGTCGCAAAGAATCGGGCAATGACATGAACAGTCTCCGGAAAATAAAAAACGGGGAATGATATTCTCATTCCCCGTGATTGGATTAAACAGTCGATTGTGCCAAATCAGGCTCTGACACGCCCTGTCAGCAGAGGTGCAGAGAGCAGGGCCAGCAACCAGAATATGGCACCGCCTCCAGAACCGCCACCGCCAGAAGAGGCTGCAGGCGCAGGGTCCACGTTTGAAAGCACCCGGATCGTCATCTCTGCCGAGTCACTGAGTTTCGGAATGCCGTTATCAGTCACAGTAGCTGAAATTGTGTAGTCCCCTGCAACCAAACCATCAGAGCTGAAGGTGATGCTGTTACCTAACTCATAGGAGTCAGCCAGGTTAATATCGTTGGATGACCACTCGATAAAATGAGCATCCCAGTCGTCCTCATCAGAAATAATCGCCTCGATAGTAACGTCGCCCATTCCCTCAACGATGGTCGCTTCTTCTCTACCTGCCTGAGTTAGAATTAAAGCTACGCTAGGAGCATTCAGATTCACATCCAGTGTGCCGTCGCCATCACTGTCGCGATAAACAACACCGTTCATGATGAGCCCCGGAAGTTGTCGGTCTGAGCCGA
Organism: Oceanospirillaceae bacterium; assembly: GCA_002724925.1. Classification (GTDB taxonomy): domain Bacteria; phylum Pseudomonadota; class Gammaproteobacteria; order Pseudomonadales; family Oceanobacteraceae; genus Thalassolituus. The sequence goes on from PBQA01000037.1 coordinate 177,621, forward strand.
AATCCCACACATCACTATCCCAGTTTTCGTAAAGCCTGCCATTGCCAGTACAGGTACTGTTGTTCGCAGCGGTCGGGCACTGGAGTTCGCTTAGTAATGCTCCGAAGTAGGAGTCGTTAGTGCCGGCGCTTGTTGTTTGGCTACTGGTGTCAGTCGCCCAGTACAGGTATGAATTGTCATTACTACTGCTGTAGCTTAACAGACCTCCACCGCTCTTAACGTACC
>PBQA01000038.1 GCA_002724925.1 Oceanospirillaceae bacterium
CAGAGGAACTCAACTACGGAGTCGATCTGTCAACCATCTGAGGGTGGTATCAGATTGATGGGGTGAAGGTGCCCCATCAACCATTAAATCCGTATACCCGAAAATAGAACCCTTTCAATTCTGACGGAGTTGCCGTCACTAGAATCACCATAAATCTCCATATTCCCTATCACCCAATCCCATTATTCCTTCTAACCATCATCTGTTGTCACAACGATAGTACCGTCCCTCCTGCTAAGGGTCTGTTGCCATGGTAACAAACAACCTCGTCTCTCAATAGAGTTATTAAACTTCAATAAAATCAGTCACTTGAATTATTTTCAGGTGCCTTTTTTAGCCGATTTTTAGATCTGAACCCCCCGAATATTTCAAGAAATCTCGCCCCAAATCTGTTCTGTCCCATCGCTGCTATAGGTCTGTTGCATACAAACAGAGGCACGGAAATGAATAAATTTTTAGAAATGCTGAATCCGCCAGATGGGCAACCGGGGCTGAATCAGGTTCGGGCGAACGTTGGTCGAATTGTGAATCCGGACAATCCGTTGGCTGGAAAAATCAGCGAGGCGCTGATTGAAATCGCAAATTCTGAGATTCGCGGGTCGGGCTGGCATGAGGATTATGCGGTCATCGCAGATCGACGATTTTACGGGCTGATCGTCAAACACCAGATATGGGCGGCGCTATATACGGATAACCGGCATCGAGAAATTATTCGTCAACTGCAAAACATAATGATTTTAGCAATCGATTTAATTGAAAACGACAAATTAAAAGCGATTGAACTCGATCCGTTACAAAAAATTCCTGAGCATGATATTGCTGGACTAGGATCGCTGATACGAAAAATCGCAAAAAAACCAGACGATTATAAAGAAATTTCTTTGATTAATAATCTATTGGATTTATTGGAAGGGAGGGAACATCAACGACATGATTTTTACATGCTGATGAGATTTATAAAAATTTTAGATGGCGTGAATGTCAGTCGTCATCATAAAAAAGAGCTAGAAAAATCAAATCGGGTTGGAAATGGTCGTGATGGAATCAAAAAATATTTTTTTGGTACGAGAATACAGCTAACACCCGATGATCCGGATGATCTAAATGCTCTTCCAGCAATTCATGAGATTTTGCCGAACGATGAACATCGAAAAACTAATTTGTACATTGATCCCGCAGAAGAAGATTTAGGTGGTCAGGTATTAATATATCGAGAGAAATTAAAAGCGCTGTCAGTAGAATTTAAAATAGGACATCGTAAAACCGAGGCTAGTCGCGCGATACTCGCTAGATATAATTCTGCACCACCAATTACAAACCGACAGCTAACTGATACAGAATTAATTAAATTGTGGCGATACATACAGCGAACAAAAAATCATGAATCACACATGGCAAATAAACGGGTGGGGATGATTCTGAAGGTGATGTTGCTGACGTCAAGCTCATATGAAAATGCTATATCAATGCTAACAGAGGAACAAGATTCTCCAATAAAATTCGTTCAATCTAAAAATGAATTTCGGATAGATCGAATACGACCGGAATATAGAACCAACTCATTAGGTGTGAGAAATAGAATTACCGATAATTTATTGCAGTCGAGAGACTACGTTTCAATTCCAAATTATTGTAATTTAAATAATTTTAAAGAGATTTTTGGAGGGGTAGATAAATTAGAGTTGAAAAAAAATGTTAAAGAAATTATTTTAATTCTTGGTGATAGAATAACACTATCGAAAATTTCTAGACAAGTTTTTGAAATTGCACGATCATCGTATGATCCAGTCATTGTTCAAACAACATTCGGAATTAGGGTGTCATCAGCTACAGTACAAATGTTTTATACGGCAGTTTCGGGTAAGCAGGTATCTGATTGTTATACTGAATCGGCGAATGAATTTTTGAGACGCGTTGGAGCAGATTGTGTAAATCATCAGCGATACGATCCCGGGTATTATTCGCCAAGAAACACACCAGAAATTGATGATTTTAAAAATATTTTTAATAGTATTCATCAGCAAATCGTCTTGAGTAATGAGAATTTTTATAGGCTGCATAATTTGAATACCCTACTATGTGTTTTATGCCAATCGGTGTTTACGACAATACGAGGCATCTACGATCCAATGGTAGAGGTTGATGATTATAAATGTGCAGTTTTTTATAGAGATAAAGACCGCCAAGATTTTTCCAATTCGCGATTTCAATTTGTGCATCCGATGGCAATTCGAATTTCAGAATATTATTTATCGGTACGGAAAAATTCGATTGATACGCTGAATCTAGATGAAATTGATACATTCACATTTTTAGTATCTGATGATGGAAGATTGATAACACCTAGACCACAAAATATACAAAAGTTTCTCGATGAATTTACGCAATATCCAATAAACTCAATCAGAAAACTCATCAGAACCCAGTTTGTTGAACGTTGTGTATCGTATGACTCGATCAATATGATTATGAATCACAATTCTCAGGGAGAGGCAGTATGGGATAAATATTCAACCGTTTCTCCAATAGATATTCACAACGAATTAAAAATTGAATTTGATAAATTAATTGAAGATTTAGGAATTCAGGAGGATTGGTTTAATGCTGTCTGATCTAGCAGAGGAAGTTTTGAGCGATTCTGGTGTTGATTTGAATGCTAACGATCACATTGAATCACATGTTTTTTTACTGATAATAGAGAAACTCCGCGCCCGGGTGGGTGCGGAGATGGTTGACGCGACACTGGATGAAATTATCAAATATTTTTTTGATACAGAACGAACCTCGCAAGACGATCTTAGTCGAATTGCTAAGATTGCTCGCCCAGCAGCACCTGTAACACCAGAGAATTTAGCGGGGTATCAGGAACTACTGAAATTCGATAAAATTTTTATAAATTTAATAAAATCTGCTCAGGCAGATGATTTCATCGGGTTAATAACCTACAGTGCGATTCGGTATGGATTACTACTCGATGATAATTTGATTTGTAGTTGGTATGATCAAAATTGGTTAACAAATTTACGCCGAGTCAATGATGAATACTGGTTTGTTTTAAATAAACCTAAGCAAAAAATTGGAATGGTATGGACGCCTGATAACTTCACGCTCGCACTGATTAGTAAGTTTCATGATCGTTTTAAAAAAAATAATAAATGGTTTTTTAATATTAAAAAATTATTAGATAAACACATGGATTCATCTGGATTGAATACCAAAAATAAATTTTTATCGGCAATGAAAGCTCTTCTGCATAATTATTATCCAGGATTCATTATAGAGAGTTTATCTAATCGTAAAAATAATAGAGGGCTAAGCGAGATCGGTCATATTCGTAGAATAACCCGTCTAGTTCCACCTAATGCTAAGGTCAAAAAAAGAAATTGTTCAAAGAAAAGCCGAAAAAATTCTAAGGGCAAATCGCTTCGTATAATCACCGATTCACTCAAAGTTGTGAGTAGCTCGGATGAATTTTTAGAAAAAATTAAGCATGTGGAATTTTCACCAGTAGTTAAGTTGATTATAGATTGTTCTGTTTTTTATGCGAATAATGAAACTGAGGCTGGAACAAAATTGAAAATTTCAGCGATCTATCGAATAATTAATGATTTGACAGATCGTTTTACTGGTGAGTTTAAAGATCAAGATTTGCAATTTTTACCAGATGAGGAATTGTTAGATAGATTCAAGCAAGTAATTTTAAATTCTAAAGAACACTCGAAGTTTAACATTCAGAAATCGATTAATTATTTTTTATGGTTTTTGCATAATTATCAAAATCGACCAAGATTTTCAATAAATATCGTTATAAGTAGAAAATCTGAACCTCACCCAGTTATGATTTTTCCATGGGAATATTCTCATGTCCATAAAGTGCTTAAAAACGAGTTGAGAATGGAGCTATCTGATGATAAAAAAATTCTTATAAATTTTGCTCGAATGGCCTTAATACTCGGATATCGATTAGGGCTACGACGTGGTGAAATACAGAATATCAGATTGTGTGATTTTCATATGAATGGTTTTCCAATGTTAGTTGTAACACCCTATGAAGACAAGACTCAAAAATCTATTCATTCAAATAGAAATATTGCTATTGGCGGACGATTTAGTTCTGATGAAATGATATTTTTAAATGAATTTCTCGAATGGAGAAGGAAAAACTCAAAATCTAATGAAGATTTATTTCTAGACTGGGATTCTGAATTTTCGATTGTAACGAATCGGAATAAAATCTTCCTTTATTTGTCTACAGCTTTTAGGATGATAACCTCAGATCCAATCTGTGCATTTCATACATTAAGGCACAGTTTTGCTAGCAATAACATGTTCTATTTACAACTACGGAATGATGAATCAATTATAGAGAATAATTTTCTTGGTTTGGATGTTGAGCAAATTAATGAATTTAAAAACTATTATGATCGAGTTAAAACTCTGTCTGGTGGGACTCGAGTATTCAACCCATTGCATCAATTATCAATGGAATTGGGACATGCCTCACCTGAAACCACACTCAGAAATTATGTTCATTCTATTGATTTGATACTATCTAATTATCAGTCACGGCTATCGCCTGAATTGAGTACATTAGGGTTGGCGGATTTGTTTGATGTCGATAGAACCTCTATACAGAAAAAATTTAAATCTAATTCTGATGATCATTTACGTCCTAGTATTATTTATCGTGATTTCACACATAAAAAATTGAAAAAACTTGTTGAATCAGTTGATATTGATTCATGGAGATCTGTAGAAGACTCTTATCATTGTTTAAATCTGACTAAGCCGTTGCATGGATTCGACGGGTTTTTGAATGATTTGAAAAAATTTGATTGTAAAAAAATAACATTACGTCAATTATTAATGCGATACCCTGAACTAAGAAAGATTCGGAAAGATTTTTTATTGGACAAGGCGCTATATGATTTCCTAGTCAAGCATAATCTAATTAAATCTAAAGATTTACTGGATTCCATGATAGAGAATTTATCAAAATTGGCTGATTACGATCAGAGGTGTCGATATAAACGCTGGTGTACTCTGAGAAGGCATGCCGAGAATATAACTCTGGAAAATAACGCTAAGATAAAAAATACTCGCGGAGGGCAAGCGTTGGTGTATCTGATCAAGAGTCTAGGATGATTTTGATTTTTTAATGTTATCTAGATTGTATTAGTTCAGACCTGGTCTGAACTACTACATCTGATTTTTTGGATCTTTGCTATTGATTAAACACGGAATCCAACGGGTCACTCCCCGGATTCTCAGCATAATATTCATTGAGGCGTCTATTTTTTATGCCGGATATTATCAAATAGATTGATAGTCCGACGATGGTTAATAGTCCAATAATTACAAAAGCGTTCAGCATTTCAGTCAGCATAGAGACCTCTCAAATATCTGTTATTTGCAATCTAATTTTAGCGCAGTTCCAGATAGACTGGCGACCCCTGAAATTAAAACATTGCGTTGAGCTGTGCCATACTCACTGTATTCCAGTCCGCCGGAACCTCCAAGCCAATTTTCCCTATAGTCCACCAATGCATTGAAGCCGGCCTTTTGAATAATAGTCACAAACTTATCTCTATGGGCTGTAAAATTTTCGGAAAGAGCCACTGGTAGGCTATTGGTGCTATAGAATTGATAATACATAGGCCTGTACCCCAATATGGTACAGCTTATCTGTAATAGGCTATGGTCGGAGTTCAAGAGGCCCATCCAAAGGGGTTGAGTGCTGTTCTCGGCCAGCGATGATTGGTATAAGCCAATCATCATAAGCCCTGACAGTATCCTTAGCCTAAACCTCACTAGAGTACACCTTGTATTGCATGAGTTTTAATTCGCACGAGTGTTTGTTCAATACACGGTCTGTTTTTCCTAAAAAGCTTTTCTCAGTGTAATACCACTGTGAAGAAGGCAAGTTATGAATCTGTCCTACCAGCTTGTAATGTACGCCCGGAGCAACGTCGATCGTTGCTTTAGCATGCCCGACCTTTGGATCATTATTTCCACCCATGACATTGGGGTTTAAATCGCATTCGTAATCGATCTCATGTTGGCCAGGTAAGATCGCGTGTTTTGATTGAGGTAATAAGGCTAGTTTTTTCCCATCAATGGAATTGATTATCACACCAGACCCCATCCCCCAACCCGAGTTACCGTTGTTTTCAATGATAGCAACGTCGGTGATTGGGCGTTTTTCGCCGTCGTAAAAATCCGTGACGCCATGGCCAACCAAACTTTTCATGGTGCTACAGCCACTTAAAACTGTCGTCAGAATCAATAAAGCTGAAGAAATCGATTTCATTTAGTACGTCCCTTGTGTGGTTTGTTCTCAAAATGAGTAAAATAAAACTATAAATTATTCTTCTAGGAGAGACAATAAATGATAGTTACCCTATAAATACAAAGTTCTAATACTTTTTACGCTCTGTATCTGTCACTTATAAGTACTCAATTTGGGTAAACAGTCGTATGTTCTCATGATGAGAACATGATTAAGACCATAGCATCTCCAAAGTACGGCAAACTTATCGGCTGGTTAATCGCAGCCAGGAAGGCTCGTGGGTTGAGTTTGCGCGAGTTGTCTACTTCCCTAAACATCACGCTGACAGCGGTTCACAGGATAGAATCGCTAGAACGTCGGCTGGATGTGTTTGAGTATGTGCAGTATTGCCATGCCTTGGGTGTTGATCCTATTGATGGCATCAAAATGCTCAGATGATGATTGTTGTTGTGTGCTTCTAACAAACCGAATACACCTTCTTAGTTCTATGAAGCTATAAAGTAAGAAGGCGCGTTACGGTGTATTTTCCTTAGTTTGTCGCGTCGGGTAGAAGTCGTGCAAAGCTTGTTCGTAAGTCTCCAAGAGTCTGAAACTCTTTTGGTCGGGTGTGCATCTTTTGATGCACCCAAAGTCTCACCGCGTCGTGATTACCTACCCCCGAACGAATGCCAAGATACGAAGACAATCCCCGCCCGTCTTGAATCTCATAAAGAAATATCAACCAATCAGCGATGCTGTGAGCTTTTGGAGCTACCCACAAAGGTTCGAAGTGCGCATGGTGCATCACAATTCATCCCCCTTCGATAATATGTCCTTTATGCTCTTGGGCGATTCCTTCTCAAAGCGTTGCTCCAGTAACCGATCGAACGCCGAGCCATCTTGGCGGGTGAGGTTGGGTACATAGCGTGAGTACACACGAAACAGCATCTCGGTGGTGGTATGGCCCATCTGTCGCGCAATCCACTCTGGGCTTTCCCCAGCAGCCAACCACAAGGTCGCAGCCGTATGGCGCGTCTGATAAGGGCGTCTTTGCTTGATCCCTAAATAGCGCAGCAATGGATACCACACGCGCTTAGTCACATTGTTATGTGATAAAGGCGTGTCATTGCGGGTTGAGAACACCAACTCCTGGCGGCGAGTCAGATTGCGCTGCTTCATCAGCGCGTCATACACCGGCTGCGACATATGAATCTCGCGTTGCGATCCATCCGTTTTGGTGTAAGTCATCTTGCCATCGACCACCGTTTCACGAATTAAAATCTGGCGACGCTCAAAATCCACGTACTTCCACTTCAAGCCATCAATTTCACCGGTACGCATGCCCGTAAAGAAACGCACCGTGTAATAGGCTTTAAAATCCTCACGAACATTCGCCAGAATGAGCTGAACTTCTTCAATGGAGAACGGCTCGACATCCACTCTTTGAATTTTGAGAGATTTGACCCCTTTATAAGGTGAGGTAAACTCATAGCGGTCAGCGGCTTCATTCATAATCATCCTCAACGGGGTCATAACCTTGTTGATGGTGGCAGGCTTTAGTTCACTGTTTTTCCGCTTTGGATCTTTGGCGAGAGTGGAGCGGAAATTCAGGATGTCTGCTTTGGTGATGTCGTTGACTCTTTTACTACCCAACCTAGGAATCACGTACGCATTAATATTCGTGATCACCGTCATCAAATGGCTGTCACGCCATTCGATCTTCTTCTCGGCAAGCCACAACTCAGTAAACTCCTCTAAGGTTGGAAAGCTAGCATCCACAGAGTAGGGCGAGAGCTTGGCCGCCAGTACTTTTTTGTCCAGTTCGTCAAAGAAATCCGCCTTCGCACTTTTAGGAAAGTAATCGCGATAAACGAATGTACCTAGGGTTATTTCTGCCTCGATACGCTCAACAATCTTTTTCAAACGCTGACGATGTTGCGGCGTGTCTTCGAACTTGGTTTGCTCTCGGCAGCGTTGTCCTTTGTACTGAAAGTTAATTCTCAATTTACCACTTCGGGCAATAATAGAAGCCATGAGGATCCTCCTTATTGCAGAGCAATGTATTGAGTATTTATAGCCGGAGCCCTAAACATGTCGGCTTCGATTTTCTCCCAAACATAAAGGATCTTGCGCCCACCGAAAGGGCGGAAGTAATGCACCCCTTCAAGCAGGACCGAGTCCTTTAATTGGTTACGAATGGTACGAGCATCATATTTGATGCGTTTTGCTAGTTCTTCAGTGGTTAGATAGGTTTGGCTCATAATGAACTCCTTAGTGGTTGTTTGTAGCGTATAAGCTACATTAGAAGCGTAAGGAGTCCATGTCAAGATGTATTTGTAGCGTATGCGCTACAAAGATAGATTGAGGTGGCTATCTGATGTGGAAAGTCGGTTCACGTAGCACTCTGAGCGCGGTAAGATGAGTACAGAGAAATGAGAGTTAATAAAATGATTAGATTTAGATTAAAAGAACTTATTGCTGAAAAGGGTTTTCAGGAAGGGCGCAGAGTTACGATCGACGAAGTGGCCAAGGAGACAGGCGTTCATAGAACTACGCTCTCTAAAATAGCTAACCAAAAAGGCTATAAAACCAATACTGAGGTTTTAGATAAACTGTGCCGTTACTTTGGAGTCGAGATCGGACAAGTAGCTGAATATTTAGAAGAGTAACCAAGCCGCAGAGTCGTTAAGAGAAAATAAAACTACGTGCTTGTTAAAGGAATAATCATGGCAAAATTTATCTACCAAACACTCATGCTCACCTTTCTTAAGTTAGTGGCAGACGGTGCTGAACATGCTCTTCAAGAAGTCACTGAATCGTTATCACTTGAATTTAGCCCCATGGTTTGATGGATGATTTTCAAAACAGGATCTTTGGCCGTTTTAGAACACGAAGAATGATTAATGTGCAGCTTGAACGTTTTCAACCAGTTGCAACGACAGCGAATCATTCACAATCAACAAACGAATTATGATGAATTAAAAGCAGGAATTAAAACATGACAAGCTTGCAACAACGTGCCGAACTTCAACGCCAAATCTGGGCGATTGCCAACGATGTGCGTGGCTCAGTGGATGGCTGGGATTTTAAACAATATGTACTGGGAACGCTGTTCTACCGTTTTATCAGTGAAAACTTTGAAGCCTACATCACAGGCGGTGATGAAAGTGTTAATTATGCGGCCATGTGTGACGATGACGAAAACATCACGTTTGCTAAAGAGGATGCCATTCGTACAAAAGGCTATTTTCTTTACCCTAGCCAGTTGTTTAGCAATGTGGCGGCTAATGCACACAAAAACGAAAATTTAAATACGGATTTGGCGGCTATTTTTGCTGCAATCGAAAACTCAGCCAATGGCTATGATTCAGAAAAAGACATCAAAGGCTTGTTTGCGGATTTTGATACCACCAGTAATCGTCTGGGTAATACGGTAGAGGCAAAAAACAAACGCTTAGCCGCTGTGTTAAAAGGCGTGGCAGGTTTAACCTTCGGTAATTTTGAAGACAACCAAATTGATTTATTCGGTGATGCCTACGAGTTCCTGATTTCAAACTATGCCGCCAATGCGGGTAAATCCGGTGGCGAATTTTTTACCCCTCAGCACGTATCAAAATTGATTGCCCAACTCGCTATGCACGGCCAAACCAGCGTCAATAAAATCTATGACCCTGCGGCGGGTTCGGGCTCTTTGCTGTTACAAGCCAAGAAACACTTTGATGCGCATATCATTGAAGATGGTTTTTTTGGCCAAGAGCTCAACCACACCACCTACAACTTAGCGCGTATGAATATGTTTTTGCACAACATTAACTACGACAAGTTTAATATTCAGTTGGGTGATACCTTAACCGAACCGCACTTTTTAGATGACAAACCCTTTGATGCTATTGTCTCTAACCCGCCTTATTCGGTGAAATGGATTGGTAGCGACGACCCAACCTTAATCAACGACGACCGCTTTGCGCCCGCTGGCGTACTTGCGCCTAAATCAAAAGCCGACTTTGCCTTCGTGCTGCATGCCCTAAGTTACCTATCAAGCAAAGGCCGCGCTGCAATTGTTTGTTTCCCCGGTATTTTTTACCGTGGCGGCGCTGAGCAAAAAATTCGCCAATATCTGGTTGATAACAACTATGTTGAAACAGTGATTTCATTGGCTCCTAACCTGTTCTTTGGCACCACTATTGCCGTGAATATTTTGGTGCTGTCTAAACACAAAACCGACACCACCACCCAGTTTATCGATGCCAGCGGTTTGTTTAAAAAAGAAACCAATAACAACGTTTTAACGGACAACGAAGACGAAAAAAATCCGGGTCATATTCAGCAAATTATGAAGGCGTTCGCCAGCAAAGAGAACGTGGATCACTTTGCTAAATCGGTTGATTTGGACGTCATAGCAGGCAACAGCTACAACCTTTCGGTGAGCAGTTATGTAGAAGCGAAAGACAACCGCGAGCTAGTGGACATTACAGAGCTTAATGCCGAACTTAAAACTACTGTCGCTAAAATTGATGCGCTTCGTAGTGATATTGATGCCATTGTTGCAGAGATTGAAGGTGAGGAGCTTGAAGCATGAATCATTTGAGTTACATGGAAAAACTGCTAGATGGGGTTGAGGTTGAGTGGAAAAAGTTAGCTGATATTTTTCAGCTTAAGAATGGATATACACCATCAAAATCAAAAAAAGAATTCTGGGAAAATGGAACTGTTCCATGGTTTAGAATGGACGATATCCGAGAAAATGGTCAAATTCTGGATGAATCGCTACAGAAAGTCTCAGAGAGTGCAATCAAAGGTGGAAAGCTATTTCCTGAAAATTCAATAATAATTGCCACATCAGCAACTATTGGAGAGCACGCTTTGATTCGTGTTCCATTTTTAGCAAATCAGAGATTTACTAATTTGAGTTTAAAGCCAGTATATAAAGACACATTTAACAACAAGTTTATTTTCTACTACTGCTTTATGTTGGCGGATTGGTGTAAAAAAAACACAACCATGTCTAGCTTTGCATCTGTTGATATGGATGGATTTAAAAAATATCCTTTCCCAATTCCATGCCCGAATGATCCAAAAAAATCCCTGGAAATCCAGGCCGAAATAGTGCGCATTCTGGACGCATTTACCGCCATGACCGCCGAGCTGACCGCCGAGCTGACCGCCGAGCTTAACATGCGGAAAAAACAATACAACTACTACCGCGACCAGTTGTTAAGTGCTGAAAATGAAGGAGTAGAATGGAAAACATTAGAGCATATTTGTACCTCTATATCTGCTGGCGGAGATGTACCTAAAAATAGTTCTAAAGGTCAGACTGAGCCTACCGACGAATACCCATATCCAATTTATGCAAACGCTACAGGCGAAAAAGGATTATATGGTTTCACTGATGACTATAAAATTGACAGCGATGCAGTAACCATTTCTGCGCGTGGAGCAAAAGTCGGATACCACACTGTTCGAGAAGCTAAGTTCACACCAATTATTCGTCTAATTGTTTTAATAGCCAACAAAAATATAGTTAGTACGAGATATTTAAACTATGTTTTAGATATGACTCCCATTGGTGGTACTGAGGCTGGGATCCCGCAACTTACAGTTCCAATGGTCAAAAAGCTCACAGTTCCAATTCCTTTTCCAAATGACCCAAAAAAATCACTTATTGAGCAGGCTCGAATAGTTTCTATTTTGGATAAGTTCGACACCTTAACCACTTCGATCCAAGAAGGTCTCCCCCGCGAAATCGAGTTACGTCAAAAGCAATACGAATACTACCACGACTTACTGTTGAACTTCCCCAAACCTATGGAGGAAACAGCGTAAATGAGCGGTCAAATGTACAACCTGATCATGGCAAGCGTGCCTAGCTTTTACTCGGGCGATCAAGGGGAATTCACGATTCCGAAAGACAGGTTTCTTGAATACACGGAAGCCTCTATCAAAGGGCAATTTCAATCATTAGATCAGGGTGCAATAAATAAGCTCAAGAATCTGCCAACCATGTTTGCGGTCGAGGATGAAGTCGCTGATGCAAGAATTGGGAAAATTACCGATATTAAAGTTAATTCTAATAATTTACGCATTAAATATAGATTTGACAAAGACTACTACCCATTAACCAGAGGGCTTCTAAAGGAGAAACAACAAAAATTAGATATCGATGATTTTGAGTTTCACCGGGGGCATTGGGCCGTTAAGAAATGTGATATTTCTGAATTTTATGGGGAGTATTTAAAATCGCTTGCAGGGATTGCCCATAAATTAAAGAATACTGATAAAAAGGTGCAGTTGATCTATGCCTTTAACGGCACAGGTAAAACGCGTTTGTCGCGTGAATTTAAAGAGATCATCGCGCCGAAAGACGATGGGCAAGATGCGCTTGACGATGCAGAGCAAGCGCCACTGTCACGCCACAAGATTTTGTATTACAACGCGTTTACGGAAGACTTGTTTTACTGGGATAACGACTTAGATGCTGATGCCGAGCCGAAGCTAAGAATTCAACCCAATACGTTTACCGATTGGATTTTGCAAGACCAAGGGCAAGACATGAACGTGATCAGCACGTTCCAGCGTTATGCCAACGATAAACTAACGCCACGCTTTAATCCGCAATACACGGCTAAAGACAAAGACGGTAAAGACGTTACCGTCAAAGCCTTTTCTGAGGTGACGTTTTCACATCAAGGTGGCGATGACGAACCGGATAGAAAAATTAAAATATCAAAGGGTGAAGAAAGTAACTTTATTTGGAGTATTTTTTATTCATTGCTCGAACAAGTGATTAGCATCTTAAATGTACCAGAAGAAGCTGATCGCGAAACTGACCAGTTTAACCAATTAAAGTATGTGTTTATTGATGATCCAGTAAGTTCGTTAGATGACAACCATCTAATAGAGTTGGCTGTTGATTTAGCTCGTTTAATTAAGTCGAGTGATTTCGCTATTTCTGGCCTTAAGTTCATCATCACTACTCATAATCCGCTTTTTTATAATGTTTTGCATAACGAGTTCAACAAAGCACCCAAGTTTGTTTTGCGCAATCTCGATGATGGCCAGCATGACCTGATTGAGCAAAAAAATGATTCGCCCTTCTCGTATCACCTGCATTTAAAGAATGAGTTAATGAAAGCAGCAGACTCAGGCGATATCCACAAGTACCACTTTAATTTTTTGCGAAATGTACTCGAAAAAACCTCAACGTTTTTGGGCTACGAAGAGTGGGGGGAGCTGTTGCCCGGTGTCAAAGGTGATCGGGCGGCAGGTAAAGTTAACCCGTATGCACGTGTGATTAACCTGTATAACCATGCAAAACACGCAGGCCATGAAGTGGCCGAAGTCGAAGAAGATCATAAGCGCGTCTTTAAGTTTTTAGTGAAAGAGATAGACAATATTTATAAAGGGACGAGAGCACCTTCATGAGTAAACCTAACAAAACACACCTAACTAACATTCGCTCATCGGCTGCCGAGTATCTAACTTTTATCGCCGCAACCGGCGAAGGCGGTATTGAAGCGATTTATGCCGACGAGGATATTTGGTTAAGCCAAAAAATGATGGGCGTGTTGTACGATGTAGAAACTAATACCATTAACTATCATCTTAAAAAAATTTTTTCCGACAGTGAATTAGAAGAAAATTCAGTTATTCGAGATTTTCGAATAACTGGCCGTGATGGTAACCATAAGGAGGCAGCTTAATGGCCTATCAACCGCCGTTTACCATTACTAGTGAAATTGTCAATTTGGTGGCACAAATCAGCCAGCAGGTGGGTGAGTTAAACGCCAGCCAGCTCAATGCCTCGCCGCAACTGCGCAAGCAAAACCGCATTAAAACCATTACCGGCACGCTGGCGATTGAAGGCAATACCTTAACCGAAGAACAGATCACTGCCATTGTTGAAGGTAAGCCCGTGCTGGGCAGCGTGCGCGAGCTGGCCGAGGTAAAAGGTGCAATTGCGGCTTATGATGCACTGCCTAAATTCACACCCAGCTCCATTGACGATTTACTCGCTGCTCATGGTTTAATGCTGTCAGATATTCTGGTCAATGCGGGTGAGTTTCGCAGTAAAGGCGTGGGGATCCATAAAGCGGGTGTGGTGCACCACGTTGCACCGCCTGCGCATCAAGTATCCGGTTTAATGGCTGATTTAATCCAATGGCTCAAGCAAACAAAAGACCACCCATTGATCGCCAGTTGTGTATTTCATTACGAATTTGAGTTTATTCACCCCTTTGCCGATGGTAACGGTCGTATGGGGCGGTTATGGCAAACGCTGATTTTGTCCAAGTGGCATCCGTTGTTTTTATCTTTGCCGCTAGAAAGTGTGATTAAAGACCATCAGCAAGCCTATTATCACGCCCTAGAGCAGGCAGATAACCAAGCGGATAGCACGCCGTTTATTCATTTTATGTTATCGGTTATTCAGCAAACACTTGCTCAAAACGCCTCTGTAAACGCCCCCGTAAATGCCCTTGTAAATTTATCTGAGCTTAAAACGCCTGAGGCCATTTTAGCCTTGCTTACTAGCACGCCCGAGCTAACCCGACAACAGCTCGCTGATACCTTGAATAAAGACGTTAGAACCATTGGTCGCGCCATTAGCAAGTTGCAAAAAGAAGGCAGGTTAACTCGGGTAGGTTCAGATAAAACCGGCCATTGGCAAGTCACTGAATAATGCGACGCCGTGGCTATTGCCATATTGGAAAACACCACGGCTAACAAAAAAGGATGTAAACGAATGACAACGTATAAAACGGTTGCTGAATCCAATAATTTTATTGTTTTGGATAAATACACTAAAGAATGGAAAGTTGCTGAGAACTTTCAAAGCGAAGGTGATTTAGAACGTGAGCTGATTCAGGACCTAAGCAACCAGGGCTATGAGTATTTACCTGCGCTTACGACACCCGATGCCATGATGGCGAATGTGCGCAAACAGCTACAAGCCCTCAACAAGGTCCAGTTTACTGATGCCGAGTGGGCTCGCTTTTGCGAGCAATACCTGAACACACCCAGCGACAATATTCTCGACAAAACCCGCAAGGTGCACAGTGACTATATCTTCGATTTTGTCTTTGATGATGGCCATATAGAAAACATCTACCTGTTCGACAAGAAAACCATTGCTCGTAACAAAGTGCAGGTCATTAAGCAGTTTGAGCAAACGGGCCAGTCTGCCGGACAGGCAGGAAGCCATGCCAACCGTTACGATGTGACGATTTTGGTCAATGGTTTGCCTTTGGTGCAAATCGAACTTAAAAAGCGTGGTGTGGCTATTCGTGAGGCGTTTAACCAAATACATCGCTACAGCAAAGAAAGCTTTAATGCAGAGAACTCCTTGTACAAGTTCTTGCAGCTGTTTGTGATCTCGAATGGCACCGACACGCGCTATTTTGCCAATACCACCAAGCGCGACAAGAACAGCTTCGATTTTACGATGAACTGGGCGAAGTCAGACAATACGCTGATCAAGGATTTAAAAGATTTTACCGCCACTTTTTTCCAGAAAGAGACCTTGCTTGAAGTAATCTTGCGTTACTCGGTATTTGATGTCAGTAACACCCTGCTAGTGATGCGCCCCTACCAGATTGCGGCCACTGAGCGTATTTTATGGAAGATAAAGAGCGCATTTAACGCTAAAAATTGGAGCTCTCCTAGTAATCAAAATAAGGAAAGCGGCGGGTACATTTGGCACACCACGGGTTCAGGCAAAACGCTCACCAGCTTTAAAGCGGCACGTTTGACCACCGATTTAGACTGTATCGATAAAGTCTTTTTTGTGGTGGACCGTAAAGACCTCGACTACCAGACCATGAAGGAATATCAGCGTTTCTCCCCTGATAGTGTGAATGGCTCAGACAGTACCGCAGGGCTTAAGAGCAACCTGGATAAAGACGATAACAAGATTGTCGTTACCACTATTCAAAAGCTCAACAACTTAATCAAAAGCGAAAGCGATTTAGCGATATACAACAAGCAAGTGGTCTTTATTTTTGATGAGTGTCATCGAAGCCAGTTTGGTGAAGCGCAGAAAAACCTGAAGAAGAAATTCAAAAAGTACTACCAGTTTGGCTTTACCGGTACGCCAATTTTCCCTGAAAACGCCTTGGGTGCTGAAACCACGGGCGACGTGTTTGGCCAGCAGTTGCACACGTATGTGATCACGGATGCCATTCGTGATGAGAAAGTACTCAAATTCAAAGTGGACTATAACGATGTGCGCCCGCAATTTAAGAGCATTGAGACTGAGCAGGATGATAAAAAACTGAGTGCAGCGGAAAACAAGCAAGCGTTTTTACATCCGATGCGTATTCGTGAAATCTCGCAGTATATTCTCAATCATTTTAATCAGAAAACTCATCGAGCTCATTCAGGTGCGAAAGGGTTTAACGCCATGTTTGCGGTCAGCAGTGTTGACGCGGCGAAAGCGTATTATGAAACCTTTAAAACATTACAGGCCGAGACTGAACATGGCCCGACAAGTAAACCTCTGCGCATTGCGACTATCTTCTCATTTGCGGCCAATGAAGAGCAGGACGCCATTGGTGATATTTTAGATGAGAGCTTTGAAGTTAGCGCGATGAACAGCAGCGCAAAAGAGTTTTTGAGCGCCGCGATTAACGATTACAACGCCATGTTTAAATCTAACTATGGTGTGGACAGTAATGGCTTTCAAAATTATTACCGTGACCTTGCCCAGCGAGTGAAGAATCAAGAAATAGATCTGCTCATAGTGGTTGGTATGTTTTTAACGGGCTTTGATGCGCCTACGCTCAATACCTTGTTTGTTGACAAGAATTTGCGCTATCACGGCTTGATGCAGGCGTTTTCTCGCACCAATCGCATTTATGATGCGACGAAAACCTTTGGCAATATTGTTACCTTCCGGGACTTGGAACAGGCAACCATTGACGCCATCACCTTGTTTGGTGACAAAAACACCAAAAACGTGGTGTTGGAGAAGAGCTACAAAGAATACATGGAAGGCTTTAACGATATTGTTACTGGCCAAGCGCGTCGAGGTTTTGTTGATATCGTAAAAGAGCTGCAAGAACGTTTTCCAAACCCAGAAAATATTGAGAAAGAACAAGATAAAAAAGAATTTGCCAAGCTGTTTGGTGAATATCTAAAAGCAGAAAATATTTTACAAAACTACGATGAGTTTGCTGGATTAAAAGCACTGCAAAGCTTAGATACCAGTGATGAACAAGCTGTTGAAGCGTTCAAGTCAAAGTACTATCTGGTCGATACTGACATCGAGGCAATGCAAACCATCGATATGCCGAGCGAGCGTGCTATTCAAGATTATCGCTCTACCTACAACGATACCCGCGACTGGTTGCGACGCGATAAAGAAGGTCAGGACAAAGATAAGTCAACGGTAGACTGGGACGATGTGGTCTTTGAAATTGATTTGCTTAAATCGCAAGAAATCAACCTCGATTACATTCTTGAACTGATTTTTGATCACAATAAGAAGAACAAGAGCAAAGAAGGCTTGATTGAAGAAGTCCGCCGTATGATTCGCGGTAGCCTTGGCAATAGAGCGAAAGAGAGCTTAGTGGTTGATTTTATTAACCAGACAAATCTGGATGAGATCAATGACAAGGCCAGCATTATCGACGCCTTCTTCAAGTTCGCCCAGGCGGAACAGAAACGCGAAGCTGATGCCATTATTGCCTCTGAAAAGCTCAATATCGATGCTGCCAAACGCTATATTGCCTCATCACTCAAACGTGAGTACGCCTCTGAAAATGGCACTGCACTTAATGAGGCGCTGCCCAAACTTAGCCCATTGAGCCCACAGTACCGAACCCAGAAGCAAACAGTTTTTCAGAAAATTGCCGCTTTTGTTGAGAAGTTTAAAGGTGTGGGTGGGCAGTTATAAAAGGCCTTTTAGAGAGGTATTAATGGAGGAAGCGGTTTGCTAAGAGCTATATCAGATTTGTTGGAGTATTCACCAGGACTGAAAGGACGTCAAATTGCCAAGGAGCTGAGACTGGATAAATCTCAAGTGAACTCGTTTCTTCACAAAAACCAGGATAAGTTTGTGAAAAACTCAAATCATGAATGGAGCCTGATACGGGCTCATCACGTCGAAATTGATTTCGCTACCGGTTGGATTGATGATAAAGCCTTTGAGAGTGCTATCGGTAAGCTTGCGTATCAAAATGATGCCACAAAGGTAACATTTAAATTCGGCATCGATTGTAAGTTTTTGCTGATAGCATTGGCCCGTTTTCTTGCCCTCGCGAATCAGCTTACTGCTATTGGGAAGGATGTGGTGATAGATACTACAGCATGTCCTAATACACACAGTTTTTTTAGCAGAAATGGCTTCTTTGATTATCTTAAGCAAAGTGTAACTTGTTTTCCTGAAAGGCCCGTTATGTCAGCTGCTAAAACTTATCGGGATAATAGCGATACCTTGGTCGAACTAGGAGAAATTGCACAGCCAACCCAAAACAAAGAGCTTGTGATTCGTTTGGGCGACAGGTTTGTAGAGCATTCTTCAGCTAGCTATTTCTTAGCGGCTAAGACTGTTTTTTCAGAGCTTGTAGGCAACGTAACTGATCACAGTGAATCCCAAATACCCGGACTAGCAGGCCTGCAAGTATATCGACCGTATAATAAACCAAAGCATATTCAAACTGTTATATCCGACTCTGGTTTAGGTATTGCCACTACCTTGAGAACAACGTTACAAAGTGAACATCCGAAGTTATACGCACAGTTTTCAGCAGAAACTGTTGAGAATGATATTTCGCTCGTTCAAAAAGCATTTACATCTGGTGAGGTTAGTCGTTTTGGTAAAGGCCGGGGGCTAGGCTTTAAGAGTAGTCGAGAGCACGCTAGTAAAGAGAAAGTTATCATTGTTATCAGGCAGCTAACTTTCTCATTGGCTTTGGAATACTCGAAGGGTCAACTTATCAATGTTTCTGAAGATCGGGGATTGGTCCCTATAACAGGAACCCATATCTGTTTTGACTTCTATGTTGACAATTTCTGATAAATAGTGTCAACTTAAGCAGATGAAACAGTTAACTCATAAAATTCTTCTTTCAGAAGTCGTAGGTTCTGACCATGCCTTTGGTAACGATGAAGGTAGTGAAGCCTATGTGAAGATTAAAAAGATCGTTGATGGTCACCCATCATGCGATATTTTTGCTATCAGCTTGGAAGGCATTCGATTCACTGATGCTTCATTTCCTCGTGAAAGTGTAATCTCGTTGGCTAAAGCATTGAAAGGAGAAAAAGGTTTTTACCTTTCTAATGTACCGAGTCGTGACCTTCTGGA
>PBQA01000005.1 GCA_002724925.1 Oceanospirillaceae bacterium
CCTCTGAAAGCTGTTTAATTAACAGTTTTTGAGGCGATTAGCCCACTGCCCTGACCTTTTGGTTGAGGCAGAGGGCTAGAAAAGAAAAACCGGCACTCGAGAGAGGCGCCGGTTTTTTATTGTATGGACATAATCAGTTCATAGCGGAAATAGGATTTTAACGAGCAGTTTCACACTTTTCTCACCGATAAATTTAGAGCGCAGCGAGTAACTTATCCGCATGCAGCAACTTGGTATACGTTATCTGAGCTGCACAATAATCGCTATACCCACATCCGGCTAATTGTGGAGATTATAACCGCCCCGTTTATCTCCCAAAACCATCCAGATATAGCTTCCTGACTTTTTTGTTTTGTCTATCCTTGACCTCCTTTCCTTAATTTGAGGAAAGTTTACCAATAGCGAACAACTCCACGAGAATCAACTCATCCCATTACCCTAAAGAAAACCTAGCTCCACCAGTTAACCACAAGCGGCTTTTACCAAGCTTCTTTCGCCAAGAGCTGCATGTTAAGCGAACCTGTTTTCAAACCTGCCCTGTTAAACCGGTAGCGCATATATGCAGAGATATCGTCCTCATGCGAGGAGACAATCAATTGGCAATGTTTGAGTTCGCAACGGAGTAGATCTGTCAAGGAAGCAACGTTGATTTCATCCAGAGATTGCGACGGGTCATCGATCAATATGATAGGTACCTTAGCATAGACCTTGTTCAGTGATAGAAAGAAGGCAAGGCTAAGGGCGGACACCTGACCAGAACTCATGGACATGACTGCGTCGTGTTCAGATTTCTCGGCAGTCAGAAACCTCAACTGTGTGCCTTCTCGGCTCTCGATAAATAGGCCCAGACCGCGCTGGTAGTTTTGGATCAGTCGGCCACTGTATATATGGAATATGAGCTCAATAGCCGAAATTGTCTGGTCGGCATACCTTTGCTCTGTCGCCTTCAGTGTGTCTCGGAGCTTTTTGATTTTACCTTGTGCTTTTTGGGCCGCTAAGGTTTCTTTTTCGATAAGTTTAAGATCGGAAATACAGGTTTGTAACCTAGCATTTTTAGCCTCGTTAGCTTTAATCGATATGTACTGTTCTTTACCCGTCAAGTCTTCTGCCGTGATTATGTAGAAGTCCTGTAGGTCTTTGAAGGCGCTGCTTGCTGTTTCTCTCCAGTCCTCCGGCAGCGCTACGGCATCGACTTCAATCTGTTTTTTATTCCTTAGAATCGCTTTTTTCAGCCTTTCAAGTCGCTCATTTACTACATCATCATTTTCCGTAAATGAGTCAGTAAATTGAATATTGTCGTTAATCAGCCTCTCCCTTAGCTGGGTTATTGCTGGTAGCCGATGTTTGATTTTGGTCAACGCAGCATGAAGATTTAGTTCAAATGTAGGCTCGATAACTCTCAATCTACCTTGGATATGGCTGTCGATGAGCTTCAGCTCAGCGTCCATAGAAGCGATAAGGTTAACTAACTCCTTACCGTCCTTGCTTAGTGATTCAGAGATCTGCTTGGTTCTTGCTTCAATGGCATCCAACATTGATTTATGATCTTCCCAGTCCGTACCACAGAGAGGACACAACTGATCATCGGGGTAGGACTTCTTATGTTCATCAATCAGCTGCCTTTTCAGGCGTTCCAATTCAGCTATGATGTTCGCATTGGCGCTGTTTTTTTCGATTAGGCTGTTTCGGGATTCAATTTGTAACTCAAACCACTCAAGGCGCCCATCCGCCCAGCTTGGCAATGATTGGGCTTCTTCGACTTTGATTGTCCTAGCTCCGCGCTTGATGATGGCCGCAGAACGCTCCAGTTCATTAACCCCCTTCTTGATTGCTTCAAGCCCGTCAAGCTTGTCCAGGTCTTTACCGAACTGAGATAAGCTCCTCAAAGATTCTTCGTTACGTTCGATGTCGGCATCGACTCCCTCGTTATGAACTCTAGTTTTTATCGTGGCTTTGAGCGGTAGAAGGGCAATAATTTTGCGAATTGATTCCTGATAGGCAGCATGATCTTCCGCTGAGTACGTTGAGAATAGAACCTCCTTGTCCCATATTGGTTGGACATCAGCCGTTGAGATTTTTTTGTACTCAACGTTAATTGTCTCTGCCTGCAATGTGGTTTTTAAGCTGGCTATCTCATTTTCAAGTGATCGAGCTTTCTCCGTGCGTTCAGGATTGTTGATGAACCTTGTGAATTTATTGTTTATGGTGTTGCAGTTTTCAATCTCAACTTCAATATCGTTGATGTTAAAAAGGTTTCCTAGTTCATCCTTACGTTCATCTACCCGAGTGTGTAACAGTCGGTTTTGCCCTTGTTCCAGATAGTTAAGGAAGGAGAAATTTTCCCTGAAGTCTTTACCGAAAACTTCGTCAAGGAAGTTGTTGTCGCGCAGATTGATCTTTGTAAAGTCAGTTGATTCAAATTCCGGAAGCTCGTAAAGCTTAAAGTTTTCATACTTGTCTGCACGATTATTCGCTGGTTTTTGGAATATCTCAGCAGGGCAATGTCTTGCTAAAATAAGTTTACGTTCATCATTAATGAATTCAATTTTAATGCAGAGATCGTTCTCGCCGGACCGGTTGTTCCAGAAGAGATTGTCCGCGTAGTCCCTTTTGTTCTTGGTTAGTAAAGTAGAGAATAGGTTTTTTATTCGATTGATTTGGCCAGTGAGCAGTAGTTCAATGGCGTCGTATATACTGGTCTTACCATAACCGTTCGGACCGTCAAGAGTTAGCAAGGACGACTCGCCAAGATCCAAGTAGACATGCTTGAATGCTTTGAAACTAGAGACTTCAACCTTAGATATTTTCCAATTCATTACTAATCATTTCCCTAATAATATCGTCGGTGTTTTTGTGTGTAACTCTCTGGATAGTCGAATACATTTCAGTCAGTCCAGCTTCTGCAACCACCTCAGCCGCTTGCAACCTCAAGGGTGTAAGGTTATCTTGATGACTAGGTAACTCTAAGAAAGGAAGTTTGATAAAGGTCTTTGCAGCGAAACTGTATTGTGTGGGGGCAAGAGGATTCTCTTTGTAATTAAGAAATTTTTTCTTGTCAGAAATCACGGATTCCAGCTCGTCGTATGTGAAATCAGTTAGCGCACTTTCTTCCGCAGTACTGTAATAAAGTACATATTTTTTATAAAAGTGCGGGTCTTCTTCGATTGCGAATATCTCTTCTTCTTGTTCCTTGAATTCGGCCAGAACGTCAAGACGATGAATACAAATTAAATCGCAGTTTTTCTTGAAGCTTGGGTTTCTGAGAAACTCCTCAGGAGCAAGGTGATTGATTCGATTATTTAACTCGTCTGGGGCAATAAGTTCGTCTAAATTATGTACAACTGCGAACCTAATGGCAGATCCATACTCGCGAAAATAAAAGCTTGTGGTGTCCCGTTCATGTTTGTTCACAAAGCCATGGGCACTAAGTGCTTCATCAATGAGTTTTTTAATCATTCAGTCGAGCCTCCGCGTCGTCTTTTGTCATTACGCTAATGCATAGCGACCTAGTGATGTTACTTTCACGCTTCGCAGTGGCCTGCTTATCGTCAAAATCGTCTGAGTTTGTGAACTTTGAATTGAAGGAGAATGATTCTTTTGCTTTACTGGCGATTAGATGGTTGTACTCAAAAAGTAGTCTAAGCAGATCTCCGTTGTTTTTCATTTCATTGATCATGTCAGACTCACACTCCTCGCTTTCATCCACATCAAGAGCGGTAGGTACGTAAAACCGATTTTCGCTGTCGAGATAATGAGGAAGGTCGTTGAAGATGGGCTCCACAGAAATGGCCTGAATAAGCTTAGAATATCGCCTTATGTCGTTCGTCTGAACGTCTTGAAAGCGCTCAGAAGGTTTCATCATCTGGCATAGAGTTTTTAATTCGTTGATATCGGTTATCCGAATGTGCTCACAGAGACGTTTGGCTCTCTCGTATGTTACGTCACTCATAGTTGGAAGAGCCTGATCCAACCTCTCCTCTAGATGAGCTTGGAGCCTTGCCTTTAGATTAACTGCATAGTAATCCCTATCCTGATAGGGGTTTTGGAGCAGTACTTCATCTAGGATATCTCTCGCGTTGATACGACCATCGTAAGCAGCTTTTTTTTCTGAAAAGCCGTCTACTTGATTTAGTTTGTGATTATCTATCGCCTTAGCACTTATTTTTTCTGAGAGTAAGCAATAGTTAAAATTTATGAGATTATCACTGACCGTGACGGGCTGTTTCTCACATATTTTTTTTATTAGTGCTTTGGTTAGTCCTTCAATTTCACCCAGCCCACAATGAAAGCTGTCTCCGTAGGGGTAGAATTTCACGATTTCTCCGCTAGCGCCTTTGTGATCACTTGTGTTTTCTAGCGGGACAGATACGTGAAAGTAACGAGTGGTCCCTTCGATTTTGTCATGTTCAATTAAAGTGGACTGTTCCAAGGCCTTGGCATAGTTCTTTCGATATTTACCTACCTTAGCTTTGACTTGGTGCGCGGTGTGTAATTTTCCATTTCTATAGATAGCGAAATCATCAGTACTGTCAAGCTGAAGATCAAAATCAAAGTCGCCATCGAGTATGAGCTTTAGGGAGTGGTAGAGTGCAACTTTCCCTTGATAAACAAAGCCGCTCCAGGAGGATATGGCGCTGGCCGGATACGTCTCTTCTTGTTGGCTCATATGAACTCCTTTCACTGGGATCTACATGATCATTCCTAATGACCGCTTTGGATCGCAAACGGAATTTGCACGACCATTGTATAACGCTGCGTTAAACTGAGTGAACTTGTGGATTGAAATTTCTATCGAAGTGAAAATAAAACCACTGTTCTAGTTTCGTCCAAACGTCTATTTATGTTTTTTTACCACTGGATTCAAGGGGTCAGGGTAGTTTATTTTTACCCAGTGAGCCCCTACGCCTGCTCTACGGCTCAAATATCGCCCTTTTATGAGCCGCAAATATGAACTTTACGACTCATCGAGTTATATGGACGGTCATAGTAAGAGAAAGAGCCTTGATTTCTGGTTCAAAATTACGCCGGTGGATCTAGTTGGTTTGCCTAGCCTCTCAAGGCCTTGAGTTCGTGGCTTTTCAGGCGAAAAAGCCATATTTCAGGCAAGCGGCAATCTCAGATTGCTCTGATGGAAGATTTCGATCGGTAGGAGTCTTTAAGAAAGGCGCAGTTTACATGCCGCGATGCCTGCCGCTCGCCTTCGTTCTCGTTGGCCGTCCCAAAACTTGGTGATTTTCGACTTCACTTCATGGGCTGCGCCGACGATGCCTTTGAATTCCGATTCGAAGTTCTGGATGATGTAGAGCCAATGTTCAGCGTCTATGCCTAAGCGGCTCATGATCGCGTGTTCAGTCTCACAGACTGAACCACGCTTGTTCTCTCGGATTTGACGGCCGGTCCACAAAGTGTAGGGAACACTTTGCACAGCCGCTAGGCTGCCCGAAGGGTGAGTCTCATGGATGAGACGATTGAGTCAACTAAATCCAGATAATCCGTCAGGCGCATTTAAATGCCTTCAGGCATGTCTTGGCGAGGATTACCAGCAAAAGGTAGTAAGCCGTAGGCTTGTTGTTGCGGGTGATTAGGTTCGCGTGCTTCTTTTGCCTGCTCCGCTCGTCTCTTAACTGACGTGTACTCTGACTCTTCAGATTCAAGGGGGCAGAGTCGTGGATTTTTATCGATCTGCTTGGCATCGACTAAACCCGGTTGTTACGCGTTTTGATGTAGCGTATCTTTCGATACACTGCGTTCGGCGTCGATGGCCGACTCTTTAAATGGATATTTATTACAGGATGTTGTGTTGTGACTATATCTCTCACAAAATATCAAACGATTACTTATGAAATCGACAAAATTCCTGCGCTAACAGGGATTGGTATCATTCTTAATACAAATCAGGGTTCTTCGACTATTCGGGAAAACAATTCGTGTCTGGCTGCCGGAGATTACCTTGTTATCGACCTCGACGCAGAGGTTGCTTCTCAATATGACTGGGGCAACATTGGCCAGGAAGCCGGGCTGGCAGCTATCAACTGTTCGGCGGCGGTGATTGCTGCCTTGGTTACGTTTGGTTCCACCGCTGCGACCCCTGTCACTGGTGGTACTAGTCTAGCGTTAACCAGCATTGGGTATGCTGCGACGGTGGCAACTGGTGCATCCTGCGCTGTTTCAGCCGTTCGTACCTATAACGCAATTACAGACCCCAAAGCTAACAAGATTTACGATAATATTCCTGCTTATCAAACAACTATGAAGGTCTTGGACGGAGTTTCATTGTTAGGAGTTGGGGCATCCGCTATTGCTATGGCTAAGGTGATGAGAATAATGGGCCGGGCAGGTATCACTCTGGGCGCAGCAAAGGCAGGCAGTGCAAGCCGACCTGCAAGGACGAGACTTGCGAGAGAAGTACTTAAATATGAGAACCCTGCCATGACTAACAGGCAGGTAAAAGAATATTTCAAGCTGGGAATGGGCCCCAAGCGAGTGACAACTAAAGCACTTACTGAAAACACCATTTTGTCTTTGAGGGATTCTCTGGCAGCCGGGTTGTCATTTCTTTCGAGTTCTCTCGATGGGCACGTGAAAAATGCCGCGATCTATATAGTTAGGCTGGAGAATTAAAGTGCTTGGTAGTGTTACTTTTGTTGTACTGGCGCTGACTATTACCCTGAGCTTGCTAGGCGTGACGTCATTATTAGACATACCGCCTTTGTTGTCAGGTTTGGTGGTACCAATATTGAATAGCGCTATTGCATTATTTTTTGGACTGGCAGCATTCAGAGGAAAGGCTTGGTCGATACAGTTAACTGTGCCATTGGCTGCCTTAGCTTTATCGCATCTGGTTAAATTCGATCTGGCACATATTGCAATATTTCTGGTTAATATCGGACTTGCGGCCTTGTCTTTCTATTTGATGCGGCGCTGTATCGCAGTGCATCGGTCGAAACACTGCGGGGATTCAAGGGGTCAGAGTCGTTGATTCTTACCCAATAAGCCGCCTACGCCTGCCTTTACGGCTCAAACACCTAACCGGACATCCACGTCAATCCACGATCTGACAACGCCTGTTTTGCTGCTCACCTGCGTTAAAAAAACACTCCCGGCTCAAATAACAACCCATACTGAGCCGCAAAACTTGCCTTTACGGCTCATATAACCAAAAATAATGAGCCGAAAATATGAAATTTGCGGCTCAATGCACGCAACAAGAAGCATCACAGCCACCCGGACAGCCCATGAACTACATCTGGCAACACAAATACTGGCCCCAGTTCAGCTACGACAGCAGTAAGCTGTCGGCTCTGGCTTACCAGTACGCCAAGCAAGCCTCCCAGCTGTCTGGCCGCTTGTCACAGACGGATGACGGTGACTCTATTGCCGCTCAGTTGGATCTGATGGTCGATGAGGCGATCAACACCAGCCTGATTGAGGGTGAGAATCTGAACCCGGCCAGTGTGCGCTCGTCATTACAGAACTACCTGAATCTGTCCCCCACTCTGATCAATGTCGCTGATGTTAAGGCAGAGGGTATGGCTGCGTTGCTTGTGGATGTACGAAAGCACTTCAATCAACCGCTCAGCAAAGAGATGCTGTTCAACTGGCACCGTATGGTGCTCGCCGGCTTTGAAGACAATATCCTGCACAGCGACCTGACGGTCGGCCAGTGGCGTGACAGCCCTGAACCGATGCAGATCGTCTCTGGGCCAGTAGGTTATGAACGTGTGCATTATGAAGCACCGGCTGCTCAGGATGTTGATGCTTTAATGGCTGAATTTCTGAGCTGGTTTAATCAACACGAGAACCAGCAAATACCTGGCGTGATCCGCGCAGGTATCGCTCATCTGTGGTTTGAGGTTATTCACCCATTTGATGACGGTAATGGCCGTATCGGCCGTGCCATCATTGAATACGCACTGGCACAAGACCTGGGCATGCCGGTCGTGCTCAGCATGTCGACGCATATCGAAAAGAACAAAAAGGAATACTATCGCCAGCTGAATACCGCCAGTTGTTGTGACGGGTCGGAACTCGAAGACCCTGCTGTGCTCGATATCACTGAGTGGCTCTGCTGGTTTATCGAAACCC
Organism: Oceanospirillaceae bacterium; assembly: GCA_002724925.1. GTDB lineage: Bacteria > Pseudomonadota > Gammaproteobacteria > Pseudomonadales > Oceanobacteraceae > Thalassolituus. The sequence goes on from PBQA01000005.1 coordinate 8,086, forward strand.
TAATCGCTGCTCAACAAGAGGCCTCAGAAAAAGTAGCGACCATCTTTGAGAAAACCGCGTTCTGGCAACGACACAAGACGACAGAGTTATCAGAGCGGCAGAAGACTGCGCTAAACAAGGTATTCAAAGCTGGGAAGGATGGCTTTCCGAATGGCATCAGTGCACAACAGTACGCGGCTCTTGGCAAATGTTCTAAAGCCACCGCGACTCGCGATCTGGGCGATTTACTCGCCAAGAACTGCCTACGGTCGGAAGGGGTTGGCCGAGGACTCCGATATTTTATTGCTCTTTCACCTGACGCTTAGGCCTGACATTACCAAAGTTGTATACAATCCCGCCCAAACGGCGGCTGTTTACCTTGATTTAGCCCCTTTAACCATTAGAATTGCGGACAATCTTAAAGCTTCCGGCTCACCCTATTTCTCTAGGTATCCAGCATGACTTCATTTGACCCATCCAGCTCAATCAAGACGCTGCCAGGCACGTCTCATCGTTTCCATAGCCTGCCAGATACCGCCGAACGTTTAGGCATCAATCTGGATGAACTGCCCTTTTCTCTGCGCCCGATTCTTGAGGGTATCGCCCGTAATGTCGGTAAAAACGGCATCACGGTTGAGCAGTTGCAGGCACTGGGTAACTGGCCTTCACATCAGGGTACCGAGCCGGTAGAGATTCCGTTCACGGCGGGTCGTGTGATCATGCACGATCTGAGTGGTACGCCTGCCATCGTCGATTTCGCGGCGATGCGCTCTGCGGTTGAGCGTATGGGTCTGAACCCTTCTATTATTGAGCCGCTGGTGCGTGCGGATCTGGTGATCGACCACACGGTGACGATGGATAACACCGGTAGCCCGGCGTCGCTGCGCATCAACAGCGAGCTGGAAGCGGCGCGTAACAAAGAGCGCTATGGCTTCCTTAAGTGGGGTGCGCAGGCGTTTAACACGATTCGTATTATTCCGCCTCAGACGGGCATCGTGCATCAGGTGAACCTGGAGTATCTGGCTCAGGGCTACTTAACACAGGTGAATGGGGACCAGGATGAACTGATGATCCCGGATACCCTGATTGGTATGGACAGCCACACGCCTATGGCCAATGCGCTGGGTATTGTTGGTTGGGGTGTCGGTGGTATTGAAGCTGGTGCGTCTATGCTGGGTCAGCCGATGGAAATGCTTGCTCCAGAAGTAATCGGTGTTGAGCTGACGGGCGCGCTGAAAGAAGGCGTGACCGCGACCGACCTGGTACTGACCATCACCGAAATGCTGCGTAAATACCCACGCGGTGTTGTCGGCAAATTCGTTGAATACGTCGGTGAAGGCAGCGCGAACCTGTCTCTGCCTGACCGTGCGACCATCGCTAACATGTCGCCAGAATACGGCGCGACCATGGGCTTCTTCCCGTTTGACGAAATCGCCGCTGATTATATGAAAGCTACTGGTAGAGATGGCGACCTGCCGCTGGCGTATTACCAGGCGCAGAACATGGCGTGGAAAGCGGGCCAGAAACTGCCGCGCTACACTGACCTGTTGCATCTGGACCTGTCTACCGTTGAGCCGTCTGTCGCGGGCCCTAAAAAGCCACAAGACAGACTGCCGCTGGGTGATATCGGCAAGGTATTCCAGCAAACCGCTACAGCGGGCGATCGTACCCCTGAAGAAGTGAAAGTCACGCCTGTTAAGGCCGATGAGAACGGTATCTTCCAGTCACTGCCAGAGCGCACCTTAAAAGACGGCGACATCGTTATCGCGGCGATTACCGCCTGTACCAACACTTCTAACCCTGGCCTGCTGATTGCCGCAGGTCTGCTGGCGAAGAAAGCCAACGAGCTGGGCCTGAAGGTGCCAGACGGAGTTAAGACGTCAATGGCACCGGGTTCACCGGTTGCGACTGACTTCCTGACCAAGGCTGGGCTGCAGGAGCATCTGGATGCGCTGGGCTTTAACACCGCAGGCTACGGCTGTACGACCTGTGTGGGTAACTCTGGCCCGCTGGCGCCGAGCATTGAAGCGGCGTTGCGTGACCACGACATCATTGTGTCGTCTGTGTTGTCGGGTAACCGTAACTTCGAAGGCCGTGTGCACCCGGATGTCGACACTAACTTCCTGATGTCGCCGCCGCTGGTGATTGCCATGGCGATTGCTGGCAACGTGAATATCGACGTAACCAAAGAGCCACTGGGCCAAGACGCTCAGGGCAATGATGTGTTCCTGAAAGACATCTGGCCAAGCAACGCGGAAATCACGCAAACCATGCACGAGTGCATGGACCCGACCGCCTTCCGCGAAACCTATGAAAACTCCATGGGTGGCCCGGAAACCTGGCAGAAGCTGGAATCCCCGACTGGCCCTGTGTATCAGTGGGATGAGAAGTCGAGCTACATTCAGGAAATCTCATTCTTCGATGGCTTCGCCCTGGAAACCCCAGCGGATTCACTGAACAACATCAGCGACGCACGTATGCTGGTGATGTGTGATGACAACACCACCACCGACCACATCTCACCTGTGAGCCGTATCCGCCCTGACTCTCCTCCGGGCGAGTACCTGATGTCGATCGGTGTCGATGCTAACGACCTGACCTCTTTGGGGGCTCGTCGTGGTAACCACCATGTGATGCTACGCAGTATCTTCGGCAACGTTAAAGCCCGGAACCTGATGCTACCGGGCACTACTGGTGCGGTGACGAACTACTACAACGCCAATGGCGATGCCGAGAAGATGTCGATCTACGACGCGGCTTCCCGCTACCAGCAGGAAGGCACACCATCGGTGGTATTCGGCGGTAAGCTGTACGGTACTGGTTCATCACGAGACTGGGCTGCCAAAGGCCCTGCTCTGCTGGGTGTAAAAGCCATCATTGCTGAAAGCTTTGAGCGTATTCATAAATCCAACCTGGTCGGCATGGGCGTACTGCCACTGCAGTTGCCTGAAGGCGTGACACTGGGCTCTCTGAACCTGGATGGCTCTGAAACCTTCGATCTGGCGGGCATTGATGCCCTGCAGCCACGCGGTTCTGTAACGCTGACCATTAAGCGCAAAGACGGCTCAACCGAACAGCATGAACTGCGGTCTCGTGTTGATACCTCGTCTGAGCTTGAGCAGATCCGCCACAAGGGCATTCTGCCGATGGTGTTGCGCGATATTATTGCAGCTAATAGCTGAGCTGACTTTTCATCTGAAAGCTGACACATAAAAAACCCGGCAATTGCCGGGTTTTTTTATGTTTGCTCGTTCTATGTCGTCAATCGACTCAGAACATGAAAGCAAGACCCGCTGAGGCAAAATCAACATCCGCTTTTACGTTATCTTCGTCAAAATCAGCGCGCTCATATTCAAGGCGCAGGTTCAGGTTATCCAGCAGCGCGATGGATGTACCCACACCGTAGAACATGGCTGTACCTTCACGCTCATCGCTGTAGCCCAGTGGACCTTTTACATCAGCATCCCACCAGAACTGACCACCTTTAACAAATACACGAGTGTGATCGCCAGCAGGAAGACCCAGCATCAGTGACGCCGTTAAACCGCTTGGGTCAAACTGGAAGCTGCCTTCTTTATATTCACCCAGATTCAGGTACTGACCCTCAATACCCACGTAATCGTTCAGCCACACACCGGCAAAGCCTTTCCAGCTGGTGCGGTCGTCGTCAAATTCGTCTGCATCACCCAGCTCTTCGACTTCTTCACCACCGATAGAGAGGTTTTCCAGTTTGCTGTAACTGATTGAACCACCGACGAATGCATCTGCATCATATTCACCTTCTGCCATTGCTGGTGTGCCATACATAGCAGCAGTAAGAAGTGCAGTCGTTGCTGGGATAGTTAGCTTTTTCATATTTGACTCCTTGCCTCATGAACGAGGTCATTAAACATGTGAAAGTGTGAGGCTTGGGAGGAAAGTTCGTTCACTGAAACAACGCAACGGATTGTTTCAGGAACTTTCTGCATTTTGACTTCGGGTCAGGCTGGGCCTATGCTCAGCGGCTGTTTTCACTTTTAAAATAAGAAAAATATGCGCTTAAAAAATTATTTCGTCCTTGGATCTGCACTGCTTTTTTCGGGTTTTTCTGCAGCCGACGTCTGTCAGATTGAAGTCCCGTCGACTGAAAATTATTCAGAAGCAGCGTATTTTTACCCCTGTGATGCAGACACTCCTCTACCTGCCATTACGCTGACGGGTGGTTATTCGAATACCTATCACAAACTGCAATGGATGGCGGAGGCGATCGCCAACTCGGGGTATGTGGTTCTGGCGATGACCCCGACAGATAAGTACGGAAAAGTTGAGCAATGGCGCGATGCGCACCTCAGAGGTCAGAAAACGCTGGTAGCCACCACTAAAGAAGAAGGCTCCCCACTTAAGAGCCTGATTGATACCAACCTTCGTGGAATCGCCGGGTTTTCGATGGGCGGTGGCGGTACCCTGCTCGCAGGGAGCATTCTGAAAGATGACGTTAAAGCCCTCGCCGCGTTTGCGCCGTTTTTGCTGAAAGAACAACGAAACGTATCCCCTACCGCACCGACTATGATCCTGGCTGGTGCTAAGGACTTACTGGTAACGAATGAATCTATCGAGGAAATTTACCAGCACGTTGAAGCTTCCACGGATCAGCGTTTTATTGCTGTGTATGAGAATGGCCGTCACCAGCAGTGGTACCGACCAGAGATCACCACAAACCGTGACAGCTACATCGAGTTGACGCTCGCCTGGCTGGATTACCACCTGAAAGAAAGCAGTTCAGCGGCAAAGGTATTAAGCGAAGCTGAAAGGCAATCACCTGACCGTTTCACCCGGATCAATCACGAGCTTTGAGGTTCAGGTACCTTAAATGGACACGAATAGGACATTTCGTTCCACCTGTGAACGTTTGTAAAATTAGTGCGTGAAAGGCTCAATCAGCTTGGTACCCTGTACTCACTAAGAATAAAAACAACACAGGTGAATATATGTCTGTTTCATTCAAGTCCACGCTCCGCTTTCTTCCACTCGCTGCTTCTGTCGCTCTGGCAGGCTGCTTCGGTGGTGGAGATCCAGATCCGGCCCCAGAAGGCCAGGCTCTGACTAACCCAGGTGATTATGAAATCTGTTCTTACGAGAACAACCTGGACAATAGCCGTTACTCATCTGCGCGAATGACTTACCCATGTGATCTGAGTGCAGGCCCATTCCCGGCGACAACTCTGACGGGTGGTTTCACCAATAAAAAAGAGCAGATGGAGTGGTTGTCTGAGCACCTGACAAGCCACGGCTATGTCGTGCTGACTATGACTCCGACCAACCGCTATGGCCAGCCTCCAGTATGGCGCAGTGCTCAGATTGGTGGTTTCGCAGAACTGGAAGACGAAAACAACCGCGCAGGCAGCCCTCTGCAGGGCAAGATTAACCTCGACAAGCGCAACATCATGGGCTTTTCGATGGGCGGCGGCGGCGTACTGCTTGCAGCGGCAGATATGGGTGAAGCTCCGGCCAGCGTTATTGCACTCGCACCGTGGCTGGGTGACAACAACGTCTACTACAACGGCATTAAAGCACCAACCATGATGCTGGGTAGTGAAGATGACGAACTTGCCTACTACACCGAAGATTTCTACGCTCAGCTACCAAGTAATATTGAGCGTGGCCTGGCCATGTTCGCAGGTCGTAGCCATTACGACTGGTATGGCAACGGTGACCAGGATGCAAAAGCAGAATTCCGTACACTTGTAACGGCATTCCTCGAAGTACAACTGAAAGACAATGACTCGGCATACAGCTACTTCGAAGGTGCTGAACACGACGAGCACGTCTCAGACGGTTGGTTCTCGGCCTTTGATTATCAGAAGTAACACGCACGCTTCTACTCTTTAAGCCCGCTTACTGCGGGCTTTTTTGTGCCTGCTCACTTCAATCGTTAAATCTGGCCATTGTTAGGACACTCGCTTCCAACTCAATCTTAGTGGCCATATATGACAAGACTGGTTCATACAGCTTGGTATTCTGGATGGGTTCCTTACAAAAATAACTAAAGGTTAACGACATGTCTGTATCTCTGAAAAGCGTATTCCGCGCTCTTCCACTTGCGGCTTCGGTTGCTCTCGTTGGCTGTTTCGGCGGCGGTGATCCTGATCCTTCCCCAGAAGGCCAGGCTCTGGGTGTGCCGGGAGACTTTGAGATCTGCTCTTATGAATCAAATCTCGAGAATGACGGCTACGCGTCAGCGCGTATGACCTACCCATGTGACCTCAGTGGCGGACCAATCCCTGCGACCACACTGACCGGCGGCTTCACTAATACAAAAGAACAAATGGAGTGGCTGGCTGAACACCTGTCATCACACGGCTATGCCGTTCTCACCATGACACCTAACAACACCCTGGGTGTTCCGCCAGGCTGGCGCGATGCTCAGTTCGGCGGCTTCGCTGAATTTGAAGACGAGAACTCACGCTCAGGCAGCCCACTGCAAGGCAAAATCGACCTCAGTAAGCGTAACCTGATGGGCTTCTCCATGGGTGGTGGCGGCGTTATCCTCGCAGCTGAAGAAATGGTCGACCAGCACACCAGCGCGATTGCACTAGCTCCTTGGTTAGGTGCTTACAGTGTTGATTTCGAAGCGATCGAGTCTCCTATCCTGATGCTGGGCAGTGAGTTCGACGAACTGGCCTACGCCACTGAACGCTACTATTCTGAGCTTTCACCTAATACAGAACGCGGTCTTGCTATGTATGCAGGCGGTAGCCACTTCCACTGGTTTGGGAACGGAGAAACGGAATATAAGAAGAAGTTCCGTACGCTGGTTACTGCATTCCTGGAAGTTCAGCTGAAGGGTGACACCAGCGCTTACAGCTACTTTGATGGCGCTGAGCACGAAGAACACGTAGAAGAAGGCTGGTTCTCAGCCTACGACTACCAGAAGTAAGTCGACATTACGTGAACACAAAGAAGCCCGCTTAAACGCGGGCTTCTTTGTGATTTGGCCTGACGTCGAACTGGTGGTATTTTCGGTACACCAAATTTCCGCACGACAGGATGTTTTAATGTCTGACCAACAGACGCCCAACGGCACACCCGATCCTCGTGATCACTCTCAGTTCAGCCTTCTTAAGAGCCGACGCTTTGCGCCCTTCTTCTTTACTCAGTTTCTAGGCGCCTTTAACGATAACGTCTACAAAAACTCGCTAATGGCGATGATCACCTTCGGTCTGCTTTCCAGCACGATGGACCTGAGCCTGATGAACAATTTGGGGGCGATGCTGTTTATTCTTCCCTTTTTCTTATTCTCGGCACTGGCTGGTCAGCTTTCTGATAAATACGAAAAATCTTACCTGATACGACGTATTAAGTTACTTGAGATCGTCATCATGGTGCTCGGCGCCTGTGCCTTTTACTTCGGTGCCACCGCGGGGTTGATGTGTCTGCTTTTTCTGATGGGGACACAGTCTGCGTTTTTTGGGCCAGTAAAATACAGCATCATTCCTCAGCACCTGGATAACCACGAACTCGTTGGTGGTAACGCTCTGGTTGAGATGGGGACTTTCCTTGCCATTCTGACTGGTACGCTGATCGCCAGTGTGATCGCCACCCGCGAAGACGGAGTGATATGGGTCAGCGCTGTGATTATCAGTGTGTCTTGCCTTGGGTATCTTGTCAGCCGTCAGATTCCGTCTGCCCCCCCTGCCAACCCGACACAGAAAGTTCGCTTCAACCCGGTGACTGAAACCTGGCGTACGCTGGGTTACGCCCGCCAGACAAAAAGTATCTTTCTGGCTGTGCTCGCTATCTCCTGGTTCTGGTTTCTGGGCGCTGCCTACCTGACCCAGATCTACGGCTTCGCTAAAGACTTCCTAGGCGGAGATCAAAGTGTCGTCATGGTTTTATTGGCGACCTTCTCTATTGGTATCGCATTGGGCTCGCTGCTATGTGAGCGTCTGTCAGGGCATAAAGTAGAACTCGGCCTCGTACCTCTCGGTTCGATTGGTCTGACCATATTTGGTATCGACTTATTCCTGCAGGACTTACCCGCCATTGGCACCGAACTGATTAACGCTGGGGAGTTTTTAAGCTCACCGTGGAACCTTCGTATCGTCTTTGACTTTCTGATGATCGGTGTCTTTGGCGGTTTCTACATCGTTCCTCTGTACGCTATGGTTCAGGCACGCTCTGAACCTCAGCACCGATCTCAGGTGATCGCCGCAATCAACATTATGAATGCTCTGTTTATGGTCGCGTCAGCCATTACAGGGATTATTGTTCTGGGCGTACTAGACCTCTCAATACCACAGTTCTTTATGATCCTCGCGATCCTGAATGCGCTGGTTTCTATCTATATTTATCGTACGATCCCTGAATTTGCGATGCGCTTTATCATCTGGGTGCTTACGCACACCATGTACCGGGTAAACCACATTAACCTGCATAAAATTCCGGATGAAGGCGCCTGTGTGCTCGTGTGCAACCATGTGTCATTCGTAGATGCTCTGTTAATTGGAGGCGCGTGCCGCCGCCCGGTTCGCTTCGTTACCTTTAAGCCCATCTACAACATGCCGGTGCTGAACTTCATCTTCCGCACGGCGAAAGCGATCCCGATCGACAGTAAAAAAGCCGACCCTGAAGGGTATGAAAAAGCATTCGAGAGAATCGCTGAAGAACTTCGAGCTGGCGAAGTGGTGTGTATTTTCCCGGAAGGAAAGCTCACAACAACCGGTGAAATAGACGAGTTTAAAAATGGCATCAGCCGGATACTCGATGAAACGCCGGTCCCAGTCATACCAATGGCACTGCGCGGGCTGTGGGGAAGTTTCTTCAGCCATAAAGACCGCCCTGCCCTTACACGATTACCGCAACGGTTCTGGTCGAAAATCGATATGGTAGTCGGCGATACCGTGCCGCCAGAAGATGCAAGCCCAGGCTACTTAAAAGAGAAAGTCGCCGAATTACGAGGCGATAGGCAGTAATAACACCGCAAATAAAAACGGGCGCTTACTATAAGCGCCCGTTTTTAATCGTGATTGCTAAACCGTCAGATTATTCCGCCGGTTTTGCTTTCTCACGCAGTTTGATATGCAGATCACGCAGTTGCGTGTTGCTGACTTCACCCGGAGCCTGTGTCATTACACACGCAGCCGACTGAGTTTTCGGGAAGGCAATCACTTCACGGATGCTGGTTGCGCCAGTCAGCAGCATGATCAGACGATCCAGGCCGAATGCCAGACCACCGTGTGGTGGCGCACCGAATTTCAGAGCGTCGAGCAGGAAGCCGAACTTCTCACGTTGCTCTTCTTCTGAGATGCCCAGCACTTTAAATACGGTCTGCTGCATCGCTTCGTCGTGAATACGGATAGAACCGCCACCCAGTTCGCAACCGTTCAGTACCATATCGTAAGCGCGTGACAGCGCTTCCAGAGGTGCTTTTTCCAGCTCTTCTGGTGAACAGCTTGGTGCAGTGAATGGGTGGTGTAGCGCGGTCATTGAACCGTCGTCGTTCTCTTCGAACATTGGGAAGTCAATAACCCACAGAGCAGCCCACTCTTTGGTGTACATGTTCAGGTCTTCACCCAACTTGCAACGCAGTGCGCCAAGGGCTTCGTTCACGACCTTAGTTTTGTCTGCACCGAAGAACACGATGTCGCCGTTCTTAGCGTCCAGCTTCTCCATGATCTTCATGGTGTTGTCGTCACCAATGAACTTGATGATCGGAGACTGAAGACCTTCTACGCCTTTCTCGATTTCGTTGACCTTGATCCAGGCCAGACCTTTCGCACCGTAAATACCAACGAACTTGGTGTATTCGTCGATCTGCTTACGAGACAGCTCAGCACCACCTGGTACTTTCAACGCTGCAACGCGGCACTTAGGATCTTTCGCGGGCGCTGCGAATACTTTGAAGTCGATGTCCTGCAGGAATTCTTCAACATCAACCAGCTCCATCGGAATACGCAGGTCTGGCTTATCAGAACCGTATTTGTTCATCGCTTCGGAGAACGGCATGCGTGGGAAATCACCCAGGTCGACGCTCAGCTCTTTCGCGAAGATGTCTTTGATCATGCCCTGAACCATACCCATGATTTCGTCTTCATTAATGAAAGACGCTTCGATATCGATCTGGGTGAATTCTGGCTGGCGGTCAGCACGCAGATCTTCGTCACGGAAGCACTTAGCGATTTGGTAGTAACGGTCAAAACCAGAAACCATCAGCAGCTGCTTGAACAGCTGTGGTGACTGCGGCAATGCGAAGAACGATCCTTCGTGAGTACGGCTAGGTACCAGGTAGTCACGCGCACCTTCTGGGGTTGCACGGGTCAGGATCGGTGTTTCGATATCGAGGAAGCCATTGTCTTCCAGGAAACGACGGGCCGCAGAGGTTACTTTTGAGCGGAAGCGCAGCTTGTCCTGCATTTCAGGGCGACGCATATCCATGTAACGGTACTTCAGGCGAACGTCTTCACCCACGTCGGTGTAACCGTCGAGTGGGAATGGAGGCGTCGCTGCCTTGTTCAGAACGTTGATCTCTTTACCCAGCACTTCGATCATGCCGGTTTTCATGTTCTCGTTGGTGGTGCCTTCAGGGCGGCCACGAACACGACCGGTAATCTGAACAACGAACTCTGAGCGAACACTGTCAGCGGTGTTGAATGCATCAACGGTATCCGGGTCGAAAACGACCTGTACCAGACCTTCACGGTCACGTACGTCGAGGAAGATGACGCCACCGTGGTCACGGCGACGATGTACCCAACCGCAGAAGGTTACGGTCTGATCAATCAGTGTTTCGTTGATATCACCACAGTAATGTGTGCGCATCGTTCGGTCCTAAGTCAGTCTGGGAGGCCGCTGAACGCCCTTCCCTGTCATCGAAATCCGCCTGGCGCGGTGGAGTTCCGCCGGCAAGTCAGTAAAAGCCGCGCATTATAGCGGATCTGACCAGCCGCGTTAACCGTCTGGATAGGGTCGTAAGGGTACTATTTCACTGTTCCATGACACTTTCACACCTTGAGATAGCATGGGCACACAGTAAGCTTTGCAGCCATACAGAAATAACAATCAACAGAAGGTATTCGAGCTATGCAGTCTTATTCAGAGAAAGTCGTTGTTGTCACCGGCGCAGCGTCCGGCATCGGCCGCGCACTCGCTCAACAGCTCAGCATGCAGGGCGCTAATCTCGCTCTGTCGGACGTTAATATGGAAGCTCTGGAAGAGACCGCATCTATCCTGCGTGGTACTGGCAAAGTCACCCTGCAGAAACTCGACGTTGCAGATCGTGGTGCATGGGAAGCCTATGCAGAACAGGTAAAAGCGGACCATGGTCAAGTCGATATGATCATTAACAACGCAGGTGTTGCTCTGTCTGAAACAGTCGAACGTATGAGCTATGAAGACATGGAGTGGATCGTCAACATCAACTTCTGGGGTGTCGTCTACGGTACCAAGTCGTTCCTGCCGTTGCTGAAAGAACGTCCTGAGTCTGCCATCGTCAATGTTTCAAGCATCTTCGGCATCATTGCCTTACCGACGCAAGCGGCATACAACGCCACTAAATTTGCAGTTCGCGGCTTTACTGAGTCACTGCGTCAGGAGCTGAAGGGCACCAACGTCTTTGTGACCACCGTTCACCCGGGTGGCATCAAGACCAATATCGTTCGCAATGGTCGTATGAAAACCAGTATGACTGGCGACAACCAGACGCTGGAGCAGCAAGCGAAACACTTCGAAAAAATTGCTAAAACAACCCCAGCGCAAGCCGCTGACACCATTTTGGAAGGCGTTAAAGGCGGTAAACGCCGCATTCTGATCGGTAGTGACGCTCGCCTGATGGATCGCATCCAACGCCTGTTCCCAGTGCGCTACTCTGACATCTTTGGCTGGGCGTTGAAAAAATTAGGCTGATTTCGTGATCTATGCCTAAAAAACAGGGGTTAGCGGGTTGCTAACCCTTTTTTTTTGCTTAAGAATCGAAGAGCCTGTTAGCACTCATCTCTCTACGCATTTCGGGCAGCCGCTTACTCAAGAAAAGGAAAAACCACTATGGCAGCAAAGAAACCAACGACGGCTAAAGCCGCACCGGCCCGTAAAATTACAGCCGTTCGTGAAAAATTCACCAAAACTCAGATTCTGAACGAAATTGCAGAGAACACCGGCCTGTCTAAGAAAGAAGTCAGCGCCGTGCTTGATGAACTGGGTATCGTAATCGAGCGCCACGTTAAGAAGCGTGCCGTTGGTGAGTTCACCCTGCCTGGTCTGCTGAAAATAAAAACAGTTAAGAAACCAGCGCAGAAAGCGCGTAAAAACGTGCCAAACCCGTTCCGCCCAGGCGAGACGATGGATGTTGCAGCTAAGCCTGCTTCCACCAAGGTTAAAGTTCTGCCGCTGAAGAAGCTGAAGGATATGGCTCTTTAAGTCACATCTTCGCAGAGAGGGCTTCGGCCCTCTTTTGTTATGCCCGACATCCCTCTCAAAAACCTGCTGACCGAAATTCGCAACTGCGACTTATGCGCCCATGATTTACCACTAGGAGCAAATCCGGTCATTCAAGTCGCCAGTACTGCAAAGATATTAATTATTGGCCAGGCACCTGGCACACGTGTTCACGAAACTGGCATTCCATGGAATGATCCGAGCGGCAATAAACTGCGCCAGTGGTTACAGCTCTCCGATGATGAATTCTATGACGAGAACAAAATAGCCATTATGCCGATGGGGCTATGTTATCCGGGTAAAGGAAAGTCGGGCGATCTGCCCCCAAGAAAGGAATGCGCTCCGCAATGGCATCAGAAGGTATTTGAGCATCTGCCAGATCTGAGGCTAATTCTGCTGATCGGCCAGTACGCACAGAAATCGTATTTGAACGACGGCTACAAAACACTGACCGAGCGCGTTATGCACGCGACAGAAGCCAAAGCGCCCTTTTTTCCGCTCCCGCATCCGTCACCCAGAAACCAAATCTGGTTAAAGAAAAACCCCTGGTTTGAAAGCAAGGTACTGCCGGAATTGCGTAAAAAAGTACACGATGCTCTTAAAGACTGAGCGCCAAAAAAGCCTCACCACTGATCACGCAATTTCCGCAATGCTTTGAACACATCGCGATCACTTAACCCCAGATGCGGAAACTCCGCCTTTAAACCATCAATGACCGCTGGATGATGTAATCTCAAAAACGGATTATATAAACGCTCCTGCCCCATGGTCATAACAGGCATATCGTTAGGTTCCGTCTCTGCAACCGACGCCTGCCAATCACTGGCATCGTTATTCTCTGGTTCACGCGTTAATGCAAAGGCCAGATTATTCTTCATGTAGTCGTGCCCGGGATACAACAGAGTATCGTCAGGCAGCGGCATAAGCTGTGACACAAATGAATCGTACATTTCGTCAACGTCACCACCATTTCGACAGTTTCCTGCGCAGGCATTGAATAACGTATCACCTGAAAAAAGGACTGGTGTTCCGCCATTGTTTTCGGGTTTTACAAGCAAGCATAAATGTACCGGCGTATGACCAGGAGTAAAAAGAACGTGAAGCCTGAGCGAACCCAATTCAATCAGGTCACCGGCAATCACTCCCCGATCAACATTGGGTATTTTGGCGATCGCGTTTTTGTGCGCAATAACTTCCGCGCCCGTGGCCGCCACAACCGCAGGATTACCCTCGACATGATCATGATGCTCGTGCGTATTAATAATATATTTGATGGTGTAACCCTGCTCTTCTGCCAGGGCCACCATCGCATCACCATCCAAAGGGTCCAGAGCAATGGCTTGTCGAGTTTCTTCACAACCAATCAGGTAATTGAAATTACGTAACGGGTTGTTCATGTAACGTCGAAAAACTTCCACATTCACCTCTTACCAGTACACAGTGTCCTGAATATCGTCGTCTGCTTCAGACTCTTTAATGAAGTGACTGTTCAATAAATTAATCATTTCTTCTGAGCGCGCTTCCAGCTCTTCGTCAGAATAGGCTTCTGCAGGACTGTGCCCCCAGACTGGCCCGGGCCAGGCAGGATCAGTTTTGAATCGCGCAATATGATGAACATGCAACTGAGCAACAACGTTCCCCAGAGCGGCAATGTTCATAGAGTCAGACCCGAAGTGATCTGCCATCTTCTCTGCAACAAATGCAGATTCTTCCATCAACTGAAGGCGATCGTCTTTCTTCAGGTGGTAATACTCGAAAACGTTAGAGCGGGAAGGCACCAGAATCAACCAAGGGTAGCGGCGATCCTTCATCATCAGTACTTTGCACAAAGGCAAGCGGCCCAAATACAGTGTATCGGCTTGCAGGCGTTCATCTAAGCGGAACATAATCTCTCCTGTTTATTGTTTTCATGATAAATCGCCATGCGCGCAAGGTCACTAGGGCACCTCTAAATAATGCAGTCACGCAGCGCGTGAGTGCTATAGTGCTTCAAATCGCGGCGTTGATCGAAGGTAATGACGAGTCCTTGGCGAGATCAACTACAAAGAGATGAAATGCCTACAGATCACGCCCTTCGGGGCTTTCATAATTGCATTAATCAGAGGTGCCCTGGAGGTTCGCTATAAATGCACGAATTCATTGCTCTTCCGGCCATAAACGCCATTCCGAAAGACCAGTGGGATGCAGTTTTGCCAGCCAATGCCGGGCCATTCCTGCGCTACGACTTCTTACATGCTCTGGAGTCCAGCGGCTCAGTGTCAGCAGACACCGGCTGGACACCGTGCCACCTGATCAGCCTTGATGACACAGGGGCTCCCTGTCTTGCTCTCCCTGCCTATATTAAAGACCACAGTTACGGCGAGTACGTATTCGACTGGCAATGGGCAGAGGCCTACGCCAGTTATGGCATGCAGTATTACCCTAAGCTACTTATTGGCGTTCCTTTCACGCCCGTTCCAGGGCCACGATGGTTGAGTACTAATTCAGTAGATCGCGAAAGTCTGGCTCAGGGGTTATCGGAGTTTTGCACAAGCAAGGGGCTGAGTGGCTGGCACATGAACTTTCCCGCGGAAGAACTGGCTCCGAATACAGACGCATCAGAACGTAAAGGGTGTCAGTTTATATGGAGAAACAACGACTTCAGATCCTTCGACGAGTTTCTGGCAACATTCGCAAGCCGTAAACGTAAGAACCTGCTTAAAGAGCGTCGCCGTATATCTGAACAAGGAATCAAAGTTTCGCGCCTTCAGGGAGAAAGAATTACCCCTGAGATGATTGATATCTTCTATCACTGCTACTGCGACACCTACTACCGCAGACGCTCTCATCCTTACCTTACGCCCAGTTTCTTTCACCAACTCCGTGAGACCATGGCAGATTCGATGATGTTGGTACTCGCAGAAGACGAAGAAGGCCCATGCGCTGCCGCCCTTTGTTTCTTCGACGATAACGCACTTTATGGCCGCTACTGGGGTTGTCTACGCGACTACGATGCCTTGCATTTCGAGGCCTGCTATTACCAGGGGATTGAGTTCTGCATCGAGAAGAACCTGGGTATGTTTAACCCGGGCACTCAGGGAGAACACAAGATCAGCCGTGGCTTCGCCCCCGAGTTCACACGAAGCTACCATTGGCTCGCACATCCGGAATTTCACGACGCTATTGGCAGATTTACACGTGAAGAAGCGGCGTACATTGAAGAATATGCCACTGCCGCCTCAGAAAGACTGCCGTTCAGGCGGGATTGATCTGGCTGTCTCATCCCAGCTTTGCTATAACCCCACCCGGAGGTAATTATCATGGCTATGAGAGCATACAAAGTTCAGGACATTGTTGTATTCGCATCACGCGGTACCGAAGCGAAACTTCTGGCTGCGCCCGAACTACGCCCAGCGGAAGAATGGCGCGAAGACGTTGCAGCCTGGGTAGCACTGCGCGCAGAACGAGCACCAGAGTTAGATGACAAGGTCGCGTCCGAACGCACATCCCCTTACATTTACGAGCCTGAATAGACTACCAGTGATGCGGAAGCCCTTTTGTCTGTATCAAGGCAGCGATATCCATCATTAAGGCAATCGACACATGCACCATCACACCGCCCCAGATGGATCGCGACATCAAAGCTAGAACCCCGAGAAAAAAGCCGAAAAGAATCGCGCCAAAAGACTCCGGCCAAAGCTTCGGAAAGTGCAGCATCAAGTACGGCAAACACATCACCGCAATCGACAGACTACCGAACTGGCGCTTGAGTCCATTGACCAGATACCCCCTGAAAAAGAACTCGACAGCAATAAATTGCAAAACGTAGATCACTTCCCAACTTAACAGATCGAACCAGCTTCGATGTGCGCGGTTATAGAAGGGATAATGTTTCGAAAAGTCATCACCAAAACTGGCGATAATGGCAAAGATCATAATGGGCGAGGCTAACAGGACGTAACCACGCCAGTGATGGTGCACACTTCCCCACTGCCACCCGTATTCACGCAATGAATCTTTAAACCAGAACCGAATAGCAAGCATCGGAATGATCAGAAATCCAAGCAGGTTAATGCTGCCCCACCAGATATATCCCAGTAGCTCCCGATATTCGTAACGATGATAGTCACGATATATCGAGGGGTCAGACATTACGTCTGAACACCACTTCACCAGTGCGGTCAGGTTACTGCTGTACTTTCCGTAATGCACCAAAAGCAGACACACACAGGCGATACCGATAATCTGCCAGACACGGATGCGTTCTTTCGCTTCTTCGGCAAGCGATAAACCAGCCGGTTTACGCTCTTCGTCAATTGCATTCAGTTGACTAAAAAGAAAATCCGGTCTCAGCCAGTGTAAAAATCCCATGAATTTGATCCGTTGGTGACTTCAGTAACGCCAGCAGGCAGGCTGAAGTAAGTCATTAAATTCCGCCACAGTTCGCGTGTAGATGCCGTCGTCCATCGTGATATATCGACTTTCTGTCCGTTCAGTAAGGCATCTGTCATCCGGTCTGCTGCATCGTCAACATCGCCCGGCGTATATCGACAGCAGTCTGGGTACTGTTCGCGGTAACACAAAGCGTCAGGCACGACAGGAATTGCGCCAGCACTCACAGCTTCAATCATCGACAGCCCCTGAAACTCATGATCTGCGGTGCTGACAACTACTTGAGCACGCTTCAGCAAAGCTTCATATTCAACGCGCGGAACCATACCGTCGGCAATGATGCAATCCGCATAGCGTGTACGTATGCGCGACAGTTCCACTGGCACTTTACTGGGCCTTGGGCCCAACAATGCCAGCTGAAAATCGATATCTCGTGACCCGACCGCATCAAGCAACGCCTCGAAACGATCGGGCCGTTTGTCATATTCCCAGCGGTGATTCCAGAGAATCACAGGCGTCGAGTCTATTTTCTCTGGAGTCGTATCGATAGTTACTGTATCGATATTTACTGTATCGACAGGGACAGGTAAAACCGAGCTCTTCGCTCGTAACTGATCAACAACATTGTCGGGGACGGCGTCCGGTAACTTACGCAGAAGCTCTGCGAC
Source organism: Oceanospirillaceae bacterium (assembly GCA_002724925.1). Lineage (GTDB taxonomy): Bacteria > Pseudomonadota > Gammaproteobacteria > Pseudomonadales > Oceanobacteraceae > Thalassolituus. The sequence goes on from PBQA01000005.1 coordinate 25,512, forward strand.
TCCTTGCAACATAGACTCGAGATTAAAGCGCGAATTAAACAAACAACGCTCAGAGGCCAAGGCCCCGTACAACTGAACCATCTGTGGGTCAATCGACGAGTGCTGACGGTCACCCACTGGGTAAGCAAACTGATTCTCGTGAAAATACAAAGTCACAGGAGTACCTGCGAGTTCTGGGTGCAGCCCTTTGATGGTGGCAATATCCACCATGGATGTTGCGAGAATATGATGAGGGCATTCTTGCCGGAGCGCGTCCCGGAATTCTGCCATCCACGACAACGGGTTACCCCGGATACGCCAGCGGAAGTAGCGGCCAGGAAGTTCGAAGATACGAAAGCGCACCGGCAAGTCCTGCTGATTCGATAGCCAGTTAACCCAGCTGGCGTGGCTTTCGGAACGATAGGCTGACAGTAGCCAGACCAGAGGACGTTCAGGCATTGAGTCAGATCGCCATTCGAGAGCGGTCGCGCTCCTGTTTGGCAGAGTCGGACGCCTGATTGATTTCCGACAAGCGTTTTTCGAGTCCGGAGATATTCTCTCGTTGCTGGCGTATCTGCTCGTTATAACGGTCTGCGCCGGTTTTCATCTCATCAACGATCGCCTGGGCCCGGTTACGGGCATTCGGGCCTGCAAGAGACTTGGCCAACTCAGATTTTTCTTTGATCATGCGCTCGCGTTCATTCTGAAGATCGGTGAGCTTCTTCTTCGCATTTTTCAGATCACGCTGCACGCGAATCCGGTCATTGTTCCGTGATAACTCATCAGCCATACCTTGCAACTCGGCTTCCGAGGCGCCTCGTGACGGCTTACTGGTATCAACCTGACGTTCTTCCTTCACCGAGTATTCTGACGGGCATGGCGTCTGTGAAAACAGGGTCTCGCCCGCTGCTGATTTACAGACATAAACTTTCCCCGCGTGTACCGGCAGAGCAGCCGAAAACACGACCATACCGACCAGTAATAAAAAACCACGCATATTAAGACTCCTTGTTATCAGAAATGATGGCGAAAAGGCCCGGATTCGCCCTGCGCTAACCTGTGGAGTGACTATACTTTAAAGCGGATTGTACTTTCTACCACGGAGCAGGCATGCCTCAGCCCACCCCCAATATCCCCGAAGCCCCTTCAGGTGATCACTGGCTTTTACAAAAATACGCTCTGGATCAGCACGCGATCGTAGCCGTTACTGACAAACAAGGCCGCATTCAATACGTGAATGATCTGTTCTGCGACATCAGCGGCTACGAGCGCGAGGAGTTAATTGGCCGTACACACCACATCGTCAACTCAGGCCATCACAGTAGCCAGTTCTTCGAAGAAATGTTCGAAACACTGGCTGATAGAGACATCTGGCGTGGCGAGATCTGCAATCGTACTAAGACCGGCGAGCTTTACTGGGTAGAAACCACCATTTCGACCCAGCGAGATGACCAAGGCGACATAACGGGCTACGTCGCATTGCGCACCGATGTCACAGACCAGCACCGCACCCTGGACGCCATGCGCCGCTTGCACGAGATTACCTCTGATCGCCAGGCAACCATCAACACTAAGGCAGAGCGAATTCTTGGTCTGGGCTGCGAGATATTCAACCTGCCCATAGGCATCATCAGTCACATCAGTGACGAGCACTACACGGTTCGTTTCACCCTGAACCCTGATAATGCTCTTAAGCCAGGTGACAGCTTTGAACTGGGCAACACCTACTGCTCTGAAACCATAGGCGGTTGCCACGCCGTCGCGCATCACCATGTTGGAGACAGCGACACCCAGCATCATCCTGCTTACGCCAATTTCGGCCTTGAGTCGTACCTTGCTGCCCCACTGTTTCTGAAGGACAAGCTTTACGGCACAATCAATTTTTCAGGGCCAGAAGCGCGCTCACGGGCATTCAGCACCGGCGAGATTGAGCTCATACAACTGTTCGCGAAGTGGATCGGGGACGAACTCGCACGGGAAGAAACCGACAATGCGCTTGAACGTGAGCGCCTGTTGCTGGATGCCGTCAGTAAACAAGCGCGTATTGGCGGCTGGGAGCTCGACCTCAAAACAGAAAGTCTCTACTGGACGCCAGTCACCCGCTTGATTCATGAAGTCGATGACGACTTTATCCCGACCGTGAAGAACGGCATCGATTTTTACGACGGCGATGAAGCCAAAGAGAGTCTGCGTATCGCTATTGCAGACGCCATAGAGAAAGGCCAGAACTGGGATCTTGAGCTACCACTGAAAACCGCCAAAGGCCGACGGATATGGGCCCGCGCTCTGGGTACACCCGTGATGGTCGATGGTACCTGCACTCGCCTACTCGGATCATTTCAGGACATCACTGAAGAACGTGAACAGGAAGCAGAGAAGCGTGAGGAAGCCCAGCGCAATCAGCTGATGATTGAGTCAACCGCGGTCGGCTTCTGGGACTGGAACATCAAGACTGGAGAAACGTCGTTCAGTGAGCGCTGGGCCAATATTATTGGCTACACGCTCGACGAGTTGGCACCAGTATCTATCGACACCTGGCTGGATGCTTGCCACCCGGACGATCTGGAACGCTCAGGCGAGCTTCTTCAACAGCACTGGGAAGGCACACTGGATCGCTATGAATGCGAAGCCAGAATGAAACACAAAGATGGTCGCTGGATCTGGGTCCACGACACGGGTCGAGTCGTTGAATGGGACGAGGACGGAAAACCACTGCGCATGATTGGTACCCACCTCGACATCACAGAGAACAAGCTCGCACAGACCGAAATCAATATCAGTCATCAACGCATTCAACTGGCGACGGAGTCAGCTGGCATTTGCATCTGGGAGCATAACCTGGCTACCGGAGAAATGACCTGGGATGCCGGGATGCGGGAGCTGTACGCTATCGACCCTGATGTTGCCCCGCCGAACATCAGAGAATGGGAATCCTATATTCATCCAGAAGACCACGACTGGGTTGTCACGCGCCTCAAAGACGCTATTCGGCACAGCAAACCTTTCGACTACGAATTCAGAATCGTGCGCGCGGATGGAAAAGAGCGTCACGTTCGAACGGCTGCAGTCATTCTTGACGACGATCATACGCAGGGGTCCCGGATTGTCGGAATGACCAGCGATGTGACCCAACAGAAAGAGAATGAGCTTGCATTATTAGCCGCAAAGCGAGAGGCAGAAAGCGCAGCACGCACCAAAAGCGACTTCCTCGCGACCATGAGTCATGAGATCCGTACGCCAATGAATGGCGTTCTTGGTATGCTCAACCTCCTGAAAGATACTCCACTCACAGACGATCAGCTTAACCGGATACGCATTGCGCAAAACAGTGCGCAGTCTCTGCTTACACTGATTAACGACATCCTCGACTTTTCAAAAATCGAAGCGAATAAGCTTGAACTTGAATCCATTGAATTTGAGCTTAACGGTGTACTGACAGCCGCTACAGAATCGCTGGCCAGCCAGGCCGAAACAAAAGCCGTGGAGCTATTGGTCGATACTTCAAAACTGCACACCAATACCGTGATCGGCGACCCTGGGCGGGTCCGTCAGATACTGATCAATCTTCTCAGTAACGCCATTAAATTCACCAATGAAGGAGAAGTCACGGTTTCTATAGAACAACTCCTGGTTGATGATAAATGGCAACTGTTGATGAGAGTAAAAGACACCGGCATAGGCATTGACGAAACCAAGCGGGTCAATCTCTTTAATGCATTTAAACAGGTCGACTCCTCCACCACGAGAGAGTTTGGCGGCAGTGGGCTCGGGCTCGCTATCGTAAAAAACCTTTGTGAACGCATGAACGGTTCAGTTTCCGTTCAAAGCACTCCAAATAAAGGCAGTGAGTTTACCGCCACCGTACAACTCGATATTGCCCCCGAAGCGACCCCCCTTCCCGGCCTTAACGGCACTCGTGTACTGGCAATTATTAATAACCCTAAATCCCGCGAGATTACCCGCCAGAACCTCGAAGCTTTGGGTGCCAGAGTGGATGCCGTAGGTTCTACCGCAGATGCCTCCGAAATACTGATAGGCGACCCCGACAGCGTCGACCTTCTGATCCTGAGCAGCAATATTCCGGGGGAAGACTGGAGAGACAGCTCAGAAGCACTCGCTCAACTACCGGCGATGGATACGGCGCTCAGAGTGTTGATGGTGCCAGTCAGCTTCCGTCAATCTGAGCGAGTGCTCGAATCCGGCAGACTTCACGGGCACGTGTTAAAGCCACTGAACGTACTTAACCTGGTCGAGTACTTCCATACCCGTAAGGAATTCGGCCAGACTGAAGGTTCAGGCCCGAAACGCGATAAGCCTTCCTTCCGTAACAAACGGGTACTATTGGTTGAAGACAACCGGGTAAATCAACTGGTTGCAGAAGAAATGCTCACCGCGCTCGGTATCAAAGTCGTGGTAACAGAAAATGGCGATGAAGCTATTCAGAAAATTAGCTCCGAAGAGTCTCCTTTTGACCTGATTCTTATGGACTGCCAGATGCCCGTCATGGATGGCTATCAAGCGACTCGGGCACTGCGCCACGGGCGAGCTGGCGACCAGCACCAGAGCACTCCGGTCATTGCCATGACAGCGCACGCCATGACTGGCGACAAAGAGAGATGCCTTGCATCCGGCATGAACGACTACCTGGCCAAACCTGTTGACCCTGGTTTACTGACGTCAATGCTCGAACGCTGGTTACTGACAGATGACATAAATCAGGAATCGTCAGTAAGCAACGCTGTCGTCATTAGAAGTCAGCCTCAAGCCGGAGAGACCATCTGGGATCGCCAGCAGGCGCTTAAACGCGTTGTCGGCAACGAGAAACTGCTCAACCAATTAATCGATATGTTCCGCAGTGAACAACCTGTGCGCTTGTCTGAAATGACACAGCTCCTCGATGGCGGCCGCTATGACGCACTCAGAGAGGTAGCACACAACCTCAAAGGCGTCGCAGGCAATCTCGGGCTCGTTGCCCTACAGAAAGTCGCCTCCAAGCTGGATCAGGATATCCGCACTGGCAACACCAGCACTGCCGGTCAGTTGCTTGACGAGTTGCATGAAGAAACAGGGCGGCTGACAGAACTGCTGGAAAACACTAACAATGCCAAAACGCCGACGCCACTTATTGGCCTTAGAGAACAACTGGTTGCAATAAATCACGCTTTGGAACAAAACGACTACATTAGTCAGAAGAGTCTGGAATTCATGCTTAAACCCCTTGGGAATGCGTATTACGAAGCAGAACTGGGGCAGCTTGCACACGAAATCACCGCATTTGAAAACGCAAAAGCTCAGTCTAGGATTAAATCACTGCTTCAGCAGATAACCGAGAGCAATAAAAATGCCTAATGACATTCCGCTATCCACCGTTTTACTCGTCGATGATTCCCCGTCGAATATACGCGTTATGGCCGCTGTACTTCAGGAACGCTACCGAGTAAAAACAGCGACAAGCGGACAGCAGTGCCTGGACATGGCGCTGAAGCACAAACCTGACCTGATTCTGCTAGATATCGAAATGCCTGGGATCTCGGGTTACGAAACCTGCCGCGAACTCAAAGACATGAGCGAGACACGAGACATCCCTATCATCTTTGTCACCGGCCGCGACAATATCGAAGATGAAGAGCTGGGCCTGCGCATCGGTGCCGTTGATTACATTACCAAACCGATACGCCCGGTGATTCTGTCCGCGCGCGTTGACACGCACATCACTCTGAAACGTCAACAGGATCGCCTTCTTCAACTGGCCATGCATGACCAGCTCACGGGTCTGTATAACCGCCACTACATGTTAGAGATGGTCGACCAGCGAATCGCACGGGCTCGCCGCCATAACACACCCCTGACAACACTGATTATTGATCTCGACCATTTCAAAAAAATTAATGACACTCATGGGCACATTGTCGGTGACCAGATCCTTGAGCAGGTAGCAACTCTGCTCGAACGTCAGTGCCGCACCGAAGACACTGTCGCACGCTTCGGTGGCGAAGAGTTTATCGTACTGATGGAACCCTGCAGCCTGAATCAGGCTCACTATAAAGCCGAAGTCATGCGCCACCAGATATCAAAACTCATGCCTTCGGAGATCCCTGTCACGGTGAGTATCGGAGCCGCAGAATTGACCGAGCACGATGAAAACTTCAATGCACTTCTCAAACGAGCCGACGATGCTCTCTATCGCGCTAAGGAAAACGGACGAAACTGTACTGAGCTATCTCACATCGAGCACACGATACAAGCGTCGAAAGCATCCCACTAAAAAGCCCCGCACATATCAGGTACAATCGCCGCCTTGAAATAATTACCCCGGCGGCGAAGGTACCCACCATGACAGACCAACCCTCAACCCCAAGTGTCGGTGAAGGCGATGCAATTCCAAGCAGCGGCAAAGTAGGATTTGTCAGTCTTGGCTGCCCGAAAGCGCTGGTGGACTCTGAGCGCATCCTGACCCAACTCAAACTCGATGGCTACGACGTCGTTAATCAGTACGACAATGCTGATGTCGTGGTAGTGAATACCTGTGGTTTTATTGATGCTGCAAAACAGGAATCACTGGACGCCATCAACGAAGCCATGAACGAGAATGGCCGGGTCATCGTGACAGGCTGTATGGGCAAAGGCGCCGACGCCGAGCTGATCAAAGAAAAGAACCCAGGAGTGCTCGCGGTAACGGGCCCTCAGGCCTATGAAGAAGTGATGACCGCCGTACATGAATGGTCACCCAAGCAGACTGAGCATAACCCCTTTACGGACCTGGTTCCGCCTCAGGGCGTGAAACTGACGCCACGTCACTACTCCTACCTGAAAATTTCAGAAGGCTGTAACCACAGCTGCACTTTCTGCATTATTCCAGATATGCGCGGCAAGCATGTCAGCCGTCCGATCGGAGACGTACTGGAAGAGGCTAAACGACTGGTCGACGCTGGTACCAAAGAACTTCTCGTGATCTCTCAGGACACCTCAGCCTACGGTGTCGACCTGAAATACCGCACCGGCTTCTGGGATGGCAAACCCGTTAAAACCAAGATGCTCGATCTCTGTGAAGAGCTCGGCAAGATGGGCGTTTGGGTTCGCCTGCATTACGTCTATCCATACCCGCATGTTGATGACGTGATTCCTCTTATGGCTGAGGGCAAGATACTTCCGTACCTGGATATCCCCTTCCAACATGCCAGCCCACGGATTCTGAAACTGATGAAGCGCCCTGCCCACGCAGAGAACACTCTGGCGCGCATCAAGAAATGGCGTGAAATCTGCCCTGAGCTGGTATTGCGCTCGACTTTCGTTGTTGGCTTCCCCGGTGAAACAGAAGAAGACTTCCAGATGCTACTCGACTGGCTCGAAGAGGCTGAACTCGATCGCGTTGGCTGCTTCAAATACAGCCCGGTTGAAGGCGCTAAAGCCAATGACCTGCCAGATCATGTGCCAGAGGACATCCAGCAGGAGCGCCACGATCGCTTTATGGAAAAGGCTCAGGAAATCAGCACACGCAAGCTTGCGCGTCGCGTTGGCACCCGCATGACAGTGCTTATTGATGAAGTCGACGAAGAAGGCGCGATTGGCCGCTCAATTGCCGATGCACCAAACATCGATGGGATGGTTTACCTGAACGAATTCTTCGATTGTCAGCCAGGTGACTTTATTGAGGTGGATATCGAGCATTCTGACGAGTACGACCTGTGGGGAACGCCGGTCAGCAGCTAAAGACGACCCGTTTGTATTGCGTAATGGATCTCCACCCCGCGAAGGCGTGGGGCGGGAATCCAATCTCTTCGAGTTACCCCGCAAGAGCAGCTGCAAGATCTTCCTGCGACGGCATAAACCAGTAAGAACCCGTCAGTGCGTCACTGAAATCCATCATGGCATCCGTGATGCCATCATCTTTACCCAGCATGCTATCAATCACGTTCACAAAGCGATCCATATCACAGGCAAATGCCAGAAAATAAAGCCCCTTATCCTGGCCACCGCCGTACGGAGTTCCCCGGCGGTACATTTTCATCGGCACATCATCAACATCGATATCCGTGCGCCCCACGTGTGATTCAGGAGGAAGCGCCGTCCCCTCCAGCTCAATATTCGTCTCTTTGGTGCGGCCGATGACGTTTTCCTGAGCAGTCACACTCAGGCTAAGAAATTCCTGCAGCCGGTGCGTCCACTTTTGGCCCAGAACAAACGAACCGCCCTCTCCCGGTTGGCCTTCAGGAATAATTGCCGCAGCACGCTTTTTCTCCGCCGTTCCGGGGTTGCCTGTACCGTCGACAAAGCCAGTAATAATGCGGGCATCACGAGTTTTATAGCCATCGAGATCCAGCTCAAGGTCAGCAATGCTATTTAATGCTTCTGTGACCTGCACGACGGCATTCATCACATCGCCACGATCTTCGCCCACCACCCAGATAAACATGTCTCGCTGCGAAGCCGGCATAACATGCCCTTTTGCAGAATATTGAGCAGTAAAATCATGCAAGCCATCAGGCGACCAGCCCGGCCCTAATCGCTGCCAGCTGGCTTGATTGAAGGCGACCAGAATATGAGCGCCATCGACAGGCTTCACCGCCTGAGACAAGGCCTGGCGCAACTCGGCATCGGATGTCGAACGGAATTGATATTCGAGGTACTGACTGCTACGACCCGGCTCTTCGAACAGGCCGGCCTGATGTGTCTTCATTGTAACGGCTCCGGTTGTCATCGCCCTCTGTATCTTCAGAGGTTTTAATTATTCTAGCGCCAGACACCCGATAGTTCAGCCGTTATTTAAGTCGAACCCTTTTACCCACTCTACAAATCTCAGTGATGGCATGGAACGCCCAAACAAGAACCCCTGACCGCATCCACATCCCATCTGACGAAGCGTATTAAGCTGATTCTCATTCTCAATTCCCTCCGCCGTAACGTTCATACCGAGAACACCACATAGGGCAAAGATAGCTTTGCAGATTTCTATGTCGTTTTCACTATTGGGCAGATCCATCACGAAACTGCGATCAATTTTAACTCGGTCAAAAGGCAAGGATTTAAGTCGGCTCAGAGAGGAGTACCCTGTACCAAAATCATCGATAGCAAGTCGTATCCCCAAGGCTCGTAGCTCGTCAAGCTGCTGCTTTGCATTCTTATTGTTCTGGATAGCGGTCTCAGTCACTTCCAGCTCGACTCTATCGGCCGGAACGTCATGCTCCTTTAAAAGATAACTGATAATTGCGGGGAAGTTCTTATCCGATAACTGACGAGCAGAAACATTGATCGACACAACGAGGTCATCCAGTCCTTGCAGTCGCCAATGATGCAGCTGGGTAAAGCTCTCACTTAATACCTTTGTTCCTAACTCCAGTATCACGTTGCTCTGTTCAGCGATAGGAATAAACCGCTCAGGCGGGATCATACCCAGATCATGACTGTACCAACGACACAGAGCTTCGGCACCGTAAACACGATTATTTACGACATCGACAAGTGGCTGAAACTCGACACATATTTCGTTGCTGGTTAACGCCCCTTTTATGTTCCGTTCAATGCGATTTCGCTCGACAGATACCATAGCTAGCTCGAAGTCATAGAACTTAAAGCAACTTTTCCCGGCGTTTTTGGCATGCATCAGTGCTGTATCCGCCGCAGTGATAACATCTTCATGGGTAATGAGTTCCCCGCCAGAAATAGCAATACCAATACTGGCTGACACCTCAACGACTTCACGCGACAATGTAATGGGCGCTGCCACTGCTCTGAGAAGCTTATTCGCCATGACACGTATTCCTTCATGGTCGCTGAAGTGAGGCGCAACAATAACGAACTCATCGCCACCAACGCGAGTCACCGTATCATCTTCCCTTACTGAACTGACGAATCGCTCGGCAATAATCTGCAGCAACCGATCCCCTTCCGCATGACCCAATGTATCGTTGACGAGTTTGAATCCATCCAGGTCGATATAAAGAATAGCCACTGGCTCTGCTGATTGTCGCTGTGCACGCAAGCATTCGCTTAATGTTCGCTCCAGATGAACCCGATTTCCGACACCTGTCAGAGAATCCAGAAAAGCCATTCTCTGCAGGTTTTTCTCAGCGCGGCGAAGTTCACCGATATCAGAAACAGTGAACACATAATTTGTGATAATACCGTCATCATCGAACACGCCCGCGATGTGTTCCCATGCTGGGAAGCGCTCGCCCGACTTCGTATTGCAAGCTACTTCTCCACTCCAAAAATGATTTCCTTGTTCAAGAAGTTTTGGAGAAAAATGATCTTTATGACGACGAGCGTGAAGAAACTCATCCGGATCACGTCCGGTCACTTCCTCAATGGTAAATCCGGTAGTAACCTCTAAAGCAGGATTAGCGGATATGACTCTTCGTTGCGAGTCAGTGATCAGAATAGCTTCGGAGATTGATTCAAATACTACTCTGGCCTGGCGAAGCTCTTCTCTTTCTCTGGCCTCTTTCTCGACGTCGCGAGCAATACCAACGACCTTTTTATGATCTTCTTTATCTGTAACAACTGCAGCAAACAAATCCACACTATGGTAGTTATCGGTGTCTTTGAACTGCAACCTGACCTGGCGCGAAAGCTGGCCCTGGTTATTAAGTGAGGAGATCAGAATTTCTCGGTCATCTGGGTGAACCCGGCTAATAATATCGTCGATAGTACTGGAAAACTTTGTCGCCTCTGACGGGGTCGGCTCCGCCAGGCAACGCTTGTCGTCAGGCTCCCACTCCCAGGCCGACATATTGGCAGCCTCAAGTGCGAGCTTGAGCTTCATGTCACTCTTTTTTATTTCATCGTCAACCTCATGTTTCGCCAGCGCGACCTGAATCGTGGCATCAATCTCACGAGCGTCATAAGGCTTAATCAGATAGCCATAAGGGGTTGACTGCCCAGCTTCCCGAATTACAGATCGATCCGAATAGGCACTCAAGAAAATGACTGGTATATCCAGTTCTTTCGAAATCAGCTGAGCGGCTTCGGTACCCATCATGGCTGTTTTTAAATGAATATCCATCAAAACCAGATCGGGCTTTAGGCGTCTCGCATACTCGATAGACTCCTCCCCCGACGCCACACTACCAACCACTAGGTAGCCTAGCTTTTCCAATGTCATTTTCAGATCGAGCGCAGTGATCCTCTCATCTTCCGTGATCAGTATCTTTTCGCCACTCATCCCTCAGTCTCCCGTTTACTAAAGCGTATTTCGTAGCGAGTTCCATATTCTCTATGCAAGGATATCTCTGCATCCAGCTGCTCCACTAACCCAGGAATCAACTGAAAACCCAGTGAGGTAGTTTTGCCGAGTTCAATACTTTCATCGATACCTTTTCCGTTATCCTCGACAACTACGATATTCGTGTCACCTTTCTGCAACATCGAAATTCGTATCTCTCCATTATTTTGTTCAGTAAATGCATGTTTAATCGAATTTGTTACAAGTTCATTCAGAAGCAAGCCGAAAGGCAATGCCTGATCCATCGTCAAAAGTAATTCCTGGTCGCAAGGTACAAGTACCGTTTCGATATTTAAATTACTTCCGTTAGTATGACTGCGGCTTATGAGGGTAACTAACTCACTACTGTATTTTTCAGCGCTAATACTTTCGTAGGTTTTGTGTTCGTAAAGTTGTTGATGCATCAGTGCCATCGCTTTGACCCGCCCCTGACTTTCAAGAAATGCGCCCTCTAACTCCTTCGGTACGCTGCGAGCCTGAAGGTTCAGTAAACTGGATACCACCTGAAGGTTATTTTTCACACGGTGGTGAACCTCATTCAGGAGCGACGTCTTTTCTTTTAGAGCTTTAATAAGACTCGTCTGAATCTGCTTCTGAATCGAGATATCGACCACTGTTGCGAGAACGCGCGTCCCTTCCGGGAACTGCAACGGCGTCAGTGCAACCTCAACCGGAAACTCAGAACCATCACGACGGCAGGCCATCAGTTCACGCATTGCAGCCATCGCTCGGGGAACTGGGCTTTCCTGATAACGAGACCGCTCCTTGCGGTGCTTATCGCGCAGATGCGCGGGGATCAGATCTTCGATAGAACAAGAGTAAAGCTCAGACAGCGAGTAACCAAACATTTTGGCCATACTGGGATTAGCGAGCATAATTTCGCCGTATTCGTTGATCATTACCAGGCCGTCGGCGGTTGAATCAAATACGCGACGAAAGCGTTTTTCACTCAGTGATAACTCAGCTTCTCGGGTCTTTCTTTCTGACACATCATTGGCCGACGCTACCAGGTGTGTGACTTCGCCATCGGCACCCAGCAAAGGAGTGATCATAAAGTCGATCGTAATCCGGGTATCGCCGACCGTACGAACCGGCACATCGTAACGAACTGTCTCGCCTGCGCCCGCGCGAATGACCGCTGAGCGCAATTGCATCTGGATTTTCGGCGAGTAGTTCCACCAGATGCAGTCCCAGAATCTTTTACCCACAACATCGGCCAGATCAATGCCCGCCGCCTCTAGTGGGGCCCGGTTGGCATCTATTAGCAGACCGTCAGGCGATAAAATGCCAACAAAGGTGAACAGGCTATCAAGAATACGCCGCTGCAGTTCGTGCGACTCTTCGCGAATGCGCTTGAGTTCGTACTCCAGCGTGCGATTGACCGCCATGACGAGAATTCCGGACACGTGACCGGGTGATGAAAAAATCGGCAGGTAAGATGCCTTCCAGAAGGAATCCTGCCCCTTCACACTGGGGGTTTCACCATAAATCTCCAGGTTTCTTACCGGCTCTCCTGAGTCCAATACTTCCTGCAGAATAGGAATAACCAGAGGGGCGAGTTTTGGTAAAACCTCTGAGACTGTGTGGCCCACATGCTCGTTGATAGACACGCCATTGAAGCGTGCGAGCAAGGAATTCAACTCCAGATACCGCAGTTCGGTATCAAGAATAGCTATTCCCATATCCTCGGAGCTCAACAAGGCGTCAAACGCCCCAGACTTCAGCCCCGTCAAATCCCTCTGTACTGTTACCGCCATTGCCTTCTCCCGCGCTTTTAGCGCCGAATAGCCTCTGTAACATAAGGTTAGTCGAATTATATTTTTATAAAAGGTTTATGGCCTCCATGGCCAAATAAACCAGTAGTCAGACATTACCAGCCAGACTTTTGTTTCGGGAAGTGAAAATTAATCTTTTTACTAAAACTGACTATTCACACTGAACAGCTTGGCGCGAACAGCCCGTCGGTAGTCAGATGGAGCCACGCCCTGCCACCGGCGAAAGATCCGGCCAAAATGGCTGGCATCACTGAATCCACACAATTGAGCGATCTCGGCAACCGATAAGTCGCTGTTCTTGAGCCACTCTTTGCCAAAGCGACACTTGAGATGCAGTAAGTATTGGCCTGGGGATTCCCCGGTCACTTTCTTAAAACGACGACTTAATTGCCTCTCACTCAATCCAGCGATCTCCGACATCCGCCTCATGGACAGAGATTCCTGCCAATGTTGGTGCAACCAACTCTGCGCCAGTGCTATGGCTTCATCAGCGTGCTGCGGGGCTCCTTCTGTAAACACTCTTTTATCAAAGGACATACGCGCTTCTGGCGAGAACTGCTGCTCTACGTACGCTGCTGTTTCGTTGTTAAACAATGTACCGATCAGATGAATCATCAGGTCAGCGCCCGAGTTGATACTGGCGGCACAATAGATACGCCCTGCCTGAGTAAGCAAGTGATCTCGTTGCAGACGAACGTCCGGGAAGTCATGAGCAAAAGCATCCAGTGCATGCCAATGAGTAGTCGCTGCCTGACCATCTAAGAGACCTGCTTTTCCGAGTAGCCAGGCGCCCGTACCGATACTCATAATGACCGCTCCTTCTGAATAACGTTGCCTGAGCCAATCGCATAATGGGTCTGACGCATCCAGCTTGCGTAGTGGGTTGCGCCACATCGCAGGCACAATCACCAGATCAGTCTCATCTATATCCGCCACAGACGTTCCACTTGCGATCTTAAGTCCACCAACGGGCTGGCAATCATCAGATGTAGAGACCGGTTCAACATTAAGACTCAGCCGGGAGCGGGTGTTGGTCCGATGGTAACTCACCGCGGCATGCAGCATTTCGAGTGGCATCGCCAGACTCGATAACAGCATCTTATCAAGCTGAAGCACGCTGACATGAAAGTCAGATCGATTACGCAAAACTACCTCCCGATGTTTAGAAGCTGTCTTCTTTATACCACCAAATGTCTTTTTTATTCTATTACAGACACTCCATCGCGGAGCACACTGTGTGAGCACACTCGGGTTAACACCCACAACTCAGCTTGAAAACATACCGGAGGCCACTGTGTCTGATTCAACTTACTCTCCTGAAATCACCGATGTAGTGATTGCCGCGTTCGGCGGTATCAACGCCGCTGGGCGTGCCTCCGGTCATCAGGCATATCGACGAATTATCTACGATGCACTCTCCCCTGTTCAGCAAGCAGAGCTTCAGAACGAACTGGCGAACCTGACCAACCAGCCACCACATGAAGTTCTCAATAACTCCCTCGTCCGCGCTTGGGACGATGACTGCCCTGACCTACGTGGCTGGAACCCAGAGGGCATGATCTTCAATGAGCTCCAGCGTGAAGATACCGACGCGGAATTCAACATAGATAACGGTATAAATAGAAATATATACCGTGAGACACATAAGCGCTGCGACGTACAAAGCGCGGGACAGATCCCGACTGGGTTTGATGTTGCCAGCCTCTACAACTCGAAGCATCATCCACGCGGCTTGCAGCTTGCGCTCTACGCAGCGGCCGACGCACTGGGCAACCTCGGCATGAACGCTGACGATATCAAGCAGCACATGCGCCCGGACGACATCGCGGTATACATGGGCTCGACGGCTGGCCAGCTGGATATGCAAGGCTTCGGTGGCATGTTATGCGCTCCACTGCTAGGCCAGCGCAATACATCGCGTCAGCTTCCGATGGGTATATCCACCATGCCTGCTGACTTTATTAACGCCTACCTGCTGGGCAATACTGGTGCGACGGGCAGCAATAACGGCGCTTGTGCGAGCTTCCTATACAACCTGCGCATGGCTCTGGACGACATTCGCAGTGGCCGGCGAAAACTCGTATTAGCAGGCAACAGCGAAGCTCCCCTTATCCCGGGCATCGTCGAGGGCTTTAACGCCATGGGCGCTCTCGCAACCGAAGAGCGACTGCAGAAACTGGAAGGCAAAAACTACGACCAACAACCTGACTTCCGCAAAGCCTCTCGCCCTTTTGCGCATAACGTCGGCTTTACTCTGGCAGAGTCGGCGCAATGTTTTGTACTGGTGAGCCGCGACACCGCGCTTGAGCTTGGTCTGAATATACTCGGGAGCATTGGCGATGTGTTCATCCACGCAGACGGCTACAAACGTTCAATCTCGGCACCGGGCATTGGCAACTACATTACCCTGGGAAAAGCCATGGCCAGCGCGAAGCGCACATTAAGCAAAACCGCACTGGGAGATGACGCGTTACAAAAGAGTTTTGTGCAGGCTCACGGCAGTAGCACGCCACAAAACCGCACAACCGAGTCTGATATGTTTAACCGCTTAGCCAAAGAATTCGGTATCGCTGACTGGCCTGTCTGTGCGGTAAAAGCCCACTTAGGGCACTCCATTTCTGCCGCCTCTGCTGACCAATTATTGATGACGTTAGGCAGCTGGCAGCACGGTATTTTACCGGGCATCACCACCGCCAGCGAAATAGCTCCCGATGTACACCAATCACACCTGACGATTCCTCTCAGCCATACCAAAGTATCTACCGAGGAGATCCCGGTCTGCTTCATAAACAGTAAAGGCTTTGGGGGCAATAACGCCAGTGCCTGGGTGCTGAGCGGGCAAGCAAGCCGTGAACACCTGAAAACACTCGTCACCGAAGCCGAATGGCACAGCTACATAGCAAGAAATGAGAAGATCCGGGAGAGTCAGCAGCACTACCTGAGCGCTGTTGCGAAAGAGAACTTACCACTGCCCTACCGCGATAAAGAAGCCCAGCCAGAGCCAGATGATATTGAACTCACCGCCGACGGCATGAAGTTGCCGGGCTGGGCTGAAAGAGTAAGGTTTTAGATCAAAAAGGAATCACACTTCCATCCCAATGCAACAAACGCCCGTTCTGCTCGGGCGTTAGCGCCTTCATCACGTCCACCAGCCGCTCCGCCGTCTGCTCACGGGTATACAGCTTCCCTTCCGCTATCCCGGCCTGAAACGGCTCCGACAACTTAGAATCCGTCGTACCCGGGTGTTGCGCCACAACGACGCTGCCCGGCGCCTTACGCGACCATTCAATCGACAGATTACGAATAAACATATTCAGCGCGGCTTTGCTCATACGATAGCTGTACCAACCACCCAGGCCGTTATCCTCCAGGCTGCCAACCATGGCTGATAGAGAGACCCACTTAATCGGTGCGGAGCGTTTAACGATTGCTTCAACGGCTTGAGCGAGGTGAACATGGGTTTGAACGTTCACCAGCATGTTCTGCTGCAACCAATCCATCGACAGCTGCGACAGCGACTTCTCGGGCATATTCCAACCACCGTGCAACAACCCAGTGCCACAGAACACCGCATCCAGTGGCCCACACTTCTCAACGAATGCTTTTACCTGCTCGACGGAAGATGGCTTGGTAAGGTCAGCAACGCAGTGTGTCGCCGAAGGTTCTCCCGCACGACTCAAGGTGAATACATGATCCCCTTCATCACGCATTCGCTTAGCGACAGCTTCGGCAATGGCCCCTGATGACCCGGCAATCAACACACGCATTAGCACTCTCCTGAATCCGATCCACAAAAAAGGCGCGATCACCGCGCCTTCATTAATTCAGACTGCCCATTTAGAACGGCACGTCATCATCAAAATCATTGTACGCCTGAGACGGTGCTGGCTGCTGCTGAGCAAACTGAGGCACATCGTCCATACGCTCCACACGCCACGCCTGCAAACTGGTAAAGCACTTCTCTGGCTTACCCGGCGCATTCCAGAGGCGACCGTTCAGATTGAACTGAACCTTAATCTCATCGCCTGGCTGGTAGCTGTCCATCAGAGCACACTTGTCTTTGATCAACTCAAGAGCCACGTAGTTCGGGTACTCTTCCTTCTCGCCTTCACCGGTCAGTTTGACCACAAACTCACGCTTAGTGAACCCGTTCTGACCGAACGACTGCGTCTCACCGATGGTGTGGATGATTCCCGTAACTTCAAAACCCTTGGCCATGCTGTGCTCCTCGTAAATGATGGTGTCATTGTAAGAGGCCTGACGTGTGGGTACAACAGGCACAAAAAAGCACGCCGTAGCGTGCTTGTTTGAACCGAAAGTCTCTAAATTCAGGCAGAGGCACTGCTGGCCTTATCGACAACAGCTTGCTGCTGCTCTGACACCTTGCGGAGAACAGACTTATATACCTTTTTCTTCTCAGCAGACGACGCGTTATTCATAAAATCTGCGAAAGAAGAGCTGGTAGCGGGTTTCTTTTTAAGAAATCTCAAAATAATCCTCTACTTATCGTTCTTAAACCGCGCTTCTAAAGTACGAAGGAGCTCAAATGTCGAGATACACTGCACACCTAATGCATCGCAGATATTCGGTATCTTTACTTTCTTGGTATCTGCCGGTGCCTTTCTTGCCTCATGTGTCACTAAAACAGCTCCGGTTGATTTGGACTTGGCAATTAACCAAGGGTCAGCCCCTTCGAGAAAACCATCACGATTACCAGGGTTATATTTCCCAGACATCACAAAGTTGACGACTTCATGATACTCCGCCTGAGTATCAAGATCGTTTGACTGAATGAAGTGATCCCGATGTGAGCGACACCATTCCCTAAGTTTATCATTGCCTTTCTCAAGCTCTTTACCAACAAAGTCAATGCTGGCCACATTACCCAAGGCGAACTGATCAATGAGCCAATCCCAATACCCAGGGCAGAAGTCCATGCCATAATATTTGTTCTTTGCTTCGATATAAGTATTTGCATCCATTAAATACTTCAAACACCGATCTCCTTTGCAAATTTCATAAGATTAGCTGGGCTCATTCCTAATAAATGCCCAGCCTCTCTAAGCATGATCTGACCATTTAACGCCTGAGAAGAAACAGCAAAACTGAAGCGATCACTCAGCCAGGCTTTCTGATTCTTGTAATAGCCTCCACCGCCACCTTCGCGCTCGCGGTCTTCGTGTGCTTTTTTCTCTGCCGCAATGTATTTCAGGTAATCAGGTTTAGTAATAAACCCCAGCGTCATCGCTCGTCGCGCCAATGCCCAGGTGCTGACGTGAAAGTGGGCTTCGAGTGGCTTCAGGTTTTCTTGCCAGTATTCCACTTCCCGGTCCCAGATCTGCCTGAACTCTTCTTCGGGAACCAAAAATTCCGCTGCAACAGCGTTGCACAGTATTTCAATATGATTATGCGTATTAGCGTCACCGTCAGACACCCCAGACTCACCAAGCCAAACATGGCAAAGTTCATGGATAAGAGTAAATAGTCGCGCTCCCGGAGCGTCGGCGTGGTTTACAAAAATTAGCGGGGCAACTTTGTCGACCATCGCAAAGCCACGAAATTCTTCGACCTTAAAACGCCGATGATGACTACCAAGGTGTGGTAAGCGCATAACCAGAACCCCCAGAGACTCAACCTGCTTCACCAAACCACGATAATATTCTTCCCAAGTGCCGCGCGTAGGGTGTGGAGGTAGGCGCATGGTCTGGCGCATGTCGGCAACAATAATATCGACGCTGTCGCTCCCCTTACAACGGCCAACGACCCGACACTCATTGCCACCGTTCTCAAACAGGTAATCCTTGTACCATTCCTGTCTTTCCTGCATTTGCTTCACTACGTCCAGGAGTTCAGCACTGGGGCGGCGTACTTCGCCGTTTTCGATGGTTCGTAGATCGGGAATTGGCAACGTTTCTTCAGGCGGCTGCCTGAGAAACAGGTATCCGAGCGGGACATAGGCTTTTTCGGCGTATTGGGTAGCCTGATGGAACGTCAGCGGACGAGAACCAGACTCCCATTCCTGCAGCCATTCGGGCGTTTTGCCCATCTTTCTCGCGAATTCAGGCACGGCGAAGCCCGCGCGTTCACGCGCCCAGCTAAGCATTTCGGGGTTAATCATGGCCTGAGTCATATGTCCTCCTGGATTGGTCAAATTATAAACTGACCTTGGGTTCCTTCCCAGTCTTGCAACACGCCAGTTAATCTAACAGTTACTCGTGCTGAGTAACACCGAGTTACCCCATCAGTCTTTACTAATACTCCCACCAACCCCTTTAAACTTCTCAACAAACGCAGCGATCTTCTGGAACACCGTCTGCTTCTTGGTGTGATACAGCGGGTTTAACGGGCTCATCTTAGGCAGAACAGAGTTGAGTTCTGTGCCCGCGTCGCTGGCGTACTCGCGTTTCAGCGAGCTGATGATGTAGCGGCGAGCCTCTTCGGCATTGAGGTTCTCGGTTTCAATCAGCTCCTCAGCTTCGCGCTGCTGTTCGGCTTGCGCAAAGGCAAAGAAGGTATCGATGACGGTGGCCTTATCGCCGATCTCATCCAGATCTGTCTGGTTGATGAAATCGACCACCAGACTCTCTTTGGCGCGGTTGCCGAGGCTGCCTCGGATCACTCGGCGAACTTCGTCCACGAGGTCAGACTTACTCTTGTTCTTCTTGTTGTGTTCGAAGATCAGCTCAAGAATGTAGTCGAGGTTGATCTCCTGCGATTTAAGCAGGTCGACCTCAAATACTACATCATCCCAGTCGATGGTAGATTTCTCTTGTACTTCTGCCGATTTCTGGCGCCGCTGCCAGTCGCGGATATCGTTGTAACTTGAACGATAATCCTGAATTTTACGGTCCGCGGGCAGACGAATACTCTGCAGTTCGGCCAGCTTGTCATCATCGAGATAATGCTCGGCTTTAAAGGCTTCAACCGCTTCCGGGTCGCTCATATCGACATTCTGCAAGGCTTTCAGGCTGGCGAATTCATCGTAGTTCTGCAGGATATTTTCAACACGCAGATACTCACCAAAGAGCTTGGCAAAGGCTTTTTTATCAGACTCTTTTTCAATATTCGCAGGATCAGGGAAGCGTTGTTCCAGCTCACTGACCACCGTCATAAAGCCACGCTTCGCTTCACCAGTAATCACATCAGTGAAGCCTTCGAGGTATTCCTTATAGCTTTTCTCCAGAACCACATTTTTAGTGTTTTTATCACCAAACAAGGTAATGGCATCGACGGTCGCCTGCTCTAAATCACGGAAGGTAACGATATTACCGAACGTCTTAGTAGCGTCATAAATGCGATTAGTACGCGAGTACGCCTGCATCAGGCCGTGATAACGCAAGTTTTTATCAACAAACAAGGTATTGAGGGACGGCGCATCAAAGCCGGTGAGAAACATCCCCACCACAATCAACAGGTCGACTTCTTTGCTTTTTACCCGCTTTGCCAGGTCACGGTAATAGTTCTGAAAGCCCTTGCTATCCACGCTGTAGTTCGAACTGAAGAAGGCGTTATAGTCCGCGATGGCCTTAGTCAAAAACTCTTTGGCACTGGAGTTCATTGCTGCCACATCAAAACTTTCATCCACAATATCGCCTATGGCGTCCTGCTCTTCGTTGGCGGCATACGAGAAAATAGTAGCGACTTTAAGCGGCTTATCTCTGTCTTTGTAAGAAGGCTCCTGCTGAAGCTGGTTGAGCGTCTCGTAATACAACTTGGCGGCATCTACACTACTCACCGCAAACATGGCGTTAAAGCCTGCTCCTCCGGCTTTCATGCGATGCGTCTTCTGGCGGAAGTTGTTGAGAATATACTGCGAAATTTCACGAGTACGTTCCGGGTGCAGTAACGCCTGCTTGTTCTCTAACGCACTCAGCTTCTTCTCGTCCTGCTCGGTTTCTGCCTGTCTAAACTGCGGGCGTACGTCGTTGTAGTCCACCTTGAACTTGAGCACTTTTTCATCGCGGATCGCATCTGTGATTACATACGAATGCAGTTCTCGCCCAAATACGCTGGCGGTGGTTTCTGCACCCAAGGCGTTTTGCGGGAAGATAGGCGTGCCGGTAAAGCCAAACTGATAGAAACGTTTGAACTTCTTCTTCAGGTTCTTCTGGGCTTCGCCAAATTGGCTGCGATGGCATTCGTCAAAGATAAACACCACCTGCTGGTTGTACACCGGCAGGTCACCTTCGCTTTTCATCAGGTTGTTGAGTTTCTGAATGGTGGTGACGATGATCTTATTGTCGTCTTTACTCAGGTTCTGTTTCAAGCCCGCCGTGCTGTCAGAGCCGTTCACACTGTCTGGCGAAAAGCGCTGGTACTCCTTCATGGTCTGGTAATCCAGATCTTTCCGGTCAACAACGAAGAATACCTTATCAATAAACTCTAACTCCGTAGCCAGCCGTGCTGCTTTAAAGCTGGTCAGGGTTTTACCCGACCCTGTTGTGTGCCAGATATAGCCGCAATTCTCTGGCATCATGCCTTCTTTAGGGCCGGTCCAGGCTTTAGATTCGTACGCACACTTGATCTTCCACAGAATGCGCTCGGTCGCAGCAATCTGGTATGGGCGCATCACTAACAAGGTATCGCTGACATCAAACACCGAATAATGCAGCAATACATTGACAAGGGTGTGCTTCTGCAGGAAGGTCGCGGTGAAGTCCTTCAGATCTTTTATCAGAGTGTTATCGGCTTTCGCCCAGTTCATGGTGAAGTCGAAGCTGTTTTTGTTGCGCTTAGTGGTGTTGGCAAAATACCGCGTATCAGTACCGTTAGAGATAACGAATAATTGCAGGTATTTGTACAACGAATGCTCGCTGTTAAAGCTCTCTTTACTGTATCGGTGAACCTGATTAAACGCCTCACGAATGGCAACGCCACGCTTTTTCAGCTCGATCTGCACCAGCGGTAAACCATTCACCAGAATAGTGACATCATAGCGGTTGGCATGGCTGCCGGTTTGTTCGAACTGCTTAATCACCTGAACTTTGTTACGGGCAATCTGTTTTTTGTCGACGAGGTAGATGTTCTTGATACGCCCATCATCAAAGACAAAATCGTGAATATAGTCATCGTGAATCTTGCGGGTCTTATCAACGACATTGTCACTGGGTTTATCGAGATAGGTCTCAACAAAGCGCTGCCACTCGCCTTCCTGAAACTCAACTTTATTCAAGCGCTGCAACTGCTCGCGCACATTCGCCAGCATGGCAGTCGGGTTGTTCAAACCGGGCAGATACTCATAGCCCTGATTCACCAGATCCTGAATCAGCTCACGTTCCAGATCGCCTTCGCTCTGATAGCTTTCGGCGACCTGCCAGTCTTTGTTGTATTTATCCAGAACGATAAAGTTATTGGATTCGGCGATGGTTTTGTATTCGGTCATTTCGCTTCCTGCTTCTTGAAGCCATAAGTATCAGTCAAATAGTCTACTAGCTCACCCAGCATCTCTTTGTCTCTATCTTCGACATCTGATGCCTCCTCACCAGCATGAGCAGAATGGCTGGAGAGATTCAGAATCCTGTTAGCAAATGGATCAGGCTTATCTCCAGTCGTCTTCGGCAAAAGAGCTGGCCAGTAGTTATAGCCTAAGAAAGTTGCCATCTTCTCTAGAAGGTTCCTGACAAAACTGAAATGATACTTTCTGATCTTTCCGTCTTTTATAGCACGCCGAACCTCGGACAAAAGAAAGAGATGGTAGGAGAATGGGGAATCGGTCGGCTGATTCAAAAGCTCGAAGCCTCCATCCCCCTGTTTTTCAAGACGGTACTTTTTGAATTCTTTATTCGGGTTATATGAAAGTACATCAGATCCATCTAGCGCTTTCTCATAGGCTTTATTGCTTAACTCATTACAAAGCACGTTATAAAAAAGCGGGCTATGCGTAGTAACAACAAACTTAAGGCTTGACTTACTACCTTTGATCAGCCCTGCCAGATCAACTGCCAATTCAATTAGGTGACTATCATCCAATGAGCTTACAGGGTCATCAATGAACACGTAATCCAGCCCATCAAATTTATTCGTTATCCTATTCGATTTATCAGACTCATTCAGCGTAGATACTACCTGCTCCAAGAGGGTATATAAAACACTCCAAACAAAGTTACTCTCTTCGCCTTTGGATATCTTTATTCTCTCATAACGCCCTTGAACAACCGGATTGGTATCGTTTGAGTTTTGACCAAGATTATTGACAGCAGGAGACTGATCAGCCGCTACGAGAAAGATGACCTCAGAAAAAGCAGGAACGGTGACCTCAATCTCTTTCTTATTATGATCTTGGGTCTTAACTTTATACTCTTCATTAAAGGTAGGCGTAGCCTTGCTACCGGTATACCGCTGAAAATTTGTTACGATATTGCCGTCCTCCCCCAACTCCTTAAGAAGATCAATCAGCCAGTCCGTGAATGTATTTGGCTGTATCTTTAACCTAGGCTCCGTATCCTCTTCTAAATCGTTATCCCAATAGAATAAATCTTCGGTAAACGCATTGTAATAGAGAATCTTATCACGAGCTGAAGCGCTATCATCCTCCTTCTCGGTTTTCGGAGCTATCAGTTCCTTAAACTCTCGCGACAAACGAGTTTTCCCCGATCCGTTAAACGCATAAATCAGCTGAGCCTTTGGAACAGGCTTTTCATCCCTCACCTGGACTTTACCTGACCGCTTATTACCTTTTGCTTTCACTTGCCTAGTACTGACAGCAGGGACAGATAACTTTTCTGCTATATCCTTTAGCGTCTGACTCATATCAAGCAATCTCCTCAGCAACAGAATTTCGGAAGCTCAGCAACAAATCGCGGTAATATTCGTATTGTTTTTGGCGCAGCTCGATTTCGCGGGGTAGGCCTTCGGTGATGGAGTTGGTCAAGGCGTCGAATTTATCGAGGATATTTGCAATACGCTTTTGTTCAGCCAATGAAGGCACGGGAATTGTTAGCCCTTGAAGTTTGCCTACAGCAAGACCGGGTTGAGCTGACTGCGAGGCATATTGGTTGAGATTCATAACAGTTAACATATGAAACGCCCAATCAATATCTATTTCACCACTGCTCGTTACCACAACTGCATGTTCAGTCGCATAGAACTGACCCTTCATTCTCTGCACATTTCCGCATAGTGCGCCCTGCCTACCAATAAGCAAGTGATCGCCATCATGACTTTTGCTTTCAACAAAACCTCGAATTCCATTGCCGCCGAAACATGGATAAGAATGTTCATCACTAGCATTCGACATTATTTTACTTGCTGAGATATGCTGCCCAGCACGCATATGGAGCACATCCCCCAACGTCTTCCACTCTACTTCCCCCTCTTCAAAACTCAACAACTGATCGCGATAGTAGTTGTATTGTTGCTTGCGCAGGTTAAGCTCGGCGGTCAGCTCGGCGGTCATGGCGGTAAATGCGTCCAGAATGCGGACGATTTCGGCCTGGATTTCCAGTGATTTTTGGGGATTGTTTGGACAGGGGATGGGGATTTCCAAACTCTGGATTATTCCAACAGCCAATCCCGGTTGAGCAGATTTTGAGGCATACTGATTAAGGTTCATTAGTGTTAGCAAATGAAATGCCCAATCAACGTTTATGCCATCACTTGGCGTTACAACGACAGCATGCTCTGTTGCGTAAAACTTTCCCTGTGTTCGCTGTACATTTCCGCATAAAGCACCTTGCCGACCGATGAGCAAATGTTTTCCATCGTGGCTATTTTTCGCAACAAAGCCACGAATCCCATTTCCACCAAAACAAGGATATGGATGTTCTTTGCTAGCTTCATCCATGATGTTGCTTGCCGAAATATGCTGACCAGCTCGCATATTTACAACATCTCCTAGTGGCCTCCACTCCACCTCAACGCCATCCAGCAGCCGCTCTATAAAGCTTACATCACTCATGCGTCCTGCTCCTCGCCTTCAATCTCCGCCACAATCGCATCAATCTCTGTGCGCAGTTCGCTGATTCTGGCGACGGTGGTTTTCAGTTCGGCGTTCAGTTGTGTGATGTCCACCACTTCGCGGGTGTCTTCGGCTTCGACATAGGAGCTGACGGACAGGTTGTAGTCGTTATCGGCCACTTCCTCCACAGGCACGGAGCGGGCAAAGTGGTCGATATTCTCTTTGCTGTCGAACACTGCCATGATTTTCTGGATATGCTCGTCGGTAAGGATGTTGTTGTTGGTTTCTTTTTTGAACAGGTTACTGGCGTCAATAAACTGGGTATCGGTATTGGGTTTGTTTTTTGCCAGCACCAGAATATTCACCGCAATGGTGGTACCGTAGAACAGGTTGGGCGCCAGTGATATCACCGTCTCGACGTTATTGTTATCGACCAGATATTTTCTGATTTTCTGCTCGGCACCGCCACGGTAGAAAATACCAGGGAAGCAGACAATCGCCGCCCTGCCCTTGCCCGACAGATAACTGAGAGCATGCAGCACAAAGGCAAAGTCGGCTTTGGATTTGGGCGCGAGCACACCGGCGGGGGCAAAGCGGTCGTCATTGATCAGCGTTGGGTCGTCGCTGCCTATCCATTTTACCGAATACGGCGGGTTGGAGACGATGGCGTCGAAGGGTTTGTCGTCGCCGAAGTGGGGGTCGGTCAGGGTGTTGCCCAGCTGGATATTGAACTTGTCGTAGTTGATGTTGTGCAGAAACATATTCATACGAGCCAGGTTGTAGGTGGTGTGGTTCAGCTCCTGGCCGAAGTAACCCTCTTCAATCTTATGCACGTCGATGTGTTTTCTGGCTTGCATGAGCAATGAGCCTGACCCACAGGCCGGGTCGAATATTTTATTTATGCTGCTCTGGCCGTGAACCGCGAGCATGGCGATGAGCTTGGACACATGCTGCGGAGTAAAGAACTCGCCGCCGGATTTACCGGCGTTGGCAGCGTAATTAGAGATCAGGAACTCGTAAGCGTCACCGAACAGATCAATGTGGTTGTCTTCGAATTTACCGCCCGATTCACCATGAAAGTTCAGCCCGGCAACGCCCTTGAGTACGGCGGCCAGGCGCAGGTTTTTGTCTTTGACGGTATTACCGAGGCGGTTACTGGTGGTATCGAAGTCGGCGAACAGGCCTTTGATGTCCTGCTCAGACGGGTAGCCAAAAGCTGAGGCTTCGATAGCACTGAAGATGGCCGCTAAATCGGTGTTCAGGCTTTCATTGCTGTTGGCATTTTTCGCTACGTTATCGAACAACTGGCTGGGGTAAATGAAATAACCCTTGGTTTTGATGGCGTCTTCTTTGATCTCTGGGGTGATGACGCTGTCGGGCAGTTTGGCGTAGTGGATACTTTCGTCACCGGCCTCAATGTAGGCAGCAAAGTTTTCACTGATAAAGCGATAAAACAGAGTGCCCAGTACGTATTGCTTGAAGTCCCAACCATCCACAGAGCCTCGTACATCATTGGCAATCGCCCAGATCTGGCGTTGCAGGGCGGCGCGTTGTTGTGAACTTGTCATTCGTTTTTCCTGTTCTCTTCGTTTTCGTATGGTTCTGATTTGCAGTCAGCTATCGCCGGGCTGGCTTTAGTCAGCCTTCGGCAAAGTAATCGGTGTCGAGCGATTTTACCTGATAGGTATCTTTGACGGTAACGCCAAGGTCGTAGCGGATCATCAGCTCGGCCAGTTGCATGCCGTCGATCAGCACCACCCGCTTTTCAATCATATTCACATAGTCGATAGCATCACGGCTGAAGCGGCTTGTGGTGATGAATACGCCCTTTCTGGCACGCTTCATTTCTAAAGCTCCGACAAAGGCCTGTACGTCCGGGCGACCAACAGAGTTGCCGGTGTAGCGTTTGGCTTGCAGGTAGATGGTGTCGAGGCCCAGAGGGTCTTCGTTGATGATGCCGTCGACACCACCATCATTGGTGTATTGGGTCGCCTGCCCTGCCTTCTCACTCCAGCCGCCATAGCCCATGGCGAGCATAAGTTCGACGACGAGCTTTTCGAAGAACTCGGGTGTCTGGCGTTTTACTTGTGCGAGTAGATCATCGGCCAGGCTGGCCTGCAGTTCCTGATGGGCCTGTTCGAGGCGTTCTGTGGGGTCGAGGGCTTCTGATACTTCTATGGTTTGAGTTTCGGCTGCCTCTGTTGAGCGGTTATCAATGGCTCTGAATTCTTCGAAGGCTTCGAACTGTTTGAGATAACTGGCATCGATTTTTTCTGGGTTCTCTGCCAGTACTTGCCTGCCGATGGCCGTAAGGTGGCTGATTCCGCGTTGCGGGCTTTCAATGAGTCCGGCTTTGCGCAAATAAGTCGTCGCCCAGGCAACCCGGTTGTACATCAACGGGCTGCGCTTACTGGGCGTCATACGGCGACGCTCTTCGTCGGTGAGCTGGTATTGATCGCTGAGCAGGTCGACCAGATTACGCAGCGACATATCACCTTGGGTATCGAGAGTGACCAGCACCGGGCGCATCAGGGTTTGATAATCAGGTATTGGCATTCCGTGTCCTCGGTTTGTTAAGAGGGAATGGTATCAGACTGGTTGTGCAGGTTAAGTGGCAATTGGCGCTGTTGGCATCCAAGCCATGCACGTTGACGCGTATCTGAGTCGTCCTTATCATACGGGCAAATCACTCAAGGGGTAGCAGGGAATGCTAAAGCTCACCAACGATCAGGACATCATTCTCCATAAGGTACAACCGGGGGATACTCTCTCGAAGATTCTTTTGCACTATCACAGCCATCAAGATCGGAATAAGCTTCAGGGCTTGATCGCCGAGTCGATGACCGCTAATCCCTTCATTAAGAACCCTGACCTTATCTACCCTGGCCAGCTGATTCAGGTACCGGTACCCGCTACATATACTACACCACCACTCGTCGCCCTGAATGTGCCGGCTCTTAAGCTGAACGATTCATCGTGTCTTGGTGCTATATGCAAAAACTGGAACCAAGCAACGGTTGAAGAGCGAACGCTGATGCCGGGTCTGATTGAGTTGTCACTCATGGGCAGTGCTGCTGTTGCAGAGGCATCGGATAAATGGCTGACCACGAACTCTGCCTTAATAGGTCAGATCCCGGCAGAATATGAAAAGTATAAAGCAGGTAAAAGCACTAAGGGCCAGTATGACTATGCACGGAAGAAGATCATCACGCAGTTAGAGCAGAACCTTAAGTCGGCGACTGGGCTATATACCGATGGCAAGAACAGCCGTGAGGTGTTGCGGGTATCACGCACCAAAGGTAGAGCGCCAACGGCGGATATTAAAGCGGCGGCTTCGAAGCTCGGGAGTTACGGCAAAGCAGCGACAAAGGCCGGGTATGTTCTTGGTGCAGCGTCCTTAGGCATGACGTGTCATGATATTGCGAGAGAGGCTGATCCGAGGAAGCGGAGTACTCTGCTAACAGAAGGCCTGACCAGCACAATTGTAGGTACATTGGCAGGAGCCGCCTTAACTCTTTTTATGGTATCGACGCCAGTGGGCTGGGTCGCCGCTTTAGCAATCGGTGCTGCAGTAGCGGCATCAGCTTACGGCCTTGGGAAACTCGCTGGAGGGGTGTATGAAAAATACTCGTCTGGCGAATTTTCTGACCAGATTGGGGTTACAAACGCATGTAATGCAATATTTTCCCAATCCAAAAAAGTAAATATAAGAAACAGACTGCTATCAACTAACCTGGAATCTGTACTGTGATAGAACCTGATGCCCCGATTGTTTTTAATATTTGGCTGTATCTGATGCTATTGAGCGCGTCCTGGGGCATAGGTACCGTCATCTTTATTGTCATTCTGAAGTTCTATTTTGCAAAGTACGATAAGGTTTTATTAAAAGAGCCACATTTCAACATTGCAGAACAAGATAATTACCTGGAGTTTCCCCTCAGCCTTCATAAAACTGTAATATACATTCACTTATTCTCTTTTAAGCGATTAGTTAGGAAGCGTTTTAAAAGTCCACCTGAAGTCAATCCCGGAAAAACGACAGTTGTACTTTCATACGCGGCGGCAAGTGCAATCTATCTCCAGATAATTCTAGGAATAGCCACGTTATCAGTAATGTTCTATTTGTATTTTTCGCCATAGAATAAAATAGAAATAAATATATAAAACATGAAATTAAATAATGATTTATTATTCGATATTTTCATGACAATGCTAGTCGTTAGCACACTTCTAGGTGTAGCAACCTGGGGATTGATATTTGTCTTATCTTTTTACTTTAGAAAGCTGGACAAGTCGTTACTCATAAGTCCGTATTTCAACGAGGTCGAACAAAAAAATCACAAAGAATTCCCACCAAGCCTATACAAGACACTGATTTATATAACTTTATTTTCTTTCCGAAAAATGACCGGAAAGCGTTTCAAAGGAGCTTCGATTGAGCCCCCACGGTAAAGATATCAAAGCGCTTTCATATATTGCTTTTTCAATGTCGTGGCTGCTTATTATTATAGGTTTATCAATGCTATCGCTAATACTATTCCTATATGGCCAGATATAGATCTCGGAAAATTCATTCAGAATGTCAATCATAAGTTCAGAATTAGCATTCTTTCTACCGTTTAGTTTGATAGTCGTTTCAGGCCTGGCGGGCTTCATAGCGAGTATTAGCTCTGCAACTATTTGCTTTTACTTAAGAGGCTACAGTGCAGATCCTGATATACGTAGGCTTCTAGATAATGGTAGTTATTTTACGCCGTACCTTGTCTTGTTTTCTCCTGTAACAAGTGCAGAGTTTATAGGCACCTTACGAGGCTACACAGGCCTGACCATTGGTCGATGGAATCTCATACGAGGACGGAAAACAGGGCAAGTCGATTATTTTAAAGAACACCCCAGACTGAGGAGCGTGATCAACATTGTTTTCAGTGCTTACCTGCTTTGTATCGCTCTTCTTCTAGTCTCCATTCTTATTCTGATGGCATTTGCGGTAGTAGGAGTTTTGTATATCAAGGCCTGATTCCGTCTGTAATCACTGAGACTAAGGACAGTGCCTAATCTACCTGACTGTTCGTTCTCGAATAGCCTTCGGCTGATTTACTCCCACGATCAACACAGACCTGATTAGCGTGAATTTCGCGCATAGCCAGGCAAGCTGGCTGAAGCGTTCCTACAGCGACGCCAAACCTCGAGGCACAGGTCGGGGATATGATCCCCTCCTACAGCTATGGGATTTGTGAAGAGCTCCCGGCTGATTCGCTCGCACGGCGAGGTATACCGATCGCGCAAGCTTCGCGTTGCGCTCCTACAGAAGCGGATATCTGGCATGGGGTCGGGAAGAAGCTTCCCTCCTACATCACAACAAATGCGATGCGGCAGACGCGTCAGAAATTGCGATTCAGCGCTTCCTGCAGTCGTTTTCTATAAGCGGCTTTGAGGTCGTCGGGTGCGGTGATGATGACGTTGGGTGCGTAAGAGAGCATGTCTCGCAGCAGTTCGCGCTGGTCGTTATATGGCAGGCTTAAATGGTATTCGTCGCCTTTCCATTGGCCTTTGGCGTCGGGGTGCCATTGCTGTTGTGCGACGAGGTGGGCGGCACCGGGCATGAAGATGAGTTCGGCGGTGTGTTGTTCGCCGCCGGAGAATATGCCGTAGCTGTTGTGAAAGTGGTCGTTAAGTTCTTTCTGATCGAATTCTTTCGCCGCGTCGCCCGTCTGGTAGGCACTATTGATGCGACTGAGCATAAAGGTACGTAGTTGTTGGCGCTTATGGCACCAGGCGTCGAGGTACCAGTGGTCGCGGTAGTAAACCAGGGTTTGCGGGCTGACGTTACGTTCGCTGAGGCTTTGGTCGCTGGCGACGTAGTGGATGTTGAGCTGTCGCCGGGAGAAGAGTGCGTCACTGACTTGCTGGTAGATGTTCTGGTTTACCGGACGGCGCGTGGCACTGAGGATGCGGATGCGTTGTGTCAGTTCGCTAAGGTCGACTCCGCGTTCTTCGGTCAGTCGTGATACTTGTTCATGGATGCGGTTGAGTTCGCCACTGCCCTGACCGGGGTTCAGGTCATTAAGGATGTTAAGAACGATGGCCAGGCCTCGAAGTTCGGTCGCGGTGAGTTGCAGGCCCGGCAGTTCGAAGCTTTGTTCCTGCGTTTTGCCGTAACGGTAGGTGCGGCTGTCGGTGTCGTATTCGAGCGGAGCGTTGTAGTCGCTTTTAAGTTGTTGCAACGCACTTTGTAGTTCAGCCGGACCAACGCCTGTTTCTGCACCGAGCATCATGGTGTTAAGGCCTGTTGTCTGTTCTGAGAACAGGCGATGGAGTCGCTGGATGAGGTCGCTGCTGGCCATATTGGTTCTTTGTTCCGCTTTTTGGGTTTTCGTGGTTGCAATAGACACCTTCGGCCCATACCTTACTTGATATTCAGACACATCAGAAGGAAGTCCCTGTAATGATTAAAGTGATTATCGAGCGTGAGATTGCGGCCGATATGGAAACCACCTATGAAGCGGCGGTAAAGAATACCTTGCGCGCGATTCTCGAAGCACCGGGTTATGTTTCAGGTGCCAGCTATAAAGATGTTAAGAAAGAGAACCGTCGGATGATTATCACTAACTGGACGAGCGTTGAGGCCTGGCAGGCTTGGGCGAAGTCGCCAGAGCGTGCAAATGTGATTGCGTCGATTCAGCCGATTCTGGAGACGCAAGAAAAGATCACCATTCTGACGGCATGATGTTCGGAGGTAGGTCGGGATTGCTCCCCGGACAGGGTTTGGGGATATGATCCCCTCCTACATGTATGGGTTTCGCGAATAGCCTGCGGCTGATTCGCTCCCACATTAACCATCGCCTGAACTCATGCAGTTTTCGCGCATAGCCAGGCAAGCTGGCTGAAGCGCTCCTACAAGGAGGCTGTATCTCTAGGCACTGTCGGGGATATGATCCCCTCCTACAGGCAGCGTTTTACGAAGTCTGCGACGTGTTTTGCTGTCGCTTCAAGATGGGCATCATGGGTAAAACCAGATGCCTTTCTTGGTTTCAGGTCGTGGTTGCCGTCTTCCAGCCAGACCAGTTCGAGTGTCTTATCTAACCCGCAACCCAAGACTTCTTCTTTTGTGCCCATCGCATCACGCGTACCCTGGGCAATGAGCGTGGGGGTTGTAAGCCGGAGCAGGTGTTCAGTTCTTAAGTTGTCTGGCTTACCGGGTGGGTGGAATGGGTAGCCTAAAGCGATGCACCCTTGCACCTGTGCCGGGACATCACTCCCGTTGGCAAGCATGCTTGCGATTCTCCCGCCCATGCTTTTGCCGCCAATCACGCAGGGAGTGTTCAGTGCTTCGATTAAATCGCTGTATGCATCAATCAGTTTGGGCGCGCGGTCGGGTGGGCGCTTTTTACCGTCTTGTGCTCGTTTGATCATGTAAGGGAAGTTGAAGCGCACAACTCGAACGCCGTGCGTAGCGATTCGGCCGGCCATGTCTGTCATGAATTCGCTCGATAAATCGGCACCGGCTCCGTGAGCCAGTATGAGCGTCGGCAACCCTTCTTTCCCATTAATAATGGTGCAGTCGAGCATTTCCTGTGTCTGTTCACTGGCCATATGGTACTCCTCTTCTATTCTTCTGGCTGACGCTTCTCAAGCTTCTTAATTGGTGGTTCTGACGGCGCGTATTCTGGCTTTCAGGCGTTCTGCGTCAAGGCTTGAGCTGGGTCAATACTCCGGTTTACGACAGTAATACCATGCAGGGGCTGCAATTGGGCTGCCGAAGTGCGGTAAAATTGGAGTATGCGCAGGTTGGGTCTGAGTTTTACGCCTTGGCGAGGCACGTAAACTTGTCAGACATTCCACCAATCGTCAGTACGACTGATTCTCATTTGATTATCATTCGTGTAAGAACTGCCCTAAGCCGCTGTATTTATGGCACTTTTTTTACATGGATTATTTGCAAATGGGGATGCCAGCGACGATAATTGCGCCGATTTTTTAACCCTCTAACCCTCGCTGTTTAATGGAATCTGATCATGAGCACAGCATTTGACCATCCAGAATACAACTACAAGGTGGTACGACAGTTTGCCATCATGACTGTTGTCTGGGGTGTTGTTGGCATGGCAGTCGGTGTACTCATCGCTGCTCAGCTGGCATGGCCTCAACTGAACTTTGATACCCCTTGGTTCTCTTTCGGACGTCTGCGTCCTCTTCACACCAATGCGGTGATTTTCGCCTTTGGCGGCTGCGCTCTGTTCGCAACCTCCTATTACATTGTTCAGCGTACCTGTCGTACACGTCTGTTTTCAGACACCCTGGCAAGCTTCACCTTCTGGGGCTGGCAGGCAGTGATCGTTTCAGCTGCAATCACTCTGCCGATGGGTCTGACCTCAACTAAAGAGTACGCAGAACTGGAATGGCCAATCGATATTCTGGTGACTCTGGTCTGGGTTGCTTACGTCGTGAACTTCCTTGGCACGCTGGCTATCCGTAAAGAAAGCCACATCTATGTTGCTAACTGGTTCTTCGCGGCATTCATGATCATGATTGCTATCCTGTACGTGGGTAACAACCTGGCAGTGCCTGTGTCACTGACCAAGTCATACTCTGTATGGGCCGGTACCGTAGACGCCATGATTCAATGGTGGTGGGGCCACAACGCGGTAGGTTTCTTCCTGACTGCAGGCTTCCTGGGTATCATGTACTACTTCGTGCCTAAGCAGGCGGGTCGTCCGGTTTACTCTTACCGTCTGTCGATCGTTCACTTCTGGGCACTGATTTCTATCTACGTCTGGGCCGGTGCTCACCACCTGCACTACTCTGCTCTGCCAGACTGGGCGCAGACTTCAGGTATGGTTATGTCTCTGATCCTGCTGGCTCCATCATGGGGTGGTATGATCAACGGGATGATGACGCTGTCTGGCGCATGGCACAAACTGCGTACCGACCCTATTCTGCGTTTCCTGGTTGTGTCTCTGTCTTTCTACGGTATGTCTACCTTCGAAGGCCCGATGATGTCGATCAAGACAGTAAACGCGCTGTCGCACAACACTGACTGGACTATCGGCCACGTACACTCAGGCGCTCTGGGTTGGGTTGCGATGGTATCTATCGGTGCTCTGTATCACTTGATTCCTATTATGTTCGGCCGTAAGGCTGGCCAGATGTACTCTATCGGCCTGATCAATGTTCACTTCTGGCTCGCGACCATCGGTACTGTTCTGTACATCGCAGCGATGTGGGTGAACGGTATCATGCAGGGGCTGATGTGGCGCGCAGTTAACGAAGACGGTTCTCTGACCTACTCCTTCGTTGAGTCTGTTGAAGCTTCACACGGCGGTTATGTAGTTCGTGTACTGGGCGGTGCTTTCTTCCTGACTGGTATGCTGATCATGCTGTTCAACGTTTACATGACCACCCGCGACGCTAAGAAAGAAGCCGCGGTTGCAGCACACGCTTAAGGAGTCTGGTAAATGATTAAGCACGAGAATATTGAAAAGAACCTGCCGCTCATGGTGGTGCTGATTGTTATCGCACTGAGCTGGGCGGGTCTCGCTGAGATTGTTCCACTCTTCTTTGATAAGAACACTCAACAACCTGCTGAAGGCCTGAAGCCGCTGACTGCACTTCAGGTTGAAGGCCGTGACATTTATATGCGCGAAGGTTGCGCAGTATGTCACACCCAGATGGTTCGTCCGTTCCGCGCAGAAACTGAGCGTTATGGTCCTCCGTCTACGTCAGGTGAACACGTTTACGAGCACCCATTCCTGTGGGGTTCTAAGCGTACTGGTCCTGATCTGGCCCGTGTGGGTGGTCGTTACTCTGATGAGTGGCACCGTGCGCACCTGTACAACCCGCGCGACGTAGTACCTGAGTCGATCATGCCATCTTATCCGTGGCTGTTCGAAGACAAGGTCGACGGTCGTGATACACCTAACAAGCTGAAAGCTCTGCGTATGGTCGGCGTACCGTACACAGACGAAGACATTGAAGGTGCAAAAGACGCGGTTGACGGTGTCACCGAAATCGAAGCTCTGGTTGCTTACCTGCAGCAGCTGGGCACAGTCGTCACTAAACGGTAACCCTATGGATATTAACGACGTTCGCGGCCTTGGATCAGTATTCGCTCTGATCGCTTTCATTGGCATCATCTGGTGGGCTTACGGTTCCAGCCGTAAGCAACGCTTCAAGGATGACGGCGATATCCCTTTCCGGGATAACACAGAAATGCCCGCGGACGACGATAAAGATCGGAGTAAATAATTATGTTGAGCTCATTTTGGAGTTTCTGGGTCCAGGCGATTGTCATCGGGTCCATGATTGCCTGCGGTATCCTGATCGTTTACACCAGTAAAGGTCAGAAGAAAGAAGAAACAGACGAAACTACCGGCCACTCATACGACGGTATTGAAGAACTGGACAACCCTCTGCCACGTTGGTGGGTAGGTATGTTCTGGGCAACCATCGTATTCGGTTTCGGTTACATCGGTATCTATGGCCTGGCTAACTTCGACGGTGTCGGTACCGTTAAAGTTGACGGCGAAGACGTTACCTGGACACAGACCAACCAATGGAAAGCTGAAGTTCAGGCGTTCGATGAAAAAATCGCACCTCTGTACGAAGGCTACCTGGCAACGCCAATCGCTGAGCTTGCTCAGAACGAAGAAGCAATGCAGACCGGTGGTCGTTTGTTCAAAAGCTACTGCGCGGTATGTCACGGCTCTAACGCGATGGGTGCACAAGGCTTCCCTAACCTGACGGACCACGACTGGCTGTACGGTGGCGAGCCTGCACAGATCAAACAGACCATCATGTACGGTCGTCAGGCAGCAATGCCTGCTTGGGAAGCCGCTCTGGGCGAACAAGGCACCAAAGACATGGCTCAGTACGTTCGTAGCCTGTCAGGTCTTGAGCATGATGCAGACGCTGCTGCCAAAGCGAAGCCACAGTACGACATGCTGTGTGTTGCGTGTCACGGTGCAGACGGCAAAGGTAACCAACTTGTTGGTGCACCTAACCTGACTGACGAAATCTGGCTCTACGGTGGTTCTACCAAGCAGATTGAAACCACTCTCCGCTATGGCCGTGCCGGTAGAATGCCAGCTCAGGCTGAGATCCTCGGCGAAGAGAAGGTTCACGTTCTGTCTGCGTATGTCTACTCTTTGTCTATGGACAAGTAATCAGGTGGGGGCTCCGCTCCCCTCTTGAGCTAGAGCAAGAAAATCTAAAAAAGCGGCCCTCGGGCCGCTTTTTTTATCCCGGCCACCGACTGAAAACTATATAATCAATGCGTTATATAAGAGTTTTCTAAAGACAAGGTGATCAGTAGTTATGAGTAAAATCCCGGTCAAAGACGTCACCCCTTCTGGCAGTAAATCCGATAAGAATCCGGAGACCGTCAGCCTGTATCAAAAGCGCGAGAAAATTTACGTTCGTGAAGTTGAAGGCTTTTTCCAGAAACTTCGTACCTGGTCACTCTGGGCATTAATGCTGGGCTATTTCGGCACTGCCTGGATCAATCTGGGAGACCGCCAGGCCGTTCTGTTTGATCTGCCTGCACGCCAGTTTCATATTTTTAACGTTACCTTCTGGCCACAAGACTTCATGCTGCTCTCCTGGGCACTGATTATTTGTGCGTTCGGCCTCTTTACCATTACCAACTTTGCCGGACGAGTCTGGTGTGGCTATACCTGTCCGCAGTCGGCATGGTCATTTATTTTCATGTGGATTGAGGAACGCGCTGAAGGTACTCGTAACCAGCGCATGAAGCTGGATAAAGCCCCCATGTCACCAGAGAAGCTGCGCAAAAAAGCACTGAAGCATACAGCGTGGCTGGTCGTTGCCTTCTGGACCGGCGTTACTTTCGTGGGGTATTTCACACCGATTCGCGAACTGGTTGTCGATATATTCACTTTCGGTGACGTCGGTGCGTGGGGTATTTTCTGGATCGGCTTCTTTACCGTAGCCACATACCTCAACGCTGGCTGGATGCGTGAGCAAGTCTGTATTTATATGTGTCCTTACGCTCGCTTCCAATCGGTCATGTACGACAACGATACTTTAGCGGTCTCTTACGATTACAACCGTGGAGAGCCTCGCGGCAAGCGCAGTAAAAAAGCGAAAGCCGAAAGCAATACGGAACAACTCGGCGACTGTGTAGACTGCTCAATGTGTGTGCAGGTCTGCCCGACCGGTATCGATATCCGCGACGGCCTTCAATACCAGTGTATTGGTTGCGCACTGTGTATTGATGCCTGTGACGACATCATGGAGAAACTCGATAAGCCAAAAGGCCTGATCCGCTACACCACGGAGAATGAACTTGAAGGCAAGAAGACCCATATCCTTCGCCCTCGTCTCTTTGGTTACGCCGGAGCCATGATTCTTATGATGGGTGGTTTGGGGTACGCGATTCTCGATCGTACACCGTTTGAGTTGGATATCGAGCGCGACCGCGGTCGCCTCTATCAGATCACCGTAAACGACACGATTCAGAATGCCTACACCCTGAAGATGATGAATATGTCGCAGGAGCCTCATACCTACATCCTGAGTGTCGACGGTCTTGATGGTATTCAGCTACTTGGCGACACCGAGTATGACCTGAGTGTCAACGAGCTGAAAGAAACCACGATCAACCTCGAAATCGACCCTGACGAGGTAAAAACCTCAGCCAGCAAGACCGACATCGAGTTCGTCATTACCAACAAGGAAACCGGTGAAGAAGTGACCCGGGAAGAAAGCCGTTTTATCGCGCCACGAGCGATTTAAACGTCATATAACTTCCTGACACAGAAGCACTGGAGCCCTATCGTCCAAGTGGTTACACTTGGGCGATTTTTCATTTTTCTCCCTGGATACTCTGCATGACTAGCGAAACAACAACACCCTGGTACAAAGAACCCATGATGCTTCTTGTTATCGGAGTACCGCTTGCCGCCATAGTATGGGGCTTCATTATGTTGTCGCTGGCACTTGATACAAAGGATTCTCTGGTCAGTAACAGCTACTACAAAGACGGTATGAGCTACACCCAGGATCAACGTTTTCACGAAGGCGCCCGTCGTCTGAATGTTCAGGCTGACCTGACCTTCACCGAAGACGAAATTATCGTTAACGCGACATCAATCGCGGATGAAGAGCCCGGCTCTCTGCAGCTACAACTTATTCACCCGACCCTGGAAGATCGCGACCTGACGCTCTTCCTGCAGCGCACTCCGGGGGGCCAATATGTTGCGGCCAATGAACTGGAGCTGCCACAGAAACGTGTCATCTGGCTGACCAGTCCAGATCAGGAATGGCGCGTTACAGCGCGTACAGTCATCGAAAACGGTAAGAAGATTCAGACAGTCACTCAATGACGCAAAGCCTCCGTACGCCCTGCTTTCACTGCGGAGAACCACTGAAAGCAGGCCAGCAGTGGACGGCCATCATCGATGGCAAAGAAGAACCCATGTGCTGCCCAGGCTGTAAAGCCGTGGCCGAAACCATCGTTGCGTCTGGTCTGAAAGACTATTACCGCCACCGCACAGAACTCCCGCAAATCTCACCTGCCAACGAAGACGATGAGGTTCTGACCGCGCGGGAGTCTCTCAGCCTCTACGACAGTGAAGCGCTGCAAAAGCAGTTTGTTGCAACTCAGAGAGATCAGAAAGAAGCGACTCTGATCATCGACGGTATCAGTTGTGCCGCCTGTGCCTGGCTCATTGAGCACAGAATTAACCAGCTTAAAGGGGTCGAACGTGCAACGCTTAACCTCTCGAACCACCGCCTCGTCGTAGCGTGGAATAACAACGACATCGCGCTATCCCAGATATTCGAAGCCATCTACCGTCTCGGCTACAAAGCTGCGCCTTTTTCATCAACGGCAGATGACGCGCAACGCGAACGCGAAGGGAAAAAAGCAATACGGCGCCTTGCGGTGGCGGGTATCGGAATGATGCAGGTGATGATGCTTGCGGTGCCCCTGTACGCAGGGATGGCGGAGCAGTACGAAGTATTTATGCGCTTCGCATCAATGATTCTGACGCTTCCGGTCGTGTTGTACAGTGCCCGGCCCTTTTTTGATGCTGCGATCCGGGATTTAAAAACCCGACATCTGACCATGGATGTGCCTGTATCGCTGGCGATTATTCTCGCCTTTTGCGCCAGTATCTGGAGCACCTTTAATCAGGGTATTGAGGTCTACTTTGACTCAGTCTGCATGTTTACCTTCCTGCTTTTACTCGGGCGCTTTCTGGAAATGCGTGCCCGGCACCGCATGGGGAAAGCCGGTAATAACCTGATGACGCTGCTACCGAATGTTGCCCTTAAGCAAACACCCGATGGCGAAGAGATCATTGCCGCAGGCGACATCACGACCGGCGACCGCCTGTTGCTCAAACCCGGTTACCCAGTTCCTGCGGATGGCGTTGTGATTGATGGCCAGAGCACCGTCGACGAATCGGCACTGACGGGCGAATACATGCCACTCAACAAACAAGCCGGTGACATTCTGATTGGCGGCACCATGAACGTCGAAAGCCCGCTTGTAATGCAGGTTACGGCCACGGGCGCGGATGCAAAGCTATCGACCATCGTCCGCCTGATGGATCGAGCCCAGCAGGAAAAACCCAAAGTCGCGCTTATTGCCGACAGCATTGCCAGCCGCTTCGTCGCTGCGGTTCTGATTATCTCGGCCTCTGTGTTCAGCTATTGGATGTTTCAGGGCAACGATCACGCGTTCTTTATCGCACTTTCGGTATTAGTAGTCACATGCCCATGTGCCCTCTCTCTCGCCACACCAACGACCCTTACTGCAGCGACAACAGCTCTGCGTGAACGCGGCCTGTTAATCAGTAAAGGGCATGTATTAGAGACACTGCAGTCGGTAAATCGCGTAGTGTTCGACAAAACCGGCACCCTGACACTGGGTCATCTGACCCTGACGGAAGTCCGCCCAGTCGCGGGCGCTAGAGAAAACAATATCGAGCTGGATCAGGATACTTTGGCCTCGGTAGTCGCATCTCTTGAACAGCATGCCAGCCACCCGATTGCTAAGGCGTTTCGTCATTACCCGGTATTTCCTACCGAAGACATTCAGCATCACCCGAGTCAGGGGGTCAGTGGTCAGGTTAATGGCTACAGATTTCGTTTCGGCCGCCCGGATTTCGTCTGGCCAGATGGTATTTTGCCGCCTGAAAGCGTATCCGGCCAATGGCTGTTGTTAGCTGACGATAAACAACCGCTAGCCTGGTTCCTCCTGAACGACACCGTGCGCCGCAGCGCTGGTCCGTTAATAGACACCCTGAAATCTCGTGGAATTGACGTCGCACTGCTCACCGGTGACCCGTCAAGATCTGCGACTCTGGTTGCTGATGAACTAGGCATTACCGATGTACGTAACGGCCTCAGCCCGGAAGACAAGCTCGCCATCGTACGCGAGTGGCAAGAACAGGGCGACAGCGTGCTTATGGTAGGAGATGGCATTAATGACGTCCCGGTCCTGGCTGGTGCAGACGTGTCACTGGCCGTCAATGAAGCGACTGACCTGGCAAAAACCAATGCAGATACTCTGCTCACCAACGGTCGACTGGAAGTGATTGCTGATGCCCTGTCGGTATCGCACAAAACCCGCAATGTCATTCGTCAGAACATCGGTTGGGCGTTACTATACAACCTGATTGCGTTACCACTGGCGGCAGCTGGTCTGGTTCCGCCCTGGGCGGCAGCCATCGGCATGTCATTCAGCTCTTTGCTGGTCGTACTGAATGCCTTGCGACTCACCCGCCGCCCGACTGCACTTACTGCTGAGAACTGATCATGGATATTATTTACGTACTGGTTCCTCTGTCGATTGCCCTACTCGCTATTGCCGTGGCTATTTTCTTCTGGGCCGTCAAAGGGGGGCAGTTTGATGATCTCGACTCGCCCGCGCACAAAATACTCTTCGACGACGATGAATACCTGAACGAGCGCCGCGAAGACAGCACTGCTGAAACGGCCGATTCAGAGTCGGATTCTGATTCGGGCAGTAAGCCAGACAAGACGACGAATGACTGAACCCCTCTCGCTCCTCACCGCCCTTCTGCTCGGCTTATTTGGCGCCAGCCATTGCCTGGTCATGTGCGGTGGCGTCGCAGCGGCCGCTGGGCAGCTTGATACTCAGCACAGAGTAAGAGCATCTCTACTGTTTAATTTTGGCCGCATCACCAGTTACACCCTCGCAGGACTGCTTGTGGGTAGCCTTGGACTGTGGCTCTCCAGCCTGCACGACACCCTGATGCTCTCGTTACGCTCAGTCGCTGGAGTGATGCTGATATTGATGGGCCTTTACATCGCCCGTTGGGCACTGTGGCTGACGCGCATTGAGCAGTTTGGCCAACTGTTCTGGCAAAGAATTCAACCGCACGCGCAGAAACGCCTCGGTCGTTCAGACCCTGCAAGCCAATGGATTCTCGGTATGTTATGGGGCTGGCTTCCGTGCGGTCTGATCTACAGCACGCTTAGCTGGGTAGCTGCCAACGGAGAACCAGCAATGGGGGCTCTGACCATGTTTGTGTTCGGTTTGGGTACATTTCCAGCCATATTATCTGCAGGGCTCGCATCGGCATCGGTAATGAACATAATTCGTCACCAGTGGTCACGTTATATTGCGGGTCTATTATTGATCGGTTATGGTTGCTGGACTTTGGCTTCTGTGTGGCAGCCTGCCAGCTTTACAGCCGCCTGATCTATCGTACTTGAGATCGTTCTTGCCTATGAAAATGTCAGTTAATGCTCCGCTACGTGGAGCGCAGCCTCATTGCCAGACCTGCTCATTGAATGCGCTGTGTCTGCCTCTTTCATTGACCGAAAATGATATGGAGCGTCTGGACGATATCATTCGGCGGGGTCGCCCTATCCAGAAAGGTCAGCTGCTGTTTCAGCAAGGCACCGAATTTCAGTCTGTCTTTGCAGTCCGCACGGGCGCCCTTAAGACCTACACACTGGCAAGTAACGGTGAAGAACAGATTACCGGGTTCCACCTGGCGAGCGAGTTGATCGGTTTGTCTGGCTACAACGCTGGCACCTATCCACTGACGGCAAAAGCGCTGGAAACGACCACAGTATGTGAAATTCCGCTACAGCAGCTCGAGCAGCTGGCCGATGAATTACCAGACCTGCGCCGTCAGCTTATGACGACCATGGGCACCGAAATCCGCCATGATCAGAACATGATGCTGCTACTCAGTAAGAAAAACGCTGAAGAGCGCGTTGCGTCTTTCCTGCTTGATATCTCTCAGCGCTATCAGCGCCGTGGCTTCTCAGCGACGCATTTCCGTCTGCCAATGTCACGTGTCGACATCAGTAACTATCTGGGTCTGGCGGTAGAAACCATCAGCCGTGTCTTCACTCGCTTCCAGAAAAACGAACTGATCGAGACTCAGGGTAAGGAAATTATCCTGAAAGACAGCGACACCTTGTTTGATCTCGCCGGACTTACACGCGCCAACGATGAGTGTCTGCACCAGACAGAGAGCTGATCTCAGTTCTGGCGCTTATAAATATCGCTCAGCACACGGATTGTGCTCATCCTTTTCTCGCTCGCAATATCAGACATTGGTCACACTGCGCAAATATTTGCCTCCCCCTGCGACCTGCATCACTATGCTTACCGTATCAGGCAGTACGATTGAGTAAACACCTGATAGCGAGGGTTTATCTCACGGCCAGCCAAACAGGTACGCTAATTGCTGCACTACCGTTAACTGCCAAAAATTACTCCCTGGAGTTTCTGATGGGTATAGATGCTGAGGATTTCCGGACGTACGTTATTCGTCCGACGCTGCAGAAGCTGGATGCCAACAGTGCAGACGCTGAGTTGTTGTTGCTGGGTACTGCCGCCATTGAGTCGGAGTTGGGGGCCTTTCTGAAAACAGAAGGGCAACGCACTTCAGGCATCTACCGATTGCACGGCCTGACCCACAGACACATCTGGGACGACTATCTCGCCGAGCGGCCAGAACTGGCCAGTAAGGTGCGTGGCATTGCCAGCCAAAGAGAATTTCTGGATAACCCGCATGCCGAACTAACAACCAACCTGGCCTACGCGACTGCCGTTACCTGGCTTGCTTACGTTCGTCACCCACAGTTCACCCTACCGCGCGGCGCCAGTGTGCTGCACCTGGCAACACTCTGGAAAAACTGCTACCACACCCGTGACGACCTCACCGTTCAGGACTTCGTTCAACGCTACGAAGAGCTGGTCGAATCCAGTCACGCTGTGGCCTGATGTTTATATAATCACCACATTCTGATATAAAGCGCACCCTATGCATGGGGTGTTATATGTCTGAAGTAAACGTGTCTGAATCTGCTGTTTCGCAACCTGAAAAAGGCTATCAGCCTGAGGTCTTCGACCCAGCGACCGTTGAGCCATCTGCGGGAACAACTGAAGCCGCAGAGAATCAAGCTGAACGCAAATCCAGGACCGAATTCAACAAGCTCCAGAAGCGCCTGCGCCGTAATGTCGGCAAAGCCATCGAAGACTACCGGATGATTGAAGACGGCGACAAAATCATGGTCTGTCTGTCTGGTGGCAAAGATTCTTACACCATGCTGGAAATTCTGATGAGCCTGCAGAAAAGTGCGCCCGTCAATTTCGAGCTTATCGCCGTCAATATGGATCAGAAGCAGCCTGGCTTCCCTGAGCACATCCTGCCTGCTTACCTTGATAAGGTGGGCGTGCCCTACCATATCATCGAAAAAGACACCTACAGCGTCGTGAAAGAGATCATCCCTGAAGGGAAAACCACCTGCGGCCTCTGCTCACGACTGCGCCGCGGCACTCTGTATGGCTTTGCCGAATCCATTGGTGCTAACAAAATTGCCCTGGGCCACCACCGCGACGACATTATCGAAACCCTGTTCCTGAATATGTTCCACGGCGGTAAGCTCAAAGCTATGCCGCCAAAGCTGCTGAGCGATGATAAGAAACACGTTCTGATCCGCCCTCTTGCATATTGCAAAGAGAAGGACATTGAAAAGTTTTCTGCTGAGAAGGAATTCCCGATCATTCCGTGCAACCTGTGTGGCTCTCAGGAAAATCTGCAGCGTCAGAATATCAAAGGGATGCTTGCTCAGTGGGAGAAAGAGCAACCTGGTCGCAGTGAGAATATCTTCGCCGCGGTATGCAACGTTGC
Organism: Oceanospirillaceae bacterium; assembly: GCA_002724925.1. GTDB lineage: Bacteria > Pseudomonadota > Gammaproteobacteria > Pseudomonadales > Oceanobacteraceae > Thalassolituus. The sequence goes on from PBQA01000005.1 coordinate 69,528, forward strand.
TCCATCTCAACTGGGTGACCGTGAACTCTGGAATTTCGAAGGCCTTCAGGATGAGCAGGACAAGAGCCACCTGGGTACCCGAATCGACCTTCTGATGTCGGACGACTGATTCAGATTCAGACTCCGCCGCCCAGCATACGCTTGACGTTGACCTGCATGTCTCCAGGGCCCCGGAGTAGCAGGTCAAATTCGTAACGGCGCTCGTTCATCATATCTTCGGCCAACGCTTTCAGACGGCACGCATCGCGCGCCAGCGTTGGTGATGGCATCTCAATTCTGACCAGATAGTCGTGCTCAAGCGGTTCGACCGCGAGCGTTGATACGGCCGCAGTCGGAGCGCCAGCAATCCCTTTTCGCAACCATTGAACGAACAGGCCGTGACTGCCATCTTCATTCTGCTTGCGGATCAGGCGGATATACCCTTCGGCGTCTTCCGATTTCCATGGACACACCTGAGTCACTGCGTCGACCCACACCGGCATCACATAGGCTTCTGAGAGCGCCTCTTTTGAATCAGCGTTGTGTTTCCCATGATTATCGGCTAGAACCAGGGCCGGTATCGCAAGTAGCATAAGCAGCCATCGTTGCATAATAATGCACCTCCTTCGCTCAAGATTAGTTCATCCAAGCCCCGGCGTCACATTACTCAGCAGATAGCGCTCAAGAGAACTCGGGCATCGGCCGCAAATCCCACTCAGGGCGCTCGTATTGAACGCTGACGATACAATAGGTAGTCTCACCCTTGGGCAAACGCACCGTCACCTCATCATCAACGAATTTACCAATCAAACCACGCGCCAGAGGCGCATCCACACTGATGTAGCCATGGGGTAAGTCGATTTCATCTTCACCCACGATGCGGTAGCGCAGCATCTCACCCTCTTCGTCTTCCAGTTCAATCCAGGCGCCGAAAAAGACTTTATCGAGATCCGCTGGCGGCCGGTCAATCACGGTGACGGCCTCTATCCGCTTTCCAAGAAAGCGCAGGCGACTATCAATCTGGCGCAGTCGCTTCTTACCGTAAATGTATTCCGCGTTTTCTGAGCGGTCTCCCAGTTTCGCCGCGTCGGATACTTCCTGAGTTACCTTTGGGCGTTCGCGGCGCCATAAAAAATCGTGCTCGTCTTCAAGCGCTTTCATGCCCCCCGGAGTAATCAGGTGTGCCCGGCGTGGCAGCGGCTTTTTATGTTCGGTCATCGTATTGCAACATCTGGTAAGTAGTTTGAGCGCATACATCACTTGCACGCGCCCTTTGAGGCTTTTCCAAAGCATAACTAATGATTCGACGCAGTGTAACTCTTGTCGGCGGCGTCCTTCTGATCGTTGCCGGGCTACTCGTTCTGCCTTTGCCTGTACCCGTTGGCCTGCTGATGATCATTCTTGGCGTATCGTTACTGGTGCCGGCCATTCCCGCACTGGCGCGCTTCCTGAAACGGATTCGCCATCGTTATCCGATCACCTCACAACGCCTGAACCTTATTAGCCCGAAACTCCCAGGCTTTGTCAGACGGGTCATTGAAGAAACAGACCCCGACAGACAAGGCTGATCCACCCGCACTGTGCTACCTTGTGTGCATGGAAGAAGACACTCTTAACCTGGTCACTGACCTGCTGGCGACCTACCTCGCCGAGGGTCACCGCTGCCCGGAATACGAATTAATCCGATGGCTGCAAAAGCCAGAGCAAGGCATTTTCCGTGAAGATGCACTGAGCGATTCAATGACTCTGTTCCGTGCTAACTTCATTGTGATGCATGCCCTGTATCGTTTGCGTGATCGCTGGTTTAAAGACGGACGCGGCTACCTTGAGATAAGCGCACTCGATATCGGTCTGGCACCTATCAACGACACACCGCAAAACGAACTGCCGGGGCAGCATGACCCACTCGCTGAGTATTATCTCGATCTGAACAACCTCAATACAGATAAGGAAGGCGTTGAAGCTCTGTTGAACGATTTCTGGCAACGGATGGTCATACCTGAACATTACGATGACGATCTGACGACGCTCGAACTGACGCCACCGGTGAATCGCCAGAGCTTACGACAGCAATACCGGCGACTTGCAAATCAACACCACCCGGACAAAGGTGGTGACCCTGAGACCTTCCGCCGGGTAAGCTCCGCGTATCAGCGACTGAAGTATCGTCACGCCTGAGCAGATACCACTGAGGACCCTATGACACAACGATTCGTTTACGCAGTACTCGTTTTAATGATCCTGATTCCGGGCTTAGCCAATGCCCTGGTGATTCTTCAGTATCACCACGTCGATGCATCGACTCCGGCAGTCACCAGCGTATCGCCTGAAACCTTTCGTCGACACATGGCATTACTTGAAGAAAAAAAGATGTCAGTCGTGAACCTTGAAGAGGCTATGCAGTCGGTCATGACAGGCGAGCCCCTTCCTGAACGTGCGGTCGCTATTACGTTCGATGACGCCTATCTGTCGGTTTACGAGAATGCCTGGCCTGAACTTAAAAAGCGCGGTTGGTCATTTACGATGTTCACCAGTACTGACCCGGTGGATAAGAAATACGCCGACATGATGAGCTGGGCTCAACTGCGTGAGATCAAAGATGGCGGAGCTGTTATCGCGAATCACACTCGCAGCCATCCTTATCTGCTGGAGACCCCAGAGGGCGTAGATGCCGAAGACTGGTGGGCGACAGAAATCAAACAAGCGGAAGCACGTATCAAAGAAGAAACAGGCAGCTCGACACGGATGTTTGCCTACCCATACGGGGAGTACACCCTGAAGATGGCTGAATGGCTTGAAGACCACGGCTACATCGCGCTTGGCCAACAAAGCGGTGCCGTTGGTACAAGTGCTCACCCTCAGGTTATCGCGCGCTTTCCGGCGTCAGGGGCATATGCCAACACCGACACTCTCGCAACCAAGCTTATGAGCCTGCCCTTTTCTATCTCAGCCGATCAGGTACAGGACCCGGTACTGGCAGACAACCCACCGGAACTGACGCTGACTATTGCCGTACACGACTTTAAACCCGCTCAGCTGCAATGTTATGCCGCGGGTGCTGGGGAATTAGATATTGAAACATCCACGGATGGCGACGCTATGACCGTTACCATGCAGCAACCTACCAAGATCACTGCGGGGCGTGGCCGTTACAACTGTACGGCGCCAAGCCTCAGTCAACCCGGGCGTTATTACTGGTACTCGCAGCTTTGGGTGAATACTGACGTAAGCAATCGCTGAGACCCTGCGTAAAGGATTTCCGACAGCGTTAAAGCAACATCAAACCTGCCTGATTTATGCGCTTGTCGCGCGCGCGCCAATCGGGCAGGCATGAAGTCATACACGCTTTAAACCCCGGGCCGTGATCGAAGTGCTCAAGATGGCAAAGCTCATGCACGACCACCAGCTCAATCAAATCTTCTGGAAGTGACAACAGAGCCAGGTTCAGATTGATATAGCCTTTTTTAGACAGGCTTCCCCAACGGGTGCGCATCCGCTTAATTCGAAGCACAGGGCGCTCGCGGCCGGGTTTCGCGAATCTCGGCCACCACTGCTCGATTAAACGTGTATAACAGTGGCGGGCCTCTTCTCGCTGCCACTTATCAAGCGCTTTGTCGCGCTTTTCCTGAGGCCACTCCAGCGGCATCCACACCTGCTGATCAGTGACCAGAAACTCCCCCAGAGCGCTCTCCATAATCGGCAGCTCACGGCCATAGAGCATCACAGACGCACTGCGCTTACGGTCACGTTCTTTCACCGCCTCCCGACGCTCGCTCAACCAGCTCTCATGCCGGCGAACAAAGGTCAGTACATCGCTCTTGGGCGTACCGACGGGCACTCGGATATCAACATCACCTTCTGAATTCACTTGCAGGCGAATCGACTTCCGAACAGACGCACTGAGCAGCACTTTTACGCTTTCACCGGCAACATCTAACCATAATTCCTGTCGGTAGGATTTCCGCTGTCTCATAAGCCTGATACGATTGCCCGAATTAAGTAAATCTGAATATTGAATCTATGACTGATCTGAATAGTATCCCAGCCCTTACCGAAGAAGAACTCGAACGACTCGGCACTCTGCTTGAAGACGAAGCTGAGCGCAACGATAGCTTTGATTTCTTCGCTGTTCACGGCTTTATTACCGGCCTTCTTACAGGCCCGTCTGGTGCCTCTGGCACGGATCAACAAACCCTGTGGGATTGTGCGTTTGAAGCGCAGCCGGGCTTCTCGAAGGCTGAGCGTCAGGAAGTTGATACCCTGATGAGCCAGCTCTCAAAAGAAATTCAGGCATGGCTGGATTCTGGGCAGGATTTCCCGGTGCCTACCGACCTGACTCTGATTGATGACGAAAATGAACCGCCCCTTGAGAGCTGGGCAATGGGCTTTATGTCGGCCGTTCTGCTGAATGAAGAAGCCTGGTACGCCGATCGTGAAGAAATCGTCGCTCAGCACCTGTTTCCGATTATGTATGCATCAGGGCTGTTTATGGATGAGCCAGAAATGGCGGATATCGATGAAGACGCGGACCTGTCCGATCGCATGTGTGCAAACATTCCAGCAGCCATCGTCGAACTGTACCTTATGATGCACGGCGCCGCTTGAACTGAGCGACGCGTCCTCAATCGCGAAGCGCTATAGCGCTTCTGCGATTGCATGTGGGGGGCGAATCCAGACCTCCACCCGGCTATTCTTCTGACGACCATCATTGCCTTCAATCCTTGCCAGCGGTGCTTCAGCACCAAAGCCGTCTATCTCGTCCGGATACAATGCTTCTTGCTTCAGTGCGCGACTCACCGCCATAGCGCGATGCTTAGACAAAAGATGAGCACGGTTCAGATCATCGCTCTCGGAGGCATAGCCAAACAACATGACGTCGGCGTCCGGATTTTTACTCAAGTACTTAACCAAGCGATCGACATCGCGCTGCGCTTTATTATCGAGTCGCGCAGAGCCATCTTTAAAGCGGAAATTAACACTCAGGCGATACGCGCCTTCAACACGCTGACGAATCTCGGAGGGCAGACTGGCGGTGTTCTCCGGGCGAACCGCAGAGACATCCTGAGAAATGAAGCCCGTTGCAGCAACCTGCTGCTGACCATCTGTTGCGACAAAATTAAGGAAATCACGCACATAGGGGTTATCCGATTTACCCGCCGTATACATATAGAGACGACGGGAAAGCGCATAATCCTCGGTAGCAACGGTCAGGCGATCAGGCGCCAGAGCAGCCACATCACCTACCGACACAGACAGTAATTTCGACTGACGCACGGCAGGCAGGCCGACAAACCCGATCGCCCCTCGTACACCACTGACACGATCAGACAGGTCATTATTCGATTCAAACCGCTCGGCACTCTCAGCCAATAGGGTTTTGCCTAAAACCATATGGCGGAAGCTATCCCAGGTACCCGACTTATCATCACGTGCAAAAATACTGACAGGCATATCCGGGCCACCGACTTCAGCCCAGTTTGCAACCTTGCCAGAAAAAATATCGCGCAGAGCCTCAACACTCAGCGCGTTGATAGGATTCGATGGATCAACAATAATCGCGAGACCGTCGATACCAACAATATGTTCGCTATCGACACTGGTCAGATCGGCGGTGGGTATCATGGCAGCTTCGCTGGCTTTCACCGGGCGTGACGCAGCCGCAATGTTAGTCAGCCCTTTCGAAAGCGCTTTAAACCCCGTGCCAGAGCCGTGGGCCGCAATATCAATAATGACATGAGAGCCAATACTTTCCAGGTAGCCAGTGATGCGGATTTCGTTTTCAGCCATGGGAACACGCGACAACTTACTTGCTCCGTGGCTCGTCAGCCAAGCTTCGGCTAAAGCTGGACCAAGTTCTGCACCAATCGTGTTAGAACCATCGATTCTGAAAAGATGCTGATAACGGCCAGATGGCATGTCACCGAAGAGTGACGCCGGCTGCTGACCAAAAGAAGGCGCAGCGGAGAAAGATAACAACAGTGCTGTGACAAATACAAAAATGCGCATAGTAGGTACTACTCTATTCACCAGCGCCGGAGAGTACCTGACTTTTATGACAGTAATATTACAAAGACCGAAAAGCCTTTTTAAATCAGTGCGTTATATACTCCCGAGAGGCCGACTGGTATTTTTCATCGACCACCAGCTCGCGGAAATCACGCAAAGTATTCAGGGGGGCTTCAACGACGAAGCTGTTCACCAACCATGACGGCAAGCCACCGCCGGGGTCAGCATGCGCTTCATACGTTACCTTTAACAAACCATCGGCTTGTGGTTCCAGCGTCCAGGTCGCATCAAGTTCGCGCACACGAACATGATCGTCATTCGCTGGGAAAATATCATTACGCGCCTGAATGGTCACAGTCACCACGCCGGTGTCTGCATCCTGAGTGACCAGTGATTCGCTGATATTATCGCGATTTTTCACAGGCCAGGGCATCGAGGTGACGGTGTAGTAAGTAGCGTTATTGGGGGCTAGCTCTTCTATCAGGTCCATCGCCTTACAATTGAATACCCACTCATGTGCGCGCTTAACGTCCTGCAGTAAAGCCACCGGTGCAGTCACTGTACTTTTGATGGTTGTAATGCCCTTAAAGGCTTTCATATCCGAGCCTTCGACAAACCGGGTGAACACGCGGATATCTTCGTCTTTGTCGTAGGCCACTTCTTCCCAGTCACTGGCAGCAGCCAATGATGTGAACACCAGTGCCGTAACAGCCAGCGAGAGCCTGATCAATTTATCAATCATGCTTGCTGCCCCCCATACAGGCGGGAGAATCGGGAATGGTTGAATCAGTCTGCCATTCATCAGGTGTATGAAGATGAAGAGATAAAGCGTGTACCGGCCCTGCCAGCTCATCACTGAGGAGGCCATACACCTTTTGATGTCGCGCCACAGTGCGGACGCCATCAAACGCAGCAGAGACCAGAGTCACCTTAAAATGGGAGTCCGTGGCTGGACCGGAGTGCATGTGGCTTTCATTGTCGATTCGCAAAAACTGAGGTTCGAGGGCCGATAATTTCTGCTCGATTAGCTGTGCTGTGCGCTCCTGACTCATACATCACCTGACTACTTAGATTAGGCCTATCATAAACGACTCTCTCGCAGTTGCACACCAATGAGGGTTATCGCTAAAGTACGCGTTTGCGAATCACTTTACGGACGCCATCAACCATGACTGAGACCACACAGACCCACGCCCTGATTGGAAAATATTACGAAGAAGAGCGTGAGCAACGCGAGAAAGAACTCTCTCTGGCAGAACTGAAGCTGCGCCTTGATGCTAATGATCTGGCCATGCTGGGCATGATTGCGCGCCGTTTCCGCAAAGGTCGTGATGATGTTGCCCAGGAAGTACTCTCGAGTGCGCTGTTAGATCTCTTCTCATGCATTGATGCCACAGAGCGTAAACTGATGGCACGTGATGCCGACGATGCTGCTAAGTCAATCGCCGACAGTATTGCGGAAGAGAACGGCGTGCGTGATGTCGAGTTCCGCACAGGTTACTGGGCACAGCAGGATCGCCAGATCGCTAAAGTAGAAAAGCAGCGCGAAAAAGCCGCGAAACAGGCCGAGAAAGAAGCCGCCATGGCAAACAAACAGGAAGCGCCGAAGCCACAGGCTGAAGAGCCGGCGGCAACGCCTGAAATGGCCGCTGAAGACAGCAGCAATGAAGAGTCGACCCACTACCCTGAAACCAGCGCAATCGAAAAAGCACCAGCCGCACTGGAAACTCAGACGGAAGCAGCGAACGAGTACGACGAAGAACAGCAGACCGCCAACGCAGAATAAGTGACACGCGAAGCGCAAAAGACTCTGTGCCGCCCACTCTCTTGGGCGGCCTCTGTTTTACGGCAGTGTCTGCCGACTGTTACCTCAACTCAAAATGAGCCAGGTTGGCTATTTACGCCAGATCTTCAATTCCCGGAATTCACCCGGACCGGCTTGCATCCAGAGAACTTCACTCTGATCCGAAAAGACAAAGCGATTTCCAAGTAAAAAACCTTCACGCCGGCGTCCAGAAACGGTTGCCGAGGCGTGTCTGCCTTGCTTGCGCGCAGTATCAATAATGTCTACAGGCAAAAGATCCATAGGTTGTCTCCAATCCCATCATCCTTAGCAATGCTTTGTATCACCTGATTATGACAATCAGAGGAAGGTTACTCTTGCACTGCCATGCATTACAATGTGTCGCTTTCTTGAGCGAACGTCAATCGGGATAGCGCACAATGGCCATTAACTGGTTCCCCGGGCACATGAACAAAGCCCGCAAAAAAATTAGCGAGGCGATGCCAGACATTGATCTGGTCATCGAAGTTCTGGATGCTCGCCTGCCCTTCTCCAGCACCAACCCTCTTGTTAACGAGCTTCGCGGTGACAAGCCGACGATCAAGGTGCTGAATAAAGCCGACCTCGCCGATCCCGCGACAACAAACGCGTGGGTCAGCCATTTTTCGGAACAGGCACACACCCAGGCCCTTCCGCTGGTCGCTGAAGACAGAAAGCAGGTTAAGCAGCTGATTGCCCTGGCTAAAAAAGTCGGTCAGGGCCAACTGGAAAAGAATCGCGCGGTGCGTGTAATGATCATGGGCATCCCAAATGTCGGAAAGTCAACCTTGATCAACGCGCTCGCTGGCCGTTACATCGCCCGCACAGGCAATGAACCTGCAGTCACCAAAGCCAACCAGATGATCGACCTGAAAAACGGGATTGTGCTCTCCGACACCCCCGGAATCCTCTGGCCACGATTTGAGAACGAACTCAGCGGCTATCGTCTGGCTGCCAGCGGTGCAGTGAAAGACACGGCCATAGAATATACCGATGTCGCCATGTTTGCCCTGGATTACTTACGCACAGCCTATGAAAAAGAACTGACGACGCGGTTCAAGCTGAAAGACACTCCAGAAAATGCAGAGCAGCTCCTGAATACGATTGCCGCCAAACGCGGCTGCCTGCGGGCCGGGGGAATCGTCGATCTGCACAAAGCGTCAGAAATCGTTTTGCACGAACTACGCGCCGGGAAAATCGGCCGGATCAGCATGGAAACACCTGAGATGATTCAGGTTGAATCGGAAGAAATAGAGCGCCTTAAAGCAGAAGCGGCAGCTGCCAGAGAGGCCGCTGCCAAAGAAGAATCACGCGGAAAGCGGCACCACAAGGAAGAATGATAAAACGAAGAGTAACGCTTAAGCCTCTTCGCTGGTAATACGCCCATGCACCTGAATAAAGGTCTCCCAATCGGGATCTTCATCAGCGACGACCTCAATAGGATACAGGCCGTTGTCGGTTGGAATAGCATCCAGGCCTGTTTTCAGTTGCTCAAGGTCACGGGTATAGATAATCCACTGATTGATGCCATCATGGGTAATCATCATTGCCACCACAGAGTCTTCTTCTGGCTCAAGGCGCGCCTGCAACTGTTCGGTGAAGGCAACGATGCGTGCCTGTTCTTCTGTCGCAGGAAAACCACTGCTTTCATCCCGGCTTTCTGCGTTCCAGGCAATCTGAACGCATAAGCCATAGAGGCCGGAATCTTTTGCCATCTGCCAGTCCTCGCGGAACTGAATACTGATCGGCTTTTCCTTCAGGCTACCGCCTGCACGAACCCAACGGTTGTTCACCAGCATGTAGTTTTCCTTATTGCTTTAGCGTCTGCTGTTCACCTCAGACTAACGGAAGCCGCTGAGAATGCCAATTCCGGGGCACGGATAAATAACAAAAACCCGCATCAGAACTGATTCAGAGGCACTTTCAGGTAACTGACGCCGTTATTTTCTGGCTCAGGGAAGTCACCAGCGCGGATATTCACCTGCAGCGACGGGAAAATCAGGCGCGGCATCGCTAAACCACTGTCTCGCTGGGTACGCATTTTAATAAAGTCATCACGACTGTGTTCATCGCTTACGTGAATGTTATCACGGCGCTGTTCCCCGACCGTCACTGCGCTTCTCAACTCGGTACGCGCCTCTGGCGGGTAGTCATGGCACATATGCAGAACCACATCATCCCCCAGCGATAGTAATTTACGGATCGAATCATAGAGCGTACCCGCATCACCACCGGGAAAATCACAGCGCGCCGTACCGACATCCGGCATGAACAAGGTGTCACCGATGAATACATCGGTATCATTGATAACGTAACTCGCGCATGCGGGCGTATGACCCGGTGTCGCCATACTGTGAATACGGGTATCACCGAGCATTAACTCTGCACCATCCGCCAACAGAATATCGAACTGAGAGCCGTCCGCCCTGAAGGTTTCACCTTCGTTAAAGATCGACGCGAAGGTCGTCTGAATGCCTTTGATTTTCTGGCCGATAACGATACTGGCGCCGGTCTTATCTCGAATGTAGGCCGCAGAGGTCAGATGATCAGCATGGGCGTGGGTTTCCAGAACCAATTTAAGATCCAGTCCACGGGATTCGATGTCACTCAATATCTGGTCGATAAACCCCGTATCTGTCTTCCCTGATTTCGGATCATAGTCCAAAACAGGGTCTACAATGGCACATGAACCTGTTCCAGTATCCACCAGCAGATGCGTGAAGGTCGACGTGTCTTCATGGATATAGCTCTGAATGGTGTGACTCATATCTTCCCCGCGTGGTAACTCATCTTGATAGAATCATTATATTAGAATATTCTTATTCAGCAATAAAGAATAAATAACCCGTTGCGTACGAGGCCAACCTCCATGCAAGACGCCAATAGCCAAAGCCATGGTTCAGCCCATAGCCTGAGCCATGACAATAACCGGGCAGCCGCGGTGCGCTTGCTTAAGGCCATGGCAAATGAACACCGGCTTGGTATTCTGTGTGCGCTACGAAGCGGAGAAGTCTCGGTATCCGAACTCTGCAGCATACTGCCGCTGAGTCAGTCTGCCATGTCTCAACACCTGGCCTGGCTTCGTAACGAACAACTTGTCACCTGTCGCCGAAAAGCTCAATCCATGTTTTATCGACTTGGGGATCAACGTGCCGCGGATGTTATCTCCCTGCTCAACCGATTATACGGGCCTGTCAGTAGTGAAGATCAGTAATACGCTCTACCCGCTGCCCCGCCAGGGCCTACTGCCCGACTTTATCGCCGGCCTGGTGGTTGCTGTGATGCTGGTTCCGCAAGCAGTGGCTTACGCGTTTCTTGCAGGGCTTCCCCCTGAAGCCGGACTGTTCTCCTCTCTATTGCCGTTACTGGCCTACGCGCTACTGGGTTCCAGCCCGACACTCGCCGTCGGCCCGGTTGCCATTATTTCGTTAATGACTCTCAGCTCGCTTCATGGCGTGGTCAGCCCGGATGCGTCAGACTACCCCGCTTATGCCACGTTACTTGCGGGTATGACGGGTACCTGGCTATTCATCTTCTTTGCTATCGGCCTCGGTTCCTGGACGTCCTTTATCAGTCATTCAGTCATCTCTGGCTTTACCAGTGCTGCGGCGATCGTGATCATCCTAAGCCAACTGAAGTACTTCACTGGCCTTGATATACCAAGAGGCGGACCTGGCTGGAGCCCGGTAGCCTTTGCGTCGCAACACTGGCAGGACATTGCTCTGTGGCCGCTCGTCACTGCGTTCAGCGGCGCTCTGTTGTTGGTTTTCTGGCAAAAAGTAACTCCCGCACTGACAGCGCGCTTCGCACTACCCGCCCCCCTGAAAACACTGACTAACCGGGCCGGTCCACTGGTTCTGGTCACCACAGGCACACTACTGGTTTTGTTTATTGAGCCACCGCTGGCGACCGTCGGCGCCGTTCCGTCCGGCTTTCCATCGCTATCATTACCTACCATAACCGATCTCAACTGGCAGGCACTGATACTGCCATCTGCTGTTCTGGGCCTGATTATTTATCTTGAGAGCCTGTCTATCTCAAATACCATGGCTCGTGATCAAACCAATCGAATCCGGCCTAATCAGGAATTACTGGCCCTCGGAACGGCGAACCTGACCGCGGCGATCAGTCATGCAATGCCTGTGGCAGGGGGCTTTGGCCGCAGTATGGTCATGCAGTCGGCCGGGGCATTGAGCCAATGGGCGGCGATATTTACCTTTATCTTTATGACGCTCGTGTGCCTTGTCGCTGGTAGCTGGTTTCAGCATCTGCCCCACGCAGCACTCGGTGCCCTGATCGTTGTTGCAACCTGGCCCCTTTTCCGCTGGCGCGACGGGCTGAATGCCTGGAATTTTCAACGCAGCGACGGAATCGTCTGGCTAACGACTTTCGCGCTCGTCATTATCACGGATGCAGAGTCTGGAATCATTGCCGGTGTTATCGTGTCTCTGGTGATTTATCTACGCCGTACCAGTCAGCCTCACATTGCGGAAATAGGTCGTATACCGCGAACGCTGCAGTTCCGTAATGTATTACGTCACGCTGTAGAGACCCTACCCGATGTCACCCTCATTCGCGTCGACGAAAACCTGTATTTCGCCAACAGCGATTATCTGATCGATTACGTACTGGAACGTGTCGTGCGTCGACCCGATATAAAGCATGTTGTCCTGGTGGGTACGGCGATCAACCACATCGACTACTGCGGTCTCGAAGCACTTGAACTTCTCAATAACCGACTCAAAGAACGGTCTGTTCTTCTCCATCTTGCAGAATTTAAGGGTCCAGTTATGGATCAGTTAAACAAAACCCACCTCGCAGAGAAGATTGCTCCCGGACAGGTTTTCTTCACAATTAATGAAGCCATGGTGGCTCTCGGCCACTCAATCGGGGAGGACAGCGATGACAACTACATCATCTGACGTTAGCGGGACAATACGCAAAAGAGATCACAACAAGGCAACCACTGAAACCAGAAACGAGCGCTTTGAGATCAATCGTCATCGCGAGGGAGCGGTTTTTACAGTCCGTTATCGTGAGGGTTCCATAGCCAGACGCTGTTTGCTGGATCAATCATAAGCAGCGCGTCTGGAAGCGTAAGGCGGGGTTCAGCCGGCGGGTGACAGAGGTTATCATGAAGAAACTGTTGTTTCTGACCCGAGGTGTTCATGTCACTTGCCACTCTGCTTATCCCTCTCGCCATTCTGGTAATTATTCCCCTCGCCTGGTACGCGTGGCGCTTAACGCGCAAAGTTCAGGCACTTGAAGCGGAGCAGGAGCGTGAGGAAGCAGAAGCAGCGCTGCAGCTTCGAAAGCACCAGGAAGAACTGATTTCAGACATCCGTTTCGTCAGTCGCTCTGTGCTTCAGCAGCAATGCGATATCACAGAGGGAGTGCTGCGCCTTGAATACCTGCTGAAAGGACTCGACCCGGATGTATGGGAGATGGAAGAGCTTGCCAGTGTCCGGGCGCACCACACGGCCACGCGCGCAATGCCGATTCTCGATGAATACAAAGCCCTGACGCCTAAGCAGCAGTTTAAGATTGATAAAGAGCGCCTGACTCTGGAGCATGACAACCGTTTAACGATTGAGCGTGATCTTAAATGGCTGAGTACGTATTCATTTCCGCAAGTGACCCTTATTCAGTGACTCTCATTAACAGACCGCATCAGAAAGCATTAAATAAACAAGAAATCGATTCGTAAAGCCTGCCTTGAACCTTGCGGAGATTTCGTGTCAAAGTTCAGACTAAACGTTAACGAGAACCACTTATGAAACTGCTGACCTCCACTCTCCTTATTCTTGCCGCACCGCTAAGCTTCGCTGAATGGACGCTTAGCCCGGACTCTTCGGTGAAATTTCTCAGTACGAAGAACACCAACATCACCGAAGTGCACGAATTTACTCAGGTATCAGGTTCAGTAAGCGATCAGGGCAGTGCTAAGATAGCCATCGACCTGAGCAGTGTCGAGACAGGCATCGAAATTCGCAATGAACGTATGCAGTCGATGCTTTTCAATGTTTCTGACTATGCGACAGCGACCGTCTCAGCCAACCTGCCAGACACAATGATGCTGGCGCTAAAAAATGGAGAGACAGCAACGTCGGTATTACCGCTGACACTTGAGCTTCATGGTGAGAAGAAAGAGGTTAAAGCCGACATTCTCGCGACTGCCGCTGCAGACGGCCACGTTGTTGTGACCACACAGTCACCGATTCTGATAAATGCCGACGACTTTAAGCTAGCGAAAGGTGTTGAGGCGTTAAGAGAAATTGCAGGTCTGGATCGTATCTCTACCACCGTTCCTGTGACCTTTACTCTGCTGTTTACCGAAACTCCAGAGTAATCATCACGCTGAGGCAGCTGGCAGGAACTGATCACGGCCAGCCGCCTTTGCTTTGTAAAGGTATTTGTCGAGATGATCGAGTACCTGCTCGACCGATAAGTCCTGATGTGGCCGCGGCGTCACCGCTATAAACGCGCCTGATGCCGTCACGGGCACCCGCTTTCCCGAGTCATTCAATACCGACATCCTGCGAATCGATTCCTGAACCCGTGAAACGACGGCCGTTAATTGATCCGGCTGACAACCCGGCAGAATCAACGCAAACTCCTCTCCCCCTAAGCGGCCGATATGATCGGTTGGACGAATGGTCGCCTTTAATGTCCGGCACAATATTTTGAGAACGCGGTCACCCGTTCCGTGGCCATGAATGTCGTTGACCTTTTTGAAGTGATCGATATCCATCAACACCATCGCAAAAACATGATGCTGACGCTGGCCTCTTGCCCACTCTCTGCGATAAACACGATCGAAACCGCGACGATTTTCAGCGCCGGTGAGCGGGTCAGTCAGCGCCATCAACGCCTGAGCTTCTGACTGGCGAACCATCACCAAACAGGCAGCGATCACCGCCGCCAGGTGTTGCATGAAATCCGTCGCCATACCAGCGGTAAACCGATCTTCACGAGAAGAGAACATACACAGCTGGCCGATGTACTCACCGTTTCGCATCAGAGGCAGGCGTAACCCTGAGCGCCATGGTGGTGGTGTTTCGATCACATCGGCCTTGCTGGTTGGCAGGCTGACTTTGAATTCGATCTGATTGAGCAATGCACCCTGATCGATGTCGAGAGACTGGAGCATAGACGCTTTCAGTTCTCCATCTGGGTCACAGATGCGCAGACTGACAGCGTCGAGATCAAACTGAGAAGGCAAAGCTTCAAGAAGTAAGGTCAGAAAATTCTGCCAGTTCTGAGCTGACAGCAGTTGCAGTTCAAACGCCTGTAGACGCTTCAGCAGCGCTTCATTGCGGCGGGCGTTTTCGAGTAATTCCGCTAGTTCCAAGGTTTGTCCTCTCCCGTTGCACTCAGTGTAGACGCTGTCCTGATTTTTGCCCGGCATGAGCGAAATTTCTTTGATAGAATGCCGGCAATACTGACTAACCTGCGGACTTCTCTTCAGTGGTTACCTCCACGCCTGACACTTCCCGAAATGACAGCATTCTGATTTTTGACTCTGGCGCCGGTGGTCTGTCGATACTTTGTGAGGTCCGTAAAAAGCTCCCCAATACCCATTTTCATTACTTGATGGATACCGCCTGCTTCCCCTACGGCAACCAGGTCGATAGCCATCTTGAAAGCCGTATCCCTGAATTATGCAGGGCCGCGGTCGAACAATTGAATCCTGCAGTGCTCGTGCTCGCCTGCAACACCGCCAGCACGCTCGCACTGCCACTGCTGCGGGAAGCACTGGACATACCTGTCGTGGGGGTTGTCCCTGCTGTACGAGTCGCCGCTGGGCATTGTAGTGAAGCCGGTGATATCTCTTTCGGCTTGCTGGCAACCCCCGCGACCGTGAAACGTTCTTACACTGACAACCTGATCTCAGACTTCGCTGATGGCTTCGAAGTTCACCGCTTTGGAAGCCCACTGCTGGTCAGTTATGCGGAGCGTGCGATCTCGGGAGACGATGTCAGTTCAGAGCTTGAGGCCCACCTTGGGCCCTGGCTGGCACAATATCCGGATATGAAAGCCATTGTGCTTGGCTGTACACATTACCCATTGCTACGTAAAGAGTTAGAACGTCTTTGGCCGACTCATCACTGGATTGATTCGGGTGAAGCCATTGCGCGCCAGACCGATAAAATACTTCGTGTTGCCACTTCATTGAGCAACTCTCACGAAGCGGTAGTAGCAATCAGCCAGGAAAACAGGGCACGTCGCACCAGTTTGCACTGGACCGGAAATCAAGTGCCGCAAGGCGTTGCAGGCTACCTGACTGATTACGGCGAGCACCTGGAGTGGATGCCATTCCGCTGGCCCAAGACAGACTAAAACTTATACAAGAACAAAACCCTGTATAAGTTTCTTCAAATTAAGTACCATTACCTGAAATCTGAATAAGCGACGGAACCAAAATGTCGAAATTAGAGTCACTCTACAGTGACGTATTAACTGAACTGGGCGAAGACGTCTCTCGTGAAGGCCTGCTCGATACCCCTAAACGAGCTGCCAAGGCAATGCAGTTTCTGACCAGCGGCTACGAAACTAAAATCGACGAAGTCGTAAACGGTGCCGTATTCAGCAGCGACAACGACGAAATGGTCGTCGTAGAAGGTATTGAGTTTTACTCACTGTGCGAACACCACATGCTGCCCTTTATCGGGCGGTGCCACATTGGCTACCTGCCTAATGGTAAAGTACTTGGCCTCTCGAAGTTCGCACGTATTGTCGATATGTTCGGCCGTCGACTCCAGATTCAGGAGAACATGACGAAACAGATTGCAGAGGCCGTTGAAGAAGTGACTGGCTGCCGCGGTGTAGGTGTCATTGTTGAAGCCAAGCACATGTGTATGATGATGCGCGGTGTGCAGAAGCAGAATTCAATGATGCGAACGTCGGTGATGAAAGGAGACTTCCGCGAGAATCAGGCAACCCGTGAGGAGTTCATGAGGCTCGTCGGCCTCTGATCTTTCGGTACTGGTCTTTAAGCACTTGCTCCACGCAACGGTCGACACTCCCACTTTGAAAGGCGCTGATGCGCCTTTCAGCACGACCTAAGGTTCTCTCAGGAATATTATGGAAGCATTTGCCTGGTGGGTGTGGCCCATCCTTCTGTACATCGGCGGTATCGCCGCCGCTGCTGATGCCTTGTGGCAAGGCAGAACCGCTCAGGGAACGGCTGCTTGGGTGCTCGCCCTTGTTTTATTTCCACTCGGTGCATTGCCCGTCTACCTGTTTTTTGGCAGTCGCCGGTTTCGCGGCTATCGCCGTGCCCGCCGCAAGAAAGACACACGACTCGCACAACGTCAGAGGCAAATCCGAAAAACGCTGAACGACGCTGAGCTATCCCCAGACAAAACTACCCTGCCTCTAAAGCGTCTTTTTCGCGTACCTATGCTCGACGGTAACGACACCGAATTACTGATCAATGGTCACGAGACCTTCAATGCCATCCTTAACACAGTAAGAACAGCTCGACATACCGTCTGCGTGCAGTTCTACACCTTCCGTGATGATGCTCTCGGCCAGTGCTTCGCAGATGTTCTTTGTCAAAAGGCAGCTGAGGGGGTCCGGATCTATCTGCTCTACGACGAAATTGGCTCAGGCGGTCTGGATAAAAAATTCATCAAACAGATGACGGATGTAGGGATTGAGGTATCACGCTTTAATCCGCTGAAACTTCGCAACCGTACCAATATCAACTTCCGCAACCATCGTAAGTTAGTAATTATCGATGATCACATCACCTTCGTAGGCGGCCACAACGTGGGCATCGAGTACTTAGGTAAAGATCCTGAAATCGGCCACTGGCGTGACACCCACATGCGTGTTTCTGGTCCGGTATCTCTGGCCTTTCAGTTGTCGTTCAGCGAAGACTGGATGTGGGCTACCGGTGACGCTCCACTGTTGCGCTGGGAACAGCCTCAGATCATGGGTAAGCGTAAAGTGATGTGCATCAACCCAAGTCCTGCGGATTACTACGACAGCGGCAGCCTCTTTTTTACTCATATGATCAATACGGCCAAAGAGCGTTGCTGGATAGTAAGTCCGTATTTCGTTCCCGATCAGAATGTCTATGCTGCGCTGCAACTGGCCGGTCTGCGCGGAGTCGATGTCAGAATTATTCTTCCGGGTGTCTCAGACAACTGGATGGTGGCACAGGCCAATCGCAGCTATGTTGCTTCTTTGCAAAAAGCTCAGGTTCAGTTTTACACCTACGAACCGGGCTTCCTACATCAGAAAGTTATGCTCGTTGACGACGAATGGTCATGTGTCAGCAGCGCCAACCTGGATAACCGTTCGCTGCGCATTAATTTTGAAATAGGTGCTCTGATTAAAGACAAAGAGTTTGCTGACGAAATTGAAGCCATGATGCTTGATGACCTCGAGCATTGCCGTCCTACTCACGTCGATCAGCGCTGGTGGAAACAGCTTCTTGCACGCCTGCTTCGTTTAATCGCACCCGTACTTTAAAAACCAGTACCAATAAAAAACCGGGCAAGAGCCCGGTTTTCTGTGATCTGGATGCGTTGATTGATCAGAACTTATAGCCGCACGCAACCATAAAGGCGATCGGATCGATTTCGACGTCGAGGCCATCGGCTGCTCCACCCTTCACTTCAGTGTCGATATCAACTTTCCAGACAGAAGCGTTCACCAGCCATTTTTCGTCGATCATATAATCGACCCCCGCGCTGTACGCCAAACCAAAACTTGGTTTCAGCCCATTTGAACCCAGGCCTGCATCGTCCTCTTCGTCAAAGAAGAAGGTGTAGTTCACACCGAGTCCGACGTATGGCTGAATCGCAGAATCCGCGCCCATAGGGTAGTATTGAGCAGACAAAGTGGGTGGCAGGTGTTTCGTAGTCAGAACATCCGCACCATCAATCGCACCACCGTCACCTTCAGCCGTGTGCTCGAACGGTGTTGCTGCAAGCAATTCCACACCGAAGTACTGATTGACCATGTAAACACCAGTCAGTCCGAGTTGGATGTCACTATCGATATCCAGCTCTGAATTCGGCACCAGCTCGCTGGTATCGGCATTGCCATCCTTAGGAATAACGTTGATTACGCCGGCTTTAACGATAATATCCCCGGCTTCGTATGCAAATGCGGGAACAGCAGGAAGGAAAGCCATTGATACAGCACCAGCGATCAGGGTTTTCATCAGTTTCATCGCGCACTCCTTATATCTGTGCAATAGAAAACACAGCCAGAGTACGCAATTGACAATAACGTCATTTGATACAAATCAAAAACCAAACAACAACGAACGGTTCACAGTCGCGAAGCACGATCTATGTCAATTTTCAGAGATATATGTGCGAATGAAGCCAGACAACCGGACCTTTATGAACGCAGGTCGTCAAAGTTTAATTTCTGGCCTATAGTTACAAGATGAGTATAACTTTCATGTTGCAGGACACAGGACTTGAGTAGCCCGCAGAAGACAACAGATCAGGAATTTGTTCAGAAAAGCCACGTTGGCGTGCGTCTGCTTTCTTATCTACTGGCTTTCAGTTTTATTGTCAGCGTTCTTGCGTCGGGCTTTGTGCTCTATTCCGATTATCGCCGGGGCGTCAACCAGTATCGCAGCAACCTTGATCAGATCCATGCAAGTTACCAGGAAAGTATCAGTTACAGCCTGTGGAACTTTGACAATCGCCAGATCGAATCTCAGCTGTCAGGTATTCTTAATTTCCCTGGCGTGGTTTACGTCTACATTGAAAGCCGTGAAAAGCTGGTTCAGAGTGCTGGCGACATCTATGCAGCAGCCGACCTTCACTACTCATTCCCCCTGACCCACCAGAGCGCGTCTCAAGAATACGAACTTGGTAACCTGTACCTGAATGTGAACTACACCGGGCTCTATGATGACCTTAAGCACAAAGCGCTTACCATCATAGGTACACAGTTCATTAAGACGTTCTCTGTGTCTATTTTCATTCTTGTTATGGTGCGCCTGCTGATAACACGACGTCTTGATGTCATGGCCCAATGGGCGCACACGTTCAGCTTAAATAATCTGGATGACCCACTGCAGTTCCACGACCAACATAAAAGGTCTGACGAGCTCGACATGGTCGCTAATGCCATTAACCGTATGCGCGAAACACTGCGCAATGATGCGCAAGAACGCGAACAGGCTCGTGAACAACTGGTCGAGACTAAAGAGCAACTTACCGTCGCCATCGACAATGCTTCTCTGGGCTTCGCGCGATATTTGCCCGAGTCCGATCATCTGCAGTGCAACAACCACTTCGCTCGCCACCTGGCAACCACCCGTCAGGAGCTGGAATCCATGCCCAGCGCGATGGAGCACATCCGCGACATGGTCAGAGGTCTGAAAGGACCTGAGCAGCGGGAGAAAATCAATCAGTTACTGCTTGGTCGTATTTCGCGCCTGCACGGTGAATTTACCATCGCCAACTTCCGTAACGAGAAATGCTACTTTGATATCACCATGCAGACACTACAGTTCAGCGAGTCGCGCCCTCGTGAAGTGTTGATCTGCATGCTGGATAAAACTCGGGAACAATCTGCGACCCGTCGTGCTCACGAGCTGGCGGCATCGCTTGAAAATAAGGTGACCGAACGCACTGAACAGCTCTATACAGAACAACAAAAAGCGAGAGATACCATAAGGCGTCTTGAAACCCGTCTTGAGCAGAAGAATGCCCAGATGAACCAGCAGTCGACGAATGAATTTAAAAAGTGGCTGCTTGCAGAAATGGAAGAGCACTACCCTGAAGGTGCTGACCTTCCCGGCAGAATGCCTGTCATGCGTGAATACCTCCGCCACTGTATCAATGAGGGCCAGGGCGCTGTTGATCTGCCAAAACTCTTCGACGACCTCTTGCGCGAGTCGGAGATTCTCAAGTCCGTTCGCACTGTGACTCAAATGCCCTTCTCTCTGGTGATTTCAGAGCCAGCCGGACTGTTATCATTTTTGATCAGCCTCACCCTTGAGCGAGAACCGATGCTGAAACGAGCCACCCTCCTCAAATCCAGTGCTGAAGTAAAAGGGGCTACCGCTCAGGTACATTTCTCACTGGTACTACCAGAAGGTACGGATGAGGCAACACCTCACCCGCACTTCGGTTTGGCTGAATACATCACCAGGACACGCTTTCATGGCGAACTCACCCGCCAGTTAAGCAACGAGAATACACTCGACATCGATTTGTCTATTGCCTTGTATGATCACTCTGACGAGTCGGTGCACGACGACGATGAAAACGAAGTAGAAGCCTGATCAGTAATTCACTGACAAAAAAACGGCCAGCAATTGCTGGCCGTAATTATTTTTGTTGTTAGCTACTCACAGAAAAGCAAAGCTGTCTTCTTCCATCTGCATCAGAGACTTCGGATCTTTAAGCATCATTTTGCTGTGTGATTTTGCACGAGGTAAAAGTCGATCATAGTAAAATTCCGCGGTCTGAATCTTCGCTTTATGGAAACCAACGTCTTTTCCTTCAGCGATATTCGTATAAGCGGCGTCGGCCATTTTCGCCCAGAAGAACGCCATAACGATATAGCACGAGTACATCAGGTAATCGACCGATGCAGCCCCCACCATGTCGCGATCCTTTCTTGCTTTAAACGCAATACGGAACGTATTCAGGCGCCAGGCGATCATTGCCCGCTTTAAGCGGCGGATAAATGGCTTCATCTCTTTGGTGTTTTTGTGAGTTTTAATAAACTCAGACACCACAGCACGGAAATCATCAAACGACTTCATACGCCCGAGAAGGATCTTACGTCCTAACAGATCCAGCGCCTGAACACCGGTTGTTCCTTCATACAGTTTCGCGATCTGGGTATCACGAATGATCTGCTCCATGCCCCATTCTTTAATAAAGCCATGGCCGCCGTACACCTGCACGCCGTGATTCGCTGCTTCATAACCCAGTTCAGTAAGACCCGCCTTCATAATCGGGGTCAGGAAGCCCAGTTTGTCATCCCAGTCTTCATAGCCTTTCATATCGCCGTTGCTGTGCGCCGCCATCATTTTATCGGCCAGAGTGGCAGCGTAATACAACATCGCACGACCACCTTCAGCAATAGCTTTCTGGGTCAGCAGCATCCGACGTACGTCCGGATGAACGATCAGTGCATCAGCCACTTTATCCGGGCTCTTCTTCCCACTCAGAGACCGCATTGAACGACGCTCTTTGGCGTAAGGCAGTGCCCCCTGAAAAGAAAGCTCTGCTGCGCCAATACCCTGAATAGAAGTACCCAGACGTGCCGTGTTCATAAAAGTAAACATGCAATGCAGGCCCTTGTTCTCTGGGCCAATCAGAAAGCCTTTAGAACCATCGAAGTTCATTACACACGTCGATGATCCGTGAATTCCCATTTTGTGTTCGATAGAACCGCAGGTCACATTGTTCGGTTCACCATCGCTGCCATCGTCGTTCACATTCAGCTTCGGCACAATAAACAAAGAAATACCTTTTGTCCCTGCCGGCGCATCAGGAAGGCGCGCGAGCACGATATGAATAATATTGTCTGTAAAGTCGTGCTCACCAGACGAGATAAAGATCTTGGTACCGGTAATATTGTAACTACCGTCTGGATTTGGTTCGGCTTTGGTTTTCACCTGGCCCAGGTCAGTACCGCACTGAGGTTCTGTCAGGCACATGGTGCCGGTCCAGCGCCCCTCTGTTAATGGCACCAGGAAGGTCTGCTTCTGCTCTTCAGTACCGTGCAGGTAGATGGTGTTCATCGCACCCAGAGACAAGCCCGGGTACATACCCCATACCCAGTTTGCCGTGCCGATCAGTTCAGATTTGATCACACCCAGAGACAGAGGCAAGCCCTGACCGCCGTATTCAACAGGTGCAGACATCCCCTGCCAGCCACCTTCCATATATTGCTGATACGCTTCTTTGAAGCCAGCCGGAGTCGTAACCTGACCATCGTTAAACTGACAGCCCTCATCGCCGACCTGGTATAAGGGGGATAACACCTCTTCACTGAAACGAGCAGCTTCGCCAATGATGGCGTCAACCATATCAGGCGTCGCTTCATCGCCGCCCGGAATATTTTTGTAGTGGCTCTGATAATCAAATACATCGTTAATCAGAAAGTTGATGTCGCGCAGTGGTGCTTTAAATTGAATCATGAAACTGTCTCGCAAATAGAAAACAAGCTGTTGAAAAAACAGACAGTCAGCATTCTTTCAGTCGAAGAAGTAGCTCGCCATTGGCCGCGATGACCAACACAGTGTGTCACAGTGGTAACTCAGGGGGTTTTCTGGGGGCGTTATTGAGGTAGATCAAGAAACAAAACAGCCCCTGCAGGAGGGGCTGTTTCTTATAGCAGTGAAGTCAGCGCGATTACGCTGGCTCAGCTTCTTTATTTTTCGAAGCTTCTTCGTCTTTCAGTTCGCGACGCAGAATCTTACCAACCGGTGTCATCGGCAGTTCATCACGGAACTCGATGTACTTAGGCTGTTTATAACCAGTCAGGCTTTCACGGCAGTGCGCTTTAATATCGTCCGCTGTGAGGTTTTTATCGGTTGAGATGACGAAAAGCTTCACGGCTTCACCGCTCTTCTCATCTGGAATACCGATAGCCGCACAGTTTTCTACTGCTGGGTGAGCCGCCACAACTTCTTCGATTTCATTTGGATATACGTTGAAACCAGACACCAGAATCATGTCTTTAATACGGTCAACGATCTTCACGAAACCATCGTCGTCGATAACAGCAACGTCACCGGTTTTCAGCCATTCACCGTCTTCAGTGAAGGAGTCTGCAGTGGCTTCAGGGCGATTCCAGTAGCCTTTCATCACCTGAGGACCTTTAACGCACAGTTCGCCACGTTCGCCCTGAGCAACTTCATTACCCTGATCGTCAATACATTTAAGCGACGTACCCGGTACCGCCTGACCTACCGTACCAAGACGTTCAAGGCCTGCTGCTGGGTTAACCGCAACAATTGGCGAGCACTCAGTCAGACCATAGCCTTCAGAGATGCCACAGCCAGTGGTTTCTTTCCAGCGTTTGGCGGTGTCGTCCATAAGTGCAGTACCACCAGACAGAGTCAGGTTCAGGTGTTCAAAATTACATTCTTTGAATTCTGGGTGGTTCAGCAGACCAACGAACAGAGTGTTCAGACCAACGAAGCCATCCAGGCGATGAGGTTTGATCATCTTAATGAACATGCCCGGATCGCGAGGATTTGCAATCAGGATGCTGTGATCACCAGAATCCAGCATAGCCATCAGGTGAACCGTGAACGAGTAAATGTGGTACAGCGGCAGTGGTGCAACGACAGTTGCGCCTTCAGCAGGTTTCAGTGGCTTACCGTTGTCATCAACCTGAGCCATGTTGGCGCGCGCCTGAAGCATATTGGCAATCAGGTTCAGGTTAGTCAGTTCAGCGCCCTTGGCAACACCTGTCGTACCACCGGTGTACTGCAGAACGATAGTGCTGTCGTGACCAGTAATGTGGTTCTTCTTGTGCGCGCCCGCAGACTTACCAAGGCTCAGTGCTTTACGGAAACGCACGGCCGTTGGCAGTGAATAATCCGGGATCATTTTCTTGATGTACTTAGCAGCAGCGTTGATCAGCTGACGCTTAGGGAAAGGCAGCATATCGGCAAGACTGGTCACGATAACATGCTTCAAGCCTGTCTCTGGCAGAATGCTCTGCACAGACTTAGCGAACATGTCCATGCATACCAGCGCTTTGGCACCAGAGTCATTGAACTGGTGAAGCATCTCGCGTTCGGTGTACAGCGGATTGGTATTCACCAGAATCATTCCGGCACGAAGAACACCGTATACCGCAATAGGGCACTGCATGATGTTTGGCATCTGAACCGCGACACGGTCGCCTGGCTGCAGAGTCGTGTGGTTCTGGAGGTAGGATGCGAATGCTGCACTGTACTCGTCGATTTCACGGTAGGTCAGAGTGTAGCCTACGCTGGTGAACGCTTTACGGTCAGCGTAACGCTTGAATGCACTGTCGATGCATTCAACAACCGAATCGTATTCATTCACATTGATGGTATCAACGATACCGGGCGCACGTTTGCCGTCCCAGAAAGACGCATCCATAGGTTTTTCCCCTGTTTATTTGATCGTTTTTTATGGCGCCCAGACTATGAAGCAAAGCGAGTTTGAGCGAAAGTGATATTCGTGACATCATTTTGGTCATTTATCGCCACACATTGTATCAGGTTTATCATGCCCGGACGCCAGGAAATATCCGCTGTTCACCCGCTGTTCACCAACGAGTACCTGATCCCCTTGCTGGAGTTGCTGGCCAACCGTGGAATAAGCCCGGCACAGCTGGTCGCAAGTACCCGCATTTCGCCTCGGGCGCTTGGACAACCCGGCACACATATCTCAGCGCGTGAGTACGACCAGATCGTACGCAATGCCTATCGCCTGTCAAACGATCCGCTATTGGGGCTGGAGCATGGGCGAAGAATGAGCATCGCAAGCCATGGCTTTCTCGGTTTTGCGGTGATGGCAAGCGAAACTCTGGGCGAAGGTCTCTCGCTGGCGGTACGTTACGCAGGCACCCGTACCGGGTTGGCCCGTATTCGATTTCGTCAAGGGCAGGATGAGTGCGCTCTGGAAATTATCAGAGCGGCTGCCCTGCCCGACTCCTTTCCATTTATTGCACACAACATACTATCGACGCTGGTGACGATTGCTCGTTTTTTAACCCGCAACAATGACATCCTCACCCCAATCATCAGACTCGTCGAGTCAGCACAGCGACCAGTGGCTTTCTATGAACAACTGTTAGGCTGTGACGTCGAGTTTAACTGCGATCAGTTCGAACTTGTCATCCCTAAGGCGGCTCTGAGTCTCGAGGTATCGACAGCGAACAGCGTCGCTCGACATAGCGCTGAGCAGGAATGCGAGCGACTATTGGCAGAAGCACCGGGTGAGCATATTGATCTGGCTTCACGCGTCCGCACACTTCTGATCAGTTACGGCAGCGGCCTGTCCCTTGAAGATGTCGCAGAGCGCCTGCGTATCAGCACCCGATCCCTCAACAGGCAGCTGGCACAACTCAACACCAGCTTCCGAAAAATGGTTGAAGAAGTAAGACGTGAACAGGCCACTAGACTGCTTGGCAACTCCAGTATGAAGGTTTCTGATATTGCGGAGCAATTGGGTTACACAGATACATCAAACTTCGTGCGTGCGTTTCGGAAATGGATGGGAATCACACCATTAAATTACCGAAAACTGACCAAACATGTGTCCTGAGTCACAATATTTCCAACCACAGTTTCACAACACCTGTATAATAACGATAACTTTGAGGCGCTGATTGTCCATAAGGAAGTGGAAGATACGAGCGTCCGAAAAGCACAGGCTGCGGCCTCATAACAAAAGAATAATTAACATGTCTCACGTACACTTTCAGTCCGGCAAACGCCCGGTATATCAGGAATTATCTGGTGAAGTGACCCGCTTCTTCAGTGAGAAAGGAATCAGGAAAACCGGCGATGACCGCCTCCATAACAAAGCCATTTTTATTGCTCTGTTGTACGCTGGAAGCTATCTGCTCATCTATGGCCTGTCTGGCTCAATGCATTACATCGCGTGGGCGCTGCATGGTGTAGCTACAGCACTGGTGGGCTTCAACATCATGCACGACGGTGCGCATGAATCTTTCAGCGGTTCACGTAAGCTCAATCGCCTGATGGCTATGTCCTTCAACCTCGTTGGTAGTAATCGTTACTACTGGGCACAGAAGCATAATCGCAACCATCACGCCTTTACCAATGTCGATGAAGCAGATGAGGATATCGACGCACTCGGACTGTTCCGGATGAGCCCTCATCAACCGCATCGCCCATTTCACAAGTATCAGCATTTTTACGTCTGGTTCCTGTATCTGATTACCAGTCTGTTCTGGTTCTTTGCGCTGGATTTTAAAGCCTATGGCAGCCAGAAAATTGCTCGCAGGGATTATTCGCACCGCATGAAGCTCGCTGACCATGTGGAGTTCTGGGCATCGAAAGCCATCTATGTGACCCTGTATCTGCTTATTCCTATGGCTGCTTTGGGAACAGGCCCAGCACTGTTAGGCTTTCTTCTGATGCACGCCTTTCTGGGCTTCCTGTTCGCTGTCATCTTCCAGTTGGCACATGTCGTAGATAAAGCTGAATTCCCCCGTCCGGACGAACGTGGTGTATTACCGGATGAGTGGGCCGTACATCAGATGCGTACTACGGTAGACTTCGCCACCGACAGCCGTTTTCTGACCTGGGCTCTCGGAGGACTGAATTTTCAGGCAGAACATCACCTGTTCCCCAGGGTCAGCCATGTGCATTATGCTGAACTGCATCCCTTGGTTAAGAGCAAGGCTGCCGAGCTGGGTTATGAAGTGCGTTCCTACCCTACTATGTGGGCAGCAATTAAAGGTCATTATCGTCACATGAAAGCACTGTCCGTGCCGGGCACTCCAAAGCGCGCTTTTAATGCAGAGACTACAGATAAGATACAAGAGACAGGCTGTACAGAGTGCACGACCGGATCTGAGGAACTCAGAGCCTCCTGATGCATCCCACTCCTGAGGCTTTGAAAAAAGGTGACGGAGGCAAATATGGGAACATCTGTACACACAATGAACGAGTTGTTTGATCAGCTGGGGCTGCCATCCCAAGACCAGCAGATCTACAAATTTATTGAGCAGCATAAACCGGTTGCCGACAGTAAGAAGATCTACGAGATGGACTTCTTTTCTGACTCCCAGCGAACCTTTCTCAAAGAAAAAACAGAGGAAGACGAAGACTGGGCAGAACTGACTGACACACTCGACTCTCTGCTGCGCCGACCGGCGGATATCAGGCCCTCCTGATTACTGAATCAGGTTGCCCGAACACTACCGACAAGAACAAAAACAAACAGGTACCTGGCGGCCCTATGCACCAAAGGCTGGAGC
Organism: Oceanospirillaceae bacterium; assembly: GCA_002724925.1. Taxonomy (GTDB): domain Bacteria; phylum Pseudomonadota; class Gammaproteobacteria; order Pseudomonadales; family Oceanobacteraceae; genus Thalassolituus. The sequence goes on from PBQA01000005.1 coordinate 97,270, forward strand.
AACACATAAAGCAGCACCTCGGAGAAGAGGATAACCTGCCTGAAAGTTTTCAGGCGCTTCTCCGGGACGTTGACCGAACCTACGAATTACTGGATCAACAACGGTCCGACCTCATGGATACGCTTGAGCAGAGTGCGCGTACCATGCTGGAGCGTAACGCGACTCTGACCCGCAACCTCGAATCCCAACGAAAATCACAGCAGGAACTGAGTCAGTCCTACGAAGTACTCAATGCCACGCTCAACGCGTCAAACGAAGGCATTCTTGTCGTCGACAACGATGATCACGTCGTCGCGTTCAATGACCGCTACGTAGAGTTACTCCGTACCTCACGGGACGAAGTCATCTCTCGTTCTGGTACCGACCTGTTCCACTACTCCTGCTCCTTGTTCAGCGATAAAACGAAGCTGCATAGTCAGCTAGCGGCGATCCGCGATCCTGGAACATCATCGTTTGATGAATACAAATTTCATGACGGAACAACACTGGAGATATACGGGCACCACCATGAAGTTGCCGGCTTCATATGGATGATCCGCGATATTACAGAAGTACGTGAAAAAGAAGCGACCATCAGTTATCAGGCATACCATGACAGTCTGACTGGCTTGCCAAACCGCGTACACCTGCAGCAGAAACTGTCTGAGGCCATTGAAGAAGCCACAGATACACACAAACGCTTTGCTCTTTGCTATCTGGACCTGGATGGTTTTAAAACCATCAACGACAGCCTTGGTCATAGTACCGGAGACGAGCTGCTTATTGAGGTCGCCCAACGCCTTCAGGGGGTAATGCGCCCAGGAGACACACTGGCCCGTGTTGGCGGTGACGAATTTATCGTACTGTTCAATCACGTCGAGCACCACGATGAAGTACTGGAGTCCGCAGAGCATCTTCTGCTTCGCTTGTGTGATCCGATTCGCCTCGGACGCAGGGAGTTCGTCATTGGCGCCTCTATGGGGATAGCCATCTACCCTACCGATGGCGAAGAAGTCGGCATTCTTATGCGTAATGCCGACATCGCCATGTACCGTGCAAAAGCGAATGGTAAAAATTGCTACCATCTGTTTACGCCATCGCTGGAACGCATCGCCGTTCAGCGTATGTCCCTTGAGACCAGTCTGCGCAAGGCTCTGGAAAGCAACGCACTGGAGTTATATTACCAACCTAAGGTATGCCTCCACGATATACGACCAGGGATGTCAACTGGCCACCTCCACAGCTTTGAGGCGTTACTGCGTTGGCCAAAGTCTAACGGTGAGTTCGTATCACCAGAGAGCTTCATCCATATCGCAGAAGATGCGGGCATGATTGGCCGGATTGGTTTCTGGATTCTTGAGCAAGCATGCATCCAGGCAAAAGAGTGGTACCAGCAAGGCTACCAGGCCAACATCAGCATTAATATTTCCCCAAGACAGTTCCTGATTCCGAACTTTCATCTGGATATCGTCCGCACGATTAAAGAAATAGGCATACCAACCTCACTGATCTCAGTTGAGATTACAGAAAGCCTGCTGATGCAGGATCTCACTCATGCCCGCCACGTTCTCGAGTATTTCAGAGAACATGGCATATTTATTTATCTCGACGACTTCGGTACCGGCTTTTCATCACTCAATTATCTGAAGAACTTACCCGTCGACGCCATCAAAATCGACCGGACGTTTGTGAAGGACCTGAGTACGAGCACCGCCGATCAGGCTATTGCCGCATCGATCATTACGTTAGGCAAAAACCTCGATATGCTGATTGTGGCCGAAGGTATTGAGACCGCCGAACAAGCTGATTTTCTGATTCGCAATGGCTGCGATCTCGCTCAAGGCTTCTATTACGGACACCCAGTGAGTGCATCTGACGCAGAACAGTTCCTGCACCCTGACGACTTATTGCACTGCAATATTGCACATCGTCCAGTGGCGAAGTAAATTCGCCGCCTGTTTAACCGATTGATCACTGGAGCCCGCCGTGGAATACCCGTCTTTTATTGCGATTGACGCCAGCTCATATGAAGACACCGCACACCCGGTAGCGATTGCCTGGTCACTGGCTGATGGCACCGTCAAAACCACACTGGTTCAACCCGACGATGACTGGGACGACTGGGACTTTGCTCTTGAAGACCTGCACGGCATTTCACAGGACACCCTATATCAGATGGGGGAAACCGGGTGGTCGGTTATTCGTGAACTGGAAGCCGATCTAGACCAGCCATTTCTGCTTGCAGACAACGCCGAGCGTTGCGAGTTGCTGCTGGAGAAGCTTTACGACGCCTACGGTAAGGAATCATCGATCGAAGTTGGTGCATGCCAGGCTGAGCCGGGACTGGACATGCTGGGAGAATGGTACGAAGACACCAATTTCTGGCACCAGCCATGCGATGAGCGTGTACGTTTACTGCTCTTTAAGTGGAATGAATCAAAAGATCATTAACGATATATAAAACGAAAAAATAAGGATAAGAGATCCAAAACGATCTCTTATCTAATTTAAAATTCTAAACGTCGACTCAATTGAAGCAGCCCAGCGCTCAGGGACGCCCGCCTCACTGGCAAACTCCGACCATTTCCGGACTGTAGCTTCTACCTCAGCAACCAGTTCCCTTACCTTTCGTTCACGAATGTCTGCCGCCTTACCACATTCGATAAGATCGTCGAGAGTAAAACCATCACGCTTGCCGTTCACCGACATCTGATGCATCGACGTCCAGTCGCCTTCAGGATTGTATGCATATGTCACATCATAAGCAGGCGCCAATGACCAGTGCCCCTGCCGATTCATAAGAAAGCCGATATTTTTCGTATGGTCATCCTGATTGCGGATCATAAGGTTCAGCAGCATACGTCTGAACTGCTGCTCCTGAGCGACTTTGGCCTGCGTCTTCACTATCTGACGAATAACCCGGAAACACTGCTCGTAAGAATATCCACCCGCCACATTAAAATCATAGTGAGCGATACCGCAGAGCGTCTGCATGTGCAATTTCTTACCGGAGTCCGACCGGTCGAAACGCTGAGTCAGAAAGTGTGCGCGGCCGTTTTCTTCGAGCAAACGACTCGGCATCATCTCAATGCCCGCGGCCTTCGCCATCAGATAACACGCATATTCAATCCGTGTGTAACCTTGTGGATCTGCCAGTTCTTTGTCCCGGTTTGCTGCGACACCATCGAATTTCAACAGGTAGTGCCTGAAGCCCTGCTCGGTATCGCACTGGCCCGAGCGCACTTCTCCGGTTTCTTCATTCCACGCGATAACGGCCTTTGCCCTTGCGCCGCCGGCCGATGTTCCGACAGCGATGATCTGATTCAACGCCTGCGCGTCTTCCTCTCCTTCAATAATCTCAACGGCCAGTCCCTGCTTCTGATTCAGAGCCTTATTCGCCAAAGACACGAGTTGCGACAACTCAACGGCACTTCCATCTGAACTTTGCTGCCGTGTTGCTGGGGAAAATTCTAATGCCCCCATACCTCTCTGCCCCATGTAGAGTAAACGCTCGACCGGATTGAATGACCCCGGATCGCGACCTTGTGCCACCAACCATTGATCAATCAGCAAGTTACCGAACTTATCAGGCAGGGCATCCGCCAACATACCGGGTAAGCCCATAAAGGTTTCATGGGCAAGGCCGGGGAAGCTGAAGCGACCTGGTCTCAGCGGCATCATCAGAGGTGACAATGCTATGCCCGAGCGCAGAAATTCAGGAGAATATTCGAACACGCCGAGCTGACGCTCGTTGTCCCACTGCACTGCACCGATTGTGCGCCCCCAGAGCTGTACTTCCGCCAGACTGATCATTCTTCATCACCCCAGGACCAGCGCTCAGCATCACCCGCCAGACCGGATTCAGGTCTTGCCCGCTGGCGCAAAGGAGGTTCGCTGTAGATGCCCGCGCCTTTTTCACGAAGACTTGCCATAGGGCTGATATCCGGCTCGCGAATCAATGCGTCCAGCAAGTTCATCAGCTCCAGCGCCCGCAGAAGAGCGATCAGATTAAGCAGGCTAAGGTTACCTTCTCCGCTTTCAAAGCGTCGCAACGTAGCAACCCCGACTCCTGCGAGGTCTGCAAGGGCCTGCTGAGTGATATTACGCTGAAGACGCTCACTTCTTAGCCGCCCGGCTAACCTTGCCAGAATCTGCTGATCTGACAATGGTCCAAGATCATATAAACTCATTTATGATCTCCTAATTCAATATATGACAATATTTGATCATATACGATCGTTAGTGAAAAAAGCAATTCTACTATGCAACCTCAGCCAATCACAGTAGAGTACGCACCTTTCGTCTTTGCAACTTACGCTCGGGAATACAGGCATGGCACTGAAAGCCACCATCTATAAAGCTGAACTCATGATCTCAGATATGGATCGCGACTATTATGCGACCCATACCCTGACGATTGCCCAGCATCCCTCAGAAACCATCCTGCGGATGATGACCCGTATCGCTGTCTTTGCCCTGAATGCTCACGAGCGCCTGGAATTTACCCGCGGCATCAGCACCGAAGACGAGCCAGACCTCTGGCAACGCACCTACAGCGATGAGACAGAACTTTGGATTGAACTGGGCCAGCCCGATGAAAAACGCCTGCGTAAAGCGTGTGGCAAAGCGCAAGCAGTGAAACTGTACGGCTATCAGGGTAATGCGTTTGATGTCTGGTGGAAGCATCATGAGAACAAAGTACACGCCTACCCGAAACTGAGCGTGATCAAACTGGACGACGACGCCTGTACTCAGTTAGAAGCGCTATGCTCCCGCACAATGCGACTGCAAGCGACGATTCAGGACGGTACCATGTGGTTAGGGAATGACGAACAATCAATTGAATTCACGCCCGAGACACTCTTCAGTGGAGATCCGTCATGAGTACTTTCCGCAGCCTCCTACACGATGCCAACATACTCAAGCGCCTGGATTCGCTCGGCTACAAAGAACCGACACCGATTCAGGAAGCAGCCATTCCGCATATTCTTGACGGCACAGACCTGATGGCGGCGGCACCGACTGGCACCGGGAAAACCGCCGCGTTCATGCTGCCACTGCTGCAACTACTCAGCGAGCATCCCCGAACTGAAGAAGAAGGCTACCGCTACCCAAGATTGCTGATCATCGCACCAACACGCGAACTGGCTCAGCAACTGGCCGAGAACTTCCGCGACTATGGACGCAACTGCGGTCATCGATGTCTGCTTCTCTGCGGCGGTCAGAATCCACGCACCATCGAAGATAAAATGGCCGAAGGCGCCGATACCGTTGTTGCCACACCAGGCCGCCTGTATGAACTCATGATTCGTCATCGCGTCAGCTTTGAACACCTACAGTGCCTGGTGCTTGACGAAGCAGACCGTCTGCTTGATCTGGGCTTTGCCGAAGATCTGCAGCGCATCGTCCAGAAACTGCCCGACGTTCGCCAGAACCTTCTGTTTTCTGCCACCTTCGACAATGCCGTCCGTGAGCTTGCCTCTGAGCTTATGCCTGGCGCTATCGAACTTGGTCAGAAAGATGCCAACCGCACCAGTGAAAATGTCCGTCAGTGGCTACACCCGGTCGATCACAGCGATAAAGGCAACGCTGTCGCCTCACTACTGATTGAAAATAAATGGAAGCAGGTCATGGTATTTACCAAGACCAAGAAAGGCGCCGACGCGCTGACCGACCACCTGAAAGCAGAAAATATTCAAGCAGAAGTACTGCACGGCGACAAAACACAAAATGAACGGAACGACATTCTTGATGCCTTCCGTGAACATCGCCTGCGAGTACTGGTGACGACGGATGTTGCTTCGCGTGGTATTGATATTGAACACTTGCCTGCGGTCATCAATCATGACCTGCCACCGGTCGCGCACGACTATATTCACCGTATTGGTCGTACCGGCCGCGCTGGAGAAAAAGGCATCGCGATTTCACTGGTCGCCGCACACGAAGTCGACACACTGACCGCCATTGAAACCCTGATCGGCCGAGCCTTACGTCGCGAAGATCTTATCGGCCATGTGCCAAACCACAGCGTACCAGCGACAGGGCCAGGAAAGCTTAACCTGCGTAAGCCATTGAAAACGAAAGCGGGTAAAGAAAAGACCGAAAAGGGAAAATCTTCAAAAGGTAATCAAGGTAAGGAAAGCAGTCAGGAACTGAGCTCTGTGCCTCGCGCTAACCGTGCAAAAGAAAAACCATCCGCGCCACCAACGAAAGAGCCTAAAGGTCGTGGAGGATCTCTCTTCTCTGGTCGTAAGAATGTCACCAAGAGATCGATTGATTAAACACGCGAACACTATGCCTGCGATCTGAATTATTTCGGAGGCAACCGCCCCACAAAGAGATTACAGCGCTGAAGCCAGTATTCCAGATCTTCTGGCTCAGCGACTGCCGCGCCATCAACCATGACCATGCCCTTTAACGGACGACCGGTAAAGTCCATCTCCCGCGTCCCATCTTCGCCGAGCGCGGCGTCATAGTCTTCAGGGCCAACACGCACCATCAACTCGTCGCCGAGCACACCGCAAAGCATATGACCGTTGAGCATGATACAAAGCCCACCGAACATCTTCTTTTCGTCCCAGTGGCCAAAGTGACAGACCACCGTGCGAATACGCTCCGCAAGCTCAGTATCAAACGCCATAGAGTCAGGCCGGATTAATATCCAGCAGTTCAACTTCGAAAATCAGCAACGAACCACCTGGAATCGTACCCACCTGACGATTACCGTAAGCCAGACGCGCAGGAATATAGAATTTATATTTTGCGCCTTTGGTCATCAGCTGCACGCCCTCAGTCCAGCCCGGGATCACACGGTTCAGCGGGAATGAAATCGGCTCACCGCGCTTTACTGAGCTATCAAACACAGAGCCATTCATCAGCGTGCCGTGATAATGCACCAGCACAGTGTCGGTCGCTGCCGGACGAGTATCGCCCTCGCCTTCTGTAAGCACTTCGTACTGCAGACCGCTGTCGGTCTGAGTGACTTCACCGCGTAACGCATTCTCAGCTAAATAAGCATCGCCGACGGTCTCGTTTTCTGCTGCACCCTTACTGAATACACCCGCGCGCTTCAACGCGTAGATCACCAGCAAAACGATGAGTACGATCAGAACAATATTAAAATTCATAATGGCTCCTTAAATTTAACCGACATTATGCCGATTAATCTCAGAAATTACATTTGGAACACTCTGTTTGGCCAAACCTTGCCAATGCGACTGAACTTGTCCTTCTGATCCGCACCTAATTGACTAGGTTATACATCAGCCGCTGTGATGATAGCGGCAGATTAACGGATTTCATGGAGGCCGAGCATGTCGACAGTTAACAGTCTGAATACCCAGTCCACGCTAGAGGTGGATGGCAAATCCTACCAATATCACTCGCTTCTCAAGGCGGCCGAACAACTGAAAGGCATTGAGAAGTTGCCCAAGTCCTTAAAGGTTCTGCTGGAGAACCTGCTCCGCAACGAAGATGGCGACACAGTCACCACGGACGACATCAAAGCCATTGCAGGCTGGTTAGACAAGCACTCATCCGACCGCGAAATTCAGTACCGCCCTGCCCGCGTTCTGATGCAGGATTTCACCGGGGTGCCCGCGGTGGTTGATCTGGCCGCAATGCGCGATGCCGTCGCTCGCGCAGGTGCAGATCCGGAGAGCATCAACCCTCTTTCTCCGGTGGATCTGGTGATCGACCACTCGGTGATGGTGGATCGCTTCGCGGATGATCAGGCTTTTCACGATAACGTCGAAATTGAGATGCAGCGCAACGGCGAGCGCTATGCGTTTCTGCGCTGGGGGCAGACGGCCTTCGATAACTTCCGTGTCGTACCGCCGGGTACGGGTATCTGTCATCAGGTGAACCTCGAATATCTGGCCCAGAGTGTATGGGCTGCCAATGTCAATGGTGAAGACTGGGCCTACCCGGATACTCTTGTCGGGACCGACTCTCACACCACTATGATCAACGGTATCGGCGTACTGGGCTGGGGTGTCGGCGGTATCGAAGCCGAAGCTGCGATGCTTGGCCAACCGGTGTCGATGCTAATTCCGGAGGTCATTGGCTTCAAGATCACCGGCAAGCTACCAGAAGGCGTCACCGCGACGGACCTGGTACTTACCGTCACTCAGATGCTGCGCAAAAAAGGCGTGGTGGGTAAATTTGTTGAGTTTTACGGCGATGGCCTCGCCGACCTGCCTCTCGCTGACCGAGCTACCATCGCCAACATGGCGCCAGAGTATGGTGCGACCTGTGGTTTCTTCCCGGTCGACGACGAGACGCTCAATTACATGCGCCTCAGTGGTCGCCCGGATGACGTAATTAAACGTGTAGAAGCCTACTGCAAAGCCCAAGGCTTGTGGCGTTACGCTGGCGACGAACCAGAATTCACCGACAGCCTGCATCTCGACATGAGCACGGTGGAAGCCAGTCTGGCCGGGCCGAAACGCCCGCAGGACCGTGTCGTGCTGTCCGATGTACCGGATACCTTTGACGATCTGCTGGCACTTCAGGTCACCCCAGCGGATGAAGAACAGGCACGGCTGGAAAGCGAAGGCGGCAGCGGTACAGCCGTCGGTGGCCCTAATGCACAGGCTACGGTCACCTTTGATGGCGAAGAGCACACCATGAGTCACGGCGCCGTTGTGATTGCAGCTATTACCTCCTGCACCAACACCTCGAACCCAAGCGTGATGATGGCGGCGGGACTGGTCGCGAAGAAAGCTATTGAACTGGGCATGATGCGTAAACCCTGGGTGAAATCTTCGCTGGCGCCCGGCTCAAAGGTCGTGACCGACTATCTGGAAAAAGCCGGCTTAACCCCCTACCTCGACCAACTCGGATTCAATCTCGTTGGTTACGGCTGTACCACCTGTATCGGTAACTCTGGCCCACTGCCAGATGAAATCGCAAAAGCCATTACCGAGCATGACCTGACCGTCTCTGCAGTGCTGTCGGGCAACCGTAACTTTGAAGGCCGGGTCCACCCGCACGTCAAAGCCAACTGGCTGGCATCACCCCCGTTAGTTGTTGCTTATGCACTGGCAGGCAATACGCGTATTAATCTCAAAGAAGAACCGATTGGTTTGGATAAAGACAACAAGCCGGTGTATCTGAAAGATATCTGGCCAAGCAATGCCGAAATTGCCGAGGCCGTTGCCAAGGTCGATGATGGCATGTTCCGCACCCGTTACGCAGATGTATTCAGCGGCGATAAGCACTGGCAAGGGATTGATATCAGCGAAGGGAAAACCTACGCCTGGGACGATAACTCGAGCTATGTGCAAAACCCGCCGTTTTTTGATGACATCGACCAACCTCTCAAACCCTTAGAGAACGTCGAAAACGCGCGGGTTTTAGCGCTCTTTGGTGACTCCATCACCACCGACCATATTTCACCGGCGGGTAACATCAAAACCAGCTCACCGGCGGGTGAATATCTACAGAGTCTTGGGGTAAAACCTCAGGACTTTAACTCTTATGGCTCACGTCGTGGTAACCATGAAGTTATGATGCGCGGCACGTTTGCCAACATCCGCATCCGCAACCAGATGCTCGGCAGCGAAGAAGGTGGTGAAACCATCCATACACCAAGCGGTGAACGCATGGCTATTTACGATGCTGCGATGCGTTACCAGAAAGAAGGCACGCCACTGGTTGTACTCGCAGGTAAAGAATACGGCACAGGATCAAGCCGTGACTGGGCAGCAAAAGGTACAATTCTACTCGGCGTAAAAGCGGTCATCGCCGAAAGCTTCGAACGGATTCACCGTTCAAACCTGGTCGGTATGGGTGTTCTGCCATTGCAGTTTATCGACGGTCAGAACATTGCTGACCTTGGCTTAACCGGGCATGAAACTATCAATATCAAAGGTATTAATGATGAGTTAAAACCCAACCAACTTCTTGAAGTCAAAGCGACGGATGACGACGGTAAAACCACATCATTTAAGGTGCAGTGCCGAATCGACACCAGTAATGAAATCAGTTACTTCAAAGCCGGTGGCATTCTGCATTATGTACTGCGCGAGCTGATTGCAAAATAAGCGCAACGGGATAACGTTAAGGAAAGTGGCAAAGCGGGAGTACCCCGCTTTGCCATCGACCAACCTCATCCATTCAATCGGGTGACCAGCAACTGCTCTACCCGCACGCCCTCAAGATCCAGCACCTCGAATTTATAGCCCTCGTACAGGCAGAAATCCGTCTTGCGCGGTAAGCGCTTCAGCTTTGTATTGGAAATGCTTTTGATGTGGCTAGCAGTATAGCCTGTCCCTTTTGGGGAGTGACCACTGTAAATTAGATTGCGCACAATTAAAATGATTTATTTCCATGAAACAGCCCATTTCATACGCTTATCCCAACATACGTACGCTAGGGTTTACCGGTTCACCTCTTTACCTGACACAAGCTTGACCCATAAAATGAGCCAACTAACAATAACAACCAAAAACATGATCAATCGTCCAGTCCACACCACTCTTGCCGCATGGCCTCTGGCCATTATTCGCGCCCTTAAGGCTCAAGACATTGACCCCGCTCCGCTATTTGAACAAGTAGGTCTGTCCGTTGCTCAGTTTAAGGACAATCCAGATGGGCGGGTGGACGTTCGCCGTATGACCCAATTCTGGCAATTAGTGGAGCAGGCCACAGGTAACGCCGCCTTCGGTCTAGAGGTGGCCAAATACGTTCAGCCCATGCATTTTAGAGCGTTGGGACTGTTGATGCTGACCGCTGACAATCTTGAGCAAGCCATTCAAAAACTGGCGCAGTATCACGCCATGGTGAGTAATTCGGCCAATATCGAACTGCATTACACACCAGAGCACATTCAGTTTGCCATTCAACCCATTCCCAGTGTGGACATCAGCCCCTTAGCCATAGACAGCTTTCTAGCAACGCTTCACCAGCTTGCCTTGCAACTGACCAGCAACCCAAAGCTAATCAACAAAGTCACACTGCAACGATCAGGTGAACCCTACCCTGAACGCTGGCAAAACGGCTTTGGCTGTGCAGTTGAGTTTAAGCAAACGCACAACGCTTTATGGTTTGATCGCCAACAGGTGGCCAAGAGCGACCTCATGGGCGATAAAAAAATGGCAGCTTACAATGAATCCATTGTGCAGTCTTACGTTCAAGACTTAACCGATAAAACCGTGAGCCAACACGTTGTCCATTACATATTCAGCCAGCTTGAGAAGTCCGAACCCACGGTCACAGGGGCGGCTCAACATTTGAAGTTAACGGAAAGAAGTTTGCGACGTCGATTGGAAGAGGAAGGCAATCAATTTCGTGGTTTACTGCAAGATTGCAAAGTTCAACTGGCTAAACAATACCTAAAAGACACTCAGTTACCCATTACAGATATCGCGCTCCGCTTGGGGTTTGCCGATCATAGTAACTTTACGCGAGCCTTTTCCAAGCTAACGGGTCAAAGCCCATCGGCATTTCGCAAAAAACACCTGCTTTAGTCATTGACGGTTAAACATGACACACCTTTGTCCGCTTAAGACCAAGGCATTCCTGCATCTCAGGGTTACACTGATCTAAAAATAAGAATACATGAGGCTCTTTTATGTTTCGTATTGCCCTGCTCGCCCTATCCGCTGCCTTATTAGCGGCCTGCGACAACTCGGTTGAATTTGAATCTGACGCGAACACACTTGGGCACAGTGCGCCCACCCCCACCACGGTAAAAGCCAACCAAGCGGTATTGGCACAACGGCCATTCAGCAACACAGAGGATTTTGAGCTTGCTCGCAAAGGCCTCATCGCCAGTGAAGACCATCTTGAAATTGCTCATTTAACTGGCAAAAGCTTGGTCTGGAACATGGATGAATACGGCTTTGTCGATGCCAATGGTGAAAACGCACCCGGCTCAGTCAACCCCAGTTTATGGCGCCAGGCGGCGCTGAATAACATTCACGGTTTATTTAAAGTCACCGACGGCGTTTATCAAATTCGTGGATTCGATTTGGCCAACATGACCATCATTGAAAGTGAGTCAGGCTGGATTTTAGTGGACCCTCTCACCGCAAGAGAAACCGCCCATAAAGCCCTCACTTTTGCACAACAACATTTAGGCAAATACCCCATCAAGGCCATTTTGTTCACCCACAGTCACATTGATCACTTTGGCGGCATACAGGGCATACTGCAGAACCTAAGCGACGAAGAAAAACAGAGTCTAACCATCGTTGCTCCAGCAGGCTTCGAAGAAGAAGCCACCAGTGAAAATATCATTGCTGGTACGGCCATGAGTCGTCGTGCCATGTACATGTACGGTAAGCGACTCGCCAGAGAGGAGCGCGGGCATGTGGGCACAGGATTAGGCAAGGGCCCAGCGTTTGGCAGCTTCGGTTTTGAAGAAGCCACCGTTCACATTTCCGAGCCCATCACCGAACTGAGCATTGATGGTGTGCCCTTCGTTTTTCAAACCGTGTCGGGCTCAGAGGCCCCCGCTGAATTTACCTTCTACCTTCCAAAACAAAAAGCGTTCTGTGGCGCTGAAATGCTGAGCCGTAATATGCACAATCTCTACACATTACGAGGCGCGAAGGTTCGTGATGCGAATATCTGGAGCCGCTACATCGACGAAGCACGCGTGCGCTTTAACCAAGCCGACGTGTACTTTGGCAGTCACCACTGGCCACTGTGGGGGCAAGAAAAAATCAACCATTTCTTGGAACAACAACGCGACACTTATAAATTCATACACGACCAGAGTGTTCGCCTACTCAACAAGGGCTATACCCCAAACGAAATTGCGGAAAGCTTAACCCTACCTGAGGCGCTTAACACACAGTTTCATAACCAAGGCTATTACGGCACACTCAAGCACAACGCCAAAGCGGTGTACCAAGCCTATCTAGGCTGGTATAACGCCAACCCAGCTAAGCTAGACCCTTTACCCGAAAAAGAAGCTGCGATTCGTTATGTTGAAATGATGGGTGGCGTGGACGCAGTCGTCGCCAAAGCGCAGACGCAATTCGACGGCACCGCCAACCTATCCGCAACCGATGGCACCCAGACTTATCGCTGGTTGGCAGAACTGCTCAACCATGCCGTATTCGCCGATCCTGACCACGCAGAAGCCAAAGCCCTATTAGCTAAGGTGTACGACCAACTGGGGTATCAGGCCGAATCTGCACCATGGCGTGATTTCTATCTCACAGGCGCTTACGAACTGCGCCACGGCGGACCGGATGAAGGCATCAGCCCAGCGGTCATGAAAGAAGTCCTGTTAAAAACCCCCGTGCACCTCTTCTTCAATAGCATGGCGGTGAACCTCAACGCGGACAAAGCAGCCGATACCGAACTGGCTATTAAGGTCACCTTTAGCGATTTAGATCAGAGCTACCTTCTAACCCTTAAAAACAGCGTACTGCACCACAAGGCGGTGGCCAAAGATACCATTGCTGACGCCACCCTAACCCTTACGCAGCCTCTGTTTGTCGATATGATCGTCGGTCATGCTGGCATCAAGGACACCTTGTTTGGGGATGATCTCACCGTGGATGGCAGTGTATTGGATTTAGTAAAGTTCTTTAGCCTAATCGAAAAGCCGGAAGGCACATTTAATATTGTGACGCCTTAGCCAATGTCTTCATAAAACTAAAAAGCGCCCAATGGTTCGACCATAAGGCGCTTTGATCTTTGGTGATCTCTGCAATATTGACTAGGGTTATAACATGACCCCTAAGCACCCTCTGACAAGCCTACTCCTTCTATGGGTACTCATTAGCACTCACGTTTATGCCGAACAGCTCGTCATTGCAGCGATATCCAGAGCCCGCATCACGTCACCAACGGGCGTCATACCATCCATCAACCAGGATTGCTCATCGCGTTGGATGATCAACTGATCGTCCTCATGAGTGATCAGCTGCCCCATAAAACCACTGAGCATGTCTTTCACTGTGACCAGCCCCACGACAGTCGCGTACTCGTTCACGACAACAGCGAAGGGTTGAGTCGCCGTTTTGAAGGCATTCAGACCTTCGGCCAGAGTCAGTGTTTCAGGGAGATAGAGAACGTCCCTGGCAAAGCTCAGCGCCGATAAGCCAGACATTTCCCCCTTCAACACCTGCTGCAGGATCATCTTAGATTCAACCGAGCCGCTGATTTTCTCCAGTGAACCATCGCATACCAGGAAATCGTTATGCGGATGATCGACCACCTTCTGAGAAATCGATTCGACGGACTCGTCCAGGTCAAAGTAAACAACCTGATCACGCGGCGTCATAACGCTGCTTATCAGTGCAGTATCGAGATCAAAAACATTGCCGATTAACTCATACTCCTGCTGCTGCAGGCTTCCGTCTTCTGCACCGGCATCCATCATGGCAACGATGTCTTCAGTCGTGACCTGCTCCTCACGCTCAGTAGGCAGCTTCAGTAAGCGCAGCACGGCATTGGTCACACCGTTAAACAGCACAACCAGAGGCATCACCATATAAGTCACCCAGCGCATCGGGGTCACCAGACGCACGGCAGTGGCTTCCGGCAGATTCACGGCTATACGCTTGGGCAGCAGGTCTGCAAACAAGATAAAGAGTGCGGTGATACAGAAAAACGACAGAGCAAAGCTGATCTGATCCAGCGCAGGCCCCTGATACACGAGAGCAAGACCTTCTTTTACGTATGGCGTCAGCGCCTCTTCCCCAATGATGCCGCCAAGAATCGAGATAGCGTTTAACGCAATCTGAATCATGGCAAAGAAAGCGCCGGGGTCCTGCTGCAGATCCAGCACATCCTGAGCCTTATGACTTCCCTCGCCTGCCAGTACACGCAGCTTAATTTTGCGTGAGGCTGCGATACCAATTTCGGCCATCGCAAAGCACGCGCTGGCGCCGATTAACAGCGCAATCGCTAACATTTCATTCATGGAGTCATCACCCGTCAAAGAAAAAGTAAACACAGGTGAACCGGCAGAGCCGCCTTCTCGTGGCAAGCGTTGGGAGGACGGGGTTCAGCGCTTAATATATGCCAGTTCTGGCAGGAAGCAAGCGAATAAACGTGGCAACGTACAACGCTGCCACGTGGTTGTAAATGCTACTTCTGAGTAAACACAGCGCAGTCGAGCATAGCTTGCATATTGGCCTTAGCGACGTCTGCAAGGTAAGCACGCCCACCTGAGTTACTGTCGATGTTAGTACCCGTCAGCTGGCTGCTGAGCTGGTCGTAGACATCGTTAATGATATTGTTGCCACCACACGGAGACGTCATGATGTTTGAGTCTGACATGTCCGTGAACTGGATGGTGGCCTGAGCAAAACTCAATACTGGCTGATCACCTGCATTGGCTGGCACGCTGACACCCATCAACAGGATGACGTGATCATCCTTGTTGTCACTGATTTCGTAGTCGATCTTACAGGACATGACCATACCCAGCTCAGTCGAGAACGAAACTTCCGGATACCAGACGCGGAAGTTATATCCTTGATACTCAAACTCAATCACCTGACTAAACGGCATCGCGCCGCTTGTGCCCGACTTCAGGCCCCAGGCGCCGACGTTTGAGACACCTGAACCCGTGCCCGACAACGCATCTGTGTAGCCATTGTAATTGAAATCCAGCGCATAAATTATTTAAGGTTTAGCCGGAACGGTGCATACAATTTCCAGCGAGTTATCTTGACCGCAATCATAGAGGATGTGCGATGGGTTGTAGGCAACACTGGATGGAAGGTTCCCGCGAATTGCGCCCCAGATATCGATAACAAAGCTGTCTTGGTGAAGATCTGTATCAAAATCAAGAACCGCGTTATTCGGACGATTTGCTAATACCCACCAGTGCCCATGTACCGTAGGATCACCTTGCTTTATGACTTCAAGCTTTGACTTAAAATCAGAACGTTGCCCGAGTAATGAAATAATAATTCCGGCAGAACCATCACACCAAAGACCAGAGCCATCAGGTTCGCGCCGCTGACGAGCGCCGATATGCTCCCAGAACGCTTGTTGATTTACCGTTCTCTGCGCAGCGGCATTCTGAAGGGTCAACGCAGTAGATAACCGCCCGCCCCGCTGATATAAAGCAAGACCTGCCTGCGTGTTTGTGTCCAAGCCCTGCCCGTATACCCGCCGACCGACGAAATAATCACAAAGAGTTTTAGCAATAGCGATATCATCTAAACGCGCCATAGTGACCTCCATTGTCGCAGTAAGTGTTTAATATTTGACTAGCTATCTACGAACAATGCCTGATATTGATGAAAGATCAATCACCTTGCCTGGAAAGGTTTTACAGCTGCCTACGTAAAGAAGAGATCAGGTCGCAAATACAGCCACACCATTTCAGATGGCGTATTTCATTGAATTATTGGCCCAACCCGCCAGCAAAGCTATCTTCACTAACTGACAAATAAACAGACTGAGCTGGGGTGACCATTTACGCTTGATCAGACGTCTCGCGCTATGCCAGTCTAAGCCCTGAACACCCAGTACGTGTGTGCACTGCATCCTTTTTTACTAACGGAATAATCAATGAGTATTGAGCTGCCTGATATTGAACGAGCACTGGCCGAGCACGAACCCTTCTCATGGCTTCCTGCGGACGCCCTGTCTGACATGGCACGCTCAATCGAAGTGAGCTACAAGCAGGCCGGTGAAGATGTGCTGATTCTGGATGAGCCGATACACCACCTCCATTTTATACGTTCTGGTGAAGTTGAATTGTTCCGTCGGGATGGCAATCTTTATAACCGCCTGCCCGCAGGCCATGTGTTTGGTCAGATGGGGCTTCTTATGAAGGGCAAAGTGCGCTTCCCCGCGACGACCCGCGAAGACAGCCTCTTCTATCTCATCCCGAGCGAACTATTTATCGATTACTGCGAAAAGTACTCGGAGTTTGGCGACTTTTTTGAAGTAAACGAGCACTCAATTCTGGAGCAAGCGACTCAGGTCGGCACGGACGACATGACGACCGTGCCCGTAACTGAAGTTATTAAAGCAGAACCGCTACTCATCACCCCTGACACGACGGTGGCTGAGTGTGCTGTTCGCATCTCCGAAAACTATATTGCCGCCGCATTAGTGCAGGATGATCAGGGCAACCTGCTCGGCATTGTGACCGATAGTGATCTGCGCGCTCGGGTCATTGCCAAGTCATTACCGTATGACACCCCCGTGGGTGAAATAATGAGCACAGAGCCACTGGTGATGGACGACCATGCCTACCTCCACGAAGTCATGCTGATGATGCTTCGTAACAATACGCACCATGTGCCTATCGTTGATGATAATCGTGTGCTCGGTATTGTTTCTCTACTCGATGTGGTCGCTCACGAATCGCAAAACTCTCTGTTGTTAGTGCGCAGCATTCTGTCCTCTGAAAGCATCGATGCACTTGCTCAACTTTCAGAGCAACTGCCCGCGGTATACGAACGTTTGGTTAACGAACACGCAACGTCTCATATGATTGGTTCTGCCATGTCCGTCATCGGAGCCAGCTTTATGCAACAGATGGCCAAGCTGGCAGAAGATGAGTTAGGGCCTCCGCCGGTGCCCTATTGCTTAATCGCACTCGGCTCATTAGCACGAGACGAGCAGCTTTTAGTCACCGACCAGGACAACGCTCTGATCCTCTCCGACGACTATGACGAAAATCTCCACGGCGCTTATTTCGAGAAGTTCAGTAAGATAGTTTGCGAAGGCCTGGATCGCTGCGGCTACCCTCTCTGCGAGGGTTTGATAATGGCGTCCAACCCTAAATGGCGTATGCGTCGCTCCGAATGGCGCGACCAGTTCACCGACTGGATAGACAGGCCCGAGCCAGAAGCTCTGCTCAACGCGTGTATTTTCTTCGACCTGGTCGCCGTGCACGGTACAAAAATATGGGCTAAAGAACTGCAGAAATTTGTTTCAACAAAAGCCAGAAACAGCAAACCGTTTCTGGCGTCGCTCGCGCGCAATGCACTCAAGCGCACCCCACCACTGGGTGTATTTAAAAACTTCGTATTAGAAGAAGACGGGCGGCAAGGAAAGTCGTTGAACATTAAGCGCCGCGGTACCGCCCCATTAACCGATATTATTCGGGTTCATGCACTGGCCACCGGGTCAATGTCGCAGAATTCATTTGAGCGCCTTGAAGATATTTCGAAGACTAAACTGCTCCCGCAAGAAAAATACGACGAGCTCACGAACGCACTGGAGCTGCTATACAGCTTGCGCGCACACCAACAAATGTTGGCCATCCGCGACAAAAGAGAACCTAATAATAACATCGCTCCTGATACCCTTAGCTTTACCCGGCAGCGTTCTCTGAAAGAAGCCTTCAATGTCGTTGCTCAGGCCCAGCGTTTTCTGAAGTACCGGTACACCGCTAATGGCTGATTACAGAAAGGGGTCATTGAAACGACCGGGCTCACTGCCCGACAGCTGGAGTGAATTTCAGCAATCCATGTTGGGGGGCTCCGCCAGCCCAAGCACCGGAAAGCCGCTGCCCGAAGAGCTTAAACGCTTTTATCAGGCAGAGTTCAGCTACATAGAGCAAAGCCTGAACGAAGCACGCTGCCTGGCCATCGACATAGAAACAACAGGCTTAGATTCAGACAAAGATAAAATCGTCAGCGTCGGGCTTGTTGAGTTTGATGCTAAGCGCATCTATCTGCCGACAGCCAAACATTGGCTGGTAAACCCGGGAGAGCTGAGCGACACCTCAATTGTGATACACGGCATCACACACAGCGATGTTTCATCTGCACCCAGAATTAATTCCATTATGCCGGAGCTATTGGACGCTATGGCCGGACGGCTCTGCGTCGTGCACTACCGGGCGATGGAGCGTGAATTTTTCAGAAAGCTGGGATTTCACCTCTGGTCTCAGCCTTGGCTATTTCCGGTGATTGATACCTTCGCACTTGAAGCAAGCTGCTTATCGCATAGCCAACGCTGGTACAACCGGCTACTAGGAAAACCACTCCCCTCACTCCGGCTACCAGACACACGCCTTCGTTATAACTTACCGGAGTACGAAAATCACAATGCTCTGGTGGATGCGATTGCAACGGCCGAGCTACTGCAAGCTCAGATACAGAAATGGAAATTAGGGAATCGTGCCGTCAAAGAGCTGTGCCTGTAAAAGCTCTTGGCAAACGCCCATAAAAAAGCCCGGCAGATGCCGGGCTTCTTTATAGCGAGTGCTTAACCCTTAGGCTCTGTACGTAAGCCCATCACTAAGCTCACACACATCAGCAACAACACAAAGGTAAACGGCAAGCCGGTTGAAATAGCACCGGCCTGCAGAGCCTCAATGGCTTCTTTACCACCAATCCACAACAGGGCTGCAGCAATAGCACCCTCAACAGATGCCCAATAGATACGCTGAGGAACTGGCGCATCAACCTTACCACCCGCAGTGATGCTATCAATCACCAGCGAGCCAGAGTCGGATGATGTGATAAAGAACACCAGCACCAGAACGATCGCAATCACAGAAAGAACCATGCTCATCGGCAGTGCATCGAACATCTGGAACATCGCCAGAGGCACCGAGGTCAGACCGTTTTCACCCAGGAGACCAATTTTATTGGCCACCTGATCAATACCGATACCACCATAAACCGACATCCAGATCACCGTCACCAGCGTCGGTACAGCCAATACAGCAATCAAGAACTCGCGGATGGTGCGACCTTTAGAAACACGTGCGATAAACATACCGACAAATGGCGACCACGAGATCCACCATGCCCAATAGAACACAGTCCAGCCCTGCAGCCATGCTTCATCCGGACGACCATGCGGATTACTCAGTGGGATAATATTTGAAACGTACGCCATCAGAGTGGTAGGAATCGAGCCGAAGGCAACAGCCGCACCGACCATGGCAACAAATACCAGCAACACAAATGCAATCAGCATATTCACGTTACTGAGCAGTTTTACGCCGCCATCAAGGCCACGCACAACGGATACGATCGCCAGCAAGGTAACACCAACGATCACACCAATCTGCAGACCAACGCTCGGCTCAATACCAAAGACATGGTTAATACCGGCAGCTGCCTGGCTTGCACCTAGGCCGAGGGAAGTTGCCAGACCAAACAGCGTAGCCAGCACCGCCAGAATATCGATGATATGGCCCGGCCAGCCCCACGCGTGATCACCCAGAATCGGATAAAACGCTGAACGAATAGAGAGCGGAAGACCTTTGTTGTAACAGAAAAACGCCAGAGACAGTGCAACAACACCGTAGATTGCCCAAGGATGCAGACCCCAGTGATACATAGTGGCGCCCAGAGCCATGCTCGCGGCTTCAGGCGTATTCGCTTCGACACCCAGCGGTGTTTCGTACCAGCCGGTGAAATAGGCGACGGGTTCAGCAACCCCCCAGAACATCAAGCCAATACCCATACCCGCGGCGAACAACATAGCCAGCCATGAGATGGTTGAGTGCTCGGCCTTAGCATCTGCACCGCCAAGGCGGATTTTGCCCCACGGAGAAAGCGCAATCACAATGCAAAATACAACGAAAATGTTGGCCGACCATACGAAAAACTTATCGAAGCTTCCGATAATATCCCACTTCAGGCCATCCAGGACTTCTTTCGCTACCGAGGCATCAGTGACCAGGGTTGCAATCAGAAAAGCGAGGATAAGAGCACTGCTTATCCCAAACACAGGGTTATGGACATCGAACCCCCACTTCTGGACATTGTCCTGACCAATGGAGTAGTCAGTGTTGTCGATACTGTACTTGTCTTTGGGCTCAGACACGATATCTCCCGTCACGTTATAATTGATATTGAACCTGTACACTGTATAGGTTCAGGTGAGAATTTCAAATGCAGCCCGAATATGCAGCATTAAGACAAGAAAAACCTTCCAACGAGGCCACAACCCAAAAAGAACTCAATCCGGTATCGATCACGAACACACAAAAGACAACAAAATTACAAAAGTCACATCGTTCACCACATCATCTCATACCGAAAAAACAATCTTATTGTTTTCAGGGTCACGGATATACGCAGAGTACTTCGGGCCCCGAGGACCCGGCTCTCCCTCGCTTGTACCGCCTAACTTCAGCGCCAGATGGTATAGGCGCTTCACTTCAGATTCAGAGGCGACATTAAGTCCCATCATGGTGCCATTACCATGAGTGGCTGACTCGCCGTTGAATGGTTTTGCCACAGCAAAGGTAAAGTCATCGCACTGCCAGAAAGTCATCCGGTCGGTTGAAAAAACCTGCTTAAGCTCGGTGTCTTCAAACAAGGCGTCGTAGAATTGGATGGCACTGTTGAGATTATTAGTACCAAATACAAGGTAATCGAGTTTCATTGAGCTCACGTCCTGATGGATAAAAATCCGACGATACGCCTTCCCTACTGACAACCCTGTGTCAGTTGGTATTGATATTTTTTTGCTCTATATACGCAGCAAGAGAGACGGAGTCAGGCAGCGCACCTGTGGGCTCGGTCGATTCAAGGTGTTGAATAAGGTCGAGCCTCAACTGACGATAATCAGCACGCAATTCACACCAACAGCCCAGTGTCCACTTACCGCCCCAGTAAAACAGCCCCAGCGGGAACACCGTTCGTGTCGTCACATTGTCTGACAACGCCCTGTATTTCACTTTTAGCCAGCGCTTATCCCGAATCGCGGAATGAACCGCACTCCACCGCGGATAAACTTCGGTTCTGTGATAATACGCAGGCACGCGGACAACGCTTTCACTATCGCTTGTGTTCTCCACCCCACCCGGTAGTGCTGCTTCTATTTTCGCCAGCAGCGAATGAGCAGAGGCACCGACCTCTTTTCCGGTCAGCGCTGCCGTTAGACTCACGCCGGTGATCAATGCCTCCAACTCACCTTGCGTCAATTGCAGCGGTGGCAGTTCAAAGCCTTCCGACAGGCGATAACCGACGCCTGGCTCGCCATAAATGGGAATGCCCGCCACCGACAGGTCATCAACGTAACGATACACGGTGCGCTCAGATACCTTCAGCTTCTCAGCAAGGTGCTTTGCTGTGATTGGCTGATGCTTACGCAGAATATTGGTGAGCTGAAATAGTCGGTCGGACTTGCGCATCTAGAACCCTGTATTAAATTGAAATCATGGGCATCACTACATCACTACATGGATACCATCACTACATGGACACCCACTCTTACATCACTACATGGACACCCACTCTCACACGATCACACTACATGGACACCCACTCTAGTGCTTTCGCCTGATTGTTGAAAGATTCGCTTACACACTACATGGACACCCACTTTAGTCACCTACATGGACACCCACTTTAGTCACTACATGGACACCCACTCTAGTGCCCTACATGGACACCCACTCTAGTGCTTTCGCCTGATTGTTGAAAGATTCGCTTGTGATAATCTGCCCGTGCATTCGTTAATGGAGTAACACCGTGCCAAAGCCAAGAAAACAGCAGATTTCCCTTGATGCTACGCCGTATTACCACTGTATCTCCCGTTGTGTACGTCGGGCTTTTCTCTGTGGCACGGATACATCTACCGGCCAAAGCTATGAGCACCGCCGTGGCTGGCTAGAAGAGAAACTTCTGGTATTACCGCAAACCTTCGCTATCAATATCGCAGCTTACGCCATTATGAGTAATCACTATCATGTCGTGCTTCACATCGACAAAAAGCAGGCTGATCAATGGGCTGATCTGGAGGTCGTCGAACGCTGGCATTCACTTTTCAAGGGTAATCTGTTTTC
The DNA here is from genome assembly GCA_002724925.1 of Oceanospirillaceae bacterium. Lineage (GTDB taxonomy): Bacteria > Pseudomonadota > Gammaproteobacteria > Pseudomonadales > Oceanobacteraceae > Thalassolituus. The sequence continues at coordinate 119,942 of PBQA01000005.1, forward strand.
GCAAAAATTTGTCCGCGGGGAAAACCTGGATACTTCACAGCGCGCCCGACTACAGATGATCATTGAAGAGTGGCGTTCTCGCCTCTGCGACATTAGCTGGTTTATGCGCATTCTTAATGAAGCAATCGCTCGTGAGGCCAACCGGGAAGATCGCTGTACTGGTCGATTCTGGGAAGGTCGGTTCAAATCACAAGCACTTCTGGATGAAGCCGCACTTGCCGCCTGCATGGCGTATGTCGATCTGAACCCCGTTCGTGCTCAAATGGCAAAAACACCTGAGCTGTCTGATCATACTTCCGTTAAGAAGCGATCAGAGAAAGCGAAATCTACGAAGCAGCCAAACCACCCGAATCAGCAAGCCGAGGAACTGCACCCTTTCGTTGGCAATCCCCGTCAAGATAGCCCTAAAGGTATCCAGATGCGTCTGACAGATTACCTTGAACTCGTTGACTGGACAGGCCGTATTCTCCGCGAAGACAAGCGTGGCGCCATTTCTGAAAATGCTGAGAACATTCTTACCCGACTCGGGATTGATGATTCGCAGTGGCTGGAGATGACGTCAAAATTCGAGCAGTGCTTTGCGACATTTGCAGGCAATGAGCAACGCCTACGCAGTGCCTGTGAAACGCTGAATTATCAAAGGCCACCCGGACTCAGTCGATGTAAAGCTGCATTCGGATAGCTACCCTGCCGAGAAAACCAACCGGTATTCTACAACCAGCACCAGCTGGTATTTTTCTTGCCTGAGATACTGAGAATTGAAAGGAAATCACCCGCTTTTTTGAAATAAGAACTCAATCACGGTGTGTGCATCACTCATGCTTGATTATCGCCGGTTTCATTCATCAAAATTATCGTGGCTGTCCGTTTTACTTTCTAGCATAGTAACCACTTCGCGAAACTCCCAGCCATTCACATGTTCGCTTAATGCCTAGCTCTCGTCCGAATTTCTCGATGAATCGATATCTTGCTGATGTTCCTCCGCAAGAAACCGTTGCCACTTTTTTAGCAGATCAAGCTCCTGTTTCAGCTTCTTGTTCTCTGCTTCCAGCTTCTTAACCTTCGAAATTTCCTTTTCTTGCTTTCTAGTCGCCTCGGTTAGCTTCTTACGTTTATCTGCCACGATCTTGCCTTCACGGTATTCTTTTCGCCATCGTGACAGCATAAATGGATGAATGTCGAGAGTATTGGCTACTTCCTGAACCTGAATTCCTTCTATCAGACTTAGCTGGACTGCTTTAACTTTAAACTCGTTCGAATACTGCCAGGTCTTTCTTGGCTGATTATATTTTGGCATTGGACACCTCGTCAGTTTGACTTTGGTGTCCGTTTTATCGGGGCAAGATCACAGTCCGATAACATGCGCTTGTTATGTTTCCCGAATTCATATACTAACCGCGACACTTTTCCAAAATAAGAAGGTGAGCTGTAATATCCGCTGTTTTTCACTCCCGCCAAGAAGTAGAAAAGCATC
>PBQA01000006.1 GCA_002724925.1 Oceanospirillaceae bacterium
ACCAGCAGTAGGTGAAGCATCAACCAGATAATCCGATGAGATGCCGGTCTGTCTCACTCTCATGCAAAGGTAAGATCAACCATTTAATCCGCTTACCCGCTTTATTCAGTTCACATTATTCAGCCCACATTCTCATCAGGTTGCTTCTGGCTTTTAAAATATGCAGCCGCGCCTGTCTATTTTCTTCCGTGTCTGCCATCTGTTGCAGCGCCAGGTACAGATCAAACAGCGTGCCGCGATGCTCTTCAGAGCGAACCTGGCTCTGAATCCAACCAACGGCTGCGTATCGGACGCCGCGGGTGACGGGGGCGACATAGTGCAGTTCGCGAGTCGGATAAATGTAAACCGACCCTTGGGGCAATTTAATCACGTCGTCCCCATCGTGCTTCTGCAGGATCAGTTCGCCGCCATCGTAGGTATCAGGGTCGGACAGAAACAAGGTGAACGACAAATCCGTTCTGGTTGCGTGAATAAACGCGTTGTCGACATGAGAACCGTAAGTCATGCCCTCATCATAGCGACTGATAATGATGTTGCTGAGTTTATCTGGAAACGCCGAGTTGGTGACCATCGGATGCTTACGCAGCGCTTGTTCAACGAGCTTTGTTGCCGCAATGATTTTGGGCGACTTAGGGTCGGCCTGAAGGTTCTTTTTTACGGCGCGGGCAGTCTTGCCTGCTGTTTTTTTACCATCCACAAACAGGTCGTCGCTGAGGCTGTTCAGAACCGCAGTTACAGAGTGGACATCCAACAGATTATCTACGAGAATTGTCATGGTATCGAAAATGAGAACTGATCGTATATGCTATTGATAGTAGCATAAAGATGTATCCGCAAAACGAATTTTCAGGAGACCTGAGTAATGGGTAAGCGCAACAAACTGTGGAAAAGCATCAGTGTGATCGGCCTGGCCGGCGCAGCAGGCATGAGCTTGAGTGCTTGTACCGAAGAAGAAAACGAAGGCGAAGCGGCGGTTGCGCCGATTGAGACCTCCGTTGATGCCGTTGCACTTGCTGGTGAAGGCGAGGGTGAAGGCGAAGTGATCTCTGCCGGTGAAGGTGAGGGCGAAGGCGCAGCAGCAACAGAGCTGACGTCTGATGATCTTGCTTATCTGACTCACCTCAGCCTGATTAAGGGTCACCTGTATGTCGGCGCCGAGCTCTACAAGGCTGGCCATATCGAGCACGCTAAAACACACATGAAGCACCCAGAAAGCGAGTTGTACGCTGATCTGGTTCCTGCTTTAGAAGCACGTGGTACCGCTGGCTTCGCGAAAGAGCTGACTGCCGTATCCGATGCGGTTAATGAGGAAAAAGGTGTAGAAGCTGTACAGACTGCGCTGGATACCCTGCTTGCCGCTATCGACACCAACGCTATGGCCGTTTCTGAAACCAGTGCGACACCGGCAGAGAAACTGAAGCTGGTTGTACAGCTTCTGCGTACTGCGGCGGATGAGTACGCTATCGCAGTGGTGGACGGCAAAATGGAAAATGCACACGAATATCAGGACGCATTTGGTTTCACTACGATTGCCACCGACTTGGTTGAAGGCATTGAGTCCGATGAGTCAGCGGTAACCGACGCGAAAGCAGCTACTCTTGCCATTCTCGCCGATGTTAAGCCGCACTGGCCTGGTCTGATTCCACCAGAGACCCTGAAAACAGAAGCGGGTGCTCTGTACGGTGCTGCGGCGCAGATTGAACTGCTGGCACTCGGCCTGTAACAGACTGATCCTGCCGTTTTAAAAAGAAGGTGGAGCATGGCTCCACCTTTTTTTTGCTTGTTTGATACCATGACAGCATGAGTGGCATTTCTATAATTAGATTGGTGTGTTCCGCCGTGGCAGGTGTGCTATTAGTCAGCACGCCCTCTCATGCTGCCGACTATTCAGGCAATGGGTCCTGGCATCTTGGGGCTGCCTATGAAACGGCGACAATTGATCAGAATCTTCTTGATACCGGTGCGTGGTCGTCCACTTATCCGAGGTTAACGGTCGGTGGTACCGGGCCTATGAATGCGCGATTTGAAATCAGTTGGACGCGCATGAGAGCCGATCGGGAAGGTGCGAATATTGTCGGCCTCGATGGCGATGTCTGGTTACCCTATGCTCTGGATGGAGCCCCCGCCTCACGATTGCGGCCCTATTTAATCCTTGGGGTCGGCTATCACAGATACTATGGTGAGACGTCGGTACTGGACGAGGAAGGTGCTGACAATGGCGCGCGCAGTCTGAACGCTGGTCTTGCGGTGGTGGGTAACCTGACTCAGACGACAGAACTCGTCGCTACATTCCGTTATCGCTATCTGACATGGGACGCACCCGATGATGATCTGGGTGAATCGGTCAGTGCTGCCAATGCCACAATCACCAGTGTATCCTTCGGTATACAGCAGCTTTTTTAAATCGAGTAATTACATGCACAATCCATTCGAGCCTCTAGCCTTTCGGGCCGCAGTAACTCCGGATTATCCGGCCTTTTATGATGGTCAATCGACACTGAGCTATGCACAGCTACATAAAACCGTTGTGCAGGTATCAGAAAAGCTGGCAGAGGCTGGAATCGGGTCGGGGCACCGGGTGTACTTGCTGCTTCCGGAGAATCTGGCATTTATTGCGACTATGGCGCTGTTTCATCGTGCCGCAGTAAGTTGCCTTGGTATCCCGGGGGCTGATATCCCCGAGCAGCCTAACTTCGATTTTGTTATCTCGTTGCAAAGCAGTAGCGAAATCAATGGTATTCAAAACATTGTGCTTAGTCAGGAGTGGTTCAATGATGCTCGCATCATGCCGGGTCTGGAGCCAATGCAAGCCTATCCTTCAGCGGAAGATATCTGCCGCATCATTCTGACCAGTGGGACCACCGGTCAGCCAAAAGCAGTCGGGCTGACTCCGGCACTTATAGAGCAGCGACTCTATCGTAATCATTTGGTATGGGGTAGCGCGACAGGTAATGACCTGAATCTTATGGGGCACTCCAGTATTGGTGGATTTATGGGATCACTGCAGACGATTCAGGCAGGCAAAGTTGTGCTCTTACCTGCGAGTGCCGATGCATTTGCTAAAGCAATCCGCACTTTTTTTGTGACTTCGATACTGAGTTCATCTACGGCGCTTTTCCGCCTTGTGAACTCCCATACCCTGTCTGCAGCGGATCTGAATGGCGTGCGTGAGATTCGTCTGGCGGGCAGTGCTTTGTCACCGGGTATGATCAGCCGTATCAAACAGATATGTCCTCAGGCGCGTATCTTTAACGTTTATGGATCGACCGAAGTCGGTGCCGTCGGCATGACTCAGATAAGCAAGCCGGAGCTGGTTTGGAAAACTGCAGTTGTTCAGCCGGGAGCGTCAGCGGAAGTCGTTGATGATGAGGGGAGAGCAGTACCGGACGGAACCGAAGGTATTGTCCGTGTACGCAGCTCAGGGATGGTCAGTGGCTACATGGCGGGCAGCCCGGACAACAATGAATTCAGGGGTGGGTGGTTTTATCCAGGTGATCGCGGTGCATTCCGTGAGGGGGCGCTTTGCCTTACCGGACGTGAGTCTGAGGTTGTGAATCTTGGCGGGGTAAAAATAACCCCCGCCGAAATAGAGGCCGTGGCTGAGCAGATGCCGACTCTGACTGATGTTGCTGCCTGTCAGGTTGAGCGGGCAGATAACTCGGAGAAGCTTGCACTGGCTTATACCGCTGATAGCACCATTCCGGTATCAGAGATTGCGGAGTTTCTGAAGGCGCGGCTTGATGCGACTCTCGTCCCGACGGAGTATTTCCAGCTCAAAGAAATCCCGCGTAATGCGATGGGCAAAGTTAAACGACAGGAACTGAGTCGCGACCTGAGCGCTGTACTGCGCGGCTCAGGCAGCTAGCAAGAGTGCCGTTACCAGCTCTTGTATGGTAGAAATTTACCATTGAGGGTAAGAAGGACCCGATCACCTTTCGGGTCCTCAATCTTGTCGACTTCCATCGAGAAGTCGATCGCACTCATAATGCCATCGCCAAACTTCTCCTGAATCACTTCTTTCAGTGTGTCACCGTACACGCCAACAATTTCGTAGAGCCGGTAAATCAGAGGGTCGGTAGGGACAGCCTGGTCCCATATCTTGGTCGGATAGGCTTCCAGTGCAGTGGCCATACTTTGATCAAAACCGAGGTATTCAGCGATGGCTGCCGCTTTTTCTGCAGGGGCGCTGTTCATACCCAGACAGGCAGAGGTTAACCAGACGGGAGACATTCCCAGGTCAGAACCCATCTGCTCCCATGTCAGCTCTTTCTCAATTTTACGGGCGATAATCGCCTCAGTCATTGTTGCCTTATCCATCGTTATCCCCTGTCTGTTCAGAAAGCACGCGGGCTCCTCGTGAGCCTTTTCGGTGCAAAATCATTGATTAAGATCCCGTTTTCGGGAGCTAAGGGGAGAGGAGCAACTCTGGTGCCAGATATCAGACCGGGCGTTTGTGTATGTAGCTGACGAACATATCTTCGCGCAGTGGGCGGCTGAACAAATAGCCCTGATAACTGCGGCAACCATGATCTTTTAAATAGACCTGTTGCTGATCGGTCTCGACACCTTCGGCGATAATATCCATATTCAGGTTCTGTCCAAGCTGGATAATCGCGTCAACAATACTGGCGGGTTCATTATCCGGATTGATGTCCATCACGAAGGCCCGGTCGATCTTGAGTTTATCGATCGGAAGTTTCTGCAAGTAGCTGAGAGACGAATAGCCTGTGCCAAAGTCATCCAGTGCAAAGGTGTAGCCCTTGTTGCTAAGGCGTTGCATCTTGTCACGGATGAGATCTTTATCGCCCATAAACAGGCTTTCAGTCAGCTCCAGCTCCAGTACGCTGCTATCGATGTCACAACTCTTCATGGTTTTATCGAGCTTGGCTTCGAAGTCCGGGTCCATAAACTGGGCGGGACTGATATTTACTGCCAGACGTCTGAAGCTTGGCGGCAAGGATTTATTTTTGATCCACTGGCGTAATGTCTGGCAGGCATGGGTAAGAACCCAATCTCCCAGCGGCAGAATCAGGTTCGTTTCTTCAGCGGCGGCAATGAATACATCGGGATAAACGGAGTGACCATTGTTAACCCAGCGACACAGTGCTTCCGCTCCGGTGACGTCACCTTCGGCGTTGTGCTGCGGCTGGTACACCAGAGTGAAGCCGTTATCGCGGATGGCCTGATAGAGATCATTAAAAAGGTGCAGTCGTTCGCGAGTCTCTTCCTGCATTCTGTGGTTGTACAGGCAGAGTTGTGAGCGACCCTGATGTTTCGCCCAGTACATAGCTGTATCCGCCTGGCGTATCAGATCGTTTGCCCCGCAGTCAGTCGAAGGGAAAATTGAAATACCGATACTGGCAGTCATGTGGAACTTATTGATATCGATACAGAATGGCTTACGGATAGCATCCAGTACTGCGGTACCCAGCTCAACCGCGCTTTCTTCGGCAAGCTCAGGTGCGCTGAAAACTTCATCAGGAACAATCAGAAATTCATCACCCCCCAGGCGAGCGATCAGGTCCCCTTCGTTTACGGTGGCCTTTAGCCGGTGTGACGCTTCGATCAGCAGGCGATCACCGATCGGGTGCCCTAATGAGTCGTTGATATTTTTGAAGTGATCAAGATCGATGAAGAGTACGCTACCGCAGGTCTTATCGTCTTCTGACCAGGCGATTTTCTTCTCCAGCTCCTGCAGTGCCATTCTGCGGTTAGCCAGCTCGGTAAGCGGATCGTAGTTAGCCTGGTACTCAATGAGCTCCTGCTTGCGTTTCACTTCTGAAATATCACGAATCAGCCAGATCAGAGCGTCCTGCATGTTTGCGTGCTCCTCTAGCGGGATCATCCGCGATTCGAGATAGAGGTCATCATGATTGAACTCAGTAATCACAAGTTCTTTCTTTTCCAGCGCCTGATTGCGGGCTTCCTCTATTTTTCGGGTTGCTGACAGGTTGAGCCAGGCGGTAAAAGGCGTGCCTGTGAGATCTTCATTGAGGCGCTGAATTCGCCCGTTCGGGTTGCCAAAACGTCCATTGATTACCCCGGTGGCGGTCACTAATAAGCCGATATCCGGAAAACCTGCAGTGAAGGCGTCGTTCAGCGCCTGGTGGTGGGCAATCCGGCTGGTTGTTTCATCCAGGTGTTCGCTGAGGTCGTTAAATGCCTCTTCCAGTTGTGCAATCTCGGTTGCGCTGCGGCTCTCGGGAATACTGGCATACTTACCCTGCTTGATTGAGCTTGTTAGCTGAACCAGATGTTGGACCGGTATCAGAATATATTTGCGAAGTATCTGGCTCTGCACGACCAGAAAAATAATTACGAGCAAGGCAATCAGGATTGTTTTCCTGGCCAGAGAGCGCAGCATGGAGTCGTAATCGTTGTGTGCATCATAATGCGCAAATACCCAGCCGCGGACATCGTTCTTTACGGCCTGATCGGCTGTACTGGCCACCGAATCAGGCGATGTAGGGTATTTAAGGTTGAGCGGAAACAAGGCATAGAATTCGGATTTATAGCGCTCAATCTGAGGTTCCTGCACACCGGTATTCAGTGAATGACTGCTTAACCGGTATTTGGTGTTGTGAAGCCGGTCGCTGGCATTACTTGAGAAGATAACCCGATCGCCAGCCTCAGAGAGAACGGCAAGATAACGCAGTGATGGATCGTCGATACTCTCCCGGATCTGGTTCTCGACAACATGACTACTGCTTTGGCTGACGTGGTACTCCACGTTTTTGGCAATACTTTCCAGCTCGAAGCTTATACGCCGCTCCCAGTTACTCGAAAACTGTTCCAGTTGGAGCTGCAGTAACAGATAGCCAAGCCCACAGGTAATCAGCCCCAGCATCAGCAGGGACCAGTTCAGTAACAGTTGGGCGAGCGACCTCCGAGGCGTCACACTGACCCCCTGCTGGGCTTTTGGGGGTTCTGTGCCCCAAAATTGAACACTGCAGTCTGTTGCTTATGTGGTTGTCGCAGAATACTCACTGCATGGTGCACGATCGCGCGTGCCTCCCTGATAGCGGTTTGTTAATACTGACATTCAGTGTAGCAGTGCTGTAGCGGGTTGCCCGGGGTACGCATGGAGTGGCCTCTATTAGCCTGATGGTGCCAATGTGGACAATGTGTTGGCCGGCCGGTTCGTCTATTGCTGTAGAGGTGATGAAGTGCGTGAATAGGTGCATAAAACTCGAGAATCACCGTGGAACGGTTCTGCATGTCGATAAATTGGAAGCACTACGAATTACAGGAGGGTTTCTACGATGAGCTGATCAGCTCGCCCGGAAACCCTAGAGTCCCCGCCCGGCAACTCGCCAACTATCTGAATAGCCTGACAGAAGAAGAAATACAGTCACGTAAGCTGGCCGCTGAGTCCACTATCAAAGATATGGGGGTTTCTTTCACCGTTTACAGTGAAGGTGAGAACATCGACCGCGCCTGGCCATTTGATATCGTGCCCCGGATCATATCGGCCCAGCAGTGGGAGAAAACAGCGGCGGGTCTGCGTCAGCGTCTGAAGGCGCTGAATATGTTTATTGATGATCTGTACCATGAGCAGAAGATCATTAAAGACGGCGTCATTCCTGAGTTTGTACTGAAACAGTCGAAGAACTATCGACCTGAGTGTGAGGGCGTTAACCCGCGCTTTGGTGTCTGGGCGCACATCTGTGGGACCGATCTTGTCCGCGATGGTGACGGCCAGTTTTATGTACTTGAGGACAACCTGCGGGTGCCTTCCGGCGTTTCTTACATGCTCGAGAACCGTTCCATTATGAAGCGGGTTCTGCCTGAGGTGTTTGAAAAAGTCAGTATCGCGCCGGTTGGTGATTATCCAGAAGCTCTCTTTAATATGCTGGCTTCTTTGTCGCCACGTCAGAGCTCCAGCCCGGTGGTCGTGGTTCTGACTCCAGGCATTTTTAATTCGGCGTACTTTGAACATGCCTTCCTGGCTCAACGCATGGGGGCTGAGTTGGTCGAAGGCAGCGACCTCGTCGTCGGTAAAGATGACTGCGTCTATATGAAGACAATCTCTGGTCTGGAGCGGGTCGACGTTATTTATCGTCGCATCGATGACATGTTCCTCGACCCTGAAGTGTTTCATCCTGAATCGGTACTGGGGGTTCCCGGACTGATGCGTGCATGGCGCAAGGGCAAAGTTGCTCTGGCAAATGCGCCGGGTGCAGGCGTCGCCGATGATAAAGTCGTGTATGCGTACGTACCCGATATCATTCGTTATTATCTGAGCGAAGAGCCTTTGATTCCGAATGTCGAAACTTACCTCTGCTACGACGACAAGCAGCGCGAATACGTGCTGGATAACCTCGATAAACTGGTTGTAAAACCAGCCAACGAGTCTGGCGGTTACGGCATGCTGGTGGGCCCGCACAGTACTAAAAAAGAACGAGAGCAATTTGCTGAGCTGATTAAAGCCAATCCGCGAAATTATATTGCTCAGCCAACGTTGGCGTTATCAACAGCGCCAACACTTGTCGGGCGCAGTAAAGTCGAGCCCCGTCACCTCGACCTGAGACCCTTCATCCTTCAGGGCGAATCAAGTTACGTAACGACTGGCGGACTGACGCGGGTAGCGATGAAAAAAGGCTCTCTGGTAGTTAATTCATCGCAAGGTGGTGGTAGTAAAGATACCTGGATTGTTGATACGTCTGCGGGGAAAGCCTGATGTTATCGAAAGTTGCTGAACGGGTTTACTGGGCCGCCCGCTATCTTGAACGGGTAGAAAGCACAGCCCGTATGTTGAGTATTTACGACACCCTGCTTTTCGACCTGCCGCGTCAGGTTAATCTGGGTTGGTATAACCTGATTGTAATTAACAGTCTTGAACAGGATTTCAACGAGCGTTATTCGGTGCAGGATGAGCGTAACGTGGTGAAGTTTCTGGTCGGCGACGACACGAACCCCAGTTCTATAGTGACCTCGCTCAAAGCCATTCGTGAAAATATCCGTACCACGCGCGATGTTATCCCGGCGGATACCTGGGAGCTGGTAAATGAACTGAGCCAGTATGTTCAGGATCATCTGCAGCAGGGCATTAATCGTCGCGACCGACATGAATTTCTGGGCAATGTGATCAGTGCCTGTCAGCAGATTATTGGTCTGTGGCAGGTCAATATGCCGCGCGATAGCGCCTGGGAAATGCTCAAGCTTGGTCAGAATCTTGAACGTGCCGATATGACCACCCGGAATCTGGATGCCGCGACAGCGGCCATCATGCAGATCGAGGACGATGATTTTGCTGTAAATAGCCAGCAGATTATCTGGGGAAATGTGCTGCGTTCTTTGAGTGCCGATCAGCCGTATCGTCGGGCGATGCGCAGTTCTGTTAAAGCGCCTCTGGTGTGCAGCTTTCTGCTGACAGACCCGCGTTTCCCGCGTTCTGTCGAGTATTGTCTCAACGACATGATTCAGGGTGTGAAGGCGTTGCCGCGTGCCGAAAAAATTATCGCGGATATCCGTAAGCTTCATAAGACTGTCACAGACCGTGCTGAGGATAGCGCTCCCGGCCCTGAAATGCGGGAAGCCCTGAACGATCTGCAGATTTCACTGCAGTATCTTCATTTTTCTATCAGTCGTACCTGGTTCCTGAATGATCAGGAACAACTGGCGGTGGCCCAATGACAATTACAGTCGCACTTAATCATAAAACCCGGTATGACTTTGATCGCCCGGTGTCATTATCTCCGCACGTGGTGCGTTTGCGTCCGGCACCTCACTGCCGCACACCTATCCGCTCATACAGTCTGAAAATAGAGCCGGAAGAGCACTTTATTAACTGGCAGCAAGACCCGTACGGTAACTTTCAGGCGCGACTCGTTTTTCCTGAAAAAAGTCGCTGCTTATCGGTAGAGGTTGAAGTAATCGCCGATATGACGGTGATCAACCCGTTCGACTTTTTTATTGAAGAGTACGCTGAGGAATTTCCGTTCAAATACGGAAAGAGCCTGAAGAAAGAGCTGGAACCCTACCTGCATTGCACCACCGAAGGTGAAATGTTCACCACGCTGCTGGAAAGTATTCCGCGTGAGAAAAAGCGCACCATCGATTTTCTTGTCGATATCAATATGCGATTGCAGCAGGACATCGATTATCTGGTGCGCATGGAACCGGGCGTTCAGACGCCGGAAGAAACACTGGAAAAAGGCAAAGGTTCTTGTCGGGATTCTGCCTGGTTGATGGTGCAGTTACTGCGTCACCTGGGGCTGGCCGCCCGTTTTGCATCTGGCTATCTGGTTCAGCTCAAATCCGATGAGAAATCTCTCGACGGTCCTTCTGGCCCTGAAGCTGACTTCACCGACCTGCATGCCTGGTGCGAAGTCTATCTGCCGGGTGCTGGATGGGTGGGGCTCGACCCGACCTCTGGGCTGTTTGCATCCGAGGGGCATATCCCACTTGCCTGCACGCCAGAGCCGAGCTCTGCTGCTCCTATTTCTGGCTTCACTGATGAGTGTGAAGTCGAGTTTACTTTCTCAAACGAAGTCACTCGTTTCCATGAAGACCCGCGGGTGACCAAGCCGTATACCGAATCTGAATGGGAAGACGCTCTGGCTTTGGGTGAGAAAGTTGATCGTATTCTGAAAGATGAAGACGTCCGTCTGACAATGGGCGGCGAGCCAACGTTTGTATCTATCGATGACATGGAATCCGCGCAGTGGAATACCGAAGCGCTGGGCAAAGACAAACTGGCATTAGCGAAAACCCTGTTGCTCCGTCTGCGAGACCACTTTGCACCGAAAGGCCTGCTGCATTATGGCCAGGGCAAGTGGTATCCGGGAGAAGAAGTACCGCGCTGGGCGTTAGGTTTATTCTGGCGTAGCGACGGCGAACCTTTATGGCAGGACAAAGACCTGCTTGCCCGCGTAGATAAACATTACGGACACACCGAGGAAGACGCACGGGCATTTGCCCGACGGCTTGCAGAGTTACTGAACGTTCCGCAGCGTTGTGCTCAACCTGCGTATGAAGATGGACTGCATTATCTGCTGCAGGAGCAGAATTTACCGGAGAATATCGATAGCCGGATTGCCAGCAGCAAAGACAGCCTTGAGCGCCGTCGACTGGCACGGGTGTTAGAGCAGGGGCTGGACACCCCGACCGGGTACGTACTGCCGCTTGAGTGGAATTTCTACGGACATTGCTGGCAGTCCAGCGAGTGGCAGTTCCGCCGCGGGCGTCTGACTCTGATCCCGGGCGATTCGCCGATGGGGCTTCGTCTGCCGCTTGAGAGTCTGCCTCCTGCGGAAGAAGATCCTCTGATTCAGGAGGCTGACCCGCACCGCGAAGCCGGACCTCTGGAAACCGCCGATGCCGCAGTAAAAGAAGCTTTGGCGCGTAACAGCCGCCCGGTGGCTCAGTCGCAACCTCTTTCGTCGACATCATTGACGCCCCCTGTGCAAAAACAGAGTGCTCAGAAGAAGGTTGAGGGTCACGAGAAGACTGAGCCTGCTGAGAAGAAAGACGATTATCGCTGGAAAAATCTGGTGCGTACGGCACTGGGTATTGAAGCCCGCGACGGTAAGTTACACCTGTTTCTGCCGCCGCTGCCGTATCTCGAAAGCTATGTGAATCTGCTGGCATTGATTGAGCGGACGGCGATGGAGCTGGACCTGCCTGTCATTATTGAGGGGTACGAACCTCCCAAAGATCACCGCATGCAAAAGCTGCTGGTGACTCCTGATCCGGGCGTCATTGAGGTGAATATTCACCCGTCAGACAACTGGTCCGACATGGTCAGCAACATGACTGAGTTATATCAGGCTGCCAAAGAAAGCCGCCTGAGTACTGAGAAATTCATGCTGGATGGTCGTCACACTGGAACCGGAGGTGGCAATCACATTACTTTAGGTGGAGCGACGCCTTCCGACAGCCCGTTCCTGCGACGGCCTGACCTCCTGCGTAGCTTCGTTACCTTCTGGCAGAACCACCCTTCACTGTCGTATCTGTTTTCTGGCGCCTTCATTGGCCCGACCAGTCAGGCCCCACGAGTCGATGAGGGTCGGGATGAAGCTCTGTATGAATTGGAAATTGCTTTTCAGCAGATGCCCGAGGGAGACGTAGCCCAGCCATGGCTGGTCGATCGCCTGTTACGCAATCTGCTGATTGATATGACGGGCAACACGCACCGGGCTGAATTCTGTATCGATAAACTGTTCGCTCCAGGCAGTCCGTCCGGGCGACTGGGTATTCTCGAATTCCGTGGATTTGAAATGCCGCCGCATAGCCGTATGGCACTGGTTCAGGCGCTTCTGCTTCGTGCTCTGGTCGTACGGTTCTGGCGGAAGCCCTATAAGCAGAAGCTTGAGCGTTGGGGCACTCGTCTACACGACCAGTTCATGTTGCCGCACTATATCTGGCAGGACATCAAAGATGTGGCAGCCGATCTGCAGGAGCATGGTCTGGATTTCAGGGCCGAATGGTTACTGCCTTTCCGTGAGTTCCGCTTCCCACACTATGGTACGGTGAACCTTGGGGATATGTCACTTGAGCTGAGCTGGGCTATTGAGCCGTGGAATGTACTCGGTGAAGAGGTGTCCAGTTTTGGTACTGCGCGTTATGTCGATTCCTCTGTAGAGCGTTTGCAGGTTCGCGTCACCGGCATGACAGGCAGCCGCTACATTCTGGCCTGTAATGGTCGCAAGGTGCCTCTGCGGGCCACCGGCAAGCATGGTGAATTCGTGGCGGGTGTACGTTATAAGGCCTGGGCGCCGCCATCGGCATTGCATCCGACCATTGATGTTCACGTTCCCCTGCATTTCGATCTGATCGATACCTGGAACGGACGCTCGGTGGGTGGAGCGACCTATCATGTGTCTCATCCGGGAGGGCGCAGCTATGACGTATTCCCAGTGAATGCTGCTGAAGCCGAGTCCCGGCGGGGTAATCGATTTACGACCACAGATCATACGCAGGGGCCTTACACGCCTCGTCCTGAGATCGATGCCATACGTGAATTTACTGCGCATACAGATGTCAGGCCGATGAGTGCTCCGGCAGAAGAGTCGTATGATGAATATCCTCTGACGCTGGATCTCAGAACTCAGCCTAAACGCTGAGAATCTGCCATAATTGCGGCCAGATAACCTGAGATAGCCAATATGACTGATGAGTCAGCCATCACGCCGACCGTTGAAGACCTGTATCCACCGCTGCAACGCAGCGGTGATGCTGTCTACGATGCCACCGGTAACATGCTTCCACACTGGAATTATGTCATGGAGAGTCTGGCGGGTATGCCGGGCAGCGTCCTGCATGACCGGCAAGCGAAGGCTCGCCGCCTACTGCGTGATGATGGTGCAACGTACAACATCTACACCGATAACTTTCGCGACAAGCTGAACGACTCCCGTACCTGGGGGCTAGATCTTATTCCTAATGTCATCAGCAGTGATGACTGGGCCGCCATTGAAAGTGGGCTGGTTGAGCGTGCAGAGTTACTGAACCTCTTGTTACGCGATATCTACGGCCCGCGCCAGTTGATCCGGACCGGAGTGATACCGCCAGAAGTTATCTATGCCAATCGTGGTTTTCTGCGCGCCTGCCAGGGGCTGCGTATGCCCGGCGAGCATGATCTGATTATTCACGCCGCCGATATGGCCCGTGGCCCGGACGGCAGTATGATGGTGCTCGCGGACAGAACTCAGAGCCCGAGTGGCGCAGGTTACGCGCTCGAAAATCGCACGGTGATGTCACGCGTTTTACCGAGCTTATTCCGCGACAGTCACGTTCATCGCCTGGCCGGGTACTTCCGCCAGCTGCGCAGCAAAATGCAGAGCCTGTGCCCTCACAGGCCCTCGCCTCGTATCGCGGTGTTGACCCCTGGTCCCCGTAATGAAACCTATTTTGAACACGCCTATCTGGCGAATTACCTCGGGCTTTATCTGGTTCAGAGTGATGACCTGGTGGTTCGCGGTGGATTTCTTTGGATGAAATCGCTCGACGGGCTGAGCCGGGTCGATGTACTCATGCGTCGCGTAGACGACTGGTTCTGTGATCCGGTAGAACTGCGCGGAGATTCCCGTCTGGGGGTGCCCGGCCTACTGCAGGTGGTGCGAGCAGGGAATCTGGTCGTCGCTAACTCACTGGGCTCGGGTATTCTTGAAAGTCCAGCATTGCTGAAATATCTCCCGGACATCGGGCGCGCGCTACTTGGGCGTGAGCCCCGCCTCAACAGCGTGCAGACATGGTGGTGTGGTGATCCTACTGACATGACCTATGTTCTGGATAACCTGACGAAGCTGGTGGTGAAACCTACCTATCGTAAGCCGGGCGAGCTCAGCTTCTTTGGGCCTAAAGCCAGCGCTGAAGAGCTGGCTAATATGGCCGCCCGGATTAAAAGTGATCCCCAGCGCTATGTTGGCCAACCTGTACTGGAGTCCAGCTTCTTACCGACTCTGCAGAATAATGTGTTGGCACCGCGGCCAGCGATACTCCGGGCCTTCACGGTTGCGGGTACCGGGTCATACAGTGTTATGCCGGGCGGTCTTACCCGGGTCGGGCTCAAAGAAGATGCGCTGCTGATCTCTGGTCAGGCGGGTGCGACCAGCAAAGATACCTGGGTCGTAGCTTCCGAGCCCGAGCGCATCGTTACCAATCAGCA
This sequence comes from Oceanospirillaceae bacterium, assembly GCA_002724925.1. Taxonomy (GTDB): domain Bacteria; phylum Pseudomonadota; class Gammaproteobacteria; order Pseudomonadales; family Oceanobacteraceae; genus Thalassolituus. The sequence continues at coordinate 14,612 of PBQA01000006.1, forward strand.
CGAAGATGTTGCGCCTGCGCGGGAAAGTGAAGCGACCAACCTACCTAGCCGCGTGCTTGAGAACCTGTTCTGGATGGGGCGCTACGCTGAGCGTGCAGAAGCCTGCCTGCGTCTGCTCCGTACTGCGTACTCCATGCTCAATGGCGAAGACCCTCTGTCATCTGATCTACGTCTGACGTTGCTCAAGGCCGTGACTGAGCTGGCGACTATTGCACCGATGAAAACGCCGGAGAGTGATGAAGCCATGATTGAAGCACTGCGTCGTGGAGAAGCGCCGCAGTCGATTGCGAATACCCTCAACAGCATGCTGTTCTGTGCTGATGAAGCCAAAGAGTTGCTGTCGTCTGACACCTATCGGGTGATCAACGATATCCGGGATGCAATCCCTCTACTGGATGGCGATGAGCAGGATGCTTACCTTAGCCCTGATGAAGTACTCGACCCTCTGGTCACAGCATTAATGGCCTTGGCGGGCCTGACGCACGAGAGCATGACCCGCGGTTACGGTTGGCGTTTTATGGAATTGGGCCGTCGAATCGAACGAGCCATGCAGACCGGGCGCCTGACGGGCACCTTGCTTGGTCCTGAGATGATGGAGCCAGAGCAATCCCGCGTTGCTGAAGCACTGCTGCTTACGCTTGAGGGATTGATTACCTACCGTCGCCGCTATGGTGCTCGTCCTGATCTGCGTAGCGGCCTTGATCTGGTTCTGCTGGATACAGATAACCCACGTTCGGTGATGTATCAGCTCGGCAATATATTGCGCCAGTTGCGCAAGCTTCCAAGTCATGCCGGGTATCTGCATGAGCTGCCGCCTGCTGAGAAAGCACTGATCGAATGCAGTACGCGCGTGCGCTTGTTTACGCTCTCTGAATTGTCTGCAAGTACGGAAGGTGAGCGTAAAGTGCTGATTGAAGAGATGCAGACTCTGGATAACGCCCTGATGGACATCAGCGATATGATCGGCGATCGCTACTTCGATCACAGAGAAGACTCACAACAGCTGGTCGATGCTCGTTGGGAGGGGCTGTAATGAAGTATCTGATTAAACATATCACCGCCTATAAATACGCCAGCCGGGTCTCGCACTGTTACAACCTGGCACAGATGATCCCGCGAACGACTCAGCGTCAGACCTGCATCAACAGCAAGATAGAAGTCACCCCGGAACTGGCCATGGAGCAGCGCCGGGAAGATTATTTTGGCAATCAGGTGTTTCAGTTCGAAATTCAGCGGCCCCACAAGGCGCTGACGATCACTGCCACCAGTCAGGTAGAAACCCGCCCGCAGATTGCAGACACCAATCTTGATCTCGGCAGTACCTGTGCAGAAGTTCTGAGCAAAATGCAGCAGTCGAAATCAGAAGATGTACTGCTCGCTCGCGAATATCAGTTGGACTCATCCATGATTGCGGCGGCGCCTGAATTCCGGGACTACGCCGCAGATCTTTTTACTGCCGACCGTTCTCTGTTATCGGCGTGCTTTGCACTGACTGCTCGAATCTACGAAGAGTTCAGCTATTCGCCGCTTGCGACAACCATTGCGACACCTCTGTCCGAAGTTATGCAGAACAAAAAAGGGGTCTGCCAGGATTTTGCTCACCTGCAGATCGCCTGTCTGCGCTCCTTGGGTTTTGCTGCTAAATACGTTTCCGGGTATCTCGAAACACTGCCGCCACCGGGTCAGGAAAAGTTAGTGGGTGCCGATGCAACGCATGCGTGGTTATCGGTATTTTCGCCGGGTGAGGGCTGGGTAGAATTTGATCCGACGAATAACTGCCTTGCCGGAGAGCAACATATCATTACCGCCTGGGGCCGTGACTTTAACGATGTAACACCGCTGAAAGGTGTGATCTTCGGTGGGGGCTCAGCGCCTGAAATGACAGTCTCTGTGGATGTGAGCCGGGTCTGAATAGTCGGCACAGGCTTATTCGACTTTCCTCTAATAGGCAGTGGCTGGTCGTGGTGCCAAGCTGGGCATCTGATGGAGGTATTGTATGACGACGCAGAAACAGGATATGAGTAAACAGGATCTGCCTACGACGAGATTTGAGCGCGTGTTTTTTCGCTACATAGCGTGGTTTCCGATTCTGACTCTACCCATGCTGGTGTGGGAGCTCATGGAAACCGGACAGATGGGCATGGGGCTGATTATTGGTTTAGTACACGCGGTGCTCGTATTCCGCTTTGTGTCGGTCAATAACGTACCGGGCTGGTTCAAAAAAAAGGGTAGCTGATCAGCTACCCTCTTCATTTCAGCTGAGCGCTACGCTTAGCTGCGCGCCGCCAGCTTCTGGCGTGCTCTGCCTGCCGCAGAACGCACCTGATCAGGTGCGGTTCCACCAATATGATCACGAGCCGCGACAGACCCTTCCAGTGTCAGAACATCGAATACATCTTCAGAAATCTCATCCGAAAATTGCTTCAGTTCTTCCAGTGTCATTTCGCTCAGATCTTTTCCTGTTTCCAGACCGTAAGCGACCGCTTTACCGACAATTTCGTGTGCATCACGGAATGGAGTGCCCTTACGAACCACATAGTCTGCAAGGTCAGTGGCGGTTGAGAAACCACGCATCGCCGCTTCACGCATAAACTCTTTTTTAGCCTGCAGGTGCGGCACCATATCAGCGAAGGCGCGCAGTGAGTCACGCAGAGTGTCTGCCGTATCAAACAGTGGCTCTTTGTCTTCCTGATTGTCTTTGTTGTAGGCCAGTGGCTGTGACTTCATCAGGGTCAGCAAGCTGATCATATGACCATACACACGACCGGTTTTTCCGCGCACCAGTTCAGGAACGTCCGGATTTTTCTTCTGCGGCATGATGGATGAGCCGGTGCAGAAGCGGTCAGGCAGATCGACAAACTGGAACTGAGCAGACGCCCACAGCACCAGTTCTTCAGAGAAGCGCGACATGTGCATCATGATCAGAGACGCTGCGCTGGTAAATTCGATGGCGAAGTCACGGTCAGAGACGGAATCGAGACTGTTCTCGGTCGGTGCTTCAAAGCCCAGTAGCTCGGCAGTGTAATGACGATCGATGGGATACGTCGTACCAGCGAGTGCAGCAGCGCCCAGTGGCATCTGGTTTACGCGCTTGCGGCAGTCCTGAAGGCGGGCGTAATCACGCTCAAGCATCTCGTTCCAGGCCAGCAGGTGATGACCAAAAGTCACTGGCTGTGCAGTCTGCAGGTGAGTAAAGCCCGGCATGATGGTATCGGCTTCACGTTCAGCCAGCTCAACCAGACCTTGTTGCAGGCGCGTCAGTTCGGCAGAGATAACGTCGATCTCATCACGCATGTACAGACGGATGTCCGTCGCTACCTGGTCGTTACGGGAGCGGCCAGTGTGTAGCTTCTTGCCCGTAATACCAATCTTGGCCGTCAGGGCAGCTTCAATGTTCATGTGCACGTCTTCAAGCTCGATGGACCACTCGAATTTGCCATTCTCAATGTCGCTCTGAATTTCGTTCAGGCCATTGATGATGTCGTCGCGCTCCTGCTCAGTCAGAACACCTACTTTGCACAGCATGGTTGCATGCGCGATGGAGCCCTGAATGTCCTGGCGGTACATGCGCTGATCAAACTCCACAGAGGCGGTATAGCGGGCGACAAAGGCGTCGGTCGCTTCAGAAAAGCGGCCTCCCCAGGAAGCGTTTGTGGATTGGTCGGTCATCAGGCACCTCTGATCGGACATTCGTTGAATTGAAAGAAGGCGGGATTATAGCCTTTGCGGCTTTGCGTTCATACCGGGGCTTAGGCCCTTTACGACGCGGCCGAATGCGGCGAGACTCTGAGAGTGCATTGGCGGTACTGAAACAGGAATCTATGTGAAGGACAAACAAACTCATTCGCAGGACGAACTGCTCGACGGCTTCTTTCTCCCTGACCTGTGCAATGCCCGGGCAGTACTGATTCTGCTGATCGTCAGCGAGGCTCTGGTACTGGCACTGACATTGATCGAGAGTGGCATTGAGGGCTTTTCGGGGGTGCGCTTCGGGCTGGTTTCACTGTTTGTTCAGTGGGTGGCATTAGTGTCTGTGGCGTTGCTCTGTCAGGCTCGTGGTCAGCTAGCCCGGCTTCCTGTGTGGGCGGCATCAACTGTGGCTCTGCTCATTATCCAGCTGGTGACCTTGTGTATCAGCCTGTTGGGTGAAACCTTCTTACCTGCAATTCAGCCCTCGCTGGATTGGTACTGGGTTGCCCGCAACCAACTGGTCAGCGCAATTTTTTCGGCGATGGCGATGCGCTATTTTTACGTGCAGAGCCAGTGGCGCTTGCAGACTCAGGCTGAACTCCGGGCTCGTCTTGCGGCCTTGCAGGCAAATATCCGTCCGCATTTCTTTTTTAATACCCTCAACACCGTTGCTTCTCTAATCGTCATAGACCCTGAAAAAGCGGAGCAGATGCTGCTTGAGCTGGCTCAGCTTTTCCGCGCGGTTTTACGTGGAACCGAAGAAACGACTTCTTTGGCAGAAGAGATCAAACTTGGGCAGGGGTATCTTGATATTGAACAGACCCGTTTAGGCGACCGGATGCTGGTGGAATGGGAACTTCCTCACGTTCTGCCAGATATACGGGTGCCACAATTAATTTTGCAGCCTTTGCTTGAGAATGCTGTTTATCACGGTATCCAGCCTGTTGTGGCGCAGGGAGACATCAGGGTGTCGCTGGCGCAGATGGATAAAGGTTGGTTGCTGCAGATCAGTAACAGCAAAAGCAGTGAGTCCGTCGAGTCCAGTGGCAACCGCATAGCCCATCAGAATATCCGCGCACGTCTGGAGGCGCTTTTCGGTGAAGGTGCCACACTTAATGTAGAGGATGAGGGACATCGCTACGAAGCACGGATCCTGATACCAGAGAATGGGGATAGAGTATGAGTTACCGCGTTCTGGTGGTCGATGATGAACCACTCGCGCGTCAGCGCCTGAAACGTCTTTTAGAAGAGCATAAAGACTTTGCCTGTATTGCCGAGGCAGGTGATGGGCAGGCGGCGGTCGACTGGTTATCGCAATTCCGGGCAGATCTGGTTCTGCTCGATATTCAGATGCCCGGTCTGGATGGTTTGCAGGCCGCAGAGAAAATCAGGACGCTGCCAAGTGCCCCTGTCATCGTCTTCTGTACCGCCTTTGACGATCACGCTCTGGCGGCTTTCGATGTGGATGCTGCAGATTACCTGCTGAAACCGATCCGCAAAGAAGATCTCACCCGGGCGTTGAGCCGGGCGGCAGAACGTCTGAGTCGGCAGGTGTCCGGTCCGGCTGCGCGTACACACATCAGTGCGCGAACGTCGCAAGGCTTAGTGCTGACCCCGGTAGATGATGTGCTGTTTTTCAGCGCAGACCAGAAATACGTCAGTATGCACCATGCTGACGGAGAGACCCTGATAGACGATTCGCTGAAGCAATTGGAAGAAGAATTTCCGCAACGTTTTATGCGGATTCACCGCAGCTACCTTGTTGCGTCCGACCGGGTTCAGCGACTCGAAAATACCGATGACGGTGTTGTTTTGTGGCTGCGCGGGAGCGATCAGCCGCTGCCTGTCAGTCGGCGGCACGCGCCGGGAGTGAAGAAGCACCTGCGCGGCTGCTGAAGGCGCGCAGCAATCCCACCTCAATCCTGTTATTATCCACGCCTGATAAATGCACAGTTTCAGGTTCGAGGACATCATGCCGACACCATCTTTACTCCGCATTGCGACCCGCAAAAGCCCACTGGCCATGTGGCAGGCTGAACACATTAAGGCCCGCCTGGAAGCGCTGCATCCGGGGTTGGAGGTTGAGTTGGTTACATTTACCACTCAAGGGGACAAGATCCTGGATGTGCCACTGGCGAAAATCGGTGGCAAAGGGCTGTTCGTAAAAGAGCTTGAGAATGCCATGCTCGACGGGCGGGCGGATATCGCTGTGCATTCAATGAAAGACGTGCCGATGGAGTTTCCGGAAGGTCTCGAGCTCGGTGTGATCTGCGATCGCGAAAACCCTCTGGATGCGTTCGTCTCGAATAAATACAAGACTCTGGCCGAGATGCCAGAGGGCTCAATACTCGGTACATCCAGTCTGCGCCGTGGCTGTCAGGCTAAAGAGCGTAGACCTGATCTTGAAGTGAAGAGTCTGCGCGGCAACGTACAGACGCGCCTGGGTAAAATGGATGCTGGCGAGTACGATGCCATCATTCTCGCATCGGCGGGCCTGTTGCGCATGGAAATGGATGAACGTATCGCTGCTTTCATGCCCGCAGAAGAATCACTGCCAGCGGGTGGACAGGGCGCCCTTGGAATTGAGTGGCGCAGTGCTGATAAAGACATTCATGCCCTGCTCGCGCCACTGCACCACGAAGTAACCGCACAATGCGTGCTGGCAGAACGTGCCATGAACCGTCGCCTGCAAGGGGGCTGTCAGGTCCCCATCGCTTGTTACGCCATTATTGATGGTGATGAATTGTGGCTACGTGGTCTTGTGGGTAGCGAGGACGGTCAGCAAATGCTGCGTACCGAATTCCGCGGCTCGCCAGAAGACGCCGAAGCACTGGGTATAAAGGCAGCAGAAGACCTGTTGGCGCAGGGAGCGGGTGATATCCTGCGTGCCGTGTATGGTCATGACGTTCACTGAAGCGTTACCGCCGGTTGTAGTAACGCGACCCGCGGATAAAGCCAGTGAATTAATCAGCTCGGTGGCGGAGCTTGGCTTTGAGGTTCGCCATCATCCCTTGATTGAGATTCGCCGATTTGAAGATGATGACAGCGCCGCTTCACGTGCCTGTCGTCAGAAAATCCTCGATATAGACCATTACGATGCCGTCATCGCGATCAGCCAGAATGCCGCAGAGGCGGGGTTCAGCTGGATGGATGCCTATTGGCCTCAGATGCCTGTCGGGCTGCGCTGGTATGCGGTAGGGCCGACAACCGCAGCAGTGTATCGGGAGTATGGCGTCGATATGGAAATGCCGGTTGACCGATACGACAGTGAAGGGGTACTAGCGCTGCCATCGTTACAGCAGGTCGAGGGTGAGAAAATACTCATCTGGCGGGGCGTCGGCGGTCGGGAAACCCTGGCCTCGGTTCTGCGTGAGCGCGGCGCCCGTGTCGAGTACGCCGAGCTCTATGAACGCCGGCAGATTGAATGGGCAGAAGCCGGCTGGGACAAAACCTTACAGGGTGCTCCAGTATTGCTGCTAAGCAGTGGGCAGGCGCTCGATATTGCGCAACAACAGATACCAGATATTGCGACCCGGGTGAGCACTATCATAGTGCCAAGTGAGCGAGTGGCTACTTACGCCAGACAGCATGGCTGCACTGACGTGGTGGTTGCGGCCAGCGCCCGTAATGAAGATACTTTGCACAGCCTGCGCGCGCGGTTTGCCGCAGGCCGTTAAGATTTCGCCGTTAAGGCCAATTTCAGAAGGAAATTCACCGTGAGCAACGAACAACAGACTAACGCCCCGGCTGATAAGGGACAGAAAGAGAAGCGCAGTTCCAATGTGCTTTCCTGGTTTAACCTGCTCCTGATCATCATCCTGTTTGCTCTGGCGGGTGCGGCCGGCTTTTTCGGCTGGCAGCAGCAACAGGCTGCAACCGCTGAAACTGCGGTACTGACTGATCGCCTGAATACTGCACTGCAGAAAATTGAAGCAAGCAACGCGCGTGAAACAACATTGATGCAGCGCGCAGAAGCCCTGAATACTGCCTCTCAGAACCTTGCCGCTCAGGTGGCTCATAACACAGAGCGCCTGGGTAAGCTGCCGGGTGCAGAGCGTCAGGACTGGCTACTGGCCGAAGCAGAATACCTGCTGCGCCTTGCCAGCCAGCGCCTTGAGCTTGAGCGTGACTGGGAAGGTGCGATCAGCATGCTGACCGCAGCAGACAACGTCATTATTGAAACGCGTAACCCTCGTTTTGATAAAGTCCGTGCTCAGATTGCCCGTGAGCTGATGGCTCTGCGTGCCGTGCCTGCCGTTGATCGTGTGGGCGCTATCTTCCGTCTGCAGGCTCTGCAGGAGCAGGTAACGGCGCTGCCATGGATGCCAGAAAAACTGATCGCAGAACCTGTTGCTGAAGAAGAGCCACTCACTCTGGATGAGCAGACGTGGTACTGGAACCTCTGGTATACAGTCAGAGATAACGTGATTCGTATGGTGCGTATCCGTGAGCGTGACGAACCAATCGCGGCGCCACTAACGCCCGATCAGCAGTATTACCTGCAGCAGAACATGCATCTCATGCTGGAACAGGCTCAGATTGCACTCCTGCGCGAACAGACCGAACTGTATGAGCACAGCCTTCAGCGCGTCTCAGAGTGGTTAGATGCCTATCTGATTATTGAAGATGCACGTACTCGTGCGGCCCGTGCGGCCTTGTCTGAACTGCAGGCGTGGGAAGTGGCTCCTGAGCGTCCGGATATCACTGCGTCACTTCTGATGTTGCAGAAACTGGTTGAAGAGCAGCGCCGCAATGGCACGGTTCAGCCAACAGAAACCAACGTGGACGAGGCTGAAGAGGCCGGTACGGAGGAGGACGCATGAGACTGATCGTTCTTTTCCTGTTGCTGATTGCGGCCGGTGCCATCGGCGTTGGCGCATTCGTATATATCGATGCTGGCTATGTCATGCTTAGCTGGGAAAACTACACCGTAGAAACCAGCCTGTGGATGTTCTTAGTTCTGGGCGCGATTGCACTGCTGGCCGTGTACATTGCGCTGCGTGCGCTTCTGGTCTTGTTTGGCAGTGACCGTCGTTTCAATGAATGGCGTCAGCGTCGTCGTAGCTTGCGTGCCCGTCGCCAGACTACTCGAGGCCTGCTCGCTCTTGCACAGGGTCAGTGGCGCCGTGCCGAACGTAACCTGACAAGCAGTGCTAAAGATTCTGATCAACCTCTGATTAACTATCTGGCGGCTGCCCGTGCTGCTTACGAGCAGGATAAGTCAGAAGCAACGGACGAATGGCTCAAGCAGGCAAGCCTGAGCACCAAAGGCTCAGACCTGGCGGTGGGGATTACTCAGGTACAGCTACTGCAATCGCGTAACCAGAACGAGCAGGCGCTGGCCGTACTGATCAGCCTGCGTGAAAAGCATCCGCGTCACGCATACCTGCTGAAGTTACTGGTAAAAACACTGCAGGATCTGGAGGACTGGGTTGCGTTAAATGAGCTTCTGCCAACCCTGCGCAAAGCGACCAAAATTCCGGATGAAGAGTTACGTAAGCTGGAGCGCAACGTTGCTCTGCAACTGCTCGACCGCGCCCGTCATGCAAATGGTGGTCAGGGCCTGACTGCGACGTTTGATGGTCTCGGCCGCGACGTGCGCTATACCAGCGATGTGATGAAGTCTTACGTTGATCTGCTGCTCGAAACTGAGCAGGAAGAGAAAGCAGAGGAAGCGCTGCGTGAAGGCCTTAAGCACGTATGGCACGACGAGCTGGTAGAAATCTTCGGTCGCCTGAAAGGTAAAGACGCCAGCAAGCAGCTGCTGTTTGCTGAGCAGCAGCTGAAAGAGCGCCCTAATGATCCGCTCCTGTTGCTGACACTCGGTCGTCTGGCGCTGCGTGTGAATGATCTGGAAAAAGCCCGTGAGTATCTGCAGACCGGCCTGAGTATCAAAGGTCTGGCCGAACTGCACGCTGAAATGGGCAAGGTCATGCTGGCTGAAGGCGATGAAACGCTTGCCTGCGAACATTTTCAGCTGGCACTGGGTCACTGATTACCTGGCCACTGCCTGAAGTCAGTCCATAAAATAATAAAAACCGGCGGCCATGAGCCGCCGGACTTGTATCAGGGGGACGTTATGAATGATATGCCACATCGCTCGGCTCTTGCCGACTACCTCACCATACTGACGGGATTGTTTACCATCCTGAGTGGAGCTTACTCACTGTATGCCGGGGGCGATGTCTCTGCAGCGGCGGACACCGAAACCTATTGGGATGGCCCTCTGCGTCACGCTATTGCGATTACGCTCACTGTGATGGGGCTGTACTTCTTTATGGATCTCTCTGTGAAGATCGCAGGTAAGATCGTCAGAACCGGCACCAGCGGCCTGCCCGGTTGGTTGGTTTTCGGCTTGTTCTATTTCGGGGGTATGGCGTTATACGGGGTCTTTCAGATTGTGCTCCAGTCGAATCTGTTTGCCGAACTACAGATCGCCTATTTCATTACTTCGCTGGTGATCTGGTTAGCTTTGACGATTCCGTTAGCCATCATGTCGGCTTTTAAACCAAAGCCCCGCCGTTAAGGCTCTCCATCACTACCTGCTCCACCTTACTACTTCAGTAGTCTTTACTCTTCTGCGGGATCTCTGCGCAGAAGAGTATTGCCTTTCTCTATAATATAACGATAATGATTCGCATTAATAATTTGGGAGCGAATCAGCTATGAGTTCAGCATTGAGTCAGGCATCTGTCGGTATCGTGTTCGGAACAGATACCGGAAACACCGAGGATGTTGCGGAGAAAATATCTGAGCAGCTACAGGAGGCAGGTATTGTTGCCGACCTCATCAACATCACAGATGCCGAGCCGGAGCAATTACAGGGTTATGACCTGGCGATTATGGGCATACCAACGTGGGACTTTGGAGGTATTCAGGTTGACTGGGAAGACGTTGAGGAAATGATTCAGGCCCTGGATATGTCTGGGAAAACGGTTGCCCTCTACGGCCTGGGAGATCAGTTTGGCTACGGTGATTTTTTTGTCGATGCCATGGGCTGGTTACAGGAACATCTGCAAAAAGCCGGTGCGCGCTTTATCGGTTACTGGCCAACGGAAGGATATGAATTCGAAGCTTCGCGCGCAGTAAATGACGACAAGACACTGTTTTGTGGTCTGGCTATCGATGAAGACCAGCAGTTCGAACTGACTGATACCCGCATTGAAAAATGGGTAGCTCAGATCATCAGCGAATACGATGCATTGGCGGCAGCCTGATATGAAATACATATGTGATGGTCATCGCCAGTGGTTAATGGATAACCCATCTGAGCTACAGGCGGGCTGGCTGCGAGCGACATCCATGGGCTGTGAGGCAATGGCCGGACGGCAGTGGCAAAGAGCGACCGTCTGTTTTGGTAATGCGGTTGAAATTGCTGAGCTGGAGTTGTCGAAAAATCCGGACAAAAAAGCCCAACAGCATTATCTGGACGCTGCAGCTCAGATGATGGCAGCCTTTCGCCGTCTGGGCGATCAGCGTAGCTGTCGTTTTCTGTTCAGCAGAGTGCTTGATCAGTTGGGGCAACTGTCGGTCAGAACATTCTGTAATGACAGCCTGGTATTACTCCGTGAGCTTACTTTTGGTGACTTGAGTACGGCAGAGAAATCTCTTTGGCAGAAGCTGTCGTTGAGTCCTGTCCGGCGTAATGCGCTGCATTGAATTGATATCTGTTTGATCGCAGAAAATACAGGGTAAATCGGAAATATTTCTCCAAAATAATTCTAAAGAATGAGAGAAACATCGTTATTTAATCGGGATACAAACCGGTTACATTAAGAGATGCAATTTAACACAATAATTCTTTAGTAATTTAATTGCCCGAATCGATAGTTTTGAAAACCTGAAGGCCAGATTGCAGTGATGTGAAATGATGGCCTGAGTGTTTTTATTATCTGATCGAGGGCCCCGAATTGAAACATCTGATGAAATCCTTACCGCTTGCCTTTCTGGCAGCGGCTGCTTCGGACATTGCTTCAGCGAAGCAGTATGTCGTTGAAATAGACCCTTCTGTAGCTCACTCAAAGCAATTACTCACTGATGTTTTACCGGTAGATGCAATTAAACGAAGCATGCTGAATGGCCAGTACCTGGTTATAGATATACCGGGGAAAGGGCAGCTGCACCGGTCTGCGATGGCGGCGATCCGGTCGCAGAGTTTTGTTAAGCGGGTGGAAGAGGATATCTGGGTAACGACGCAGGCTGTCCCGAACGACGCTCTGTACAGTCGCCAGTGGTATCACTTTGAAGATGCGGGTGGTGTCCGTGCACAGAATGCTCACGATATTACTCGGGGAGAAGGCTCGGTCATCGCGGTCATTGATACCGGTTATGTTCCGCACCCTGACCTTGATACGAACCGCCTGCCGGGTTACGACATGATTTCGAACAGCTCAACAGCCGGTGATGGTAATGGTCGCGATGGCAACGCCATCGATGAGGGTGACTACACCGGTCTATTTTCGGGGTGTGGTAGCTCAGACTCGTCGTGGCACGGAGCCCATGTGGCCGGTATCTCTTCGGCCGTTACCGATAATGGCACTGGGATTGCCGGGATTGCGCCACTATCGAAGTTCGTTCCTGTGAGGGCGCTTGGTCGCTGTGGTGGCACTTTGTCTGATATTGCCGATGGGGTTGTCTGGTCGGCAGGTTTGCCAGTAGCAGGTGCTCCGCTTAATCAGAACCCGGCGGATGTTATTAACCTTAGTCTTGGCGGAACCGGGAGTTGTACGTCGTATATGCAGGCTGCTATTAATCAGGCCGTTGCGGCAGGTTCGACGGTAGTTGTCGCCGCTGGTAACAGCAGCGTTGATGCCCGTGGTGCGACGCCTGCGAACTGTCAGAATGTGATTACCGTTGCTTCGACTGGACGAGATGGGGCTAGAGCAAGTTATTCTAATTTCGGCTCCGTAGTTGATATCGCGGCGCCGGGTGGCGGGAATGGTGGTGGCATACTGTCTACCATTGATCGTGGCCGGCAGGGGCGCGAAGGGGCGACGTACGCCGAGTATCAAGGGACATCAATGGCTACTCCAGTAGTGGCCGGTGTGATTGCTCTGATGCGCTCAGTGAATAAAGACCTGACCCCTGCTGAAGTCGAAGCCGCGTTGTCTGAAAGCGCACGCAGTTTCCCGGGCACATGCGCTGGTTGCGGCGCAGGTATCGTGGATGCTACCGCTGCAGTGCTCGCGGTCGATAACGGTTCACAGCCTGAGCCAGAACCACAGCCTGCCCCCCAGCCTGAACCACAAGTCGTTAATTATGGTGGCGCTACTGACATCGCTATCAACGATGCGCGCCGTTCCTTTTTCTTCACCCGCTCGGGTATCACTCGAGTCTCGCTGAATGATGTCAATCAGGGTTCTGATGTGACAGTCAGTCTTGTAATCCGTCATGCTCGCGCCAGTGATCTGTCCGTTGGGTTGACTGGTACATCTGGACAGCGAGTAGCCCTCCGCGTCGTCGCTCGGGAAGGAGGTGACTACCTCCTTGAAGGGCAGCTGGGCAGCGCACAGGCAGGAGACTACTCACTCACAATTACAGACAGTACAGCTGGGGTAAGTGGCAGCCTGATTTTCTTTGGTGTTGAGCAGACAGAGTGAATCAGAAAGCTTTCAGTAAGGCCGCTATCGTAGAAACCATCGTCAATCTGGCAAGATTACTCGAACTGGATGTGGTTGCCGAAGGTGTTGAAACAGAAGCTGAATTAGCCGCGCTGAATGCGATCAGTGCTATGTCGATTCAAGGGTTCTATTTCAGTCGTGCTTTGCCTGAGTACGAGCTGACGCCTTTGATCGAACACAACCTGAAGAGCCGCAGAGTCGTAAATTTGCCTGCCCGCCTCTAGTGTCGAATACCAAAAAAACCGGCTGAATAGCCGGTTTTTTTGTGTGAGCTGACAATGAATCAGTCGTCTTTTTCCATATGCACGGAGACCTGAGGGAATGGAATCTCAATGCCTTCTTCATCGAAGCGCAGTTTCACTTTTTCCATCATGTCCCAGTACAGGCCCCAGTAGTCTGCTGAGTTTACCCAGGGGCGGCAGATCAGGTTGACTGATGAATCGGCCAGTTCGTGTACTTTGACGACGGGCGCAGGATCTTTCAAAACCCGTTCGTCTGCGTTCACCATTTCTTCGAGAATATTTTTTGCCTTTAACAGATCCGAGCCGTAACCAATACCGAACACCATATCGACACGACGGGTTGGTTGCTCAGAAAAGTTTGTCATGGTGCCAGAGAACACATTGCCATTCGGGATGGTAATCACTTTGTTGTCCGGGGTTTTCAGGCGGGTATGCAGTATGGTGATCTGCTCAACGGTACCCATATTTCCGTCCAGCTCGCAGAAGTCTCCAACTTTGAAAGGGCGGAATAAAATGAGCATTACGCCGGCGGCAAAGTGTGACAGAGAGTCCTTCAATGCCAGACCAACAGCCAGACCAGCTGCACCAAGCAGTGCGACAAGGGAGGTGGTATCAACGCCTAATTGCGATAGCGAGAAGACGATGACAAGAAGGAGCAGAACACTGCCGATAATGTTCGACAGGAAGTTCACCAGCATAGGTTCAAGGCTGGCCTTTTCCATGACCTTGCGGGTACCGTTCGTGACCGCGCGTGCGATCATGCGACCAACAAAGAACACGACAATCGCAAGTACAATCTGAGTTCCCCAAGGGAGAATGTAATCAGCCCACAGCAGCTGTGGGTCGAGGTTCAGCTTATCCCAATTGATGTTCACAAATTAATCCTTACTCCAGAGGAGGTATGTAGTATGAAATATTCGACAAGGCAGATCATTACGCCAAAATCAGTCTGGCGCAAGCAAGCGCCTCCATTATGGCGCTGAATTCAGACAGATTTATTTCGTTGCTCAGTGATTAACTGAGAAATCTGCACGATTGGCGTAAGCAAATACGTCGGAATGCATATTGGACTCTTTCAGGCCTAAAGGTTCCAATTGATCGAGGGTACCGAACACCATGTTGGGGGATCCGCAGGCAAACATGTCGACATTCGACAGATCATCGAAGTCTTCGTGGATTACTTCATATATCCACCCAGCGCGGCCATTCCAGTCATCAGCGTGCTGCTGAATAATGGGGTGGTAATGGAAGTTAGCAAAATCGTTCTGCCAGGTCTGTGGCAAATCTGGCAGATAGAAGCCGACGGCCGCACGGTTAGACCAGTAGAGGTGAATCTCACGCTCAGGGTCTATCGACAGTGTGGCTTCGATCAGGGCTTTAATTTGTGAAAATCCTGAGCCAGCGGCGACCATCAGCAGAGGCTGACCTTTGCGCTGGTCGAGAAAATGCGGATTGATGTAGCAATCGCCAGCGGGAATAGTGACACGAGCGATCACGGCCTGCTGTAGAAAGTTTACCACCTCACGTGCCTTGTCACTGTTGGCGGCAATGTGCAGCTCGATTTCTCGTGGGTCTTTCCCTGTGAGTGCGCCAGGCGCAGAGGCGATTGAATAAGGAATCTGTTCTTCACTATTGCCTTCGCCCATATGCAACATCAGGTACTGGCCTGCCCAGTAATCCGGAGCTTTACCTGCGGGCGCCAATAAGCTGACCTGATAAACATCGTCCGTCATTAACTCGACCGACTGCACCTGGCAAGCAAGTGTAGCGGGCTGTTTATGGTCGGGAGCGAATACATCGGTCATAACAATCTCAACGTCAGATTTGGGGAATGCTACGCAGCATAATACCTGATTATCCTGCTCAAGTATTGAGGTGCCCAGTTCATTACGAAAGACTAGTTCACCGGACAGGCGTTCGCCTTGGCAGACCTGGCAAATACCGTTCTCGCAACTTACCGGCAGAATAACGCGCTGCTCCAGCGCCGCTTCGGCGATGGTCTGATCCGAACGGCAGCGAATGGTGACACCGTTCGGTTGGAACGTTATGCGATGCGTCTTCACGGTCAGGTTTTTAACGGTATCCGTCAAAGACCAATATCCTTGCCGATTTTTCTCACCAGCTGGTCGACACTGTTTTTCACCTCGTCATCCATCACAATCGGCTCGCCCCATTCACGGTCGGTTTCGCCCGGCATTTTATTGGTGGCATCCATCCCCATTTTCGAGCCAAGACCCGACACGGGTGAGGCGAAGTCGAGGTAATCAATCGGCGTGTTTTCGATCAGTGTCGTGTCGCGCGCCGGGTCCATACGGGTAGTGATGGCCCAGATCACGTCTTCCCAGTTGCGGGTATCAACGTCGTCGTCGACCACAATCACAAACTTGGTGTACATAAACTGGCGCAGGAACGACCAGACGCCCATCATCACGCGCTTAGCGTGGCCCGGGTACTGCTTTTTCATGCTGACCACCGCCATGCGATAGGAGCAGCCTTCGGGTGGGAGGTAGAAGTCGACGATTTCCGGGAATTGCTTCTGCAGAATCGGTACAAACACTTCGTTCAGCGCCACGCCAAGAATCGCCGGTTCATCCGGTGGACGTCCGGTGTAGGTGCTGTGGTAAATCGGTTTTTTGCGATGCGTGATACGCTCGACGGTAAACACAGGGAAGCTGTCGACTTCGTTGTAGTAGCCGGTGTGGTCTCCGAATGGACCCTCGGGAGCCATGTCATCCGGATGAATCACCCCTTCGAGCACAATCTCTGCAGACGCTGGAACCATCAGTTCATTGCCCATACTTTTTACCAGCTCTGTTCGAGAGTCACGCAACAGGCCAGCAAAGGCGTACTCACTCAGGGTGTCCGGTACTGGGGTGACAGCGCCGAGAATCGTTGCCGGGTCAGCACCCAGTGCAACGGTCACCGGGAATGGCTTACCGGGGTGTTCCTGCTGCCACTCGCGGAAATCCAGCGCGCCGCCACGATGACTCAGCCAGCGCATAATCACACGGTTTTTACCGATCACTTGTTGGCGATAAATACCTAAATTGTGGCGTTCTTTGTGTGGGCCTTTGGTGATCACTAACGGCCAGGTAATCAGCGGGCCTGCATCTCCGGGCCAGCAATGCTGTACCGGGATCTTTGACAGATCGACGTCATCGCCTTCGATAACAACTTCCTGGCAAGCGGCCTTTTTCACTTCTTTGGGTCCCATGGCCAGCACTTTTTTGAAAATCGGCAGCTTCGACCATGCGTCTTTCAGGCCTTTCGGTGGCTCAGGCTCTTTTAAGAACGCGAGCAGCTTGCCCACTTCGCGCAGCGCTTCGACGGAGTCCTCGCCCATCCCCATGGCGACGCGTTCGGGCGTGCCAAACAGGTTGGCCAGTACGGGCATGTCGTAGCCTTTCGGGTTCTCAAACAGTAGCGCCGGGCCTTTGGCGCGCAGTACGCGGTCAGCCAGTTCGGTCATTTCGAGGTGTGGATCGACGGGTTCTTTGATGCGAACCAGTTCACCGCGTTTTTCCAGTTTCTTGATGAAGTCGCGTAGGTCTGCGTATTTCACGAGAAGCTCTCACTGTTTGAATCAGGGGGAGCATTCTAACAGCTTCGTTTGAGGGAAGTAGAGGTGCGGTTATTCAGGATCAGGAGCGAGTGCAAGTGATTGGGATAGAGCTCGGTAAGACGCGGTGAATACATCCCTGTACGCTCGGATGCGCTATCTGACCGCCAAGGATGGCGGAAATGCCGAGGGCTGTATGGAACAGCCCCGGCCTTGGCGCATACGCTTACCTCGCTCCTACCGCAATCATCTTATGTAGGCCCAATCATCTTTATATCCGCTCCCTCTCTTTAGGGGGGGGGCGGGATTAATTAAAGAAATCAAACGCCCAGAAGTTATCGAAGTGCGGGAAGATGCCGCTTTCTTTCTGTGATTCCTCACGCCAGAAGGCGCCCTCAGCGCGCTCAACCTGAACGGGCTCAGCATCCGGATCAGGTGCCTGAACGGAGGTTGGCTTACGTCCGGAGGTGTCTGCATCTGCGATGTTGTAGATGCCGTCTTCGTCACGGTCGAAGGCCAGACGTTCGCCAGTGCCCGGAGCGGCACAGGTGAATGTGATGCTGTTGCCCGGTATCAATGAGGTCCAGCGCAGGCGATTGAAGCTGCTTGCGTCGCCGTGCATATCAACGAATGATCCGGTATTTGCACCGGTATCGACAAAGCGCCATGCGCGCTCTTCACCACCGATAACGCCGTTGGCGATCAGGTCACATTTCTGTTTACGCACGCTGCTGTCAAAGGTGTGCGCCAGTGCCTGAGCCATCATGGTCGATACCAGGGCGGCATCCGACTGTGAGGTCAGGTTGAAGGTCGCCTGCTGGCCGACAATCGGCGCGAGACCGGTCGGGATCTGTGTCACATACTCCATGACTTCAGGAATATCTGGTGTATCGACGTGGAATACGTTCAATGACAGGAAGTTCTCCAGTGTATCAATCGCGCCATCATGGGAAAGGCCGAAACCGGTGACTTGAGGGCCCATTTCTGTTGCGGTTGAAGTGCGCTTCCGCAGTTTCAATCCATACATACCGATCCGGGTGTATACGTTGCGAAGGTGCGCTACTTTCATATCCTGGGACACTTCTGTACCTTCGAAGCTCATCAGAGTCGACGTACCGAAGCGCTCGATTTCCGGATCGACCTCGTGGCAGTCGTTACAGGTAATCATCGCGACGTTGCCGGTGTTTTCCGCTTCAAAACCAGTGGTCTTTTCGTTGAAGTAGATGTTGGCGCCAAATTCCGCGTCTGGTGTCAGTGTGTCGTCGAGATTGCGATTCGGGTTCGGCGGGTAGCGCATCTGCATAACGAAGTCGGCGAACTTGTTCATTTCGTCTTCGGTAGGCTCCTCGGCACGCCCAAGTAGCTCAGTGAACGCACCACGGAATTCTTTAAATGCCGCGTGCTCAAGGGATTCACCCGCCACCTGATAGGTGCCGGTTTTGTCGCCACGCCAGTGCAACGGCCCCTGGAAGTCCATACCGCGGAACGATTGAGTGAGCATAGGGCCTTTCAGTGGGTGGTGGACCGGCAGTGCGTTCATCTCCATAAAGAAATTCACGTAACCGCGAGGGTTTTCCGTGGTCACGCCATCCGGGTTACCCAGTTCCCACGCCAGGCCGTCCATATCGCCGAACAGATGGCAGGAGCCACACGAAGAATCGCCACGGCCAGAGCTGAAGCGGGCGTCATACAGGAACGGACGCCCCTCTGTAATGTAGTCCGGTTCTGGGTTGTACATGGCCACACTCTGGGTTTCGCGGCCTTCGTTCAGGTCAATGACGGCGACAGAATTATTAAAGCGGGTCAGCACATACATGCGGTCACGGGATTCGTCGAGCGCGATGCCCGCAGGGCCGCCACCAGAGACTTCGATATGATTGTCTTCGGACGGAGTAAATGTGCCGTTCTCCAGCTCGCGGGTATTGAAGATACCGATCTTGGACGAGCTGTAGGCTGCGACATAGAGGGTTTCACCAGCACTGTCGACCGCCATCTCCAGTGGCATCGCCAGCGAGCGCGCGTTTTCAGACGGCGAGCCATCCGGGTTGCTGTCACGTAGGTGAGAGTTCAGCTCACGCGGAGTGACATCGCCATTTTTGATGACGGTGATCTGGTTCTTAATGAAGCGACCGCGCAGAGTCTGTTTATCGCTACGATGGCCATGGCCTTCGTATTGCAGTTCGTTGCGGGCATCCATGTTTGAAACATACACAGCGCCGTTCACTGGGTTAACAGCCATGTTAAACAGAGCATTACCTACGCCAGTGTATTCGCCTACGGCTTTCGGATCGGCCGCGGTGGCGTCGATTTTAAAGACATCATAGTCGGGCAGGTCAAAGTACACCTGGTGATCCCAGCGGGTACCGTAGACGTCACGCCAGTGCTCGCCGTCGTATTTCACAATTACACCGGTGTTTGGCGCAACAATGCCATCGGCATCTGTGTTCGGGCCCGGTTTACCATTGATGGTGCTGGTCGGTCCCCAAACCCGGTAGTTGTGCGCCGCAGTGGTAGTCTGGTTGCCCGATTTATAAATGGAGGCGTAGACGGTTTCGCCATCTGGCGTCACGGCAAGGCCGCGCGGTGCCATGCCAAACAAGGTGATGACTTTTTCCATCTCGGCATCGGGGGCATCGAATACCCAGACATCGGCACGGTCTGTGCCCGGCGTCATGGCATCAAGGTCCGACGGCGAGTGCTGACCGCGATGCGCGGTCGTCACAAAAGCGCGGACATTGTTGCGGCCAGCAAAGACAATGTCCTGCGGTTCATCACCGACATGCAGCGTTTTCTTCACGTAGGGCAGGTCAGTATTCAGTTTAACGATACTGACGTTATCCGAGAGGTGATTGACCACCCAGGCCTCGTTATCGTTGCGCAGAGCGATGGCAACAGGCTCAACCCCGACGGGAACGCTGTGCATCAGCGCAGGGGTTTCCCCGCTGACATCAAAAATTTCGAGTTTGCCATCCGGCGTGTTCAGCGCGTACAGGCGGGTGTTGTCTGAATTCAGCGCCAGTGGGCGAACTTGGCCTGACTCGAAGTTGGTGTACGAGCCCTGAACCTTAATATCGATGGTGCCGTTGGTGTCGCCGTCAAGGTTGTCGCTGACGTTAAATACAATACGGTCATAGCCGGTATATTCGGCATTCGGTATATAACGCACGTTAGGCGGTGTGCCTTCGACCCGTCCATGGAGAGGCCCTTCGGCGATGCTCCAGCTGAGGTTGTTATCGGGCTCGCCTTCGGGGGTGACATGCTTCGCGCGAAAGTCGATAGCAATACCCTGATTGCGGAACGTCGTGATGCTGTAGGACTTTGCCTGCGGTATCAGGAACGGTCGGATATGAGCGCGCTCGCCAATGAAGTCAGATACAAACTGCATTTTAAGCACTTGTTCCAGGCTGCCCTGCCAGGCATCGCCATTCTTGGTTGCATAGCCTTCCACGCTGGCGAAAGCGCAGGTGGCCGATACAATTAACCCCGCTCCACAGGAGGCCTTAAGCGCCAGCCTGCGTGCTGTTGTTGTTATAGTCATGTGGTTCACCAGGTGAGTCTTTTTATTGTTATTGCAGCGTTTATTTACCGCATTGAATGGAAAGATAGAGGTTCGATCAAAACGTGAACAGAGTTGAGATAATACTGGCCTCCAGAGGCACATGATGTCTGGCCATATAAGAACGAAGCACCTCGAAATTTCAGCTTTCCTTTGCGTCGCAGGTTGTGACCTGAGCGCGTCAGTGCTCTATAATCAGCACTTTTTTCGGGGATAGACGATGCAAGCCAGAACCTGCCTGAACATAGCTGCAGTAGCCGGCTTTACCGGGGTTGCTTTCGGTGCATTCGGTGCTCATGGGCTCAAAGGGGTCATTGAACCCGAACTTATGGCCGCTTATCAGACAGGTGTTTTGTATCATCTGATGCATGCGGTCGCACTGCTAGCGATGTCGGCCTGGTTGTTTGTGCGCCCTGCGTCCTGGATTCGCCGCAGTGCGATCATGATGTTGTTAGGATTGATTCTGTTCAGCGGCAGCCTTTACGCCATGGCCATCACAGGGCAGCGCTTTCTCGGGGTCATTACCCCATTTGGTGGCGTTAGCTGGCTTATCGCCTGGGCGTTTCTGATTCTGGCTGCGTTCCGGCTGCCTCCTCCCCATTCTGACAGTGAGTAATAAGAGTGTCTGATTCCAACCAGGTTGGCGATGCCGACAAGCCGCAATACCGACGTGGCATTAAGAGTTTTGTTATCCGTGCTGGCCGCCTGACCAAAGGCCAGCAGGGAGGGCTGGACCGACAGTGGCCAGTGATGGGGCTGGAGCTTGAGCAGGGTGAAATCGACCCTCCTTCCGTATTCGGGCGTGACGGACATGTTGTGTTCGAGATTGGCTACGGTATGGGGCAGTCCCTCGTGGAAATGGCTGCCGCAGCGCCTGAGAAAGACTTCATCGGTGTTGAAGTGCACTTGCCCGGCGTAGGTTCCCTGTTGAACCTCGCAGAAGAAGCCGGTGTCACAAATCTGCGCACGTACAAAGACGATGCGATTGAAGTGTTGAAGCTGATACCGGATAACAGCATTGATACAGTGCAGTTGTTCTTCCCTGATCCATGGCATAAGAAAAAGCATCATAAGCGCCGTATCGTACAGCCAGAGTTTGCGCAGACGCTGCGTCGTATCCTGAAGCCGGGTGGCGTATTCCATATGGCGACCGACTGGGAAAACTACGCTGAGCATATGATGGAAGTCATGGAAGCGCAGGAAGGTTACGAAAACGTGGCCGGTAAAAATGAATATGTTCCGCGCCCGGAGCACCGCCCGTACACCAAGTTTGAAAAACGCGGTGAAAATAAAGGGCACGGAGTCTGGGATTTGATGTTCCGGAAGGTTTGAGATTACGTGCAGATAGTCTGATGGGGTTCTCTGGCTCGCCGTGAACCCATCCATGGGGGCTCCGCTGTGCCAACTGACCACCATGGATGGTGGGAATGCCTTAAACTGTCGGGAGCAGTTTTGGCCATGGCACAGAGGGCCAGCGAAACCCATCAGACTATCAACATCAAATGTATTTAGGAGAGTGAAAATGCAGAAAAAAGATAAAGAAAAAGTATTTGGCGGTGAATGGTCTGAGGCGCAACTGCGTGAATTTCTGGTTGCAGAAAGCTATGACGGTTCAGATGCCGATTACATCGCAGTGATCCGTGCGTATCGTCATATGGTGCCGCAGACGTTTGCAGAGTTTATTAAACTGTTTGCAGCGGAAGGTCATAACCTGGAAGCAAAAAATGCCGAAGGTGTTTCTTTGCTTGAGACCATCGACTCTCACGCTCAGGGCAAAGAGTACGCAGAAATTATTCGTGCTGCAGCCTGATCTTCGGTTGTAAAAAGTATCGATTAAGCCGGAGGGCTTATGAATAAAATAAAAATATTACCACTTTCATTTATCACTCTGGCCATGGTGGGCTGCGGAGGTGGTGGCTCCGGCTCAAGTGGCTCAGATGAAGATAACTTCCCGACAGGTCTGACGTATTTCACCCTGGATGATTATCGCTCTACTGCAGAGCTGTTGCAGCTAAGAGGCGACAACGAAATTACAGGTACTTGGGTTGGAGTACGTAATAATACCTACACCGATGCTAATACCAGTGGCCCTGATTTCAAACGTTATGAGAGCCGCCTTGAATTTCTCGTTATTCGTGAGAGCGCCGAGGCTGAAAGCGGTTTCGAGTTTGCCTCATGTAATGCGGGGGGCTTCGTTGAAATACGAAGTGTAACCTCTACAGCCGTAGCTACAGTGGGGGCTGGAACGTACAATCGCTCGGCGAATAACGTACTGACATTAGAAGTTGAAGGTGCAGTAGCGCCCGGTGTCAGCTTATTTTCCTCCAGTGAGTTTATCCGCTTAAAAGAAAGTACTGGGCGGGTTGGTTCAATGGGTTGGAATTGGGGGCCTGGCCTGATTGTCACCGACGAAGATGTTTTCTGTGCCGGTTTGCATAATCTCGAAGATTCAGAAACCAAGTTGTCTGTCTCGACCACAAACGAAGAAGACGGCGATTCGATTCTTGACCTGAGTACAGAGACATATTCTTTTACTGAACGGGATATTTATTTCTTTGATGCAGTAAATAGTCTTTCACATGAGTCTGCTGATTCTTCTGACGATATTGGTATTACGATTACCGATCAGGACATTTACGGTTACGAAGCCTCGTTTAATATTCAACGCAGTGATTCGAACGACGATACGGTCGTAGGTAACGTTTCAATTGATGTGAATTTTTAAAAATGTTCTTCCCCAAAAAAACCGCCCGAATGGGCGGTTTTTTTGTTCTTCTCTTTCGATTAAGAACCGAATGGCCAGAAGTAGTTAAAGTCAGGGAACCGACCTTTACGCTTCTGAGCAGCTTCACGATCAAAGCCGTTGCCTTCGGCTGGAACCATAACGTCCTGTTCTGGGGCTGCAAATGGATCCATAGGTTGAACGCTGGTTGGCGCGCGGCCCATCAGTACGGCGTCTTCCATATTCAAAGTGCCGTCTTCATCGCGGTCGAGTGCGACACGGGTACCAGAACCCGGAGGTGCACACAGATAGGTCAGGCTGTTGCCGAACTCGGTGCTGGTGGCACGTAGGTCTGCGTCCGATATGTATTCACCGTCATCCGACAGAAACTCGCCCGATTCCTGCATCATCCAGCCACGTTGCTCACCATCAATGACGCCGTGAACGACCAGGTCGCATTGCTGCTTGTTGGGGCCTTGAGCAGAGGTATGCAGCAAGGCCTGGCTGATCATAAGGTCGATCAGATCCTGGTCGTTCTGTTGCTGAGCATTCAGGGTCACCTGTTGTCCTACGATTGGGGCCAGCCCTGTAGGTACCTGGGTCACAAACTCGAATACCGGTGCAACGTCTTCAATATCAACGTGGAATACGCTGACGGTCAGGAAGGTTTCCATCGTATCGACCGCACCATCGTGTGACAGGCCATATCCGGTTACCTGATCACCCATGTGTTTACTTGTCGATGTTTCATCGCGGAATTTCTGGCCGAACATGCCTACACGGGTGTAGACATTACGCAGGTGCGGAATTTTGAAGTCCTGCGGGTTTTCGGTGCCTTCGAAGCTCATCAGTGTGTTGGTGCCGAAACGTTCGATATCCATTTCGACTTCATGACAGTGGTTACAGGTCTGCTTAGCAATGTCGTTCTTCGATTTGAAACCGGTGGTTTTTTCATTGAAGTATACATCGGCCCCCGCTTGAGCTTTCGGCGTCAGTGTGTCGTCGAGATTACGGTTGGGGTTGGGTGGATAGCGCAACTGCAGTACAAAGTCAGCGAACTTATTCAGTTCATCTTCTGTCGGCTGTGCATCGCGACCTAACAGTTCGGTAAAGGCACCGCGGAACTCTTTGAACGCCGCTTTTTCGAGAGACTCACCATTGACGCGGTAAGCGCCAGTGCGGTCTCCACGCCAGTGCAGTGGCCCCTGGAACTCCATGCCACGGAATGACTGAGTCAGCATCGGTCCTTTGAGTGGGTGATGAACGCGGAGCGCATTCATTTTCACGAATTCATCGGCGTAACCGCGAGGATTTTCGGTCCAGTTTACGTCTGGATTGCCCAGCTCCCAGGCAAGACCATCCATATCACCAAAGAGGTGGCAGGAACCACAGGAAGAATCACCACGACCGGAACTGAAGCGTGCGTCGTACAGGAAAGGACGTCCTTCGGTGATAAATTCCGGTTCGGGATTGTACATCTCAACACTGGCAACCTCTTCGCGTGCTTCAAGGTCAACGACTGCGACTGAGTTATTAAAGCGCGTGAGCACGTACATACGATTGCGCTCTTCATCCAGAGCGATACCTGCTGGCCCGCCACCGGAGACTTCTATGTGATTCGCTTCGGAGGTCGTGAAGTTGCCGTTCTCGAGTTCTGCAGCATCGAAAATCCCCACTTTCGATGAACTGTAAGCAGCCACATAGAGAGTCTCACCGTTGCTGTCCATCACCATTTCCAGTGGCATTGCCAGAGAGCGGGCATTGTCGTCAGCAGATCCGCCCGGACGTGAATCCGCCAGGTGGTTGTTCAGATCGCGCGGGGTCACGTCATTGCCATCAATGACTGTAATCTGGTTCTTGATAAAGCGTCCGCGTAACGTCTGAATATCGCTGCGATCGCCGTGGCCTTCAAATTTCAGCTCGTTACGGGCGTCCATGTTCGAGACATACACCTTACCGTTGGCTGGGTTGACCGTCATATTGAACAAGGCATTACCGACACCAGAATGACGCTTGGTCCAGGTTGGTGATGATGCCATCGCATCAATTTCAAAGACGTCGTAGTCGGGCAGGTCGAAATAGATCTGACGGTTCCAGTTGGTACCGTACTGGTCACGCCAGTCATCACCGTCGTATTTCACCATCACGCCAGAGTTCGGTGCTTCGACACCGCCGGCGTCGGTGGTGGGCCCGGGCTTACCATTGATGGTGCTGGTGCGGCCGAACAAACGATAATTATGCGAGGCGATGGTGGTCTGGTTACCTGACTTATAAATGGCCGCGTAAACCTTGCTGCCGTCCGGAGTGACAGCGAGGGCGCGAGGCGCCATGCCAAACATAGAAATTACTTTCTCAGGCTCCGAATCACCAGAGGCTGCATCAAAGACCCAGACATCGGCCCGGTCAGTCCCTGGCGTCATGGCATCCAGATCGGATGGTGAATGTTGACCACGGTGTGCGGTGGTGACAAAAGCACGGTTGCGGTCCGGGCCGCCGAATACAATATCCTGAGGCTCATCACCGGTGTACAGGGTACGCGTGACGTGTGGAATATCGGCAGCAAGGTCGACCACGCTGATGTTATCCGACAGGGTATTCACCACCCAGGCTTCGCTGTCATTGCGCAGCGCAATCGCGACAGGCTCGAGGCCAACCGGAACGCTGTGCAGCAATTCAGGTAATTCACCCGAAACGTCGAACACTTCCATCTTGCCGTCGGGGGTGTTCAGTGCGTAAAGGCGGGTTTTATCGGAGTTCATTGCCAGAGGACGTACCTGACCACTTTCAAACGCCGTGTAAGAGCCCTGAACCTTGATATCAATGGTGCCTTCAGTGCTGCCATCGGCGCCGTCATCGACTTTGAAGATCACCCGGTCAAACCCTGTGTAGTTGGCGTCCGGCGTGTAGGTCATATTGGGCGGGGTACCCGTCAGAGTCCCATGCATGGGCAATGAGGAAATGGTCCAGTTAAGATCATTATCAACGTTGCCATTGGCATCCAGATGTTTGGCCCGGAAATCAAAGCTAATGGCCTGGTCCCGGAAGGTGGTAAGACCATGGGATCTTGCCTGTGGAATCAGAAACGGGCGGATATTGTTTGATTCGTTAATGGCTTCAGCGGCGAAAGAAAAGCTAAGAAAGAACTCAGCAGTTGATTGCCACAGATCGCCGTTGAGTGTTCCCGGACCTGTTACATCAGCACTGGCAGATTGCGTACTGATAAGACCGGCACTGAGCGCGGACGCTAGCAGCGCGCGCTTAATACGGTTTGGTTTAGTCATAGTAACCCCAGAAGAGCATTTTTATTGTTGTATTCACCCGAACCGCGTTGGTGAGACTTAAACGCTTACATCAGGGTGCAGCCTGACAGCCTGCCGGGCTTAAAGGGGGTAGGCAATCACTCCACGGTAACTTGGCTTGCGCGGGCACATCTGAGCGAGAAATTACTGAGTGAAAAGATTATTTGAAGTCATATACGTAGTCTGGCGCACGATGGAATTTTTCTGCGAAAACGAATGAAACAGTGCGTCGCAGGTAACTGGCTGGTCGCTTGGCGTGAGTTGTCATATCCTCTTGTTTTTGTGACTTTGTGAGCCTCTGATATGACGATCTGGTTTTCGACTCCTGATATTCAAGCAGCCAATAAGGCAATGGAAAATACGGCCTGCTCCAATCTGGGCATTGAGATTACTGAAATTGGTGATGACTGGGTGAAAGGAACGATGCCAGCTGACCCGCGCACTTTTCAGCCGATTGGGCTGGTGCACGGTGGCGCCAATGTATTGTTCGCCGAAACACTGGGCAGCATGGCCGCGAATATGTGCCTTGATAACAGTAAAGAGTATGCAGTCGGGCAGGAAATTAACGCTAACCACCTTCGCGGAGTACGATCTGGCACCCTCACAGGAGTGGCAAAGATCGTTCATCGTGGCCGTACGTCACAAGTCTGGGAAATACGGATTTACAACGACGAAGAAAAGCTCAGCTGCATTTCGCGTTTGACGATGGCGGTGATTCCGGCAGGCTGACTCATAACCCGCCCTTGTCCACTTTTTTCTTGGTCTGTTTAATTCGCTTGGACAGTCTCAGATGCTCATCGGAAATTAGATTACTTCCCTCTGAACACCTAGCGCATTTTGGGTTACATTAGCCCAATACTTTAGTGTGGGGTGTCGCTAGCTGACAGTCCTGTCAATGCAGAAAGCCTTCGCCCCGGATGTAACAGGAGAATGGATGCACTACTTAATCATTGATGATCATTTGCTCTTCGCCGGTGGTTTAGCCGGGCTTCTTGAGCAGTCTTTGGCGCCCTGTGATACGACACAGGTCCGTACCGCGGAAGAGGCAGAGCAAGTATTGAATGACATGGATGAACAACCCGACCTGATTCTGATGGATCTGAATCTTCCGGGTATCAGCGGCCTGACCCTCATCCGGCGCCTGCAGCAAATGTCAGTCTGGTCACCGGTGATGATGATCTCTGCTTCTGAGTCACTGTCAGACGCTGGAAAAGCATTGGATCATGGAGCACTGGGCTACTTGCCTAAGTCATCTCCGCCGGAAGTATTGATCAACGCAATTCAGGATGTACTTAACGGTGAGACCTATTTACCTGAGGGTTGGCTTGAACTGATTCAGAGTCAGAAACAGGAGCTTCCCGAGATACGTCTTACACCGCGTCAGCAGGAAATTCTTCATCTGCTCGCGCAGGGCATGTCCAATAAAGTTATCGCCAGCGAACTCGATATCTCTGAGAACACCATCAAAGGTCATCTGCGGGATGTTTTCCGGTTATTCAGGGTCACCAATCGCACCGCTTGCCTGAATGCCGTACGCCGTTTGGGACTTCTGCCTGAATGACCGTCGCAACAGACGATATCGAGCTGAGCGATGATGAGATTAATGCGTTCCGCCGTCGCCGGGCAACGGATGATCTGTACGACCGCATCAGCACGATAACGATTGGCACCCTCATATTAACGACGGTATTGATTGTTAATCAGAGTCCCCCGGCAGGCGCGGTATACGGTTATCTCTGGTATGCCGCCTGTATCGGGCTTGAGGTGTTTGGCACAGGCCTGTTGTGGTGTTACCGGAATTACTACGAGCGGCGTTCACTGACCTTCTGGCGCGGTATGTACATGGCGGGTGTGATCGTGCTCGCTACCTTATGGGGCAGTGCGGGAGTGCTGTTCTTTAACGTCAGTGAGTTTGCAGAACAGACCCTGCTTTTTGTGCTCATTATTGGTGTCACCGTATCATCGGTCAGCACCAACGCCATCTGGTTGCTTACCCATGCGATTTATCTGGTGGTCAGCACGATGCCGATGATTGTCATGTGTCTGATTCAGCCCGACCCACAGTACAAGGGAATGGGGCTGGCATTTCTCGCCTACATCGGTGTCGCCTATTCCGTTGCCCGTTCGGGCAGCATTACCTACAAAGATATGATGGCACTGACACTAAAAAATATTCGTCTGGCTGAGACCCTGCGCGAGCAATATGAAATTACCGATGCAGCCAGTCGCGCAAAAACTCAGTTTCTCGCATCAGCCAGTCATGACCTGCGCCAGCCGGTTCATTCACTCTCTCTGCTTTCGGAAGGGCTGCGACAGGAAGTCAGTACTGAGCGCGGTCAGCAGTTGGTTTCACACATTCGTTCGGCTGTTACTTCGATTGATGACCTGTTGGGAAAGCTGCTGGATATTTCGCGGCTGGATGCCGGAGACGTTCGTGCCGAGCCCTCTGATTTCAGACTCGATCCTCTTATTCAGAGTCTTGTTATTGAAGCGCGCCCGGTCGCAGAAGCTAAGGGACTTGAGTTGGTGGCTATGCCTTGTCAGTGCGCGGTGCACAGTGATCCGGTATTGCTTGGCAACATCCTTCGCAACCTGATTACAAACGCCATTAAATATACCGAAACCGGGCAAGTGCGTGTTGACGTGGTGGCGGGGGACAACGTGTCTGTGCAAGTCAGTGACACCGGGATGGGGATTCCGGCGGATCAGCAGGATCAGATCTTTCAGGAGTTTGTGCAGTTGAATAACCCTGAGCGGGATCGTCAGAAAGGGTTAGGACTCGGTTTGTCGGTATGTCGTCGTCTTGCCGGACTATTAGGGCACGAACTTGAAGTGGATTCTGAACCCGGTAAAGGGTCGGTATTCAGTGTGACTCTTGCTGGTGCCGAATGGACGGAAGAAGACGGAGCCGTGGTATCGCTGACCGAAGGTGTGATACCTGCATCCGCTGGCGTTTTCAGTGGCGTGAATGTGCTGTTCGTTGAAGACGATGCCATGGTGCGCGAGAGCACAGCTCAGCTACTGGCAGGGTGGGGGTGTCATGTGCGTGCCTGTGTTGATGCTGTCGAGGGATGGGCGATCGTCGAAGCAGAGCCTGATTGGGCAGATATTCTGATCAGCGATTATCGCCTGCCCGGGAGCATGACCGGGCAGGAGTTAGTCTCGCGCATTAAATCAGAGCTTCTGCCCGACTTGCCGGTACTCATGATCACGGGAGACACGGCTCCTGAGCGTATTAAAGCATTGGCCGAGGAGGGGATTACTGTATTGCACAAGCCAGTGCGGCCCGGATTTATGCGCAATGCAATACGCCAGCTACTTGCCGTTCAGAGAGCTTAGAAACCGCGTTACTCTGCGGCTTCCAGTTGTTCGGTCAGTTCCATCCACTCCATTTCAATGTCATCCAGCTCGCCTTTCAGTTTGCCTTGCTGCTGAATCAGAGTGTTGAGCTCGTCCTTACGTGATGCATCGTACAGAGTGGCGTCACCCATGTTTTCTTCAATGGTTGCCAGCTCTGCCTGTAGTTTTTCCATCTTTTTTTCCGCCGCTTGTTGTTGCTTGCGGATGGGAGCCAGGCGCTGGCGTTTTTCGGCTTCGATGCGTTTTTGTTCTTTGCGGTCAACTACCGGCTGCTTCTCGCCTGAGGTTGCTGGCGCTGTTTCTCCGGCAGTCGGTGTGTTGGCTTCACGCTTATTCAGATAATCGTGGTAATCATCAAGGTCGCCGTCGAAACTCTGCACCTTGCCGTGGTCGACCAGCCAATATTCATCGACGGTGGACTTCAGCAGGTGGCGGTCGTGGCTGACAATTAAAATAGCGCCTTCGAAATTCTGCAGCGCGAGTGCCAGTGCTTCGCGCATTTCAATATCCAGATGGTTCGTTGGCTCATCAAGAATCAGCAGGTTTGGCTTCATCCAGGCGACACATGCCAGGGCCATGCGGGCTTTTTCACCCCCAGAAAACGGCTCAATCACTTCTAATGCTTTATCGCCATGGAAACCAAAGCCACCGAGAAAGTTACGGATTTCCTGCTCGCTCGCCTGTGGACGTAAACGCTGCAGAATCAGCGACCCGCTCGCTTTTACATCCAGTGATTCCAGCTGGTGCTGTGCAAAATAACCGATATGGCAATGTTCACCGGTGCTGCGCTCGCCTGCGAGTAAAGGAACCTCTTCGCACAGCGTTTTTAACAGCGTAGATTTACCGGCACCGTTCGGACCGAGTAAACCAATTCGGTGGCCCGGTACGATGGATATTTTTACCTGTGGCAGGATAGTTTTATCGGCATAGCCCAGGTCGGCGTTATCAATAGCCAATAACGGCGTCGACATTTTTTCGTAGCAGGGAAATTCAAAGCGGAATGGCGAGTCGACGTGCGCTGGAGCAATCAGCTCCATGCGTTGCAGCTCTTTTAAGCGGCTCTGAGCCTGCTTGGCTTTACTTGCTTTGGCGCGAAAGCGGGCGACAAACTTCTCGATTTCAGCAACACGCTCCTGCTGCTTTTCGTAGACCGTCTGTTGTTGAGCCAGCTTTTCGGCGCGGATGCGCTCATAGGCGCTGTAGTTACCCGGGTACACCACCAGCTCGCGGTTATGAAGGTGAACGATATGGTCTGCAACTGAATCAATAAAATCACGGTCATGGGAGATAAACAGCAGAGTACCGGGATATTTTTTCAGCCAGCCTTCTAACCACAAAGTAGCCTCAAGATCTAAGTGGTTGGTGGGTTCGTCGAGGAGCAGAAGGTCAGAGGGCATCATCAGCGCCTGAGCCAGATTCAGGCGGATACGCCAGCCACCGGAGAAGTCTTTTACCGAGCGTTTCAGGTCGGCTTGCGAGAAACCAAGGCCATGCAGCAGTTGTTCGGCTTTCACTGGAATCTGATAACCCTGGTGCTCGTCCATGGCATCCATCCAGCGAGTCAGTGCGTTATCATCGCTGGCGTTGGCCATACCGGCTTCGATTTCGCGGTAGCGCGCGTCCCCATCGATGGCATAATCGAGAGCACAGCGTTCACTGGCTTCGACTTCCTGCTTCATATGAGCGATGCGCCACTTGGCTGGCATATTCAGATCACCGCCATCGACGGTCAGTTCTCCGTTAAGAAGAGCAAACAGGCTCGACTTGCCGGCCCCGTTAGGGCCGATAAGCGCCAGCTTCTGGCCGTCATGAATGCGCAGGCTGGCTTTTTCTAACAGAAAATTAGTACCGCGCTGTAACGAAACCTGATTAAACTCGATCATAGAAAACACACAGAAAAGGGGCTGGTAATGGCGGCGCAGTTTGCCACAGAAGCGGGTGACGGACCAATGGATAACGCCTTATGGCGCTATGCATTACGCGTGTATTCACGCTCGGGAGTAGAAGCTCAGCTGCTTCGTATGCAGGATGAGCACGGTGCCGATATCCTGCAATTGCTGACGGTGCTCTGGTTATCTGAACAGGGGCTTGAAGTAAACGAGGCGGCTCTGGTCAACAGTGAATACCTGAACTGGAAGCAGGATATGATCGAGCCTCTGCGCCAGCAACGACGTCAGGCGGACCGCCTTGAGCATGGTGATCTCTACGAGCTGTTGAAAAAATCGGAGCTTGAAGCAGAGCGTTATGGTCTTGGGATCTTATGGGCCAGAAATAAAGATAATCGGGCGGATAAGGGCCGCTGCACAGTCTCTGACCTTATGCTAGTCTGCAGTAGTGAAAAGGAATGCACAGCCTTGGCTGAACTCTCTCAGGGCTGACACCGGATATCTGTACACGCAGTTTCAGGAGGAAACATGTACTCAGCCGCCTATCCGCACGACCCCATCGAGCAATTGTTCCCTGATGTGTTCTGGGTACACGGTAGCATCCGTGTCGGGCCAGGAATGCGCCTCAACCGCAATATGATTATTCTGCGTGAAGGGAATGAACTCACCCTGATCAATCCTGTGCGCCTTCAGGAAGACGCTCTGCGCGAGCTTGATGCCTTGGGACAGGTCGCCCGGGTGGTGAGGCTTGGTGACTTTCACGGACTGGATGACCAATACTACGTTGACCGCTACCAATGCCTGTTCTGGGCCCAGGCCGGGCAGAGTACATACAGCTCACCAGAGATTGATGTGCTGGTGGACGAAGCTTCGCCAGGCCCCATAAGAGATAGTCTCTTCTTTGTTTATCGCAATGCACTGTACCCTGAAGCCGCGCTTCTTATAAATAAGCACAGGCTGCTGATTACCACCGATAGTCTTCAGTATTACCGCGACTGGGATTACTTTTCAGGCTTTACCCGGTTTGTATTCAAGCTGCTTGGTTTTCACCGGGGCATGAATATCGGTGGGCCATGGTTGAAGCGCGTAACGCCCAAAGGTGGTTCTTTACAGCGGGATTTTGAACGCCTGATTCAACTCGACTTCGATGCCCTGGTCGGTGCTCATGGCCAGGTTCTGAGAATGTGAGCAAAAGCGGCAGTCAGGGCCGAAGTTCGTCATCTGTACGGCTATGAAGAAGAGGCCTGAACTCAGATTCGGTTACGTTGGATTTCCTGCATCGTTTTATTCAACCAGATCATAAGTGGTTGCCACTCTTCCTGTTCTTTCGGGTGTTGTCGGTCAAAATCGACAACACCAAAGCCGTGCTCTCCGGCCTTAACATAGAATTGTGTATCGCGAAATGCGGTTACAAATGGGATATGCAGATCGTCGAGGAAAGACTTCAGCGAGTTGAAACTCAGCGTGTTCCGTTTAACGCGGTTAGCGACTACTGCAATGGCGCAGGCTCGTTGGCGGTAGGCCTGTGTCTTTCTTAATTCTTCAATAAATTCTGTGGCGGCGCGCATATCGATGGCCGATGGAATGACTGGAATGATGACGATATCCGATTGCGCAACCAGGTCAGACAGTGCATTGCCATAAAGGCCCGCTGGCGTGTCGATCACCACACGCTCTGTTGCGGGATGAATTCGCATACGCCAGCTGAGTGTTGAGCCAGTGCGGTGACGTTCTCTGACCGCTTCAATACCATTAATAATCGGAAGCTTAGCGCTACGTAGCTTCAGCCAGTCGGTGGCGGATGCCTGAGGGTCGTGATCAATGAGAGTCGTTATCTTACCCTCGCGGGCAAACTGGCAGGCCAGGTTCGTGGCCAGTGTGGTTTTACCACAGCCGCCCTTCGCGTTCGCGACCAGAACCCGCATCGCTTTTGCGTAGGTAACCACTCTGGGCTTTTGACTGATAACCCCTGCAGTCATAGATGACATCGTTTCCCTTCAGCGATGGGTGTTAAGATAGATTTCTCTATCGGACAGTCTTTAGCATACTGCAAAAATCCGGATTTTGCCGGAATACAGTCGACAAAAGGAGTTGCTATGAAATTCACCGCGATCCTGTTTCTTCTCAGTGTCCTGGGTGTGGCGATCGGCACGCCCTACATTATGAAAAAAGTGAACAGTGGTTCATCATCAGGGCTTTCGGCCTATACGCCGCCTGCCTCCACAGAGCAGACGCGCCAGACGTTTTACAAGTGGCAGGACGACACTGGCCAATGGCATTTCGGCAACGAAGCGCCGGAAGGTGTGACAGTCAAAGAGGTTCACATCGATACCGCAGCAAATATTCTGGCACCGGTCGCAACGAAGAAAGAAGAAACACCAGACGCCGAACTGATTACTCCCGAGCCTCAGATACCTGATTCGCCGATCGTTATGCCGGGTCAGGCGCTGGAGCTGATTGATCAGGCAAAGCAGGTGAAGACTATGTTGGAGTCACGGTACTCAACTGAAGAACAGAAGTAGACGTCGTCTTCATATGTGAGCACTCTGCATGTTCTCGGGGTGAGCTGTATCAGAGCGACCTGTATCACAGCGACATGTGATAGACGCGTCCGTTCGCAGCCGCCGCAACGACGCCTGTGTCGGTGAAGGCGACGTCTTCGAGGGCAACGTTATTTCCTACCCAATGATCTCCGGGCGTTGCGCGCCAGCGTTTAAGTTCAGCGCCCGTCTGAACGTCCCAGAGTTGTATCTGCCCCGATGTATTGCCTGTCAGCAGCCGTTGTTCCGACTCGTCGAACCTTGCTGTACTGAAGTGTCCGCGACCACCGGGTAATTCGAGCAGCAACTGGCCACTGGCGGCATCCCAGATGCGCCCTGCCTCGCGCAAGGCTGACGTGAATATCAGGCGACCACTGGGCGACAGTTCGGCGGTTTTGACCTGGTTGTCGTGCTTCAGAGTCGCAATCGCTGTACCGTCATTGAGATTCCAGACAATGGCTGTCAGGTCATCACTGGCAGAGGCGCCAAGTAAGCCATCGGCGCTCAGGCTGACGTCGTAAACAATGCCGTCGTGGGCAAGTCGTTGTCGGATACCGCCATTGCGGATATCGAACAGTGTGGCGGTGTAGTCTTGCATACCAAGGAGTGCAAGATTGCCGTTTTCGGTGAGAGCAATGTCTTCGATGTCGCCAGGCGTATTCCAGAACCAGACGGCTTTACCTGTGGCGACTTCCCAAAGCACGATGGTGCGGTTATCCGCGCTGGCAACGTAAGCGTCGTCCGGTG
Organism: Oceanospirillaceae bacterium; assembly: GCA_002724925.1. Lineage (GTDB taxonomy): Bacteria > Pseudomonadota > Gammaproteobacteria > Pseudomonadales > Oceanobacteraceae > Thalassolituus. Next base: position 49,833 of record PBQA01000006.1, read on the forward strand.
AGAAAGCCCCACTGGTCAGGTTACTGTAGCCGTCGGCTTTGTGATTCCAGTCGAAATGACGCTCGGCCGGGTCCAGTGTCCAGTAGCTGCCACCATGATGCAGACTGCCGATAAAGGCGGCATTGCCGGAATGGTTGATACGCATGCTATACACGCCCTGAGTAGCAACTTCAGAGAAGCGCTCAGGTTCAGCGGCGTTATCGCAGGCGGTGAGCAGAGTCAGGGAAAGCAGAAAAAGAATAAAACGCGGGATCATGACAACCTGTTCCGTGAGCGGTCAGTGGACGCGCGAAGTGCGCGCCCTGTTGTCAGTGTAGAACAGAAATTCTGTCTTAGCTGGCAACCGCTTCACGGTGAACGTTGTGCATCTTCTCGATCAGGTTATCTTCAATCTGGAAGCGTTCTTCGAGAACTTCACCGATCGCTGACAGGTCGGCCGGCAGCTTCGCCAGTTGGTCCAGAGTGCAGTGCTTGTCGTACGTGTCATTGAAATCGACACATTCGCCGGTCAGAGCTTCGAGACGTGGCATCTGTTCGTTTGCCAGATCAATGGTGCCGTCGTCAAACTCGCGAGCTTCGTTCATCAGCTGCTCGTAGATTTCGAAGTGGCCAGCTGAGCAGTAGTCCATCATCACCTCACAGAAGCGCTGTAGGTTCTCTGCCAGTGGCTCTTCTTCAGACAGCGGTTTGCTGGCGCTCAGATTGCAGAACAGAACGATCAGGCTCTGGCGCTCATTCAGCCATTTGTCGATCAGTTGGTGAACACCGCCCCAGCGTTCCTGTGCATTTTTACATTTTTCCAGCATGTCAAAATTCCTCTGTGAAAACGGTGCTGCTTATGCCTTAGTGTCACCAATATAGGCGCGTGGAAAGCGGCATTTCAAGCAACTTTTTTCAGTTTTTTTTCTTGCAATACCGCGGTTATGTGCATCAGCCCTGCTTGTCTGCGGCCCAGGCGCGGACAAGCCCCAAAAGGCTAACAAGCGTAAACACAACAAATATGACACGAGTCCATTCGGGCATACTCATGTTCATGAAGTCCCACGAAATATCCGCGCAGCTGCCACTGGCCTGAAGCATGAAGCTAACCAGTTCGGTGAAAGGCAGAACCTCGGCCATGTATTCAACGCTGGGGCCGCATTCCGGTACTTCGTCTGCCGGCAAGCCCTGAAGCCAGACATGTCGGTTAGCGACCCAGACGCCAAATACGGATGAGGCGAGGGTGAATATCAGAGCAATACGGTGCGGCCAGAGAGTATGTCGCGCAATGAATGCCAGCAGACAGCCTATGCCAATCCCCAGCGTTGCGATGCGCTGAACAATACAGAGTGGGCAAGGATCAAGAAACATCTGGTATTCAAAGTAATAGGCCGATGCCAACAGAAGGACACAGATAAGAAAGCCGGCCAGATAGCCACCGGCAACCAATGGCGCGGGAAATAAACGTTGCAGCATCATAAGTCGTTCTATGAACTCGTGAATTAGTTGTTCGGAGTCTATCACGCACTCCCAGCGGAATCCGCGTCAGCTGCTAAGCTTGACCATAATCTACATTATGACGGAGACGCGGCATGTTGAAGCGCCTTATTTTCACGCTACTGGTAGTGCTACCAGTGATGGTTGTTGCAGAAGATGAAGCGGCCCCTGCAGGCCCTCAGGTTCAGTACATCTACTTCGAACCTGCGTTTGTTGTGAACTACGGCAGTACGGGCAGGATTAAGTATTTGCGCACGGATGTCGCTCTGAAGGTGAGTACGACCGAGGCAGGCGCTGCTGTCGCGCATCACAAGCCCTATCTGCGCAACAGTCTGGTGATGCTGTTCAGTGCCCAGGAGGCAGAGATTATGAATTCGACGAAGGGGCGTGAAGAGCTTCGTCAGATCGCTCTGGAAGAAGTCCGCGCGGTCATGACTCAACTGGAAGGTGCCCCGTCAGTGGATGATCTGTACTTCAATAATTTCGTTGTTCAGAATTGACGGCTCACCACTGACAGCCCAGAGCTGACGGAGCCGTCCGTCAGCGGGTCATGTACTCGCGCAAGAATTCATCAAAGGGCTGAGTGTCGTTTGCTTCGAGTTCAGCCTGCGCTTTGAGGCTTTCTTCAGCCGTTGCTTTCCACTGGTCGCGTACTTCAGCAGACAAGGGTTCGCTCAGGAATTTGCGATGAGCCTGAGCTTGTCGCAGCGTCAGTTCTGCAAACTCAATATTTTCGTCTTCCAGAATTCTCAGTACTTTCGCTGATGGCGTATGACTGCTGTCCGCAACTTTAAGCCGCTGCTGGCCCAGCGTATCGAGGTGGAAGCTGTGATGATTTGCATCGTCCAGCAAGGATGCTACGGGCTGCATGCTATTGAGAAGGTCGGTCGCCCACTCAGTCAGGGTTGTTTCTCCGCTGGCACTTTCGAGCGTTAACCCTGGTCGGCGTCCCTCGTAGACTACCTTGCTGAAGTTACGATTAATGCGCTCGTACTCGGCATCATCAATCTCTCCGCTCTCCTGCAGACCACACCATGTCAGGAAGATGTCCATAAAGTGCATCTGAGGAACATCAATACCCAGTGGCAGGAATGGATTCACGTCGGTGCTACGAACTTCAATGTATTGAATGCCTGCGCGCGCAAGAGACTCCAGTGGCTTCTCCCCCGATTCGCCAACGCGTTTCGGACGGATGTTGCTGTAGTACTCATTTTCAATCTGAAGAAGGTTGGTATTCAGCTGTTTATACTGTCCGCCCTCTTCCTGCATGCCAATGGCCTCGTACTCAGGTACTGGAATCGTCAACGCCTTACTCAATGTGTCGATGTAAGACTCCAGAGAGTTGTGGCAGATGACGAGACCTGACTGGGCGTTGTTCTGATACCCAAGGTCGCTCATTCGCAGCGACGTGGCGTATGGAGCATACAGCGTGTGTTTATGAAGCTTTTGCAATGAATGCGCGCGACCATCAAGAAAGGTGCGGCATACCGCTGGCGAGGCACCGAAAAGATACATCAGTAACCAACCATAGCGACGGAAATTGCGGATCATGCCGAGATAGCGGCGCGACACGAAGTCTTTGTCGGCTTGCTTGCCTTCCTGCTCTGCCAGCAGCTTCAGCAGGTCGTCTGGCAGTGAGAAGTTGTAATGGATACCTGAGATTGCCTGCATAACACGGCCGTAGCGATGCCAGAGGCCGTGGCGGTACGCATGTTTCAGGCGCCCGATGTTTGAACTGCCATATTCGGCGATAGGAATGCTCATTTCGCCTTTCAGGATGCACGGCATGGACGCTGGCCAGATCAGTTCACCTTCCATTTGCTGGTAGGCAAAGCGATGAGCTGTTTCGAGGTACGCAGACGCCTCATGGGCGCTGTTGAATACTGGCGTAATAAACTCCAGTAAAGCTTCCGAGTAATCCGTTGTAATGGCCGGGTGCGTCAGCGCAGAGCCCATGCCCTTCGGGTGAGGCGTCTGAGCGATCAGTCCGTCATTGCTGCAGCGCAGACCTTCCTTTTCAATTCCCCGTTGCAGCCGGGAAAGCATGGGTAGGTGCCGGGAGTCGGCCAGTAGCGCCAGCAGTGAATCGTAGGAAGCCAAGAGCACCTCTGCATCAGGTTGTAAGTCAGCGGATTATAGGAGGAATCGATAAGATCTTATACATGCTTGTATCAGAAATTGGTCTCAGATTGTTCTTCCAGCCTGAACAGTGTTGTGTATACCTCTACTCATTGTTCGCTTGGTCAGCGATCAGAAAGAAACACTGGCGCTGATCTGAAAACGCACTGCCTGTGCGTAAGGTTCTGAATCTGGCTTGAAGGTGTCGGTGGTAAAGTCTCGCTGAGCTCTGAAACTTAACCGGGTGGTTGTTTCTGCTGACGTAAAATCGCGGTACAGGTTCAGCTCCAGCGTATGCAGGTCGGCAGCATTGTCGCCACGATTTACCCGGCGGCCGTCTTCAATGACAAAGGCGCTGAGCTGGGTAAAAATCTGCGCCGGCCAGGGCTGAAACCATGAAGCTGAGTGAGAGCGCGGCGCATACAGAGCCACCAGATCACTGTCGTTGAGATCGTCTGTTGGGTCTACTTCTGTCCGTAACCAAGCGCTGGTCAGGCGGAACTCTGCAGTTTCTTGAGTCGTGAAAGCCAGCTGGCCTTCGGCGCCGGTATAAGTGATTTCGTTACCATCATTGACGGTATCCAGCCGGATCGATGGATAGTGATAGATGACGTTGGTGAGTTCTTCTCTGAATAATTTAACGTCCCACTCTATATTCCCGCCAAAGAATGATTTGCTGGCAAAATAGCCCAGTTCGAGTGAATGAATAATCTGAGGCTGAAGATTACCTGGGCCTTTGAATCCATCGTAGTATTCGACACCGGCGTATGGCGACTGCGTCTCTGCATTGTCGACGACTAAAATCCAGTCTGCTCTCTGCTCTAGCATGTCTGGTGTGCGGCCCGCGCGGCTGAAGACGAGCCTTACAGATTCAAGCGGGCTGATCAGGTAGTTGGCTGCCAGCTTTCCTGACCAGACATCAGTGCCCCCTTCTTCATATTCATACATGACGCCTGAATGCAGAGCCCAGCGATTACTGACTCTCCAGTTGATATTGCCGAAGCCGCGAAACTGGTCTGAGTCTATGTAGCCGTCGTAAAACGGCTTTGAGTAAATCTGCTCTCTACGATAACCGATGCCGCTGATCATGATCAGGTTATCTGTGAAGGCGACCGTATCTTGTATTTCGAGGTCGATACGCCGTTCATTGGTATCGGCGAGGACATTACCGCTGATTGGGATAAAGAAAGCAGCGGGATCACTGCCGTATCGAGCCAGTAGTTGTTGAGCCAGCGCCAACTCTTCCGGGTTGCTGGTATCCAGTGTCGTCAGGGATTCTCCCTGAACAAACTGATCTGCTGCCTCTGGGTTAATTTCATCCAGTTGTCTCAGCAGCGGATCAAATAAACCGGAAGGTCCACTTTCCAGCACACCATGCTGGCGACGTTCGAACCGTGTTGCATGGGCTGAGAGCTTAATCTCATGCGACGCTGACAGGTCATGCTCATAGATCACGCTGGCTTCAAATTGATTGGCCTCAACATGGTTGCTTGAAAATTCGTAATCAGGCACGTCGCGGTAGGAGTTGGTGATCGTAAAAGCCGTATTCAGTCTCTGCGCATCACTCAGTTGGTGGCTGGTATTCAGCATAACTGCAGCGAAATCGCGGTTGTCGTCGCAGGGGTTTATACAGCCTATGCTGGCGTCCTCACTGTCGCGCAGGTGTTCTGTAGAGTAGGCCTTAGCGGACAGGCGCCAGTGATGAATCTCTTTGTCGCCGGTCGTCCGTGCGTATAGGTAGGTATCTCTGTTATTGCCTTGCTGCGCGCTGATCTGATCATCGAATGCATCCTGTGGATAGTGCGTGATGATATTGATCACAGCCTTATAGGCGTTAGTGCCAAAGCTTGTAGCAGCGGGGCCACGAACGACTTCGATGCGCTTAATGTCCTCTACCGCGACTGGCAGGTCCTCCCATGATACGGCGGCTAATCCGGCAAGGTATTGTGCCCGCCCATCAATAAGTACCTGAAAGCTTTTCGGCAGAATGGAGGGGCCACCGTGATAGACGACGGCATCACTGTTATCACGAATGTCGTAGGCAACCAGCATTCCGGGGACATAGCGCAGCAGTTGCGAGATGCGTTTAATGCCGGTTCGCCGGATAAAGTCAGCATCCAGCACAGTAACACTGCCCGGTACTTCTGCGGTTGCCTGATGCAACCTGGCAGGCGTCAGAACATGGGGAATATCGGCGGCAGTGCTATCCCAGGAGGCGGAGTCCCAGGCGAGAGACGAGAGATCATCAGTGCTTTCATCTGCCGTTGCGTGCAGTGGCTGGTAAAGGCTCGCAGCGCACGACAGTATGATGAATAACGATCCTTGTTTTAGCACGATAACTTCTCAATATCTGTTTTACTTCTTACGAGCGTTGGCAAAAGCCGCTGCCATGGCTCCCGCCATCGCACCATTGCCTGCCGGTTGCTGCGCAGGCTTCGATCCACGAGGTTGGCGCTGGGACCTGTCTTTACCACCGCGTTGCGATGACTCACCTGCAACCGGGATATCATCCCCGAGTCGCATGGATAAGCCAATGCGCTTACGCGACACATCGACTTCCATCACCTTCACTTTAACGATATCACCCGCTTTAACGACGTCGCGTGGATCTTTCACAAAATGATCGGCGAGTGCTGAAATATGCACCAGACCATCCTGATGCACGCCGATATCTACAAATGCCCCAAAGGCCGCTACATTCGTGATGGCGCCTTCGAGAATCATTCCTGGCTTCAGGTCTTTGATATCTTCGACGCCCTCTTTGTACTCCGCGAAGCGGAATTCAGGGCGAGGGTCGCGGCCGGGTTTCTCTAACTCTGAAAGGATATCCTTCAATGTTAGCTCACCAGTACTCTCGTCAGTAAACTGGCCCGCGTTGACAGATTTCAGGAAGGCACTGTCACCAATCAGGCTGCTCACATCGCGTGAGAATTCATGAGCGATACGCTCCACTACCGGGTAAGACTCAGGGTGAACGCCGGAGGCATCCAGCGGGTTTGTACCGTCCATAATGCGCAGGAAGCCTGCTGCCTGTTCGAAGGTTTTGTCTCCAAGGCGCGGCACTTTGGCGAGGTCTTTGCGGGAAGTGAAGGCACCGTTCACATCGCGGAAAGCAACGATGTTATTGGCCAGTGTGGCGTTCAGGCCTGAGACTCGGGTCAGGAGTGGTGCAGACGCCGTATTCAGGTCAACGCCGACCGAGTTCACACAGTCTTCCACCACCGCATCCAGCGTGCGGGCCAGTTGGCTCTGGTTCACATCGTGCTGGTACTGACCCACGCCAATGGATTTCGGTTCGATTTTCACCAGCTCGGCCAGAGGGTCCTGCAGGCGACGGGCAATAGAGACCGCGCCTCTGATGGTCACATCGAGATCCGGAAATTCTTTCGCCGCCAGTTCGGACGCCGAATACACCGAAGCGCCGGCTTCGTTGACCATGATTTTCTGCGTTTTCAGGTCTTTGTGTTTTTTCAGCAGATCGCCGACGAACTTATCGGTTTCGCGTGAGGCCGTACCGTTACCAATCGCGATCAGCTCGGCATCGTGCTTCTGGATCAGCGCCAGCAGAACGGCCTCGGATTCCGCAATACGATTCTGCGGAGGCGTCGGGAAGATTGCACAGTGATCAACGACCTTGCCAGTCTTATCCACCACGGCGACTTTTACCCCGGTGCGCAGGCCCGGGTCGAGGCCTATGGTGGCTTTCGGCCCAGCAGGGGCGGCGAGCAGCAGGTCTTTCAGGTTATCCGCGAAGACTTTAATGGCACTTTCTTCGGCTTGCTCGCGCAGTTGGCCGACCAGCTCGGTTTCAAGACTGGTCAGCAGCTTGATACGCCAGGTCCACTTCACCACCTCGGCGAGCCAGCGGTCGGCGGCGCGGCCTTCGTTTTTAATGCCGGAGTGTTCGGCAATAATGGCTTCGCAAGGGCTGGCGCTGAGCTTGTCGTTAGGGTCGCCGGTGACCAGCGCGAATGACAATACGCCTTCATTACGCCCACGGAGAATTGCCAGTGCGCGGTGGCCAGGCACCGACTTCAGCGGTTCGTCATGTTCGAAGTAGTCGGCAAATTTTTCGCCTTCACGTTCTTTGCCCGGCACAACCCGCACTGAGAGAGTCGCTTCCTGTTTCAGGAAACGACGCAGTGCAGCGAGCAGGTCAGCGTTCTCGGCAAAGCGCTCCATCAGAATGTATTTAGCGCCATCTAAGGCAGCTTTGGTATCACCGATGCTGTGTTCTGCGTTCAGGTACTTTTCAGCTTCTTGTTCGGGCGTCAGGTTCGGGTCGTTGAACAGGGCGTCGGCCAGTGGTTCAAGACCGGCTTCGATCGCCATCTGACCTTTGGTGCGGCGCTTTTTCTTGTAAGGGAGGTACAAGTCTTCGATGCGGGTTTTGGTATCCGCGGTCAGTAGCGCTTGCTTCAGTTCGTCGGTGAGTTTGCCTTGCTCTTCGATACTTTTAATGACGGAAGCCCGGCGATCTTCCATATCGCGTAGATAGGTCAGGCGTTCTTCAAGGTTACGTAGCTGGCTGTCATCGAGTGCACCGGTCACTTCTTTCCGGTAGCGAGCGATAAAGGGCACGGTGGCACCTTCATCAAGGAGGCCGATGGTGGCATCGACCTGTTGTGGACGGATATTGAGTTCAGTAGCGAGACGTTGGGTAATCGAAGGCAGGGTCATAACTCACAAGTACATTATTCACGATGACGTGAGTATACCTATGCTATGACCCTGTGAATATTACTCAGCGTGGTTCCCAGTGCTCAGCGATAAAGGCTTCTGCTTCTTCTCGCTGAGCGGCACAGATGTCCATTGCCAATATCTGCTCTGCGGCATAGGAATGATCGGCGGATATATCGCCAGTGGCGAAGAACTCGTTACTGACCGCTGAAGCGTGAACCTTAACCAGTTCATAAGCGCACTCTGTATCGCCGGTTTTATAAACGGTGATACGAGTGTCTTTTTGCTCGACTTCAGTGTGGATCTGGTCGTGCAGGAAGGCCTCAAGGACAAACAGCTTGTCCCATGCCCGGGGGATACTGCCCATTTCATGCACATGCATCATAAATTCAATGTGGCCTGCGAGGATTTCCGCATCCTGTTCTGTATCCGCTTCAATATCCCAGTAGACCTGATCTCCGTTTATATGAAGTTCGACCGGGTAGCTTTCGATATCACCATGATGACTGTAATGGTCATGGTTCTCGCGCAGGTATTTTATGTTCGCCCCGCCCTCTGATGAGTTGTGATTATCTGTATTTTCAGAGCCGGGACCGGCCGGCTCTTTATCAACGAGAGAGTTCTTTTCCTTAACCTTGGCGCTATTACTTCCTTGAGCTTGGCCTTTGTCTGAAGAGGCTTCACCGCCACAGCTGATCAGGCTTAATGTCGCGAGAGTGACCAGAATAGTTCTTGTTTTCATAATATAACCTCATGCGTTGTTAGTTATATTTTATGGCATGATAGCTATCGATGGATGTGGTGGATTGTCGCAGGAGTGGGGTCAGCGGCATGGACACAAAAAAGGGCGCCGTAGCGCCCTTTTCTATGCTCGTAAAACAGGTTCAGCTTACAGCTGGGGGCCCGCGTTTACGATCGCGTCTGAGACGTCATACTTCTTGAAGTTTTCAACGAACTGAGCCGCCAGATTCTTCGCAGCGCCTTCCCAGTCTGAAACGTTCGCCCAGGCTTTGGTTGGGTTCAGCAGGGTTGCATCAACACCTTCCAGAGACTTAGGAACCTGCAGGCCGAAGATTGGCAGTTCTTCCGTGTCAGCATCACGCAGGGCACCGGTCTGAATTGCTGCAATCACGGCTCGGGTCGTCGGGATGCTGAAACGCTCACCGCCGCCACCGTTAGGGCCGCCAGTCCAGCCAGTGTTGACCAGGTAAACCTGAGAACCGAATTCAGTCACACGCTTCATCAGCAGTTCAGCGTATTCGCCCGCTGGACGTGGGAAGAACGGCGCACCAAAGCAGGTAGAGAAAGTCGACTTCAGACCTTTAGAGCCACCCATCTCGGTAGAACCTACCAGAGCGGTGTAGCCAGACAGGAAGTGGTATGCCGCCTGCTCTTTGCTCAGTACAGACACAGGAGGCAGAACGCCGGTCATGTCACAGGTCAGGAAGATAACGGCTTTAGGTTCGCCCGCCATGTTCTCTTCTACGCGCTTCTCAACGTGAGTCAGCGGGTAAGCACAGCGGCCGTTTTCAGTCAGTTCAGTGTTGCTGTAGTCGGCAACACGGGTGTTCTCGTCGATGGTCACGTTCTCAACGATGGCACCGAACTTGATCGCATCCCAGATGATCGGCTCGTTTTTCTGAGACAGATCGATGGTTTTTGCGTAGCAGCCGCCTTCAATGTTGAAGACAGTGCCTTTGCCCCAACCGTGCTCGTCATCACCGATCAGGTAACGGGCAGGGTCAGCAGACAGCGTGGTCTTACCCGTGCCAGACAGACCGAAGAACAGGCAGGTGTCGCCGTCTTCGCCAACGTTTGCCGAGCAGTGCATTGGCAGTACGTCTTTTTCTGGCAGCAGGAAGTTCTGTACACCGAACATCGCTTTCTTCATTTCGCCAGCGTAGCGCATACCCGCCAGCAGTACTTTGCGCTGGGCGAAGTTAACGATCACTGCGCCGTCAGAGTTGGTGCCGTCACGCTCTGGAACACATTCGAAACCAGCAACGTTCAGGATCTGCCACTCTTCTTTGTCAGACGGGTTGTAGCTTTCTGGCAGGATGAAGAGGTTACGGCCAAACAGGTTCTGCCAGGCAGTCTGAGTGGTCATTTTTACTGGCAGATAGTGCTGCGGGTCAGAGCCGACATGCACCTGAGATACGAAGCTGTCGTGCTGGGCCAGATATTCTTCTACACGCTCCCACAGGGCATCAAACTTGTCAGCGTCGAACGGGCGGTTGATGTTGCCCCAGTCGATCGCGTCTTTGCTGCTTGGCTCTTCAACGATGTATTTGTCCATCGGAGAGCGACCTGTGCGCTTGCCAGTTTTGATAACCAGAGCGCCGTTATCCTGCAGTTCACCTTCGCCGCGGGCGATGGCTTGTTCTACCAGGAAAGGAGTAGATAAATCGGTGTAAACAGTCATATCGATGCCCCGCAGGGTCCTCGTAAATTCAGTACGGCTTGTGGCCATACTTTGTATCTCAATAATCCGCCCTGAAGGGTGCCCGGGCGAGCCCAAAAGTTTAAGGCGCGCAATTATGCCAGAAAATTCATTGCGCGCTAAGCCCCGCTGGTCGCTTTTTGACCGATAATTGTTCGCAGTAGAGCTAAGTCGTTGTTTTCTCAGCTTTTACTGAAGGTTCTGCTCCGGGAAGAGCTCATTAACCTGCTCTTTGTCGAAACTGTAGGCTTGCTTACAGAAGTCGCAGTTGATGCTGATTTTTCCTTGTTCTTCAATAATTTGCATCAGTTCGTCTTTGCCAAGCTGGTGCAGCGCATTACCGATCCGGTCTTTTGAACATGTGCAGAAAAAGCTCAGCTCGCTTGCTGGATAAGTCCGCACCTGTTCTTCGTGGTACAGACGGTGCAGCAGGACCTCGTTGTTCAGGTTGATCAGCTCTTCATCTTTGATCGTGCTTGCCAGATGGCTGAGGCGATCCCAGGCGTCTGGATCATCGCCCTGCTCTGACGGCATTTGCTGCAACATAAAGCCTGCGGCATTCTGGCCATCGCAAGCCAGCCAGAAACGGGAGCTGAGCTGTTCGGACTGTTCGAAATAGTCTTCCAGTGCACCAGCGACGTTACCGCCCTTGATCAGGGTAATGCCCTGATAGCGCTGACCGACTTCAGGCTCAATGGTGATGATCATCTGGCCGTCAGCGAAACTCAGTTCGCTTTCTTCAGTACCTTCTTCATAACGGGCAATGGCGCGCAGCTGACCCTTGTCGCTGGTTTCGGCCTGCAGCAGACTGATGTTGCCGGGCAGGCGAATCTGTAACGTCAGGCGCCCGGTGAACTTGAGATTAGCGCTCAGCAGCGCGGTGGCTGACATCAGTTCGCCAACGGCTTTGGCAATCAGTGTGGGGTACTGGTGGCGCTTCAGTACTTCGCGATAGCTCGCATTGACGTGCGCCAGCTCGCCGCGGATATTGGTGTTGTCGAAGCTGAAGCGTTGCAGGCTATCAGCGCTGTTAGTTGTGTCAGACATTTCTTAATAGTCCTGATTGTGCTCAAAGCGGCGCATGTCGCGGCGCTCTTTTTTGTTTGGTTTATGGTCGGGTGCTGCTTGTGAGGCTTTGACGACCTTGCGGTACTCCGCTTTATCCATACGCGCTTTAATGCTCTCGGGAGTTTCCTCATAGAGCAGGCGTGCTTCTGGGGCGCCGCGGCGTTGCTCAGAGAGCGCTTTAATGACGACGATTTTCTCGTCGAAGCCCTGCCGGATCGTCAGTTTGGCGCCCACGTCGACGGTTTTACTAACTTTGCAGCGCTGACCCTCGTAATGCACCTTGCCGCCTTCAATTGCGCCTTTTGCCAGCGCACGTGTCTTGAAAAAACGCGCGGCCCAGAGCCATTTATCGAGTCGGACTTTGTGTGTCTGTTCGCTCATAATTCCTGATCAGGAGTACGCTGTATCTGTCTCGGCTTTTCCGCCAAGCCCTTTATTCATCAGGTTTCTACATCGCGGGTCGCTGCAAGTACGTCCATGTAAGCTCAAGCTGCGCCATCCCTGGCGCAGATGCCCGCTTTCGCAGACAACCTGACTCACTAAAATTTGAATTCGTCGAAGTGGTGAATGCCCGGAAAGCGACTGTCGGTATTTGGCGCTTTCTGGCTGTCTGGGTGAAAGATCGTCAGCAGCCAACGGATACCCCATTTCTCTGCCGATTCTAACACAGCCTGGCTGTCGTCAATCAGTAGGGAACGCTCTTTATCAAAGGGTTCTTCGCGTTGCAGGTGGTCCCAGAACGCCTGGCTTTCTTTCGGTTCTTTATAATCATGGGAGCTGATGACGTGATCGACGAGTTTATCGAGCCCGGTGCGTTCCATTTTCAGGTTCACGCTGTCGCGGTGTGCGTTGGTGACGATCACGGTGCGCTTGCCTAGCTTCTTCATGGTATCGAGGAAGTCTTCCACATGCGGGCGAAAACCAATTTTGTCCTGCACATCGCGTTTCAGCTCAGCGATGGGCAGCCCGGTAAGGTCACTCCAGTGATCCAGACAATACCAGTTGAGCGTGCCACGCAGGCCGACAAAACTTTTGTTCAGCTCTGCGAGAGCTTCTTCTTCTGAGAGGCCGTGATGCTCGGCGTATTTACTCGGCACGTGCTCCAGCCAGAAGTAATTGTCGAAATGCAGATCGAGCAGGGTGCCGTCCATATCTAACAGAACCGTGTCTATCTCTTGCCAGTCTGGCATCGTCATGCGCTAATACCTTACGAAAAGTGTTCACCGACTATTTAAACAGGGCTGTCATGCATAAAAAACCCGAAATCCTGAATCGCCACATGGTCGCAGAAAGTCGCCTGTTCCGGGTGGAATCCATTGACCTCAGGTTCAGTAACGGCGTTGAACGAACTTACGAACGACTGGTGCCAGGTGGCAGCGGTGCCGTCATGATGGTCGCTCTGCTGGATGATGAAACGATTGCCCTGATACGTGAATATGGGGGCGGTGTTGAAGATTACACCCTCACCCTGCCAAAAGGTGCGGTGGACCTGGGCGAATCGATGCGTGACGCCTGCAACCGCGAACTGCAGGAAGAAATCGGCTTCGCCGCACGCGAGTTCATTTACCTGAAGAAAATGAGTCTGTCGCCAAGCTACATGCGTGGAGGCATTGATGTGGTGCTGGCCCGTGACCTGTATCCGTCAAAGCTGGAAGGCGATGAGCCGGAGCCGCTGGAGTTGGTTGAGTGGAAGCTCAAGGACCTGACCGAGCTTTACGGCCGCGATGACTTTAACGAAGGGCGCGCAATAGGTGCCTTAGCGGTTGCTGTTGAATATCTGAATGGTCGCTTTGAGGGCACGCCGCTCTAGACATACCCTGTATTCTGCAACTGGCCTGAACAGACTATCCCGCGCGGCGCCCGTTAGGTCTGTGCTACCGTGCAGCCGGTCATCTTTTATTAAATCTGGGGTTTTATGAGCGTCGAAGGCGCAGTACTTACCAGTGGCTCTGTGGGGCGTCACCTGTATCACCAGACATTGCCTATGGTGATAGGCATTCTGGCACTGATGTCGGTCGGGCTTCTGGATGCCTATTTTATTGGTAATTTAGGCAAGGACCCTCTGACGGCCGTTAGTTTTATCTTCCCGGTGGTGTTTGCTCTGTCCTCGCTTGGTGTCGGGGTGATCGCTGCCATTGCTTCTGTTGTTTCGCGGGCGTTAGGTTCGGGGCAGAAGCACAAGGCGCAGAGTCTGGTAGCACTGGGGATTGTGGCAGCGGGTATTTTTGGCATTGTCATCACGGTGCTCCTGTTGCTCTTCAAGCGCCCCTTGTTTGAAGTGATGAATGCTTCCCGAGATCTGTTGCCATTGATCGACTCCTACATGACCCCCTTTGCGTTCGGCTTTCCTATGTTATTGGTCAACATGGGGGGCAATGGAGCTCTGCGTGCTCAGGGTATGGCGGGTAAGGCGTCTCTGATTCTTATGATGATGGCCCTGGTCAACCTGATACTCGACCCTATTCTGATTGCCGGTATTGGTAGCTTCGAAGGTTTCGGTATTAAGGGTGCGGCTTACGCCACCGTAGCAGGTTGGACACTGGCGTCCATTCTGGCACTGGTGCTGATTGCGCGAAGCCCTGTCGGCCTGAACTTCTCACGCCTTAAAGAGGCGCACCCGGGAGAGGATATTCGTGCTCTGCTGAGAGTGGGCGCCCCTGCGGCGGTATCTAATTCAGTGAACCCTGTTGGGTTATCCATTATGACGGCATTACTGGCGAAATACGGGGATGCCGCCGTTGCCGGTTTCGGTGCAGGTGGGCGCTTGCAGGCGCTTGCCGTCGTGCCTTTGTTGGCGCTCTCGAGTTCGATTGGCGGAATCGTTGGCCAAAACTGGGGGGCGGGCTATGGCGACCGGGCTCGCCGGGCGTTGTGGATGGCGATTGGTTTCTGTGTGGTGTACAGCCTGACTGCAGGCGCTTTGTTAGTGACCTGGCGTGAGTCTCTGGCGTCTGTGTTTACTGACAGCCCAGCAGTGATTGATGCTATTTCAACGTATCTGATGATCTCTGTCTGGGGATACGCCGGGTTTGGTGCGCTGATCGTTGTGAATGGTGCGTTTAACGCAATTGATCGTGCATACTGGGCGCTGGGGCAATCGGTCGTTCGTGTTGCTCTGATTATGGTGCCTGTGGCGATTGGCTTGAGTCTGGTGCTTGAGTCGCGCTCGATTTACGCCGCGGAGCTTATTGCAAACCTGGTTGGTGGCTTAGTGGCTATCATCCTTGGTCGTGCGTTACTGGATGATCGTTGGTTACGAAAATAGTATCTAACAACTGTTAGTTAATCGGACTTCGTTCTGAGTCAGCTCGCGAAATTGCCCGCTTTCCAACGTACTATCAAGTTCAATAGTACCGATACCAATCCGGTGTAATTTTAAAACCGGGTTCCGAAAGCGTCCGAACATACGCTTGATCTGATGGTACTTTCCTTCCATCAGGGTCACTCTGGCCGAGTACGTATCAATAATCTCTAACTGAGCTGGCTTGGTCGTAATGCCCTCATAGGGGAAGAACATACCGTCACGGAACGCCTCGATATAGTCATGATTTATGGGCTTCTCAACCGTCACCTGATAAACCTTTGAAATATTTTTATCCGGAGCGGTCATTTTTTTTGACCATTCGCCATCGTTAGTCAGCAAGAGCAGCCCGGTTGAGCTGCGATCTAACCGGCCGGCAATATGCAGATCTTTAAGGGCGCAGTCGGAAACGCCTGAAGTGCGGAGAAGATCTATTACGGTCGGGTGTATTTCATCGGTCGTCGCACTGACGACACCGGCGGGTTTATGCAACAGATAATAGCGTCGCGTGTTGCGCTGCAGTGTTTTGCTGTCCAGGGTGATGTGCGAAAAATAATCGACCAGCAATCCAGCATCGCAAGCGAAGTCGCCGTCAACCGTGATACGGCGAGCGGCAACAAGCTTGCGAACATCCCCGCGCGGAATCTGCGACGACGCACTGATAAAACGGTCGAGACGCTGGCGGGCGTTAGCCACCTTCAGCGATTTTTCCAGATGTTGGCGACCGCCTTATCGTTGCCCAGAAAGCCAACAATTAAACATACCAGACCGATCAGCCCGAAAATAATAGCCGGGAATGCGCCGCCCGCCTGACCCGCCTGAACGGCAACCCAACCACCAGCACCCGACAGTACGAGAAACAAACTTCCTACGGCAATCAGAATGGTTCGGTGAGATTCTTTATAAACGTATTCATCTTTGCTGTTTTCAAAGATATTCAGGATCGGAGCAAAGAGTTTTCTTAAAGCGTTTTTCATAGCAAATACTTTTTTATTGAGGCTTTTTACATCACCAGCGGTAACAGAACCGCGTGTAAGGTCGCGGTCAGAGTCATCGCCATCGCGGAATAAGCCGCTTGCTGATTTCCCAGCTCAATCGCACGGCTGGTACCAATGGCATGAGCACAGACGCCTAGCGTAAGCCCCATGGCTTTTGGATCATCGAGTTTAACGGATTTAAGCAAAGGCGGAATCATTAATGCGCCGAACACGCCGGTAATGATGACAAACGCCGATGCTAGTGCACCGACACCCCCCAGTTGCTCGCTGACCGTGACTGCTACCGGCGTCGTCACCGACTTGGTAGACATCGTAACTGTGATCGGGTCATTGCCAATCCAGAAATGCGCCATTGCCACCGCGACGGCCACCGTGGTGCCGCTGCCCAGGCTGATAGCCAGAGAGATGCGTAGCCACTCTTTCTTCATCACATGAATAAACTGATACAGAGGGACAGCCAGCATCACCACCACCGGCCCCAGCATAAGATGCAGATACTGCCCGCCATCCATGTAGGTATCGAAACTGATGCCAGTGACCTCAAGCACCACGGAGACCAGAATGATCCCTGTCAGAATCGGTGGCAGAAACGCCGTATTACCTAACAGTCGATAGATATGCTGACCCACAGTAAATGCCGCAATGGTCAGCATCGCCCAGAACAGCGGCATATGCAGAAGCTCATTCAGCATCGCGCTTCCTCCTAAACTTCATAATGGCCGCACATACAATTGCGCCGGGCACAATACTCACCGCCATAATCACCAGCAAGGCAATGCCGTTCTCCGCCAGCAGCTCCTTCTGAGTCACGATGCCCACACTCACCGGGATGATAAACAGAGGCAGGAGTGGCGACAGCGTCTTACTGATCTGCGACAGCGACTCAGGCGCACGCCCACGAATCATAAGAAACACCAGCAACAGCAGCATACCGATGATGGAGCCCGGCACGGGCGAATCCAGTTGGGACTGGAGCAGGTTGCCTGCGACCAGAAAGAGCAGAAGTATCAGAAGGCCAGTCATGGGCAGCCTGTGTGTCATGTATCTGCGGCTATTGTAGCGGCGCAGACCAGATAGCAGAAGGGAAGGCGGAAGATACTTAAGTCGCAAGGAGTGTGTGTTACAGAGGGGTCTTGTGGGAAGTGGTCCGGTTGTTATTGACCCGAAGGGAGAATCAGGCATTCTTTTCAGGAGCTCGGTTCATACAGTTGGCCAGTCCATGTAGGTGCTGGCGAAGAGAAAGGGATGCTCTCTCCTTACATGCTCATGCACTGTTTCTCTGTTGTTGCTAAGTTAATAATGAGTATTGTCAAAAAAGATTCGGGATGTTAGAAGATGAGTTTAAATTTAGCGTTTTTATTTTTGTTCGCTGGGTTAGTGTTTTATTTAAGCGTCTTCCTTTATCTTATTTTTTACAGAACTCATGTCCTTATTAATAAGATAAAACGCATGCTTCCGGATTGGCATGGTTCAGAAGATGAGGGTTATGATTATTTTTATAGTCTTGGTGTGACTTGTCTCTTTCAGGTAGCAAGAGATGGTGCTGATGTCTCATTGCTTAGCTTTGGCTATAGTATCGTAATTTATAACTATTATTATTTGGCATATCGGGAGCCAATTAATGACGATGCGTCATCGGCTTATGCCAATAAAAATAGCTTGTTAGCCTCTAAGTTGAGAACCAGTGGGGTAGTTTTTAATCATATGGAGCTGGAAGATTGGCAAGATAATTACAATTTAAAGGATATTTCAGAGTGTATCCTTCTAAATGGTGGGTATGTTACATACTTCATAAAATTAAGCCCTTTTTATGGCTCTGATGAACTAAATGAACTTTTTAGAAGAGTGCAATTGGATAGAGAGCTGAATGAGCGGTCATAGTCGGGATTGGGACTGTCGGAGAAAATATAGACGCTCCTACGGACTACAAAGACAGTCATCGTAAGAAGATGTAAGAGCACGGTTAGAAAGACAGTCATCATAAAAAAGTAAATTCTATATATTATATTCACTTTTCCGCCGCTGTCTCAAGAGCGGAAAAGCGCCTCGGGAAATATGAATTTTTACCAAATAGAAGCCTGTTAAGAAAGGCGCAATTTACAGGCTGCCAGACCCACAGTTCTCCTTCGTTCTCGTTGGTCATCCCAGAACCGGCTGATTTTTGACTTCACTTCGTGAGCCGCGCCCACAATGCCTTTAAATTCGGATTCGAAGTTCTGAGTGATGCAGAGCCAGTGTTCGGAATCGATTCCCAGGCGATCCATGATGGCAGGTTCAGCTTCAGAGATTGAGCCACGTTTATTTTTACGGATCTGTCGGCCAGCCCACAAAGTGTATGGAACACCTTGCACAGCCGTTAGGCTGCACGAAGGGTGAGTATCATGGATGAGACGAATGAATCAACTAAATCCAAGTAGTCCGTCAGACTTATCTAAGTGCCCCCAGCTGTGCCCTAGCGTGGATTTTCCAGCCATAGGTATGTGCGCTTGGGTAATTAGGTCAATTCGCTGGTTTGGTCTATAAGCCCTGCACCGTCTCCAGTATTTTTGCGTACTGCTCATGCTTATCAGGAAACACCAGCATCGCTTGCAGGGTCTGAATTGTTGCTGCCATTTTTACCGTATTCATCGCGCTTTTGTGCTCACTTTCGGCGATTGCCTGCAGTGAGCTTATGAAGGCATCCATGACTTCACGTACGGCATGATTAAAACGGTCGGCTGAGCCCAAATTACATTCGAGTGCGAATTTCACGGCTTCTTCGATCGTTTTATTCAGGTTTTCTTTGATGTTTTGCTGCGCTTCTTCTGACTGCGCCTTGAGTGCTTCGACTTGCTGCTCTGCTACGTTTTCTATCTCAGCGCTCTGAGTGCTGTCGCTGGGGGTATTCTTATCCGTGCTCCTCTGCGCCAGTGGTGCTTCTTTAGCCGCGTTGCTGGCATCAACAGACGATGTTGCTTTCGCTTCTGCAGAGCTGGTCTTTTCGAATTGAGCCGCGGTACTTGCCGTATCGATGCTATACAGCGTTGATATGCCCTGGGTCAGAGCAGCCTGTGCGATGATTGCGGCATTCTGCTGAGCGCTAGTGGCATTATGCGCCGCGTTTGAAAGCGCCTGAGCGGTCGCCTGATACAAATTCCCCATGGCCATTGCAGGGGCGTCGGCCAGTACTTTTACATTGCTTTGGGTTATGGAATCAGTGATTTGATCATTAACTGCGGTAGGGAAGGCCATGGGGTTAATCCTTTAAAAATGGTTAACCCCACAGTAAAGCGAACTCTGTTTCAGAGTAAAGTCAGAATGCGCCAGCTACACGGAAGAATATGCCGTAGGTGGCGTAAAAACTTTCTGACCCGTATTCCGCTTCAACACCCGGACCCGTGTCGTAGTCGGACTCAAAGGCGTAGGTGTTGAGAGTACCTTCCACCCCCAGGCTAGCACCAATGATGTAGTCGGCAACGGGGGCGACGGCCTGAAAACCCACCCCATAAGTACTGCTGATTGAGAACAGTGAAGAGGCTCCGGAAACGTTCAGTGCAGTGCCCTCACCGGGATTGCCCGTGTCTGCGGCAACTTGTTCCGTCGCATTTTCATAGTCTATTTCAACCTGGTCGCCAGGTGTGTAGGTCGAGAACCCCAGAAGCATATCAAGATCGAGGAAGAGACCGATATCCCGCTTTCCCGTGCTTGCTACTTTGTCGAAACTGTTTTTGAGTGAATCAACCCGAAGCCACAGACCGAGCGTTTCAATGGTGCCCTCAGCATCAATCGCCTGATACGGATAGTTACCTTCTTCGTTGTATCTTTCAAATTCGCCGGTACGGGAGTTAAAGCCAAATTCGGGATTCTGATTTGTGTCTACATCGAGTAGGACAGGAAATACGCTTTTCTCGTAACCAATACCGACGTAGCGGTCGCCGTAGCGCTGGACACCCACGGCAAGAAACTGAGACTTACCGTCGAATTCGGGATCTTCCGGGAGGAGTGTCTGAAACAATTCATCAGGGTCCTGATTACCGGGAAATCTTGCTTCATCAGTTTCTGAAAAGCGCCCTTTGATCGAGCCCTGGCTAGTCACCAGCATGATCCCGCCCCAGTTGAATATCGCTTTCAACTGATCGATCTCCTTGTCGGCATCAAGCAGGGCTGATACCTCGACGGAGAACTTTTTACTGGTTGGACTGGAGTAGGTCAGCTCGGTAAAGGTGGTTGAGTCGAAGGTAACACTGTCGCCAGGGAAGACGACTGAGTCCTCGTCGCCAAACGGTGTGACCTGGGTTTGTTTGTAGGCGACAAACTGTTTATCGAGAGCGTGACTACTGAGAGGCAGTGCTGCCCCAAGAACTGTGGTTGCTATTCCAAGGCCAATGCGGCCGGCTGGCGTG
The DNA here is from genome assembly GCA_002724925.1 of Oceanospirillaceae bacterium. GTDB lineage: Bacteria > Pseudomonadota > Gammaproteobacteria > Pseudomonadales > Oceanobacteraceae > Thalassolituus. The sequence goes on from PBQA01000006.1 coordinate 70,296, forward strand.
CCTTTGCGTATCATCATGATCCCCTGCTTATCTTTGTTCTATGACGACATTATGAGACAGATAGAGACAAATTTCAGATGGCATCTTGGGACACTTGTCAGGAATGATATGACTGTTTGGGAATATTCTCCTGCACAGCGGTGATTGCAATGCAGGAGGTTAGTGAGTGCTTGCAAATAGTAAGCGTTACTTCACCGTTCAGGCGGTCGTTGCTTCCCGCTCAGTAGTTTCAGTTACTGTCTCAGATTTCAGGGACGCAAGACTTCCCAGCTCCTGGTCGAATTCGCCAATAAAGCTTTCCATTTTGTCATCGGAAAATTCAGCCGAGGGGTATGACAAATTCACATTGAACACGCCATCAATGTTGCAGAGCGTCATAAACATCCCGAAGGTCGGTACTGTAGCGATAACATCTTTTACCTTCGCTGCTTCGCCGGCTTTGTTCAGAAAGTCGAGACTACCAACCGTAGAGAAATGAATGGTCGGTACTGGGATCGTTCCTTTTCTTTTGCCTGCCAATATCCCCAGAGAGTAAAGCTTCTTACCGACGAGAGTGAATGCTTTATCAAGAAGCCAGGGGTAAGAAAGCTTTTTGTGCTTCAGTCTGTCGATTGCGGTAGTGAGCTGGCTTTGCAGGTTTTCCATCATGCGCTGCGGGGATTCCATATCTTTACGGTACGCCCTGAGTATGGAAGTAGTAACGTAATTACCAAACACAGGCGCATCTTTTTCGAAATAAGTGCGCAGATCGTATGAGAGGCGGATGGATACAGTATCGCCGTGCTCTTCGCCATATCTGTCAAAGAAACTCCGGGCAAGCGCAGTGAGGAAGTAAATATTCAGGCTGTAGCCCATTGATTTGGCTTTCGGCTTCAGGTCGGCCAGTTCATTCTGGAGGTACCGGTGCTTCATAGAAACAGAGCCGATAAAGTCTGTTTTTGTCTCTGCCGGGCTGATGATTTTGTCCTGAGCCGTTTTTTTATTTTCGGCTGAGAGTAATTTCCAGGACTTAAATACCTGGATCGGTGCGGTGATGTAGGGTTTCTGGAATACACCTGGCACCATTGAGGGGTCTTCAAGGGATTGCGCTACGGTTTCTTTGCCATTCAGGTGCGCCATCAATGACGAGACCATATTAATCCAGCCTACACCGTCACAGGTCATATGGTGAACTGATATCAGCAGGATGTTTTCTTCGGGCAGAAAGCGGATTTTAATCGGTAGAGCCTGCTGAAGAGTGAATGACTCGTTGAGAAACTCATTCTGGTAATCCTTGAAAGCCTGTGAATCAAAAGGAAGGTCTCTCTTTATCTTGAAGGCGTCATCGAATAAAGCGTTGATATGAATTTCATCAGAGATAACCTTCAGACGCTGCGAGAAAAGTGTCGGTTCTACAATTGTTCTGAGTTTCGGATAGAGATCCATTATGTGCCTGAAGGCGGATCGGATTTCCTCCTCAGAGTGCACCGTCGCAAGCCTCAGCGTAATCATCTGTGAGACGGAGGGTGCAAGGTCCTCGACGACCAGATAGAGAAATTCAGATTTGTTCAGCTTGAGGTATTTGCTGTCGGTTTGCATGATCAAACTCCTTTTGGTGACGTGCACCCCTGATCGTCTTGCCAGGCACTGCATGCGCTTTGGAATCGGTGAGAGATTTTTTCTTTAACAATACTGCGGTTTAAAGAGGCTTGCTACCGTAACGAATGGCTTGTGCTGCTGATGTCTGTCGATTGGCGTGAATAGGCCAGCTAAGGAAAGCGAGACGGGTACTGCGTGGAGTTACTATTGAAAATCACCTACTCAGAGAGAGTAAGTGGTGCGGAAGGAGAGACTCGAACTCTCACACCTTACGGCACCAGAACCTAAATCTGGCGTGTCTACCAATTTCACCACTTCCGCAAAGAAGAGGTGGCGATTCTACTGATTATTGCGGTTATTGCAAGCCTATCTTGGCGCGTTCTGGTGTCTGCGGTATCGTACGGACATCTGACAACAGGAAGTTCTCTATGAACCCCAGTGATGCTCGCCTGAATACCAACATCCTCCTGGCCGCCGCTGCCTTTGTGATTGTCATTGCTGGGGTTAAAAGTGCTGCCAGTATTCTGATTCCGTTTCTGTTGTCGATCTTCATCGCCATTCTGAGTGCGCCGGTGATGCGATGGTTAACCCGTCACCGGGTGCCAGAGATTGTTGCGGTGTTGCTGATTCTGGTCGGCTTCCTGTTGTTCGGTACCATTCTGGCAACGTTTGTGGGTCGGACTATTAATGCGTTTTATCAGGACATGCCACTGTACGAGAGTAAGTTGCAGGCCCTGGTTGATCAGTCGGTGGCCTGGCTGCAGGCCAATGGCGTGGATGTATCGGATAACGTTCTGCGTGAATATGTTAATCCGGGCGCGGTTATGAAAATGGTCGCCAACGTATTTAATGGCCTTGGCGGCGTGTTGGCGAACACCTTTCTGATTCTCTTTACTGTGATTTTTATCCTGCTGGAGGCCGCTGGCTTCCCGGCAAAACTGAGAAAAGCACTGGGCGATCACACTCAGGCAGTTCAGCACTTTGCCCGCTTCTCTCAGTTGGTGCAGAAGTATCTGGTGATCAAAACGCTGGTGAGCTTAATGACGGGGGTCAGCATTGGTATTGCGCTTTGGATTATCGGTGTTGATTACGCGGCGATGTGGGCGTTGGTTGCGTTTCTTCTGAACTACATTCCAAATATCGGCTCTATTATTGCGGCCGTACCTGCGGTGCTGGTGGCATTGATTCAGTTAAGTGTCGGCGAAGCGGCTTTGACAGCACTCGTTTACGTTATCGCGAATACCTTTTACGGCAACATCGTAGAGCCCAAAATGATGGGGCGGACACTGGGCTTGTCTACGCTGGTTGTGTTCCTGTCATTGGTGTTCTGGGGATGGGTGTTAGGCCCGGTAGGTATGCTGCTGTCTATTCCGCTGACCATGGTTGTGAAGATCGCCTTTGAGGTGAACGAGCGCACGCGCTGGGTAGCGACTTTGCTCGACCAGTGACCTGTTGGTCAGAGGACACGTCGGTCAGCGTAAATCGGTAAGCGTAAATAAGGGTAAAACCGTGTGGGCGCAGTGACAGCGCGGGGTTACTCTGAATGTAAAGATTAAGGGTAAGCTATGAAATCTGTACTGTTGATTGATGATGACGTTGAGCTCGGCGAACTGCTCAAAGAGTACCTTTCTATGGAAGGGTTCGAACTGACTGCAGTACACGATGGTGAGTCTGGCTTACAGCAGGCGCTGTCGGGTGATTACAGTCTGGTGTTGCTCGACGTCATGTTGCCAAAGAAAAATGGCTTCGAAGTGCTGCGTGAGCTTCGTCAGAAGTCTTCGATTCCCGTCATTATGTTGACCGCCCGTGGCGAAAGCGTGGACCGCGTTCTGGGTCTTGAGCACGGTGCTGATGACTATATTCCTAAGCCTTACCACCACCATGAGCTGATGGCGCGGATCAAAGCGCTGTTTCGTCGTATTGAAATGTCAGCGGAAGAGCCCGAGTCGACATCGACTGAATTGAAAGTCGGTGAGCTGGAACTGAACCCCGCTACCCGCACGGCCACGCGCAGTGGCGAAGAGCTGCCTCTGACAGGCGCTGAATTTGGTGTGCTGCAATGCCTGATGGAGAACGTCGGTGACCTTGTGGATAAAGACAGTCTGTCGATGGCTGCACTGGGCCGCCAGCTAATGGCTTATGACCGCTCGATTGATATGCACGTCAGTAACCTGCGTAAAAAACTTGGTAAGCGCGACGACGATTCTGACTGGATCAAGACCGTTCGTAGCCGCGGCTACATGCTGGTGCGGGTGTAAGGTCTGTTTTGTTAACTAGTTCTATGACTCTCTGGGTAGCGGTAAGCCGCTGATGGTGCGCTGGTACCGCTCTCTGTTTCTACGCATCTTCCTCTGGTTCTGGTTGATGGTGTTTTTTTCCATGACGGTGGCGATTGGTGTCATCGTCTGGTTGGAAGATGACTATTATCGCGAAGCCAATACGCAGGAAATCCGCCTGCTGCGCACCATTGTTGAAACCCAACGTCCGATTCTTGCTGAAGAGCGCCGCTTCTGGCGCCGTCTGCGGCCCGGCTGGAATCTCGTGATTACGCCGCTCGATAACATCAGTCAGCTTCCGCATGATATTGAAGAGTTCGCTGACGAAGCCGCTGAGCGCTCACAGATCCTCTGGGGGCAAGACGACGGCTGGCAGATGATCGGTCCGGTGAGTCGCGGAAACTATCTCTACGTGGCTGTTGCTCGCAGCGGCTGGCAAGGCGTCCTTGAAGACGAAAATCGCTGGTTGATCCCGGTAACGGTCGTGCTGGTGGTGACGCTAATGTGCTCGCTACTTGCCTGGTCAATGACGCGTCCGGTACGACGTCTGCAAGGCGCGGTGAAGCGCCTCGCACAAGGTGACTTTGACATGTCGGCGCTCAGTAAAACGTATCGTCGCCATGATGAAATCGGCGCACTGACGCAGGAAGTGATTGATATGGCGGATGCGTTACAGCGTCTGCTGCATAGCCATCAACAGCTGCTGCGAGATGTTTCGCACGAACTGCGCTCGCCGCTGACCCGCTTACAGATCGCTCTGGCCATTGCCCGCAAAAAGGACGAAAACGGCGTTCTGGGCAGTGAGCATGACCGGATCGAACGTGCCGTTGGGCAGGTGGATAACCTGATCGGACAAATGCTGGATCTGGCGCGACTGCAACAACAAGATCAGGCCGAGCTGCTGCGCGAAGAAGACATAGTGCAGGAACGCCTGCAGGAATGGCTTGATGATGCAGAAATCGAGAGCAACGATCACAAGCTGAGCATTCGCTGCGACATTGATTCCGCACCTGTTAAAGCCAACTGGGACTGGCTTCTGGTTGAACGCGCTTTCGATAATATTCTGCGCAATGCGATCCGTTTTTCGCCTGAAGGTGCAGAGCTTGTTGTCCGTTGTCATGAACGCAACGGTGTAGTGGCTTTATCTGTGCGCGACTTCGGGCCGGGCGTTCCGGAAGAGGAGCTATCGCGAATCTTTGATGCATTTGCTCAGGTGGATTCGGCCCGTGATCACGCTTCAGGAGGTTACGGTATTGGCCTCGCTCTTGTCAGCCGTATTACCGAATTGCACAACGGTAAAGTGGTTGCTCAGAATCAGTCGCCGGGCCTACAGGTGACGCTTTCCATGCCCGTATCGGATAAAAAATCCTCCTGACATCATTAAATGTTCATAAATCATCCAGATTTCCCCTTTTCTTCTGGAGTTTCCCTACCGTTTTTGGTATTAAATACGGCCCTTTTGCCCCAGCACCCCCAGAAGAAGCGGTGTAAGAGGCAAAATTACACAAACAGCGACGAAACTGGACACCGACTATGTCAGAAGATTTCAAACAAGCGGCATTGGATTATCACGAGTTTCCAAAGCCGGGTAAGATCAGCGTTGAGCTGACCACGCCAGCACAAACCTCACGCGACCTGTCATTGGCATACAGCCCGGGTGTGGCTGAGCCTGTGAAAGAAATCGCTGCTGACCCTGAGAACGCATATCGCTACACCGCCAAAGGCAACCTGGTTGCTGTGATCACTGACGGTACTGCTATTCTTGGTCTGGGTAACCTTGGCCCACTGGCTTCTAAGCCTGTGATGGAAGGTAAGAGCCTGCTGTTCAAGCGTTTCGCTGGTGTGGATTCAATCGATATTGAAGTCGAGTCTGAAAGCCCACAAGCCTTTATCGACACCGTTCGTCGTATTGCTAACACCTTCGGTGGTATCAACCTCGAAGACATCAAAGCGCCTGAGTGCTTTGAGATCGAGCGCACCCTGATTGAACAGTGTGAAATCCCTGTATTCCACGATGACCAGCACGGTACTGCAATCGTAACGGTTGCCGGTGTACTGAATGCACTGGAAATCGTTGGTAAAGATATCGCTGATGTTAAAATGACGGTACTGGGTGCAGGCGCGGCAGCAATCTCTTGCTCCAAGCTGCTGATCCTGGCGGGTATGAAGCCAGAAAACATCTTTATGTGTGACCGTAAAGGCGTGATTCACTCTGGCCGTGACGACCTGAACCAGTACAAAGCTGGCTTCGCGATCGACACTGATAAGCGCACTGTTGACGACGCACTGAACGGTGCTGACATCTTCCTGGGTCTGTCTGGTCCTAACATGGTGACTGGCGAGCAGATCAAGACGATGGCGGCTAACCCAATCATCTTCGCTTGCGCGAACCCAGTACCAGAAATTATGCCTGAAGAAGTGGCAGCAGCACGTGACGACGCCATCATGGCGACCGGTCGTTCTGACTTCCCGAACCAGGTAAACAACGTACTTGGCTTCCCGTTCATCTTCCGTGGTGCTCTGGACGTACGTGCCCGTCGCATCAACGAAGAAATGAAACTGGCTGCAGCAAAAGCACTGGCTGATCTGGCGAAAGAGCCAGTGACTCAGGAAGTTCTGGATGCCTACGGTCTGGACAAGCTGGAATTCGGCCCTGACTATATCATCCCGAAAGCGGTTGATAGTCGTCTGCTGGGTGCCGTTTCTACTGCGGTAGCTCAAGCTGCAATCGATACTGGCGCGGCTGATGGCCCACTGCCAGCAAACTACCCACTGAAGTCTATTTCAGACATCTGATCTGAATCTCAGTGAGTAATAAAAAGGCCGCTATTTAGCGGCCTTTTTTGTACGTTTAAAAAGCCGGCGTATTTCTACGCCTGCTTTCTTTTACTTACTGTGTCACCGAGAGATCAGCAGGCACGATATATAAGCGGTTACCATCGATGGTGTTGGTATCGAGCATTTTCTGCTCCAGCTCTCCGCCGGTTGACCAGGTAGCGAAATCATCGTCGTTAAGTACGCCGAGGTACTCGTCATTAATAATCCACAGTCCTTCCATTTTATCGTGCGGATAATCGACCTCAGCGACCATATCTACCACCAGCGTTTTTTCAACGGGCACGATGTTGTGTTCTGCCAAGGTTGACCAGTCACCATCTTCCAGAACCTGTTGCTCCAGGGTATTACCATTAATAAGCAGGCCAAGATCAGGGTCTTGGGACAGAGTTGGAACAGCGATCGCTTCTGCCGCGGCCACAACGCTTGGTGCCACCGATTCGAGATCTGTACCTGTGCTCAGATCAATGCGATAAACACGTTTCATGGCATCTGGTTTAGCGGCTTCTGCGCCGTTAGGCCCGCCGTACAGGAAGCTGCCGTCGCGCTCAATCAGAATAAATTCGTTAGCGCTGAGTGCCATGATTTCTGAGTTGGAGTTCTGCGCTTTTTCCTGCTTATAAAGATACTGATGCACGTCGCCTGTGTCGGTATCAACGGTGACGATACGAGTGATATCAAGATTTTTCACAGAGCTATCTGGCAGGTACATAGTGGACTGCATAATGCCGACCAATGTCTTTTCATCTGGAGTAATGGCTAGGCCTTCCATGCCACGATTGGCCCGACGGTAGCCAAACTCAGCGGGGAGCGTATGAGTGTTACGCTCGTCACCAGCGAAAGCGTTGATGCGACCAATTTCTACACCGTCGGCATTAAAATGCACCATGTGGGGACCGTACTCATCAGACACCCAGAAGCTGCCATCACTCAGTACTACCAGGCCTTCAGGGTCAAGGCCGTAATCATCGAGTTTCAGCGGATTGGTCTCTTCATCGTAAGGCATTGTTGGATTAACGAGTACCGGCGAGCCATCCGCGTTATACGGGGTTTCACCTGTACCACCCAGGTCTGATGTGTTTGGCAGGCCTGTGATCAGAGAGCCATTCGGGCGCTTCATCAACGTTGTTTTAATCAGGCTGATGTCACCTTCTGCACTGACTTCGAAAAGACCAATACGCGGTGTGTAATTAGGGGTAGGGAATTTTTTACCTTTGCCGTATTCGCCGGTAAAGGTTGCATTTGGCCCGCGGTCAGTGAGGGCGTAAAAACGATTATCGCTTTGCGGATCTTTGAACATCGCCGAGCCGAAGCCACCATTGCGTACTTCAAATGGCAAAGATGTTTTGTTGTCGATCAGATCGGAGCGCAATACGCTGTAAGGCAGGTAGACGCCTTCTGCCGCCAGCGATTCATAGAACTCAAGAGTTTCTTCTGGTGCTGTAGGTGCGTCTGACGTATCGGTCACGTCATCGACCACATCGCTGCTGTTGTCGTTGTTACTGCTATTGTCGTCACCGCCGCAACCGGTCAATGCGAATGACAGAATGAGGGTCGTGAGTAATGATTTTTTGAATTCCATAGTACTTCCGTTGTTTCAGTCAAATTAAGAAACGCGGAGTCTAGGGCGTTAGGGTGACAGTTCGGTGACGCTGGTATGTGCATGTATTGAGTCTGATTATGTTTCTTGTAGCCACAAAAAAGCCCGGCAGATTTCTCGGCCGGGCTTTTTAATCAAACGCTTCGCGAGTTAGCCTTTTTTAGGCTTAGCGCGCTTACGTTCGTTTTCGGTCAGCAGTTTCTTACGCAGACGGATGCTGGTAGGAGTAACTTCCACCAGTTCGTCGTCTTCGATGAATTCCAGTGCCTGCTCCAGAGTGTGTTTCACTGGCGGGGTCAGGTTGATGGCTTCATCGGTGCCGGATGCACGGACGTTAGTCAGCTGCTTGGCTTTGGTTGGGTTAACCACCAGGTCATTATCACGGCTGTGCAGACCCACAATCATGCCTTCGTACACTTCAGTCGCTGGTGATACGAACAGACGACCACGCTCCTGCAGAGTAAAGAGTGCATAACCCAGGACTTTACCCGGAACCATAGAAACCAGTACACCGTTGTGGCGGGTAGACCCCAGACCTGTCTGAACCGGACCATAGTGGTCGAAGACGTTGGTCAGGATGCCTGAACCAGAGGTCATGGTCAGGAACTGGTTACGGAAACCAATCAGGCCACGTGCTGGCATGATGAACTCAAGACGAGTACGGCCTTTGCCATCCGGAACCATGTTGGTCATTTCAGCGCGGCGGTTGCCCATCTCTTCCATGATGGAACCCTGGTGCTCGTCTTCGATGTCGATAACAACCTGCTCGTATGGCTCCTGCAGTTCACCGTCGACTTCTTTCTGAACAACTTCCGGCTTACCGATCGCCATTTCGAAGCCTTCGCGACGCATGGTTTCGATCAGTACAGAGAGGTGCAGCTCACCACGACCAGAAACTTTAAACTTCTCCGGGCTGTCGCCTTCTTCAACACGAAGAGCAACGTTGTGGATCAATTCCTGTTCCAGACGGTCTTTGATATTACGGGAGGTAACGTATTTACCTTCTTTACCAGCGAACGGTGAATCGTTCACCTGGAAAGTCATGCTTACCGTTGGCTCGTCCACCGTCAGTGCAGGCATAGCTTCTACATTGCCAACAGCACACAGAGTGTCAGAAATGTTCAGGCCGTCGATACCAGAGATACAGACGATGTCACCTGCATTGGCTTCTTCAACGTCGACACGGTTCAGGCCGTGAAAACCTTTTACCTGCTGAATGCGGCCCTTGCGGGTGTTGCCTTCAGCTGTAATCAGTTGAACGTCTGTACCAGGCTTCAGCTTGCCGCGCTTAATACGGCCAACACCGATGACGCCAACAAAACTGTCGTAGTCGAGTGCAGAAACCTGCATCTGGAACGGGCCGTCCAGTTCAACGTTAGGTGCTTCAACGTGATCAACGATCATCTGGAACAGTGGCGTCATATCGTCAGCCATGTTGTCAGGATCATCACCCGCGATGCCGTTCAGGGCGGATGCGTAAATCACCGGGAAGTCGAGCTGTTCTTCGGTCGCGCCGAGGCGGTCGAACAGGTCGAAGATTTCATCCATAACCCAGTCAGGACGTGCGCCCGGACGGTCGATCTTGTTGATTACAACAATCGGACGCAGGCCGCGCTCGAATGCTTTCTGCGTTACGAAGCGGGTCTGAGGCATAGGGCCATCAACCGCGTCTACCAGCAGACATACTGAGTCGACCATCGACATTACGCGCTCAACTTCGCCACCGAAGTCAGCGTGTCCAGGGGTGTCGACGATGTTAATACGGTAGTCGTTCCATTTAATAGCGGTGTTTTTCGCCAGAATGGTAATACCGCGTTCTTTCTCCTGATCGTTGGAGTCCATCACGCGCTCGCCGCCCTGGTTGCGGTCCAGAGTACCGGACTGCTCTAGCAGCTTGTCGACCAGAGTGGTTTTGCCGTGGTCAACGTGAGCGATGATGGCGATGTTTCTGAGATTCTCAATCACAACAGTAGCCTTCAGAATGGTTAGCCCTGATGGCACTGCGCAGGCAGAGTCAGGAGCAGGTTAAAATTTGAGCGCGGAGTATACCTGAAAGACATTACAGCTGGGATATTTCTTTCATTCTGTGTCGCAGGAATACACAAGAGGTTTCGGTGCGCCAGAAGGCGGGATAAAAAAGGCATGGAATTGCACCAAAGAGCATATACGGCAGGGGGCCGGTGAACATATACTGTGCGGGCCTGAAATCGCACACCCGATGGATGGATATAATTGCATCAAAATAGTGCACATTGCCAGATGTGTGATTCATAGAGGTGCATTTGCAGTGTGCGACATTCCGGTTTAGCCCGTAAATAGCGGGTTCGCAGTGATGTCCAAAATGGCACACTACTTGCTCTAACAGTGAGCATGGAATCCGGGGCTTGCCCCGAACTTAATAGAACCAGCATCTGGAGAAAGACAATGTCAGAGAACACTCTGAACCTGATCAAAGAGAATGAAGTGACGTGGGTAGACCTGCGTTTCACTGACACCAAGGGTAAAGAACAGCACGTTACTATTCCGGCTTCTTACGTTGACGAAGAATTCTTCGAAACTGGCCAGATGTTCGATGGTTCTTCTATTTCTGGTTGGAAGGGTATTAACGAATCTGACATGATCCTGATGCCAGATGACGAAACCTGCTACATGGACCCGTTCACAGAAGACGCTACTCTGATCCTGCGTTGTGACATCATCGAGCCTTCAACTATGCAAGGTTACGAGCGTGATCCACGTTCTGTTGCTAAGCGTGCTGAAGCTTACCTGCAGTCTACTGGTCTGGGTGACACTGCTTTCTTCGGTCCAGAGCCAGAATTCTTCATCTTTGATGACGTAACCTGGGGCTCTGATATGCAGGGCAACTTCTACAAAATCAACTCTGACGAAGGCGCATGGGCCACTGCTTCTAAAGTAGAAGGCGGCAACCTGGGTCACCGTCCACGTGTTAAAGGCGGTTACTTTCCTGTACCACCTGTTGATAGCCTGCACGACATCCGTGCCGCTATGTGTAACACCCTGATGGCTACTGGCCAGGACGTAGAAGTTCACCACCACGAAGTGGCGAACGCGGGTCAGAACGAGATCGGTGTTAAGTTCAACACTCTGGTTAAGAAAGCGGACGAAGTTCAGACTCTGAAATACGTAATCCACAACGTTGCTGCTGCATACGGCAAAACGGCTACCTTCATGCCTAAGCCAATCGTTGGTGACAACGGTTCTGGTATGCACGTTCACCAGTCTTTCTGGAAAGATGGCGAAAACATGTTCGCTGGCGACGGCTATGCTGGCCTGTCTGAGACTGCTCTGTTCTACATCGGCGGTATCATCAAGCACGCTAAAGCACTGAACGCGTTCACCAACCCGTCTACTAACTCGTACAAGCGTCTGATCCCAGGCTTCGAAGCTCCAGTAATGCTGGCATATTCTGCCCGTAACCGTTCTGCTTCTATCCGTATCCCATACGTTGCAAGCCCTAAAGGCAAGCGTATTGAAGCCCGCTTCCCAGATCCAACTGCTAACCCATACCTGGCGTTCGCAGCTATGCTGATGGCTGGCCTTGACGGTGTTAAGAACAAGATCCACCCTGGCGATGCAGCTGACAAAGACCTGTACGATCTGCCAGCTGAAGAAGCTGCTAAGATTCCACAGGTTTGTGGTTCACTGCGTGAAGCGCTGGAAAGCCTCGAAGCTGATAAAGACTTCCTGACTGCTGGTGGCGTGTTCACCGAAGACATGATCGAAGCTTACATCGAGCTGAAGATGGAAGAAGTGTACCGTGTAGAACACACTACTCACCCAGTAGAGTTCGACATGTACTACTCTTGCTAATCTTCGGATTAGTCGAGTTGAAAAGGGTCGCTCTAGCGGCCCTTTTTTGTGTCTGCTTGAAACTGCTGCAATAGCGGGTTCGGTGTGTTCATGAACACAACTCTTAACCCGACCCAGTAGAGTTCGACATGGTCTACTCTTGCTAATCTGCGGATTAGTTGAGTTGAGAAAGGGTCGCTTTAGCGGCCCTTTTTTGTGTCTGTAATTCAACCAACCGCGACACACCCCCTCAAAACTGGATAATGGCGCACAGATACTCTTTCCCGGTGCGCTACCATGCAGATCAAGGTCAACTTTCTCGATAACCTCCGCCTCGAAGCCAAGTTCGATGACTTCAGCGTAATCGCTGATCAGCCGATTCGTTACAAGGGCGATGGCTCGGCGCCTGGGCCGTTTGATTATTTTCTGGCATCGTCGGCGCTCTGTGCGGCCTACTTCGTGAAGGTCTACTGCAACGCCCGAGATATCCCTACCGAAAATATCCGCCTTTCCCAGAACAACATCGTTGACCCGGAAAACCGTTATAACCAGATTTTTAAGATTGATGTTGAGCTGCCGGAAGATATCTCAGAAAAAGATCGCACCGGGATTATCCGCTCGATTGATCGCTGTACGGTGAAAAAGGTCGTTCAGACCGGGCCGGACTTCCAGATCAATGTGGTTGAGAACCTCGATGATGATGCGCAGGCGCTGCTTGATGTCCCTGAACTGGCGGGTGAAGGTACCCACATTACCGGTAAGGACCTCCCGCTGGAGCAGACTATTGCGAAGATGACGGGCCTGCTGGCGGATCTTGGTATGCGAATTGAGGTCACATCATGGCGCAATATCGTGCCGAATGTGTGGTCGCTGAATATCCGTGATGCGGATTCTCAGATGTGCTTTACCAATGGTAAAGGTGCGACCAAAGATGCAGCGCTGGCATCCGCATTGGGCGAGTTTATGGAGCGTCTTAACTGCAATTTCTTTTACAACGATCAGTACTTCGGTGAGGAGATTGCTAATGCAGAGTTCGTGCATTATCCGAACGAAAAATGGTTCCAGCCCGGCCCGGCAGATGAGTTGCCCGAAGGTATTCTTGATGAATACTGTCTCGAAATTTATAACCCGGATGGTGAGCTTTGTGGCTCTCACTTAATCGATACGAACTCGGGCAACATCGAACGGGGAGTGTGTTCTTTGCCCTATGTTCGTCAGTCTGATGGTGAGACGGTGTATTTCCCATCTAACCTGATTGAGAACCTGTTTCTCAGTAATGGTATGAGCGCAGGCAATACCATCGAAGAGGCGCAGGTTCAGTGCTTGTCTGAAATATTTGAGCGCGCTGTAAAACGCGAAATCCTGGAGGGCGAACTGGCCCTGCCTGATGTGCCTGAAGAGGTTCTGAGTCGTTATCCGAATATCGTAGAAGGTGTTAAGGGCCTCGAAGAGCAGGGCTTTCCTATTCTGGTGAAAGACGCTTCGCTGGGTGGTCAGTTTCCGGTGATGTGTGTGACCCTGATGAACCCGAGAACCGGCGGTGTCTTCGCCTCGTTTGGTGCTCACCCGGATTTTGAAGTGGCACTGGAGCGTTGTGTGACTGAGCTGATGCAGGGCCGCAGCTTTGAAGGCATGAACGATGTACCTAAGCCGACATTCGAGTCTCTGGCAGTAACCGAACCAAATAACTTCGTCGAACATTTTATTGATTCGACGGGTGTCGTTTCCTGGCGCTTTTTCAGCAATAAGGCTGACTTTGATTTTGTAGATTGGGATTTCACCGCGGGCGGCACTCTCTCAACTAAAGAAGAGTCGAGCGCACTGTTTGATCTGCTTAAAGATCTTGGAAAAGAGGCGTATATGGCAACCTATACCGAACTGGGCGTGCCCGCTGTTCGTATTCTGGTGCCCGACTTTTCTGAGGTCTATCCAGTTGAAGATTTAATCTGGGATAACACCAATAAATCATTATTTTTCAGAGACGATATTCTGAATATCCATTCGCGCTCTGACGACGAACTTGATGCCTTACTCGAACGTCTCGAAGAAAGTGAGCTGGATAATTACACCGATATTATTACCCTGATTGGCGTTGAGTTTGATGAAAATACGGTGTGGGGCCAACTGACGATTCTGGAGTTAAAGCTTCTGCTGTGTCTTGCACTTGGACGTTTAGAAGAAGCGAAAGAGTTTACGGAAACATTCCTCCAATATAACGACAATACCGTCGAGCGAGGCCTTTTCTATCAGGCAATGGATGTCGCCCTTGAGGTGACACTCGCTGACGATATGGACATCAGTGAATACGAACACAACTTCCGTCGCATGTTTGGCAATGCGCGCATGGATGCAGTGTTGGGCTCTATCGCAGGTACTGTTCGCTTCTATGGCCTGACGCCAACCAATAATCGCCTCGATGGTCTGGATAAGCACCTGCGCTTAGTCGAAAGCTACAGGAAACTGCACGCCGCACGTGGTGCGGTACATACGGGCTGAGAACACGCGACCTGCGGGGTATGAAAACATCGTTTTAAACCCCGCAATCCCCCTCTATACTTGATCTCAAAGTTAAACTACTCAACAGGATCATCAGGCCACTTATGAGCTGGAGCCGTGAATCAGTTGTCGCTGAGCTGAAAGAATTTGACTGGTTACTGCCTGATGCCGATCCCGGCCCGGAGCTGAGTGCCTACAGCGCACATTACCACCTAAATTTTGAAGATTCGGCCGAGGCCCTTTCTCATCAGGCGGGTTACCTCAATATCGCGGAATTTCAGATTGTTGTTCAACGCTGGATGTGCCCGAATGCACGTGGCACGGCGGTAATCATTCATGGTTACTATGACCATCTTGGGCTGTACGGTTCGCTGATTGATTACTGTCTGCGTCAGCAGTTAAACGTGATTGCCTTTGATTTGCCGGGGCACGGACTGTCGAGCGGTGAGCAGGCGACGATTCGGGATTTTCAGGAATACGATGCGGTATTCAGTGGGTTGATGGATCAGGTCACTGAGAACATGGATGAAGGGCCAGCTTCTAATCTGGTGGCATTTGGCCAGAGCACCGGCGGAGCCATCCTGATTAATTATCTGCTTAAACGCGGTTTCACAGTCAACGACTGTCCGTTCAAGGATGTGATTCTGCTTGCACCTCTGGTGCGTCCTGTCGGCTGGCGCAAGGGTATTATCTTTCACCCTGTAGTAAGTCTGTTTATGAAACAGATGAAGCGTAAGCATGGCGATTCATCGTCTGATGAAGAGTTTCTCGATTTCGTCCGCTCACAAGATCCGCTCCAGTCGCTCTATCTGAGTGTGCAGTGGGTAGGTGCATTGATCCGTTGGATGCGCTTTATCGAGGCTCAGCCTGCAACCGATGTGAATTTGTTTGTTGTGCAAGGGGATAACGACGGCACCGTCGACTGGCGCCACAATATGAAGGTGCTGGAAGCTAAGTTTACTGCTCGCGAGTTGTTTATTCTTGAAGACGGCCGCCATCACTTGGTGAACGAGTCACGGGATAAGCGGGCGGATATGTATCAGCGGATAACTGAGCGCTTAAAACAGACCCTGAATACACCGGTTTCTGCGGCTTAGTATCGAGGGGGCGCTGACGCAGTTACAGCAACCTGGCTGAGAGTATTTTCTGCCTCGCCGTAAATACATCCCTGTAGGCTCGGGTGCAGCATCCATGCTGCACACGGCCAGAAAATACTCTCAGCCAGGTTGTTGTAAGCCCGAACGGTTACTCCAACCCCAGAATATATTCCCACTCACTTTCTGATACGGGCTGCACGGATAGCCGTCCGCGATTCAGTAACACCATTTCACTCAGTGCTTCATGCTGGCGCAGCTCTTTCAACGTGATGACCCGCTTCAGGGCACGATCAGCCACGACATTAATTGTTATCCAGCGTGGATTGTCCGGTGACGACTTCGGATCATAATACTTTGATGCTGGATCGAGGGAACTCGGGTCAACGATACCCGTCTCAGTGATCGCGCAGATTCCGACGATTCCGGGCTCTTTGCAGCTGGAATGGTAAAAAAATGCTTTATCACCCACGTTTATGTCGTCTCTGAGGATGTTACGGGCTTGATAATTACGCACACCATCCCATACTGTGCCCTTGTTTAGGGCGTTCTCCAGGTCGTTGTAGGAGAATGCGTCCGGCTCGGATTTGAGTAACCAGAATTTCATAATAGCGCCTTATCTTGGCTCGCTGATTGCTTAGGGCTAAATGCGCCTTTGGTTGCTATAGACGATGAACGTCTAATTTCGGCCGCAATGATAAAAAATAATGGGGAGCACGGGTCATAACCGATGACTCCTCAAGTAAGAATAACAGCTTAAAATTGGGAACACTGAGTAATGAGAAAGCCAGATGTACTTATATTTCTCTCACTCCTCGCCATTATTGGTTCTGCCGTCACCAGTATCGCCGCTGAAGAGCGCCGCGATCCAACGGTGCTAGCCTCAGAAGCGAGTATCCGCTGAATAACGGCGGCTGGTATCTGTGGGTATCGGTTAATTCGAAAGGGACGTTATCCCTTTCTCTGTTGCTATAAACTGCAGTGGGATGTCCCATGACTCGGCAGGCAGCATTCTGATCTCCTGAAAAGCGTACGCACAACCAATCAGGGCGGGTTTCTGGCCTGGTCGGCGGCTGAATGCCAGCGTGCGGTCGTAAAAGCCGCCGCCCATCCCCAGACGATTGCCGCGCTCATCAAATGCAACCAGCGGCAGACCAATCATGCTGAGAAAGCGCGCTGGTACATGAGTACCCCGGCGGAAGTCTGGTTCTGATATGCCAAACCGGTTACGACGCATGGGCGTCTCAGGTTGGTACCGTATAAATGTCAGACAGCCTTTGCGCAGAGGGTGCAGTACTGGCAGGTAAACTTCTTTTCCCCGTTTCCACAAATCTTCGATGGCCCAGTGCGGATCAATTTCACCATCATTGCTCAGGTAAAGAGCCACCCGGTTAGCGCTCAGGTACTGAGTACTGTGGTGTAGGCTTCGTGTCAGGCCACGGCCAGCTTTATGACGTTGCGCAGGTGTCAGGGCACGGCGCTTTTTGCGGATCAGTTTACGGAGTTCTTGCTTGTTCACGGAGAGGCTTCCAGAAAAGAAAAGCTCCCTGGTGCGCCCTTATGTCGGATAAAGCCCTTGAACCCTATGGTTCAAGGTGGGGGGTTCGGTCATCGAATCAGGCTTTCCGGTCATGCCGGACATGCTCACAACAACGAGAGAAACCCTCCTGGGTAATAAGCATCGGCTCGAGGTCTTTACCGACCAGGCACTCCAGGGAGCATTTGAAGTATAGCAAAGAGCAGGGGGCGGATGTCACGGAAAACCAGGTGAGAATTTGTGAAGTGCTGCAGAAAAACACTATTTTTCTGCAGCGAAAGGGTTACAGCTCGAGTTGCGAGTCTTCTTCGAGAAGGGCGTCGACACGCTTGTTCAGTCGCTCGATGTCGCTGTTAACCTGCACCTGGCCGTTCTCTGCTTCGCGCAGCTGGTGAGTGATGTTTAAGGCTGCAATGACAGCGATGCGGTCAGCGCCTAATACCTTGCCGGCTTTCGAACTGGCCTCACGAATTTCGTGCATCTTGTCGTTCAGATAATTCGCAGCCTCGCGCAGTTCGCTCTCAGCACCTTCTGGGCAGTTGATGCGATATTCGCGCTCCATGATAGTCAGGGATACGGTATTTGGGGTCTTAGCCACTGTTACGCTCCAGAGTCTGCAGGCGGGTGATCATTTCAGAGACTTTGCGGCGCGCGATTTCATTCTGTTGAATCAGCTTCGCACGCTCTGCCTGCCAGGCGGCTTCGGCATTGCGCATGCCCTTATTCTGCTCGCGCAGATCTTCATGAATATCGAGCAGTTTCTCGATCTTCTGTAGTAGTGCTTGAATCTCGGCCTCTTGCATCGCGGTCCGTCACCTTATTTATTGTCGGGCACAGGGCTGCCAGATAGTGGGTACTATAAGAGGCAGTCGGGCAAATGGTCAACGTGCGGCCCCGGTTTTGGGACGCATCTTCTTACTCAGGTCGCCCCAAGTGGTACAATCTGACCATAAACTGTTTCTGAGGTTCTTATGGCACTGAATTATCCCGAACTCGCCGACCAGTGGGAAGACGATAAATGCTTTCAATCGCCGTCGGCATTGCATGGCTGGTTAACGGGTTTTCTCTCTGCAGGTGCTCGCCTTACGACTGACAACTGGCTTCAGGAAGCTGCCGATTACCTTGAGATTGAAGAGGTTTCGGAAGGGCTGCGCCCCCTACTTGTTGGGTTCTACGCAGACGTTGTCGACACCCTTGGCGCTGAAGATATGGCGTATCAGGTTCTGCTGCCCGACGATGAAGAAGCGGACGTCGATGAGCAGGTTGAATGCCTGGCACAGTGGAGCAAGGGTTTCCTTGATGGCCTGGGGGCTTCTGGCAAAATTACCGGGCGCCCTGATAAAGATGTGATGGAAGTACTGCAGGACCTGGACGCCTTCTCACAGGCGCAGGTTGACGACGTTAACGACCCTGAAAACGTACAGCTGCTGAATGAACTGGCAGAACACGCCCGTGTTGCAGCTTTGACAGTGTTTTATGCGTACAACCAACCCCAGCAGCCGCCTGCAGGTGCCACCCAGAAAACACTGCACTGATTTGCGAGACAGAAAATCAATCTGGATATTCACGATAGCAACGCACACAAGATGCTGAGAGAGATCACTATGATCAAGCTGGATTCTGCCGAGTATGCAAAACGTCGTAAGGCGTTAATGGAGAAAATGAGCCCGAACAGCATCGCGATTCTGGCTTCTGCGCCCGTCACCGTGCGCAACCGTGATGTTGAACATCCTTTCCGCCAGGACAGCGATTTCTATTATCTGAGTGGCTTTGATGAAGAGCATTCGGTGCTGGTGCTTATTCCAGGGCGTGAACATGGCGAATACGTGATGTTCTGTCAGGAAAAAATCAAAGAGCAGGAAATCTGGACCGGACGTCGTGTTGGCCCGGAAGCGGCGCCTGAGGTTCTAGGCTGTGACGATGCATTCCCGGTGACGGATATTGACGACATTCTTCCGGGGCTGATCGAAGGCTGTGATCGTATTTATGCGAACCTGGGGACGAGCCCTGAGTTCGACCGGCAGCTGATGCAATGGGTCAATCATATTCGTGCGCAGGTGCGAAGCGGTGCAACGCCTCCTCACGAATTCAGTGCGCTGGATCATCTGCTGCATGAGCAGCGTGTGATTAAATCGGACGCCGAGGTCGCTGTTATGCGTCATGCGGCTGAAATCAGTGCCGAAGCACATACCCGCGCGATGCAGACCGTGCGCCCGGGGATGCGTGAATACCAACTTGAAGCTGAGATGATGCAGATCTTTATGGCGGCAGGCAGTCGCTGGCCTGCCTATCCCTCGATTGTGGGTTCTGGCGATAACGGCTGTATTCTCCATTACACGCGCAATGACGACGTCATTGAGGACGGTGAACTGGTACTTATTGATGCCGGTTGTGAGCTGGACTATTACGCCTCTGATATCACCCGTACTTTTCCATCCAACGGCCGTTTCAGTGAGCCACAGCGGGCGCTGTATCAACTGGTGCTTGATGCACAGTACGCAGCGATTGAGGCGACGAAGCCCGGTAACCACTGGAACCAACCTCATGAGGCTGCAGTTAAGGTTCTGACGGCGGGGCTGGTAGAGCTTGGACTGTTGAGTGGTGAGGTCGATGAGTTGATTGAATCCCTCGCGTACCGCCAGTTCTACATGCATAAGACCGGGCACTGGCTTGGCATGGATGTGCACGACGTTGGCGAATATCGCGTTGATGGCGAATGGCGAACGTTGGCCCCGGGCATGGTACTGACCATTGAACCAGGTATTTATGTCGCGCCGGACGATGAGTCTGTTGATGAGAAGTGGCGGGGTATCGGCATCCGTATCGAAGATGATGTCGTGGTGACCAAAGACGGTTGCGATGTTCTGACCAAAGATGTCGTTAAAGAGATCGCAGATATTGAAGCCTTGATGAGTGCCTGAGGCCATGACCGCAGAAAAACTGAACGCAGATATTACGATTCTTGGTGCTGGTATGGCGGGAGCCAGTCTGGTTCACCTGCTCGCGCCTGCGCGCGCCGCCGGTCTGAGTATCGCGCTGATAGATCGTCAGCCGCTTAGCTGGGATAACGACCACAGTGACCGGCCCCCATCATTCGATGGCCGGGCAACGGCACTCTCGTGGGGAACACGGCAGATACTCGAAGAGTTAGATATCTGGAGTAGCATCGCCCCCTACGCCTGTCCTATTGATCATATTCAGGTCAGTGATGAGGGTCGCTTTGGTCAGGCGCAATTGCATGCGGATGAACAGAACACCGAAGCGCTCGGTTATATCATTGAGAACCATCGTCTTGGGCAAGGTCTGTTGTCTGGGCTGAGTGCCTCAGAAAGCCTGAAAGTGATGGCTCCGAACAGTGCGGAACATGTCCGTATGACGGCAGAAGGTGCCGAACTGAAGCTGGATGATGGGCACACGTTGACTACAAAGCTTCTGATTATGGCCGATGGTGGGCGCTCCCCTCTGCCGCGTCAGCTGGGTATTGAACAAAGTCGTAAAGAGTACGGCGCACAGGCACTGGTTACTCAAGTGAAATGTGACAAACCGCATGAGCATTGGGCGTATGAACGCTTCAGCAGTGATGGGCCTATTGCGTTTTTGCCATTAAACAAAGACGAATATGCCGTGGTCTGGACACTTAACGATGATGAAATTGATGAGGTTCTGGCGCAGACTGACGACGTTCTGATTGAGCGGTTGCAGGCCCGTATCGGTTACCGTGTTGGTAAGATATCCGCCATTGGTGAACGGCTGACTTACCCTCTGGCGCTGGTGCAATCCTCCGAGCAGGTCAGGCGCTCACTGGTCTTACTGGGTAACGCTGCACACAGTCTTCATCCGGTCGCCGGTCAGGGTTTCAACCTGACGTTACGGGATGCCGCCGTGCTCGCAGAACACCTGAACCGGGCCGCTCTTAAGGGGCAGGATGTTGGTAGCCTCGAGGTGTTAGAGGCTTACCTGCAACAGCAGTCGGCGGATCAGCGCAACACCATTACCGCCAGCGACCTTCTGCCGCGAATATTTGGCAGTAAAGCACCAGGTATCGCTTTTCTTCGCGATGCCGGTCTGTTGACGATGGCGGCTGTACCGGTCGCCCGCCGTTTATTTGCTCGTCATGCTATGGGGCTGGGTCATACAGCCGCGAAACTGGGGTAAGTTGCTATGCAGTTTGATGTTGCCATTGTAGGTGCGGGGCTGGTTGGACAAGCCATTGCCGCGGCTCTGAGTAAGGGCGCTGATGATATCCGTATTGCTTTGATAGACCCATCTGAGCCAGTAACCGCTGGTGAATGCAGTGGTGTTCATGATTATGATCTGAGAGTCAGTGCACTGACCGCTCAGTCGCAGGCGTTCCTGACAGATGTTGGTGCCTGGGAGTGCATTCCGCATCACGTGTTGAGCGGTTATACCCGCATGCACGTCTGGGACGCAGAGGGGACGGGCTCTGTCACCTTTAATGCGACCGACCTGCACGTTCCGGCGCTGGGACATATTGTTGAAAATCGCCAGACGCTGGCAGCATTGAATCAAGTCACGGAGTCTGCCCGCTCAATTGAACGTCTTCAGACCGCAGTACAGAGTTTCGACAATCCAGATGAAGGTGGTTGGGTTCCGGTGACTCTGGCGAATGGCAATATCCTTACAACACGGCTACTCGTTGGTGCGGATGGTGCGTTATCTAACGTGCGTCAGATGGCTGGAATGAGTACCCGCGAATGGGATTATGGTCACCATGCGATCGTCGCGACTGTGCGTACAGAGCAGAGCGTTGCTCAGACCGCCTGGCAACGCTTCCGTCCGGAAGGACCGCTCGCGTTTCTGCCGTTGCATTCAGATGATCATCTTGCCTCTATCGTCTGGTCGACATTGCCAGAAGAAGCAGACAGGGTGCTGGCGATGTCCGATAAAGACTTCTGCGCTGCGCTTACAGATGCCTTTGAAGGTAAGTTGGGGCAAGTCACAGAAGTATCACGCCGACAGCGCTTCCCATTGCGTCAGCGTCACGCATCCCAGTATTACGAAGCCGGCGTGGTTGTCGCGGGTGATGCAGCACATACGATTCACCCGTTAGCTGGTCAGGGCGTGAATCTTGGCTTTAAAGACGCTCAGGTCTTATCTGAAGAGATTCTTAGAGCGTTTGATAAAGGGCTGTCTCCGGGCACTGATGCGGTACTGGCCCGGTATCAACGTCGCCGCCAGGCCGATAATCTGGCGACCATGGCAGCAATGGAAGGCTTTAAGCGTCTGTTTGCGTCTGACCAGCCGCTGGTCCGCTTGTTGCGCAACGAGGGAATGCGCCTGTTCGATAAAGTGATGCCAGTGAAGCAGCACGTCGTTATGAAAGCCATGGGGTTACAGTAAGCTGCTCGTGCTGCCTCAGTAGTTCTGGGCGTTTCAATAGTTCTGGGCGCCTACACCGCTTTCATCATAAGCGAGCGACAGCTGTTCGACGTCGTAATCTCCAAGGCCGAGGTGAGCAAGAATTTCGCTTCCTGATGCCTGCCACTCCAGGTCTTCTTCCTGTTGCCCAAGAATGCGGTAGTTGCCGCAGATGTGTTCGGCCAGCTTCAGAATCCCTAATAGGGTTTTGCGCTCATCGTCGCTGGTGTTCTCCGGGCGGAAGTAATGAGTTGCGTTATGGTGCTCGGCAATGACGTCGCAGATGGGTTTAGGCACTCGCCATGATTTGGCCGTGTAATACCCTATCACTGCGTGATTAGTGTTGAGGATGGCATTCTCGGTATCAACGACACGTCTGTCGGGGTGCGCGTATGACTCTTCCATAACGTCAAAGTAGTTATCAAACCTCATCATCATGAGTGGAATGCCACAGTTGTGGAACAGCCCTAGCATATAGGCCCAGTCAGTAGGTTCAAAATTGATGGTGCGGGCGATATCAACAGAGATGTTTGCAATGTCAGTGGCGGTATCCCAGAAGCGGTTAAGCTGCAATATATTGGCATCACTGAGTTCGCTGCGGATAGCGAGACCGTTGATCACGTTGATGACGCTGTCGATGCCGATCAGGTTCACAGCGTGCTCGACGGAGGTGCTTGGTGAACTCAGGCTATAAGCCGCTGAGTTAACGACCTTAAGAATGGCACCTGTGAGGCCGACATCCTGACTGATCAGTTTAGCGATGCTGAGTGGGTCCGGGTCAGGGCACATCTGTTCCATCTGTAGGTCAACCAACACCTGCGGCTGCGGTGGCACGCGGATGCCCTGCATAATGTCGCTTATCTGTTGATCTGTTAGGGGGTGAGCCATGGCTGCCTGCCGAAATCGGAACCGTCGAGTAGTGACATAAGTTTAGTCACTACTCGGCACAGGTGTTTATTATTTTGTAATCAATGTGCGTTTGATCGTATCTTCACCACCGACTTCAGATCAGATGCGGAACTTGGACGTCGAGTCCTGTAAGTGTCCGGCGGCGCCCTGAAGGTTTTCCGCAAGGCGGGCAAGCTCAGTGAATGACCGCTGAATCTCGCTCACGGTGTCGTTCATGGCACTGATACTTGTATGAGTGTCTCTTACGACAGCCGTTTGTTCTTCGGTCGCTGCGGCGATCGTCAGCCCCATCGAACTCACGCTTTCTACCCGGCTCTTAATCTGCGAAATGTGCTTGCCCGTCTGTTCGGCGTTCTGTTCATTCTGTTCTGATTGTGTCTTCGCCAGGGTCATTGACTGAACGGTTTCATTGGCGGCAGATTCAAGACGATCGAGTACATCACGGATCTCCGTCGTCGCAGAGGCTGTTCTTGAGGCGAGTGCCCGTACCTCGTCAGCTACCACTGCAAAGCCACGCCCTTGTTCGCCTGCACGTGCGGCTTCGATCGCAGCATTAAGTGCCAGCAGGTTTGTTTGCTCGGCAATGGCAGAGATTACATCAAGAATCGTCGATACATCGCCGGTGTCGCGTACCAGTCGTTCCACTCTCTCAGAAGCTTCCAGTATCTGCGAGTTAAGTTCGCGTGAATTGTTGATGGTTGACTCGACGATCTTAAGGCTTTCGGCAGACTCGTCCCGGGTCTCCTGCATCACGCCACTGGCTTCGCTGGCAGACTGACTGACCTCCTCAATCGATTTCGCCATTTCATTCATAGCATAGGTCGCCTCGGAAGCCTTATGGCTCATATTTTCGGTGACAGAGCGCACGTGGTTTGTGCTGCCACTCATGGCATTGGCAGCATCGCCAACCTCGGGAGCCACCTCTTTGACCTTGCGTATGATGTCATTCAGCCGATCCATGAAAGCATTGAAATTACGGGTCATGACACCCAGCTCGTCTTCGGTCTGAACCTTCAGGCGTGTATTCAGGTCACCACTGCCGTCGGCCAGCCCGGCCAGAGAATTCTTCATTGAATTAACCGTATTACTGAACAGGCGACCTATGTAGAAAATCAACACGCTGAGCAAAATCAGAAATGCGACATTGGTCACTGTCACCATGTTCAGAGTATGGGAGCTGCTCGACAGCGCGCCATCTATTGCAGATGAGAACTGTATATCAACGTTTGCTTTGTGTTGCTTCAACAGCGCATTGGTCTCGCTCAGAAGATCGGATTTTTGCGAGCCGAAACTTTGCAGTTGTGAGAAATCCGGGTTATCGCTGAGCAGGTTATTCAGCAGTTTGCTGGATACGCTGAGATACTCTGCAGCACTGACTTTAATCTGGCTGAGTATGTCTTTATTGGCTGCGTCGATGGTGAGTAAGCGGTCGATATTGCTGAGAAGATTCCCAACCGTTTCCTCGCCTAATGTTTGCATCTCAGGATCACCGGCGGTGACCGACTGTGTGAACATTTCATCAGCACGCTGCAACAGAAAGCTGTTTTGGGTGGCCAGCTGTACGGATTCGTAAATACGTTCTTCAAGGTTAACGATGTAACTCTTGGTGTCGTTAACGCCCTTGATGCCAATCGTAAAGTTGATTGCACTGGAAACCGCGTAAACCCCAAGTATGAGCATAATTTTGTGGAACACGCTAAGTCGGCTGAACCAGGTCATGACTGCTTACCTTTGTTTAAATCTGTCAATAAACAATAGACACGAAAATACCGATCAGCCAGCGACAGGCGAGAAAATTGAGAGGCCTTATCCGGCGTTAGTGCGATTTATTGAATGGTGTCATATAAGTCAGGTTGTTGAAGGAATCATTCCTGGCGGGACATGTTTTAGGGTCTAAGGTTAGAGGACGATGAATACGGAGTAACCCAATGAAATTACACACTCTGAGCAAAAGCGGCCTGACAGTTCTGGCTGCCGCGGTTGCAAGCACGGCCTCAGCCAGTGACCTGAGAATTAACGGTTTTGCATCTTTTTACTATGGCAACGTTCTGGATAACAAAGAAATTCCGGGTGAGCTTTACCGGGGGTACGGTGAGACCGGTAACTTCCAGTACGACACTCAGTTTGGTCTGCAGTTCGCATCAGATCTTGGCGATGGTCTGACTGCGACCGCTCAGCTCACAGCAGAAGGGCGCAGTGATTATGATGCAGAACTGAGCTGGGCATTTCTTAAGTATCAGATCAGTGATGAGTGGAGTGTCAAAATGGGCCGCCAGCGCGTGCCATTCTTCCTGTATTCTGATTTTCAGAAAGTAGGCTATGCCTATTCCTGGGTAACGCCTCCTCCTGAGGTGTATAACCTCGGTGGCCTGGAGAACACTGATGGTGTGATGTTCGAGCACCTGACGGATCTGGGCGACTTTACCTCACGCTTGAATTTCTTATTTGGTACAACAAGCCAGACCACGAACTTTGGTGAAACAGATCTGGATATCGACAATGAAAATCAAGTCGGTCTGTTCTGGGATCTCACCTACGATGCGCTGACTTTCCACCTGACTTACACCGTATCAGAGCTGACTATTTCTGCTTACAACGACGTCGGTAATGGCATAGGCCAGACGCTTGCAGCCATCAATCCTGCTCTGGCGCTGACTGATGATGAACTGGATCTGTTGACGGTCGATGAAGACGAAGTGACTTATCTGGGCGCCGGACTGTCGGGGGACTGGGGAACCTGGGTCGCCGCGGCAGAGTATGCCAGCATCATGATTGATGACTCACCGACCTCGAGTGACCGACAGGCCTGGTACGTGTTTACCGGCTACCGCTGGGATGCCTATACATTGGGTCTGACGTATGCAAATTACAGCTCATTGAACAATGACGACACCATTGATGTACTGACTGACAAAAACATCGAGGCCACAATGAATGCTGCGGCTGCTGGCGCCACTAATGATGTCTCTGCGGCTGGCATCGAGCAATTGGTTGGAGCGATTCCCGATATTTACCGTGCCGGCGAAGAGTCTTCGGCGGTGACAGTGAGCTTGCGGTATGACTACCACCCAGCGGCGGCCTTGAAGTTCGAATATACCCAGGATGATGTCACTCAAAAGCCTGAAGATGGCACCGGCGAGCGTGAGTTTTCACCAGCACTCGTACGTGTCGGCGTCGACCTGATGTTTTAATAGAGGAGCAATTTAATGAATATCGTAAAAAGTGTACGCGTTGTATTCAGCACAGTGTTGCTCTCATTGTTTTCTGTCGCCAGCATCGCAGAAATTTCAGTGATTGTTCATCCATCAAATGAAGCTGGAATTTCAGACGCTGATATTAAGAAAATTTATCTCGGCAAAAGCTCGAAGTTTCCAAACGATATGCAGGCAGAACCTCTGGACCAGAAAGAAGGGTCGGACGTTCGTCAGCAATTTCTGGGCGCTGCGGTCGGTAAGTCCGAGCCTCAGATGAAGTCGCATTGGTCGCGTCTGATCTTCACAGGCAAAGGCGTACCGCCTAAATCTCTTGATAGTGATGCTGCCGTGATTGATGCCGTTGCAGCTGATCCGAAAGCGATTGGTTTTGTGGACTCATCAGCGGTAACGGATGCGGTGAAGGTTGTAATGACCTACTGAGTTTTACGCTGCATAGTCAGCTGTAACTGCGAAGAGCAGCACCTCTTAAGCCCCGGTGAATCGTATGATGCGCCGGGGCTTTTCGCGTATACTGCCGCGCTCTGTTGATCATTCCTTTTACCTCTCTACTTATACCGGAGCCTGTTTCATGCTTACTTCTCTGCGCCTGAAGCCAAAGACGGAACGTCGTCTGAAGTCTGGTCACCTTTGGGTGTACAGCAATGAAGTGGATACCGTACAGACACCGCTGAAAAATATAGCGGCAGGCGAACAGGTGGTGATCGAGGCGGCAAGTGGTAAGCCACTCGGCGTTGCCGTGATGAATCCCGATCAATTAATTTGCGGTCGTCTTATCAGTCGCAGCCCGTCTCAGTTACTGGATGCTTCGCTGATTGTTCACCGACTTCAGGTGGCTATGAGCAGTCGCGAGCTTTGGTACCCTCATCAGTGTTATCGCTGGGTGTATGGTGACAGTGACGGTCTGCCGGGCCTTGTTATTGATCGCTTTGGTGATGTCGCCGTGATTCAGATCTCCAGCGTTGCAATGGAGATGCTGCGCGATGACATTATCGATGCGGTTCATAAAGTGGCGTCGCCGGCGACCATCGTACTGAAGAATGACGGTAAGCTGCGCGCGGTTGAAGGTCTCGACGAGTACGTCGATATTGTTCATGGTCAGCTCGAAGACGACTGTGCCCCGCTGATTGAAAACGAGACCCGCTTTATGGCGCCAGTCATTCATGGTCAGAAAACCGGTTGGTTTTATGATCACCGTGAAAATCGCGCGCAACTTAATCGCCTGGTTAAAGGTAAGCGTGTGCTTGACGTATTCAGTTATGTCGGAGGTTGGGGCGTGCAGGCTGCCAATCATGGCGCCAGCGAAGTGCATTGCGTTGACGCTTCAGCGCAGGCGCTGGATTGGGTCGAAGAGAATGCCGCACTGAACGGCGTAGAAGACAAGATGCATTGCTGGGAAGGGGATGCCTTTGCCGCTCTCAAACAGCTGCGTGATAGCGGTGAGCGGTTTGATATCGTCGTGGTCGATCCTCCAGCGTTTATTCCTCGTCGCAAAGATGTAAAAGCCGGGGAGCAGGCTTACAAGCGTATTAATCAGATCGCGATGAGGTTGTTAAATAGAGATGGCATGATCGTCGCGGGTTCATGCTCTATGCATCTGGCGGATGATCGCTTGCCCGATATTCTGCGGGTTCTTGGGCGAGAGCTGGATCGTGAAGTGCTGATTCAGCACGTGGGCTCTCAAGGGGCAGATCATCCGGTGCTGCCTGCTATTCCGGAGACCCGTTATCTGAAAGCGGTGTTTGCTCGCGTATTGCCAACGCGCTGAGAGCTGTCAGCTACTCGCGGGAATCTGCAACCCGAGCTGATCGTTGATCTGTTTCAGTGTGATCAGTAAATCCAGCATCTGCTGGCGGCACGCAGATTGACCTTCGAGGTAAGACACAGCCGTTTGCCAACCCGCAATGCAGGCTGTATCGGCGCTGGTCAGAGTGATAACTTCGGCCAGTAGAGTAAGATCTTTTTCCTGCTTGCGCGCTGTCAGTAAAGGTTGAAGCCCACTCGCCCCGTCTTCAGAGATTAATACCTGACGAATACCGCGCATAATGGCTTCTACGTCGACAGGTGTACCACCACTGAAAGGACTGCTGCCAGTGTCCGTCAGGTAATTCGGAAGCAGGTCCTGTTCGATGATGCGGTTGACTGTCAGTAGGCTGGCTTGCAGTGTTTCTGTCGGGGTCGCGGCAGACAGCAGTTGAGCATAATAACCCTGGGCCTCCGGTGATGGCGCCCAGCGCATTTGTAGCCGCTGAAGGTCAGCAATCAGTATATCGGTGAGTGTCGCCAGATAATCTCCGCGACGCTGCTGATGAGCCACTGGGCTGCTATCGTCCTCTTCAGGTTTTGCAGCAGTGCTGTCGAAATCAGACGCAGGTCGCTGGCCATGTTCTCCCCAGAGAATGAACTCAATCGCGTGGTATCCCACACTGACGTACGTCGCATCGGAAAACTGGTGCTGCGCCAGCAATGAATCTCTGTCGATGACCAGAGTCGTGTCATTAACGATCCCGGTAAAGGGATAGCCCTCAAGGTAATCAATGTAACCCGGTTCAATAGGCCAGCTGTTGATCTGTTGAGCCAGGTGTCTTCGTGTCAGCTTCGCAGCAAACCATTCGCTGGGCTCGCGCACAGGAATATCTGAGGCCGCGAGCGATGAAAGATAAGCAGAGTAACTGGCGCGCCAGTGGCCCCTGGCCTCTTCGAGACGCTCAGGCGTTGCGTTCTTACGCAGTGCTGCTGCGCTGGACTGCAATGCCTGTGCGGCTTCTACCGATTTTGAGAGTTGAGCATAGGCGATGTTAATCAGGCGTTCGGGATAGGCTTCATCAACCGCGAGGCTCTCTGGTTCTGGCAGGCTTGAAACTTCTCTGCTCATAGGCTTGCTGTGCTCGCTGTCAGAGCAAGCAGAAAGGAGCATCAGTGATCCAAGCAGAACGGAGGCAATGCGCTTCATTGATTCAGTCTTCTTATGGTGATCTCAGTCTATTCGCAGGCTGATCACTGGCCAGCCGTTGGCTTCCGCTTCCGCCTGAAGTGTTGGATCAGGGTCGACAGCCACCGGATGATCGACCAGGCGCAGAAGTGGCAGGTCGTTGTGTGAGTCACTGTAGAAGTAGCTGCCTTGCATATCGTGCTGGTGCTCTTCCATCCAACTTTTCAGGCGGGTTACTTTGCCATCCTGAAAGCTAGGTATACCGACGGTTTTACCGGTATAGCGTCCATCAATGACCTCCGGATGCGGGGCAATAATGTGTGCAATGCCCAGGCGCTCAGCGATCGGGTACGTCACAAAGCCGTTAGTGGCTGTGATGATCAGCAGGGTATCTCCGCGCTCTTCGTGGTGGCGGATCAGGTTTCTGGCTTTCTGGCTGACCAGTGGCTCAATACGGTCGTTGAGGAATATATCCCGTTCTGCGTGCATGTGATCGGCGTCATATTCAGTCAGAGGACGCATCGCAAATTCGAGATACTCATGAATATCCAGACTGCCCGCTTTGTACTGTTCGTAAAAATGATCATTGCGGCGCTGGTGGACTTCGGGGTCAACCAGACCGCGGTCAACGAGAAACTGGCCCCAGGCGTGGTCGCTGTCGCCTGAAAGAAGCGTATGGTCGAGATCGAAAATTGCTAATGCCACGGTAACCGGCCCTGTATTGGCAGATGAATCAGAAACAGATCGCTATTCTAGCGGGAACAAGCCATACTTTCCTTATTATGTTTTACGCACCGACGTGCACCCTTGATCTTTGCGATAAAATCGGCAAGGTTGAGTGAATAGATAGAGTTGGATGGCATTGTGATAGACGAGCATGGGTATCGTCCGAACGTCGGCATCATCATCTGCAATGCAATGGGGCAGGTGCTGTGGGCCCGTCGGATTGGTCAGAATGCCTGGCAATTCCCACAGGGGGGAATAAAGCGCGGAGAGTCACCGGAGAAAGCACTGTATCGTGAACTTCAGGAAGAAGTCGGTCTTTTACCCGAGCACGTACAGATCATCGGTTCGACCCGCGGTTGGCTGCGCTACCGCCTGCCAAAGCGGATGGTAAGACGCGACAAGCGCCCTGTGTGTGTTGGGCAGAAACAGAAGTGGTACTTGCTGAAGTTGCTGGCAGAAGAATCAGAGATTAACCTCTCAGCGACGGGCAACCCAGAATTTGATGGGTGGAACTGGGTAAGTTATTGGTTCCCTCTGGGTGAAGTCGTGGCCTTTAAGCGCGATGTATACCGGCGCGCACTGGCGGAGCTGGCACCGCGTATTGCAAGGTTGCAACGTAAGTCCGGTTGAGTCCGGAAGATAATAACAACGAATGAGATAAACTGAGCCTAATAGCGAGGCCAGAAAAGAAAGCATGCTCGATATACTGAGACGTATCGTACAGGAGGTCAGCTCAGTTACTGAACTGAGTGAGGCGCTCAAGGTAGTGGTTGCCCGGATTCGCGAGGCGATGCAGACCGAGGTATGCTCAGTATATCTGTATGAACCAGACGAAAAACGCTATGTCCTGATGGCGACCGAAGGTCTGCGTCAGGATGCTGTGGGTAAGGTCAGTCTTGCTGGCTCACAGGGCCTTGTCGGCCTGGTCGGCACCCGCGAAGAACCTCTGAATATCGATAATGCTCCCGAGCACCCCCGCTTTCAGTACTTATCAGAAACTGGGGAAGATCCTTTTTTGTCTTTCCTGGGTGTACCGATCATTCACCATAAACGCCTGTTGGGTGTGATGGTGGTGCAGCAGCGCGACAGCCGCCAGTTTGATGCGGGTGAAGAAGCCTTTCTGGTCACTATGTCGGCGCAGTTGGCCGGCGTTATTGCGCATGCCGAAGCGACCGGCAATATTCTGCATATTCCTCAGACAGCCACTGAACCCAAAAAGAGTACGCGCTTTACTGGTGCTCCGGGTGCTCCGGGCGTTGGTCTCGGTACAGGTGTGGTTATTTCTCCTGCAGCCGACCTTTCAGGCGTTGTTGACCGTGAGCCTGAGTCGCTCGATACCGAACTTGAGCGCTTTGATCTGGCATTAGAAGCCGCGCGGGAAGAGATACGTTCACTGGGCGGCAAGCTCAAAGGCGAATTACGCCCTGAAGAGATGGCACTGTTCGATGTGTACCTGAACATGTTGGACGACAATGCGCTTGGTGCTGAAGTTAAAATTGCGATCAACAAAGGTAACTGGGCGCAGGGTGCTTTGCGTCAGGTTGTGATGGAATATGTGGGGCACTTCCAGATGATGGAAGACGCCTACCTGCGTGAGCGCGCCACAGACATTCTTGATCTGGGCACGCGCATCCTTGCGCACTTGCAGGGTAACGAAGCGACCTCCCGCCCTGATGATTACCCCGACGATACCATTCTGGTCAGTGAAGAACTGACGCCAGCTATGTTGGGTGAAGTGCCGACTGACAAGCTGCGCGCCATGGTGTCGGTGAAAGGCTCTTCCAACTCTCATGTGGCCATTCTGGCGCGCGCCATGGGCATTCCAACCGTCATGGGCGCGGTGGATTTACCGCACGCTCAGCTGGACGGCAAAGACCTGATTGTTGATGGGTATCGCGGCCTCTTGTTCTCGAATCCGAGTGATGAGCTGCGTGAGCAGTACTATGCGATTTATGAAGAAGAGCAGGCCCTTGCCGAAGATCTTGAAGGGCTTTTGCATCAACCTGCTGAAACACTCGACGGCCACCGGATTCCGCTGTGGGTAAACACCGGCCTGATTACGGATGCTTTACGCAGCCGTGACCGGGGCGCCGAAGGTGTGGGCCTTTACCGCACCGAAGTCCCGTTTATGATGAAGGATCGTTTTCCTTCAGAAAGCGAGCAGCAGGAAATCTATCGCGAGCAGCTGGAGACCTTCAGCCCCGACCCGGTGACCATGCGTACGCTGGATATTGGCGGGGATAAGGCGCTTACGTATTTCCCGATTAACGAAGCGAATCCGTTTCTGGGCTGGCGTGGCATTCGCGTCACCCTCGATCATCCTGAGATTTTCCTGGTGCAGGTACGCGCCATGATGAAGGCCAGTGAAGGCCTGAACAATCTGCGCATTATGCTACCTATGATCAGTAATGTGGCTGAGGTGGATACCGCGCTGCATCTGATTTACCGTGCGCATGTCGAAACCCTTGAAGAAGGGTTTAAGGTCGAGATGCCAGAAGTCGGCGTGATGGTAGAAGTCCCGGCGGCGGTGTATCAGATCAAGGATCTGGCTCAGCGGGTCGATTTCCTGTCGGTCGGCAGTAACGACCTGACGCAGTACCTGCTTGCGGTTGATCGCAACAATCCTCGTGTTGCTGATCTCTATCAGGCGTTTCACCCCGGTGTGCTTCAGGCGCTGAAGCGTATTGTCGATGATGCCAAAGCGGAAGGTAAACCGGTCAGTGTCTGTGGTGAGTTGGCGGGTAACCCTATGGGCGCTGTTCTGCTGATGGCAATGGGCTATGACTGCCTGTCTATGAACGCGACGAACTTGCCGAAAGTGAAGTCGGTACTGCGTGGTATCAGCCGGGAATGGGCAGAAAAGCTACTCGAAGAAGTTATTACTATGGAGAGTGGTGAAGTCATCGCATCAACCTTGCAGTTGATGCTTGAGAAGGCCGGTTTCGGACGCATTATCGGCCCGAATGTCGGCCTGAACTAAGATTCTTTCGGCAAGGGTTACCCCTGCCAGCGACGAACCCGCCCGGTATCCAAATGAACAAAACCGCTTTCTGGATAATAACCAACACCGCCACTTCTCAATTCTAACGCTGCACGATGCAGTTCTTTGTGGGACACGCCTGGTATACGTAAATCAATGGCGCGACCTTGCATGTGCAGACTCTTCTTCGCAACACCAGAAGAACCATTGCGCAAAGCTGCATTGGTTTTAGGCGAGCGGTAGCCAGAGATGATATACATCGGCTTGTTGGGTGAGAGGCGGGTTTGTAGTTCGTACAGATCCTGATACAGCTTGCGATCCATGGATATCACGTCATTCGCGCGGAAATCGCGAACCAGCATGTCGATCATTTCAATTTCGCTGTCGATGAACTGTCCTTGAGACCAGAAGGTGCTTTTGACCGTTTCACCTGTGTGAATGTTGTACAGGTTCAAAGTACGATCAGGGCTTGAATCAATAACAGATTCTGAAGCGGCGTAAGCATTAGTACTGAGGCCTGTCATACCTGCAGCAGAAACAGCGGCAAACTGTTGCAGAAAACGGCGACGGTCCAGCATGTTCTGACTCCTGTTACATTGGGATTACAGTGAAAGGTCAGTATGCCAAAAGTCCAACGGAAAAAATCTGAACCAGTTCATCAGTAAGTTCGTCACGACAGGAGTGTCACGTCTGTATTTCGTAAATACGCGCCAGTGTGTAAGTAGTTGTTACAGGCTGGCGTGGGTAGCAGTGCCACCAATGAGGTCGCGCTGATAAACATCATCACGGATTTGCAGGCTACCGTTGTCGTCGACCCAGGTCGTCCAGTACATCAGGTGCACGGGGACAGGGTCTTTGATACGGATACGGCTGGTGCGGTTGTGGTCGATCGCTTCGTCGATGCGTCCGCGGTGCCAGCCGTCCTGTGACTGAAGTAGTTTCTCAGCCAGAAGGCGAGGCTTCTCTACCCGGACACAACCTGAGCTGAGTGCTCGCTGATCTTTCGCGAACAGTTCAGGGCTGGATGTATCGTGCAGGTAGATACTCTGGTCATTCGGGAACAGGAATTTCACTCTGCCGAGCGCATTCAGTTTCCCCGGACGTTGCACAAAGGTGTAAGGCAGGTTGCGGCCACTGTAGTTTTTCCAGTTAATCTCGTCAGCGGCTACGTGTACGGCTGAACCGTTGCGCCACTGCAATACATCGAAACCTTTCTGCTTGAGATAGTCAGGGTTGCGCTTAAGTTTGGGCAGCAGATACGAGCTGGCAATGCGGGGAGGCACGGTCCAGGTCGGGGCGATCTCAATAATACGCATAAGGTCAGTCATGACCGGCGTACGGCGATCAAGACGGCCGATAATCACTTTCATCTCAAGCTCAGGAGAGCCGCCATTCATCAGACGCATCGAGTAATCGGCCATGTTGACCATGATGTGGCGATGGCCAAGATCGCTGGGTAACTGGCGCCAGCGTTTCATGTTCAGGGCGATGCGCTGGGCCGTCTGATAGGGCGGAATATTCAGACGGTCGATGGTTTCTTTATTCAGCTCACCCGTGCTTTCAATTTTGTGGCGTTCCTGAAAATTACTGATGGCAGTGCGGATTGGTCCATCGAACAGGTACTCCGGCTTGCTCAGGTCGGGGCTTTTCTCCCGTGCAGGGGCGCGTAATGTATTCTCGCTCTTATCCCCCAGGAACCAGGCCAGAGTCCCTTTAGGCAGATCGCCGTATTGATCCAGTAGCCAGCGTAGGTAAGGAACATCAGGATGGCGTTCGCCGGCACTTAACGTCAGCTCGTGTGAAATCGGGCGCCAGCCGCCGCTGCGGTCAATGTCGCGATAGCGTTTCAGTTCGGCGCGCAGGCGTCGGTATCCGTCGTGCTGAGGTGCCATACCGGCCAGTAGCTCATCCAGTTTATTCTGGCGCACAGACTCATGCAGCAGAGTGATGATCTGCTCTTCGGTAATGCGGTCTTCGCCCGACAGTACGACCCTGCGCATCGTTGGGTGATCGTTTTCGTCGGCGTTAGGGATCAGCTCGTTGTTAAGAGCCTGTTCTGCGTAGGTCACGAACGCGTCTGTGAGTAAGACTTCCATCGCAGTCGCCTGCTCGGGCAGATTGGTAAGCTTGCGCATCTCGCGCTCAAGGGTTTCGAGCGAATAGCCATAGTTGCGCCAGTCGTCGACCGAGGTTTCGCGGAGTAATTCGATGAGTTCCAGTGCTTCCGGGCGCAGTTGATAGCTGTCCAGCCAGATGGGCTGGTATTTGCGCTTGAGATAGAAGGGCTCCATGTTGCGGATGTGCCGGAGCCTGACTTCACCAGCGACCTTACGGGCGCCTTCGATCAGCCAGTGCTCCATGTGCTCTTGAGCAACATTGGGCGGCATAAAAGGGCGTGTATGGAGGCTGGCAGCCAGAGCCGCAAACAGCAGCAACACGCATACGCCGCCGACAATCAAAGGTACGCGGTGGGTGTGGCTATTAGGTGTTTTGCGTTTTATACACGTCATAATTTAAGTATGGACGTGCTTTTCGAACTCGCTCTCACTCTTGCGTATTTGTTTGTAACAAACGCGGACAGACTACCTGTCTTTAATGGCTAATCTGTAGCTTTTCTCTTCAGTTTTCTGGCCGCGTTCATCCCAGGTAATTTCCTGTAAATCGATGTCGTTTCCAGAAGCGAGAATACCGGTACTGCAACGGGTGCCGTACCCGGGTGCGATGATAAACTGCGCGGACAGCAGGCGCTCCCAGGTAATCGGCACGCCTGTCGCAGGGAGTACCTCATCTGGCCAGGGTTCGCGTCGACTCAGCAGGTTCGCCAGATCGCTATGAGCCTGATCCAGCTGGTCTTTTGCCAGTTCAGCCTTGGGCCACGGGCTATTAAGGTGGGCATTACTCAGGCTGTGGCGGCCGGGCTGCAGTAACTCCAGCCGACGTGTCGGATAATTACTCAGATACCAGAGTTCGCTCGCAGTGCCCGCGAGTAAATTGAACGGCGCATACGCGTCGCCGTCGATGCTATCGAGCCAGCCCTGAGGAGACAGGGTGGATTCAATAAAACCTTTCACCAGCTCGCCACGCGATTCCGGGTTATCCGGGCCAGCGCCGGGTGCTCGGACGTTGGTCAATGCCGCCCAGCGGCCAGTATCTCTGACACCCAGCCAGGTGCCACCTTGCTCAAGGTCTTTGCCAGCATAGAGGCCGGGGATGCTTTCCCATGAATGCATTGGCAACGCAGGACGTTTATAGAATTCATCGCGGTTGGCGCTCAGACGCAGCCACTGCGGTTGACCGGGTTGCCAGTCGAGGACGATTAAGCACATAGCGGCAGTGTACACCAAGCGCGAATGCTTCATAATGCCGCGACAACGAAGAAGAACAGATCTGTATGACCTTTATACTTTATTTGCTGGTAGGCGCGTTTGCTGGCGTCCTCGCCGGACTGTTTGGAATCGGCGGGGGCATGGTAATTGTTCCTGTGTTGATTTTCAGTTTCGCAGCTCAGGGTGTTTCTGCTGAAGTGCTCACTCATATGGCCGTGGCGACCTCTCTGGCCACCATCGTATTTACGTCGCTTAGCTCGGTACGTGAGCACCATCGCAATGGCGCGATCGATTGGTCGCTGGTGCGCAGCATGGCCGCAGGAATCGTTCTTGGCACAGTGGCGGGTGTCACTTTGATCAGTGAGGTCCCCGGACCGGTATTGCAGAATATTATCGGCGTCTTTGCGCTGTTGCTGGCACTGAAAATGTTTACTGGCTGGGAGCCTCCGGGCAAGGGAGAGCGCCCCTCTGTTGCTGGCCTTATAAGTGCTGGTGGCGTTGTAGGTTTTGGCTCCTCTTGGTTTGGCATCGGCGGCGGTACCTTTACTGTCCCCTATTTGTCATGGATGCGCTTCAGTATGCGTCAGGCTGTGGCGACGTCGGCAGCATGCGGTATCCCAATCGCACTGACCGGGGCTGTCACCAATATGATTGCGGGACACGGGAATGATCTCTTGCCGCAGTGGTCCACTGGATTTGTCTACTGGCCTGCGGTTCTTGGTATTGCATTGACCAGTGTACCCTGTGCTCAGATTGGGGCTCGTCTGGCGCACAAGCTGGATGCGGCGCTGCTGAAAAAGCTGTTCGCTGTGTTACTCTGCGTCGTCGGAATCCGCTTTATTTTCTTTTAACTGTTTTACTGTCAGGGAAGTACCATGCTGACTTATCCGGATATCAATCCAGTCGCGTTCGAACTCGGTTTTATCAAAGTACATTGGTACGGCCTGATGTATCTTGCTGCATTTGCGTCGGCATACCTGCTGGCAACATGGCGCGCTAAACAGCCCGGTAGCGGCTGGACCACACAGCAGGTCTCGGACCTTATTTTCTACGGTGCCATGGGGGTCGTGATTGGCGGGCGCATGGGTTATGTGCTGTTTTATAACTTCCCGCAGTTTCTTGAAGACCCGCTTTGGCTGGTCCGTGTCTGGGAAGGGGGCATGTCGTTTCATGGCGGCCTGTTAGGCGTCCTGACCGCTATTCTGATCTTCTGTAAAATCCATAAAAAAAGCTTCTTTGACGTCGGCGACTTCGGTGCGCCTTTTGTCCCCCTCGGGCTGATGTTCGGTCGCATTGGTAACTTCATTGGTGGTGAGTTATGGGGGCGTGTTGCTGATCCTGAACATGTGCCTTGGGCGATGGTATTTCCGCGTGCCGACGAGTTTGCTCGTCATCCCTCGCAGCTCTATCAGGCAGGTTTGGAAGGCTTAATGCTGTTTGTTATTCTCTGGTTTTACTCGTCGCGCCCGCGTCCGCAGAAAGCGGTCAGTGCGATGTTTCTGATTGGTTATGGGGTTTT
The DNA here is from genome assembly GCA_002724925.1 of Oceanospirillaceae bacterium. Taxonomy (GTDB): domain Bacteria; phylum Pseudomonadota; class Gammaproteobacteria; order Pseudomonadales; family Oceanobacteraceae; genus Thalassolituus. The sequence goes on from PBQA01000006.1 coordinate 108,505, forward strand.
CCGTACCATTGCTGAATTTTTCCGGGAGCCGGATGCGCACATCGGCTTTGATATGTTCGGATGGATGACCCGCGGGCAGATGTTGAGCCTGCCAATGATCGTATTTGGTCTGATTTTATTGGTCTGGGCCTACCGTAACGGCACAAACAGCGGAGCTAAGAAAGCATGAAACAATACCTCGATCTGATGCGTCACGTGCGCGAACACGGTGTATTTAAAGAGGACCGCACAGGAACGGGTACATACAGCTGTTTCGGATATCAGATGCGCTTTGATCTCAGTGAAGGCTTTCCGCTGGTCACCACTAAGAAACTGCACCTGCGTTCCATTATTCATGAGCTGCTCTGGTTTCTGAGTGGCGATACCAATATCAGCTACCTGAAAGAGAACGGCGTTTCTATCTGGGATGAGTGGGCTGACGACGAGGGGAACCTTGGGCCGGTTTACGGTTCGCAGTGGCGTAGCTGGCCAACAGCGGATGGTCGCCATGTCGATCAGATTACTCAGATCGTCGAACAGATTAAGAACAATCCTGACTCGCGTCGCCTGATCGTCAGCGCCTGGAATGTTGGTGAAATTGAAAATATGGCGTTACCGCCTTGCCACGCTTTTTTCCAGTTCTATGTTGCTGATGGCAAACTTTCCTGCCAGCTTTATCAGCGCAGCGCCGACATCTTCTTGGGTGTCCCATTCAATATTGCCAGCTACGCTCTTCTGCTGCATATGATGGCTCAGCAATGTGATCTGGAAGTGGGAGACTTTGTCTGGACGGGAGGGGATGTACACTTGTATTCCAACCATCTTGAGCAAACAGATCTGCAGTTAAGCCGCGAGCCGCTGCCGCTGCCAAAGCTGGTAATCGAGCGTAAGCCTGAAAGCATTTTCGATTACAAGTTTGAAGACTTTGTGATCGAAGGCTACGAGTCACACCCTCATATCAAGGCGCCGGTGGCTGTCTGATATTCTGCTGCGACAAGGCGCCTGTTTTTCGTCGCTGTTTTTCGTCTGAGAACTGACGCCTGACTTTTGTGTTTCTCCCGGGCTAATACCGGGAGGCCTTCTACACTCTCTGTATACATCACAGGGAGATTCTGTAGTGGCCTTTATTAAACCCGTTAAGTTCGAAACCCCAATCGTTTTCTGGCACTCCATTGATGATGCCGAACCGGCTCTGCCAAGCGCCGTTCGGGTGTATCTGTGTGAGGACGGAAAATCACTCGCCGAAAGCTGGATGGAGTCGGAAGGCGTCATTGTGCTTCATGCATCGACCTACAGTGAGCGGTTGGCTCAGATTCTCGATTACACTACGCAGGCCCTGCCGGAGGCTCCGCTGGTCGTGATTCTGAATTTTCCGGATATGCGTATGGAGCGGTTGCTGGAGTTGGGTGCTCAGGAAGTGGTGACGAATCCCGCCGAGCTGATTCCCGCCATCCGTACTGCTGCAACACGCAAGACCCGTGAATGCTCTTTGCGTTCGAATCGTTATCTCGACCCTCTTACCGGGTTGCCTAACCGCTATTTGTTTCAGGATCGCCTGGAGCATTCACTGGAAGCACACAAGCGTAGCAAGCAGCCGATGGGGTTGGTCATTCTGGATCTGGACCATTTTCATAGGCTGAGTGAATCGTTCAGTCATTCAGCCGGGGATGCCGTACTGGCTGAACTGACTCAGCGACTGCGCTCCGTCACCCGCAAGTCAGACACCCTTGCCCGGATTGGTGGCAACACTTTTGCGTTGATCGCCGAAAACCTCCGCCAGACGCGTAATCTCATTCAGGTCTGTGAAAAGGTCAGCGCACAACTCGACGCCCCTGTGATCTTTCAGGGAGAGAAAATACAACTTTCTGGCAGCATCGGTGCCGCGTTTGCAGGCGAAGCCGATCACGATGCCGGTAACCTTATTCTGCATGCCGAGCAGGTATTGTCGGGTGCGAAGCAGATAGGTCAGAACAGCTATGTTATTTATAACGCACGATCCGCTGAAGATCGGATTCGTGGAGGGCTTGAGAAAGCGATATATCATGCACTGGATAATCGCCAGATATCCATGGAGTATCAGCCGCAAATGAGTATTGATGGGCAGCGAATATATGGTGTGGAGGCCCTGATGCGTTGGAATCACCCTGTGTTTGGCGAAGTGCCTCCAGAGCAGTTTATTCCGGTGCTGGAAACCACCGGCCTGATCGAAAAATTCGGCATGTGGGCGCTCGAAAGTGCCTGCCAGCAGTTCCGGCAGTGGCTTGATGGCGGGTTAATGCCCGACGATGCCAGAGTCTCGGTGAACCTGACATCCCGACAGTTCTTTCAACCCGATCTTGCCGATCAGATACTCGGTATTCTTGATGAAATTGGGCTGGCTGGTAAACATCTCACGCTGGAAATTACCGAGGCCATGATCATGGAAGGAAGCGACCGTACAGCGGACACACTCGCGCGCTTACGATTTGAGAATATCGCTATCGCCATCGATGACTTCGGCACCGGCTATTCATCGTTTGCGAATTTACGTACGCTCCCCATTGATTACCTCAAAATTGATCGCGACTTCATTAAGTCTGTTGGAACCAGCAGCGACGATGATGCGATCGCAGGCTCAATGATTCATCTTGCTCACAGTCTCAAACTTAAAGTAATTGCCGAAGGTGTCGAGCATGAAACAACGCAATCGCGCCTGGCTGGACTGGGCTGCGATGAATGTCAGGGGTATTTATTTTCGAGGCCTCTCGCCGCTGACAGAGTCCCTGATTTTGTAGCGCGCTGCGCCTGACAATATGGTGCGGCATCGTTATCATAGTCGCTGAATTTTTAGTGATGAGATTATTCTGTGAAGCTCTCTATGATAGTGGCGGTTGCCGAAAATGGTGTGATTGGCCGCAATAACTCACTGCCCTGGTACTTGCCGAACGACCTGAAATATTTTAAGCAGACCACCATGGGTAAGCCGGTGATTATGGGGCGCAAGACGTACGAGAGCATTGGTAAGCCGCTCCCCGGACGTACGAATATCGTGATTACCCGTCAAGCCGACTACCAACCCGAAGGCGTGAAAGTGGTAAACAGCGTCGAAGCGGCAAAAGAGCTTGCGGAGAGCGTATGTCTGATCGACGGTCAGGATGAAGCTATGATCATGGGCGGTGCAGAAATTTATGCGCTATCACTGCCTTATACGGATCGATTGTATCTGACCGAAGTGCATGCAGACGTTCAAGGGGATGCTTTTTTCCCTGAATACGACAAGAGCCGTTGGCAGGAAGTCGCTCGCGAAGACTTCGCCGCCGAGGGCCCTAACCCATATAGCTACAGCTTTGTTGTCTATGAGGCGAAGGCCTGACAGAGTTCGGAATCGTCCAGGCCCTGTCGTGCCTTCATCGCTTCCAGGCTGGCTGAAAGTTCGATGCGCCAGTCGGGGGGATAAATTCCCAATTCAGGTAATTTTTGCGATATCAACGCGGAGTTATGCGGCCTCGTTGCTCGCGAGCCTGCCTGATTAATCGGTTTAGGTACCAGGCAGCAGTATTCATCGATCAATCCGAACTTATGAGCCTGCCGCAGAGCCTCACTTGCAAAAAGATACGTGCTTGCCGTCGGAGTGCCTGCAAAGTGGTACCTACCTCGTGGAATGCGCCCTTGCTCGGCCAGGTTGGCAATCTGCACCATGACTTCTGCTAGTGCGACCGCGGGTGTTGGAGAAACATAGGCGTCACTGGCGACGTCTACTTTGTGTGATTTACGGGCGTTGGTTAACAAATCGTTGAGTGGGTTTTTTCCAAACTGACTGAATAGCCAGCCAGTACGTATGACAATGGCTTTTGCGCAGGTTTCCATCACGGCCTGTTCTCCGGCCAGTTTACTTCGTCCATACTCAGACAAAGGACAGGGTAAGGCACTCTCGGAGTAAGCGTCAGCCATCCAGCCTGAAAAAACATAGTCTGACGATAAATGAATCAACCAGGCGTCATTGTCGTTGCACCAGCGCGCCAGCGCTGAAGGTGCATGAGCGTTTACGCTCCACGCGCGTTCAGGCTCTTGCTCGGCTTTATCCAGATGAGTGTAGGCTGCGCAATTAAAGACCACTTGTGGCTTGCTGGCGTTAAGGACGCGAGTCATCAGCTTGTCGTTGGTCATGTCTAATGCATTGTGACTGAGCGCTATGATACGGCGTCGCGATTCTCTGAGTTGTTGCTGCAAGCACTGGCCTACCTGGCCACCCGCACCTGTTATCATCCATGTCATACCATTCTCCTTCGGTATCTGATGCGTGTTTATTACCTTAAGTTACCAGACCACAAACCTACAAACAGTGACCATCGGAGCCACCTGGATCACTTTGAGAATTGCAGAGATTGTCAGTTCTTTCTTGCTCGGACAGCAGCGTCTCTCAGGCCTGACAATAATTTATAGTCGTGTACGTTAGTTCTGTCAGCTCTGCCGTAGAATACTCGTGAAAAATTTGAAGTCGTCAGCATTTTTCACTCATTCACTTCTATGGAGCAGGAGTCATGTCTGATAAAACCCATGTATGGGATATATTCACCCGCATTTTCCACTGGGGGCTGGTGGTTTCTCTGGCAGGCGCCTGGCTGAGTGTAGAACAGGGCTGGATGGACTGGCATCAGACCTTCGGCCTGGCGGCACTCGGACTGATTATTTTTCGTGTGCTGTGGGGCCTTGCTGGGCCTGCTTACGTCAGGTTCAGTCACTTTATCCGGTCGCCGAGAGCGACACTGAAGTATGCGAGAGATCTTCTCAGAGGACGTGAGTCGCACTACCTCAGTCATAATCCGCTGGGCGCACTGGCGGTGATCGGTTTGCTGGGGCTCGTTGGTTTTCAGGTGATTTCTGGTTTGTTTGCCACCGACGATGTCTTATTTGAAGGGCCTTTGTTCTCGTGGGTGAGTTACGACACCAGCCTGTTGCTCACTGAGCTCCACGAAATTTCCTTTAATGTGCTTCTGGGCATCGTTGGCCTGCATATTCTGGCAGTACTGTTTCATCAGTTCGCGAAAAACGAAAGCTTGCTGCAGGGGATGGTGACAGGCAATAAAAAACCGGGCCGGTATGCTGACGGGCCGGTGAATAAAAAAGCCCGGGCGCCTGTGTGGGCCGGGCTTTTTTCTGTGGCGCTGGCCGCCGGAGCGGTGGCGCTTTTAATCAGTCTTTGAAGTCATCGTGGCAGCCTTTACAGGTGCGGGCAGTGGCTACGAAGGCTGACTTTATTGCTTTCATATCGTCGCCTTTTGCGGCGACCGCTAAGGCGGCTGCTTTTTCGCTGAAGGCATCACCAGCTGCGGTGAAGTCTTCCCATTCGTCTTCAATCACAGGTAAGGCTGATGTGGCACTGGCGTAGGTGCCTGGGCGGAAACCTTCCCATGGCATCTGACTTAATGCCGCAAGCAGATCTGCGCGGCGCGCGAAGTCTTCGCTGTCGAATTCAGCTTTACCTTTGACCATGTCACCCATAGCACCGAAATGCCATTTAACGGCTTTAAAAATACCCTTTCGGTATTCCACAGCCTCAAAAGGTTTAATGTCGGCGGCAGCGTAGCCGGCGACACCCGCAAGTACCAGGGTCGCGGCAACTTTAAAAAGTGGCTTCATCAGAGTTCTCCATCTCGGTAGTCGGTTGTTAGAACTCAGTGTATATGAACCATCCTGCGACGGACTGAGCACTTACTTTCCTTTACCCATGCCCCGGCAGAGTGAGACTCTCTGACGCTTCATGACGTTCTCAGAGCTCGCGCTTAGCCTGCGTCATGTCGCTCCAGTGGGTGATCGCTTCTTTAGCGACTGCCTGATTAAAGTCAGCACCGACGGCTTCACAGATTTCAGGTGTCAGAGCGCGCTTACCTTTGCGCACACCGGCCATTTTTACCAGTGCATGGCCACACAGCTTTCCTTTCACCATCAGGCGATGTTCGAAATAAATATACTTTTCGTCCCAGGTCAGGAGTTTGCTATGAATCTCATAGCTACTGAACAGGTTCAGCTCACGGATAAAAGTGATTTCCAGTGACGCCACGACCAGATTGATTCGCTTCTCGAAGAGATGCTTAAACCAACCGTTGTCACGAAAGAGCGTCCAGCGTGCGCCTTCCAGAACGTTCAGGTATTTGGCGTTATTCATATGAAGGTTGTAGTCGATCTGGTGTGGCCAGACGCGCTGGCGGACGACTGAGGTTCCCTGCGCAGGAATGATTGCAGGCTCATTGCGTTTGATAATCGACTTGATGATCTGACCGAGCATGGAGATACAGCCTCATGAGTGATTCGTGAAAAGCAGGCATATTACACCAGACGAGCGCCGGTGCATTGGCAAGGATGACGCTTATTTTCTTGAGTTCGGCCTGCCAGCTGGCAGGCCATCTGAAGGGCCGGGTTTATCTGGCGGAAGCCAGAGGGCGGTTCCGTACCCACAAGGTAAACAGCGTCGCGGTGACGAACATCAGCAGGCTATATACTGATGGCGCGACCGCCATCTCCGGGCTGGCAAGAATACCGGTGACGACCATCAGGGCCAGAGTACCGTTCTGCAGGCCGACTTCAAGACAGATGGTCCGTGCCTGATCTTCGTGGTGAAGCAGGGCATTGCCCAGCAGGTAGCCAAGCCCCATAGTCACCAGGTTCAGTAACAGGGCTGCAGGGCCAGATGTAATGACGAAGTCGATAAGCTGAGGCCCCAGGTTGATGCAGATAGAGACGATGACCAGAGCCAGTACTGCGACTGAAAAACGGGACACCCAAGGCTCCATTTTAACGGCGAAATTGTTTGCAAAGCGGCGTATAAGCATACCAATAATGACAGGAATCACTGTCACCACCATGAGTGTAATCCAGGTCTTTGCCAGTGGCAGCTCAAATGCCTGGTCGGCATCGCCGTACTGGTGAATCGCCCAGGCGCCAAGAATCGGGATAGTAAAAGGAGTGATGAAACCGATGACCGCCGTCAGTGACACGGATAAGCCGACGTCACCACGTGCCAGAAGCGTATAGAGGTTTGATGTCGTGCCACCAGGGCAAAGTGCGAGAATAAACAGACCAATTGCCAGGGGGCCGGTGAGCCCGGTCAGTTCGATAATGCCGATGGCAATCAGAGGCAATATGAGCATCTGACAGATGGCGCCGATTAAAAAGGCTTTGGGTTGTGCGATGACGCGCCCAAAGTCAGCCGGGGTAAGGCCCATGCCAACACCTGCCATGATCAGGATCAGGGATATAGGAAGAGCAACCTGGGTAAGAATCTCGAACATGGGAGTTCCTGAATAAGTTGTTATTTAGCGACGAACGCTAACTCAGCGGCAAGGCCATGGCAAGGTGGAATGACTCTTGCGATGAGAGTCGGTACCATGCGGTTTCGCTTACGATAACAGGGTTTTAAGATGGATCTGACAGCTTTCGCAGTATCATTTCTCGGCTTTGCCATTATGTATGCAGGTATCATTATGGCCCGGCAGGTAGACAGCAAAGGGTCGGCGTCGGTATTTCGTATCGGGGGCATATTTATTGGTTTCATGATGGTGCCAATGCTCCATACGGCACTGGGCTCTCCGGTGACGTCCGCAGAGGTCTCAGGTAAATATCTGTTGGGGATGGTCATCGCTGGTTTTATCGTCGATTTTTTCTTTGTAAAGCGCCGCAGCCAGGGGTAAGTCAAAGATCAAACCTAGCTCTTTACCTGTTCCAGGCTTGACCTGTTGGGCGTTCCGCGCCATTGTTTTGTCCATTTCACGTATCAGATTTTAATAAAAACAATGAAAATACAGTATGCAATTGGCGCGCTTATCGGCGCGGCAGCGTTTTGCTCATTGAATGCATCGGCAAGCCAGTACCTGGGCGTCGGTGCAGAATACGGTGTGCTCAAAGAGCAGTATTCCGGTGCCGAATATCCCATCCTGAACTTTGAAACCCGCTTCGGTATGGATTTCAGTGATCGCTTCTCGGTTGAAGTTGAAGGCGCCGTTCTGGGTAAAGACGATCGAGAGTTTGAAGGTGGCTGTCTTGACCCGGGGGCGGTTGAGCGAATCAATGATGACTTTTCCGTTGGCTGCGCTTACCTCGACAGTGTCAGTCGCCAGGCGGTGACCGTAAATTTTGTATTGTCTCAACCTTTTGCGAACTTTGATCTGTTTACCTGTCTGGGTGTTGGTGCTGTTCGTACCAGTTATACTTTTACAGTCGATAGCGTCGGTGTCAGTTCGACGGAAGCGTTTCAGGAATACTCTGCTGCGGACGTTCAAAGGGCTGAGGATCAGATTAACTTTGGGTTAAGTCTAATTGGAGCTGATCCGATCGATTTACAGCTGCCGGATGATATTTCGGAAACTTCCATTGATCTGCTTTACTCATTAGAAGGCGGTATTCTGATTGATGACACACACCGATTGTCGGTTACCTGGAACCCTGAGTACGGCAGCGAAGAGGTCGGTAAGTACAAGTACGTTGGCTTTTCGTATTCCTGGCTGTTCCGCTTCGACGATTTTTAACGCGGCAAAACGGATTCATTAAAAACACTCTGACATGCGAGTGTCAGAGTGTTTTAAAAAAGACCTTCGAATTCCGCTGGAAGTTATATAATTTCTGTTTTTCCTGCGGCAATTCAGTGACCTGCCCTGCTTTAAAGCCGTGCTCAATAAACCAGTGTGCTGTACGCGTCGTCAGTACAAAAAGGCGGTTGTAATGACGTCTTTTCGCTTCCTGCTCAATTTGCTCAAGCAGTCTTTGGCCGCGGTTACTGCCGCGATAATCTCCGTGGACAGCGACGCAGGCCAGCTCGGCTTCGTCGTCTGAGTACGGATAAAGTGCCGCGCAAGCGGTAATAAGGCCATCTCGCTCGATAACATAAAAACGATGAATTTCGGTTTCCAGTAATTCGCGCGAACGCCGCACAAGAATGCCGTCGTCTTCTAAGGGTTTCAGCAGATCAAGAATTCCCGCTACGTCGTCGATGTTAGCGGCGCGTAGCTGGTCATACGCATCCTGACTGATCAGGGTGCCGCTGCCTTCGCGGGTAAACAGCTCTTGTAGCAGGGCGCCATCAGTCTGGTAGCTCAACATATGGACCCGTGGCACGCCCTGACGTACACACCGCAGTGCCATATCGGCTTGCCAGCGCGGGCTGCCAGATAATGAGCCAAGTAAATCTTCCAGCTCGCGGCAGGTCAGGTCTTCCAGTGCTGTGCCATCTTCGTCGGTTAAGCCGTCGTTTTCACCAAAGGCGATCAGTTTATCGGCGCGCAAGGCAACGGCGGCATGGCGCGCAACATCCTCAACGCTCAGGTTAAACATCTCACCAGAAGGGGAGTAACCCGAGCAGGACAAGAGCACGACATTCTGTTGATCCAACAGGTTGCTGACGGCCTGATCTTCAATACGACGAACTTCACCCGTGTGTTGATAATCGACACCATGGATGACACCAAGAGGCTTCGCCGTGACGAAATTACCGCTGACCACACGGATGCGGGCGCCGTGCATTGGCGATCCCGGAATACCGATTGATAGCCGGGATTCAATATCGGCTTTCACCATGCCAACCGCCGCTTTGACCGCGCGCAATGCCTCACCGTCGGTGATGCGCAGGTCATTGTGGAACTGGCTGGTAATATCCAGACGCTCCAGAACCGCATCGATCTGTGGTCGCGCACCGTGTACCAAAACGAGTCGCACACCCAGGCTGTTCAGCAGAGCAATGTCCTGAACCAGAGTGTCGAAATTCGGGTGCAGCAAGGCATCGCCATCAAACATGATGACGAAGGTCTTGCCTCTGTGCGCATTGATGTACGGTGAGGACTGGCGAAACCACTGTACGTATTCGGTGTTGTCGGTCAAAACGGAACTTCCTGATTAATCCCGGCGGAAATTGGATCTGATAAGTCGCGGGAGCAGCAAGCATCAATTTCCACAGTGCCGTGATGTGGAAGAGTTGAGGCGGGCGTCTGCGCCATGGATGGCGCGGCCGAGCCTGCAGGGATGCATTCACGGCGTCCCGACGAGTTATTCCATATCACGCTTATTCGTCTGATTTAATCATGAGCAGAGGTCAGACAAAAGCGCTCAATCAGATTGCGCAGAATATTCACGCATGGCTCTATCTGGTCCAGTGCCATAAATTCATCGACCTGGTGTGCCTGATCAATACTACCGGGGCCCAATACTACGGTTTCCATCCCCAGGTTCTGCAGAAACGGCGCCTCAGTGGCGTAGTTGACGGCGACACTAGTGTACCCGGTGAGACGCTCAGCTTCTTTGATCAGTGCGCTATTTTCGCTTTCGGCAAAGGGCTCAACACCTGAAAATAACTGTTCAAAGGACATTTCCACATTGTTCTGAGCGGCAATTGGGTTCATACGTCGGCGAATTTCTTCGCGTAAATCATCATTACTCATACCGGGCAGTGCACGTAAATCGAAGGCCAGTTCACAGCTTCCACAAATGCGGTTGGGGTTATCACCGCCGTGAATACAGCCAAGGTTCAGGGTCGGTGTCTGCACTGCAAAATGCGCATCGCGATAATTTTCAGCCAGCTCTGCACGGAGACTTTTCAGCTCACCCATGACCTCATGCACGGCATCCATTGCATTGATGCCCAGTGCTGGGTTGGACGAATGCCCGGCCCGACCTGTTACGCGGATGCTGTCCATGATGATGCCCTTGTGCATGCGCACAGGACGCAGACTGGAAGGCTCACCGATAACCGCATAACGACCGCCGGGGCCAGTGCTTTGGCTGAGTGCACGGGCGCCACTCATCGAACACTCTTCATCTGCCGTCGCCAGGATCATCAAGGGCTGGTGGAATGTTTTGTCGCGAACCTGTTCTAATGCTTCCAGTGCCAGGGCAAAGAAGCCCTTCATGTCGCAGGTACCCAGTCCGTAGAGTTTGCCGTCGCGTTCTGTCAGAGTGAACGGGTCGGAAGTCCACTTTTCAGGATTGCAGGGTACGGTGTCGGTGTGACCACTGAGTACGAGGCCGCCCGGCCCGCGGCCGTAGGTCGCCAGCAGGTTGAATTTCCCCGGATGGCCCGCAATCGGCATAATAGAAACCTCGAAGCCGAGATCCCGGCACCAGCCTGCCAGCAGGTTGATTACACCTTCGTTACTTTGATCGTATTCGGGTAATACAGAGCTGATACTGTTCTCAGCGATAAGAGCCGAGAGCTTTTCGAGCGTGGAGGGCAGCGGCATGATGGCCTTATCCTTGATGATCTTAAACTGCAAAAATACAGCGACGTAAAACAATAGCGCGATGGCAAAAGAAATTGAACTGAAACTCAGGCTCCTGCCTGAACATATCCCTGCGCTGGTCAGTTGGCTTGATAACAAAGCGACAGCAACGGGCCAGAAAACGCTGAACAACGATTATTTTGATACGCCTGAGCTGGCGCTGTCCGCCGCGCATTCCGCATTAAGAATACGCTCGACGAACTCGGGATTTGAACAGACTTTCAAGGCCCGCAGCCAGTCCAGCAGTGGCGTACAGGTGCGTCATGAATGGAACTGGCCACTCGCTGAGAGAGCGCTTGATTCATCACGACTGGCGTTGTCGGAAGTTCAGGTCTGCTGGCCTGACTCCGCATCAACCGATGAACTTCAGACCGTATTCAGCACCGACTTTGAACGTCGTAGCTGGCTGTATACCGCTGCGGAAGGCTCGGAGATTGAAGTGGTTATCGATCAGGGCAGCATTCTTGCCAACGGTCAGTCTGAACCGCTGTGTGAGTTGGAGCTTGAATTAGTTTCCGGCGATGACACTGCAATGTGGCCGCTGGCGGAAGTGCTGCACTCGGTATCGCCTTTGTGGCTGAGTGACATTTCCAAAGCAGAGCGTGGATACCGCCTCGCCGGGGTGGCATCAGAATCGTTCCATAATACCGAAGTTGATGCCCGGGGAGCTGGCCTGGCCGAGCAGGCGTTTGATCTGCAGCGGGCGCTTGAATATTACTTGTGGGGCGAGGGTGATCTGGCGACCATCTGGCAGCTGGGGTTCCCACTCTCGGTACTTTCCGGTGTCAGTGACGCGCTAACACTTTTGCTTGAGCAGACACTGACTGAGGCGCCTGCTGATCTTGTCCACGATAAAACAGCTGCACGGGCGCTGACAGAGGCGGTTCAGCAAGTAGCCCGACTGTGCTCTGATTCGCAACCTGTTAATGAAAGCGTGCGTGACCTCTGGCTTGAGGCTCGCAGCCGGGGGGGGGATGTGATTGAATGCAGTGATACATCATCGTTATCAACTTCACTGAAGCAGCTATTCAAGGATTAATGCATGCAGGCGACGCCAGACCGGGTAATCAATCTGTCGACACTGGTGAGTGATCTACACCGCGATGGCTTGCTGACAGACGAAGATCATCAGCTGGCATTGACGATTCGCCGGGGCACGGATGAAGCTGCTTTGCATCCTTTGACCCTGATCGCCCGCCAGCGCTACAAAGATGCACGCAGCGATGGCAAGGTGCTCAGCGAGCACGCTCTGACCGAGTGGCTGGCTGAACGTGAGTCGATGGATGTTATTAACATTGACCCGCTGGAGATCAATGTCTCGGCTGTGACTGAAGTGATGTCTTACGCCTTCTCAGAGCGTCATAAAATCCTTGCAGTGAAGGTCGGCACCGATGACGTCGTCGTGGCCTGCACCGATCCGGATTCATCCAGTTGGGTGGGTGATCTGGAGCATGTCACCCGGCGTAATGTGAAACGGGTGTTAGCTTCGCCTTCTGATATCAGTCGTTATCGGGTTGAGTTTTATCAGTTGGCAAATTCCGTCTCGAAAGCACGCAAAGATCATTCTGGCATCAGTTCGGTGCAGAACCTTGAGTCGATGCTGGAGTTGGGCAAAGCCAAGGCCCCCGACGCCAACGATGAGCACATCGTCAATATTGTCGATTGGTTATTGCAATACGCGTTTGACCAGCGTGCCAGTGATATTCACCTCGAACCACGTCGTGAGACCACGCATGTGCGTTTCCGTATTGATGGTGTTCTGCACAATGTCTACGAGTTGCCCGCAGCGGTAGGTATGGCCGTTATTGCACGGGTTAAATCACTGGGGCGCATGAACATCGCGGAAAAGCGCAAGCCTCAGGACAGCCGTCTGAAGACTAAAACACCTGAAGGTGATGAGGTTGAACTTCGCCTGTCGACGCTGCCAACCGCTTTCGGTGAAAAAATGGTGATGCGTGTCTTTGACCCTCAGGTACTGATGCGCAGTTTCTCTGAAATGGGGTTTGGCCGCGAAGACCGTCGTCGCTGGTCAGAAATGACTGATAACAATCACGGCATTATCTTCGTAACTGGGCCTACGGGGTCAGGTAAAACGACGACCCTGTATTCCACACTGCGTCAGCTCGCCACCAGTGAAGTGAACGTATCTACTATCGAAGACCCGATTGAAATGGTTGAGCCTGCGTTTAACCAGATGCAGGTCAACCCAACGATTGACCTGACCTTTGCGTCAGGGGTTCGCGCTCTGCTGCGTCAGGACCCGGACATTATTATGGTGGGTGAGGTGCGCGACCTTGAGACGGCCGAGATCGCCGTACAGGCTGCGCTTACCGGACACCTTGTTCTGTCGACACTTCACACCAATGATGCGCCTTCGGCCTTTACTCGCTTACAGGAACTGGGACTGCCTGCTTACCTGATTCGCTCCAGTGTGATCGGTGTTATGGCCCAGCGCCTGGTGCGTACTTTGTGCCCACACTGCAAAGAAAAACAGCCTGTCGACGAGAAGGTCTGGAAGCAGCTGACCGCACCATGGCTCATGAAAACGCCAGAACACATCTATACTGCAAAAGGATGTCTGGAATGTCGTGGGACAGGTTACCTCGGGCGAATGGGGATATACGAAGTGATGCCTCTTTCAGAGTCTCTCGAGCCCCATATTAATGAATCAACGGATTACCAGAAGCTGCGTCAGGCAGCGATGAAGGAAGGGATGCACAGCCTGCGCCTGAGTGGTGCTCATAAAGTCGCCGCAGGCATGACAACGATTGCAGAGGTCATGCGGGTCGCCCCAGCGAGCAGAGCGTTGTCTCAGTAGTTGAGAGCCGTAAAGGCAGTAAAATAGTCGCATTGAATAATCCGGCCTGAGCGTCCAGAATGCTGGCCTGAAATTAACGAGAATATGGCAGTTATTTGTGAGTAGTTCCCTTCCACCCATCATTGACGTCGAAGCCTCTGGATTTGGCCGGGGGAGTTTCCCCATCGAAATCGGCTTTGCTCTCGAAGACCGGGAAGTGCACAGCTATCTCATCAAGCCTGTCAGTCACTGGACGCACTGGTCAGAAGAGGCCGAAGCGATCCACGGCATCAGCCGCGACAAACTTGAGCAGGAAGGTCTGAGCATTCGTGATGTCGCCCTGCTACTCAATGAGCATCTTTTCAACAAAACACTTTATTCAGATGCATGGAGCTTTGACAGCTCCTGGATTGGTCGCCTGTTTGAAGAGGCGGAGCTGGTTCAACGCTTTCGCATCGAAACCATCAATAAACTTCTGACGATGGAAGAAATGGAGCGCTGGGCAGACACCAAATGCACACTCTGGAATGAGTTAGATGTCGACCGCCACCGCGCTGCCAATGATGTAAAGGTGTTGCAAGAGACATTCTTGCGGGTCGTTGGCGACATGTAACCTCCATCGGTCTGTCATTTTATTTTCGTGACGCAAAACATCTAGGTCTGATGGTTTTTATTGGGCCGTTTTTTCTTCAATTACTCTAAATGACATCCCTAAATGTCATATCCCTGTGATTCACTTCTTCTCCGGTCTGGATAGACCACATTAAAAAAACAAAAATGAAGGAGACAATATGAGCATCTGGGTAACCTGGCCTGGCTTGGTGAAATTCGGGACGCTGGGTATTACTGCCGGCCTTCTTACGCTCGCCGTGGAACGAAATGAACTGTTTGAAAACAACCTGTTTGATTTCGAACGCTGGGATGAATACAACGCCGACATCGACTGTAATGAGCGCAGCCTGACTGCCCGTATGGAAGACGGTACCTGTAACATTCTTGAAAATCCTGCTGAGGGTTCAGCCAACCGTCGTTTCGGCCGTAACGTGGAGCTTGACGCAGCGCACGGCGAAACAGACACGTTGCTTAGCCCTAACCCTCGCGATATCAGTAACTCACTGATGGCTCGCGATGAATTTAAACCTGCACCTACGTTGAACTTTATCGCCGCAGCATGGATTCAGTTCATGACGCACGACTGGTTCAGTCACGGTGATGGTTCTACTACCGACTATATCGATGTTGAACTGCCTGCTGGCGACAGTCGCGGTACTGGCACAATGTCGATCCGTCGCACCCTCCCTGATCCGACACGCATCGCAGCTGAAGATGAAGCTGGCTTACCGGATGCTTACCTGAACGAGAATACTCACTGGTGGGATGGTTCTCAGATCTATGGCAGCAATCTGGAAACGCTGAATACACTGCGCGAATTCCAGGGCGGCCGTATGCTGGTGAACTCTGATGGGTCACTGCCTCGCGACTTTTTCTCAGGTGTGCCGAAAACCGGTTTCACTGATAACTGGTGGCTGGGTCTGAGTATGCTGCACCAGTTGTTCGTAAAAGAGCACAATGCGGTTGCAGAAATGCTGGCGGCGACTTACCCGGAAAAAGACGACCAGTGGCTGTTCGATAAAGCGCGTCTGGTAATCTCTGCCCTGATGGCTAAGATTCACACCGTTGAGTGGACGCCAGCCATCATTGCTAACCCAGTAACCGAGCGCGCGATGTACGCAAACTGGTGGGGTCTGGTTGGTAATGCTGAGGCACGTGATAAGTACGGTGCAGAATTCGACAAGCTGGCCGAAGATCTGGCGAAGTCTGATTCCTGGGTTCGTCGTATTCTCGGCCTCGATCCTAAAATGTCAGAAGCGCTGGATAACGGTAAAGCCATTGAATGGGCTGTGACTGGTCTGGCCGGTGCCCGTAACTCTGATAATGCCGGTGTGCCATTCACACTGACCGAAGAGTTCGTCGCGGTTTACCGTATGCACCCACTGCTGCGTGACACCGTTGATGTCTATGACATCGGTTCAAACGTGGTATCTGAGAGCATCCCACTGACTGAAACCCGCGATGGCGATGCAGAAGATATTCTTGATGACCAGGGCGGCGACCGTCTGTGGTACTCCTTTGGTGTTACTCTGCCGGGTGCCCTGACTCTGCGTAACTATCCGGAATTCCTGCGTGACCTGTATGTACCGGGGCGTGGTGTGATTGACCTTGCAACCATCGATATCATTCGTGATCGTGAGCGCGGTGTACCTCGCTACAACGAGTTCCGTCGCCAGATTGGCCTGACCCCAATCAATGACTTCACTGATCTGACCGATGATGCTGAAATCGTTTCTGAACTACGTCGTCTGTACGACAACGATGTTGAGAAAATTGATGCGCTCGTAGGTCAGCTGGCTGAAACCGTTCGCCCTGAAGGCTTTGGCTTCGGTGAAACGGCGTTCCAGATTTTCATCATGAATGCGTCGCGTCGTATTATCGCTGACCGTTTTTATACCGCTGACTACAACCCTGAAACGTACACTCAGGAAGGTTATGACTGGGTAGAAAACACCACCATGGTTGATGTGCTTAAGCGTCATTATCCAGCATTGGATCTGTCTCTGGTGGGTGTTGATAACGCGTTCAAGCCTTGGGGGCTGAACATTCCTGCGGATTACGACAACTGGGCGGCGTGCGATAAGCAGTCACTGTTGTGGACCAACGGTGTGAAGCGTACTGAATATGCTGCGGATGAACGTCCTGAAATTCCACCGGTTGATATTGGTGGTCTGATCAGCAGTGTTATTTCTGACAAAGTGAAGTACGTAGGTGATGTTGCTCCTGTGGGGCACGCTAAGCCAATTCACCCACACGGTGCGATGGCAAAAGTGGCGTTTAATTCAACGGGTAACCACCCATACACTGGCGTATTCGAGGGCAACGAATGTGGCCTGCTGCGTCTGTCTGTAACGGGTGATCCGGCGGATCGCGGGTTTGCTCCTGGTTTTGCCTGGAAGACTCTGATTGACGGTCAGCCGTCTGAGAATATTTCAGCGCTGTATACCCTGTCAGGTCAGGCCGACAATCACGATTTCTTCGCTAACGAGCTGTCGAACTACGTGAGCCTTGAAGCGAATGACACACTGGGTTCAAGCCTGCTGTTCTCATTCGTGACCAGCAAACCAACCCTGGTTGTGGCAAACGCCATGGCAGAAACACAATCTGACGGTTCGGCTGAAGCCAGCCCTGTGTCGCCGACTCAGGTGTACTTCGTACCAACTGCCGAAGTACGTGGTCTTTTTGCTGAGGGCGAACATGACTTCCGTGATGACCTGCTGAGCCTGCCAGAAGGCACTAAGTTGTACGATGTTTATGCGACCGATATGGAGATTAAATCTTCTATCTGGCCTTCCCGTCAGCAACGCCTGCAGGATGAACGCCGTGACGATGCAGTTAAGATCGGTGAAATGGTTCTGACATCCGAGTTCACTACTTCAGTATTCGGTGACTCTGGCGTGTTCTTCAAGCATCAGCGTTACGAAGATCGTTAATACGTTGAACTATAAAAGGGCCGGGTATTCTCCCGGCCTTTTTTATGGGTTTTATTCTGATGAATCGGCCAGACGATTCAGTCCTGCTTGAAAAATCTTTTCTGGAGTCCGTGTTGCTCTTTGGTGCAAGTCAGGTATTTCGCGCTTTCTTCTAAAGCGTCGTCCGGGTTCAGCCGTACTTCCTGTATGCGAACGAAGTAACCTTCTCTTAATAAATGCTATAAAAATCATAACGTTATGAATTTTCCTGCCTGAGCTGACGAATCTGGCATAAGTGTCGCTATATATCTTGTATACAAGTATGAATTCAATGGCGGTTGGCATGACAGAAGTAACGACAGGAATTGGCTGGAATCTGAATGACTGGGGCCGGGCGTACCGGAATGGCGCTGATGCGCGCGGACTTCTTCTGTCTACCCGGAACGCCATTGCAGCAGATGAGCTGGATGCGAATGGATTACCCCGGCGTGGTAGTGCTTGGATTGCACTCGCCAGCGAGGAGCAGCTTACTAAGCAGATCAGTTATCTCGAAAGTCTGAAAGCGTCCGCCGAGGAGGAGGGAACAGTCCTTCCTCTTTATGGTGTTCCGTTTGCGGTGAAAGACAATATTGATGCTGCGGACTTTCACACCACAGCGGCGTGCCCTGAATATGCCTACGAGCCGGATGACGATGCGTTTGTTGTTCAGCTTCTGCGCAAAGCAGGCGCGATTGTGATGGGAAAAACAAACCTCGATCAATTCGCAACGGGGCTGGTGGGCACACGATCGCCCTATGGTGCTGTAAATAACGCATTTAACCCTGACTATATTTCCGGCGGCTCGAGCTCCGGCTCTGCAACCGCTGTGGCCAAAGGCCAGGTCGCTTTTTCATTGGGGACTGATACGGCTGGCTCTGGTCGGGTGCCTGCGGGTTTTAATCACATTGTTGGTTTAAAAGCGACGGTCGGAGCAATAAGTGCCTCAGGTGTTGTGCCCGCGTGTCGCAGCCTGGATTGCGTGTCCGTCTTTGCATTGAATACCCGTGATGCAGAACGTATTTACGAAGTTGCAGCTCAGTACGATGAAGCCGATGGCTATGCCCGCTCACGTACGATGGTGCGCAATGAGCGTATTCAGACCCTTGGCATTCCTGCCGGCGCCCCATGGTTTGGTGACGAAGTTCAGAAAGCCGCCTATGACAAAGCCTGCGATCAGGCAGTTAATGCAGGGTTCGAATTAGTCGAAGTCGACTTTACCCCGATGTTTGAACTTGCCAGTCTTCTCTATCAGGGGCCATGGGTTGCAGAGCGTTACGCGGCGGTCGGCGAATTTCTGAAGCAAGACTTACCGGGCATTAACCCTGTCGTAAAAAGTATTATTGCTGGTGGCACCGAAGGCACTGCCGTGGATGCTTTCAAAGCCGAATATCGCCGTAAAGATCTGGCGCGGAAAATTCAGGGTGTCTTCAAGCACGTTGATGCATTGTTTGTCCCGACCACGCCACGTTTTCCATCGTCAGCGGACGTTGAGTCGGCCCCGGTTGAAGTGAACAGTCAGCTTGGCACTTACACTAATTTCGTCAACCTTGCCGACCTTTGCGCCTTGGCACTACCAGCACATATGCGTGAGGATGGCTTACCTTTTGGAGTGACTCTGATCGCACCTGCATGGCATGAGCTGGCTCTCACCAACTTTGCTGGCCAGTGGCAGTCATCTCTGCGACTGCCGGAAGCACCGGTCATGCTTGGCCAAAAAGAAGATGCCTCGGTTGTGGTCGCCGTGGTAGGTGCACACCTGACGGGGATGCCTCTGAACCATCAGTTGACCAGCCGTCACGCTACCCTGCTGGAGCAGACGCTTACGGCAAAGAAATATAAGTTGTATGCGCTGGCCAACACAGTACCACCAAAGCCTGGCCTCGTTCGTCTGAGTGAGAGTGAACTAGAGCGCGATGCACAAGCCGGACACCAGTTGATCGTCGAGTTGTGGCGTTTAGATCAGGCAGCTTTTGGTTCTTTCGTCGAAGAAATTCCACAGCCGTTGGGTATAGGTACCCTCGAGTTGGAAGACGGTCGTCTGGTGAAAGGCT
This sequence comes from Oceanospirillaceae bacterium, assembly GCA_002724925.1. GTDB lineage: Bacteria > Pseudomonadota > Gammaproteobacteria > Pseudomonadales > Oceanobacteraceae > Thalassolituus. Next base: position 128,135 of record PBQA01000006.1, read on the forward strand.
TTATCTGTGAGCCCGAAGCGGTTGCGAGCGCAACCGACATCAGTCATCTCGGAGGATGGCGGGCGTATATTTCTTCTCTCAATTCATAGGATGCGCCTGTGAATCTCGCCGAGAAAGTATATCGACAACTGAAAGAAGATATCTTCGATTTCAGAATGCTGCCCGGAGACCGCTTCAGTGAAAGTGAAGTTGCTGAGCGAATGCAGGCTTCCAGAACGCCTGTCAGAGAGGCTCTGTATCGCCTTGAGCGTGATGGGTATGTGCAAGTGTACTTTCGCAATGGCTGGCAGGTCAGGCCTTTTGATTTCCGCTATTTTGAAGAACTCTACGATGTCCGCACTCTTCTTGAGTGCGAAGTCGTGCGGCGTTTGTGCATGGAAACCGATAGGGCAGAGCGTTTATCCGGGCTGGTGACAATATGGTGCTGCAAACCTTCGCAGAGACAGGTCGATCCTGTTGATGTTGCTTTTCTGGATGAAGAGTTTCACTTTGGTTTGCTGGAGTGCGGTGAAAATACACAGATGGAAGCTATTCACAAAGATGTGTGTGAGCGCCTGAGGATTATAAGGCGGCTGGATTTCTATGAGCCCGGACGGATACAGGCTACTTATGAAGAGCACAGTAGTATTTTAGAAGCGATTTTGTCCGCCGATAGCTCCCGCGCAACACGGGAGCTTACACGGCACATTGAGGTCAGCCGAAATACAGTCAGGGATATCACTGTTCACAGAATTCAGGAAGCGCGGCAACGGTACACCACCGATTTATCAAGGAAATAGATATGCACGATTTCAACGCACTACCATCAATCTCCTGAGCACTAATGGTGCGTCATAATTAATTCCGACCGGAAATGCTCCCCCGGAGGGCACTCTATGCCCTGAAATTGCCGAAAAAATAAGAAATAAAAACTGGTACGGCGATTGCTCTAACTAGATCGGTTTTATAGTTGCCCGCTCTTACACACCCCCAATAAAAGAGTCGAGGCCGGACATAATCCTGACCATAAAAAGGAAATAACTATGAAAAAAGTAAGTCTCAAAACTCTGATGAAAGCTTCTCAAATTGTTGGTATGACAGCGATGGCTGCAGGTGTAAGCATTGCTAACGCTGCCGATGACACCATCAAAGTGGGTGTTCTGCACTCGCTGTCGGGCACTATGGCGATTTCAGAAACCACTCTGAAAGACACTGTTCTTATGATGATTGAAGAACAGAATAAAAAAGGCGGCCTGCTGGGCAAGAAACTCGAGCCAGTGGTCGTTGACCCTGCGTCGAACTGGCCGCTATTTGCAGAAAAAACCCGTGAGCTTCTTGAAAAAGAAGACGTGGATGTCATCTTCGGTTGCTGGACGTCAGTATCCCGTAAGTCCGTTCTGCCTGTTGTAGAAGAGCTGAATGGCCTGATGTTCTACCCAGTACAGTACGAAGGTGAAGAGTCTTCATACAATGTATTTTACACGGGCGCAGCGCCTAACCAGCAGGCAATCCCGGCGGTTGATTATCTGATTAATGATCTCGGTGTTGAGCGTTTTGTACTGGCCGGTACTGACTATGTTTACCCACGTACGACCAACAAAATTCTTGAGTCATACCTGAAGTCGAAAGGCGTTGCCGAGAAAGACATCATGGTGAACTACACGCCATTTGGTCACAGCGATTGGCAGACCATTGTTTCTGATATCAAAAAGTTTGGTGCTGCGGGTAAGAAAACAGCCGTAGTTTCTACCATCAACGGTGATGCAAACGTTCCTTTCTATAAAGAGCTTGCCAACCAGGGTGTTGCTTCTGAAGACATTCCAGTGGTTGCTTTCTCTGTCGGTGAAGAAGAACTGTCAGGTTTTGATACTGCACCGCTGGTCGGTCACCTTGCTGCATGGAACTACTTCCAGAGCGCAGAAAGCGAAGCGAACGATGAGTTTATCGCTGCATGGCATAACTACATCGGTGATGAAGATCGTGTAACCAATGACCCGATGGAAGCGACGTATATCGGTTTCAGCATGTGGGCCGAAGCAGTTGAAAAAGCAGGCTCTGCTGACGTTGATAAAGTGCGCTCTGCCATGTACGGCATTGAAGTACCTAACCTCACTGGCGGTACTGCGGTCATGAACGAAAACCACCACTTGTCGAAGCCGGTACTGATCGGTGAAATTCAGGAAGATGGCCAGTTCGAAATCGTTTGGGCAACTGACGAAGAAGTGAAAGGTGACGCATGGACGGATTACCTGCCAGAAAGCGCCAACCTGATCTCCGACTGGACGGCACCCATTAATTGCGGAAACTACAACACCTCAACGAAAACCTGTGGTGGTTCAGCGGTTGCTGGCGAGTAATTTACTCCCATGGCAACAGTGCGTGAATAAAAGCGCGCTGTAGTTCGCAACAAGGACAGGCGGGGGGGGTTCTCCCCTGCCGCTCTCAAAAATTCCCGGTGATAACTATGTTTTCTGTATTGATACGGACGGCCGTGCTGTTCGCATTTGTTTTGTATACTGTGGTGGCAGGGGCTGAAGCATCACCTACGAAGCCCAACACAGCATTGCATGCGATAGCTCAAGAATTAATCGATGCAGGGTATCGAGAAAAACAGGCATTAACAGAACGCCTGACGACCATCGATGACCCAAAAACTCTCGAATTTATGCAGGTGATGGTCGAAGGTGACCTGTACTACCGCAAAGATGATCGCGTTGTCGTTATTAAAGGCGATAACGCGGTAACAACCTTCTTCAGTGGTGAAGAGATCACCCTGGAAAGTAAGCGCGATATCAAAAAGATCAGTGTAAATAATAAATTGCGTGTCTTGCTCAGAGGCGGCATCGCACGTTTACAGATCTTCTCTGATGATCCGGAAATGCGTATGCAGGCAGCCGTCAATCTGCTGAAGTCTGCAGAGGATCTCGATCAGGCAACACTGGACGAAGCATTAAGCAACGAAGAAAAACCTGACGTTCGGGACGTCCTGTCGCTGGTGAAAGGCATTCGTTTACTGGAAGCCGATACCGAAAAAGAGCGTTTAGAGGGAGTAAGTTATCTATCAGGATCACTTTACCCAGATGTTCGTGGCGCATTGGCTAACTATCGCCGTGCTGCTGAAGCAGATTCCCGTACCGAAGAAATTCAGGCAGCGGATGAGGCTCTCAAAAAGATCGAAAGCCTGCTGTCACTGAACAGCGTTGCTGAGAACCTTTATTTTGGCCTGGCACTGGGTGCTGTATTGCTGCTTGCCGCGATCGGCCTGGCGATTACGTTCGGTGTTATGGGTGTGATCAACATGGCTCACGGCGAGATGATTATGCTGGGTGCCTACACGACGTATGTCGTCCAGCAGCTGATGCCGGATCATATTGGTATGTCTCTGGCGGTTGCCGTTCCGGCTGCGTTTCTTGTCAGTGGATTTGTCGGTGTTCTGATTGAGCGTGGTGTGATCCGACACTTGTACGGGCGCCCGCTGGAAACTCTGCTGGCCACTTTCGGTATCAGCCTGGTACTGCAGCAAGCTGTGCGCTCTGTCTTCAGCCCGCTGAATCGTGAAGTGGCTACGCCTGACTGGATGGCGGGAACCTTTATGATTAATCCGGCGCTTGAACTGACCTTTAACCGTTTATACATCATTATTTTCAGCTTGCTGGTACTGGCACTTCTGGCTCTGATTCTTAAGCGTACTTTGTTCGGTCTGCAGATGCGTGCAGTAACTATGAATCGCCCGATGGCGAGTTCGATGGGTATTCGTACGGGTTGGGTCGATGCGCTGACATTTGGCCTCGGCTCAGGTATCGCAGGCATCGCAGGCGTTGCCTTGTCGCAGCTTACTAACGTTGGCCCGAACATGGGGCAGGCCTACATTATCGACTCCTTTATGGTCGTCGTATTTGGTGGCGTGGGTAACCTGTGGGGCACTTTAGTTGGCGCTATGTCGCTGGGGGTTGTGAATAAACTGCTTGAGCCATGGGCCGGAGCGGTTGTCGCAAAAATTCTCGTACTGATATTTATTATTCTGTTTATCCAGAAGCGTCCTCGTGGGTTGTTTGCCCTCAAAGGTCGTGCAGCGGATATGGGTTAAGGAGCACACAATGAAACAGGAAATTAAAGGTGGCCCTTTAACCCGGTTGATTATGAACGACGTCGCCGGGCGACGGATGATGATGATCATCCTGGCCATCGCTATTATCGTGCCTTTCTGCAATCTGGTCTTCCCTGAAGGTTCTGCACTGCATGTATCGACCTACACAATGACCTTGTTAGGTAAATATCTTTGTTACGCCCTTCTCGCGGTATCCGTTGATTTAATCTGGGGCTACTGCGGAATTCTAAGTCTGGGCCACGGTGCGTTCTTTGCTCTGGGTGGTTACGCGATGGGCATGTATTTGATGCGTCAGATTGGCGATCGCGGTGTGTATGCCAATCCAGACCTGCCAGATTTTATGGTGTTCCTGAACTGGACAGAGCTACCCTGGTATTGGTTCGGCTTTGATCAGTTCTGGTTTGCCATGGTGATGGTGTTGGCCGTACCGGGGATTCTGGCGTTCGTATTTGGTGCGCTGGCCTTCCGTTCGCGGGTGACCGGGGTTTACCTCTCTATTATTACTCAGGCACTGACGTATGCCCTGATGCTGGCGTTCTTCCGTAATGATATGGGCTTCGGCGGTAATAATGGTCTGACCGACTTTAAAGATATTCTGGGCTTTGATTTACAGGCCGACTCAACGCGAGCAGCACTGTTTTTTGCCTCCGGTATTGCTTTGATCCTTGGGTACTTAATCAGTCGCTTTATTGTGACGTCCAAGCTTGGACGAGTGTTGGTTGCCATCAGGGACAGTGAGTCACGGGCGCGGTTCTTAGGGTATCGCGTGGAATGGTACAAGCTCTTTGTATTTGTCGTTTCCGCGATGCTGGCGGGTGTTGCGGGGGCCTTGTACGTGCCTCAGGTTGGTATTATTAATCCGGGCGAGTTTGCACCGATTAACTCGATTGAAATGATTATCTGGGTTGCCGTCGGTGGTCGTGGCACCTTATTTGGTGCTGTGATCGGTGCCATATTGGTGAACTATGCAAAAACCTACTTCACTGGCGCCTTTGCAGAGCTCTGGCTGTTTATGCTGGGCGGCCTGTTTGTTCTTACTACGCTCTACCTGCCGAAAGGTGTCGTTGGTTTATGGGCGCAGATAAAAGATAAATTTTTCTCGTCGGGTGGGGGTGGCCAGTCAGGCAATCCTGCCACCGATAACGCGGAGGGCAAAGTATGAGCCTTGCGAAAACGAAACATATTGAGCAGCCTACTGTTCTCTACATGGACGGTGTCAGTGTCAGTTTTGATGGCTTTAAAGCGTTGAACTCTCTGTCGCTTTTTATCGAACCGGGAGAAATGCGCGCAATTATCGGCCCGAACGGTGCCGGTAAAACTACCATGATGGATGTCATCACAGGCAAGACCCGCCCCGACGAAGGGACGATTCTGTTTAATGATGAGCTCGACCTGACGCGTTACGACGAAGCGCAGGTAGCGAATATGGGCGTTGGTCGTAAGTTTCAGAAACCAAGCGTGATTGAGAGCCTGACAGTATTCGAAAACCTCGAAATGTCGTTAAAAGGTGGTCGCTCAGTCTGGCAGGCGCTGACCCATAAACTGACGGGCGCAAAGCAGGATAAAATCGACGAAATTCTATCCATGATTGACCTGAAAGATCGCCTCTATGAGGACGCGGGTAGCTTGTCGCATGGCCAGAAACAGTGGCTTGAAATCGGCATGTTGTTAGGTCAGGAGCCTGAACTGCTCTTGATTGATGAACCTGCTGCCGGAATGACCGACGAAGAAACGATGAAAACGGCTGAGCTGTTTAAAGAGCTCTCTAAAAAGCACTCTTTAATGGTAGTCGAGCACGATATGGACTTCATCGAAGCCCTGGATTGCCGTGTGACGGTACTGCACGAAGGGTCGGTACTGGCGGAAGGCAGTCTGGCGAATGTGAAGAATAACCAGCAGGTTATCGAAGTGTATCTGGGGCGCTGATATGTTGAATGTAACGGATTTAAATGTTTCTTACGGCGCCAGTCAGGCTCTTTACAATGTCAGTCTGAAAGCGGATGTCGGTAAAGTCACCTGTGTTCTCGGCCGCAATGGTGTTGGTAAAACCACCCTGATGAAGTCGCTGGCAGGGCATCTGGCACCGGGGTCGGGTGATATCACCTGGGACGGAAAAAGCATTATAAAACTCGCGCCCTATGACCGCGCGAAACAGGGGATTGCGTTTGTACCCCAGGGTCGGGACATCTTTCCGCAGCTGACGGTAGAAGAAAATCTTCAGACCGCGTTTTCAGCGGTGCCGCGCTCCCAGCGTTTTATCGACCCGGAAGTCTTTTCGCTTTTTCCTGTGTTGCAGCAGATGCTCAAACGTCGTGGTGGTGACCTCTCGGGTGGTCAGCAACAGCAGCTAGCGATTGCTCGAGCACTGTTATTACGCCCGAAAATGTTGATTCTTGATGAACCAACCGAGGGTATTCAGCCATCGATTATTAAAGACATTGGTCGCGTCATTAAACTGCTTCGTGATCGCGGTGATATGGCGATTGTTCTTGTCGAGCAGTACCTCGACTTTGCTAAAGAACTCGCGGATGAATTTATTATTCTTGAGCGGGGGAGAGTGGTAAGTCAGGGGACGGGTGAAGAGCTTGAACACTCCGAGGAAGCGAAGGAGCTTCTGGCTATTTGATTTGTTGGCGGCTTTGAAACCGCTGATTCCTTAGCCGCTGGCGCGGGCTAGCATTTGTAGCTGCCGCCAGGCCCCCCTGCTTTCGCGCTTTCTGGGCCGTGTTTCTGATATTTACTGGCTTTTTCGGCAGACGGCTCCGGCGGGCATCCATGCCCGTATGGAGCCTCGTTCGGCATCCTGCCTCACGTTGCCTTCAAAGCTGGCGTAAATCTCAGCGGCCCCAGAGGCGCAGAATTTAGCCCTCAAGATCGTATTCCAAAGATATATTGGTCTTAACGTTAAAGTGTGTGGTGCGCAATGCGCACCCTACAGGTTCAGGCAATGTAGGGTGGGCACTGCCCACCATTAAACCTATCTAATTAAGAACAATACTTTCGCGTACTGATAAATGCGCCTCTGGGGCCGCCGAGCAGAATGATGAGAAGCCCGCATGGCCCCGGCATGGATGCCGGGCAAGGGGCTGGCAGCAGGGATGCTGCATTGGCCCGTTGCGAGGGTTCTCAAGTTCTGTGAAGGAAACGCGGCCCAGAAAGCGCGAAGCAGGGGAGGGGCTGCCCGCCCGGGGACAAGGTCCCCAAACAGGGCAATAGAACCCTGGCGGCAGCCATAAAAGCCAGCCCGCGCTAGCGGCAACTCAACTGGCCATCAGACCTTAGCGGCAGCTAAAGAAGTTACCCCGCGCCAGCGGCTACTACCACAGCGGCCCGCAGAATCAGCGGCCAAAAACAAAAAAGCGGCCATCAGGCCGCTTAATCAAAGCATCAGAAGATCACTCTGCTTCTAACTTAGCCACACGCTCTTCAAGCTCCGCCAGTCGTGCACTGGTACGACGCAGCACTTCTGCCTGCACGTCGAACTCTTCACGTGTCACCAGGTTGGCATTGGTGATCAGGCTCTGCAGCTGAGACTGCAGGGCTAGTTTCAGATCGGATGAGAGGCTGGCAAACGGGCTCTTTTCCAGCATTTCTTCGATTCGGCTTTTAATCGCATCGGGTTTCATTGTGTACCTCCGGAAGGGTTTTGGCGCAGTGTACCAGAAAGGGCAAAAGGGATAATTTCAAATACTGCACCTAAACAGTGCAAAGGATCGCAAAGGTGTGCAATAAATGGGTGCTGGTTTTAGTCCTGTGCCCTCTTTTGGTTGCGTCAATGACTGCAAAAATCCGCATGTTTTTACTAAGTTGTTGATTTTAAAAGATATATCAAAAGTTGGCACACACCCTGCTATAACCGAGTGACAGAAAGATATCGGTGCGAATCACCCTTATCGACCAATTTGAAAGATCAACAGCTAAAAAAACCGTAATAGGAAAAAGAACGATGAAAAAACTGACTAAAGCAATCGCTCTCGCTGGTGTTATGACGACTGGCCTCACTGGTGCTCAACTGGCTCAGGCTGAAGTTGATGTTTCTGCTTCTGCTGCGGTTGCGAGCATGTACCTGTGGCGTGGTCTGGATCTGGGTAACGGTGATGCTGCCGTATCTGGTGACATTACGCTTTCATCTGGTGGTGCTTACGCTGGTATGTGGACTTCTAGCGGTGATAGCGCAGCTGGAAACGAATACGACCTGTATGTAGGTTACGGTGGTGAAATGGAAGGTTTCTCCTACGACGTATCTGTTTTGACTTACGTTTACCCAAGCGCGGGTAACTTCGAAGAAGACGCAGATACCAGCGGCAACACTTTCGACCTGTCTGAGCTGATCGCTTCTGTGGGTTACATGGGTGCATCTTTCTCCTACTACTACCCGCTCGCTGGCGATGGTAACGACGATTACAGCTACATGACGCTGGGTTATGGCATGGGCGCCTACAGTGCAACCGTTGGTATCTCTGACGATAACGAAGATAACGAAGATAATATTTACACTCACGTAGACCTCAGCTACGCGTATACCGATAGCCTGGCTTTCACTGTAAGCAAGGTAGTATCTGCTGAGCTGGACGAAACTGAAGACGACACTAAATTTGTTGTTTCATACAGCCTGCCTATCGACCTGTAAAAAGCATACAATAGCCCGTGCCCCCGCACGGGCTATCTGTAACCTTATCTAAATTACGAAAGGGGTTTTCTATGAAACTCATTACTGCTGTTGTTAAGCCGTTCAAGCTTGACGATGTTCGTGAATCACTGTCTGAGATCGGTGTTCAGGGCATCACAGTGACTGAAGTGAAAGGCTTCGGTCGTCAGAAAGGCCACACTGAACTGTACCGTGGTGCTGAATACGTGGTGGATTTTCTGCCTAAAGTAAAAATTGAAGTGGCGGTTGCTGAAGATCTGACTGAAAAAGTTATCGAAGCAATCACTAAAGCAGCGAACACCGGCAAGATCGGCGACGGCAAAATCTTTGTCACCAGCCTTGAGCAGGTTATTCGTATCCGTACTGGCGAAACTGGCGCAGACGCGCTGTAAGACGTCCGACCACTACATAACAGAGCCTGATGCGGGGGGCTTATAATGGAATCGAATCTTAATCATATTTTTGAACTTCAGTTCGCCATGGACACCTTTTATTTCCTGGTGTGTGGCGCGCTGGTAATGTGGATGGCGGCAGGTTTCGCTATGCTGGAAGCGGGTCTGGTCCGCTCTAAAAATACCACTGAAATTCTGACCAAAAACGTTGCCCTGTTCGCGATCTCGTGCACCATGTACCTGATCTGTGGTTACGAACTGATGTACGGCGGCGGTTACTTCCTGTCTGGTGTGACTACTGTTGCTGGCATGGACGACGCTGCTATTGCTGGCGTTCTGGCTGACTCAGCTGAGAATGGTTTTGATGGCGACTCAGTATACGCCGGTGCATCTGACTTCTTCTTCCAGGTTGTCTTCGTAGCGACTGCAATGTCTATCGTTTCTGGTGCGGTTGCTGAGCGTATGAAGCTGTGGGCTTTCCTGTCGTTCGCTGTGGTAATGACTGGTTTCATCTACCCAATGGAAGGCGGCTGGACTTGGGGCAGCGGCGTTGAGGGTTCGGTGGGTGAGAATGGTGTATTCGGTCTCTACGAGCTGAACTACTCTGACTATGCAGGTTCAGGCATCGTTCACATGGCGGGTGCTGCTGCTGCTCTGGCTGGTGTTCTGATGCTGGGCGCTCGTAAAGGCAAGTATGGCCCTAACGGTGAAGTACGCGCTATCCCTGGTGCAAACCTGCCGCTGGCGACTCTGGGTATGTTCATCCTGTGGATGGGTTGGTTCGGCTTCAACGGTGGTTCTACTCTGAAGCTGGGTGGTATCGCGGTTGCAAACGAAGTGGCTAACGTATTCCTGAACACTAACGCTGCTGCATCAGGCGGTCTGATTGCTGCCCTGATTACTGGTTACATCCTGTTCCGTAAGGCTGACCTGACTATGGCTCTGAACGGTGCTCTGGCTGGTCTGGTTGCGATCACTGCTGAGCCTGCTGATCCATCACCTTTCCTGGCAACTCTGATCGGTGCTGCGGGTGGTGTTCTGGTAGTTCTGTCTATCCTGACCCTCGACAAGCTGAAGATCGACGATCCAGTAGGTGCGATCTCTGTACACGGTGTTGTTGGTGTATGGGGTATCTTCGCAGTACTGCTGTCTGACGCTGATGCTACCTTCATGGGACAGCTGGTTGGTACTCTGACTATCTTCATCTGGGTATTCGTAACTTCTCTGATCGTTTGGGGCGTACTCAAGGCCATCATGGGTCTGCGCGTCAGCGAAGAGCAGGAATACGAAGGTGTTGATATTGCTGAGTGTGGTATGGAAGCGTACCCAGAGTTCACTTCTAAGTAAGTTGAACCTCAGCTGGCAAGGATGCCAAAAAGAAGAACCGGCCAACTGGCCGGTTTTTTTGTGCCTGTAATTATTTGTGGGAGTTATCTGTGAGAGTGAATCAGCCTGAGTGCACTCCCAGGTTAATAAAATGCCGAGTTCTTCTGATGAAAAAATTCAGGCAAAAAAAAGCAGCCAACTGGCTGCTTTTCTGTACTGCGGACTGATCAGTCGAAGTAGTAGGCTTCGAGATCTTTTTCTAAACGCTTTCGCTCAAGGTGTGCCTCAATGGCCCGGCGGGAGATTAATTTCTTGGAGGCGTGGGCCTCTTTGTTGACAACAACGTTGCCGTTTTCGTCGAAGGATACAGTTTCTTCAGAAGTATAATCTTTAGCGGTTTCCATAGTGTTTTTCCCTCTGGGATTCACAAGTCCGGTTGCGATTGTGCCTTATTTTTGTTTACAGACAGATTACAGGAACTGACTGATAAGCCAACCGGTTTATTCAGCCACACTCTCTAATTGGGCGTGATTGTCCTAATCCCTTTGTTGAGTAGTTTATTACTAAAATTCAGCCTCAATGATCGCCTTCAGATCGTAATGAGCGGATACTTTGTTTAATGGCGTTAAGGTGATTGGCAAAATCGGGGCCGCGACGTTGTGTGACGGCAACAGCCAACATATCAATGACCATCAGGTGAGCGATACGGGAGGTCATCGGCGTAAACTGATCGGTATCTTCTTCGATATTAATATGAATCGGTAAATCTGCAGCATTACTGACTGGCGTGTTCTGAGGCGCGAGGCTGACGACGACTGCTCCGTGCTGCTGTGCGAGTTTAATGGAGTGCATAAGATCCAAAGTACGTCCGCTTTGAGAAATAGCAACGACGACGTCTCTATCCCCTAGAGTGACGGCAGACATCGACTGCATATGTGGGTCACTGTATGCAGCAGTCGCGACCTGCAAACGGAAGAACTTATGTTGGGCATCTGTCGCAACGGCTCCAGAGGCGCCGAAACCATAAAACTCCACACGCATTGCACTGCTCATGGCCTGCGCGGCTTCCGCAACCTGAGCGGGCAGTAACTGAGATTTAACCTGATAGAGTCTCTGAATAGTGGTGTCGGCAATCTTGGTGCAGATATCGTCAATGCTGTCGTCTTCGGCGATGGCAAACTGCCCAAGGTTGTTGGCTACCGCCGTTTCCTGGGCGATACGCACTTTGAACTCCTGGAAACCGTTGCATCCGATCGCGCGGCAGAAGCGTACGATGGTTGGTTCGCTGACCTGGGCTTCCTGGGCCAGATCGACGATGCGCATATGCATCACTTGCTCGGGTTCGGAGAGAACAAAGTCTGCGACTTTGATTTCTGACTTGCGCAGAGACGACCGGGCGCTGGCGATTTCTTTCAGAATGGGCTGATTTTTCACGTGCGTTCCAGAGCTCAGGTGTCAGAGTCTGATTATACGAAATTCACTCCCCTTGGCTATGGGCCTTATCCGTAAGCCGATGCAGGCAGTAAGTGTTCAGGGCCAATGAAACATTCTGGTAGACTTGGTGCCCATGGATATATCGCTTCTTATAGATCAGCTGAATGATGGTCAGCGCAACGCCGTGTGCGCCAGCTCACCACATCAGCTCGTACTCGCAGGTGCCGGCTCGGGTAAAACCCGTGTGCTGGTTCACCGCATCGCCTGGCTGTTAAAGGTCGAAAACGTATCACCGTTCTCTGTTATGGCGGTGACCTTCACCAATAAAGCCGCGCGTGAGATGCGCACGCGTATCGAACAGGTGCTCAATGAACCGTCAAATGGTTTATGGGTCGGTACCTTCCACGGGCTTGCTCACCGGTTGTTGAAGCAGCATTGGCGTGAAGCGAAGCTGCCTCAGTACTTCCAGATTCTGGATAGCGATGATCAGGTACGTCTGATCAAGCGCTTGATGAAAGAGCACAATATCGACGACAGTCGTTATCCACCCAAGCAGATCCAGTGGTACATCAACGGCCAGAAAGACGAAGGTCGTCGTGCCGCTCATGTCATCCCATCTGCCGACCCCTTTACCCGTCAGTTGCACGAGTTCTACTACATCTATGAGGAGCACTGTCAGCGTAACGGGCTGGTCGATTTTGGTGAGATTCTGCTGCGGGCGCATGAGTTGTGGTTACAGAACCCTGAGTTGCTGGCACATTATCAAAGTCGCTTCCGCAATATTCTGGTGGACGAGTTCCAGGATACCAACAACATCCAGTACGCCTGGATACGAATGTTGGCGGGCAATACCGTCTCTGTGATGGTGGTGGGGGATGACGATCAATCTATTTACGGTTGGCGTGGTGCCAACGTCGGTAATATCCGGGCGTTTCAGGAGGACTTTCCCGGCGCTGAGATGATCAAGCTGGAGCAGAACTACCGCTCCACGGCGAACATTCTAGCCGCTGCGAATGCGGTGATATCCAACAACAGCGGCCGCCTTGGCAAAGAGCTGCGTACGGATGATGAAGACGGCGAGCCAATCTCACTGTACGCCGCATTCAATGAGCAGGACGAAGCGCGTTATATCGCCGATCTGGTTGATGAGTGGGCAAAGGCTGGTCGGGCGCGTACGGATATGGCCGTGCTATATCGCTCGAATGCACAGTCGCGAACGCTGGAAGAAGCGTTTCTGCGTTCAGGTATTCCCTACCGGATTTACGGCGGCCAGCGTTTCTATGAGCGTCTCGAAATTAAGAATGCCCTGGCGTACCTGCGTCTGCTACTGACTCGCGACGACGATGGCGCAGTGGAGCGCGTGATTAATGTTCCGGCCCGTTCGATTGGTGAAAAAACCGTTGAATCTCTGCGTGCGATTGCTCGCGATGAAGGCTGTTCTTTATGGCAGGCATTGCACAAAGCGCTGGAGCACAACAGCCTGCCTAAGCGCGCTGCGGGAGCGGTGCAGGGGTTTATTGATCTTATTGAAGAACTCGCGGTCGGTGCAGAAGATTTACCGCTTCATGAATTGGTCGATAATGCGATTCAGCAGTCTGGGTTAATTGACCATCACCGCAAAGAAAAAGGCGAAAAAGGTCAGGCACGTATAGAGAACCTTGAAGAACTTGTTACCGCAGCGCGTCAGTTTGAGCCCGACTTTATTGACGACGAAGAGGAAGAAGAATCTGCGTTGGCGCGCTTCCTTGATAGTGCGGCACTCGAGGCCGGAGAAGGTCAGGCCGACGAATACGACGATGCCGTTCAGCTGATGACCCTGCACTCGGCCAAAGGTCTGGAGTTCCCGCAGGTGGTGCTTGCGGGTGTCGAAGAGGGCTTATTCCCGCACAAAATGTCGATGGACGAAGCCGAAGGCCTCGAAGAAGAGCGACGCCTTGCCTATGTCGGCATTACTCGTGCCATGGAAAAATTGATTATTACCTACGCTGAGAGCCGTCGCTTATACGGGCAGGAAAACTTCAGTACGCCATCCCGGTTTATTCGTGAGATTCCATCTGAGCTGGTATCCGAAGTGCGCCTGAAAAACAGCGTCAGTCGACCGCTATCAGCACGAACCTCTAAGCCGTCTTCTTTTGGGCAGCCCGACTTTGTACAAGAGCAGTATCCTTACAGCCTTGGCCAGCGAGTCTTTCATGAAATGTTTGGTGAAGGCACCGTCATGCAGTTTGAAGGGCAGGGGGCAGGCTTACGGGTTCAGGTGAACTTCGATGATGCTGGCAGCAAGTGGTTAGTGGCCAGTTTTGCAAAACTAGAAGCGTGTTAAGCGCATAAAATAACAAAGGCAGGAGATCCCAATGAAACGACTGTTAGTGATGGTGGCGGCAGCACTCGTGCTGAGCGCATGTAATAAGGATTGTGAACCTCAGGCAGGAGCCGCGGGCGCCGAGCCAGCAAAAACGTTTAAATGGAAGCTGGTGACCTCCTGGCCTAAGAACTTTCCGGGGCTGGGGACAGCGCCTGAACGTTTTGCCGAGCAGGTCGAGCAGCTGTCGGGTGGCCGTTTAACCATTAAAGTGTATGGTGCTGGCGAACTGGTGCCTGCGTTGCAGGTGTTTGATGCCGTATCGCAGGGTACGGCGGAAATGGGTCACAGCGGCGCTTACTACTGGAAGGGCAAAGCCTCTGCTGCGCAATTCTTCACCTCTGTTCCGTTTGGTTTAACTGCACAGGAAATGAACGGCTGGATTCAATACGGTGGCGGTCAGGCCCTGTGGGAAGAAGTTTATGCGCCATTTAATCTCCTGCCTTTACCGGGCGGTAATACCGGTGTGCAGATGGGCGGCTGGTTTAATAAAGAAATTAACAGCGTGGATGATCTGCAAGGCCTTAAAATGCGGATTCCAGGTCTTGGTGGTGAAGTGCTGGCACGCGCTGGCGGTACGCCAGTGACTCTGCCGGGCGGCGAAATATTCACCTCATTGCAGACAGGCACCATCGACGCAACCGAATGGGTTGGCCCATACAATGACCTCGCGTTTGGTTTGTATAAAGTCGCAGAGCATTACTACTATCCGGGCTGGCACGAGCCGGGCTCCATGATGGAATTCACTATTAACAAAGACGCCTTTGCTGAACTGCCAGCTGACCTTCAGGCCATCGTTCGTATCACCGCCAAAGCGATCAACGAAGACATGCTCGCGGAATATACGACGCGAAATCAGGCGGCATTGATCGAACTGAAAGAAAAACATGGCGTAGATGTGCGTGAATTCCCGGCGGATGTACTCGACAAACTTCAGACATTATCTGATGAAGTCGTTGCTGAGGTTGCAGGCGCTGACCCACTTTCTCAGAAAGTATACGACTCCTACAAAGCCTACCGCGACCAGGTGAAGGCGTACCATGCAGTGAGTGAACAGGCGTATATTAATGCTAGGGATTAATTGCTTGTAACTTTGGCATCCCTTTTCAAATAAACCCGGAATATTCCGGGTTTATTTTTTACCATGGTCAACTACTTTTTTACGTTATTCTTAGGTCTATTATGAACAAGCTACAAAAAGAAGCCGCAGCGAATACACCCGAAGATTATAGAGAAAGAATTGCCATGCTGACGGGAAACCGTTTCAGTTTGGATACTAAGCTTAGCGTGCAGTTTAGCGATGGGACGAGTAATTACCACGATATTATATCATCTCTTTGGGAACAAAATTTTGATTTGGTAGAGGAATGCGAAAATTATAAGTTATCTCGTGTTCCAAAGAATAACCGAACGGGTGATATAGTATCAATTAAAATAGGAAAAAAGAGGTTCAAACCTCTTGATTATCACCTCATGGCATATGGGGGATTAGTTTCTGAGCGATTGAAAAGATTACTGGATAATTGGGATTCTGAATCATTCTTCTTCACACCGATAGACTTTCTTGCGTGGGATGGGAGTAAGTTCGGCAGTGAACAGTATTATTATATGACCATTCGAAACTATGTGAATTTTTCCGCACCGAGTGTGGGTATAAAACAGTCCCAATTACCCGGGTTTACCGCTAGTGGTTTCGTGATGGGACCTTTGGAAATGCGATACTATGTTGCCCTTCATGAAGATAAAAATATCTATGAAAAATTAAAAAATGTTGGCCTCTGTGCCGTATATTTCACAACTGATAAATTTTTCATATCTCCTGAGTTATTACAAGAAATACGCAGCAATGAAATTTCAGGATTTGACGTTAAAACACTTAATAAAGATGAGCTGAAGGGAGGCACCGTTGTTTATGTCTGAGTCTTTCCTCAACGTATTGTGTGTAAGGACAGGACAGCAAGGCAAAGATATGTCTCATAACCAGTGGCTAGTAGAGCTGGCGAATGCTGTGTTCAGTAAATTGGAACGAGGTCAGAGTGAGTTTGTCAGCAATGAAGATGCGCGTCAGGATATGGAAGCCCGGAAGAGCAGAATCAGGAATAAAGCCCGGTGTTGACGTCTATTAATCGCGAATAGCCTCCGGCTGATTCGCTTATATGGACCCGTCCCGTTGTTGCAAGCCATTTCGACGTTTCAGATTGAGATTGCACGCTTATATCCGACCTGTTTGTGAGCTCTGTGCTCTGGCCATTATGAGATGTGCTCTCGCTGTCCTGATCTCCCACCCGGCTTCTGAGAGCCATGCGAATCGTTAGGTTTCAACGAGTCGATCTTATCTGTCGTGTCTTAATGGTCTGCGCAACCTCGTGACGTTGCCGTGCTCTGTGTATCTACGCTGCCTGACTCAGGCTTCGTAGGCTGTTTGCCTGGTTAATACTACCCAAATAATTCGCGCTAGCTTGTTGGCCAGTGCAACGATTACTTTGTTCGGATGTTTGCCTTCACATCTCATCAACCATGTCTTAAGGCGTGATGGATCAGTCTTTGCCAGCAAGGCCCGGTATGCTGATCTCGCTCCGTGAACCAGTTGTTTTCTGACCTGCTTATTGCCGCGTTTGGTGATACCCATCAGCTTCTCTTTTCCACCACTGGCGTGCTGTCGTGGTACCAGCCCTAAATACGCCGCAAAATGGCGTGCTGTTTTAAACTGCCGAGCGCTCCCTGCATGACTCAGAAGCAGAGTCGCGTTGACTGGGCCTATTCCTGGAATGCTCATCAAGCGTTGGCAGTCTTCGTTTTGCCTACTGATTTGCTGGAGCTGTCGCTCATAGCGTGCGATCCGCTCTACCTGTTCATACCACTGCTGCATCAGATCACTCACTAAACACCGCAGAGGATCGCTCAAACCGTTTTCAGCATCTTCGAGTATGAGAGGAACTCCGGTTTTTAAGGCACTGCGGCCTTGTGCCAGCACAATCCCGCACTCTGCCAAAATCCCTCTCAGCTCATTACTGATGGCGGTTTTTTCTTTTACTAGCCGCTCCCTGACTCTATGTATCGCCTGTAAATCCAACTGCTCCTGTGACTTCACACTCACTGCTGGAATGTTCGGTCTGACCGCCGCTTCGGCAATGGCCTGGGCATCCCTTTGATCGTTTTTATGCATCTGAACGAACGGTTTTACGTACGCTGGATGTATCATCCTTTACAGCATGCCCCAAAGATTGAAACTGTCTCGCCCACCAATGTGCGCCAGAGCAGGCTTCTATCGCCACAAGAGCGTTCGGTTGCTGGCGAATGTAATCTA
>PBQA01000007.1 GCA_002724925.1 Oceanospirillaceae bacterium
TGAAAGTGCATAAAAAAATCCGGCATCAGGAGTCTGATACCAGATTTTCTTAGAAGCCTCGTGATGCTTCAAATGCTTAAGTGAACAGCATTACGGCATAAGCCGGCCTTTTCTTTATCAGTCGTCGAGCATTGCCTTGTCGCGGACAGCACCTTTGTCGGCGCTGGTCGCGAACTTAGCGTAGGCTTTCAGGGCTGTGGTCACTTTACGTGGACGCTCAGCCGCTGGTTTCCAGCCTTTCTTATCCTGCTCATGGCGACGGTGAGACAGCTCTTCGGCAGTCAGGTCGACATTGATCGAACGGTTAGGGATATCGATGTTGATGATATCGCCGTCTTTCAACAGGCCAATCGCACCACCAGAAGCAGCTTCTGGTGAACAGTGACCAATCGACAGGCCAGAGGTACCGCCAGAGAAGCGTCCGTCAGTCAGCAGGGCGCATTCTTTGCCCAAACCTTTCGATTTAAGGTACGAGGTTGGGTACAGCATTTCCTGCATGCCCGGGCCACCTTTCGGGCCTTCGTAGCGGATGATGACGATATCACCAGCGACGATTTCGTCATTCAGGATGCCGGTGACGGCGTCGTCCTGACTTTCGAAGATGCGCGCACGGCCTTGGAATACATGGATAGACTCATCCACACCGGCGGTTTTTACCACACAGCCATCGAGGGCGATGTTGCCGTACAGTACTGCCAGACCGCCTTCCAGTGAGTAGGCGTTGTCGATGCTGCGGATACAGCCATTTTCGCGGTCGCCATCGAGTGTTGGCCAGCGAGTACTCTGGCTGAACGCCGTCTGAGTCGGAATTCCCGCTGGGCCCGCTTTGTAGAACTGAACCACTTCTTCGCTCGGGCTGCGCATGATGTCCCACTTATCCAGTGCTTCTTTCATGGTGGCGCTGTGAACCGTTGGCAGGTCGTTGTGCAGCAGGCCTGCGCGGTCGATTTCACCCAAAATGCCCATGATGCCACCGGCGCGGTGAACGTCTTCCATATGATATAGCGGTGAGTTCGGTGCCACTTTACAAAGCTGAGGAACCACGCGTGACAGGCGATCAATGTCTTTCAGGTCGAAGTCGACTTCGGCTTCTTGCGCGGCTGCCAGTAAGTGCAGAATAGTATTGGTTGAACCGCCCATGACGATATCGAGGGTCATCGCGTTTTCAAACGCTTTGAAGCTGGCGATTGAACGTGGCAGTACAGACTCGTCGTCTTGCTCGTAGTAACGCTTGGCGTTTTCAACGATACGACGACCTGCTTCGAGGAACAGTTGCTCGCGGTCAGCGTGCGTTGCCAGTACTGAGCCGTTGCCCGGCAGGGCCAGACCCAGTGCTTCAGTCAGACAGTTCATCGAGTTTGCGGTGAACATGCCAGAGCACGAACCGCAGGTCGGACAGGCGCTGCGCTCGTATTCGGCGACTTTCTCATCAGAGGCAGAATCGTCAGCGGCGATGACCATAGCATCAACCAGATCCAGCTTGTGCTCAGACAGTTTTGTCTTGCCGGCTTCCATCGGGCCGCCAGAAACAAAGATCACTGGAATATTCAGGCGCAGAGCGGCCAACAGCATTCCTGGGGTGATTTTGTCGCAGTTCGAGATACAGACAATCGCATCAGCACAGTGCGCGTTAACCATGTATTCGACAGAGTCAGCGATGATTTCACGGCTAGGCAGGCTGTAGAGCATGCCGTCGTGACCCATGGCGATGCCGTCATCTACGGCAATCGTGTTGAATTCCTTCGCTACGCCACCGGCTTTCTCAATCTCGCGGGCAACCAGCTGGCCAAGATCTTTCAGGTGAACGTGACCCGGAACGAACTGAGTAAATGAGTTCGCAACGGCGATGATGGGTTTCTGGAAATCATCGTCTTTCATACCCGTCGCACGCCACAGGGCGCGGGCTCCAGCCATATTACGGCCAGCGGTAGACGTCTTGGAACGATACTGAGGCATGATCTATTGTCTCTTTAAGCGTAAAATAGTGGTGCATTGTATCAATCAGCGAGGTTGTGTGCATGTCTGAACTTACCCTGTATTACGATGGCTACTGCCCTCTGTGTGTGCGCGAAATGGACCACCTGAGAAAGGCAGATCAGGCCGGTCGCCTGACGCTGGTGGATATTCAGCAGGAAGGGTTTACTGAGCGTTATCCGCACATTGATCCGCAGGCGGCGAGCACCATCCTTCACGCCGACACCGTAGACGGTGAACTCCTGCTGGGTTTAGATGTCACTTATCGTGCCTGGTCGCTAGTTGGACGAGGCTTCTGGATTGCCCCTCTGAGATGGCCCGTTATTCGCTGGTTTGCAGATAAAGCCTATCTCTGGTTTGCGCGCAATCGTTACAAGGTGTCTGGCTGGCTGACAGGTCAACAGCGATGCGACACCTGTGGTCCACAAGGATGTTCAATTGACGGTAAGAAACAAGGTGATAACTAAGCGCGCAATATTTCCCCCTCAGGCTATGGCCTTATCGACAACCGTATTACTCGGTTGGCTGTCGCTGATGTTGGCGGGCTGTTCGTTATCTCCAGTGAAGCCTCTGGATTCTGAGGTCGCCAGTCTTAAATCGCGGCTCTACCTCGCTCACGGTGCCAGTGCAGGAGATGCGCCCCTGAATTCCTTACGGGCGATTGAAGCAACTCTCCAGCGGAACGATTACGACGGTATCGAAATCGATATCGTATTGGCCGGCGATAGTGTTCCGTTGCTGGCTCATGATCCATGGATCAGTCAGGAAAACTGTCGTCGCTACGATGGTCAGGCATTTGAACCTGTATATATCCGGGATGTGTATTCAGATGAGCTGAATGAATTGTTCGAATGCCACTTCCCTGCTGGAAAGAGCGGTGCTGCAGAAAAGACGTCTGAGTACCATCCGCTGGTAACGCTGGCTGAAGCTCTTTCTGTTGCCAGAAATTATCCTGATAAAACCATTTATCTCGATCTGAAAATTCAGGACGGAGTCACACTGGATGTTGAAGAGTACGGCGCTGAAATATTTCTGGCGTTGACTGAACAGGAAATAGAAAACCCTGTATTTATCGAAGTTCCTGAGAAGCATCAGGTGGAAAAAATAAAGCATTCTCTTGAAGATTTTAATGCTCGAATTGCACTCTCATATCCTGCTTTCTACGCTGGAGAGGATTGGGATTATATCGGAGCGATGGCAGCCATTCGTACTTTTTTCTTCGCTGAAAATCCTGTCGATGCCGCGCAGGAATCAAATGCAGATGTATTGATTGGCCCAACGATAGTTATGTCGCATTCTTCTGTTGAGAAACTACACCAGAGCCAGGTTCTGTTTGGAACCTTTCTGGTCGATGATGCTGAATCTCTGAAGTCAGCCTGTAATCACGGAGCAGATATTATTATTACGGATATTCCTGTTGGGCAGCGTTGCGAGCCTGATTTATGACGCCTTCCAGTTCGGACCTGGTCTTTCTGCCCTTAGGCGGTACCGGCGAAATCGGCATGAACATGAACCTGTATGGCCACGACGGAAAGTGGTTGATGGTCGATTGTGGCGTCACCTTCCCTAAGCCCGGGCGTGTCAGCGCAGATGGCACGCGTCATCATAGCGGCGAGCCCGACACGCAGATGCCTGACCCTGAATTTATTGAAGCGTGTAAGGATGATCTGGCAGGTTTAATTATTACCCACGCCCACGAAGATCACGTTGGTGCTGTCCCGTATCTCTGGCACAAACTGCGCTGCCCGATTTATTGCACGCGGTTTACCGCTGAAGTACTCAAGAAAAAGCTCGCCGAGCATGGTCTGTTGCATCAGGTGAAAATCATTATTCCTGAAACTGGCGAGCGTTTGCATATCGGCCCGTTTGACGTGCAGTGGTTGCCGTTAACCCATTCGATTCCTGATCCGAACTGTTTAATGATCCGCACCCCAGTCGGGAACATCTTCCATACGGGTGACTGGAAGCTTGACCCTGATCCGGTCGTTGGCCATGGCTATAAAGAAGAGACCTTCCGTAAGCTGGCCGATGAGGGGGTGTTGGCGATGGTGTGCGACTCGACCAATGCCACGACAAAGGGGCACTCAGTATCAGAGGGTGATCTTTATGATGGGTTACGCCATTACATCGAGAGTGCGAAAGGTCGCGTGGTTGTCACCTGTTTCGGCAGTAATATCGCGCGTTTGCTGACGTTATCTCATATTGCCGAAGATACCGGGCGTTACATGGGGCTGTATGGCCGCTCGCTGATTAATATGCATCAGTGCGCAAAGCGTGCTGGCGTGTGGCCGTTTAATGCGGGCTCGGTCGATACCGGGCATCTGGGTTATTTACCGCGCAATGAAGTACTCGCGGTTGCGACCGGCAGTCAGGGGGAACCCCGCACCGCGTTGCGCAGGCTTGCCGCCGGAACGCATCCGGATTTTGAACTGGAAGCAGGCGATCGGGTGATCTTCAGTGCCCGCGCGATCCCCGGTAATGAAGAAGCTATTCAGGGCGTGATAGATCAGCTCACTGCGATCGGTGTTGAGGTCATTACGGTCGATAATGCAGAGCATGACATCCATGCTTCGGGGCATCCGGCGCAGGATGAACTGAAGCTCTTATATAACTGGGTTCAGCCTGAGATTGCGATTCCTGTTCATGGTGAAACTGAGCATATGAAAGCCCACGCAGGGCTGGCAAAGGGCTGCGGAATTTCGCGTACCATGACCGGGCGGAATGGTGACCTGTTTATGTTGCGGCCGGTGCCGGGAATGCAACGTCAGAAGGTCAGGACGGGCCGCCTCGGATACGAAAAAGGCGGCCTGGTAAAAGTAGATTAGAGTTCAGAGTGAGCGGGTGTCGATCCGCTTTCTGAATTCTTCTGCACTTTCTTTTCGCTCCGAGTAGCGGTCGGTAAAGTAGTCTTTTTTATCCCTGAGCAGCAGGGTGAATTTCATCAGCTCTTCCATAACGTCAACGATGCGGTCGTAATAAGACGACGGCTTCATGCGGTTGTCGTCATCGAACTCCAGCCAGGCTTTCGGTACTGACGATTGATTCGGGATGGTCACCATACGCATCCAACGTCCCAGAATACGCATCTGGTTAACGGCATTAAATGATTGTGATCCGCCACACACCTGCATAATGGCCAGTGTTTTACCTTGCGTCGGGCGCACGCCCTGCAATGCGAGAGGAATCCAGTCAATCTGCGATTTCATAATGCCTGTCATCGCGCCGTGACGTTCCGGGCTGCACCAGACCATACCTTCGCTCCAGTTGGCCAGCTCGCGCAGCTCCTTCACCTTCGGGTGATCGGCATCTGCATCATCAGGCAGTGGCAAACCGGAGGGATTAAACGTCCGCGTTTCAGCCCCTAACCACTCCAGAATCCGGGCGGCTTCCTCTGTCGCAAGACGACTGAATGAGCGCTCGCGCAGTGATCCATAGAGCAAAAGAATCCTTGGCTTGTGTTCACTCTCTTTTTCTTCAAAAAGAAGGCCTTCGTCGATTGGGCTCAGGCAGTCATCATCAATATTGGGCATGTGTTGGGACGTTGGACGGGGAGTATCGCTGCTGTCGGTCATAATTGGCTCTGAATGAATTTAATCGCTCGGGGTATATGCTAACCGGGCTTGCGGGCGTTACACAAAGTGTAATATTTCTGTGTATGATTCCCCTGCGATTCAATAAAAATAATACTGCCAGCAACGGGGTCAGCTGTATGGATCTGAACGGAATAACTCACTCTGATAAAAGTGCGCCTGGCAAAAATGAAGGCCTTTATCGATGGCTTTCCACGTTTCCTGCGTTTCTGATCTTACTCATCGTTGTATTGCTGAACACCAGTCACGCCATACATGCTCAGCTTTTATTGTTTGGTGAGGCTCAGTGGGAAGGGTATTACCAGTTACGGATTGATCCTAAAGCGCCCGCCTGCGACCCGGATCAGGATATAGAACAGGCGCTTCAGCGCATGATTAGGGAGCAGGAAGAGGCCGATGACGAGTTTGATCTGCTGGCTGTTGATCCTGTTCCACCGGATGTACTACGCCAGTCGCTCGAAGCGGCAAAAGCCGACTGCGAGTTTAAATTCAAGCGTTACCACGGCATCGTCGATCGTATTACCCCTACGGTTGAAGCCTATCGGTCGTTAGAAAAGTGGGTCGCGGACCTGGGTGAATTCCGCATGGTCGCTTCGGGCATCATGCTGGCGGTGCTAGTTCTGATCTGTGGTGGCACGGCACTCTTTCGAAAACATCATATTTCGCTGCGTCCTGCGGCAAGTGTGCTGGACTATCGGGTATCGGCACTGGCACAACTGGGTGCCTTTGCCATTCTGTTCTCTTCCATGATCAGCTTTAAGACCGTCGCGGTATCAGCCGGTATTAACGTAAGTTCTGAGCATCTGACACTGCTCTGGGTCTGGATTCTTGGCTTCGGCTCCGCGATGGCGATCTGCCTCTATCAGGTGATTAAAGTACCTGCCGATGCACAGCCGGGTGGTAATCTCGGCAGTGCGTTGTTGGCTACTCCGCTGTACGCCATTTTTACGCTTATCTCTGGTAGTTACTTTTTATTAAACGGGCACGCTTCGGGCATTGGTATTTATATCAATCAGATGATGGAGCTGGCCTCTCTGATGCTGAATGTGGCTCTCTATGTGCTGATTGGTATGTTGCTGAAGCGTACCGATCTGGCTCAGAAAGTGTTTGATGTTTTCCGCCCGTTTAACTTCCGCCCTGAAATGTTGGCAGTCATCGCCGTTGCTGTGTCCGCGGTGCCTACGGCGTATACTGGTGGTTCGGGTATCTTTGTCATTGCCGTGGGCAGCCTTGTCTACCTTGAGGTGCGCAGAGCCGGAGCTCGTCGACAACTGGCGCTCGCGGCGACGGCCATGTCCGGGTCGCTGGGTGTGGTGTTAAGGCCGTGCTTACTAGTGGTGATTGTTGCGGCGCTGAATAACGAAGTGACCACTGACGAGTTATTTGGCTGGGGTGTAAAAGTATTCCTACTAACAACGGCGCTTTTTGCTTTTTACGCCTTTATCACGAGCGAAAAGGGCGATTATCAGAACCTTCAATCATCAGAAGGCAGTGCGTGGCCCGCGTTTTTCAGAGCACTGAAGCCGCTGATACCGTATGTCGTGCTTATTGCCGCCACTCTGGTCGTTTACGCTTTGGTGTTGGCGGCGTACCTGGATGAATTTTCAGCGCCGACCATTCTTCCTGTGTTACTTGCTGTGATTCTTGTTTATGAGCGCGTTGCAGATAAAAGAGCACGGACATCCGGTGTGGTAGATGAGAGTACGCCTGAGAAACCTTCGTTGTTTGCCAATCTTCAGTCATCTACGTCAGAGGCGACTGTACATATCGGTGCCTTGTTGATGTTGATGGGCACGACCATGACCATTGGTGGTGTGATTGAGCGGGCTGAGTTGATGACTCTGCTGCCTGCCGAGTTCAGCTCGGTCTGGGTTGCGATGTTGGCGCTCGTCACTATTCTGGTATTGATTGGCATGATCATGGACCCATATGGCGCCGTGTTGCTGGTCAGCGTCACCATTGCTGGCATTGCCTATAAAGCCGGTATTGATCCTATTCATTTCTGGATGGTGACCTTGGTAGCCTTCGAGCTGGGGTATCTGAGTCCGCCCGTAGCGTTGAATCATCTGCTGACAAGGCAGGTCGTTGGTGAAGAAGAAATCCGGCTGTCAAAGCTTGAGACGGAAGGGGAGAACTTCTGGTATCGCCACGAAAAGATTCTGCTGCCACTGGTTACCATGGCAACGGCCTTAATTATCGTCGCGTTTGGGCCTCTGTTGTGGCAGGCATATCAGTAAACACACACGGCTTCGATCACCCTTTGAACAGAAGGCCGCTTTCAGGGAGAATAGCGGCCTTTCAATCTCCAGCTCAGAGAAGTCATGTCTGATACACCATTTCAGCAGGAAGTCGGCAAACGCCGTACTTTCGGCATTATCTCTCACCCGGACGCGGGTAAAACCACCATTACTGAAAAGCTGCTGCTGTTCGGGAATGCGATTCAGCTCGCTGGTACCGTAAAAGGTAAGAAGACAGGTCGTATGGCCACGTCTGACTGGATGCAGATGGAGCAGGAGCGGGGTATCTCGATCACGACCTCGGTGATGCAGTTCCCGTATCGTGAGCGTATGGTCAACCTGCTGGACACGCCCGGGCACGAGGACTTCTCAGAAGATACGTATCGCACACTGACCGCTGTTGACTCGGTACTGATGGTGATCGACGGCGCGAAAGGTGTAGAAGACCGGACCATCAAGCTGATGGATGTCTGTCGTCTGCGCGATACGCCAATTTTCACCTTCATCAATAAGATGGACCGTGAAGTCCGTGATCACATCGAAGTACTGGATGAGATTGAAACTGTACTCAATATTAAGTGCGCACCGGTCACATGGCCAATCGGCATGGGGAAAGCCTTTAAAGGTATCTACGACCTGATGACCGATACCATCCATGTATTCAAACAAGGTCAGGCGAGCGTCGTACCGGATGATATCCAGATTGGCGGGCTCGACTCACCTGAGGCGCTGGAGCTGTTGGGCGCAGAGCTTATTGAAGAAGTTAAAGAAGAAATCGAACTGGTACAGGCGGCCAGTCACGAATTCGATCTGCAGGAATACCTCGATGGCAAGCTGACGCCAGTCTTCTTCGGAACGGCACTGGCCAACTTTGGTGTGCGTGAAATGCTCAATTACTTTGTTGAGTGGGCACCATCGCCATTGCCGCGTGGTACTGATCTGGGCGAAGTCGCACCTGACAGCGATAAGTTCACCGGCTTCGTCTTTAAAATTCAGGCCAACATGGACCCGAAACACCGTGACCGCATCGCCTTTATGCGCATCTGCTCGGGCACCTACAGCAAGGGCATGAAAATGAAGCACGTCCGAATCGGCAAAGACGTGAAGATTGCCGATGCCGTGACCTTCCTGGCCGGTGACCGTTCGGCGGTGGAAGAAGCCATCTCTGGCGACATTATTGGTCTGCATAACCATGGCACCATTCAGATTGGCGACACCTTCACTATGGGTGAAGATCGTCAGTTCACCGGGATTCCGCACTTTGCGCCGGAACTGTTTAAGCGTGTTCGCTTAAAAGACCCTCTGAAGATGAAACAGCTGCAGAAAGGTCTGCAGCAGCTTTCAGAAGAAGGGGCGACGCAGCTGTTTATGCCGCTCAATAACAACGACCTGATTCTCGGGGCGGTGGGTGTGCTGCAGTTTGACGTTGTACAGCAGCGTCTGCGCGATGAATATAAGGTTGAGTGCATCTACGAGCCGGTGAACGTAAACACCGCACGCTGGGTTTACTGCGATGACGAGCGCAAGCTGGAAGAGTTTAAGCGTAAGGGCGGTGAGAACCTGGCGATCGATGGCGGTGGCTACCTGACTTACATTGCGCCGACTCGTGTGAACCTGTCGCTGACTGAGGAGCGTTGGCCGGATATTCAGTTCCGCTCTACACGTGAACACTGAGCAGCGAGCCGTAACCTGATAGTCGTAATAGCGCGCCGGTGATATTCGTCTGACTTTCCTTGCGGACAGGTCATTCTGAACTAAGCTTTCCTGCATGGATATCATCGCTGTGCGGGGGCTTAGCGACAATGGCGATTTACTTTTTATCAGGCGTACTCATTACATTGGTTCTTTGTGGTGGCATACGCTGGTGGATCCAGAGACTCCTGGCTCAGGAGAAACTGATGCTGGATGATGCAAAAGGTTACTTCCTGATTACCTGTATTGTGGTTGGCTTTCTCGTCAGCGCCGGATTCTTCTGGGCAGGGCAGGTGATGGGATATGATCAGGCAGAAGAAACCTCCCAGGCGATGGGGTTGGCCATTCTGCTCGACGTTATGGTGGCTCTTCTGAGCTTGATTTGGGGCCTGGTTTCTCTTAAAGAACCAGAGCAGTACTGAGTTTTTACCTCGTAATGCAGGGACTCAAAAACTAATTGAATTAGTCCTTGCACTACCCCAATCCCTCCTATAGAATGCCGCCCTCTTTTCGAATCAACAATGCCCTTGAAGGCGAGAATTTGATGAAAACTTACAGCGCAAAACCAGAAGCCGTAAAACGTGAGTGGTTTGTAGTTGATGCAGCTGATAAAACGCTGGGTCGCCTGGCCACTGAGGTTGCTCTCCGCCTGAGAGGAAAGCACAAGCCAGAATACACACCACACGTTGACACCGGTGATTACATCGTTGTTATCAACGCAGACAAAGTAAAAGTAACCGGCAAGAAAGCTGGCGATAAGATGTACCATCGCCACACAGGTTACCCGGGTGGTCTGAAATCAATCTCTTTTGAAAAGCTGATTGATTACAAGCCAGAACAGGTAATCGAACTTGCGGTGAAAGGCATGCTTCCTAAGAATCCTCTTGGTCGTGCTATGTTCAAGAAAATGAAAGTTTACGCAGGTACTGAGCACCCACATACTGCTCAGCAACCGCAAGAACTGAACCTGGGATAAGATGATGGCAGTAACACAATACTATGGTACCGGTCGTCGTAAGACCTCCACCGCGCGCGTCTTCCTGCGTCCTGGTACTGGCAGCATCGTAGTAAACAAGCGTCCTCTGGACGAGTACTTCGGTCGTGAAACGGCTCGTATGGTTGTTCGTCAGCCACTCGAACTGACTGAAAGCCTCGAAAAGTTCGACGTAATCATCAACGTACAAGGCGGTGGCGGTAATGGCCAGGCCGGTGCAATCCGTCACGGTATCACCCGTGCACTGATGCAGTACGATGAAACTCTGCGTCCTTCACTGCGTGCAGCGGGTTACGTTACTCGTGACGCTCGTGAAGTTGAACGTAAGAAAGTGGGTCTGCGTAAAGCACGTAAGAAGCCACAGTTCTCCAAGCGTTAATCCAACGCCGAAGAACAAAAAGAAGCGCTTATTGGCACAGATCAATAAGCGCTTTTTTTATGCCCAAAACCCCATGCCTTGTGGGTATTTCTGGTTGTTTCCTGACCCTGTTTTCTCTATTATGTGCGCCGCCCTGTATGCTACGCTTGATCTGTATAAATTATGTACAACTAGCGCAGGTCGCGTAGCTGCATAAGAATTTAAATGATGGGAGAAGATGGTAATGAGTCAAGACGGCGTTAATAAGGCCCGGCGTACTCTGCTGGTCGGCGCTACTGCCGGTGTCGGTGCTGTCGGTGCTGGCTTCCTTGCGGTGCCCTTCGTTAAGTCCTGGATGCCAAGTGAAAAAGCGAAGGCAGCTGGTGCTCCGGCGAAGATCGATGTCAGCAAAGTAGAACCAGGTGCAATGGTCACCGCTGAATGGCGCGGTAAGCCGGTGTATGTCGCTCGCCGTACCGACGACATGCTGAACACTCTGGAAGGCCTTGCTGACCGGTTGAAAGATCCTGAGAACGCTAATAAAGCGCAGCAGCCTGAATACGCTGACAACCTTTACCGTTCCCGCAAGCCTGAGCTGATCGTTCTGCTGGGTGTTTGTACTCACCTGGGCTGTGCTCCAAAGTACATCCCTGAAGTGCAGCCGCAGCCATTTGATCCAAACTGGCAGGGCGGTTGGTTCTGTCCGTGTCACGGTTCGCGTTTTGACCTGTCTGGTCGCGTCTACGGCGGTTCTCCAGCGTCTGATAACCTTATTGTCCCTGCCTACATGTTCGAAAGCGAAAATGTGGTTGTGGTCGGTGTTGATGAGGAGAACGCGTAATGAGCCAGAACACCAATAAAATCATGGCCTGGATCGATGACCGTCTTCCGGTAACCCAGACCTATGAAAAGCATATGTCTAAGTACTATGCACCGAAGAACTTCAACTTCTGGTACTTCTTCGGCGTACTTTCTATGCTCATGCTTGTTAACCAGATCCTGACCGGTATCTGGCTGACCATGCAGTTCACGCCAAGCGCTGAAGCTGCTTTTGCATCTGTCGAATACATCATGCGTGACGTAGAGTGGGGCTGGCTGATCCGCTACATGCACTCCACCGGCGCGACCTTCTTCTTTGTTGCTGTATACCTTCACATGATGCGTGCGATTCTGTACGGGTCATACCAGAAGCCACGTGAGCTGATCTGGATCTTCGGTATGCTGATTTACCTTGCCCTGATGGCTGAAGCTTTCATGGGTTACGTACTGCCATGGGGCCAGATGTCCTATTGGGGTGCTCAGGTAATTATTTCTCTGTTCTCTGTCATGCCATACGGCGACCTGCTGACTGAGTGGATCCGTGGTGACTTCCTGATTTCAGGCGCTACCCTGAACCGCTTCTTCGCACTGCACGTTGTTGCTGTACCTCTGGTGATTGTTGCCCTCGTTGTTATGCACCTGTTGGCGCTGCACGAAGTGGGCTCTAACAACCCAGATGGCGTTGATATCAAGAAACACAAAGACGAAAACGGCAAGCCGCTCGACGGTATTCCGTTCCACCCTTACTACACCGTTCACGATCTGGTGGGTATTGTGGTCTTCCTGATGGTGTTCTGTACTGTGCTGTTCTTCTTCCCAGAAGGTAACGGCTTCATGCTGGAATACGCTAACTTCGAGCCTGCAAACGGTCTGAAGACCCCAGAGCACATTGCTCCTGTTTGGTACTTCGGTGCGTTCTACGCCATCCTGCGTGCGGTTCCGGATAAGCTGCTGGGTGTAATCGCTATGGGTGCTGCTATTGCGGTACTGTTCGTACTGCCTTGGCTGGATCGTAGCCCAGTACGCAGCTGGCGTTACAAAGGCATCGTCAGCCGCATTTACATCGTAATCTTTGGCTTCAACTTCGCACTGCTGACGTGGTTGGGTACACAGCCTGCAACTGAGCTTCTTACTCTGATCGCTCAGATCGCATCTGTTATCTACTTTGGTTACTTCGCCTTCCTGCCAGTGGCACCGAAGTTCGAAAAAACCAAGCCTGTCCCTGAGCGCGTAACTGGAGGCCACTAAGATGAAACTGGGCATGAAAAAGATATTTGCACTGGTTGCTGCCTTCGTCCCAGCGCTCGCTCTGGCTGCTGGCAGCAGCGTTCCACTGGATGAGCACCGTACTGACCTGCACGACACTGCGTCACTGCAGCGTGGTGCTCAGACTTTCGCTAACTACTGTATGGGCTGTCACTCTATGGAGCACGCCCGTTACAACCGTGTAGCAAAAGATCTCGAGATTCCAGAAGAACTGATGATGGAAAACCTTGTGTTCGCCGACAAAAAGTTCGGTGACAAGATGACCATCGCAATGACACAGGAAGACTCCAAGCGTTGGTTCGGTGCTAACCCACCAGACCTGACGCTGGTTGCTCGTGTACGCCGTCCTGACTGGCTGTACACTTACCTGCGCAGCTTCTACGAAGATGACAGCCGTCCATGGGGCGTAAACAACGTGGTCTTCAAAGATGTGGGTATGCCACACGTTCTGGCTGAGCTGCAAGGTAACCAGGTACTGGGTACTGCACTGGTTGAAGAGGGTTTCGACACTCTGACTGGTCAGCCTATCATGGTTGAAAAAGAGCATGTTCTGTATATCGAAGAAGAAGGCACACTGTCTGCTGATGAGTATGACAAGCTGGTCTACGACCTCGTAAACTTCATGGTTTACATGGCTGAGCCTATCGCTGTTGAGCGTGAGCGTCTCGGTTGGTGGGTTCTGTTGTTCCTGGCCATCTTCTTTGTACCGGTATACTTCCTGAACAAAGAATTCTGGCGCGATATTAAGTAATTTTACTTAATTGAGCCTGAGTCAGAGCCCGACCGCCTTAAACAGCGGTCGGGCTGTATTCGTTTCAGGCCGTGCCCAATTAACTATTCGCAGTTATAAAAGAGAGGAAACTATGGGAGTTGTAGCCAAGCGCTCTTCCATGACGTTCTTATCCGATGCGGCTGATCACTACAGCCACCGTGTACGCATCGTACTCGCCGAGAAAGGCGTTACGGTTGATATTCACGATATCGACCCGGATAACAAGCCAGAAGATCTGGCCACACTGAACCCGTATAACAGCCTGCCAACTCTGGTAGACCGTGAACTGGTTCTGTACGAGCCAAACGTAATGATGGAATACCTCGATGAGCGTTTTCCTCACCCACCACTGCTGCCAGTATATCCAGTAGCCCGTGCGCAGAGCCGTCTGTGGATGCATCGCATCGAACATGACTGGTGTGGTCTGATTGAAACCATCCTGTCAGGCAAGCCGAAAGATGCAGAAAAAGCGCGTAAAGCGCTGACTGACAGCCTGGTTGCAACGACTCCTATCTTCACTGAGATGCCGTTCTTTATGAGCGAAGAGTTCTCAATTGTTGATTGCTGCGTCGCACCTATCCTGTGGCGTCTGCCTCTTCTCGGTATTGAACTGCCAGAGAAACAGTGCAAGCCGCTGATTCAGTACATGGAGCGTCTGTTCGAGCGTGAAAGCTTCCAGGCATCTCTGTCTGAAGCAGAACGCGAGATGCGCGACTGATATGAAAGATAAAATGACTCCCAGCCGCCCGTACCTGATGCGGGCGCTGAACGAGTGGATACTCGACAACGACTGCACGCCTTACGTGTTAGTTGATGCTGGGCTCCCGAATGTTCAGGTTCCTGATGATTACGTAAACAACGGACAGATAGTGCTGAATATCAGCCCGTCTGCAGTGCGCAGTCTGCTGATCAACCAGGAAGGGCTGTCATTTAATGCACGCTTCGGTGGTGTGCCAATGGATATTTACGTGCCTTTGATTGCGATTCTGGCGATCTACGCCAAAGAAAACGGTCAGGGCATGGTATTCGGATCTGAAGCCGGCGCGCCGGACCCGGATGATCCACCGCCACCTCCGGGTAAGCCGGAAAAAACGAGCAAGTCTGATTCATCAGGCTCTGGTCGTCCGTCACTCAAGGTTGTTAAATAACAGCTGTAAGTGAGTGCATAGAAACCGCCTACGGGCGGTTTTTTAATGCCTGCTCAAAACTAAGCCGGGTTTTATACTGTCGTATTCATACTGAAATAGAGAATGAGGCACAACGTGGCAACATCGGAAGACCTCAAACGGCTTAAGCAGGTAGAGCAGTTTGCGCGCATGATGGATGCGCAGTTTAAGATCCCGTTTACGCGATTCTCGATCGGTTTAGACGGGATTATTGGTTTGCTGCCCGGAATAGGTGATGGAGCGTCTTTCCTTATGGCGCTCTATCCTGTTGTTCTTGCGCATCGGTCAGGGGCTGGCTTCTGGCTGAAACTCCGAATGGTCATGAACATAGGTATCGATACCGTGATTGGTTCGATACCACTGATCGGTGATTTATTTGATATTGGTTTTAAAGCCAACCTGCGTAATGCTAAGTTATTGCGAAAGTTTCTCGAACAGCGCCAATAGCTCCGCATCGGCAACTGTTTAGCTCTGCTATGTCAGAGCAACAACAACCCCGTAGAACAAGATTAAAAAGCCACCAATTTCGGCCGCGATCAGTGTCCTCATATAGACTGGAATCGACTTATGTATAAAAGTCGGCTTCTCACCTTCTGACAGATGCAACTGATTGCGGGTGTCTTGTTTTATACCGTGGATAAAATAACTGATTACCGCAGTGGCGAAATACCCAACCAGAAGTACGACCGCTAAGAGCTCTAACCAATCGGCCAACTCACTGATCAAAACAAACTGATAAATCAGTACACAGGCAAACGCATACATTAAAGACGCTCGGTGACACACATCGATATAAATATGAGCACGCCCCTTTGGTGAAGCAACTATCTGCTGATACTTGATCACCCCAGTGATCAGACCAAAAAGAAAGAACACACCAGCAGACAGAATAGAAATAACCGCGGCAGACATAACAGAACCCTTTTACTAAAGGTCATCAGTGTAATCAGGTAACGCCCGTGTGTGTAGGAGTGATGTTACTGCGTTGTGGGAGCGAATCAGCCGAAGGCTATTCGCGATAGCGTTTGCACAAGCAAGCCTGAGTAATAGATTGCTGAGATCTAGACTTACATTATGCCAGCCAGATCGCCAGAATGGGTAAACTGATCAATGGGCTCGGCACCGCGACGATTGTTGTTGATGGCGTGTTCCGCACGACGGAAGTCA
>PBQA01000008.1 GCA_002724925.1 Oceanospirillaceae bacterium
CGAAAATCTCTGCGACCCAGACGCCATCGGGAAGACGCTTCCCTCCTACAGCGTCGCGCAAGCGCGATGCGGCGCTTCGACAGAAAAATGTAGGAGGGGATCCTATCCCTGAAAATCTCTGCGACCCACACGCCATCGGGAAGACGCTTCCCTCCTACAGCGTCGCGCAAGCGCGATGCGGTGCTTCGACAGAAATATGTAGGAGGGGGATTCTATCCCCGACAACCGCTACCACCTTCACGCTGTCGCAAGGCACTTCCTTCCTGCAGAATCGCCTATGTTTCGTGTTTATTACGTGTGTCTATTTGAAAGTCAGTGTAACAATACTTAAGTTGTTGATATTTATTGATAATTATAAAAATGTCCCTTTTGAAATAAGTCTCATCGTGTCATTATGGCTCGTAATGATGCAGGCTATTTACCGATCCTTGATTGGAAATTACCTGATAGGAGAACTAGATTTAAATTAATCTACAGTTGTTCAATAAATACAAAAATAGGTGAAGTATGCGTTTACAGGATGTAGGTCCAGTTTTCGTGATGTCAGGCTTGATACTTAGTGCATCTGTTTGTGCGCTTGAGCCTATGACTGATCGTGACCTCTCTGATGTATCAGGGCAGGCATTTATCACCATTGATACGAGTTCATACAATCAGGGTTCAGGAAACTGGTCTGGTGACTACGAGTTCACTAAGGTTAACCTTGGGATGGAGCTCGAAACTGTTTTTAACATCGACGAATTGAGACTCGGCCGCTTTGAGCGCGAAGCGTACGTTGATGGAACAGTGCCTATTACGGATGACAACCGAAATATTCTCTATAACCCCGATGGTAGCGCCCAGGTTTACGATTCCGACATCATTATTGAAGATTTCGCTCTCGGTCGGGTTGATAACCATGACGACGCTGCAAATGCGGCATATGTTCCGTTTATGGCGAGAAACCCTTTCATAGAGTTGGCGTACAAAACTGAGAATGGTCAGAAGAGGATTTCCGGCGTTCGGGTTGGCTTTGATAAAGCTCAAGGTGATCTCTCAGGCGATCTGATTTCTGTTACCGGTATTGTAGAAGGCGAGATTCGCGGCGACATTCAGGTTGTCTACGACAATAACTGTAGTGGATGGAACGCTCTGGCGCCGAACTGTCTCCTGCTTCTAGCATCTTCTGATAAAGAAATTTACACCCAGGTTGATCTTCTTGATGGTGCAACAGGGGATGGTGCGGATAGACTCAACACAACTTACCTTAAGCGCGCGTCCTGGTTTGGTGTGCCGACTGGGCGTAATTTCCAGACCGATGAAACAGGCCTGATTGCGTCATTGATCCCAACGCTAACGAGGTCAAGCGATTGCGAGGTTCTTGGTACTCCAGCGTGTTTCCGATCTACGATATATCAGTCGATCTATATTGGCGATAAAGGTACTGACTTTGAGAGCGGTTCTGCATCGGGTGTATTCCTGTCCGTACAAACCGAATCTGTGCCGTGGGAAGATCTTTCGGGTGTTCCTGGCTCCGATCGTGTACTAACAGATAGCGGTGCGTTTATGAACATCTCTCGATATCAATCAGGTGGTGAGACTAAGTACCCTCTGTATCTGACTCTTGAGGAAGCTACACGTGGTACGCCTCGTGTTGCTACCTGTGTTGGCCGCATTAAGGGGTGTTAATGAGATGAAAAAATTATTAACGCTATCCGCTGCCGTCGTTATTGCTCATTCAGCGAATGCGGAGTTACAGGCGCTTGATGATGCCGAAATGTCCTCACAGAGTGGTGCCGGCTTAGGCTTTGCACTCCAGGATTTTGTCTTCAGTACGGACGATGCCTCTCTCGCAGTCACGGGCATCGAGGACGGAACTGGTAATGAGGTCGGCATCAAGTGGGATCAGTTCTACATTATGGGAGAGGGCAGCCAGAACGGTGCTGTTAAAAAGCCTGTTGATATTGGTAGCTATCTTCACCCCTGGGTCGTGCGAAGTGTTCGTGGTAGTTCTGATTGGGATGGTGATCCGGCTGACTTCTATACCGGCGATGCACCTGCAATCGGCGATGACGTCGCAGCGTTGCAGATACTGACGGATGTTTATACTTCGGCCGCTCAGAATACGCGACAGTATGTGATGGATTGTATTTTTGCGAGTGCAGGTGATTGCGGACAGCGGGCTGCTATCAGACGCAGTGGAGCAGACATCGGCTCCCGCTTCACGCTCGATTTTGCCGATGGTACTAACCACGTCTGGAATATCGACATGCGGGGTGTATATCTCGACGGGTCTGGTTTTACTTTATGGTCTCGCCCAGATGATTCGGGTCAGTCAGAACTACTGGGACAATTGAACCTGTCTTTGTTGGCCGAGGAATTTCAGATCGATACATGCGGAGATGCATGTACTGGTACCGGATCTCTTTTACAGATTGATCAGGTTTATCTCGGTTTGAATTTAGGGTTTGGCGATATGCAGCCGTTAAAGTTCAGTGCAACGTCCGACGGCAATTTTGTACTTGAACTAAGCAAGCCTGATCCTTCGTCCAGAGGTGTGGACCCGTCGGATAGGGACGCCATGCTGGCTTTCTTTAATGAGTATTACGCTAACGCGCCGAAGAGCGATATTTATATCGGTGAAATCACTGTTGGAAACAGAACTGCCGGTGAAACAGTGATAAACGGTTTCCGTGCTCAGTACCTGAAAGCGACCAGTATCGATCTCTGACCGATACTGGCGTTACTTGCTCAGGTCACATCACTGTCTTCAAACTTCTTCTGAGTCCGTTACTATTGTAACTGGGTAGACCTGAGACTTTTTAAGCTGAGGATTCAGCTTGAGCATTTTCTCTCCAAGCTTATCCAGTCTTGAAGCTCTGTTGTCCGGAGAAGGGTGGGTACTCAGGAACTCCGGGCCACCGCCACCTCCTGCTTCAGCCATTTTTTTCCACAAGCTTACCGCTGCGTCGGGGTTATATCCCGCGCGGGTTGCTAACTCGATACCGATTTCGTCAGCTTCCGATTCAGCAGTTCGGCTATTCGGCAACTCCAGAGCAACTTTCGCAGCCATTGCGGTGCCAGTCAGTACATAGCCGTTGTTGTCAGTCACTACCGCGGTGGCCGCGAGTGCGCCGTTCATCAGCACAGCACGGGACATACGTTCAGCGGTGTGGTTGGCTAGGGCGTGAGATATCTCGTGCCCCATAATCTGGGCAATTTCGTCGTCACTAAGGTTCAGTTGAGTAACTATGCCGGTATAGATCGCCATGCGACCGCCAGCCATGCACCAGGCATTTAAGGTATCAGGGTCGTCAATAATCGCGACGCTCCATTTCCAGTCTTTGGTGCCAGGGTCAAGCTTGATGGCTTCTGTTACCAGTCGCCCTGTGATGGTTTCGATACGCTTTACCCAAGCAGGATCAGTCACCAGCTGATTATTCTGATCGAGTTCGCCGACGGTGCTGGCGTAGGCTTTCTGGGACTCAACAATAGCGGAATCCGGCGAGACGATCATCAGCTGATTGCGGCCGGTCAAGGTGGTTGCGCAGCCTGCAATGGCCGCGCTGATCAACGTCAGGCTGATCACTTTCTTCATATCCGTGTTCCTGCGGTAAAGTGTTTATCGCTAGTCTAAGGTGTTGCTGGGTGACTGTGTAGTGCTAATGCTGACAGCGCAGTCCTGCGCTCTAAGGTCTGGTATACTCGCGTTTTTTCTCCAGCGGGATTTCAGCGTGTTTGCCGGAACAGAATTACACCCAAGGCTAATTGCCGGGCTTGAAAAACAGTCCATTACCGAAGCAACCGACGTGCAGCTTGAGGTTATCCCTGAAGTATTACGTGGAAGTGACGTTCAGGTATGTGCCGAGACGGGCAGTGGTAAGACCTTTGCCTACTTATTGCCGGTCATGCAGAAGTTACTGACGGTTGATGCGCCTGATAGCGCCACGCGTGCTCTGGTTATCGTTCCTACCCGTGAGCTTGCTCGTCAGGTATTTAAGGATGCTAAGCGGCTGACCGATATGAATCACCTTGAGGCCGGAGTATTAACCGGCGGTGAGGAGTTCAAGTATCAGGCAGCGGTTCTGCGTAAGAATCCAGAGATCCTCATTGCAACGCCAGGGCGTCTCGTGGATCACCTGAAGCGCGAAACGGCCGAGCTGGGTGACATTGAATTTCTGATTCTGGATGAAGCTGATCGCATGCTGGATATGGGCTTCTCTGAGGATATGGAGCATATTGTTGGAAAGTGTGGCTCAGAGCGTCAGACATTGATGTTGTCTGCGACATTGCGTCATGAGGGGGTAGGGCGTGCTGCGCGTTCGTGGTTGAAAGACCCTGTTGAGATTACCACCAAAGGTATTCAGGAAAGCCACGATGATATTACTCAACAGCGTATTCTGGCAGATGATAACGCGCATAAAGATCGTCTTTTAACCTGGCTTCTGGCGAACGAAACCTACGACAAAGCCATCGTATTCGTTAATAGACGTACTGAAGCTGAGCGACTGAGCGAGTTTCTCCGCCGTCATAGAGAAGGCATTGCCGTGCTGCACGGTGATATGACTCAAGATGAGCGTAACTATGTCATGCAGAATGTTCGCGAAGGTCGACGTAACATACTCGTAGCCACCGATGTGGCAGCACGCGGTCTTGATGTTGATGGTCTCGATCTTGTCATCAATTACGATCTTGCTCGTAAGGGGGATGAGTACATTCATCGTATCGGTCGCACAGGTCGTGCAGGGCGCAGTGGACTCGCCATCAGTCTGATTGCTCCTAGTGAATGGAATTTGAAAGCCGCTATTGAGCGCTATATTCGTCAGGAGATGACGTCGCGCACGATTAAGGAGCTGAAAGCTAAGTACACCGGCCCTAAGAAGGTGAAAGCGTCTGGCAAAGCCGCGGGGGTTAAGAAGAAAAAGCCACGAGGCCCAGCTGCGAAAAAAGCAGCCGCGAAGAAAGCAACCGAGAAAAAAGGCCCATCTCCGAAGAAGAAAAATGGGCCGCGGCCTTCACGTCCAGCCGGTAACCTGATGGACAGCGAAGGTTTTGCTCCGATAAAACGCAAGAAATAAGACTGGTACCACCTGTCAGCGGCCGAACTGGCCGCTGTTATAATCTTTGATTGCCTGCTCAATCTCTTCCTGTGTGTTCATCACAAACGGGCCATAGTGCGCGACGGGCTCAAGAATCGGATCGCCTGTCAGCACCAGTAAGTTTGCATTACTTTTAGCTTGAAGAACGAGCTCTTCCCCGTGAGTACTGTAAATGAGCAATGGTTTTTCTGGTACCGAATGGCCAGTAACCAGCTCACCCTTGTACACATAGACTATCGCGCGTTTACCAGAAGCAACAGGGAGTGTCAGTTCACTGCCTTCAGGCAGGGTAACGTCCAGATAGCTGGCGTTAGCGGCTAACTTGTCCAGCGGGCCCGTCACCTGCTTATTTTCGATCTTCCAGTCACCCGCAAGAACTCTGACTTCGCCACCACCATCAAGAGTCACAACCGGGATTTCTGATTTCGGCACATCCCGGTAATCCGGTGCGCTCATTTTGTCCTTGGCGGGCAGGTTAATCCACAGTTGAAAGCCATGCAGTCCGCCCTGGTCCAGCTCTGGCATTTCGCTATGTATGATACCGCGACCAGCAGACATCCACTGAGCGCCACCACTGCGGATTTCGCCGCGGTTGCCCATGTGGTCTTTGTGGATCAATGCACCTTTGCGCAGATACGTCAGCGTTTCCATACCGCGATGAGGGTGAGGTGGAAACCCGCCCATGTAATCCGCTTCATCGTCGGATACCAGTTCGTCGAGCATCAGAAAAGGATCGGCGTCACGTTGATTAAAGAGTGCCAGACGTCTGATTTTGACACCATCACCGTCCGAGCTTGGGTAACTACGAATGATATTTTCGAGAGAGCGTTGAGTCATAAGTACCTCCGGTTGACGATTACTTTATCGCGGTTACCGGAGGATAACGAGTGGTGAGGATGGTATTGATTGTTCTGCTATGTTGTTTAATTTGATAATTAAACTGCAGATTGTTCTTCCACTTGCTCGTCCAAGCCGTCCTCGAGAGCCTGGCACAGCTCTTCGCAGGAAGTCGGGTCGGAATAAGGCTCGCCGTTCGCGTCGACGATGAAGAAGATATCCGATACCTGCTCACCCTCGGTCAGAATTTTAGCCCCTTGCAGCTGAGCTCCAAAGTCCATCAGGATGCTACCCACCCTTGCCAACAGGCCTGGGCGGTCGGCTGCTATAACCTCTAGAACGGTTCTGCGCATCAGAGGGTCATTGCTTATGGTTACCTGGGTAGGCACATCGAACTGTTTCAGCACCCGTGAGGTCCGGCGACGAATGATCGTATCGAACTCTTCGGGCTCATCCAGAGCATCGCACAGGGTATTACGAATTACGCGGATACGCTCAGGGTCTGTAATTGCTTCATTGTTCTCGTCGAGGACAATATAGGTATCGACCGCATTGTTCTCTGACTCGGAGGTCATGATGCGAGCGTCCTGGATGTTCAGGTTGAGCTGATCCAGGGTTGCCGTCGTGACTGCGAACAGGTTCGGCTGATCTTTCATAAACAAAAAGATCTGTGTGGCGCCTTCAAACTGACGGTCAGATGTCTGTCGTACCGAGACAAGCGGCTTAGCACTGTTACCATGCGCGTCTATCTCGCGGGTTTGCCAGACGATATTGTCCACGCCTTCACGCAGAAAGTAATCTTCTCCGGGCTGGCCCCAGATTTCGCGAGCGCGCGCTTCGGGCAAACCATAATCCAGGAGCTGTGATATGGCTTCCTGTTGGATTTCCTCGATGACATCGTCTTTGTGAAGGCGGTTTTCAAGGCCTCGTCTCAATGCCGCTTGGGTATTTCTGTACAGCTCTCTCATCTGCTCTGCACGCCATGGCGTCCAAAGCTCCGGGTTGGTGGAGTGGGTGTCTGCGACAGAAATCAGAAACAGCATGTCGAGGTGGTACTGATCACCGACATCGACGGCGAACTGGTGGATATCATCCGGGTTACTCAGGTCGAGGCGCTGGGAAGCATTCGACATTAATAAGTGGTTACTCACCAGCCAGGTGACCATATGGGTATCGGCTGGCTTGAGCCCGTGCTGAATGCAAAAGGCTTCGGCAATCTCGCCACCATTGGCGGCGTGGTCGCCCTCCCGGCTTTTACCCACGTCATGGAGCAGGGCAGCGAGATAGAGAACCTCTTTCTTATGAACCCTATGAATCAGCCGGGAGGCAATCGGAAAGCGTTCACGCACGTCGCCATAGCGGAAATGTCGCAGCAGGCGAATCATACGGAAGGTATGTTCATCCACCGTATATTTGTGCAGGAGGTCGTACTCCATCATGCCAATAACGCGACCAAACGACGGAATATAACGCCCGAGAATGCCATACCTCATCATGCGAGACAGCTCGCGAACCACGCGTGACCTGCTGCGCATCAGAGTCATGAAGATGGCGTTGTGTTCCGGGTTCTG
The DNA here is from genome assembly GCA_002724925.1 of Oceanospirillaceae bacterium. Classification (GTDB taxonomy): domain Bacteria; phylum Pseudomonadota; class Gammaproteobacteria; order Pseudomonadales; family Oceanobacteraceae; genus Thalassolituus. The sequence goes on from PBQA01000008.1 coordinate 7,487, forward strand.
GCGATACTCTTCATCGATCAGGTTTCGGTTATCCCGCAGCGCACGGATAGTCGCTGAGTGTATACCTTTTGACTCGGAGATCTGTGCCAGCATAGGGAAGACCCTAAGCAACCAGGCAGGTTCTTTCTCAAACAAGTCTGGCGTCGTCAGCTGCAGGTAACCGTTGCACAGAACGAAGTGCTCATTTACAGGTGTGATGGTGTCGTCATCACACTGCATATAGTCTTCTGTAAAGTGCATCATCAACATATCGCTCAACTCCATAGTGGAGAGCTGGTGGCGATAAAATTGAGACATAAAGCGTTCAACGCCAAGTTGTCGCCCCGTATCCTTGTAGCCAAGAACTTCTGCGACCTGCGTTTGCAGATCAAAAAGGAGTCGGTCTTCCTCGCGTCCTGCCAACATGTGGAGTGCGTATCTTACTTCCCATAGAAAGCTGACGCTGCTGGCCAGGCGTTTGTGTTCGAACTCAGTCAGAAAGCCGTTATCTTCCAGTGCCTGTAGCGTGCCTTTGCCGAAATGACGAATGGCGACCCAGGTGATTGTCTGGATATCCCGGAGGGCGCCAGGAGAGTTTTTAACGTTGGGTTCGAGGTTGTAGTCGGCGCTATTGTGTTTGTCGTGGCGGGTATTGAGTTCTTCAGATTTGGCTTCGAAAAAGACGGCGGCTGGCCATTGGGCCTCAGGGGTAATTCGTGCGCGTAGTTCGGAATGCAGTGTTTCATCACCAATCAGAGTTCTGCTCTCTAACAAATTGGTGATAATAGTGAGATCCCCTTCGGCCTCGGTAACGCATTCGTCCATGGTGCGAACACTGTGGCCTATGTCCAGCTTGATGTCCCACAGCAGGGTAATAAAGTCCTGCAGGTCGCTGGCGTGACGATTGATACTGTCTTCATCGCGCGCAAGCAGAAGCAGGTCGATATCAGAATGTGGATGCAGCTCTGCTCGACCATAGCCACCCACCGCAATCAGCGCGATGTCTTCTGTGGCGATGCTGCGGAAGCGCCAGAGTGCCCGTAAAATTCTGTCGATCAGAGTTGAGCGATGCCGGACCAGCAGGTCGGCATCCAGCGTCTCGCGAAAATAATCATGTGCTTCGGTCTGAATGCGGGTTAGAAGGGGCTTGATTACTGGAAGAGGGAGGGATTTTTCCTTTAATTCTTCCAGTAACGCGTCTTCATCAACCTGAGGTAGTACCGGCATGTCAGATAAATCGGTCACTTCCAGAACTGCTCTTCTTCTTTGCGTTTGGTCAGGACTTCGACGCCGTCAGCAGTGACTAACAGAGTGTGTTCCCACTGCGCTGAGGCTTTGCGGTCTTTAGTCACCACAGTCCAGCCGTCTTTAAGCAGTTTGTTATGGCGCGAGCCAAGATTGATCATAGGTTCAATGGTGAAAATCATACCTTCCTGAATCGCCATGCCAGTTCCCGGCTTACCATAGTGCAGGATCTGAGGGTCTTCGTGGAATACTTTGCCGATACCGTGGCCGCAGTACTCACGTACTACTGAGTAGTGATTCGATTCGGCATAAGTCTGAATTGCGTGGCCGATATCCCCCAGTTGAACACCAGGTTTTACCATATCAATGGCAAGGTACAGAGACTCCTGAGTGACACGGATAAGGCGATCCAGCGCTGGTTGAACCTCGCCTACCATAAACATCTTACTGGTATCGCCGTGGTAACCGTCTTTGATCACAGTAACATCAATATTAATGATGTCACCTTTCTTCAGGATTTTGTCATCGCTGGGAATGCCATGGCAGATGACCTGATTAACAGAGGTGCAGATCGATTTCGGGAAACCGTTGTAATTCAGTGGGGCGGGGATCGCCTTCTGCTCGTTGACAATATAGTCATGGCAGATGCGGTCGAGTTCACCTGTCGATACGCCCGGCTTTACATAGTCACCGATCATCTCCAGAACTTCTGCAGCCAGACGCCCGGCTACCCGCATTTTGGCGATGTCTTCCGCCGTATTGATCGTTACACCCATCAGAGGAGATCTTCCGTTTCATTGAATAGCAATGATTGTATTGTACTTCTTGTGTGGCTGGGGTTGAACCGTTGAATAAGAAGTCAGTAAAAGGATCGTGTAACAGCTGGCACATAGGCGCGTAAAATGGTATAAAGCGCCCGCGCTCAGCGCCGTGCTACTACAAAGTAGTGGTACGTAGATACTTAAACGACACACACGGACTGAAACTGATGTGCCGGGGTGCCTGTTTCGACAGGTCGGGGCTCAGGGTTCGTGGAGGCATAACCCCTACATATAAGGTAGTAAGACAATGGCACAAGTTAGCATGCGTGACCTGCTGAAAGCAGGCGTACACTTCGGTCACCAGACTCGTTACTGGAACCCCAAAATGGGTCAGTACATCTTCGGTGCCCGCAACAAGATTCATATCATCAACCTCGAGCAGACTGTTCCAGCACTGAATGACGCGCTGAAGCTGATCGAAGGTATGGCTGCGAAAAACAACAAAGTTCTGTTTGTTGGTACTAAGCGCGCAGCTGGCAAGATCATCAAAGAGCAGGCAGAGCGTTCAAATATGCCATTCGTTGCTCACCGTTGGTTGGGCGGTATGCTCACTAACTACAAAACTATCCGTCAGTCTATCAAGCGTCTGCGTGAGCTCGAAGCTCAGCAGAAAGACGGTACTTTTGAACAGCTGACCAAGAAAGAAGCTCTGATGCGTTCACGTGAGATGGACAAGCTCGAGCGTTCTATCGGTGGTATTAAAGAAATGGGCGGTCTGCCAGACGCTATGTTCGTCATCGACGTTGATCACGAGCGTATCGCTGTTCAGGAAGCCAATAAGCTGGGCATTCCAGTCATCGGTATCGTTGATACTAACTCTAACCCAGATGGCATCGACTACGTTATCCCAGGTAACGACGATGCAATCCGCGCTATCCAGATCTACGTTTCTGCAGCAGCAGATGCAATCCTGGAAGGTAAGCAAGGCGGCGCATCTGCAGATGAGTTCGTTGAAGTTGCTGAAGAAGCGCCAGCAGCTGAGTAATCAGAGCTGAATTCGAAAAAAGGGGCTATGCCCCTTTTTTTAAATCTTTATCGTCAATTTATAGATTTAAGAGGATATTCCACATGGCAACTGTATCTGCTGCCCAGGTAAAAGAGCTGCGTGAACGTACTGGCCTAGGCATGATGGAGTGCAAAAAAGCACTGACTGCTGCTGGCGGTGACATCGATCAGGCAATTGAAGATCTGCGTAAGAACTCAGGTCTGAAAGCGGCTAAGAAAGCTGACCGTACCGCTGCTGAAGGTAAGCTGCGTGTTGTTGTTGGTGAAGGCAATGCTGTTATTGTTGAAATCAACTCTGAAACTGACTTCGCTGCGGGCGATGCGAACTTCAACGCGTTCGCAGACAAAGTCGTAGCTAAGCTGGCTGAAACCAAAGAGACCGACATTGCTGCGTTGATGGCTGGTGATCTGGAAGATGCTCGTGAAGCTCTGGTACAGAAGATCGGTGAAAACATCACTGTACGTCGTCCAGCCATCGTTGAAGCTGACACTGTTGGTGCTTACCTTCACTCAAACGGCAAAATCGCTTGTATCGTTGCGCTGACTGGCGGTAACGAAGAACTGGCGAAAGATATTGCTATGCACGTTACCGCATCTAACCCGCGTGTTGTTCGTGGCGAAGATATGCCTGCCGACGTTCTCGAGAAAGAAAAAGAAATCATCAAGGCACAGCCAGACATGGCTGGCAAGCCAGATGAGATCGTCGAGAAGATGATGGGCGGCCGTATTAAGAAGTTCCTGAAAGAAAACAGCCTGCTCGAGCAGCCATTCGTTAAGAACCCAGACCTGACTGTTGCTCAGCTGGCAAAAGAAGGTGGTGCAGAAGTCATCAGCTTCCTGCGTATGGAAGTAGGTGAAGGTATCGAAGTCGAAGAAACTGACTTCGCTGCTGAGGTTGCTGCACAGCTTAAAGGCTGATAACAGCACCGGTGGGGCTCACATTCTGAAAACCACCATTAATATGCCGGGCTTGCCCGGCATATTTGTATATGTCTGATGTAAATATACGTAGAATACGCCAAACATTTTCAGGAGAAGGTTCATGGCCGAGCAAAAAAGCGCGAAATATAAGCGAATTCTGCTGAAACTCAGCGGTGAGGCCCTGATGGGCGAGCTGGATTTCGGTATTGACCCTAAAGTACTCGATCGTATGGCGCTGGAAATTGCTCAGCTTCGTGGTCTTGGAGTACAGGTAGGGCTGGTTATTGGTGGTGGTAACCTGTTCCGTGGTAAAGCGTTGAGTGAAGCTGGCCTTGATCGTGTTGCAGGTGACCATATGGGTATGCTGGCAACCGTTATGAATGCTCTGGCGATGCGTGATGCTCTGGAGCGCTCCAACATGCCGACCCGCGTCATGTCGGCAATTCCGATGAGTGGTGTTGTTGACCACTACGATCGTCGCAGTGCTATCCGTGCTCTGAATCAGGGGGATGTTGTGATCTTCTCTGCAGGGACGGGGAATCCTTTCTTTACGACCGATTCTGCGGCTTGTCTGCGTGGTATCGAAATAAATGCTGATCTGGTTCTGAAAGCGACGAATGTCGATGGCGTGTATACTGCCGACCCGAAGAAGGACCCGACTGCAGAAAAGTACGATCTGCTGACTTACGGCGAAGTCCTTGAGAAACAACTGGGTGTGATGGACCTGACCGCAATCGTTCTGGCGCAGGATCATGACATGCCACTGCGTGTGTACAATATGAATGATACAGGAGTGCTGGGCCGCCTGATGACTGGCGGTGATCACGGCACCCTGATTGTAAGTGGAGAAAAAGCATGATTAATGAAATCCAGAAAGACGCTGAAGATCGTATGAGCAAGAGCGTTGCAGCTCTGGTAGATGCATTTAAGAAAGTTCGTACTGGTCGTGCTAACCCGGCGATCCTGGACAGCGTCATGATTGATTATTACGGCACTCCAACGCCGATCAACCAGGTTGCAAACGTGATTGTGGAAGATGGCCGTAGCCTGGCGATCAACCCATGGGAGAAAAATCTGGTCCCGCAGATTGAGAGAGCAATTCTCAAATCTGACCTGGGTCTGAACCCGGCAACGAATGGCGATACTATTCGTCTGCCAATGCCTGCCCTGACAGAAGAGACGCGCAAAGATTACATCAAGCAGGCCCGCGCTGAAGCTGAGAAAGGTCGTGTGTCTGTGCGTAATATTCGTCGTGATGCCAACGGCAGCGTAAAAGACCTGCTGAAAGAGAAAGAAATCACTGAAGACGAGTCACGCGGTGCAGAAGATGCTATCCAGAAGCTGACAGATAAGTTTATCGGTCAGGTGGATGACCTGCTGGCAGAGAAAGAAAAAGACCTGATGAAGGTCTGATCGGACATGTCCACTAGTATTGATGACTCCAGTGCCGCACAGGGAAGTGTGCCACGCCATGTTGCCATAATTATGGACGGCAATAACCGCTGGGCTAAGAAGCGGTTTATGCCGGGCGTGGCAGGCCATAAGGCTGGCGTAGATGCCGTAAGAGCGGTTGTCGAGACCTCCGCGAAAGCCGGTGTCGAGGTACTCACTCTGTTCGCATTCAGCAGTGAAAACTGGCGCCGCCCTGAGCAGGAAGTCAGCGCATTGATGCAGCTGTTTATTGCAGCCCTGCAACGGGAAGTAAAAAAGCTTCATAAGAACAATATTCGCCTGAAAATCATGGGCGACCTTTCTGCATTTTCTGAAAAGATCCAAGGCCTGGTGGCCGAATCCGAAGCAATGACTCAAGCTAACGACGGCATGACGCTGGTAGTAGCGGCGAACTATGGCGGCCAGTGGGACATCGCTCAAGCGGCGCGTCGTATGGCCGAGGAAGTCAAAGCAGGTCGGATGCAGCCCGAAGATATCACTGAGCACAGTCTGCACCAGTACACCTGGCTAAGCGAGTTCCCAGCGCCGGATCTGATGATCCGGACCGGCGGTGAGCAGCGTATCAGTAACTTTATGCTGTGGCAGACGGCTTATGCTGAGTTCTATTTTTCAGACGTACTCTGGCCTGATTTCAAAGAAGAAGAATATAAAAAAGCATTAGACGCCTTTGCCAGCCGGACACGGCGCTTCGGGCGGACTGATGATCAGTTAAAGGAAGCCAAGAACGGTGACTAAGCAGCGCGTTATAACGGCATTGATACTCGCCCCGGTAATGATTGTGGGTATCTTCTTCCTGCCGCTCAAGCCTTTCGCATTTTTCATCGCAGCGATCTGCAGTATCGGCGCATGGGAGTGGGCGAACATTGCTGGCTACAAAAAAAACTGGAGCCGTTTACTGTACGCCTTCTTTGTTTTTGTCTGCCTTTACATCAGTGCACGTTTTCTTCGTATCAACCCTGAGTGGAAGATCTGGTTTCTCGCCGCTGGCACCCTGTGGTGGACGGTCGCGTTTGCTTTGGTAAAGCGTTACCCAGGTGGCACCGACATCTGGAACGCGCGTGTTATCCGTGCCTTCCTCGGCTTGTGCGTCCTGATCCCTATGTGGGTGGGCTTTATGCACCTGAAAGAAGAACCGCACAGTTCTCTGCTGATCATCTATGTCATGCTGGTGGTCTGGGGTGCTGATACAGGTGCCTACTTTGCAGGCCGTAAGTGGGGCAACAGTAAACTTGCTCCTCACGTCAGTCCCGGTAAGTCCTGGGCTGGTTTCTGGGGCGGCTTTGCCACAACCATTTTCCTGGCTGCACTGACTTGCGTTGGTCTGGATCTGTGGTTACAGCCTCTGACGACAGAAGATGTCGTGAAGATCTTTGTCATTACTGCTGCCACCACTGTGATCTCGGTATTAGGGGATCTCGTTGAAAGTATGATGAAACGTCATCGTGGTATCAAAGACAGCTCATCGCTGTTGCCGGGGCACGGTGGTGTGATGGATCGTATCGATAGTATGGCGGCGGCCGTTCCCGTATTTGCCTTTATGATGATGCTGCTTAACTGGGGCCTCGCTGTATGACGCAATGGATCACCGTGTTGGGTTCTACGGGTTCCATCGGTTGCAGTACCTTAGATGTGGTACGTCGCCACCCTGATAAGTATCGTGTATACGCATTGACTGCGGCGACACGTGCCGTTGAGATGGCCGCTCAGATTGCTGAATTTTCGCCCCGTTATGCGGTGATGGCGAACGCTGATGCGGCCACTCAGTTGCGTGAACAATTACCCGATGAATGCGTCACCGAAGTTCTGAGTGGTGAGGAAGCGCTGGTACAGGTTGCTTCCGATGAGCGTGTTGATCAGGTTATGGCAGCGATTGTTGGCGCTGCCGGGCTTCTGCCGACACTGGCTGCTGCGAACGCAGGTAAACGGGTACTGTTGGCCAATAAAGAAAGTCTGGTCATGGCGGGACCGCTGTTTCTTGATGCTGTAAAAACGGGGGGCGCAGAACTGCTCCCGATCGACAGCGAGCACAACGCCATTTTTCAGTCTATGCCTGCCGATTATGCTGGTAATCTGAAAGCCAGTGGAATTCGTAAGATTCTCCTCACCGCGTCAGGCGGCCCTTTTCGCGGGCGGGAGTCCCGTGAGTTGACAGATGTGACACCATCGCAGGCCGTTGCCCACCCGAACTGGTCTATGGGTGCGAAAATATCAGTCGATTCAGCCACCCTCATGAATAAAGGTCTTGAGCTGATTGAGGCCTGTTTCCTGTTCAATTGCGACGCCGATGATGTCGAAGTTGTTGTGCACCCCGAAAGCGTCATTCACTCCATGGTTCAGTACTGTGACGGCTCAGTGCTGGCACAGCTGGGGCAGCCCGATATGCGGACTCCCATTGCGTATGGAATGGCGTGGCCTGAGCGTATAGAAGCAGGTGTTGAGTCGTTGAATCTCTTTGATATTGCACGACTCAATTTTGAAGCACCGGATGAGAAGAACTTTCCTTGTCTGGCGCTCGCTCGGACAGCGTTTGCGCAGGGGGGGACTATGCCAGCGGTCTTGAATGCGGCAAATGAAGTCGCCGTTGCCGCTTTTCTGCGGGAAGAAATTCGCTTTACGCAGATTCCTACACTGATTAAACACGTGATGGATCAGCATTCTGTTGCTGATGCGGATGCACTGGATGCTGTATTGTCAGCAGACAGCTGGGCGCGTGCGACTGCCGAACGCTTTCTCCGGGAGGAAGACTTTTGACGCTGTTATATTTCATCATAGCGATCAGTATTCTGGTTGTTATTCATGAATATGGTCACTTCTGGGTTGCACGCCGAGCTGGGGTTCAGGTACTCAGATTCTCGGTGGGCTTTGGCAAGCCTCTCTTTTCTGTGAAAGACCGCCACGGTACCGAGTATTCTCTGGCACCCATTCCATTGGGCGGCTACGTCAAAATGCTGGACAGTCGTGAAGCTCCCGTTGCTGAACATTTACGTGATCAGGAATTCAATAGTAAGTCTCCGTGGGCGCGGATTGCGATTGCTTCTGCGGGACCGATCTCTAACTTCCTCTTCGCAATACTTGTCTATACCTTACTTTTCTGGGGTGGCTCAAAACAGTTTATCCCGGTAGCGTCTGAGATTGCAGAAGGCTCGCCCGCTGCGATCGCAGGCGTACTTCCGGGTGATGAACTGAGCGCGATTGATGGCGAGAGTACTCAGTCGTGGCAAGATGTCAGCTGGGAGTTGTTATCTTTCCTCGGCGAGACGCGCACTGTCAGCCTGGAAGTCATCCGGGACGGGCGCCCAGTTGAACTGAGCTTGCCTCTGAATCGCTGGTTGAGTGAAGAGGAGGGGCCAGACCCTCTGAGCAAATTGGGTATTACACCGCGCATGCCAGAGATCCCTCTGCAGATTTCTCAGGTTATGGAAGGCTCGGCAGCCGAGGCCGCTGGTCTCCAGACAGGCGATACTCTGGTGGCTGCGAATGGTGAAGAGATCGCAACCTGGCAGGACTGGGTCTCCCTGATACGTAACTCGGCCGGTACATCAGTGTTGGTTGAAGTGGACCGCGCAGGTGAGCTTATTGAAGTCGAAGCCTGGCCGCAGAGCATCACCCTGGACAGTGGTGAAGTCATTGGTCGTATAGGTGTGATGCCGGTTGCTCCCGTTGCCCCGGATGACTGGGTACGCGAAGTTCATCCGAGCCCGGTGAAGTCATTTTTGATGGGCGTCGATAAGACCTGGAGCCTCATCGTACTGACGCTGGACTCACTGTGGAAAATGCTCATGGGTGATGTCTCAGTAAAGAACTTGAGCGGTCCCATCACCATTGCTAAAGTAGCCGGCGATTCTGCGTCAGGCGGCCTTATTGTTTTCGTTAACTTTCTGGCGCTGCTGAGTGTGTCGCTGGGCGTGCTTAATCTGCTACCTGTGCCCATGCTCGACGGTGGTCACATTTTGTTTTATACGGCTGAGCTGATTCGTGGTAAACCATTACCAGAATCGGTTCAGATCGCTGCGGTAAAGGTAGGTATGATGTTATTGCTCATGCTGATGATTGTCGCTTTCTACAATGATATAAGCCGCCTCTGAGGAGGTGGCGACTGGGTTTTTATTTACATGCGTTTTCTGCTGTCGGTTATATCCCTCTGGCTTCTGTCTGCCACACTCCATGCTGCTTCTTTCACTGTTGAAGATATTCGCCTTGAAGGGCTTCAGCGGGTGTCTGCAGGTACTGTTTTTTCGGCGTTCCCTATTGCAACGGGCGACACCGTTGACGATGCGCGTATTGCTGAAGCTACCCGCGCTCTGTTCCGTGAGGGTTTCTTCGAAGATATCGAACTCTACCGTGATGGGAATGTACTGGTGGTGCGCATGGTTGAACTGCCAACCATCACCTCTATCGAAATCGAAGGTAACAAAGCCATTCAAACAGAAGCCCTGATGGACGGCCTGAAACAGAGTGGGCTGGCAGAGGGGCTTGTCTTCAAGCGCTCAACGCTTGAACGTATCTCTCTCGAACTGGAGCGACAGTACGTTGCTCAGGGCCGTTATGATGCGGGCATTGTGACTGAGGTCGAACCTTTGCCACGTAACCGAGTTGCACTCAAAATTAATGTTGATGAGGGCAACGTTGCTACGATTGAGCATATCAATATTGTCGGTAACGAAATTTTCCCTGATGAGGAGCTGCTGAGTCCACTGGCTCTACAGAGCACAAACTTCTGGTCATGGTATTCCAGCGATAATAAATACAGCCGTGAAAAGCTTGCGGGTGACCTTGAGACCCTGCGTTCGTACTACCTGGATCGCGGTTATATCCGTTTTAACATCGAATCAACTCAGGTGTCGGTATCACCCGATAAGCGTGGCGTCTACATTACCGTCAGCGTCTCTGAAGGCGAACTCTACAACATTCGTGATGTAAAACTCGCGGGCGACCTGGTGGTTGATGAAGAAGAGCTTACCCGTCTTTATATGGTAAAAGAAGGCGATGTCTTCTCTCGCCGCCGGGTTACTTTCACCAGTGACCTGATGACCAAACGTCTGGGTAACGACGGTTATACCTTCGCTAAAGTGAACGGTATTCCTAAAATCGATGACGAAGAGCGTCTGGTCGACATGACCTTCTATGTTGAGCCAGGTAAACGGACTTATGTTCGCAGCGTTCAGTTCTCAGGTAACGACGGCACCCGAGATGAAGTGCTGCGTCGTGAGATGATTCAGATGGAAGGCGGTTGGGCTTCCACTGAAAAAATTGAAGCCGGTAAGAACCGCCTGAACCAGTTGGGTTTCTTTAAAACAGTTAATGTCGAAACTCCGGCTGTTCCGGGCACTGATGACCTGATCGACGTGAATTACACCGTGGAAGAGCAGTTGAGCGGCAGCCTGAACTTCAACATCGGTTACGCTGCAGGCTCTGGCATGATCCTCGGTGCCAGCGTCAGCCAGAATAACTTTATGGGTAGCGGTAACCGTATGTCTCTGGGTGTACAGAAGACAGACACGGTTGAATCTTATAATTTCTCGTACCTGAACCCGTACTACACCGTCGATGGTGTCAGCCGTGGCTTTAACTTTTTCTATCGCGAAACAGACTTCGGAAGCCTCAGTACGGTAAGTGATTATCAGACTAACACCTACGGCGGTAACGTGACCTTTGGTTATCCGATTTCACGCCGCCAGCGCTTGTCGTTCTCGGTTGGCTATTCGAATACAGAAATGTTTGAAGGGGTAACTGTCCCTGCCGAAATCACCGACTTTATTGATTCTGAGGGCGACGTATTCGATGAGTACACTCTGGGGCTCAGCTGGCGTTACAGCTCTCTCAACCGTGGCCTGTTCCCGACCGATGGTATAGAGCATAAGATAAAAGCCGATATTTCAGTGCCAGGCAGCGACCTGACGTATTACAAGACCAGCTATACCTCAAACTATTACTTCCCGCTGGCGACTGAGTGGAGCTTACGCCTGAGAACGGACCTGGGTTACGGTGATGGCTTTGGTGACCTTGAACGTTTGCCGTTCTTCAAGAACTTCCGCTCAGGTGGTATTGGTGCGGTACGTGGCTATCAGATCAACAGCCTTGGTCCGAAAGGCCTGCCCGAATACGTGCCGGTCAGCCTGGCTGAAACAGATGCGGCTGGTAATGTGGTCTATGAAACGGACGACCTTGGCCGACCGCTGACCAGTGACAGTGCGCCGCAGGTTATTTACATCAAAGACGCTGATGGCGGTGCTACGGCTATCTCAAACAGCGCTGGGTACGTACCATCGTACGAAACAGACAGCTCCGGTGCCGTAGTGACCGCTCCGTTCTTCCGTGAAACAGAGCGCGCTCTGGGTGGTAACATGCTCGTAGAAGGCAGCCTGGAGCTTATTTTCCCAACGCCGTTTATCGAAGACCGCAGTTCAGTTCGCAGTATTGTCTTCCTCGATGCGGGTAATACCTTCAGCAGCGAATGTTATGTGCCGTCCGATGTTGATCTGCCAAGCTTTAATTCACACCCCTTCTGTGATGAAGGCTTGCAGTTTGAAGAGCTTCGTTACAGTACAGGTGTTGGTTTAACCTGGGTGACGGCAATCGGGCCTCTGACATTTACTTACTCATTCCCACTGAACGAACAGCGTGGGGATAGAACAGAAGGCTTTGAATTTACACTGGGTCAGGTATTCTGACGACAACCATTATAAAAGGAGAACAGAATGCGCTGGATAATGGCACTCATTGCAGCAGCAACCATCAACGTAGCGGTCGCAGCCGAGGCAACGAAAGTCGCTGTCGTGGATATGGAACGGGCATTGTTCCTTTCTGACGCGACACAGGAAGCGTTGAAAGAATTCGAAAAAGCCAACAAGGCTGATATCGATAAGCTGAAAGGTCTTCAGGAAAGCCTGACTGAACTTCAGAAAAAAATCGAAAAAGAAAAAGATTTCATGAGTGAAGAAGAAGCTCGTGCAATCAAGAATGAATTTGAAACCAAAGGCCAGGAATACCAGTTCTACGGTAACAAACTGCAGAAGCTGGAGCAGAAGTGGCGCCAGGAGCTTTTCCAGAAGCAGCTTCCAAGCCTGGAAAAAACCCTGAAAGAACTGATCGACAAAGAGGGCTACGACGTTGTTCTGAACGCTCAAGCAGCGATCTACAAGTCTCCAAAAGCAGATATCACTAAGCTGCTGCTGGAACGTCTCAACGCCGAGAAATAATAACGGACGATCCTCCCGTGCAGATCAGTCTATCTGAATTGGCTGCTCACCTCGGAGCTGAGCTTCGTGGTGACAGCAATCAGCAAATCACCGGAGTTGCGACCTTAAAGGAAGCATCCTCCGGTGAAATTGCTTTTCTGGCTAACGAAAGTTATCGCAAGCAGCTGGCAGAGTCAGAGGCGAGTGCGGTCATTGTTCGTGAAGCCGATGCTGAATCCGTCTCAGGCAGTGCTCTTGTCTGCGATAACCCCTACCTCGCATTTGCCCTTGCTACTCAATTGTTCGACAACCGTCCGCGCACATCCAGTGGTGTTCACTCGAGTGCAGTGGTTGCCGGGTCGGCAAGGATCGGAGACGGCTGCCGTATTGCGGCTAATGTCGTAATTGGCGACGGCGCGATTATCGGCGACGATTGTGAAATCGGAGCGGGCACGGTGATTGGTGATCATTGTGTGTTAGGTAGCGGTTGCCATCTGAATGCCAACGTCACCCTCTATCATGACGTAACCCTCGGCGAGAGAGTCAGAATTCACTCAGGCACAGTGATTGGTGCGGATGGTTTTGGCTTTGCGCCTGACAAAGGCCGTTGGGTCAAAATCATGCAGCTTGGCGGTGTTCGCATTGGTAACGATGTTGAAATCGGAGCCAACAGCTGCGTCGACCGTGGCGCTCTGGGCGATACGATCATTGGTGATAATGTCATCCTCGATAACCATGTCCAGATTGCACATAACGTTGAGCTGGGCGCTGGCACGGCAATGGCCGCTCAGGCTGGCGTTGCAGGAAGCACAAAGCTTGGTAAACACTGCACCCTGGCGGGTAACGCAGGTGTCGCGGGTCATCTTGAGCTGTGTGACGGGGTGTTTGTCGCTCCGAAAACCGTGATCAGTAAATCGATTAATACTCCGGGTGGCTATGCTACCGGGACTGCGCAGATGCCGATTAATGACTGGCGCAAAGCGGCAACCCGCTTCCGTCAGTTGGACAGCATGGCTCGGCGCATTAAAGACTTAGAAAAACAACTGAAGGACTAATGCATGTCCGGTGCAACCATTGAACAGATTCAGCGGGTGATGCCTCACCGGTATCCCTTCCTGCTGCTGGACAGAATTTTGTCCTGCACAACTGACTCGGAAGAAAACTCCCATATTGAGGCACTCAAAAACGTCTCAATCAATGAAAACTTCTTTAACGGGCATTTCCCTGGTCATCCAGTGATGCCGGGCGTGTTGACCCTTGAGGCTCTTGCTCAGTCCGCAGGCTACCTTGGCATGATGATGATCGGCGAAGCCCGTGATCCGAACACGATTTTTTACTTCGCAGGCTCAGACAATGTGCGATTTAAGCGACCAGTAATGCCAGGGGATCAACTGATCCTGAAAGCGGCATTCGTCAGTCGCCGTCGAGGTATCTGGAAGTTTGATTGCCATGCGGAAGTGGATGGTGATGTTGTTTGTTGTGCCCACATTATTTGTGCTGAACATACCCTGGAGGTGGCATGATTGACCCCAGAGCTGTTATCGATCCTGCTGCGAAAATTGCAGAGGGCGTTGAAATCGGTCCTTTCTCTATTGTTGGTCCAGATGTAGAGATTGGTGAAGGCACCGTGGTTGGCCCACACGTAGTCATCAAAGGCCCAACGACGATCGGCAAGAATAACCGCATATTTCAGTTTTCGACCATCGGTGAAGAGTGTCAGGATAAAAAGTATGCGGGCGAACCGACGACTCTGGTGATTGGTGACAACAACGTCATCCGCGAAGCGTGTACCTTTCACCGCGGTACGGTTCAGGACAAAGGCACTACCATCGTGGGTAGCGATAACCTCTTTATGGTGAACGTTCACGTTGCCCATGATGCTGTAATCGGTAATAACTGCATTCTGGCTAACGACACCAACGTCGCGGGCCATGTACACGTTGGTGATTGGGCGATTCTTGGTGGTTCTACTCAGGTTCACCAGTTCTGCATAATTGGCGCCCATGCCATGTGCGGTGCGGGCACTGTTGTGTTGAAAGATATTCCTGCCTTTGTCATGGCGCAGGGCTATCCGGCGCAGCCTCATGGTATCAACAGTGAAGGTCTGAAGCGTCGGGGCTTCGATAAAGACAGCATTATGCGTATCCGCGCAGCCTACAAAACCATTTATCGCCAGAATCTCACGCTGGCAGAGGCTAAAGAAGCACTCGCACCTGTCGCCGCAGAGGACGCAGGCGTTGCTATGCTGCTCGACAGTATTGAAGCTGCAAGCCGAGGGATTATCCGCTGATATGCGAATCGCGTTGGTGGCCGGAGAAACGTCCGGAGATATGCTGGGCGCAGGCCTTATCCGGTCGCTGAAGGAGAAGTACCCAGAAGCGACGTTTGAGGGGATAGGCGGCCCTATGATGCAGAGTGAGGGCATGGTCAGTTTCGTGCCTATGGAACGTCTCTCTGTGATGGGGCTGGTTGAGGTACTCGGGCGTCTGTTCGAGTTGATCAACGTACGTAAGAAACTCGTTCGTGACTGGATCGCTAACCCTCCCGACGTGTTCATCGGTATCGACGCGCCAGATTTCAACCTGGGGCTGGAGCAGCAACTCAGGACCGCTGGAATCAAGACCGTTCATTACGTCAGTCCTTCGGTATGGGCATGGCGCCAGAAGCGTGTTCTCAAGATTGAGAAGGCAGTCGACCTGATGTTGACGCTTTTCCCGTTCGAAGCGCGCTTTTACGAAAATCATAAAGTCCCTGTGCGTTTTGTTGGCCACCATCTGGCGGACAAGATTCCATTCGAGACGCCTAAAACGCCTGCCAGAGAAAATCTGGGCCTTGAGCTGAACAAGAAAACCGTCTGCCTGATGCCCGGTAGTCGGGGGAGTGAAGTCTCGCGTCTGGGTAAGCTGTTTCTCGATACGGCAAGCCTGATGCTGAAGAAAGATCCGGATCTCAGGTTTATCATCCCGGTCCCGGGTGTTGAGCGACGAGATCAGGTCGAGCAGCTGGTGAATGAATACCCGGAAGTGTTGCCGGTGAAAATTATTCTCGGGCAGTCTCAGACCTGCATGGCCGCCGCCGACGTGATCCTTCTGGCCTCTGGAACGGCGACCTTAGAAGCGATGCTGATGAAGCGGCCCATGGTGGTCAGCTACCGTCTGGCGCCGCTGACTTACTGGATTCTCAAGCGCATGGTGACGCAGGAATTTATCTCGTTGCCGAATCTGCTCGCCGGCAGGGAGGTTGTGCCTGAGTTGCTTCAGCATGATGCTCAGCCAGAAAAACTGGCAGCGGCGTTGGCGGAACGACTTGAAGATAACGATACCGTGCATCAGTTGCAGGAAACCTTTCAGTTTATTCATCGCCAGCTGCAGCGCAATGCAGATGAGGAAGCGGCTGAAGCTATCAGCCAGCTGTTAAAAAGCCGGTGAATAGCATCACTACACCAGAAGCGGCTGAATCCGAACTGACAGAAGAAGAGGCAGCACTGATTGAGAATGGGTTGATCTACTGTGGCGTGGACGAAGCGGGCGCTGGTCCATTGTGTGGTGACGTCGTTGCCGCCGCGGTGATTCTTGATCCTGATAAGCCCATTCCTGAACTCACAGACTCCAAGAAGCTGACAGAAAAAAAGCGTGAACGTCTGTTTGATGAGATCCGTGAAAAAGCGGTCGACTTCTGTATCGCCAGTGCGTCAGTGGAAGAAATTGATAGCATCAATATCCTGAACGCCCGAATGCTGGCAATGACGCGCGCTGTTGATGGCTTACGCGTCCCGTGCGATCATGCCCTGATTGATGGCAATAAACTGCCTGACCTTACTGTGCCTGCCACCGCGCTGATCAAAGGAGATGACAGGGTGGCTGCCATCTCCGCAGCGTCGGTATTGGCGAAGGTTCAACGAGACCGCGACATGGTCGAAATGGAAGAGAAGTATCCCGGCTACGGATTCGCCAAGCACAAAGGCTATGGTACGAAAGCTCACCTTGAAGCACTTCAAGCCCTGGGACCATGCCCTATCCATCGCCGCACCTATGCTCCAGTGAAGCGCCTCCTCAAAGATTAACCGTCAGATGCTGATGGTTTATGTAAACCACCTGCCATTTTTGTGCAAAGTCGGTTGTCAGTACTAGTCTGGAAGTAACAATTAAATCCCGAGGGCTGATCTGAATGCTGCGCTATTTGGATTCCTGCATCGCCACACCGCGGCCAGTTAATCCCGAAATGTTACTCAAGGCCCGGGTGCTGGCAGGACTGGCAATCTGCGCGATCTTTGCCATGTTGGTGATTTTGCTGTCGCAGGCCATGCTTGGCGTCGAGGGATTCAAAGCCGAGCATCATGCATTCCTGGCATTAGGTTGCCTCTGCCTTTTGCTTACCCGATTCACCCATGCGATAGAGGTTACAGAGCGACTGCTACTTGTTGGCATTCTGGTGTATTTCACCTATGCATCGTATCTCAGTGGGGGGCTGACGAGTTTCCTTATTCCCGGGCTCCTGGTCTATCCATTAGCTTGTGCCATTCTGGCTGGCTTAAAGTACGCTCCATTCTGGATCCTTGGTGGGATTGTCTCTCTTCTGGTGCTGGGAATTACTGACCCTGATAACAGTATCCCGATGACGGATCGCGCCTCAGACGTGTTGCATATGGTCGGGATGTTACTTGGAGCGGGCGCGATCGCCGTTCTTGCACTCATCTACGAGGGCTCTAAGAACACGGGCTTCCGGCGCCTTGAATATTAGCGTAAGGATGCCGAAGAACTCAGCGACAGAATCAGTGAATTACTGATTTCTGTGAATCACTCTATTGTCGTGATCAGCCAGGAAATCAGTGCAATAGCGCGTCGTTCTGACGAAACCGCGGGTGAAATGAAAGAACAGTCCGAGTTTGCCAATGAAATTCATAGTGGCATGGGCGAGCTTCGTCAGCAGGTGGCGGATAACGCAGATCTTTCTAAAAAGCTGGCAGCGAATGCCGCTTCTTCTGGTGAGCTCGCTTCAGAGAGTGTTGATGTCATGGCAGCGTCTAACAAGGCCATGACGGCAGTATCTGATCAGGTGGCGGAAACAGGGCTTCATATTGATGAATTAAACCGGCGTAGTAGCGAAATATCAGACATCGTCACCGTTATTCAGGCAGTGGCAGAGCAGACTAATCTGCTTGCGTTGAATGCTGCTATCGAGGCTGCCCGAGCGGGTGAGCATGGTCGGGGGTTTGCGGTGGTTGCTGATGAAGTACGTCAATTGGCGGAGCGCACACATCGATCCAGTGGCGAGATAAGTGACAAGGTAACAGGCATTCTCAGTATTACCCATAAGGCACAGGAATCCATGCGACAGGTCAGTGAGCTGGCAGCGCACGGGCGTGAGAGTTCTAATAAATCCAACGAGGCGGTAAATGTGTTACTGAATACCTCGAATGAGATCAACGCATACCTGACAGGATTGTCAGAGTCGAGTGAAAGCCAGAATACCCTGAATGAATCAGTCACAAAGCGATTCGACTCCATTCGATCGGCGATAGAGAAAGCTTTCTCTTCCACTTCAGAAGTTGCCGAAGCGATTCAGAGGCTCGAGAACGAAGTCTCAACTCTCTCCCAACTAGCGAGTTCATTTGCCGGCAGTGATGCCGAGCTGTTCTGATCAACTTGCCGGGCTTTCAGGGCTGGGCTTTGAGGCCGTAAGTCGTAATTTTGAGCCAGTTGGCAAGATCCTCATCTGAAAGCTGAGTCATCTGTTCGGGTGTAATCGGGTTACCAATTACCATACGAATGGTTTTATTCTGCTTCTTAAGAAATTCAGCGGGAATCCGGAGCGTACGTATCAGAGGATGCACCTTACCCAGAAGATGAAAGCTCAGGCTGTTCTGGCTATCGAAATATATCGGAATAACCGGAACATCCGCGCGTTTGATAAGGCGCATACTGGAAAGTGACCAGGATTTGTCTTTGATACCTTGTTGGCCTTTATACCAGGTTGATACTTCTCCGGCGGGAAACAAACCAAGCCCTAGTCCTTTGCTCAACTGATCTAATGATTTTTGTGTGCCACCCATGGCTTTCGGACCACTGTTCTCGAACGGATTGACGGTGATAAACAGATCGGAGAAAGGCTCGAAATAGGCCAGCAGAAAGTTTGCTATCACCCGGTACTCAGGTCGTATCCGGCCGATAATCAGAAGCAGAATGATGCCGTCGAGAAACCCAAAAGGATGATTAGACACCGTAATAAAAGGCCCGGTTTTGGGAATTACTTCGGCTAATCGCTCAGCGTCATAATCCAACTTAATGTTTTGGTCGTTCAGTGCGTCTTCAATGAGATCAATGCCGTGTTGTCGGTCGACGCGGTCGTAGATTTTCGTCAGCTGTGGAATTTTCAACAATCTGAGTACAATGTCAGCTTGCCATTCGGCGAGGCCTGACGCCTTTATTAATCCTTCCCGATCAATCAGGGGCATATCAGCAGTCCAGTCAGTCACAAAACGCTGGCATAATAGCAGCCGCAAACAGCAGGGCAATAGTAGGAATAAGAATGTCGACGACCACAGATGTCATCATTATTGGTGCCGGAGCAGCGGGTTTATTCTGTGCCGCACGCACCGCCGCCGAAGGACGCACAGTCAAAGTACTGGATCACGCAAACAAGGCGGGTAAAAAGATACTGATGTCGGGGGGCGGTCGCTGCAATTTCACCAACTACTATATTGAACCAGCCTGTTACCTCAGCCAGAACCCACACTTCTGCAAATCAGCGCTCTCCCGGTATACCCAGTGGGACTTTATCGATCTGGTCAGCAAGTACGACATACCATTTCATGAAAAAAAAGACGGTCAGTTATTCTGTGACAATAAATCGTCCGATATTCTCGAAATGTTACTCGAGGAATGCCGACGAGCAGGGGCTGGGGTGCAACTTAATACGTCCGTCGATTCGGTCACACCGAACGAAGCCGGTTTCACGCTGAGTACTTCAGCCGGTAGATACGACTGCCGCTCTCTGGTGGTCGCGACAGGAGGCCCTTCGATTCCGACCCTGGGGGCCAGTGGCTTTGGCTATGATCTGGCTCGACAGTTTGGGCATCAGGTGTTTACTCCTCGAGCGGCGTTAGTCCCGTTCACTATTACTGATCAACTGAGCAGCTTATGTAAGGCTCTCTCAGGGACAGCGTTACCAGTCTCAGTGTGCTGTGACGATCAGGTATTTAATGACGACTTACTCTTTACCCACCGAGGCTTGAGTGGCCCCGCTGTTCTACAGATTTCTTCTTACTGGAATCAGGGAGACACGGTCGAGATCAATCTGTTGCCGGGTATCGACCTGACTCAAGCCTTTCAGAAGGCCCAGCAACAGAAAGGCAAAACTCACCTGAAAACCTGGCTGGCGAGCCTCACGACACAGAAATTTGCTGAGCAATGGTTAGCGCATCATAAATTTGAAGATCGATATCTTGCTGAAACTGGCAAAAAGACAGTCAAAGCACTGGCCGAGTCGTTGCATCAGTGGCGGGTTAAGCCTGCAGGCACGGAGGGCTACCGCACTGCCGAAGTCGCGATTGGCGGCGTCGATACAACAGAACTGTCATCTCAGACTATGGAATCCCGCATAATTCCGGGCCTGTTCTTTATCGGAGAGGTCGTTGACGTTACCGGGCATCTGGGTGGGTTCAATTTTCAGTGGGCCTGGGCCAGTGCTGCAGCGGCGGCTGAGGCATTGGCTGTCGGGTAAACCGGAATGGCAACCTGCCTAATATGACATTCTTGATATGGCCTTACGGGAATATTACGTAAGGTTCAGGCATGGGTCACAGCTTTGTCTAGACTGAAATCAATTCCCCTGCTCGGAGTGATTTCATGGCGTTTGCAGATGCAGCAGCCCTGGACAATGAGAAGCCCGTGAAGCCTGTCATTCTTCTGGTTGATGACGAGGAGAATATTCTCAAATCCCTGACCCGCTCCCTGGGGCGGCTGGACGTCGATATCACGACAGCGTCATCGGTCAGTGATGCACTCTATATACTCGAAAATACTGACGTTGATCTCGTCATCAGTGACATGCGTATGCCCGGCGCCGATGGCGCTGAGCTGCTTAAAACCGTTGCTGAGAAATCCCCTGATACCCTGCGATTCCTGCTTACTGGTCACTCCGATATGGAGTCTACGATTCGTGCGATAAACGAAGGCCAGATACATCAATACCTGACCAAACCCTGGGACGATAATAAGCTCAGGGCTTTGATCGAAGAAAGCCTGCACACACGCCTGCTCGAGGCAAGAAATCAGCGCCTTCAGGCAGAACTTGTGAGTAAGAATCACGAACTGGAAGAGCTCAACAGCTCGCTTGAGAAACGGGTAACGGAGCGCACCGAAGAGCTGCGCCTGAATGCCCGACTGCTCGAACATGCGTTTGATGATCTTCAGAAAAGTTACGGTCATGTCCTCCGGCTGGCCTCCAGTCTTGGAGCATTGCGCGAACCTGGTGCGGCTGCCGCCGCAGAGTTGCGCTCATCCATGGCCGAGTCGTTGGCTGAAGCGCTGGGGTTTGCAGACTCTGATGTCCGCGAAATACGAGATGCTGCACTGCTTGCAGATCTCGGCAATATCGGACTGCCTGACGAATTACTGAACAAACCGCTGGTGGACTTCGATGGCGCGGATATGCAGCAGTATGCGCAGGTACCGGTACTCGCAGAAGCAGCACTTATGGGTATACCAGGCATGCGACATAGTGCGGCTATGTTGCGAAGTCAGTTTGAGCGTTTCGATGGTTCCGGGTACCCCGATCATCTATCCGGATCTTCAATACCTGCCGGTGCCCGCATCATTTCTATTGTGAGGGACTACACTGATCTTATTCGTGGTCGTTTCACCGGTGAAGAAATAAAACCTCAGCTAGCAAAAGCCGAATTGGTTCGCCAGAGTAATATGAGGTACGACCCGGCCATATTGAATATATTCTGTGAGGATTGCGGCGCCTTTGATACCGCCAACCTTGCCGACGATGCCTGTTATCTGGGAACCGATGAACTCGAAGCCGGAATGGTGTTAGCTCAGGATCTTTACAGCGAGAAAGGCATGATTCTTTTACGTAAAGGGCACGCACTTACCAGTGAATTGATCAATCGGCTGAGTCACTTGCAGAACTGGTCGGGTCGAACACTGGATGTGGCTGTTGAAAAGCAAACCGATTCAACCAAAGAGATAGGAGGGTGACATGAAAGGCGTAGTGTTCGACATCCTCAGAGACATGATCGAAGAGAAGTTCGGCTTGGAAGGTTGGAACCAGCTTCTTGAAAAAGCAGGATCTCACGGTATGTACCTGTCTTCTGAAAGCTACGACGACAGTGAGATGGTCGCCCTGTTGGGTGCGGCTTCAGAAATGACAGGCCAGGATATACCGAACTTGCTTAAAACCTTCGGTGAATACATGGTGACTGAATTCTCTGTCCGATTCCCCGTTTTTTTCGACAACTGTGACGGTCTTATTGATTTTCTGAAGTCCGTAGATCAAATCGTGCATGGTGAAGTACTAAAGTTCTATCCCGATGCCAATCTGCCGTCTTTTTCTTATGAAGAGGGAGTGAGCACGCTGACGATGATCTATAAGTCGGATCGCAAGTTGTGTCACCTTGCAGAAGGCCTGATCAATGGCTCGGCCAGGCACTTCAACGAGACGGTAACGATTGAACAACCCAAGTGTATGCACCATGGCGATGAGGCCTGTCACTTAGTGATAACCGTTGGGGGTGCTGATGACTGAAGACTATCGCGCGGCTTACCTGAGGGAGAAAACGCTCAGGAAGCAGGCGGAACAGATGCTCGAGGACAAATCCCGTGAGCTCTATGATTCATTCCGTAAGCTTCAGCAGGCACATGACAGCATGCAAGAGAACCAGAAGGCGCTGTTGCACAACGAGAAAATGGCGTCTCTTGGGGTGCTGTCGGCCGGGGTAGCACACGAGATCAACAACCCAATCGGTTTTATTTACAGTAACTTCTGCACCATGTCAGAGGGGATGTCCGACATTCAGACGTTCGTCTTCACTATGGATAAGCTGGTAAACAGTGATGCCGATGGCCAGAAAATACGTGACGCCTGGCGAGAGGGGCTGACCAGATACGATGTCGAGTATCTGCTGATGGATTTCGAAAGTCTTACCTCCGAAACCATAGAAGGGCTTGAGCGGGTTAAACAAATTGTTGCCGATCTTAAATCCTTCACCCGTGAAGATAGCGGGGAGATGGACTTGGTGGACGTTAACGAATGTGTTCGCGGCGCTGTGAACATACTCAGCAACCAGACCAAGTATCATGCACAGGTGCATGTTGATTATGGAGAGCTGCCAAAGGTCAAAGGTTACTTCGGTAAGCTGAACCAGGTGTTCACCAACATGATCGCCAACGCCAACCAGGCCGTTGACGAAAATGGCGATATCCACATCTCAACCACCTACAACAATGGCTATATCGAGATCCGCTTCCGGGACAACGGCCATGGCATCAGTAAAGAGCATATGAACCTGCTGTTCACGCCTTTCTTTACGACGAAACCGGTAGGTGAAGGAACCGGCCTTGGACTGTCGTTATCACATGGTTTCATCGAAGAACACAACGGCCGTATCAAGGTAGAAAGTGAGATCGGAGAGGGCACAACCTTCACGATTTTCCTGCCGCCCGCAGACGACTGAATCCCCCCAGAAGAACATTCATTAAAGAAATAGTACATATAGATACTATTGATTTTAATTATGGAATCTAAAGCACTACTATTCGCTCTGTCAGAAGTCGCGGGTCAGCAAATTCGCTGCTCTGTGAAACTTTCCAACCCACTCTTTTAAGGACTGACTTATGTCAACTTACCAAGACGATATCAAAGCGGTAGCCGCGCTGAAAGAAGCAGCTGGTAGCCCATGGGATGCTATCAACCCAGAATCTGCAGCTCGTATGCGCGCTCAGAACAAATTCCAAACTGGTCTGGACATCGCTCGTTACACTGCCAAAATCATGCGTGAAGACATGGCAGAGTTCGACAAAGACAAGACTAAGTACACTCAGTCTCTGGGTTGCTGGCACGGTTTCGTAGGTCAGCAGAAGCTGATCTCAATCAAGAAGCACTTCGGTTCTACTAAGCGTCGTTACCTCTACCTGTCTGGTTGGATGGTTGCAGCTCTGCGCTCTGAGTTCGGTCCTCTGCCTGACCAGTCTATGCACGAGAAAACTGCTGTAGCGTCACTGGTTAACGAACTGTACACCTTCCTGCGTCAAGCTGACGCTCGTGAACTGGGTGGCCTGTTCCGTGCACTGGACGCAGCTCGTGAAGCTGGCGATTCTGCTAAAGAAGCAGAAATCCAGGGTCAGATCGACAACTACGAGACTCACATCGTACCTATCATTGCTGACATCGACGCTGGTTTCGGTAACGCTGAAGCGACTTACCTGATGGCTAAGCAGATGATCGAAGCGGGTGCTTGCTGCCTACAGATCGAAAACCAGGTTGCTGACGAGAAGCAGTGTGGTCACCAGGACGGTAAAGTGACTGTTCCACACGCTGACTTCCACAACAAGCTGCGCGCTCTGCGTTACGCATTCCTTGAGCTGGGCGTAGACGACGGTGTTATCGTTGCACGTACTGACTCTGAAGGCGCTGGCCTGACCAAAGAAATCGCAGTGGTTAAAGAGCCAGGCGATCAGGGCGACGTTTACAACTCATTCCTGGACGTTGAAGAAATCGACGTAGCTGACATGGCTGAAGGCGATGTTGTATTCAACCGTGGCGGTAAGCTGGTTCGTCCTAAGCGTCTGCCTTCTGGTCTGTACCAGTTCCGTCAGGGCACTGGCCACGAGCGTTGCGTATTCGACTGTATCGAAGCTATCAACGCTGGTGCTGACCTGCTGTGGATCGAAACTGCAGTACCAACAGTACACGAAATCAAAGGCATGATGGACGAAGTACGTAAAGTACACCCAGATGCGAAACTGGTTTACAACAACTCTCCATCATTCAACTGGACTCTGAACTTCCGTCAGCAGACCTACGATGCATGGGAAGCTGAAGGTAAAGACGTTTCTGGCTACGACCGTTCTAACCTGATGTCTGCTGAATACGACGACTCTGAACTGTCTGCTGCTGCTGACGCTCGCGTTAAGACGTTCCAGGCTGATACTTCACGTGAAGCGAACGTATTCCACCACCTGATCACTCTGCCTACTTACCACACGACTGCACTGTCTGTGGACAACCTGGCTAAAGAGTACTTCGGTGACCAGGGCATGCTGGGTTATGTTGAAGGCGTACAGCGTAAAGAGATCCGTCAAGGCATCGCTTGCGTTAAGCACCAGAACATGGCTGGCTCTGACATGGGCGACGACCACAAAGAATACTTTGCTGGTGAGAACGCTCTGAAAGCTGGTGGTGCTAAGAACACTTCTAACCAGTTCTCTTAAGACCTGATTAGTTGTTCTTAAAGAAGCGGCCTACGGGCCGCTTTTTTTGTGTCTCCAGCTTGGTAATGGCGCAAAGCATGTCTTCGTGGTCGACGACCACAAAGCCATATAAGAAAAGCGTTGCTGGTGAGAACGCTCTGAAAGCTGGTGGTGCTAAGAACACTTCTAACCAGTTCTCTTAAGATCTGATTAGTTGTTCTTAAAGAAGCGGCCTACGGGCCGCTTTTTTTGTGTCTGTCTGTAAGAGGGAAGCTTCTTCCCGATATCGTTATTACCCGATGAATGTTCGGGGATATGATCCCCTCCTACATGCACCATGATCAGCTTGAGCGAATCATGGCAGGTAGCCAATGTGGGATTGAATCAGCCGAAGGCTATTCGCGAAATCGAGCTGTCTGGTTATATGTAGGAGGGGAGCTTCTCCCCGACAATCGCGGTTGTCGCAGCAGGACATCGCCTCCGAATGACTGTAAAATGACATCGGCAAGCTGCTTCCGGATGGGTGGCACGGAATGTGGTATTTTCCTGACACTTACATAAGAACTTCTTCCTATGTAGCTTGGAAAATGTTTCCATTATCACAACAAGAATAAAAACATTATTTCCTGAGAAGCACTAATTACCGCGTATAACGCTGATCTACGGCAAGTAGTTATCTGACAAAGTCGTCCAATATACTGATTTATAAGGATTTATTTGCAGTAGCTGATGAACTTGTCAGTAACGGGCAAGCTTTTTGCTATTTTCCGTTCAGCCTATGTGGCCTCTGTCGCCAATAGACACAAGGTCACAGTTCGTTAACACTGCGCGGGTAATCTCAAACACTGAGAAAGCGCGTTCTCAATACACGAAAGTAGAATAATTATGAGCCAAGCAGAAACTAGTGTGCAGTCAGTAACTCCTCTGGAACGGGCCCGTCAGTGGGTGTCGCAGAGCCTGACTCAAGAGAATCAGATCACAGCGTACCTTGAACCATTGATTCAGGTGGTCCTGCCAGGCTGGACCACCGATGCTGTGCGTTCAAAAGTCATCCAGGTACGTCCTGAAACGAACGATGTATACACTCTGGTTATCCGCCCTGGTAAGCGCTGGAAAGGTTTCAAAGCTGGTCAGCACCTGCAGATCACTGCCGAGCAGAATGGCTCTCTGCAAACCCGTTTTTTCTCTGTATCCAGCGCTCCGGCTTACTTTAAAAAGACCGGCCTGATCGAAATGAGCATCCGTGTACAGGAAGGTGGTCGGGTTACGCCCTGGCTGCGCGATGCGTTTGCCGCAGGTGGTATCTGCAATCTGTCTCCTGCTGAAGGTGACTTTACCCTTCCTGAGGGCAACCAGCCGGTTCTTATGATTGCTGGTGGTAGCGGCATCACTCCGTTCCGTTCAATGCTCAGCCAGATGGCGGCCAGTGGAGACAAGCGTGATGCGCACCTGATGTTCTACGTCAGGGATGCTTCTAATGCATTGTTTCAGGAAGAGTTTGAAAAGATCGCCGCTGAACACGACAATATTCGTGTGACCTTCATGAACAGTGCTGAAAAAGGCGTGTTCAGTGCAGAGCATATTAAAGAAATATGTCCTGATTTCGCTGAACGAAAAGTCATGATCTGTGGTCCAACACCTATGATTCAGCTGGTGCGTCAGGTCGTCTCAGGCGAAGGCGTATCCGCAGATAACATCATGTTTGAATATTTTGGCGCGGCACCGATTGAGCTTGACCGTGCTGATGCAAAAGATGCTTACGTTAGCTTTGAGAAGGGCGGTGTCGCTGCAATTTCCAGCGCCGAAAATCCCGTCAGCCTTCTTGAGCTTGCCGAGCAAAATGGACTCAAGCCGCTGGCCGGATGCCGGGTAGGCGTTTGCCATCAGTGCAAATGTACAAAGAAAAGCGGCGTAGTTCTCAACACTCTCACTGGTCAGTACTCCGACACGGGCAGAGAAGACATTCAGTTATGTGTGTCTGTTCCTGTCAATGACGTCGTACTGGATGTCTAACGAGGATAATTATAATGACAACACCTATCCCTAGTGCCGATACACTGGAATCATTCCACAAAGAACTGGATGAAATACGCGACGACCTCATGGCCAAAGTTGGTGAGGAAGACGCCCGATACATCCGCAGAATTGTTCGCGTACAGCGCTTTCTGGAACTCGGTGGCCGTGCAGTTATGGTTGCTGGTTTCTACCATTGGATATGGTGGCTGGTCGGCGTTGTCATGCTGGGTTGTGCCAAGATCCTCGACAATATGGAAATTGGCCACAACGTGATGCATGGTCAGTATGACTGGATGAACGATCCTCATCTGAACTCGCGAACCTTTGACTGGGACAATGTCTGTGATGGTGAATCATGGCGCCGTACCCACAATTACGAGCACCACACCTATACCAACATCATTGGCAAAGACCGTGACTTTGGTTATGACACACTGCGTCTCAGTGACGACGTGAAGTGGAAGGCGCACTATCGTTGGCAGCCCATCCGCTTAATCGTACTGATGCTGAGTTTCCAATGGGCGGTGGCCTATCATGAACTGTTTGGTGAGCGTATTTTCGTCGGCAAACGCCGCCCGGAAGGTAAGCTGCCAATCTCTCACGCTGAGTTGATTAAAGATTTCTTCTCAAAGATCCGCCGTGCAGTGTTCCGGGATTACATCTTCTACCCAGCCATTGTGGGCATCTTCCTTGGCTGGCCGATGTTCTTCGCCATCGCGGCAGGTAACCTGGTTGCCAATCTGATTCGTAATGTCTGGGCGAACATTATCATCTTCTGTGGACACTTCACCGAAGAAGTACACACCTTCAGCGAAGAAGATTGCGAAAACGAAACTCGTGGTCAGTGGTACTACCGCCAGATTCTGGGGTCGTCCAACCTCGAAGGTTCTAAACTTCTGCACATCATGAGTGGCCATCTGAGCCGTCAGGTTGAACATCACCTGTTCCCTGATATGCCGTCTTATCGTTACGGCGAAGCGGCAGAACGTGTGCGGCAGGTGTGCGCTAAGCACAACATCCCATACAACACAGGTACGTTGTGGGATCAGTACAAAACCGTTGTGGCACGTGTATTCAAATACAGCCGCCCACCTAAGAAAACAGGTGAGATGGCAAACGCCTGATATCTGACAGGTGTCTGATAAAAGCGGCATTTTCCGGAAGGAGAATGCCGCTTTTTTTATGTCATCATCTTATTTCAGAAGGAAGGAATTCTTTTCTAGTTATAAAAACTGTCCAGACTGGGAGATCAGACCTTCTCTCCACATGTCCCCAAATACCGGCTCTCCAGGGCTTTCATTTGTCTCAGACTCCATGTTTATGGCTGTCCTGGTTTATTAATGAAATCCAGGAAAGAGTGACTTTCATCGACACCAGTCACTCACTGTATGACACTGGCAATCACTGCCGTCGTGGCACGTAAAGTGCAATTTGCTGGTAGCAACAGATGGATTGCTCAACAGCAGAATAGTCATTTCAGGAGAAATAAAGTGACGACTCACATACCAAGTGCGGAGACGCTGGAATCATTTAAAAACGACCTCGATCAGATTCGTGACGAGGCGATGGCCAAAGTGGGTGAAGAAGACGCTCGCTACATCCGTAACGTTGTTCGGGTGCAACGCGTGTTGGATATCGGTGGGCGTGCGGTGATGGTTGCCGGTTTTTACCACTGGATCTGGTTTGTTGTGGGTGCCGTGATGCTTGGCATTGCCAAGATCCTCGATAACATGGAAATCGGCCACAACATCATGCATGGCGCATACGACTTTATGAATGATCCGCATCTGAATGGCACATCGTTCGAATGGGATAACGTCTGTGATGGCCAATCCTGGCGTCGTACGCATAACTTTGAACATCACACCTACACCAACATCATCGGCAAAGACCGTGACTTTGGTTACGACCTGCTGCGTCTCAGTGACGACACGCCATGGAAGCCGCGCTTTAAAAACCAGTTCTTCTGGTATCTCGGCCTCACCACCTTCTTCCAGTGGGGTGTTGCCTACCACGAGCTGATTGGTGAACGCGTCTTTTTTGGCAAAAAGAAAGTTGAGCGTCAGTCCGTCATCAGTAAGAAGCAGCTGGCGAAAGACTTCTTCGCCAAGATCCGCAAGAGTGTATTCCGTGACTACCTATTTTATCCGGGTGTTGTAGCGCTGTTTCTGGGTTGGCCAATGTTCTTCGGCATTCTGCTGGCGAACATGGGTGCTAACCTGATTCGTAACATCTGGGCCTCCACGATTATCTTTTGTGGGCACTTCACCGAAGATGTCCATACCTTCAGCGAGAAAGAGTGCGAAAACGAGACTCGCGGCCAATGGTACTATCGCCAGATACTGGGCTCATCTAATCTCGAAGGGTCGAAACTGCTGCACATTATGAGTGGCCACCTGAGCCGTCAGGTAGAGCATCACCTGTTTCCGGATATGCCGTCGTATCGTTACAACGAAGTCGCGGAGAAAGTGCAGGCGGTATGCCGTAAGCACAATATTCCGTACAACACAGGCTCGTTGTGGAGTCAGTACAAAACGGTGGTTGAACGTGTACTGAAATACAGCAAACCGACACCCGAAGAGAAGGCGGCCTTTAAGCAAGTCAGAGCCTGATCAATACCAATAAAAAAGCCGCTCATTGAGCGGCTTTTTTCGTGTAGTACACACTCCCGTAGGGTGGGCACTGCCCACCTGGGCAGGGTGGGAAGTCTGTCACTTACCACCCTTCAATACATGCTGAATACGCATCTGGGTTTCTGGTGTTGCCAGCAGATCCGTAAAGGCATTCATTTCAGCCAGTACGGCTTTGTTCAAGCGCTCACGATGCCCTTCAGCACGGCCCAGCGCCTTGATTGCTTTAAGTGAACCCTGGTGATTCTTGAGCAGCTCTGCTGCAGTCGCCATCGCAGTCTCAAGTGCCTTGCCGTCTTCAACGGCTGCATTCAGCAGACCCCATTTCTCTGCTTCAGCAGCTGAGAAGAAACGGCCAGTGAGTAACAGATCTGCAGCGTTCTTAGGGCCGATTGCTTCAGCTAGCATCACAGAAGAACCACCCTCAGCCGCAACACCAATTTTGGCGAACGGTAGGCTATACCGAATGCTCTTACCGGCGTACGCCATGTCTGCGTGAAGCAGCAGGTTTGCACCGATGCCCACGGCAACCCCTTCCTGCGCAAGAATCAACGGCTTCTCAAGACCTCCGAGCGTATCGAAAATACCGGCAACGCCGTCACGAACCCCTTCTAAATCACCGTCAGACAGAAGATCGCGCAGATCATTACCTGCGGTGAACTTACCCTCGCTGCCCGTCATTACAATCACAGACACCGCATCATCAGCATCCGCTGACTTCAGTGCTGCAATAATGTCTTTATAGGTCTGAACGCGAATCGCATTCAGCACCTTCGGACGATTGATCGAAATAACCGCGATGCGATCGTTAACCTGATACTCGATATCCTGATACATAAGAAACCCTGACGGTAAAACCTTAAAGAGTCTGGATCATGGCAAAGGGTGCCCTTAAGAGCAATGATCAAAGGTAACATCAGAATGATCAAATGTGTCGATTATGTGCTGCCCTGCGGAGGCGTCTGAATGTAAAGAGAGTGTGGATATCCAAACAGTATATTTTGGACTTTTCGAGCAAAACTGGCACGCTTTACATTCGCGCTTGCACGTTTTGCCGGTGGGGGGTACTGTAATCCTCAAGCGAATCAGATACTTACAAACTTGGTTTACAAGTTTATGTGCGCACGAATATCGAAATAACAGGCGTGCGCGTTTTTCTGGAGGGGAGATTTGAGTTATGGAAGATTCTTCAATTGAGTCAAAGAGTTACCCCAAGAACCTCGAAAGAGTGTCCCAGGATAAACGTGCTTGCACACTAATAAGCTGTTATACCCCATTAACCCTCAAGAAGGATCGAATATAAAAAGTTAAAATCAGCGGCTATCGTTGGAACCTTTGGAATTGGGGTGGTTCTTACAAACACGGCGAGCGCATTCGAGGATTTAGGCAAAGACTGTAAAGCCTATGCAAGAGCTGTTTTTGCAGTTGCGGAAGTGTCCATGCACCGGGGTGAGGCACAAGCCACGATGAATCAATGCACTGGATTTCCAGATCAAGAGAATAATCAACCAAACAGGTGGTTAAAGAAAGATGACATACTCATCAGGTAGTTTAATTAATCAAAAAAAATGGATCTTACTTTTTCATTTTATTATTGGTGCAATAATAGGCGTGCTTCTATTACATCCGTTGACGACAATGGTATTCTGGTACGAATACAAGGGCTTAATCGAATTTCCGGGTAACAGCCCGATAGAGTTTTTGATTCAGCGTTTAATTACTGAATTCAAGTTTGAATTAATGCCTATGAGCTTTGTGTTTGCACTGCTTGGCGGTATTGTTGGTCTATTGTTCGGTCTGTACCATATAAGACTGTCTGGCCAAAAAAATCTTGTCCGCTCTCTGGAACACGAGCTTGCTGAAGAATTACCCTTATTGATTGCCAGAGGCGAAAGTGAGCATCTTGAATTCAAATCCACGTATCGTTGGGATGTAAGACAACAGCGAACGAATCGCGCACTTGAGTCGATTGTCATCAAAACCATCGCCGGTTTTTTAAATCGCGAAGGCGGTACACTGCTAATCGGTGTTGAGGACAACGGCAATATCATTGGAATCGACTCTGACTTCCAGACATTGAAACACAAAAATAGAGACGGCTTCGAACGCGCACTGATGGATACGGTTAAAACCAGTCTAGGAGGAAACGCTTGCGCATTACTTCATTGCCGGTTCCACGATATTGAAAATAAAACCATCTGCCGCGTCATTGTCGAGAGCGCTGTTGAACCTGTTTATTATCATGAGGACAGCGTAGCACGGCTTATGGTACGCACAGGTAATAGTACACGAGAGCTGGATGCGCGGGAAGCACATGCCTATCTTTCCAGTCGAACAACAAAATCTTTTTCTTTATAGGTACACAATGAATACGCATTCGCATAACCACGACACTGAATCAATAGGTGATCGCCGCCTGGGGTTCGCCATCGCTATCAATATGCTCTTGACATTAGCACAGGTCGTCGGTGGTATTCTATCGGGCAGCCTTTCACTTATTGCTGATGCGCTGCATAATTTCAGTGATGCCGCCTCACTGCTCATTGCCTGGGTCGCCAGAAAGATCGGGCGTCAACCGGCGGATCATTTCAGAACCTTTGGTTATAAACGCGCTGAAGTTATCGCCACATTGATTAATTTAGTCACGCTTGTCCTGGTTGGGCTGTACCTGGCCTATGAAGCGCTATGGCGAATCTATGAACCACAGATTATTGAAGGCTGGATGGTTGTGATTGTGGCGGCGATAGCACTTGTGATTGATCTGGCAACCGCGTTTCTTACCTTCACCATGTCTAAGCACAGTATGAATATCCGTGCCGCTTTTTTGCACAATGTATCGGATGCACTGGCTTCACTGGGTGTTATTGTTGCCGGCACACTGATCCTTCTTTATGAGTGGTACTGGAGTGACACCTTAATAACATTATTGATAGCCGCGTATGTTTTGTACCAGGCAGCCACGATGTTACCAAAAACCATTCATATCCTGATGCAGGGAACACCGGAGGGCATTGTTATTGATGATGTCATCACAGCCATGCAGCAGGTAACAAATGTTATCAATGTTCATCACGTACATATCTGGCAACTTGACGAGCATCAGAATGCATTAGAAGCTCATGTTCTACTTTCTGATTATTCACAACTGGATAAAGTGAAGGGTGAATTAAAAACAGCGCTTGCACAAAAATTCTCCATCGGGCATTCAACACTCGAGTTTGAGATTAAAGAATGCAAATATGATCAGTGTTAACTTTTTTATATCGAAGCAAGTTTTAAATGAGTAATTGTGGAAGTGAAGAGTCTGTAATCATTCTTCATGACAGATTGCGTTATGTTCTAGGCATCGTATTTTAATGGCCAATTGTTATCTGATTATAAGAAACAAAAACGTCAGCAGCTCTTAAGGCTGTGATTGCAAAGAAGGACAAGGCTTAGTATCAAGTTTGAAGTGCGACAGAAATAATTAGATTTCATAGTACATTTCCTCAGGTGTCTTGTAGTTTAATCGTTTTCTTGGTCGTGAATTGAG
>PBQA01000009.1 GCA_002724925.1 Oceanospirillaceae bacterium
AGTCCCAAGGGTATGGCTGTTCGCCATTTAAAGTGGTACGCGAGCTGGGTTTAGAACGTCGTGAGACAGTTCGGTCCCTATCTGCCGTGGGCGTTTGAGATTTGAGAAGAGCTGCTCCTAGTACGAGAGGACCGGAGTGGACGAACCTCTGGTGTTCCGGTTGTCACGCCCGTGGCATTGCCGGGTAGCTACGTTCGGACGGGATAAACGCTGAAAGCATCTAAGCGTGAAGCCTCCTTCAAGATGAGATCTCACTGGAACTTCGAGTTCCCTGTAGGGCCCTGGAAGACTACCAGGTTGATAGGTCAGGTGTGTAAGCGTTGTGAGGCGTTGAGCTAACTGATACTAATTGCCCGTGAGGCTTGACCATATAACACCCAAACTGGTGTATAAACAGTTATGACATACGAACAGGCAGCCGCCGGTTCGCGAGAGAATCTCACTCATGTATCCAACCTAATTTTTTCACTTTGGCACGCTTAAGCGATAAGACCGAAGAAGTGAAAAAGCCAGTTTGCTTGACGACAATAGAGCTGTGGAACCACCTGAATCCATTCCGAACTCAGAAGTGAAACGCAGCATCGCCGATGGTAGTGTGGGGTCTCCCCATGTGAGAGTAGGTCATCGTCAAGCTCTTATTCAAAACCCCAGCAGGGTAACCTGCTGGGGTTTTTTCTTATCTAGGGTTTATGCCAGGTTGCCTGCTGGGGTATTGGGTAGAATACGATAATCATTTTTACTACCTATCGGGCAGCGAAGCGTCATGTGAAAGGCGATGCACCGGAGGTGCCAGCCTTGAGCGCCGCAGGCGTGGCGAAGCCAGACAAAGCGTAGCTTTGGACTCCTTGACGATGACCTACCTGCTGCGCAGGTTCAGGTCATGGTGCAGTTGGCTTCGCCGATCAAGCTCTTATCCAAAACCCCTGATCACTAACGTGGTTAGGGGTTTTTCTTGCCCGTAAGAAAGTTAACCGTGTAGGAGCGCTTCAGCCAGCTTGCCTGGCTATGCGCGATGCGGCGCTTCGACAGAAATATGTAGGAGGGGATCCTATCCCCGAAAGCCTCTGCGACCCAGACGCCATCGGGAAGACGCTTCCCTCCTACAGAGTCGCACAAGCATCGCGTTACGATCTTTCGATGGATCTTGTCATACCCGTGTAGGAGCGGTTCAGCCAGCTTGTCTGGCTATGCGCGATTGCGGCTCAGCGTGAGACAAATGGCGTCTATTTAAGAGTTTATGCCGTTGATGCTCAAAATCGACGGGCCACGAACGTCTTCTCACTGTAAAGAGTACGTTCGTACCGCTATTACCCCTTGAAGCAAAATCCCTAGCGAATATCCTATACGTAACAAGTATTCCAATAATAAAAACAAGCTGTCACCGAATATCTATCTGTCCTGATATAGACTGGTTCTACAGTCGAAGCGGTGTCTCTTGACCGACATGTGAGGTCGTGAAGTGAAAAACATTCTCCGCCATCCATTAACAGTTGCATTGACCGCTATGTCTCTGCCAGCGCTTTCACTTGAGGCGATCAGTGATCGCGAGATGGCTGATGTTGCTGGTCAAGCCTTTATCACCATCGATGCATCATCATACAGTGACGGCACTGGTGAATGGGCAGGGCAGTATGAGTTCACAAAGGTGAATCTGGGCTTAGATATCGAAACCCTGATGACCATCGACACGCTTAAGGTTGGTGAGTTTGAGCGGACAGTAGGTGAAGACGGTACTGTGCCAATGACGGATTCTCAGGGTAACCCTGTGACTCAAAATGGGAACTTGGTGGCCCATGATGCTGATTTGATTATTGAGAACTTCGGTCTTGGCCGGGTCACTAATTACAAAGATGCCGTTAATGCTGGTGTTGAAGAGTTTAAGATCCGTGATCCTTACATTGAACTTGCGTATAAAGTAGAGAGCGGTGTCCGGAAGATTGCAGGAGTACGTATCGGCTTCTCGGAAGCTCAGGGTTGGTTGTCAGGAGATCTTATCTCTTTAACAGGTAATTTGAATGGCCGAATTGAAGGGCCTGCCTCGGTGGTATATGACCAGAACTGTAATGGTCAGGGTACTGCGAGTTGGTTGCAGTGTATTGAACTAGGTTTGGCAGATGCTTTGGGTACGCAGTTGGTAAGTACAATCGACTTGGTTGATGGTGCTGTAGGTACCGCTGGTTATAGTTATGGCGCTGGTCGCGAGTTAAATGAAGATGGTGAGCTTCAAAACCCCGATAGCCCATATCTGGACGTCCCTTACCTTAAACGAGCTTCCTGGGCGGGTGTTCCGGGGGGTAGGAGCTTCACAGCTCCAGGTTCTGCGCTTGAATTTATTATTCCCGCGCTTACCGGGTCTGAAGACTGTACTGTTACGGGTACTCCCGCTTGTTTCCCTCTAACTAACTTTCAGAGTGTCTATGTCGGCGATGAAAGTGTTGACTTTGAGAATGGCGGCGGAGCTACAGGTGCGTTTGTATCTCTTCAGACTACTTCTGTTCCGTGGGAAGATTTTTCGGGTATCGAAGGCAGTGATCGCGTATTAACTCAGAGAGGAGCGTTTTTGAATATCGCTAAATTCGATTCTGGCTCTGGTGTGAAGTATCCACTCAACCTTGATTTGTTCAGTGCAACGAACGGTACGCCACGTCAGGCTACCTGTGTTGGTAGCCTGAAGGGGTGCTAATTATGAAAATCTTGCGATCTATGTTAATCACCTCGATGGTTGTCTCTGCTGCGGCATTTGCTGACTTGCAGGCTCTTGATGATAGCCAGATGAGTGCGGCAACTGGTGAGGGGCTTGGGTTTGCCCTTGAAGATTTCGTTTTGGACACGGAAGGAGCTGAGCTTTCAGTAACAGGCATACAAAGCTCTGCGGGCGAAGAGATCGATATTAAGTGGACTAGCCTTTATGTTATGGGGGAAGGCAGTGACGAGGGCTCTATTCGCACACCGGGACAGATTGGTAGTTACCTCCATCCGTACGTAATTCGTTCATTACGAGGCAGTGGAGGCCTCGATCCTAATGATCCTTTGTATAACGAAAAGTACGGTCAGATTAACAATGAACTGGCTCTACTTGAACTTGCAGCTGATGAGTACCAATCAGATGTCCAGAATAGCGCAACTTTTGCCACATTCTCGTACTATCAGGGGTGTGTTTGGGGGCAGCCTGGGTGTGACGACTTGGCAACGGTTGGCTCTAACGGAGTCGCAGTGCAGGCGATTACAAATGAAATTGATGCCCTGAATTCGTCCAGAGCGCAAATTGTAGATACCTATTCTCTGGCATTAGGCGCACTAGAAAATCAGATGAATAGTTACTACTTGAGTGAAATTGTTCCAAGGGAGGCCACTGTTGCACAGGAGCAAACGGAATACGACGCCGAGGTTGTTGAGCTCGGTCAGCGTCTGACTACGGCATTCGATGCTTATGAAGCTTTTATGGCTATTCGACCTCAAGCTGATTGTGAGTTTGGCGATAATTGTACCGGATTGAATGGTTCCGCATGTCCCGCAATCGGGGGAGGTGCTTGTCGGGATGCTCGGACCGCATACAACAATTCTTACGACTCCTACGAGGAACAGCAGTCGGTACGCCAGGATGCATATAACGATCTTATTGAAGCACGTATAGATCTGGCTGCTGCTAATAATGATTCTGAGAGTTTTGGGCCAGCAGGCTCTTATATTGAAGCGGTCAATAATGTAGAAGAATTCAAGGTGCTGTGTGGTCTGGATTCGAGTGACTTTGGCTCGTGCGACGGTGGCCTGATCACGCGCAAGGGAGAAACAAAAGATGGTATCGAAAGTGTTTCAATAGCTTTGGCAAGTGGTGTGGAGCGCAGGGATGGCCTGGATGTGGGTGCATCCTTCGAATTCGCAGTGAACTCAGTAAATCCAAATGGCTCAACCAGCCCGCGTACTGACTACATCGATATCAACATGAAAGGGCTGTTTATCGATGGAACTGCGTTCCGTCTTTGGTCTGCTCCGGACGAGCAGGGTGACGATGAGCTGAATGCTGAGATTCGCTTGAATTTATTTATCAAAGAGTTGGATATCAGTGTTTGTGATCCTTCGGTTTGTGACAATGATCCTGTAGCCAAGGAGGCTTCTACTCTAAACTTGGATAACATGTTTGTCAGTCTTAACCTGGGTTACGGCGAGATTCAGCCAATGCGTCTGTCTGCTACGTCGGATGGTAATTTCGAGTTTGAGCTGACCAAGCTCCGTCCTGGTGATGATGTCGACACCAGTAGCCAAGAAGCTATGCAGACTTTCTATGATGATTACTATGAAAACTCACCGAAGAGCTTTATATCTATCAGCGACGTGCGTATCGGCAACAGTCCTGATGCCAGCCTCGGTAGAATCACGGTTGACGGTTTGCGTGCTCAGTACCTTAAAGTTACCAGTCGCGACCTGTAAAAGGTGGAGGTCAGAATGACATTTAATAAGTTAGTACTTTCTATATCCACATTAATGGTCGCATCTTCGGCAATGGCCGAGATGAAAGCAATTGATGATTTTGACTTGTCTGAAATTTCAGGTAAGGGTGGTGTTTACCTATCCGGTGAGTTCGCGATCAACAAAGATGGTGGACCCCTTTGGGACGATCCCAATGAAGTCTCAGGCTTCACTCCAGGTTCTCGTCCTATATTCGACGGTGCCGGTAATATCGTTGGCTCTGAAGAATGCGAAAACGGCATCTGTGGTTTGCGCCTTGCCATCAAATTGAATGAGAACAGTGAAGGTTGGTACGTTCTGGATGACGTGTCTGGCGGTATGTCGTTCGAAGGGTTGACGCTTCAGACGGAAACACTGACGACCGCAACGAACTACGACGTTTGGGTTGATGGTGGCTTCGAAGAAAAAGCGGTTGACGACGAAGTTTTGAAAATCGGGCTACCAGGAACCATTACCTTCAACGATTTTAAGTTTAAGTTCGCTGTAGCTAACAATGGTGAATTTGGTGTGCCTCTTCAGGATGGAACCGCATTTCGGCAAACCGAAATCTTCGGTGTCCAGCTGGATGGCGATATCACTGTCGGTGGTAACTTACTCCTGTTTCCGGTGGATTGATTATGAAAAAGACTACTTTGACGTTAAGTGCACTCACGCTCGCGATTCAGGCTGTATCAGTATCGGCACTGGAAGCGCTTGATGATGAGAGCATGGCGAATGTATCTGGTCAGTCTGGTGTGACGATTGAACTTGACCCTGGGCAGCTGGATATAGGTGAAATTAGCTACAGCCAGGATGGTGTTGCAGCCAATATGCGTGACATCAATATCAACTCTGGTATTGGCTCTGCCTCGGTAACGACGATAGATATTGACTCGGATGGTACCCTTAATCTGTTCAACCAGCTTGGTGCTCGCGAGTTTACCGTTGGCGGCGTTGGCATGACCGGCACTACTGGTATTACCAACGATTTTTTCAGCCTGCGCGGTGCGACTCAGGCGTATAGTGATGGCGGTACTACGGGCGACCTGACTGATGACACTGGGGTTTTTCGTCTCAACATGGGCGATGACGGTAACGGAAATCTTGCCTTTGATGGTTCACAGGTCGGCCTGTTCTTCGACGGTTTGCACTTCGGCGATGACGGCATGGAGTGGATCATTGATGATTTAGCAATGTCAGCCATCATTAACTACGGTCGCCTCATCGTTAATGACGGCAATGTCGAGTTCGACTTCGGTACCTTTGATAATCGAGGCCTACGCCTGACTTATGAGGCAGCTGCGATTGGTCTGTCTAATGATCCTAATATCGCTGTGGGTGATTATGGCGACCCTAACTCAGCGGGTTATTTGTTGGGTGACACGTTTGGTTCACTCAGTGTCGATCTTGAAGCATACGGTACCTTCACGATTGAAGGTGGCGGCGCTGATATCGGTGAGGGTATTACCTTCATACCTGCTCTTACGCTTATCAATGATGATGACGATCGCCCAGCGTTCAAATATACGGACGACGGATACGTGATCCTCGCTCGTAACTTCCGTGGAGACTTCAGTACAGAGTCTGGTTTGACGCTCGATTTTGAAGAAGACGATGCTAACAACCCCTATCTGGCATTGCGTTACGAAGATCTCACCTTCTCATTCAGCTTAGATGACCTGATTCTTGGAGATGAGAATGGAGCTGCACTCGGTAGTTTCCGTGGTCAGGTGCTTTTTCAGGATGGCTTAGTTGATGGGATTGAGCGTAAAAACTATCTACATTTATTTCCAGGCGGTGATATCGCTAGTGCCGATGGCTCAACGCAGCAGGGTATAAGGGCGCAAGTCGGATGGAATATTGTGTCTGCGGCGCCGGAAGCACAAGATGGTGAAACCTTTACCACACCGGGAAGTTTTGCAGGTAAAACTGCAGCTGAGAGTAATACTTATTTCGCCATGAACGATGATGGTAACTGGGTTTATTTCAACGGTTTTAACGGCTGGGGTGAAGGTGAGGTAACACTTGATCTTACTTCTGGCCCAGATATGGCTTCACTGCCTTCTGATTATTATGCTAACCCTTATAATTCAGCGACGGGGCAGTTTGATGCCAACGTTGGCTATGACCGTGAGAACAAGGTTGGTACTTACGATGGCCTGCGTATCGACTTCAAAGATTTACGCGGAGAGTACAGCTTCTCGGGCGTAACTGTTGGTACTAGTGAAGAAGAGGCAATGGACTCCCCTTACATGGGTGGTACTGAGCTGCTTCTGGCAATGGAAGTATTCCCATCGTACAGCTTCACACTCAATGGTAACCTGACGATTGCTCCGGGTGGTCAGATTAACAGCGACGGCGTTGGTGGTACTCAGGGTCTTACGCTTAATGGTGATCTGCGGATCACTGATGGTGATGCTGCGATTACAGTGGATGAGTTCGGTCGTGGTGTCTGGTTGACAGGTGTAACCTATGACCTTCACATGCGCGGTGCATCTATTGACGTAACCGAAGATGGCTTGACCTTTAATAAAGGGCTGACGTGGTCGACCATTCAGGTCGGTCAGTACAACAGCGCTACAGGTGAAATCGAGGGTGGTATTATCTTCGGCTCGCGCGAGGATGGCGACAACCTTGGTGCCTTCACGCTCGAACGTCTAGAGGATGGCACTACGATTTCAGTAGCGTCGGGTGGTGCAGGTCAGGTTTGTATTGGCGGCTCACTCAACGCTGGAGGCACTGATTGTGCGGGCGCTGGTCGTTTCGAAGATCGCGGAGAGCAAGGGCTGACTATCAAAGTTAAGGCGAAGTTTGCAGAGGCTCCTACTGACGTGAACGATCCTAATTATTATCGCTACCTTGGCAAAGGTAATCGCTTCTCTTGGACACAGACAAATGGTACGACCCTGACTCTTGATAACTTCAGCACCCAGGATGGTCCTCAGGGCGGGAACGACTACGGTCTGAATATTGATCTTAAGCTTGATGTTGCAAGAACAGCAGTGCGTGCAAGTTTTATTGATGAGGACGGTGACGGTAATACGGACAATGACTTTGATGGTGATGGTCGTCCTGATTTGATCGATACAAATGGTCAGTATATTCAGGAGTCCGAGATCCCGGAACGTGGCCCTCTTGGCTTTGCAGTATTCGGTCGGGTTCACTTTAAACAGCTGAACATCGATGGTCTGAAGATTGCTGCGACTCCAGACAGTACGCCTCAGACGCTGATCAGTCAGATTGTTGTTCAGAATGCGGATATTCAGGCTAACCTGACGGCCACTCCAATCCGCTAACCTTCCTTTGCTGCGATGTCCGATGATCAGGCGTATACTGTACGCCTGAATCATCGGCATCGGAGTCTCTTATGAGCCAGCAGAATCGCCTGGTTATTTTCGACACTACAATGCGTGACGGCGAGCAAAGCCCGGGCGCATCAATGACCAAAGAAGAAAAAGTCCGCATCGGTAAAGCGCTCGAAAAAATGCGCGTCGATGTTATGGAGGCAGGTTTCGCAGCTGCCAGCCCCGGAGACTTTGCGGCTATTGAGGCCGTTGCCTCTGCTGTGCGCGAGAGCACTGTATGCAGTCTTGCACGAGCGGTTGATCGTGATATTGAACAAGCGGCTGCAGCGTTGAAAAATGCAGAGCGTGCTCGTATTCATACCTTCATTGCGACTTCACCTATCCATATGCAGTACAAGCTGCGTATGGAGCCAAATGCCGTTATTGATCAAGCAGTGCGAGCGGTAAAGAAAGCACGTGGATTGGTTGAAGACGTCGAATTTTCTTGTGAAGACGCGGGCCGCTCAGAAATCGATTTTCTATGCCGTATTATCGAAGCAGCTATTGATGCTGGTGCCAGCACGATTAACATCCCTGATACCGTTGGCTATGCGATTCCAGAAGAGTTCGGAAATACTATTCGAACACTGATTGAGCGTATCCCTAACGCGGATAAGGCGATTTTCTCTGTACACTGCCACAACGACCTGGGTCTGGCGGTAGCCAACTCTCTCGCCGCAGTGACTAATGGTGCTCGTCAGGTTGAGTGTACGATTAATGGTCTGGGGGAACGCGCCGGTAATGCCTCTCTTGAAGAAGTGGTCATGGCAACCCGCACCCGCCAGGATCTGTTCAACATCGAGACCGGTATTGATACAACTCATATCGTGCCGACGTCGCGGCTCGTTTCGAGCATCACGGGTTTCCCTGTTCAGCCGAATAAAGCAATTGTGGGTGCCAATGCCTTTGCTCACGAATCCGGTATCCACCAGGATGGTGTTCTTAAGCACCGCGAGACCTATGAGATCATGAAGGCAGAAGACGTAGGCTGGGGTGCGAACCGCATGGTGATGGGCAAGCACTCGGGACGTGCCGCCTTCCGCAGTCGTTTGCAGGAGCTGGGAGTTACGTTTGAGACGGACGCAGCTTTGAATGACGCTTTTGCTCGCTTCAAGGATCTTGCTGATAAGAAGCATGAGATCTTCGATGAAGACCTGCAGGCACTGGTCACAGAAAGCCGCTCGGCCTCTCTGCCTGATGTCTATAGTCTGGTATCGCTTGAGAGTCACTCGGCTACCGGTGAAACGCCTGTGAGTGAAATCGTCATCAGCAAAGATGGCACCGAGCATCGCAGTAAAGCGGAAGGTAGCGGCCCTGTGGATGCAGCTCTGCGTGCTATTGAAGATGTCGCTAAGTCCGGCGCTAATCTCTTGCTGTACTCGGTGAATGCGATTACGGAAGGCACTGACTCTCAGGGTGAGGTGACTGTGCGTCTTGAAAAGGCGGGCCGTATTGTCAACGGCAGCGGTGCGGATACCGACATTGTTGTCGCATCAGCAAAGGCGTACATCCATGCACTGAATCTTCTGGTCAGCACTAACGATCGTACGCACCCTCAGAACGACGGCGTTTAACGGCGTATGTTAGAGCAGCGTCGGGTCGATTATCTCAAGTCGATGGGCATCACAGTGTGGCTGCCCAGACGAGAGCTGCCTCATGCCCCAGCGTCTCGCTGGATGGCCGAGGACTCGCCATCTGAGCGACATGAGCATATTCATATTGAGTCGACGCATGATCATGCCCGCCCGGTAGCCGCAGCAGATTTGTTGCGGGCGGGGCAGCCTATGCCAGCTCACCCTGAGGTGGCAGAGGAAATCGTTAAAGAAACGCCTTCAGAGCCTGTTAAGCCTGCAGCGCCGGTCAGTACGGATTTAGCACCGCCGGCTGAGGATACCGTCGTTGCTTCTGTTGGTGAGCCGCCAAGGTTCGCGCTGGAGTTTATGCAGCTGAGTGGCTCAGGGATCTGGGTTGTCGATGCCAACATACCGCTGGAGCAGGTGGCCCCTTTTGCTGGCAGAGTGTTAGCAGCGTTTGGCATGAAGCCCTCGGTTGTACCTCAGCCAGTCTCTTTTCGTTGGCCATTTATCGAGTCCCGCCACCAGGATCAGAGTGAAGCTGTTGCCGTGCAGGCACTGAGGGCCCAATGGCAGTATTTCAGCAGTCAGGGTGCCGGCTACGTTATCACCGTAGGCGCTAACGCACAGAGCTGGATGAATAAAATAGACGTTAAAGAGCACTTCCATATAGCGGACCTCGAGGCATTAATGTCGTCGGCGTCCGCCAAGCGTGCTTTATGGCTCTCATTGCATGGTCTGGCGGAACGGTAGATGCCTATGAGTGATATCCGCGCGGGAGGCATCGAAGACCTCGAAACGGTTATGGCAATTGAGCAGGCAGCTCATCAGTATCCGTGGTCTGAAAAAATCATGACGCGCTACCTGCGCAAGCCAGATTCTGTCTGGGTACTCGAAGTTGCCGGCGAGCATACGGCTCATGCGGTGATCTCTGCCGTAGCCGATGAAGCGGAATTATTGATGATCAGTGTTCGTCCCGAGATGCAGGGGCGGGGGTATGGCAAAGCATTGCTTGGTCGTGTCAGCCAATGGTTGCAGATGAAAGGAATAATGTCTTTCTTTCTCGAGGTTCGTGAATCAAATGCAAGCGC
The DNA here is from genome assembly GCA_002724925.1 of Oceanospirillaceae bacterium. Taxonomy (GTDB): domain Bacteria; phylum Pseudomonadota; class Gammaproteobacteria; order Pseudomonadales; family Oceanobacteraceae; genus Thalassolituus. Next base: position 10,456 of record PBQA01000009.1, read on the forward strand.
AATCGGTCTGTACGAGTCGCTTGGATTTAACGAAGTTGGCAGGCGCCCCGGTTATTATCCTCATCCCGATGGCCGTGAAGACGCTCTGATTTATTCGCTGGAGCTTTGTGATTAATGGTCTCTGAACTCAGTAGTCATACTGCGTTACTAGTTTCCTGGCTGATATCAGCCGCCCTTCTTTTTTATACGTTCAAAACTATCAACTGGGCGGCATTCTCGCGCCACTCAGGTGTACAACATTTCTTTCTCGGAAGCTTGCTGGTCGTATCCGGATTCTGGTTTATGCGGGCGGGAGTTCGTCCGGGACTCGATTTCCATATTATTGCCGCAACGGCGCTGACGCTCCTGATGGGCTGGCGTCTGGCCTTACTGAATATGGCTCTGGTGCTGGTTGTTATGGTGTTCTTGGGTGTCATTGAGCCAGAAGCCTGGGCGCTCTCTTTTTTGCTGGGGGCTGCAATTCCAATACTGGCGGCTTACCAGTTTTTTCTTCATGTCTATCAACGTATGCCTCATAACCCCTTTATTTATATTCTGGTGGCAGGCTTCCTGAATGCTGGGTTTACTCAGGTTGTATACGCTTGTTCTGTTTCCGGCTGGTTCTGGCTTGAAGGTATTTATACTCTGGAGCAGATCTGGCGGGACTACCTGAGAATGCTTCCGTTAATGATGTTTCCGGAAGGGATAACAAACGGTATGTTTATCGCAGGGATGGTGAGCTTCCACCCCCGCTGGCTGAGCACCTTTGATGAAGATTCGTATTTTAATTAGTGAGCTTCATTAACGGGGAGCATACTTTTGCAGCTTTCGTTGCAGAGTCCGGCGGTGCATATTTAAGGCCCTTGCTGTCGCTGAAATATTCCCATCGTTTTCGTTCAGTACTCGTTGAATGTGTTCCCACTCCATCCTGTCGACGCTCATTACTTCAGCTTGCTGCTGATCCACAGACTTACCTTCGAAGGTCGAAATAAGATCCTGCAATGTTGCAGGCTTGTGCAGATAGTTGTCGGCACCGCGTTTGACCGCTTCTACAGCGGTAGGAATGCTGGCATAACCTGTAAGTACGATAATAGAAGCTTCAGGCCAGCGCTGTTTTATCGGAGAAATAAGATCGAGACCAGAGCTGTGCTCAAGGCGCAGGTCAAGAATAATTCGCTGCGGAGAATCTTCAACGTCTCCCAGTTCTTCCGGACTGCGGATGAAGGTGGCTATTGCGCCACTTCTTTCAAGGCTACGACAAAGTACACGACCGAAATGTTCGTCATCATCAATGATCAGGTAACGTAACGTCATGCGCTTTGTCTCCGCGAGGCTATGGGCAGTTTCAAGTGGCTCAGGCTGCCGCCCGAATTCAGAGCTTTTAAGTGAATGCTGCCACCAAACTGCTCAATGCTGGCGTTGCTCAGATAAAGTCCGATGCCCATGCCATGTTCTTTCTGGCTTGCGAATACGGCCTCTTCGCTGATGTGACTGGCTGCTTCCGGGTCAGGCTGAATAATATCCAGCTCCCAGAAGTCAGAAGTTACTCGGGAGCGCAGCTGTACAGGTTTCTGTCCGGCTTCTGCGGCGTTATCCAGAAGGTTCAGTAATGCCTGGTCCAGAAGTGGCGAGGCGGGGATGATAGCTGATGCTTTGCAATCAAGCTCATCCCATAAAGCATGCGGTTTACTCAAACGCCAGCGATGGAGTTGGCGCATCAGCCACTCCTCAGCATCGTGTTCTGAATGGGCGCTACTTTGTCGGCCCGCCATCGCCAGCTGCTGAAGCGAATGTCGGCACCGCTCTACCTGCTGGCGCATGACAGAAATATCTTCATCGCTAACCTCGTGCTCGGTGGCTTCGTCGAGCAGCATATCGAGGGTCATCAGAGGCGTGCCCATTTCATGGGCGGTGCCTGCTGCGAGCGTAGCGATACCAATGAGTTGCTCGTTCTTGAGCTGTCGCTCCCGGAGAGACTGGATCTCAACAACATGCCGTTGTCGATCACGTACCAGTGCGGGCAGAAACGCAGCGATAATGAGTGTACTGAGAACAAAGGTCAGCCACATGCCACCAAGGTGCCAGTCAAACAAAGAGCCTTTGCCATCCATGCCCATCGCCAGCGGTGTATACCACTGCGTCAGTACGCTGTAATCCAGAATCAGTGTGCCGGCCACTATAAGTGCGCGATACCGGTTAAGGCTGTACGCTGAGACAACCATTAACACCAGAAAGTACGAGATCACAGGGTTTGTCGCCCCTCCACTGAAAAACAGCAGTGCCGTCATCAGCTGGGTTTCCGCGACAATATTGAGTAGCAGAGCATCCTGCCCCATTCGTCTCGAAGCCTGCCAGAATGGCAGGGCGATCAGTGGGATATAACCTGCGAGCACCCACCAGATGATAGGCGGCAGATTAAAGCCCACGAATGCAAGCCAGAATAGCAGTACGAGCCAGATCAGAGCGACCGAAAACCTGAGCAGGCCGAGGCGAGTGAGCGTATTACCAAAATTCAATCCGATGACCCCTGACTTCCGGACAAAGTGGCATTTTCATTGAATTTACAGCATACCACTTACAGGAGGAGTATTCTGAAAATAGGTCATGACCTGAGTCATTCCTGCGCTTCATCAACGTCTCTATGGCGAGAACAGCGCGCAGCAATTGTCCGCCGGAGAGCTGTTGCGAAATATGCACAAGTATCGCGTATCCCGAGTGATGTCGGAGGCAACTATTGATGGCGAAGCGCCAGGGTTTTCGGGATTGTATGGCGTTTCGTTCCTGACGGTTCTCTGATACAGCGTAACGTCGGGACTCGGGCGTTGTTGTGTGCTTCAACCTTGGCGTTAATTTTGCGATAATCCGCCCCCTTCTGAATAACACACTTCTCCGGGCCGGATCTCTATATGAAACCTCAGATTGCCGAGTTACTTAGTGCCGCTGTCAGCGTTCTGAAAGAACAGAATGTACTTCCAGCAGACCTCGAACCGCGAATTCAGGTCGATAATACCCGCGATAAAGCACACGGTGATCTGGCAACGAACCTGGCGATGATGCTGGCAAAGCCTGCTGGTAAGAATCCACGTGAACTCGCTCAGCTGGTGGTCGACGCTCTGCCAGAAAGTAGCCTCGTCGAGAAGACCGAAATTGCAGGCCCAGGGTTTATCAACTTCTATCTGAGTGATGAGTCTACGTCGTCACTGGTCAAAGCTGTTCTGGATCAGAAAAACGAATATGGTCGCTCTGATGTTGGCCAAGGCAAAAAGGTGCAGGTCGAATTTGTGTCGGCCAACCCGACCGGTCCTTTGCATATTGGCCATGGCCGTGGAGCCGCCGTCGGTGATTGCCTGTGTCGCCTCCTCGAAGCGACAGGCTGGGACGTCACCCGTGAGTTTTACTACAACGATGCAGGCCAGCAGATTAATAACCTTGCTTTGTCGGTTCAGGCGCGGTGTAAGGGCCTGACCCCTGACGATGCAAGCTGGCCAGAAGACGGCTACCGCGGCGAGTACATCATTGATCTCGCCGAGAGCTTTATGCGTGGTGACACCGTATCGTCTGAAGATCAGAGCTTCACAGGCACCAAAGACGCTGAGGACCTCGAAGGTATTCGTCACTTTGCAGTCGCTTATCTGCGCAACGAGCAGGATCTTGATCTCAAGGCATTCGGTGTCGATTTTGACGTCTACTTCCTTGAATCCTCGCTCTACACCGAAGGTAAGGTTGAAGAAGCCGTTCAGACACTGATTAAAAATGGTTACACCTACGAAGACGGAGGCGCTCTCTGGTTGCGCACCACTGACTTTGGCGATGATAAAGACCGTGTCATGCGTAAAACAGACGGTGGCTATACCTACTTCGTTCCGGATGTCGCCTACCACCTGAACAAATGGCAGCGTGGTTTTACTCTCGTAATCAACGAACAGGGTGCTGATCACCACTCAACCATTACCCGTGTGCGTGCAGGTTTGCAGGCGCTGAACGCCGGTATTCCAGAAGGCTGGCCGGGTTATGTACTGCACCAGATGGTGACCGTAATGCGTGGCGGTGAAGAAGTTAAGATCTCCAAGCGTGCGGGAAGCTACGTTACTCTGCGTGACTTGATCGACGAAGTCGGTCGCGACGCCACCCGTTACTTCCTTGCAGCCCGTAAGGCCGATGGACAGCTCACCTTTGATATCGACCTGGCGCGCTCTCAGTCGTCAGACAACCCTGTGTATTACGTTCAGTATGCGCATGCGCGGGTATGTTCGATTTTCCGTAAACTGGCAGAAGCAGGTCAGAGCTGGGATGCTGAAACGGGCCTTGCTGCTTTGGGCGCGCTGACGCTTGAAACTGAAAAAGAAATGATGGTTAAGGTCGGTCGTTTCCCTGAAATCGTTCGCCGCGCCGCCGATGCCAGCGAACCTCATCAGATTGCTAACTTCCTGAGAGAACTGGCGGGTGATTTCCATACCTGGTACAACTCAGAAAAAACCCTGGTAGAGGATGCCGACCTGCGTAACGCGCGCCTGGCTCTGGCTGAGTCTGTGCGTCAGGTTCTGCATAACGGCCTGTATCTTTTGGGCGTCAGTGCACCGGAAGAGATGTAATCGGTCACAGTAATACTGAAAGAGTATGGTAGTGTGATCGCGAACGTATTTCTCTGGGTAAGTTGATGTCTGATAACAGCTCTAAAGTACCGGCCTGGGTGTGGGTAACCACACCCGCTATCGCTATTGGTTTTGTCGGTTTTATTTTTTATCTCTCGACGATTCCGGCGGGCGACGAGCTCGAAGCCGTTCGCGGTGATGCACGTAAAGTACTTGAAGAAAGCGCGGCGAAAGCCCGCGAAGATGCGGCAAAAATTGAGAGTAAGGTGAAACCTTCTTATGATTTTTACCGCCTGCTGGAAAAGCAGACCGTTGAAGTCCCAGACGTTGAAGAGTACAAATCGACGCCTAAGGATGCCGCAGCCAAGTATGAGTATCGTCTTCAGGCTGGCTCTTTCCGCTCAGACAGTGATGCGGACCGGATGCGAGCAGAGCTGATTCTTGAGGGCTTACCTGCCTACCTCGAAAGCAGTGCAGTCAACGGTTCGACATGGCACCGGGTATTTGTCGGGCCGTATACCGACCGCTCCAAACTTAATAAAGCGCAGGACATCCTCGTCAGCCGCAACGTCAGCCCACTCGTGCTGAAACAGAAAGTCAGCGACTGAGATCAATTACAAGCTGGCTTTGCCTTGCCGGGCTCACCGGGCTGTGTAACATTGAATACACCGCCCTCACAGGAGTCGCTCATGGCATTGGAAACCCACACTCACTTCTACAGTGTTGAGACACCAGAAGGTCGCAAACAGCTGGCATTCCAGATGTGGCAGCGGTCTGCCTCTGCGACAGCCCCGGTTCTTATCTGTGTGCACGGCCTCACCCGTAATCGCCATGATTTTGACGAAATAGCGTCTGCGCTCGCATCACACTATCGCGTGGTTACGGTCGACATGATCGGTCGCGGCGACAGTGACTGGCTGAGTGACCCCAGTCACTATGGGTATCCGCTTTACATCAGCTTAATGCAGCAGCTGATGACTCATCTGGCAGACATCACCGGCGAAGACCGTTTCGATTGGCTTGGCACCTCTATGGGAGGGCTGATCGGAATGATGATCGCGGCCAGTCCGGCGACTCAGATAGACCGGCTGGTACTCAATGATATCGGCCCCGAAATCCCTGTGGCAGGACTGAAAAGACTGGCGGATTATGTCGGGCAAGCGCCTGCCTTCTCGTCTTTGGGAGAGGTGGAAGATTATCTACGGGTCATTGCTGCCGGGTTTGGCCAGTTGAGCGATGCTCAGTGGCGTACCATGGCGACTCACGCTGCGCGAAAGGACGAATCAGGCAACTGGCGGCTGACGTACGACCCGGCGATCAGTAATGCGTTTGATGGTCTTAGCGAGGATATTGACCTTACCGGTATCTGGAAGCTTGTATCCTGTCCGGTCTTGGTGATCCGGGGAGAGCAATCAGACCTGCTGACGGAAGAGGGCTTGGTGCGGATGTGCGAACGCAAAAACACCTACCATGTAACTATCCCTGACGCAGGTCACGCGCCGGCGCTGCTGTCGGGCGAAGAGATCTCGACAGTGCGCGATTTTTTGACGACGTAACCGAATGTAAGGCTCGCAAACAACAAAAAGCCACAGACGGTTTCTGGAAGAATTAGCGCTCATGGTTCTTACTATAAACAGTCGTTCATGGTTTCAGGGTTGCGGGCAATGGAAGAAACAGAACTCAGCCAACCGGCGTTTTTACATGTTCATATTATCGGTGCGTTCGTGTCAGCCAGCATACTCATGCTGGTGATGTTAGTGGGCTGAAAAGGGGAGGGGGTAGCGGCACCTCCTTGTGCCATAGCTTGCGCCGAAACGCTTATTAAGGGTTAGCATCTACCGTTACTGTACCGTCTGTTTCGATAGTAACCACCGCACTTACGAAGCTGAAACCTTCGCCCTGACCAAATTCTTCGTCATCTACTTCCGGATCATCCAGTTCAGCCTGACACGTCACAGCGACAGTGTAATCGCCTGGTGTCAGGTAAGACGCCGTGTACGAAAGTTCAGCATCAACTGACGCTGTTGCCACTGGCTCGCCGTCGGTTCCCAGGTCGTCTGGTTCTGTAACCTCACCTTCATAGACATACACCGCTTTCGTGTCTTCGCTGTTGCAAAGTTCAGAAGACAATGTGCCGGTAATCGCACCGTAATCGGCCAGATCAATCAAACGGATCGTCGGACGTAGCTTGTAATCGCCAGTGCCTGTCACCGTAATCGCTTTGCGCAGATCGAAGTCCAGCATGAAAGAGACTGATTCGTCGGCCGTCACGGTGAAACCACTGACGAGTTTCAGACCCGTCTGCTCACCACTTGGAATTTCCAGCTCAAATGAGCCATCAGCAAACGAGATATAAGTGTCATTATTTCCTTCGGTATCTACCATCAGGCGGATTTGAGAGTACTCGCCAGCTTCTACTTCGAAATCGGTAAACAGTTCTACACTATTGCCCGCTTGATAATCTAACAGGTTAATCTGCTTTGGCTCATCGAACGTCAGCTCTTCCTGTGTTTCATCATCTTTAATCAGAACAACACCAGAGAACTGTACGTATACGCCAAGTGCTGAATTTACCGGCGCATCAGTCACACTCATGGATACTTTACCGGTCTCGCCGTCATCATCATTACTGCTGCCATCACCACCGCAGCCAGTCAGAATTAAAGCCGACGTCGCGACTGCCAGAAGTGACGGTTTCAGTGAACCAGAAGAAATAGACATACATACTCCAAAATCAATGAGGTTACTTATCTGTACGCGTATTTATCTAAAGGTTCCTATATTTTTTTACGGAACTTTTCGTTGAAGTGGTGTGGGTCGATCTATCATCAAGCAATACACGGCTGTAGGCAGCTCTGCTCACCATTCGTCGCGGTGGTTTGTCTCAGGCAATAAAAAAAGCCCGTATATTTCTGTACAGGCTTTTGGAATAGGCGGACAAATCTGACGGGATCAGATTTGCACGGCCGCAGGCCGCCCGGAGGGGCAAAGCCAGGGATGGCTTTGATGAATCGAACGAGTTCGATGGAGTGTTTCACTTTCTTGTAAGCAATAAAAAAGCCCGTACATTTCTGTACGAGCTTTTCGAATAAGTGGTGCCCAGAGGCGGACATCGAACGGGGGCGCCCAGCTCACCGACACGGGTGGCGGTGGTCATATTTCAGATAACAAAAAGCCCCGCAATTGCGAGGCTCTTTGTAGAAATAAGTGGTGCCCAGAGGCGGAATCGAACCACCGACACGCGGATTTTCAATCCGCTGCTCTACCGACTGAGCTATCTGGGCATCTCGTCAGGACTGTGTGTCCGTTGAGTGGCGCGTATTAAACCGCGCTCGTCGCATACTGTCAACAGCTATTCGGCGATTTTTCTTAATTTTCAGGAACATAGCCTTCAGCCTGATCGAAATCCCCACCACTGAGAAACTTCTCGCGCTGCTCGGTCAGGTACTTGCGGGCTTCGGGGTCCATAACGCTCAGGTGCTTCTCGTTAATCAGGCGCTTTTGGTGCTCGATCCATTCTTCCCATGCTTTTGCAGAGACAGTTTCCATGATTTTTTCACCGGCAGGTCCGGGGAAGGGTGGAGTGGTCAGAGCGGGGAGTTCTTCACCGTATTTACGACAGTGTACCGTGTTGGCCATGCTTACTCCTGAGTGATCAATGTAAGTAGTTTTTTCACCGGTGCAGCCAGACCAATGGCGCTGGGTGAGGAGGTATTGTACCAGTGGACGTTGTTTTCATGCACAGTCGCAGCAGGTCGTTTCAGTATTACGTGCACTGGGGTGATATCAAGGTGGTAGTGCGAAAAGGTATGTCTGAAGGTGTTCAGAGTCTGACTTTCAGCCTCTGTGTGGCCAGTCTCGCTCAGAATAATCTGCTCCGTTTCAGCGGTGTTTTCGACTTCGGGAAAGCTCCACAGCCCGCCCCAGATACCACTTTGAGGCCGCTGCTTCAGTAGTAGCTCACCCAGTTCGTTCTCCAGAATTACCATAACGGTACTTCTTACTGGTTTTTCCTTCTTTGGCTTGCTGTTCGGGTATTGCGTTGGATTACCTTCAGCATACCCCTGGCAGTCAGGCTGCAGCGGACAAATGCCGCAAGCCGGCTTTGAGCGTGTGCACAGGGTCGCGCCCAGATCCATCATCGCCTGTGTATATTGCTGGTGGCTGTGTTGGGGCGTCAGCCGTGTCGCAATATTCCAAAGCTCTTTTTCGACTGCTGTGGTACCGGGCCACCCGGAGAGGGTATAAAAGCGGGTAAGTACTCGCTTTACGTTGCCATCGAGAATCGGTGCGCGGATGCCCATACTAATAGAGGCGATAGCCCCAGCGGTTGAACGTCCTATGCCCGGCAAAGCACTCAGGCCCTCTACTGATCTGGGAAACTCTCCGTCGTATTCGCTAACGACTGTCTGAGCGCATTTGTGAAGGTTTCTGCCGCGGGCGTAATAGCCAAGCCCGGTCCAGTGGTGAAGTACGTCATCCTGGGTGGCGTTGGCCAGAGCTTCGACCGTGGGGAAACTTGCCATAAAGCGTTCGTAATAGGGGATAACGGTGGCTACCTGAGTCTGCTGCAGCATGATCTCAGACACCCAGACATGGTATGGGGTGATGTTCTGTTGCCAGGGAAGATGCTTTCGCCCGTGAACCTCATACCAGGCGAGCACAGTTTCACTAAAGGCTGAGTCTTTCATAGTGTCCGGTTTCTGTTAAAACGGCGGGCAGTATGAAGGATATGGCTCAGATTTCGTAGCTGTTGCTGCGTCGCTCGGCTGAGACAATCAGGTACTGGTGTAGCTGTCCGAGGGATAGTGGACGGCTGAACAGGTAGCCCTGACCTTCATCGCAGTTATTCAATCGCAGATACTGGAGCTGTTCATCTGTCTCGACGCCTTCGGCAACCACGTTCAGATCGAGCTTGTGGGCCATTGCGATGACCGCAGCGGTGATTGCCATGTCGTTTTTGTCATCCGGGATGTCCATGACGAAAGAGCGGTCGACTTTAAGCACATCAATCGGGAAGCGCTTGATATAAGACAGCGAAGAATAACCAGTACCGAAGTCGTCGATGGCAATGGATACCCCTGTCGATTTGATTTCCTGCATGATGCGGATGGCTTCTTCAACATCATCCATCAGCGTACTTTCGGTGATTTCCAGTTCCAGGCAGCGCGGTGGAATTTCCGTGATCTCAAGCACATTGCGAATACGGCCTGCGAGATCCGGATCGGTGAACTGCTTGGCTGACAGGTTAACCGCAACCTTGGCATCTGCTGGCATTATGTTCTTGCGGATAAGGCTACTGATCTGGCGGCATGCCTGTTCCAGCACCCAGTTACCTATATCAATAATCTGGCCTGTTTCTTCGGCGACCGGGATAAAGTTATCCGGTGTGATGATACCTTTGTCGGGGTGCTGCCAGCGAATCAGTGTCTCGATGCCTGTGGTACGGTAGTCGAACAGGCTGATCTTAGGCTGATAGAACAGGGTGAACTGATTGCGTTCTATCGCTTCGTTGATCTCTTTCTCGATAGCGAGGTGTTCGAGAATAGAGTGATTCATCTCTTCAGAGAAGAACTGGAAGTTATTCCGTCCCTGCTCTTTTGCCGAATACATGGCCAGGTCTGCGTTCTTCATCAGCACGTTGGTGTCTGTTGAATCATCAGGCGTCATTGTGATGCCAATACTCACCGACGTGAGAATATCCTGACCTTTTACGCGGATAGGTTTTGACATGGCGCGCAGAATTTTTTCTGCGACGGCACGAACGTCCTGCACTGAGCTGATATCTGTCAGCAGGATCGTGAATTCATCACCGCCGATTCTGGATACTGTGTCGTTTTCGCGCACGGTGTTGCTCAGGCGGTTAGATACCTCCTTGAGTAGAATATCACCCGCATCATGTCCCAGGGTGTCGTTCACACGTTTGAACTGGTCCATATCCAGGAACATCAGGGCCATGGATTTTCCTGAGCGGATAGCCCCTTTTACTGAGGTGACCAAACGATTCTTAAACAGGCGCCGGTTCGCCAGCCCCGTCAGTGGGTCGAAGAAAGCGAGGGTTTCCATCTGCACCTGAGCCGCTTTCAGTTCAGAAATATCTGAAATTGCACCTAAGTAGCCGAGTAACTGACCGTCACGATCATGCAGCGCACTGGCCATCAGATGAATCCATGTATGCGCCATATCCGGACGGGTCAGGCGGATTTCCAGCGCAATGCTTTCTTGATCCAGAACCAGGCGGTTCCAAGCCTCCTGAACATTCACCAGATCTTTCGGGTTGATCATTTCAAACCAGTCCTGAAGGTCGGGGTGCTCGCTTGTCAGGCCATGAATGTCGCGCCAGCGCTGGTTAACGTATTGCAGATTCTGGTTCGGATCGACCTGAAAAATACCTACCGGAGATAATGCGGTCAGTTTTCTGAACCTTTCTTCCGATGCTTTTAACGACTGGTTTTCATCATCGATGGTCGTCAGCAGGCGGTTAAAAAGATCAACCAGATCACCGAGTTCATCGTTATTCGTTTTCGTTGCCCGAATCGAATAGACCTTTTTGTTCAGGATCTCCGTCAGCGTATCACTGAGTTCGCGCATCGGTCTGGAGATCACATCTTTAAGCTTATTGGCGAGAAACAGAGCAAGTGCGAATGCCGTCAGCATGATGATGATAGAGAACACCAAAAACTGAAAGAAACGTTCGAGTAGTTGGTCGCGGCTGCTTTCGATGTACAAAGTGCCTATAGGTTCTTCAGCTCGGGTAACGGGGAAGAAGCGTGAAAAATTGTAGGTCTTGAGGGTATCGACTCGTGGCAGGTAATTCGGACAATCAATACGCTCATGTGCCTTCGAGTGGTAGCTGGCCGCAAGTGTCTGATCCTGGCGATAAATACAGCCACGGACTATTGCGCCGTCAGACTGAAGGGTGTTCAGGTTGCTCTCAAGCAGCGCCTTATCGTTGAAGGTCAGTGCGGCAGTGATACGGTCTGAAATAACGTCCCCTAACACCTGTAGCTTGTTCTCTGTATCGCGCTTGGCAAGGTAGTACTCGAGCGAAATATAGGCGAAATTAGCCAGCAGCAGTGTCAGACCCGTTGTAATCAATGAAATAAGAACAAGGCGTCGGCGCAGGGACTGAGTTTTGAAAAGCGTCATGGCACTACTCTCCCAACGGGAGTGTTGTATGGCAGCCAAGGAAGCGCTCCTTCCTGAAGTGTCATTGTGATGTACATTCTGCTGCCAATCATACTGTGCCGGTAATCCGAATAAACGCGCTCTACAGAGTGCTGCGTCAGTTATGTGAATGCAAGACGGCCAATACGGCCTTTTAAAGGTCATCTTTTATTAGATGGCGCATTTTGATGCGCTCTAGTGGAAAACCCAATCAACTCAGTTTAGTACTAATTCGTTGATTTTACCGGTGGCTGGTCACAAAAAAAGCCGCTGTTCAGCGGCTTTTTTGGGAGAGCCAGTGGCTTATGAGCCAGCCTGAAGCTCTTCAGGATCATATGGCTTGACGGGTTCGCTTTCCAGTTCGGCGATAAGTTCGCCAATGCTGATGCTCTGCAAGCGGTCAGAAAGCTGTGTGCGGTAGGTTTTCACCATACTCAGACCAGAAATAACAGCGTCGTAGACCAGCCAGTTGCCTGAATCTTTGTCCTCGTACAGGCGGAAATCCACAGGGACTTTATTGCCATTACTCTGGGTGAACTGGCCTTTCACGATAGCGCGGCCACCGTCTGGGCTGTAGCGGGTGTCTGAGAACTCCAAAGATTCACCGCTGAATGCCTTAAAAGCACCGCCATAGGTGCGCAACTGGCGATCACGGAAAATAGTAATGAAGCGCTGCTGCTCTTCTGGTGTTGCACGGCGCCAGTATTTGCCCAGTGCGCCCATTGCGATCTTTTCCTGGTCGATTGCCGGAAGGATGTATTCTTCTACCAGGCGCTCAACCATCTGAGCATCGCGCTCTTCAGGTTCGGTTTTCTTCAGTTCAGCGATGACACCGTTGGTGGCTTGCTCAACCACTTTCAGTGGCTTGTCGTCACTGGCGAATGCCTGCGTTACCGCAAACATCATCAATGTAAAAAGGGAGAGTATTTTCAGCACGGTTACGTCCTTATCATTTTTCATCAGTATCTAACGATACGTATCAGCTGCCTAGACGGATGTTCACAATTATTTGTTACACCTGTGCAACAGTGGCTGCTTATTTAGTCCTTTTGTAGACCAGAAGGTCACCCTGACGTTCAAAATTTCGTCGCAGGATGGCTTCGGACAGTGAGTCTTCACTATCGTTAAACTCCAGAGTCAGCGATTCTTCATCCGCCCATTTGCACAAAAAGTGCAGCATCTGATGCATAACACCACGGCCTTGAGTGATTCGACGAACGCCTGCCTTCGACAGCCTCACGTGGTCGCCAGTCCGCTCTGCCAGTAACGCGCCAATAATGCGGTCGTTAAATCTACCACCAACGATCCAGCGATTCTCGGTAATCCATTCGCGCAGAGGCTCGTCGACCGCAAGTCCGTGAGGCGCAGTATCATTGCGGATTTTCTCAAAATCGACGAAGTCGTCTTCGGTTGGCTCTGTCAGGTGCTCCAGTTTTACCGGCACATCAGGCTCCTGTTCTTTGGCTTGTTCACGGTGTGGTGCATCAGTCAGGCAGGATTTATTACTTTCACAAGCTTACGGCCTACTTTCTGGTGCGCTTTGCTTTATAATGCTTTCTTTTCTGTTTTGCGAGAGTCCGGAGACAATCTCATTATGGCACGCACGGCGTCAGTAGAGCGTAACACGCTGGAAACCCAGATCACCGTTAAGATTAACCTTGATGGCACGGGTCAGGCCAAATTCGATACAGGTGTTCCGTTCCTTGAGCACATGATGGATCAGATCGCGCGCCATGGCCTGATTGATCTGGACATCACCTGCAAGGGTGATACGCACATCGATGACCACCACACGGTGGAAGATATCGGTATTACGCTCGGACAAGCGTTCGCGCAGGCAATCGGCGATAAAAAAGGCATCGTTCGCTACGGTCATTCATATGTGCCGCTGGACGAAGCTTTATCGCGTGTTGTGATTGATTTCTCCGGGCGTCCTGGTCTTGATATGAAAGTTGATTTCACGCGCGCTGCTATCGGCCGCCTTGATACCCAACTCTTCTGGGAATTCTTCCAGGGGTTTGTAAATCACGCCAAAGTGACACTGCACATCGATAACCTCAAAGGCTTCAATGCGCACCACCAGGCCGAGACGATCTTTAAGGCGTTTGGCAGAGCGCTGCGCATGGCGGTAGAGCAAGATCCGCGGATGGCGGGTGTGACACCATCGACCAAGGGTAGCCTTTAAGTCATGACCAGTAAGATTTGTGCCGTTATAGATTACGGCATGGGCAACCTGCACTCTGCGCATGGTGCACTTCAGAGCGTGGCACCTGATACTCAGGTCCTGGTGACAGGTGACCCTGAAGTCATACTCAAGGCCGATCACGTGGTGCTACCTGGCGTGGGTGCAATCCGTGACTGTATGGCTGAAATACATGCGCAGGGGATAGATGCGGTTGTTCGCGAAGTCGCTGCTACTAAACCATTGCTCGGTATCTGTGTTGGTTTGCAGGCCATGATGGAGCGCAGCGAAGAGAATGGTGGTGTCGATTGCCTTGGCCTGTTCCGCGGCCAGGTTAAGTATTTTGGTGATGACCTGAGAGAAAACGGTGAGCGACTTAAAGTGCCTCACATGGGTTGGAACACTGTCTCTCAGGGTAAACACCCTCTCTGGACAGGCATCGCAGATGATACCCGCTTCTATTTCGTGCATTCCTATCACGTGAAGGCAGAAGATGAGGAGCAGGTGAAAGGCCATGGTCATTATGGGGTCGACTTTGCTGCAGCCATGGGACAGGACAACGTCTTTGCCGTGCAGTTTCACCCTGAAAAAAGCCACAATGCCGGTCTCGCATTGCTCAAGAACTTCCTGAACTGGGATGGCCAGTCCTGATCTGGCTACCCGGTTAACGATTCAAATTTAAGGTTACTCTTTTAAGGTTACTCTCATGCTCGTTATTCCCGCTATTGATCTCAAAGATGGCCAGTGCGTTCGCCTGCGTCAGGGCCGAATGGATGACTCTACCGTGTTTGGTGATGATCCTGTGTCTATGGCGAAGCGTTGGGTCGATGCGGGCTGTCGTCGTCTGCACCTCGTCGATCTGAACGGTGCCTTTGCTGGTGAGCCGGTAAATGGCGAAGCAGTCACCTCAATTGCCAAAGCATTCCCTGACCTGCCGATTCAGATTGGTGGCGGTATCCGCTCACTGGAAACCATTGAGCATTACATCAAAGCGGGTGTGAACTACGTCATCATCGGTACCAAAGCCGTCAAAGAACCTGCGTTCGTAAAAGAAGCCTGTGATGCTTTCCCGGGTCACGTGATTGTCGGTCTGGATGCGCAGGACGGTTTTGTGGCGACAGACGGTTGGGCTGAAGTCTCTGAAGTTAAAGCCGTCGATCTGGCGAAACAGTTCCGTAACGATGGTGTATCAGCCATTGTGTATACCGACATCGCTCGCGACGGCATGATGCAGGGCGTGAACGTTGAAGCGACCGTTCAGCTGGCGGAAGAAGGTGGTATCCCTGTGATTGCTTCAGGCGGTGTTACCAATATCGAAGATATCCGTCAGCTGTCGAAAGTGGCGTCCCGCGGTATTCTGGGTGCGATCACCGGCCGTGCAATTTATGAAGGCACGCTGGATGTTGCTGAAGCTCAGGCTCTTTCAGACGAACTCACAGGTAAATAAACATGGCTCTGGCGAAGCGCATTATTCCGTGTCTGGATGTTGACAAAGGTCGCGTTGTAAAAGGCGTGAATTTCGTTGGTATCCGCGATGCGGGTGACCCGGTCGAAATTGCGAAGCGCTACAACGATCAGGGCGCTGATGAGATTACCTTCCTCGATATTACGGCCAGCCACGAAGAGCGTGAAACCACCGTACACATGGTTGAAGCGATTGCCGAGCAGGTGTTTATACCATTAACGGTCGGCGGCGGAATTCGCGAAATTGCCGATATCCGCAATATGTTGAACGCCGGTGCGGATAAGGTTTCGATTAACTCTGCCGCGGTTTATAACCCGGACTTTGTTCGCGCAGCGGCGGACAAGTTTGGCTCGCAGTGCATTGTGGTCGCGATTGATGCTAAGCAGGTTGATGATCACTGGGAAATTTTTACCCACGGTGGTCGCAAACCAACTGGCATTAATGCGGTGGAATGGGCTGTAAAAATGGCTGATTTTGGTGCCGGTGAAATCCTGCTGACCAGTATGGATCGTGATGGAGTGAAAACCGGCTTTGATCTGGGCGTTACTAAAGCGATCTCTGATGCGGTCAATATCCCTGTCATCGCCTCTGGCGGTGTGGGTAACCTCGATCATCTGGTTGATGGCGTCAAACTGGGCGGTGCAGACGCTGTTCTTGCTGCCAGTATTTTCCATTTTGGCGAATATACCGTTCAGCAGGCGAAAGAGCACATGGCTGAAGCTGGCATCGAAATGCGCCTTTAATTAAGTTTGTCTTTATTTGCCACACCTTGGTGGCCTGACTGGCCACCGAATTCCTGCCAATCCTGATAAAAGCGTCTACTCTGAAGGCAAAGCTGCTTCTTTCTTTATGTGAGAGCGGCACACCTTCTAACTGAACTCTGCCCGCAGGCTGAGAGTGGCGCAATGACTCAATTTCAATCCGTGAAGTGGAAGATACTGACGCCGATGATCCTGGTTTTCCTGCTGATCATGGTGTTTATCAACCTGTATTCCTCACATCAACAGAAAGCGCGTCTTTTAGAGACTACCGAGCAGCATCTTAACCAGGTGCTCGACAATTACCTTGATGGCATCAATATGTTGATGCTGACCGGCAGTATGGCGAGCCGGGATACTCTGAGAGATAAGTTCGCTCAGCAGGATGGGGTTGAAGAGGTCAGGGTACTGCGTGCTGAGGCGGTGAATAAAGTCTTCGGCCCCGGGTTTCCAAGCGAGAAACCTCAGGACGAATACGACCGTCGCGCCTTGAACGGCGAAGCTGTGTCGTTCGTCGAGACCGTGAATGGCGAACGGAAATTAACCGTCATCGAGCCTTACATTGCCGTTGAAAATCGTCATGGTACCAATTGCCTCGGGTGTCATCAGGTTGCAGAAGGCACCGTCTTGGGAGCCGGACGTATTACCTACTCTCTGGCAGCGGAAGACAGTCAGGTGCTGGGTGATCTTATCAACAGTAGCATGATGAATGCTGTGCTTATGATCGCCGGACTCTCCGGGATTTACTTTGTGATTTATCGGATCGTGATTCAACCACTTCGTCGTCTTGAAAAAACGATGGGCCAGATAGGCACTAATTCCGATCTGACATTGCGTGTAAACCTCGGCACCAATGACGAATTCAGCCGGGTAGAAGAAGCCACAAATCGCATGCTGAATAGCTTTCAGCCGGCAATCAGTGATTTGTCTCATACTATGTCTGAACTATCGGGGGTGTCAGGCGAGCTGGCATTGATCACCCGTGAGACACGGGATGGTATGGGTGAGCAGCAGCGCGAAAGTAAAGATCTGCTGGTGGCGGTAGAAGAGTTATCGGACGCTGCAGGGCGCGTGAACGAAAGTGCGGTAAATGCTGAAACAGCGGCCGTATCAGCGAAAGAGAATGCCGAGGGCGGTAGCGAAGTCGTTGTTCAGGTGACAGGTACGATTCAGGAGCTGGCGGCAGAAGTTGAGAACGCCGTGACGGTTGTACGGCAACTCGCTGAAGATACGCAAGGGATTGGCCATGTGGCCAAGTCGATCAATGAAATTGCAGAGCAGACTAACCTGCTTGCCCTGAATGCGGCGATTGAAGCGGCTCGTGCGGGCGAGCAGGGGCGCGGCTTTGCGGTAGTTGCTGATGAAGTGCGAAGTCTGGCAATCCGCACTCAGGATTCGACCAAAGAGATTAATGATATTATCGAACGACTTGTCAAAGTGTCAGAGAAAGCGGTTCAGGTGATGGATGCCAGTAAAGACCGTGCGCAGCAGGGCGTGCAGGATACTGAGCGTGCACGCGAAGCGCTTCATCAGATCGCAACAGGCGTTGAAAATATCCGATCAATGAACAGCAGGATTTCTGCGGCGGCAGATAACCAGAATAATGTGGTGTCGCGAATTAACGAGAATATTCGTGTGATCAGTCAGGCATCAGAGCAAACCCTGAGTGCATCAGGAAGAACCTTTGAGCACAGCAATGATCTTGGTCAGATAGTGCATCGGCTGCGGGAAATTGTTGAGCGTTTCAGGGTGTGATTCATACGTTCTGATAATAAAAATGGCCGCGATTGCGGCCATTTTTATTGTCGACTGTTATTTCTTAACAGCGAGTTCTACACGGCGGTTCTGGGCCCGGCCTTCTGCTGTATCGTTGGACGCAACAGGGTTGGCCTCACCATAACCTTTCGCGCTTAGCTTATCTGCACTAACGCCTTTTTCGACCAGGTAAGTACGCACAGACTGCGCGCGATCTTCACTGATTCGCTGGTTCAGCGCATCGCTACCGCGACTGTCGGTGTACGCCTGAATTTCGATCATCAGATCAGGATAGCGCTTCAGTTCTTTAGCAACATCATCAAGAATGGCTTCACTGTTTTCAGTCAGTTGCGCAGAACCTGTTTCGAAGAAAACACCTTGAAGCTTGCCGTCGAAGTCTGGGCAGCCGTCACCGTCGACCATAGTACCTTGCGGTGTGTCTGAGCACTTATCTTTGCGGTCAGGGACGCCGTCTTTATCAGTATCCAGCTTTGCAGCGATGCGGGCTTTTTCAGCAGCCAGTTCGGCGGCACGGCGAGCATCTTCCTCGGCTTTCGCGCGTTCTGCCGCTGCAGCTGCATGGGCAGCTTCGACGTCGTCGGTCATATTGTTTGCGGCTTCATCGCGTGATGAAGTAACGCTGTTGCTACCAAAGCGCATGCCGGCTTCCAGCACATAATTATTGTGCTCAATGTCTTCATTAACCATATCGTCGTAACGATACTCAGCACGTGCGAAGAAGGTATCGGTCGCCGCCAGTTGAAGGCCTGCGCCGACACTCACCAGAGCGTTCTCCTGAGCAAAATCGTTCAGCTCTGCCTTGCCATAGCCAAGGCCAGCGCTCACGTATGGCTGAATCATATCGTCACCGAAAAAATGAAGACCACTAACGCGAGCCTGCTGAACATCGGCGCGGCCATCAATCTGATCTGGAGATGGCTGTACGATACTGAGTTCAACCGCAGTGTCGCTATTCAGCATATAACCGGCTGAGAGTTCCAGGTCGTAGCTGTGTTTGATGTAGTCATCGAAGTATTCGTTGGTGACCTCGTGGTCGGTGTGGGCACCACCAAAAGTCACGTAATAAGGGTTTTCGGCCAGTGCAGTAACGCTGATCGAAGAAATAACTGTAGCGAGTAAAGTGCGTTTCACGGGTAGTCCATCCATATTATAAATTAATACAGCCTGTATAGGGTGGCCGTGCTTTAATTGACTGGGCGCTAGTGAAACAGTTCAAAAAAAAATAAAAAATTCATAAAAAACCCGAAAATGAATTTCGGGTTTTCGATTGTTTTGAAATCTTAATAAAGTTCCTGTTAATTACAGATCCTGAAGGATTTCGGACTTCTTCTGAGAATATTCTTCCCCTGTAATCAGATCGTCATCTCTTAGGTTCTGAAGTATCTCAAGGCGCTCTTTGATGGATTTTTCTTTTTTCTTCTCTTTCTTGCCACTAGAGGTATCCGGTCGCTTGTTCTGCTGCAGGCAATCGTATAACTCAGCCTCGAGAGTGACTTTGTTTACTGTTTTTATGCCACCGGCGAGCGTCGGCTTGCGGAAGCGGGACTCGCTACTGTCGAGAATAAGAATGCTGTCGGCCCGAGTTTCAGCAGCCTCTTTTTTTAGTTTATTCAGAGCCTTTTCCCGAGAGTTATCGCTCACTTCGAGAGTTTCAATCAAATTGCAGCCTTGAGCCTCTTTTGCAGTGATTTCATTGACGCTTACGGCGTTTGCAGTACTACTGAATGCGATCAGGATAAGGCCTATACCTGAATACTGAATAGCGGCACGTTTCATATGTTATCTCTGTGGTTAGGTATCTTCAGAATCTTGCCTCATGATACCTGAAGGCGATTATCTCTACGATACTCGCCCAGAATGGCACTTCAGAGCAGCGTGTCGAGCAGATTCCTGATCGCCGATGTCACTCCTCCAATTAAGTTGTTCAGAATACCAGTAACCGGTGGAAGAACACGAACATCCAATTGGTAACCTATATCTCGTGTCGCATTCTGCAGTACGTCCGACAATAAATTACCGGGAAGTACTGCATTTTCAGCGATCGGTGATGGTGCCTGCTCCAGTAGCAGTACCTTGAGTACGATAACGTCAAATGCGCTATTGATACTGCCTACCAATGCTTCAACACCATTACCCGGTTTTAGCGTGCTCACCTCGCTCAGTACCTGGCTGACGCCAAAGGTGATGGTACTTAACACCTCCGTGATGCCGCCCAGCAGTGGTAGCGGTTCAGTGCCTTCAGCTACCGCGTCCAGAATATTGTTCAAGTTGAATGTCAGTTGCACCAGTGGCCCGAGCAGTAAGGCAATATCCTGCTCGATTCCTTGTGGACTTTCGGAGCCGCCTACGCCTTCTGCAAAGCCGTTAAAGGCGCTACCCAGCTGGTCAAACGGTGCAGGAAGGGCACTGGTATCAATATCGGCAAGTCGTTCAGCAGCAAGCCGGATAGCGTCAATGGCGATCGCGCTGTCATCATTGGAACCTGTCAGCGTGGATGCGGTGGCATCAATACTCATTAACAGTGCATCTATTCCACCAATAATATCGGCGATTATTACTCGACTATCTTCGTCTGGGTTGCTCGCATTGAGTTGATTCAGTCCGCTGACCAGAGCGTCACGGAAGACACCTGCAATTCCATCGAAGCTGACTTCGGTGTTTTCTCCTGCAATAGGAACCTGAACGGCCAACGGCGTTGCTGAGAAATCACGTCCACGGGCGATGCCGACGGGGTCTTTTTGGGCAAGGCAGTTGGTGTAAGCCGGAGTTAGCGTACCCTCGGGGCTCAGGACGCCAAGGCCTTCGATTTCTGGTTCAACCGTATAAACTTCCATGCACATTTGAGCCGGTGTCCCGTTGACCGGATTGGCCTCTGACGCTTTCATCCAGAAGAAGCCATAGGTGTCTCCGCGTTGGAACATGGCGGCATTTCTTTGCATATCCGTCAGCGAACGGAATTTGCCCGCAGCGCCACTCACTACCTGCTGGGTGCGCCCGCACTCAGCGGTGGGTTCCAGCAACTGTAGGTCATGATCGTGGCCGGTCATGATGTAGTCGGCGTAATCACATACGCCTTCCTCGAGAAAGTCTTTCCATCGTTGACCTGCAGCCATCGGTAGCAATAAGCCCGGAATACCATCATAGAAGCCTGCATTACCATGAGAGCCATTTGAGAGGTATGGATGATGAGCAATAGCGACTTTAAATAAGGCCTCAGATGAGATCAGTTGATCCTGCGCCCAGATGAGTTGCTGCATGCCATATGTCTGCCATGAGTAACGGGCGTCTGCGTCGGCGAATGCACTGGCAATCGGGTTCGAGTCCAGCGTTACGATGTTTAGCAAAGGTTTGCCTTCTCGTGTGGTTGGCATTGCAGTTGTGGGCATCGCTTCGGTATTAATCGCGTAGTAGCGGTTGGGCATGTACCAGCGTGGACTACCGTCGCCACGCTCGTAGTCGATGTAGGTGTATTCCACCTGAAAATCACCGCGATAATTGCCCATGCCGTCGCCACCAACATAGCCAGTGTTGTCATGATTTCCGAGGGCCATATAGAAAGGCAAATCGCCGATGGGCGCGAAAGGGGCCTCGAACTTATCAATGAATTGAGCGTCGTCGACGGAGCTGACGCCGTCTTCGTAAATATTGTCACCAAACCCCATTACGAATTCGCATGCGCCCTCGCCCTGAGCTGCTTTCACATCGCATACATCCCGAATGGCCTGGCCTACCGCGTAGTGGCCCGGACTACCTGTGCCTGAATCTCCCATAGCAATAAACTGTGTTGTGGCGACGGCCTCGGGCTCAGGTACGGACTCGTTATCAAGGTCTATCCCGGGTGCGAGTTCCGTATCATTGATGTCAGTGGGAGCAGGTTCCCCATCTGCACTGCCAATACGGCCGCTGTTATCTTGTCCATTACAGCCAAGCAGAATGAAACACAGGCTGCTTAGTAAAAAAGTACGTTGTATTGTCATACGGTAGTCTCCCGGCGATGTACTTGTGCCCAGGTATTTGCCAGTGACTGCTGGTTTTCAGCGCGCGCTTCTGGGGCACGAAAATTAGTTTGAGCAATCCGTGCGCGAGTTGGTGTCAGGTTATCTTCCTGGAGGCGGTAGCGCTTGCCGTTTTGTTTTGCATCTACTTTGACTAACTTGGTTTTGCTGTTGTCGAGGTCACCGGCTCGCGAAGGGTCTGCGATAGAGGTGACGTAGTAGTATTCCGCTTGGGTGCGCTGGCGAGTTGCGTCCGTTACTACAAAGCCACGGGTTTCGAGTTCTGAGTATTTAATGTGTGGGTTGGCGATACTGATTGCTGTTGAAACCGCTGGGCTCGTGCCCTCCGGAAAGCCCGGTGAGGTAACAGATGGCGTGACGAATTCAACGGCCAATGCCTCATCCGTCAGGTCACCAATCAGCGTTGCAGGATTGCGGTAGATTTCATTGGCCCACGAGGTATGAATGTCCCCGGTAAAGACAATAACGTTATCAATGTTGTTCTCTTCGATGTGAGAAAGAACGCGGTTGCGGGATGCGGTGTAGCCGTCCCATTGATCCATATTCAGGCCCTGCTGAAGCGTCCCGAAAGGTAAAATCTCACTTAAGGCATCAGGGGTGGGTAGCTCAGCAATATTCAACTGAGCGAACATGACTTGCTGTCCGATCATGCGCCATACGGACTGCGACTGTGTCATGCCATCTAGCCACCAGTTCATTTGTTGGTCACTGATCAGTTTTCGGTCAGGCGCGTTATTATCCAAGCCCACAGGCGATGATACTTGCTGATCCCGGCCCTCAAGGCGTGTATCGAGCATCCATAGATCTATAAGGTCGCCATACTGGAAGCTGCGCCAAATAGACTCAGGGTCTTCAGGTTTTTCCCGTACCGGCATCCATTCCATGTAGGCTTGAATGGCGCGTGCTTTGCGACTTGGCCAGTCACCTTCTGATTCCGGCTGGTGGTTCTCGGCACCATCTTTGTAGCTGTCATTGGTGCTCTCGTGATCATCCCAGATACAGATCATCGGGTACTGCTGATGAATTGCCTGAAGGTGGGTATCTGTTTTGTACTGTGCATGCCGGATGCGGTAATCACTCAGGCTGACGATCTCGTTCGCGGGCTCGTGACTTCTGTTGGGTACCGAAGGGTCGTCGTAAGTACCCGGAGCATACTCATACAGGTAATCGCCCAGATGAAGAACAAAATCGAGATCCCAACGGTTTACGTCAGCTAACGCCTGATAGGCAGAAAAATGACCGTAGGCGTAGTTAGCACAGGAAACCGTAGCAAATCGAGCGCGCTCTATGCGTTGTGTTTTTGCAGGGAAGGTACGTGTTCTGCCGACTGGAGAAACCACGTTACCTGCGCCAAAACTGAAGTAATACCAGGTGTCCGGGTCCAGACCGCTGGCATCAACTTTAACTGTGTAATCGCGCTGAGCGAGTGCGACTGTATTGATGATGGTTGGGTCCGTCATTTCTGGCGTCCGGCTCACCATCAGGGTGACTGGAATACTGGCGGGCGCTTGCGGACCGCTCAATGCAGGGCTGACGCGGGTCCAGAGAATGACTCTGTCTGCCTGTGGATCGCCCGATGCGACACCGTGGTTAAAGGCGACATCGATAATGTCTGGCGCCTGTTCGATTCCATCGACAATGGGTGTGGATATTGGCTCTTCCGTGGTGTTCTCAGAGGAATCTTTGCATCCCGCAATAGATATAAACGGCAAAGTCGCAACGCTGCCGACAAAATCACGACGTTTCATATTTTCATTTCATAATGGGTTGTTTGACCGGGCCATTGTGAAAAATAAATATGACAGGGGTTGGGTCGATTTGTAGGAGAGTTGTGTCCCTGAATTGGTTACAAAATATAACGATCAGCCTATGAATTTCTGACGAAGAGAAATCAACTTCGAGTCGTTATGTTATTGCGGATACCATGTTCTATAGCGCTGGAAATGTGTGAAGAGAAAATAAAAAAGGCCGGCATAAGCCGTAATGCTGTTCACTTAAGCGGAGCAGCATTTCTATCCACCGGATAGCGGGTTTTTGATATCTTCACCGTCCGGGGCGTTGATCGCCTCGGACGGC
>PBQA01000010.1 GCA_002724925.1 Oceanospirillaceae bacterium
ACCAGCAGTAGGTGAAGCATCAACCAGATAATCCGATGAGATGCCGGTCTGTCTCACTCTCATGCAAAGGTAAGATCAACCATTTAATCCGCTTACCCTGATTTCAATGCCGCAATTTTTTCTTCCATGGTCTTAGACGAATTCTGCGTCAGAGTAGCCAGCAGGCCCTCATCCCCGTCGACCACGCCGATGTCGCGGTCAAATCCGCCATTGCTCCGGTCGATTAGGTTACGGAACTCTTCCTCGACCGTGATCTTGTTTCCAAACGGAATGACATTAATCTGTACATATGAATTGCCGACGAGGGTATCCTTGAGAAAGTCCTCGCGAAGCTTGGTTATCTTGGCCCGATGCTCGTGGAGCTTGGCCAAGCACTCTTCAGCATTTTTCTGATGCTGCGCAAGAGTATCTCTCTTCTTGCTGAATCCCTTGAGCTTTTCCTCTAGATCTTGCCGCTGCTTAACCAGAACACCATACTCAGAAGGGTCGCCCGCACCTGCTGCGCTGAGTTGACCGAGGAGGTCGGTGTATTCTTGGTTCGCCGCTGTGATTTTTTTCGATATTTCCAGGCCAAGCCGCGCTTGATGCCATGCGCTCTTTGCATCATCAATCCGCTGTGCGATTGAATTTATTTCACTCTGTAGTTTCTCAAATGTCGCACGGATGTTCGCAGCAGCTTCGAGCAGCTCTTTATCATCCGTATTCTCAGCGTCGAAATGCTGTGAATCCAATTCTGATGGCAACAGACTTCCCGAAATGTGCCTGACCTGTTCGGCGGAATCCTCCCAGGTTTTTTCCCAGGAGTCGATAGATTTGCTCTGGTTCTGCCTGAGCTGGTAAGCCTTAAGGACATCCGCGTGACCCGCCTTTTCAAAAACCTCCAGCTTGCGTTTGACGTCCTCAAGCTGCCCCTTGATTACTGATTCTTCCTGAAGTCCGGCCTGAACTTCACGCTCTTGGGCGCGAATCGAGAGATATTTGGAAACCAGTTCCTCCCACTCAAGTTGCCAATCACGATGATTGACCGCCGCGGCATCATCGACAACCTGCAAGAGCGCCTGGGGATGCTTCGCCAACTCAAAAATTTGCTTCTGGCTGTAAATCCTGACGGGAAATCGTTGTGCTATGTCACCCTCGGAAGCGCTCCAGGTTCCGGGAGTGGTTTCTTCCTCTATGGTGTGTCTGTTGTAGGCGTTAGACCAAGTGATTCGAAAACGGCCACCGTCTTTACGGAAGCCGATGGTGATTTTCGTGTCATCTTTTAGCAGCCCTTCATCCTGGCGGTCGCTCGACGTTTGACTGTATTTGGTAAATTCCTTTTCAAGATTCTTGGGGATTTCTCCCTTCCGTTTGAGAGCAATCCGCAGGAACTCCAGCGAAGTCGATTTCCCTGTGCCTCGTCCACCAATAATGGTGTTGAGCCAGGGGTTCAGTTGGCAGGAAAATGATTGCCCTCGGCCCAGGTATTTCGCATTGTCAACCACGATGCTTTCGATGGCGAGTTGTCCATGGGTATTGGGGTCACCTGTGAAGCGGTCCGACCGCTTTAGGGAGAGAGCTCCGTCAATGAGCGCCAGCCGTAATCCGTCATAGGATGGCTCCGACATTTTTACCCAGGTGAAATGGCTCCCAGGGTAGCGCTGACCGCCGGTACCGGACGGATGATGGGAATCGGTTCCAAGAACTTCCGCCCATTTCAAATTCTTGCCGATGTAAAGTTGTGGCTTTGCCTGAGTAAGGTCTGTGACCTCCATGGCAAATATACACTTGTTGTCGAGCACCTGCTCCAGTGTGTTGCCGGTACAAACCGTAAAAAGTCCGTTAGCTTGGTCGACATGAGCAGGTATTGCGAGTCCGCCCGACTTTGCAATTTCGTCAATCACCTCAACTGCGGAGCATTCAGAACAGCCGTCGCTCTTTCCCTTGGTGGCACGATACCTCACCGCACCGAGCAGCGTATCGATATCCGAGGTGGTCTTGTCTGGGCCGTAAATGGCTAGGATATGGATATTTCCCTGAACGGTAATCTCAACACCGGGGAAAAGGTAGAGCGGTCGATAATCCGCATGACCTTCAGATTCCAACTCCTGGAGGGCCTGCTTGAGTGGATCAATCCAAGCACCTGAGTTGTGATCCGTCACTGCGACGCAATCGATGCCTTGCCGCATGTAGTTGAGCAGCCAATCCCTATGGGAGATCTGCTTATGCTGGGCCTGGTCATGGCCTTTCCCATAATCGTCCGATGCCGGTGTGTGATTGTGAAAGTCAAACTTCCACCACTTAGAGCCAAACCAATCCCAACTCATTATCAAACCCCTAAAATTCTGTTATTTCTTAACCTTAAACCCACGGTCGAAAGAAGCTTCTTTTGATCGTGTCCACTCAATCCACCCCAAGAGCCTTAAACACCGCATCAACCGGATCGGCGTAAAAACTTGTCTGGAACTTGGTAAACAGTTCAGCCGGAATCGTTGGGATGTCTGCTGCACTGCTCATCGGCAAGGCCACTTTCTTGGCCCCTGCATCAAAAGCGACTTGTAGGCACTCAGCGAGGCTTTCTACCGGCGTAACGGAACCGCCCAGACTCATATCCCCCAGCACCACCATCTGGTTCTGAAGAGGCTTACCAAGGAGGCCTGACGCAAATGCAACAAGACTGGAGAGGGCCAAGTGGCTGAATGGCCCGGTGTTTTGAAGCTCTACTGCGTGCAAATGGAAGTCATGTTCACCCACTTTACTCCCGCCGCTGATCCTGGAAGCGTTCGCCTTGAAGTAATCAAAGGCAATCTTCACCTGCTCTTTAGCTGCACTGGAGTTCCATAGCCCTGATGTGGCCAACTTGCCGGAGCCCTTGGTAACCTGAAGTTCCAGCCGGTATAGCCCAGGCATCCCTTTGTTGCTGAGACCAATGGTGTGAAGGAATCCGGGCTTACCAGGGCCTTCTGGGATCAGGCCACCGCCACCCTGCTCTTTGACTGATACGAAATGCTCTTCCAGCGAGTCATTGTCGATGTAACTGAAGTGGACATCGTAGAACTCCATACCACCAATCTTTTTGAGTTGTTCCTTCACCCGGCGTCGAACCTGAAGGGCATACTCCAGGCACTGCCGAACATCCTCTTTCTCGAACTGTCCATGCGGGAATAGCAGTTTCAGTAGTCCGGAAACTGTCTTGCGAACCGCGATCACATCACGCTGGTTCAGGTTGTTCCCCAGCTTGAAGTATTTCTCGATAGCATCCGCGAAGCTGCGCTTGCGCATCTCCCGATAGAACTCTGCCAGGTAGTCAACAATCAAGCCGTAACGATTGGTGAAATACTCAGGCCGCATCTTGGGGATTTCCCAGCCTGGAATGTAGGCATGGAAGCGGTCAAAGAAAGCGGAGTCGATCATGGCATCAGGGAATGGTGCAAGCAGATGACTGGTTTTCACCAAGGACTCAACGCTCTGATTGATGTTGCCCACAAACACCATAGAGGCCGAGGCCTCCATCTGTTCACGACCACGAGCAAAGGAACCAGAGGCCATGTAGTCCTTCATGATCTGGACACCATCCTTGTCCTTAAAGGAGATCCCGGCCACCTCATCGAACGCAACCAGATCCCAAAGCCCGACCAGACCAATTCGACGTGAACTCATGTTGTAGAACAGGTTGGCCACTGTCGTTTGGCCGCCAGACACCAAAATGCTGTTAGGGGAGCATTCCTTGTAAATATGGCTTTTACCTGTCCCGCGTGGACCCAATTCACAGACGTTGTAGTTGTTTTCAACAAAAGGAATCATCCGGGCCAGAATGTGCCATTGAACATCGACACCTAACGCCGCTGGCTCCATACCAACTGACCGTATCAAACACTCGCGCCACTGGTCCGTTGTCAAAGCAGCTCTCCCCTGGAAGAGCTCGTCCATATTCATGTTCGGCATCTGGATTGGCTTGAGCAGTGTTACTCCAAAAGGCGAACCGGTCTGCCCTTCCTCGTGGTAATAACTCAAAGTGGCAATGACCCAGATGCCACCCACCAGAAGCTTCTCGTACTCTTTGACGATACCAGAGGAAATTTCAGCGTCCTTGATACCCAGATTGCTGAAGGAGGCCTCATATTTATCCTTGCGTTCATTCAGCTTCACGGTAACCCGGTCGATGACCTTATAGGTTCCGCGCTCTTTGACCAGGGACTTAACCTTTTCAGCCTCATCAGGACGAACGTAATTCTCAGCCAACACGGTTTTGACGTTGTTCAGCCCTTGCTCAATGATGTCTGGATCATCTGACGCGCAGTACATGCCAAGCAAGTATTCGAGCACATAGACAGGGACATTCGCCCCTTCCTTAATGAGCTTGGTGAGATCCTTGCGAACCACACGCCCCGCAAAGTGCTCATTCAGCAGTTGATCTAATTCTTTATCGTTAGCGGATTCCATACTCGGCACGCTCTATCGTCAATTCGTGGTTAAAAGAAGTCATCGGTAAACGCCAGGTCGATGGTGACCTTGTAGCGTTCCATCTCGGTATTCAGATCCTTATCCTTGAGCACCAGGAAGTAATCCTTCTTCCGATCGAAGTCCGTCCCAGACAGTGAGAGTCGCACTTGCTTGACCCGCTCCGCGACTGAATCGGTTGCACAGTCAAAGGTCACCGTCTCTTCGCTGGAGATCTTGCTATCACCGTCATAGATGGCCACTGACACCGTGACTGGCGTAACCAAATCACTGACCACTTCGGTCTGCATCAGGTCGAACTTCTGGATGTTGTTCACCATTTTCAGGGTGGACTTGGTGGAAATGACCCCTACTTTTCGCTTGGTACGCTTCTCAGCCTTTTCGCCACGAAGCTGTTTGACGGTCAATACCGGCACGACAATCTCTTGCGGCATAACCCCACCGTGGACAAAACGTGAACCGCCCACGAAATGGAATCGGTTAGCCCCTTTCGGTACCCAGAAATCCGTATCTGAAGCTGTTCCGGCTGTTGCTTTGGTTGAGCCCTTCCACGCTTCTTTGGTGTCTGGCAGACCAAAACCCACCACATAACGCTTTTTGTTCTTCAGGGCATTGGTTGGCTTTTCAGCCAGAGACGAGCGATCGGCAGCCTCAAGCTTACTTTGCTGGAATAAGAACCCGTGATCTGCCGTGATGAGCACCGTCGATGTGTTGAAGTGCATCAGGATCTTGCGGCTCAACTCGGTCAACTCCTCGATGGCGTGTTCAACGGCCATGAAGGTTTCTGATTCCGTCGATGAGCTATCGCCTCGGGCATCCACCACATTGTGGTAGACATAGACCAGCTCTTGATCTTTGAGGGCTTCTCGGCCTTCATCACGCGACCAGGCCTTGACGGTTTCTGCTGTCACGGCCAGACCGCCATGAGCTGCAAGGATCTTGGTTCTTGCCGCTGTGCCCTTACTGGATTGTCCATCCACAAACACGTCATCTGACGCCGTTTCACGGTACTCAAGGATTTTATGAGGCAAGAGGGAGGCCATTCCCAATGTCGTATAACTTGGGACGACACCAAGTTGGGAAGACAGGGTAGCTTCAGAGTAGCGCTTGTTGTTGATTCGATCGCGAAGCTCAACTGCCGCCTCATAGCGGAAGGCATCACTGATAATGACCACAACCCGGCGCTTTGTAGCCTTGGAAAACAACGGTTTCACCAGCCCCTGAAAGAAGTCCTGCTGATTGGGTATTCCAGAAAAGCGCCACTGAGAGAGACGTTGCTCCGCCTCGATGCGGTCACCCCAGTTCTTCGCCAGGTTGTCGATGTACCAGTAGGCGTAGCAATTCTCCACTTCGTCATCGAGCTTCTTCAGGATCTCAACATGCGCACGCTGGGACGCTTCACAGTAATGACGGTAGGCCATATCGAAGCGGTATAGGTCTCGCTCGTACGCCTTGTATAGAGCCTCACTCGACTCAAAGTGGAATCCGCTATCATGCTGAATACGCAAGCTGAAGAGGTCGATAGCAGCCTGCAATGCGGTATAAACGGTGCGGTACTTCCGGCGCGTCGTGTCGTCTTTATGCTTGGAAGCCCAATAACCGTCCAGGCGCGACGCGATCATTGCGCGGAAACGTTCCAACTCTCCTTTGGGAGCATGAGGAATGGCCACGGCCAGATCGACAATAATCTTCTGTTCCACGGCCTCAAAGGTGACCACATCGCTGAGTTGGTCGGTATCGAATATACCCATCTTGTCTTTGATCCGCAGCGCGATCGCCACCCATCCGGACACGGCATCGAATGCCTTGTAATACCGTGAGCTGTCTCGCCAGCGTGAAAGTAGTGCTCTGGCCGTCGCACGGGAGCTGGCCGAAGACATGACCAATTCTTGAGCCCAGCCGGGAACATCACCTACGCTCTCGCAGAAGCCGGTAACCAGCAGCCGGATGAAGAAATGCCCCAGCTTGAACGGGGCTTCGCCCTTCAACTCCTCTACCGTAGCTGGGTAGCCAATTTCAGACTGAAGCGCAGCTACCAATGCCGGGATTAAGTCGTACTTTTCAAGCTCATTGAGTGAAGCTGGATTGGCCTCCAGGCCAAGGTCATCCGCTACCGTCTCTTCCCCAAGCGCCAGGATCACATGAGGGAGATCACAGCTTTCCGCTTTAACCACAGAAGCGATCATGGCCATGTCCAGATCAAACTCATCAAAGTCAGGTTGAACATAGCGTTGCAGTGCCGTCAGCCTTGCTTTACTGGCAAGGAATTTGTCTCGCTTGGCCAGGAGCTCTCTCAGGCTTTGCTGGTGTAGCCCAAGCTCGTTGAAGATGATTGAGAAGCGATCGGCGTAGAAGCATCTGGAGTACAACTTGATGTCGAGCAACCAGTCTTTTTCTACATCTGGCTCCGCAAATGGGAAGTACAGGAGGTACTTACCGGCCTTGTCTTCCAATTCCAATTTGAGCTTGGTACCCAATGCGGATTCATTGGCCATGTTGAGGATCTGCACGTCCACGAGAGACAGGGACGGTAGCTCATCCACAAATGACTGCTCCGGGTCATACCAGAACACCAGCCGATGGTTCTCTTTGTAGAATGCCTGCTCAAGGCCCTGGCGGAGTTGATCCAACTTCATTGCCCCACCTCATCCAATAGTGGGAGCTCAACTTCCAACTTTTGATTAAATTCTTTTGGAGTTGTGATTAGCCCTATATCTGATAAATCGCCGACGCTTAAAGTAAAGTAGTCATCATCAATCTCAAAATCTGCGATAACTCTATATTCATTCTGATGCGAGAATGTTGCTCTTTTATGCATCCCATCATATTTTTCAGGCAATCTCGGAAAGTGCAGCCCTTCATCAAAGTAGTTAACTCGCGCCATACCACCGTTGATCTTGCCATCCAGTGAACTATATACGCGATTCTGGAATTCACGGGCATTTGTAATTAGGACACAATATGACCCTAAGCCAAAACTCTTTTCATGAATTAATAGTGATCGTTTAAAGTCATCAAGTGTTTCCTGAGTAATCGTCTCTGTGTTACCACTGTGAATGGCGTATAAGCACAATGCAAACTTATTCAACACTTCATTACTGTGTATCGCTATCGGTGCCGCAATATCTTCGGATGGTATAACTAGATCACCATATTTTATGTTGACCATATTAGGCTGAAGCCAAGAAACTATCCCTTCAAACGGATCACCCCGCTGTTCGCCATTTTTATCAACATAGGCTTTGTATGCTCTAATTCTTCCGAATCGAAGATCACCACGAAGAAAACATTCAGCATGTTCTTTCTGCTCAAATATTCTTACGAAAGCGTAGATCACAGAATTTGAAATTTTTTCTTCTTTGATAGCCATCAATTCACCTCCGGAGCCTCGCCGGTAATAGCTTTCACATCTGCCAGCAAATCACCAAACTTGCCGTAGTTGACCTTTACGCCATCATCCAGATCCAGGCTAATTCTCTGGTCAGCATAGTGGCGTAACTTCTCGTCGAACTCGCTCAGCTCAGCCTGCTGCTTGTGCAGTTGGGCAATTTCCTTTTCAAGCCGCTTCACCTCCGCTGCCGAGCCACTGGCTTCTTTATCGTTCTCTAGCTTTTGAGCATAGGCCGCCATCTTCGCTGTCAGGGGAATGACGTACTCAGTACGCATACGCGCCAGCGTACCTTCGTTATACCGGTGCAGATAAACCAGGCACTCGAAAGCCTTTTGCTTACCAGAGCTGAACAGCCAGTAGATAGGGCGTTTTTTGTAGGTCTTCAGGTGGTCTTTATAAAACTGGGTAGATAGGTACCGACGAATCGTGTCCATCGACGATTCGGATTTCTTCGGCTTGATCGCGTGCAGACAGAGAGACTCTGCTACAAAGTCGAGGTTTTCATGAAGGTGATCTTCTCCCCAAACGACTTTGACAAACTCTTGGAAGCGATTTGTCGCATCATCAGGGAACCATTCTTGATCAGTTAACGGAATAATTCCGTCATCGTCGGCGGGGAAGGTTTTATATGCCCCTTCAGCAAGCAGCTCGACAAATCCTTTGTTGCCAGAACTAGCGTAAACAAGCCCCTTCCGATCTAAAGAATAGCGCCCCATCATGCAGCCAACGCCATAGCTGACCAAATCAACCATAACATCTGCTCTAAAAGCGCTTTGTACTATCTCTTTCTTCCCCGAGCCATACCGGTAATCTAAATTACAAAATAAGGTTATATCTTCATTACAGCTTTCAATATTGTTTGAGGGGATACCGTAAGCATTTGAAATATTATGGTTATTTTCATTTTCTAGCTGCCGGTATTCAGCGACTATCGACGAATAACTTGCCAACAAGGAGCTATAAGCTTTGCTAATCAATGCCCCTCCAAGATCTACAATCGGACTGCTCTTAAAGTCCCAAGACTTCTCATAAGCATCCCAATCATTCTTGGAGATAGCTTTAAGTCGGACTACGTTTTCCGTTAACCCTCTGATGTTAGGAGCAATAGGAATGCTAGAAACGGTTCCTACAGTAAAATTCAGCGTTGGCGCTAAAATGCTCATAATGTCCAACGATGGCCTTGAGTTGAGTATAGCCGCAACGTATTCGATATCTTCAGAAAAGGCGCACAGTCCTCCAGTATCAAAAAGAAACCCACGGTCAAACAGTCTAAAACTAAGAGTCCCACTAGAAACCTTTGACCATGTTATGCCTGGTTTAAAATAATACTTCTCACCTCTTAAAAATGACCCTGGATAGTTTTTTAATTCCTCCCCATCATTGAGCCAGTTGACGACATATTCATTATTTCCATACCATTTCCGATACTCCCCCCCCTTATTATATGGAAACCATTTCCTTCCTGAATTTCTGGCAACCTCTCGATTATCTACTCCAAAGCCGCAATCCAAATAATCCACCTCGTGCCACATTTTCAGAAACCTGTTCACATCGCCGGTGGTTGATCCCTCAACAACGTTTGAGATGCTAGATAGCAACGGGTATTTAATAAACATTTCAAACTGATTATCCGTAGCCCAATAGGCAATCGGACTCCCCGGAATCTTTTTGAAATCATCGGGCTTAGCTTCATAAAACCAGCCGCACTCGGGATTAGCTATTGCCTCCAGGGTTTTTGGCCCCTGATTCGCTGCGCCACGAAAATCTGAAAGTCGGATATAAGAACCCGTATAGTCAGGCACATGGCCTTTTGTTAAGGTAAACGTACAAATAGGAACCGTCGCCCCATCAAACCCCGAATATTCAAGCTGTATTAGCGTCGAGATAACCTCATCATCAATCAATTTGCTTCGTAACTGTTCGTAGCTTGAAATAAACATCCAAACAAATGGAGTCATGAAGCCAAGCTGCCCATGATCCTTAGCTAGTTGCAGATTTCTTATAATAAAGGCCGAAAACAAATCCTTTTCATAACCAGAGAACCTAGATTTTAATTCCTTCTTTACGTCCGGAGATTGGTACTTGCTACCCATATAGGGAGGATTTGCCACAACTGCTTCGTACTTTTGCGATAGCAATACTGCCTGATGGACATATGGAAGCAATTGGCTCGCTGCCGCTTTTTGCATCGAGTCGCCTGAACTATCCAGTTCGCGTAGAGTGACAAAAAGCTCCTTCAACTCCTCGCAATCATCATGGGGAACGTCAATCAATGAGCCAAAAGTCTTGGCTTGTTTAAATCTCTCTAAGGTTCTCTGAAGCAACTGGTAGCGGTTGTCTGCCGCAAAAGCACTAAGGTCCTGTTGCTCCTCCTCAAAGAGCCCCTGCGAAGTGCCACTCTGCCATTCTCCGGTTAAGTTCAATGATTGCCATAGAGATGGCAGATTTACATTAGAGCTTTCCTGTAACGACAAAACATTGAGTCTTATATTTCGAGAGAATATTCGTCGATCGTCTTCCCTGGCCAGCATCATCAACGCGAACCCAGCCAATTGTCCGGCACGGTCATCAATATCCAGACCGAAGAGATTTTTTTCGAGAATAAGCTGCGGAATATCGCGAGTTCGGTAACCTCGCTCTTCGTAAATAGACTTTAATACCTTGTAGGCCTCAATCAAAATGTGACCGGACCCACACCCGCTATCAAGTACTTTCGTTGACTCTGGTGTAATCTGAGAAGGAGTAATTTCAGAAAGGCGCGCTTGCACTTCCGAAGTTTGCTCGGCAGGTTCAATGTAGTATGGCATCTTCTCCTTGAGCGGCGAATCTGGATACGTCTGAAGCCACTGGCGACCCACAGTGTTTTGAACCATGTACTGAACGATCCAATTAGGCGTAAAAAGCTGTGTCGCGGCTGGAATATCTTCGTTCTTAACTACCTTGCCAATAACCTGATCTTTTTTCTCGGAGATATAGAACTGGTAAAGCCAGCCAATAATCTCGATATGGTCCCAGTCTTCATCGGGAACATTGGCCACCAATTCACGGATCAGTGAGTCTGTCTTTGTTAGGTTCTCCGGCAATAACAGCTCGGATTCATCTGCGACTGCCTCAAACAGAAATGGCATTGCCTGGTGCAAGGCGTGGCACTGGGCCAGTAACAGCTCACGGTAAAGCTCTTCGTCTTTGTTGCCATCAAGCTTCAGCTCTCTAACCTTGGCCTGGTCCAGGCCGGGCAACTCGACATCCAGACACTCTTCCAGTATTTGGGGCACACCGGCACTGCCGTCAGCCGCGCTCAATACCCGACGCCCGTGGTCAAGAAACCCTTTGCGTTCCATGTAACGAATAGCGCACAGCCGGTTGAACCAGCTATAGGCCACATGCTCCATTACCTGGTCGAAGCCTTGTTGCTCGATACGCTTTACCAAGCGTTCACGAGGTTTGATAACCGAAGCTGGAAACGGTCTATCACCAATCAGAACCAGGTCGCCCTTCTGCTCCGCTGGCTCGATTTTCTTTTTGGTAATCCCATATTTCGCAGCCTGTTTACTCATGGCCTCAATAAAGGCTTTCCGGGCTTTGGGTGCGTATTTTTTGACGTTACTGGTGTTCATAGTCTTCCAAATATCCGTTTGTCACTTGGTGTAAGTGATCAATAAATTGGGGGTATCGGTTTGCAGGCTCAACGAGCGCTTGCCAGGGGTTAGGGTTAACACGCTGGCATCATCATCCAGTTCAGCCATGGCAGTACCATGGCGCAGGTGCTCGCACCAATAGCCATCGGTAGCAAGTACTATGGCTGCGTCAGGGGTACTAGCCTCAGTCACTGCGTTAACGGGCAATTGAGCGGTTACCAATGTGGGCCGAGTAAATCGGCGTGCATTCAGTGATTGCGTCAGGGTATGCCTGGCTGCTTGCTGTTCTGTCGCTGTCAGAACTGCGGCCTCAGCGCCCTGCCACGCCTGCAATAACGTCGAGCTTTCCAGCCGGTGCGGTGTATTCAGCCACTCAATCGCACCATTCTGGTCGCGCAGGCCAATACGACAATCGCCGGTATACCACCAGCGCATGTCCCCGGTTTCGGTATTGAGGATCAGCACGCCGTAGCTGGCTATGTCGTGGAGATAATCGGCCTTTAACGCCCTCTGTTGCTGCAACAACAGCGTGAGCAGGGGCTCTTCAGTGGTTAATACAGTACCTTGCCCTTGACCAGCTTCTCGATGGGCTTTTCGCATTGCTGCCACGCAGCTATCGGCCCAATAGGTGGCCAGACGCTTACCCTGGCTATTAATACCAACCCGCAAACGGCCCTCTACCGCTCGCTCGGCGGCATCCACAATCACTGCTACGAGGTATGGCCCGGCATAACCCAACGCGACGGCATCGCTGTTGTAGTGCCGTTGTTGTCCTTTGCGACTGGTCCATGCAATCTTCATTCTGTCGCGCTACCCCTGGCTCTCTTCCGGGTAGGCTGCTAGTGCCTCCAGTCTATCAAATATGAGGCTTTCCCGATCCTCGCTGCCTCGCGCCTGGCTTTGAACGGCGTACTCGAAATTGCCATCCTCCAGCAATTGAGCCAGCTCTGTTGCGATGTACTCCTGCACCACTGCCGACGCCTGGCGGACCTCGCCCAGTAATTCTTCACGGCCATCCACCAAATTGAGGATGTCTTCAATATCGCGACTACCCAGGGCATAGCCCTCACCCCGGCCCTTGTAGGCTTCCAGTTTGGTGGCCAGAAAATACACCGGGGTGACGAGCTGAATGGTCAGATCGGGAGTCAGTGCGTGGGCAATTGCGGTATCCATGGCGGCCTGATACCAGCGATTACCGAACCCCAGCACCTTTTCGTCATCGGGCATGAAATCAACCCTCAGATCCCCCAGTTGCATGGCACAAATGGGGTGAGTTTCACCGGGAATGGCCATAGGGATGGTAAAGCCCTGCTGTTGGAGTCGCTGCTGTAGCGCATGGAAGCCCAGGTAACCCATGGTATGCACGATCAGATCGACATCATCGGTGTGCCGCACCTGTTCCTTGGTAAAGTCATCGGTCAGCAGTAACCCTGTGGTACAACCACCCACAAACGTCATCTGCTCGCACAGCTCTGGCCCCAGGGCTTTGGCCACCTGCTCAAGCATTTTTTGAAGCACCGGTAAGACCGCCATTATTTAGCCCCCAAACGCTGCTTTAACAGATTGGCCGCCAGGTTCGCCTCGCGAGGCTGCCCTATGCGTATGGCATCCACCAGAGCCAGAAGCGCATACATTTCCGGGTCCCTTCTAACCGCATAAGCAACCGATTTACACAGTGGCTCTATGGCCTGCCCTTTGGTGTTGCCCTTGGCATCGGGCCATACTGGGACAAATTCCCCGGCACTCATAAGCTGCTTGTTCAGTACCGGAGCAGCAAAAGCCGTGGCAATGCCTCGGGTGATTTCACCCGGCTTGGCAGGAAAGACGTATTTAAGGCCGTGCACGATAAAGCCATACAGCGCCTGCACATTCGCCCGTGGCACGCCGGATTTACGGTCTTTTTTGGCCAAGCCCACATCTATACAACGGTTAAGGGCCAGGTTGATCTGGGATTTGCTGATGCCAGTCTCTTCTTCCAGACTCCGTGCGGTATAGCGGGAAGCGATGTCCTTTTGCTCATGGGACCGATGTTCAGGCAAGATCAAGCGGCTGCCATCTGCATCCCAACCCTCCCAATCCTGCCAGTCTTCCCAATCAACAGGCTCAACAGGTGCTTGCTCGGACGCCCCCGAAGGAAGCTCTTTCCGGTGTAGAGAAATCAGCTTTAGCAGCAGTACGATGTCTTGACCTTTCACTGGGGGCTCATCCTCTCTATCGCTAACCCAATTCCATCCAGATCAGCATTGTCCCACGTCCTAGGACGCGGGACAATGCTTTGAGAGCACACCTGAGATGCACGATAACAAGCAGCAGGTCACAACCATATCGCCTCCTGCTCCAAGGCCGCACCTTCAGTCCTCAAGGCTGTAATCAGGCGGTGAAGTTCGGCCCCCTGTGCAGTTTGAGAGGGAATGGCTTGGCTTAGATAGCTCACTGCGGCATCGAAGTCGCTTTTGGTATCTCGCCATATGGTATTGCTGCCAAAGGTTTTGAGCTTGGGTTGCCAATCGGGCATGAGCCACAAGCTACAGCGATCCCCCAGTCGCTGATGTAAGCGGGCATAATTCCGCAACCCCACGCCATCGTAATCTGGAAAGAGAATGACCTCTGGCACCCGCTCGGATGCACCAAGCCAGTCCAGCAGGTTGTTATTAATCTGCCCGCGATACCAGTGAACTGAGGCTTGGCCGTTATGTGGCAGGCCGATTTTTTGCCGATCTGAGTTTGGTAACCAGTCGAGGCGGTCAAATAGCGCCTGGTTTTCCACCAACCACAGGGGTTGAGCGCTACACCAGGCGTCACTTGGCTCAACTGCCATCGCCGCCACACCATAACGCGCCGTAGCCTCGCTGAGGTCCAGTTGGTTTTCGGCATCACACCACTGCACTCGCCCACCACAGGCACGCATTAGCAGATAGTACGCTGCATGCCGGTGCCCCCCGCCCTTACTGTTGCGGTAGGCAGCAATATTGGCCGCCCGATTTGGCACGGAATCGGAAAGCTCCTCCAGCCAGCCAGGACTGAGGGAGCGAAGATGCTGTTCAATCACCTGAGGCTGAGCAACCTTATAGGTTATGCCTCGACCAGATGTCCGGCAGGTAATGGCGTGGGTCTGCTGGATAAATTGATCCAAAGCCTTTCTTTGCGCCGCAGTGAATTGCGACGCAGCGACCGGTCCATCGGCGGCTTTTGCCATACGCTGCAATGCTGCCAACAGCGCCGTCATGAGGTCACTCCAGACAGAGCTCCACCGCTATCCGTTGCTAGAGGCTCCAGAATGTGCCAGCTTTCACGACTGATATGGTTTCGGCCTTGATGCTGGCTGATAGGCACGCAATAACGCGCCGTGGTCAGCGGAGAAGGAGAAGCAAAAATAAGCGAGAAGCCAAACTCTGCTGCCGTTTCAATGAGA
Source organism: Oceanospirillaceae bacterium (assembly GCA_002724925.1). Classification (GTDB taxonomy): domain Bacteria; phylum Pseudomonadota; class Gammaproteobacteria; order Pseudomonadales; family Oceanobacteraceae; genus Thalassolituus. The sequence continues at coordinate 14,882 of PBQA01000010.1, forward strand.
CTGGCCTGGTTACGGGTATCGAGAGCCAGCGCCTCGTCCAGGTAACAGATGGCTTTCACCCGGTGGCGTTTGTCCTGCATAAGGTGCAACATGGCCAGTCCCGTTATGAGCTTGGCCATTAACACCGTGCCGTTGGATGCAGCGCTATCAAGATCGTCAAAGGATTCGGGGGCCTGATTTTTCTTACCAACTACGAAGCTGAGCCGGAAAAGGTCCGCCACTCTCAATCCCTGCCGTGCGTTGCACTCATCGATCAGACGCTGCCGCGCTCTGTCCAACTGTACGTCATCCAGCACACTGGCCTGATTGAATAGGGCAAAGGTTTCACCTGACTCCACTTTTTCAGCGGTATCAATCAAGGTATCAATGGCAGACACCAAGCTTTCATCATCCTGTGCTTCAATCTTAAAGACGGTGAGATCCGATAACTGCCGAGCGCCGATGAGCGAGTTAAATTCGCGCATTCTCCGCTTTAAGCTATAAAGTCCGCTACGCAAGTCGCGCAGACTGGCAGTTACATTCACCACTGCACTGCGAGCACGGCGCTCCAGCGCCTCAGCTTCACGCGAAAGCTGATGACGGAAATTGATCAAGGCATCTATTTCAATTTCGTCGTTCTCGGCATACTGAAATTTGGTCAGGCCTTTGTGATGCAGCTCGCTTAGCAGACCGGTGATATCGCCATCCAGTCGTAGTAACTGTTGGCATAAGCGCTGGTAATCGGTCAGAGCCTCAGCTAGATTTTCAAGTTGTACCTGTGAGTCACCCAACCACGGCCTGTGGGGTTGATCAGCCAAATAACTGAAGCGTTGATCGGTATCCACACGGCGATTGCGGAGTTCACTGATTCGCTGATGTTTACCATTCAGCGATGACTCGTCCTGGTTTAGCTTAGTCGCCTTTTCATCCAGCGTTTTACTGGCCTGCTCCGACTGAACCAGCAGATTGTTAATCTCATGCTGCCGTGCTTCACCAGCAGCGAAATGAATCTCGCGTTCCGGCTGCTGCTGACGCAAGTGAAGTAACTGATCAAACGCTTTAAGGGCTTCTTCTACAGAAGTGAGCTGGCCATACAGCTGACCCTTCATTTCTTTGGCCTTATCCAAAGATTTGGCGGTATCCAACTGCTTAAGGAGATCACTATGTTGCTCTGTCAATTCACTCTGACGCTGCTGAATTTCCCCTGCACTTTTGACAACATACTGGGGCGTGAGAGATTCCAGACTGAAAGACAGCCCCTCCATTTTCCAGTGATTGGCATCCATTTGTGCCAACGCACGACTTAGCTCTTTCGTATCAAGATCAAATTGGTTAGCACCCAGCGTCATCACTTCCCGGTTAAACAGGCGGTTTAATACTCCTAATTGATCTTCAGGCAGATCCACACTCAGACGTTGCCAGAGATTATCTGACAAAGTATCCAACTCTCGGGTTAATGCCTCTTGCTCTGACAGGTTACGCTTAATATCTCGCTCAATTTGGCTGGGTGTACGGCTGCTCACCAGACCAATTTGCGTAGTGATAGCATCATATTGTTTTTTGATTTCCGCTTGCTGCTGTTCCAGCTCCTCCCGGCCCGAGATCAACGCAAACTGTCGTTCCAGCTCGTTTTGGCTCTCCTGCTGACTTACCAGAGACTTTAGCTTTGCAGCCAACTGAGTTTGTTCCGCAATCAGTTTCCGATCATTACCCAGCCTGTCTCGCCGTTCATCTTCCAAGAACTTTTGGGCTTGCGCTATCTCACTGCATTTATCTGTATAGAATTGCTCCCACCCCTCCAGAGCTGCCTCTATGTGGGGGCGCACAGCCAGAATTTGGCCCCGCACTACAAGTCGCTGATCACGGTTTGATTCCAATGTATCAATACGAGTTTGCTGACTGAAAGCAATTTGATACTGCTCCCGCTCAACATTGATCTCGGCAAATGCCTTATCCCAAGCTTGCTTAAAGTCGATCGCGGAATCAGTGACATCATGCTTGAAAATTTGCAGGAGGTGCTCTTTCACATCCTGTGATTTTAGTTTATCCAGCCGTAGAGTACGGGTCAGAACCCGCTGATAAGCATCGGAGTCTCTGCTATTTTCCAGACGAAACACGGTAAAATCCGGCTCATTAGCAGCGCGTTTAACTCGCCCACCGTAAAGAATATTGGCGAAATCACTGGGATTATAGGTAAAAACAGATTTACCGTATTGAGCGAGATGTGCGATTAGCTCCGGCTGAGCGACCAATTTTCCGTCATCGGTCCGAAACTCATCGACGTTAAGCTGCCCTTTGTAGGCAAAATATTGATAGTCGTGGCTGACGCCTTTGCCGACACACCCAAGAACGACCGTGCCGATATTAGGCAGAGTCGCCTCCAGCAAAATATAAGCACTGTTATTGGGGAAATAGAACTGGCGACTTTTATCCACATCGTGAGCACCAAAGTCCATGCGCCTCTTATTAATAATCAGGAGAAATTGCAACGCATTAATCAGACTGGTTTTGCCGGTATTATTGGGGGCGATGAGGGAGACAGATTCATCCAGCGGCAATTCCGCTCGGGAATACCCGGCACTGCCCAACAACACCAATCGCTGAAAACCGGAAAAGTCGAATCGCTGCATGGCTGTGTCTACGCGCATGGTCTTTGCTTTATCGCTCACGGCTTCTTTTTTATCGCTCAAGGCTGTATCACGACTCATGAACTTCTTCCTTATCGTTATCCAGCGCGGAGCCTTCATCGCCCAGCCCAAAATCATCATCAATGCCAGCTGCCAGAGCTTCGAAGTGATCAAGGTATCTGTAAACGGCTGGCAGCAAATAATAAGCACCAGCGTCTTCAGCCATGAAGCCAAATCGCTCTGCGGTTTTCGCTATATCCGCAAAGTCATCCAATGAAATCCCTTCCGCCGCTAAGACCTCCTTATGCTGACTGTAGGCTTCATCCAATAGTTCTCGATCAATACGCCAATCCGTGAAGCGACGCAGCGGATTTCCTGCATCACCTTGAAACTCAAATATCACCATGAAAAAAAGTGCTAATCGCCGCGTATTCTGATTAGACGATGTACTGCTCTCGGTATTATGAAACCAGGCAAAACCACGACTATCGACCCTCAAGTCATACCCCAGCGACGAGAATAGTGTCTCGTAGGCGTCGCGCTCCTGCTCCAGGTTGGCCCACAACAAAGGCTTGGATGCGCGGTTGATATGCTCACCATTTTTGCTGAGCCGGGTGAAAATTTCAGCTAAACAACTCAGCTTGTCCAGGTTAACCGTTGTCATGAGGCCTCCAGCCTGTGAGGGTGGTGATAAACCCGCAGGCTATTCAGTTCGGTTACCACTTCTTCGGGTTGCAAGTAGCTGTGCCAGTCCGAGGACCGAACCAGATCGTGATAAAGCTGTAAAACTAAAGCATCTGGCAGGTGACCATAATGTTCACTCAGCCAATTCATCAGGTGATCAACCGGCAATGATCGCTTTAAATGTTCGATCACAGCTGCTTGATCTACCCACTCTTGGAAATCCAACTGGGCCGATTCTTCAGATTCTGGAAACGGCTCTGCCACAGGCTGGTAGTTTTGCGCCTCACTAATGATCGTCAAGACCTCATCACCGACAGAGATCCTGGAAAATCGCTCCTGACGGCAAGAAGGCAATCTCAGCCCCTCAAATTCCAATGGAATAGAACGACGCAGGCCGCGCTTTCTGACCTGACCAAGTAGCTTACTGATCGATGAAGCGAGATTGCTGTGAGCCCGAAGCTCTTCCCTGAGGGGCAACAAAGTATCCGCGCATTGCTGAGAAATCGTCCGGCCTATACGCCTCAATTCCTTCGCCTGATAGGAAACCTGTCTAATTTGGCGCCGATGACTGTAAAGCGCACCCTGAACACTAAGCTTCTCATAGACCACTTCCAACGCTTCATCGGCACCTTCCAGGTGCCGATAAAAGGTTCCATCAGGCCCGGAGTCCATCATTTCATTCATGGGTTCGATGTATTGGTCGTATGCCTCCAGTACCCGACGGTAACGCCTGGCGAGAGGCATAGCACTATCGGCAGACCGCGCCTGTTCGGCAATATCCAAAATGGCGTCACGATCCTGGTGAAGCTGAAGACTGATTTGCCGGAATAAATCTCCTAGTTGTCGCGCTGATTGACGCAGTTGATCATTATCACCGTCGGCCAGCGCTTGGTTCAGAGATTCAGTTGCCGTGCGAATGGCCGCAACCCTTGCTGCCAAAACGGAAGAAAGTCCCAGTTCATGTTCATGGGTTAGACCTCGAACAAACTCAAGTACCGTAGGATTAACAACGAGATCCCCTGAACGGGGAACAAGCTGCAGGAGATCGGCATTGAGCAATGAGCGCAATACGGCACCGGGCTCGCTGCTATCCGGATCTACTTTACCCACCAAGTGTAGCGCCTGCTCTTCATCCAGCTCTGGATGGTCACGACTGACACGCACCATCACCTCGACCAGCTCCCAGTGCTGGTGCAATTGGTAGACAAGGCTTCGAGGATTAACCACTAATTAGTCCCTTATGGCAGTGTTACTGTGCTGTATCAGATTCGATAACCGTTATCGAATCCGTACTCGTTTACCCATTCGTACCGAGGTTATGAGTTCCGACTTTATTGCCTCAACAAACTGCTCGACAGCGGCTTCATCCTCCAGAAACACCCCTGCCCCTATCTTGTCCACAAAACTTGCCGCGTTAATTTCTGCAATAGGCTTCGGCTCAGCGACTTTAGATGGAGCGGGTTCGGGGCTCGGGGAGGTTCCGCCTCCTGACACGCCACCCGTATCAACGGGAGAAGGATCAGCTTTGCGCTGACGCTCAAACTCTGCTTTTACTGCCATGCCCAGCTCATAGAGGCCATCGTCAAATCGCTCACTAGCGATTTCTGTTTGCAACATGAAAATGGAGGCGATACTGGTTTCAACTTCCAGATCACTTTTAACCAACTGCAAGGGGCGCAGTAGTCGATTACTCAATTCTGAGGTCGCGATACCACTCTTCTGAATCTCACCTTCAAGCTGCTTGATTTTGTCGTCCACTCTCTCAATGGCATGGGTTCGCTTTTCAGTTAGCAGACGTTCGTTGACGGTTTCTACTGCGCTGACCAGAGAAGCGACCTTGTGCAACATACCGTAAGGCGCATCTGCTGATTCGATAGCTTGCAGGTCCGACAAAGCCTTACTAGCTTCCGCGTCCTTCTCCAACGCCTGACGATTCTTATCAAAGTGACGAAGTGCCTGCTGAAGCTGCTGCCAGGTGTGGATCTGGTTACTGAAGAATTCGTGGATGTCCCGGTAATCCTCCTCCAGATCGAGGTAATCGTCCTTCTTATCCACGACCTGCTTGAAGAAATCGAAGCTATCATCGTTGCTAAGCAAGCGCTCCAGAGTCAGGATTGACTGCTCAATCACTGTCTTCCCTGGAAAACGGCCCACATCGGTTTTGCTTTTGTAGGATTTGAGATTGGCCAGCCACTTGCTGAAGTGCTGGGTGTAAAACTCAAACAACTCCTTCTCGGTGGCCGGTCCCATCGAAGAGAACAGGTCTTGAGTCAGGTTACGCGCCTGCTTCAGCACTGCTTCATCCGTTTGGCGTTTCTTGATAATTGAGACTTCGCGACGACGGCGTGTATTCTGGAGAGGCTCCAGCGCTTCCCTGACAGGCAGCGTTCCACCCCCAAGCTGGAACGAGATCCGGCCAGCCGCAGCCAAACGGCCAACAATCAACAAAATCTCAGCATCTGGCCAGCCATATGGACGCTTTGCGAATCGCTCAACAATGTCTGAAAGCAGGATACGCTCGGTCCCGGTCGCCCTGAGCCCGATGTATTGCTCAACATCGCGGGTTGCCTTTGGATTACCCTCTTCGCCTTCCAATGACAGGCCCATTTGTCCAATATCATCGACAGTCAGAACGGCATTAAGCTCGCGCCACGGGTCTTGCTGGTAGACCTTGATATAGCTCAGCTTGGTGTAAGTATTCTCCAGCAGGTAGCGGCAGGCCTCATCAAGCTTGGTAAGTGCATTGGATGAAGATAGAGAAAGATGCTGACCAAGAGCGTAGACCTCCGCTTTCAACAGCATGTCTTCCATCCGGGCACGCAGGCGCTTTTTACGCTCCTGGTTCTCCCGACCACGATCAGCCAAGATACGGGTAATGTCCGCTTGGGTACCATCGTCGTTCAGACGAATAAACTTGTTGGTCTTCAGCCAGGTGCGGAGTTCACTGAAGAACTGCTTATCATCACCCAGCTTAATGAGGATCTGACCTTCGCCCTCTGCGCTTTTGTTGATGCAGCCAGCCTCAGAGTATTGGCTGTAATCAGTGTCCAGCGGTGACACCACTTCCACTTTCAGGTCAGCTTCATACTTACCGTCCAGGGTATGCCCATCCAGGTACCGGCCAATGCTGTAGTCCATCTTGTTGGGCTGATGGCGGTATTTATTGGTATCACGCAGCAAATCTTTGAAAATCTGGTTGCTCAGTTCTTTGTTTTCTTCCGAGCTGGCAACGTCAGTAGCCTTAATCTTCTGAGTAATGTCCCGCTCTTCGTTGGTCAGGAACAGGAACTCATCACCATTACGAGTGATCAGGCTTTCCTTTTCCAGACGCTGAAGGCTCTCCTCGATACGTTTGCGTAGCGCCAGCTTGTCATCGTCGATTTTCTCAATCGACAAGGTGACCAGGTTATCGAGAGTTCCTTTGATCAGGTCTACATAGCGGATCATGAACAAGGTGCGGAGCATCTGAACATCGAAACTGTCCAGCGTGGCATTTTCACCGGCCTGATCGATGGTGCGTTTGACGGCTGTATCCAAAAAGCCTTCAACGGCACTATAGAAGCGGTGCATTGGCACGAGAGCTCCCACCTCTTCCTTGGCGATGGAGCTGGCGGCCATTTGGAAGGCGTCCAGCATAGACCGCTCACCGTAAGCCAGGTGCGCCCCGGTGGCCCCGACTTTACGGATCTCCTCAAAAACCTTCTGTACCAACTGGAAGTGGTAAGGCGCAAACGGATAGTTATTGACGAAGCTATCTGGACCATCAAAGTTTTTGAGCGTCGGCCCAGAACGATCGAAGGTAATTTGGTTCTTCAGGATGTCGCCTTTCTGGTCGAAGACGGACTTGAGCATGTCCGCTGCTTCCGGAGTCTTACGCAGCAAGCGTTTCTGGATAACCTCATCGGTGTTCGAGCTGGACAGTGACAACCGGGTCTTGAAGCGACCGGCAATCTTGGAGAAATCGTTGGCTTTGGAAGATGACAGTTCACCCAGTACCGCGTCCATATCGGCCTGAGAGGTTACTATGATCCAGGCACGCCCCTTACAGATGGTGCCCAGGTTTTCCGTGATGGTTTGCAAGGTCAGCATCAGGCGGGTATTACTGCCAATAAACTGACCGACTTCATCCACCAGAAACAGTATCCGGTGTTTCGGATCTTTACTGTCCAGGTACTCTTTAACCCAGTGACAGAAATTCTCCACAGATACGCTGAACGTCTCTTCGGACTCTTCAAACCATTTATGGGCAGCATCCGGCGACAGGTTCAACGCCTTGGAAATGGCCTTCTCTACGTCATCCTGGTAGAACTGATACCCGTCACGTTCTTCAGTCCATGACAGACCGCTGGATTCTTCAAAAGCAGCCTTGAAGGTCTCATAGGCACCTTTCTGGGCCAAATGGCGTTCCATGTGCGCGATGTGCGGGTGATCGCCGCTAAAACCCTGGTGCTCATTGAACACTCGCAGGAAGACATTAAGGATAGGGTTGCCGTCATCGTTTGAGCTGGCCTTACTGTCAATATTGAACAGAATGACATCGGAATGACCGCTTACGGCTTTATCAATATCTGCACGGATAAAGGCATCTCGGATCTTGTGCTCATCAAAAAACGCAACTGCACTGCGCTCGTTACCTTCTGAATCCCGCGCCACCTTGTTGGCCAGAATATAGGATAAGGTCTTCAGGAAGTGCGATTTACCAGAGCCGAAGAAACCAGAAATCCACACCCCCACTCGGTTAGCGATGGAGGGGTCATTGAGATCGGTACCGTAGGACTGAAAGAAATCCCGAAAATGCTTCTCCAGCTCATTGGTCACCACATATTCATCCAGTTCCTGGTAAACAGTGGCATCATCATCCTGGTCAGCCTTAACAACGCCGTTAATTGAGCGATCCAGTGGCTTAAAAAAGAGTTCTTTGATGTTCATAGTGTGTTGATTCCCCTGAAATTCTTATTAATTGGTCTCCATCGCTTACGGAACCAACCTGAAGGCTCTGTAGTAATTGTTGCTGGGTATTCTCCCGAACAGGCTCATTGCCTGGCCGTTGTATTGGCCGGGATAAAACAGGACGACAGGCTTATGCCCCAACAGTGAATGAAGGCTGTTTAGCAGATTGTGTGCTCGCAATAACGGCCAAACAGAACCCACTCCAGTAATGAAGATGATGTCCTGCTCGGTAGCGGAATGTTTTTCTGTCAGGTAAGGCGCGAATTTGTCCATGTGCAGCGGCCCTTTAAGGGCTTTCATCAAGGCCTCATCACCTTTGATCTTCTGCATCTCTATGGCTTTATCAACGAAGTTGCGATCGGCAAGATAACCGACCAGGCACTTGAGAAGATTGATGTTAACCACCTTCAAATGGCTGTGCTTCTTGGCCAACATAACCTCAAGGAATTCGATATACTCTCGAACCCCAAGTTCTTGCTCAGGCTCGTAATCGAATATCCAAAAGCCAATTTCATTTCCCAGTCCCTGCCCACTCAAAAACTCTGGGGACAGAATCTTGTCTGGTATCTGATTCAGCCGGTCATGTAGTCGTTGATCCATAGTTGCTCCCAATGCACTTATCGCGTCCATGCCGACACTTCCATGCACTTTTTAATTCTCTGTTTGTAATGCTCTTCGAGCATGGTTTTGACTTCAGGCCTTACCACAACATGCTGTAGTTCAAGCTTTCGTGTGCTCTTCAGGTACCCAACCTCAGCGAGCATACGAAACACCACCTGCCCCATTTTCTTTTTGGTAGATTCCTTCCAGTCGCAAATGGCCGGATCTCTATGCGACCGGTCTTCGAGAAAATCCGCCCAAACAAACGCATCGAGATGCTCAGCTCTGGACATGTAGGCATCACGAAGTACCGTCTCCATAAACTCCACCAGCAAAAGATTCCGCTCCAGCGCACCGCAAAAGGCTACCTGTGTGGCCAGCTCGTCATCTCCATCTCTCAACGCTCGCCAGAACTCCGGCTCCAGACGCTCAAGTCGTTTGCGAATCGCCGTGGCATTTCGCTTTGCTGACGCTGGCGTGCGTTTTTGCAACACGTTCTCTACCCGAATTGCTTCATCCCACTGTTCAGGTGTTACGCCGTCCATTAGCAAACCAGCAACGATACGGCTTTCTCTCACCATGAGGGAGCCACCCGCCATGTCGCTGTCATAATGGAACTGCTTTATCAAACTCAACCTCCCCTAAGACTCTGAGCCAAACAAAAAGGGACTCAGTTTCTTTCGATCTGAATCCAGTAGGATGATAGGGAACTTAAACTCATCGGCTGCCTCATCAACGGTTATCGCCGCCTGGTAACGCTGCAAGGTATAGTGTGCCAGTGCTTTTCTAACCGAAATCTGTAACCGACCATCGGGCATACCAAAATCCTTCTCTACCAGCGCCTTCTGCCCATCGCTCAACTTTGGGTTCGGCACAATGGTTAACAGGATCTGCTCATTCCACAATGAGTCTTGCAAGGGATCTGGAGATGGCTCTGTAGCAGGTTTAGGTGTCCGGTCTATCCTGGACAGAATGAAGTCACGGAACTCACCACGCTTGTAGCAATACGCCCGAACATGCCAACGGAAGCCCGTATAAACCAGGGTATGCGGAGATATAACCCGCTCACTCCATATCGGGTTTGTCATCGAGGCATAGAGAATTTTCACACTGGTTTGCGTCCGGCAAGCTCGCAATATTTCTCGCACTATTTCTGGCCGAACAGTGCGATCGGGCAATTGGACAGCAGCAAGATGGTCTTCAGATTCAAGGGTCACTGCGACAGATTCGCTGACCAGACCAGAAATCATATCTAGGTATTCGTTGATATGACCCTTCGTTAAGACCGGTTGGAAGTCTCCTTGCGGGACATACCCTTTAACTCCCGGATCGTGATAAAGGGAGCCAGGATTGTGAACACTTATATAACGCTTAATATCAGATGAAGCCTGTTGTCGGCTAATACCAAACCAGGACATGAGCCGATTGGTAACCAATCGTCCCTCCCAGTACGCCAGCAATTCAATTGCTCTCAGCCTTAGTAGAACTTCATGCTTTTCATCAGCCATGAGTAGCCTCATTAAACCATCACACAATCAGGCTACCCCATAATTTATTTACTGTAAAGTTTTTATACTGTAAAACAACTTTGAGTATTCATGGTAATAGGTTGAGGATACCTGACCCATTAACCCGGATCTCAACAACCAGATTGATTAAAGTGCCTTATTTGCTGGAAAAATGAGGCTTTTATGCGCGGAAATCAGTTAATAACCGGGGTTTTGACCATCTCAACAGTCGCTCTTATAGCATCCAACATCTATCTACACACGGAGCTGATTAACCTGAAGGCCAGCACTGACCAGCCCCCCGTAGAGCACCTCTCTCAACATGACGTGATCACACTGGTCGATGACCGGCTATCCTCACTGGAGAAGCACAAGGCGCAAGAACTCCTGTCCAGTTTGGAAGAACAGTTTCAGTTAGCCCAGGTATCTACGCCGGACAACCGACTGATCTATGGTGAGCTCAACGCGAGAATTACGCTTCAAGAGTATGGAGACATCGAATGCCCTTACTGCCGAAAGATGCACGGAAGCATCAAACAAGTCGTAGAACACTCGCAAGGCGTGATTAACTGGGAATTCAAACACTTTCCCCTCGGCAGCCATAACCCGGTCGCGGCTATTGAAAGTCAAGCCATTGAGTGCGTAAGGGAAGCCTATGACAACCGAACCGCGTGGATCGCCCTGGAAAGGTTCATGATGGACACGAAAGGAAATGGCAAAGGCCTGGGTGATATTCCGGAATACGTTCGATCATTCGGACTTAACGGAAGCCTCATCGGTAACTGTCTTGCCTCGGATGACCATAAGGGCAAGATCAATCAGGATTATGAAGATGGCCGCCGCGCCGGTATTACTGCGACACCGGCTATCCGCATCCTGGATAACCAGACAGGTCAGGACTACCTCCTGAAGGGATACCGCACGCCAGAGCAGCTTCTTCAGGCAGTACAGCAAATAATCAGTGGATGACCGGATCATGTCGTTTGGTATAATCGGAGCCAAAAACCGTTACTGCCAAAGATGAATGCTCAATGAATGACATTAGAATTGTGGTGAATACTGAACACCAAGGCTTGACAAGCTACGTAATGGACTTAGCGTCAGCCATAGGAGAGTCAGACTTTTATCTTTGGAGCCCGTCGAAAGATGAGCCAGTAAATACTCTCAACTACTCCTCGCCCTCCAATACGCGCGTAATGAGAGTAGGAAAAGCCAAAACTGATAAAAATAAGGCCGAACGCAGGATTGATAAATACGGACACGATCACCCTATTTTAAGAGAGATTTTATCTACAGTAGAGGGCTGGGATTTGGCTTGGCCTAGACCTAAAAAGTCTTCTGTCAAATATAATAAAAGACGATTCCTTCAGTGGAAATACGAGACATCTCTTATCGCACTAGCAGAAAATAATGGCATATGGTCACGTGAGAGGGTGTTCAAAATTCTGTGTCAGCCAAGTCACAAGTCAATATGAGCGTCTAGCCGTCCCTCGAAGTGGATCGACAGCTGAGACAGTGTCAGATTCCA